>NZ_LQAQ01000018.1 GCF_001583495.1 Flammeovirga sp. SJP92 | reverse complement strand
ACAGGTTATATTTTTAATGATGGAGAGGTACTGCACTCAAATAATATAAATAATCCTTTATTCATAGCGAAGCTCTTTGATAATTTCCAAAAGGGTAAACAGCATTTTAGTTTTGATTTTAAAAATGGAAAAGGAGATTCTGAGAATGTGATAATTCATTTTTAGAAGATAGAAGAATATTGAATGTACAAGAAAATTCTTTAACCCGGACTAGCGCAAGTGTTCAGCGAAGCGTCACTTGTGCTTACAATTGTAATAAGTCTAAAGACTTATAGCAAGACCAGTCAGCACTAAAAGTCTACAGACTTTTTCAGATATAGGTCCAAGTCACGCTTTCAGCTTAAGACTTGAACCAGTTTCGAGATTATGCATTTTATTTCTCTGATTCTAGTTATAATAAAGCCTACTTTTTAGATCATCAGACAGGAAAAAAGACAGGTTATATTTTTAATGATGGAGAGGTACTGCACTCAAATAATATAAATAATCCTTTATTCATAGCGAAGCTCTTTGATAATTTCCAAAAGGGTAAACAGCATTTTAGTTTTGATTTTAAAAATGGAAAAGGAGATTCTAAGAATGTGATAATTCATTTTTAGAAGATAGAAGAATATTGAATGTACAAGAAAATTCTTTCACTAAAAAAGCAACCCCCAAAGGAAGTTGCCTTTTACTTACAAGATTGTTATAACTGTACTCTTACTATTTTGAATATTTGTTATGTTCGTATACGCGCCCGATGCGTACATCTGTTTTTTTCATCATATCTTCTTGAGTGTCTTCTTGATACTCGCTTTGAACCGCTAAAAGACGCTCTTTCAATTGAGCTGTGATTTCTTCATAACCTGCTTTTCCATAGAGGTTGTTAAGCTCGTTAGGGTCGTTTTCTAAATCGAAAAGTTCCCAATCGTTGGCTCTCCATTCATTCTTCGCCACCTCAGGGTTGTAATAGAAATGGATCAGTTTGTACTTTTCAGTACGGATACCATAATGAGGTAAAACGTGGTGCCACCATGGGAATTCGTAGTAGTGATAGTACACTGCATCTCTCCACTTGTCTTCCTCTTTTCCTTCTACAATATTACGGAACGACTTTCCTTGAATGTCTTCTGGAATTTCAACACCTGCGAAATCAAGTAATGTTGGGGCGAAGTCCACGTTCATGGCTAATTTGTTAGAGACCGTTTTTGGTTGAATATGATTTGGGTAGCGGATTAAGAATGGCATTTTGAAAGACTCCTCATACATCATTCTCTTATCAAACCAACCGTGTTCACCTAAATAGAAACCTTGATCAGAAGTATAAATCACGATCGTATTTTCAGCTAATCCAGATTCATCTAAGTAGTTTAATAACTCACCAATATAGTGGTCCACACCTTTTACACAACCCAAGTACTCTTTCATGTACTTTTGGTATTTCCATTTCTTCAAATCCTGACCTTTTAATGTATCATTTGGCGACCAAGGTTCTTCGTTATTATTTCCGTATTTGTACCAAGCATTGATTTCTTGCTTAAACATTGCGTCAATATTTTCAGGATGTACTTTTAAATCCTTTCTGTTTAAGTTTCTTTCGATCGTTTGCCAAGTGTTACCTGCCGCAACTTTTCCTTCATAAGTATCATTGAAAGTTTCTGGCTCAACGATTTCAACATCATCAAATACATGCTGGAATTGTGGATCAGGGTCCCAAGGGCGGTGAGGTGCCTTGAACTGATACATCAACATAAATGGTTTCTTCTGATCACGACCTCCCGTTAACCACTTTTTAGCATCTTCCCAAACTTGTCTTGAAGAGTGAAAACGAGTTTCTTTAATGGTATCTTGACCGTTTTCTAGGAAAATAGTGTTAAAATAAGTACCCTGACCGCCATGATTGATCATCACTTTAGAGTAATCAAATCCAGTTGGAACAGTGCCTAAATGCCATTTTCCAATTACAGCCGTTTGGTAGCCTGCTTTTTGTAATAGCTTAGGGAATGTTTGTTGAGAACCATCAAAATCACCACCGCTCTCATTTTTAAAGAAACCATTTTTATGACTGAACTTACCTGTTAATATGGCCGCTCTAGAAGGACCACAAATAGCGTTTGTACAAAATGTATTTTGCATAATCATCCCTTCATTGGCTATACGGTCAATGTTAGGAGTAAGGTCAGGAAATTGTTTTGCTAATCTTCCACCATAAGCACTAATGGCGTTGGTGGCGTGATCATCACTCATGATAAATATGATATTTGGTTGAGCGGTCTCTTCTTGAGAGCTATTTACTTTGGAGCAACTTCCCAGCGAAAGAAGTCCAATCATAAATGGGAAAAAAATAAGTAATCTTTTCATCTGATGATATTCAACTTAAGTACTAGGGCAAAAGAAAAATGTCAGTTCACTTTTGTTCTGGTACAAATAATAAAATGAATTATAATCAATTCATTTCTTTAAAAAATTTAGAGTGTACTTCCTGTTCCAAAAGTACCTATGCAAAAGTACTTTGATACACTGTTATTATAGTTGAATAATGATTCTTGTAGGTGTGGAAATAGTTCATAAAAAAAACATGAAATAAATGTAAACAACTGATATTCAGTTGTGATTGTTATTGACGTGTGCAAAAACACAAATGCAAACGTTTTTGAACAGTTTTTCACCCTCCTCAAAAGAATGAATCACTGATATTTGTAGAAACAATATCGGAATCACATCATGTGAATTCAGGTTTTTAACCAAAAGACTTGAGTGTCTACCCAGAATAGAAATTAGTATTGAGTATGAAACAAAGTGGAACATTAATGCTATTACTCTTATTAGCATTGTCAACGATAGCACAAAATCAAAGACCCAATATTGTTTGGATCACTTTTGAAGATATGAGTCCTTTGCTTGCTTGTTATGGTGATTCAACGGCTCATACTCCAAATATCAATTCATTGTCTAAAAACAGTAAAGTTTTTAATAATGCGTTTTCTACCGCGGGTGTTTGTGCTCCGAGTCGATCTGCCATTATTACGGGTATGTATCCAACTTTTTTAGGGACAAACCATATGCGAACAGGCAGAGACATCATGGGTGAGAGTAAAGGAGTTTATAGTAAAAACAAAAATGTGACAGATAAAGAGGGCAATAATGTTATAGAGTATAGTGCCGTTATTCCTCATTATGTAAAGTGTTTTCCAGAGTATTTGAGGGAAGCAGGATATTATTGTACCAACAATGCCAAGACAGATTATCAATTTGCTTCACCTTTTACAGCTTGGGATCAAAATGATACAAAAGCACATTGGAGAAATAGAGAAGTAGATCAACCTTTTTTTGCGGTATTTAATTTTAATGAAACGCATGAATCGAAATTATGGAAGCACAATCATCTTCCTCTCACCGTTTCACCTCATAAAGTAAATGTTCCTGACTATTACCCTGACACTACTGAAGTAAGAAAAGACATCGCAAGAGTGTATAGTAATCTTGAGTTATTGGATAAAAGAGTGGGGGAGATCATCGAGCAATTAAAAGAAGATGGGTTGTATGACAATACTTATATTTTTTTCTTCTCTGATCATGGCGGACCGATGCCAAGACAAAAACGTGAAGTGATTTCATCAGGGGTGCATGTTCCCTTTATGATAAAATATCCTCAAAATGCGGCAAAAGGTTACAGTGAGCAAGTGGTGAACTTTATTGATTTAGCGCCAACGGTATTAGAAATGGCAGGGGTGAAAGCTCCAAAATATTTACAGGGGACAAGTATTCAATCTCAAAAGAGAAAGTACTCTTTTGCAGCGAGGGATAGAATGGATGAGCATACTTCTGCAAGAAGAAGTGTGACAGATGGAAAATACCTTTATGTAAAGTATTTATATGAATTGCCATCAAGCTATCAAGATATAGAGTACAGAAAAAATGTACCTACCATGCAAGTCTTATTAGAATTGAAGGATCAAAAGAAGCTTCCTGAAGGTCAGATGAAATGGTTTGTTCCTGTCAAAGAATTAGAAGTGTTATATGACTTGAAAAATGATCCTGATGAATTGTATAATGTGATAGGAGATACACAATTGAAAGAGGTAGTGAAAAGAATGAGAGGGGCAATGAATAAATGGCAAAAAAATATTAAGGATAGATGCTTGGAAGCAGAAGCAAAAATGATTGAAGAAATGTGGCCTAATCAAGAACAACCTCAAACCGCTGATGTGGAATACAAGGTGAGAAATGGCAAATTACATTTAGCATGTGCTACTCAAGGAGCTTCTATAGGTTATCAAAAAAATGACGAAGAGTGGGCGATATATAGTGAACCAATCAATATTAAAGCAACAGATTCAATAACAGTTATGGCAATTAGAATAGGGTATAAAACTTCAAATAAGGTATGTGTGACTCCTTATTCTCAACGTATTTTTTAGTAATAGAAATAAGAAAAACAGGTAGATTTTTTTAACCTGTAGCTGTAAAATTAGTGTGTGTGACTTACTTATACTGAAAAAGCCATCTAGGAGTATTCCAAGATGGCTTCTTTTTTATTTTTGATAAGTGCTAATTACTTAGCCGCTTCAAATCTTTTTGCAACTTCTTCCCAGTTTACAACATTCCAGAATGCAGAAATGTAATCAGGACGACGGTTTTGGTAGTTTAAGTAGTAAGCGTGCTCCCAAACGTCAAGACCTAAGATTGGTGTTCCACCGCACTCACCTTTCATTAATGGATTGTCTTGGTTTGCAGTTGAGCAAACTGAAACAGTACCATTGTCTACACATAACCAAGCCCAACCTGAACCGAAACGTGTAGCAGCAGCGTTAGCAAAAGCTTCTTTGAAAGCATCAAAAGAACCAAATGCAGCATCAATAGCAGCCGCTAAGTCTCCTGTAGGAGCACCACCACCGTTTGGTGATAAAACTGTCCAGAATAAGTTGTGGTTGTAGAAACCGCCACCGTTGTTTCTTACAGCACCTGATAACTCGTCAGCTGAAAGTAAGTCTTCGATAGACTTGTCAGCGTCAGCAGTACCTTCGATAGCTGCGTTTAATTTTGAAGTATAAGCAGCGTGGTGCTTAGAGTGGTGAATTTCCATTGTACGAGCGTCAAAGTGTGGCTCTAAAGCATCGTATGCATACGGTAACTGAGGTAATTCGAATGCCATTGTAGTAAGTTTTTATTGTTATGAATAATATTTTTCGTTTTCAAAAAAGATGATATATCGCAGTTTTGGTGAGATAGATCATTTTTTTCATTCGCAATTAACACAATAAACTCTAAAAAGTGAATTAAAATCCGATCGAAAAAAACTATAATTCGATAAAATTTATTGATATGCGTTAAAACGTCAGAAGCTGTTGATTAAAACAGTCGTACTAAATTTTCTTTTTCAACGAGTTCTATAATTTTAGAAGTGCCTTTTGAGAAATCCTTGCAGGTCCACTCCCAGGTTTCTTTCATGATCAAGTTGCCGTCAGACTGTTTTTCTGGAATGGAAATACATTTTCCTGTCATGATTTCATCATTGGTGTTGACGTGTTGATAAGTAAACTCCAAAGAACTGTCTTCTTTGACAATTCCTGTGATTGTTCCCATTCTGATATTGGTGCCGTAATAGGTAGCCCAGATTACATCACCACCTTGTCGATAATGGAAAAATGTTTCATTGTCAACTTCTCCATTTTCGGAGTTTGAAATAGCCTTAAATCGCTTGTTGTGGTAGTTGATTCGTTCCATTGTAATAGTCAAAAGTTTAAGTGGATAAGGAATAGTACTACAGTGTTAGCACTCCCTATATTTTCATAAAAAGAAGGTAGTTGTATTGTAAACTAATTGGTTGTTAGTAATAAACGGAATTAATTGGTTCATTTCTAATCACTATAAATAGTTTACAGTGTACATGTGTAGTAGATCGTTACCTTCAATATTTTTAGTGTCATTGAGTGATAAAGACAATCATTATTTTCATAAGAGATGTTTTAAACAAGCTCTAAAAAAGGAGAGAAGAAATGCTACAGTACTGTATCACTCTTCCCTCATCTCTGATAGGTGTCTTTATAATTAACTTTCTATCAAAATTCATTTCATTTCATACTTGTCATGATTTTGAGAAGAAAGTGCAGGCAAAATTAAGAATATTTTACCTGTAAATATTTGATCGTTCCTTCTATATCTCTTGAACGGATAGGTTCTCCTAAAGCTTCAAACTTCCAGTTGCCTTCAATCTTATAAAGGCGTCCCATAATCATGGAAACATATCCGGCAAACTCAGAATTGGAAGAAAGGTTGAACGTTGCAATCAGGTCATTCTTAGTATAAATTCTCACTTCAGAGAAAGGAATCGTTGCAAAATCCTGCTTTTTGTACGAATTAAGGTACAAGAAAATCTGATCCACTTCCTGAGCTACCTCATTGAGATGAACCTGAATAGTTTCATTGTCCAAACCGTCATTTTCTTCTGAATCTCCTTCCAAGTCATCTCCAGTATGTGTTACAGCACCGTCAGGAGAAACTAATTCGTTATAATAGACTGTGTAGATCTCGTTCATTTCCTTATCGAAAGCACTTATACTTGCGTCAAGGTCAACGTTAACTTTATTGTTCAAAAGCCCAAAAAGGACTTTTTCTTTGATAGCACCCCAGTTTACACCTACTCTGACATAGTCCAGCGTATTGCCATCTTTTTTGAGAAGGGAAATTTTACTCCCTTTCGATAATGAAATTCCAGTTTTTTTCTTTAGAGATGTACTCATTGGTCAAATGATATCTTAGTTTATGAAGAGCCTTTGTGTTTGCTTTATAAGAATAAAGGCGAAATTAATTTGAGCAAAAGTTTTCAGATGGTATTAGAAGGAGTTTTTTCCAGTCTACGATTGTTATGAAACTAATTTCGCCAGTTTACTTAATTAAGAATAAAGTTCGGCCTATAAATATGTGCAAATTTAAGCATAAAGATCCACATAACCTTGAAGCCCAATCTTAGAGCCTTCACCAGCGGCAATAAAATGCCATTCTCCGTTCGTTTTTTTCAAACGCCCAAATTCCATATCCGTGATTCCTGAATAGTTTTCATCCAAATTGAATCGAACAATTTCCCTTTGCGTGTCGATGTCAACAATACGGATATAAGCGTTTTGAAGCATGCCGAAATGATGTCTTAGTACTTCAGCATTATGAATGGAAGCCACAAATACCATTTCTTCCACCTGAGGAGAAATTTTTGACAAGTGAGCCAGAATCATTTCGTCGTCACCGTCACCTTTTCCGGTTCTGTTGTCACCCGTGTGTTCTACACTGTTATCTGGCGATTTTAGGTTATTGAAGAAAACAAAGTATTCGTCTGCGGGCAGTTTACCACTTCCGTTGATCATGAAAACAGAAGCGTCTAGATCTAGGTTATTACCAGGCACCATATCCCAACCTAAGCCTACCATAATTTTGTCGAGGCCTTTTTCGTTTTTTGTGAGGTTAAATCGGTTCCCTTTTTTAAGAGAAATACTCATAATAAAGCTGTAATGTATTAATAAAAGTTTGTTTATAGAACGACAGAACTTCTCTGAAGTTGTTTATATTCTTAAATATATTTATTAGAAAATGAATATTAGAATTGCGGACTATTTTTTATTGAAAAAATCATCGATTTTTTTCTCTTGAGATGTCTGTTGCTTTGTTTTTGAGAAAAAGGAATCGATCAAGCTTTCATTATTTTTTTTAGGGGCAGATTTGCTCTCTTTTTTAGGTTCTATTTCATCAAAAAATTGCTGAATTTTCTCTTCTGATTCGTCTGCTTCTTTTGTTTGTTCTAGTGCAAGATCAATTTCCATAGAAAGCAATTCTTCTTCAGAAGTGAAATCATCCTGTTCTTCTTCATTGAATACATCATAAAGAAATTTTTCCACATCAAAAGCATCACTTTGATGATTAGATTTGATGAACATCAACTGGGTAGAGACTTTTTCTTTTTGAACTTGAAGAATGGAAATTTTTGACGACGTATCAAGTAATCTTATTTCTAAATCTTTTACTGATTTAACATAATGATCCCTCTCTTTCTTTAACGTATTACCATAATTGTTCAACTCCATGGCTTTTGAACGTTGCTCATTTCCAATTGCAGCTTTTATATCAAACTGATTTTTTTTGATATGCTTCTGAATGTTGTCCGCTTTGCCCTGAAGTGTCAAAACCTGAGATTTTAGAGACATCTGCAAATGATACAAGTGTTCCGCCTCTTTTTCTAAATGTAAAGAAATGTTTTTTAAAATCTCTTTGTTTGATGATTTATGATGAATAAGTTTTTTGATTCTACTCCACATCACAGTAACTTGATAAGCTTAAAATAATATTTGACTACTCGAGTAAGTAATTACCAATATACTTACATTCGATCATTTTTTGTAATGAAATGATCTTCAAACTGCTTTTTCACCACTAAATTTCCCTTAATTCTTTTCTTAACTGTATAAATTGATCATGATACTTGGCCGCTTCATCGTAACCTACTTCCACAATTTCAATTAATTTTTCAGGGTCCGTGTCAAAAGTATTATAATGCACAAGGTCTTGAGGAAAAATATGAATATCACAATCGTCCAATTTTTTCAGCTCTGCTTTATCACCTTTGAGTGACAAGGCTCTTAAAGTAATTTTCTGAATATTATTCAATTCTTCTTTCTCGTATTGGCGAATAGGAGACACATAAACACCAATGATTTTTTCACACTGATCTCTTAATACATCTACAGGAAAGTGGTTTAAAATTCCACCGTCACTGTAAAGCTGATCGCCAATTTCCATGGGCGAAAACACAAAAGGGTAGGCAATAGAAGCTAATATAGCATCGGTAATGGAACCTGAAGTAAATATTTTCTCTTCTGCGGAAAGCATATTGGTGGCCACAACTGAAAGCTCCTTTTCACAGTGTCTGAAATCATCATCAGGGAAAACTTTCAGAAGGTCTTTCTTCAGTGTTTTGGGGTCTACAATTCCTCGGAAAAGTACATTCGATTTGAAAAAGGATCTTCTTTCCCAATCAAATAGATCTGTAGTCAAAAAGAACTCCTGTATTTGTGTTAACGGTATGCCATATGCGTACATACTGCCAATGATGGATCCCGCACTTGTACCGGCAACTGCATCGGGTACTATACCCAATTCTTTCAAGTAAAACAACACACCGATATGTGCCAGCCCTTTGGCACCTCCTCCCGAAAATACAATTCCTAACTTATGCTTTTTTGCCATTTATATTGATATGATAAGGGTTAGGTTGAATGAATTTCTATTACTTATACTGCTTTAAGTACAAATTCAAAATTATCTCATACTAATTCTATTTATTGTTTTGCGATTACTTCCTTCAAAAAACTTTTAATAGAACCACTATTAATACGTTTTTTAGCGTTGAATTCTATTTATTGTTTTGCGATTACTTCCTTCAAAAAACTTTTAATAGAACCACTATTAATACGTTTTTTAGCGTTGTACTCACAAAAAATAAATTAGAATTAACTCTGATTTATTTTTGACTTAGTACTAATTGATAATTAAATCAATAGCATCAATAATACTCTTTCTTTCTTCTTTGATAGACTGATAAGTCGTTTTGTTTTGTTTGGATAACAAAAATACTCTCCAATCGGATACAAGGAAGTTCAAATAATTATTGAAAAAATACGAAGCATAGGTGAAAAATGGAAAAATCAGCATTACCAAGAAGTAATACCAAGGAAAACCACCCCATAAATAATAAGCCATCATCAGGTAAGTAAAATAGAAGATAGGAAAAATGACACCGCATAACGCAATCAAATTCGCACCCCAGACTTCCATTTCATTAGAAGATTTCAAAGCAATAGACTTTGAAATTTTATAAGGAATTTTATTCAAAACCCAATTGACGCAATGGAAGGGCAATACAAGTATGGCTACAATTGATCTGAAAAAAAGAGTCCACAAGCTTTGATGCGATTTTCCATTATTCCAGAACGTTTCATCTTTTATTTTCTGCTTCTTCAGTAAAGCACTGTAGTTTTCAATCTTTTCTTTGATGGTGTTGAGTTGATTTTCGGAAAGTTCTTCTAGAAAGTCCAATCCTTTGTTGAGGTAATGGAAATAATCTTTCAAAGATTGTTTTCTTTTAAAAGGAGTAGTTTCGGTGTACATTGTTACCGACTGAATAAGTGGAGCTTCAGCTTCCAGATTAGGAAGCGTAAAGTAGCTTTTCAGTATTTCTTCTTCAATTTTTTTTGTGATTTCCTGAGCGGTTTTACCACTGTTGCTTTCATAATCCTCCTTGTATTCATTGGCTTTAATTGGGTCTCCAATTTCAATACTAACACTAGGAAATACGCTGCCAATATGTGTATAGTTCAACGCTACAGGTACGATATGTACATTCAGTTGGAATTGATTGGCTACCTCAGTTTCCAAAGCGATTCTTGCAGTACCTGATTTCAAGCCTCTTAATTTTCTTTCCCAAATGCTGGTGCCTTCAGAAAAAATAAGAATATCTCCACCTTCTGTCAATGTGTTGATACAGTGTTTGAACATGTCTTTATTAGAAAAGGGTTGTCCTTTAGGAACATCCTGCTTTCGTACCACAGGGATCATGTTCAGCTTTTTAAAGAACCATTTGTTGAATTTTCCTTTAAAAACAGTGGATTTAGTGATGAAATAGAGTGGTTTGTTGTAACTGCATCCAAGTACTAATGCATCAATATACATTAGCGGGTGAGTGACAGCAAAAAGGATAGGTACATCTTTGGGAATTTTCTCCCACCCCGTTTTTTCTACTTTGTAAAATACCAGCTTTAAGTAAACATATTTCACAAAAAAACGAATGGTTTTGTATAATAGGTTGCCCATTAGGAATAGTGTTAGTTATGATTTAAAACAGCGAGGATATCTTTCAGTTCCTCTTCTTTAAGTATTTCAATATTCTTGCCGCTTGCATTTAAGTTTCTGACTTTCTGTAATTTTGAAGGTCCGGGATCCGTTCCTACAAGAACAATGTTAGTGAGACCTGAGATATTGGAATTGATTTTAGCTCCTAATCCTTTGATGATAGTGGCTAATTCCAATCTTTCCCAAGCATTAAAAATACCAGTGATCACTACTTTTTGTCTGTAAAAAGGACTGTCGGGATCTGCATTCTCAAAATCAGGTTTCAAAATATCACCAGAAAGCTGTGTGCGGTAAGGAGGATTTGACTTTTTCTTTTTGAAAGGATTTTTCTCGAAAATGGGCAATTCTTTTTCAGAAATACATTCCAGATATAGCTTTGCACAAGCTTCAGCATCTGCCAATGCATTGTGATGATTCAATGCCCAACCGTAAGTGTAGCAGACATCGTCAAGTGCTGCTCCTGTAATTCGGTAAGTGCAATCATATTGGAAATCAGGCACATCAAGATCATACAATTCTAATGTTTGTTCTAAAGCTCCAACATCAAAACCAGCATTGTGTGCTACAATCAATTGCCCATCGATATAAGGTTTGATATCATCCCAAACTTGAAAAAAGCTAGGAGCATCTTTTGTCATTTCAGCAGTAATACCATGAATAGTAGTATTGAAACTATGGTAGCGATTATCAGGCGGGCGCACCAAAGTCTCATAACGGTCAATAATTTCACCATTTTTTACTTTGACAATTCCTACTTGACAAATACTCCATCTTGCACCGTGTGCTGTTTCAAAATCTATTGCTGTAAATTCCATATAATTTAATACCTCAAATATCGAATTTACAAAAATCGTCATTATGAAGGAGAATTAATAATGGTTTAGGTCACTTACCTTTTTTCATTAGGAAAGGTTAAGGAGTAAAGAGTAAGTACTTGGACAAAAGCCCATAATTTGAATTATAGACCTTTGAAACAAACTCTAACTTATTGCCCAAGTACTTAGAAGAGTTACTTTTTACTCAGCTCAATAAATGGAATAATCATCTCATCGATAGAAATTCCACCATGCTGGAAAGTATCTTTATAATAACTCACATAATAATTGTAATTATTAGGATAAGCAAAGAAGTAGTCTTCCGTTGCAAAAACATAAGAAGTAGAAACTTCTGTTTTTGGTAAACCAAAGTCTTCTGGGTGACGAGCTACAAGTACATTTTTCTTATTGTAAGAAAGGTTTTTACCTTGTTTGTATCTTAAGTTTGTGTTTGTTTCTCGGTCCCCAATGATTTTGTAAGGTTTCTTTGTTCTTACTGTACCATGGTCTGTGGTGATATATACTTTACAGTTTTTCTCAGCCAACATTTTCAGCATCTCATACAAAGTAGAGTGTTCAAACCATGATTTTGTGATCGAACGGTAAGCCGCTTCATCAGGTGCCAGTTCTCTTACCATATTAGTATCCGTTCTTGCATGAGAAAGCATATCTACAAAGTTGTAAACTACGGCGTTGAATTTTTTATGTAATAAGCTGTTGATCTGATCATTCACCTGCTTGCCTTGAGAAGCTCTGATGACTTTATGGTAGCTGAATTTCTCCTGAATACCATGACGTAGCAGTTGCTCCCCTAATAATTCTTCTTCGTAATTGTTTTTGCTGTCCTCATCATTGTCATTCACCCACCATTCTGGATAAGTAGCTTCAATTTCCGAAGGCATTAAACCAGAGAAAATAGCGTTTCTTGCATAAGCAGTAGTGGTTGGCAGGATTGGACAATAGACTTCCTCTTTGATATTGAAAAGGTCAGCTACTAATGGTTCAATTACCTTCCATTGATCATATCTTAAGTTATCAATCAGGATAAAGAAAACACTCTCTTCGTTCTCTCTTACGTATGGAAAAACTTTTTCAGAAAGTAATTCATGTGAAAGAATAGGACGGTTTTCAGGGTCCTCCATCCAATCAATATAATTGTCTTTTATAAAACGGCAGAAGTTGTGGTTGGCTTCGTTTTTTTGCATTTCAAAAACCTCACCCATACTTCTGTTTTCGGTTTGTGTGATTTCTATGTCCCAGTAAACCAATTTCTTATAGGTTTCAACCCAGTCTTCCCATTCCATATCATTCATAAACGACATCATGATGCTCTGGAAATCTTGTTGATAAGCAGAATTGGTCTTTTCAGAAACTAATTTTTTAGTATCTAAGATTTTCTTGATAGACAGAAGAATCTGTTTAGGATTAATTGGCTTTATGAGGTAGTCAGCAATTTTGGCCCCAATAGCATCTTCCATAATATATTCTTCCTCACTCTTTGTGATCATCACTACAGGTATATTTGGCTTGATCCTTTTGATTTGCTCCAAAGCTTCAAGTCCAGTCATACCCGGCATATTTTCATCTAGGAATATAATATCAAACTCCTCTTCTTCACATTTTTCAATGGCGTCTAAACCACTTAAAACGGGAGTTACTTCATAACCTTTTTTTGTTAAAAATAATATGTGAGGCTTTAGTAATTCTATTTCATCATCAGCCCATAAGATGCGTTGTTGGCTCATATGTTTCTTGTATTTTTTATAGAGTAACAATTTATGAAATTGTCATTCAAATCACACCAATCTTTCACCACAATTATTTTTTTTTAGATTTTTAAAATTTCAGATTCAAATAATCGTTATAAAAATAGGACGTAAAACGAATATTATATATCATAATACAATCGAAACTCTTTCAAAATTGGATTTAGGTTTTGGGGAAGTAGACAAATTATTAATGAGAATAGTATATAATTGTATGCATTTTGTAAGTGCGAATGCAAAAAGCTGTTATTTATTCAGAAAAAAAGCAATACCAAATATTAAATTAACTTTAGCGTATGGAAGATAATACAAGCGCATCATCATCAACAAAATTATTAATTATTATTGGATCGGTTTTCGGTGGAGTTCTACTTCTGACAACGGTCTTCTTTTTTATTTTTAGTGATGACGAAGAAGTAGATCCTCAGTTGGTTTCCATTGATGAGTTTATCAAAGAAAAAGCAATCTGGGAGTTAAATGGTGATGCTGTTGAAGGCAGTGCAGTAGCCATAACTTTACGCTTGCCTAATATGAATATTAAACAAGTTGAAGATGCTGTTGAACGTGCAGATCAGGGTGTAAGACAGGTGGATGCCGATATCAAAAAAATATGGAGTTCTCTTGGCGATGATACAGGTGATTTAGAAAATAGCCTTCGAAACCTGCAGGAAGAATTGTCTGATATGTCTGATATCTATGAGCATACTGAAGTGATTGCGGGACAGATCAATGTTGATGATGCTTCAGGTAAAAGTGGAGCTGTGCAGTCTGCTGTTGCTCGTTTACTTTCGACAAGAGATGGATACATCAGAGATATAAACTTGATGCAGGAAAATATTGATAAAGTATTAAATGTTTTGAACGATGCTAAAAGCCAGAATGCATCTGTAGGAGGTGTAAATCAAGCTATTGAGGAGTTGGAAGTAGCCAATACGAGATTGTTTGAGGAAGGCAGATCGTTATTGAGGACTTTATTTGCATTTGAATATATCTATAATCAGCATAGAAAAGCAGGAGATGACGGTGAAAGAATCGATGTGTTTTACATTGCCTTGCAGGATTACCTTTATGATAAAATTATTGTAAAGCACTCTCAGGATAATTTTTACCGTAAGAAAGGAAAATTTGACAATGTTGTTGCTGAAACTAAAGAACGCCTAGGTTCTTTGGATGAAGTGGTGGCACTGCAGCAAAAAAGAGAAACAAAACTGAATGAGTACAATAAGTTATCAGAACACCTTGGAGCACTGAACGAGCTTTATAGTACCGCAGGAGTATCTATTGCCGCGGATAATTTCTCAAGTATGAATTTTGTAACGGATGATGAATGGGAGTATTCTATTTCTGAAGAAAATGCTCATACACCACTTGTGATTGTTTACCGAGTAGAAGGTACTCCTCTTTCATCGGGAGTTGTAGTGGCTAAGGCATCTTACAATTTATCCTTTGAAAATGAGGATGGAGATGAATTGACTCTTCCGGGCAAAATTGAACATGAAGTGAGTGCTCAATAATAAAATCATAAAGAAAATAATAATACCATAAACCTGATTTGGATGGAATGTAATCATCTGAATCAGGTTTTTAATTTATAGAAAGGTTTCTATTTTTGTAGTGAACAATAAAATACAGACAGATGATTAATCATACAGTACTTTTCAAATTAAAAGAAGAGACAACTGCTACTCAAAAGCAGGAATTAATTGATGCTTTACAAGCTTTAGGTGGAAAAATTGATGAGTTAAAAGAAATTCAAGTGAAGGAGAATTTTTCAGACCGCTCAAAAGGTTTTGATGTAGTTCTTTATTCTATCTTTGATTCCAAAGCAGATTTAGAGTCTTATCAAGTTCACCCAGCACATGTAAAAGTAGTAGGTGAAAATGTAAAGCCCATTTTAGCCGATATACTCGTTGCAGATATTGAATACTAATATTGATATCTAATGCATAAAAAAGCCATTACAACCAAAATTGTAATGGCTTTTTTTGGGAGATTTAAGACTTAGTTTCTACCACCGCCATGGTGACCTCTACCATGTCCTTTACCACCTTTATGGTTCATTCTTTTCATTTGTCTTTTCTCCATTTCATCAGCAATTTCATCTACTGACTTCGAAGGGTCCATTAAGACAAACATCACTGGCTGATAGTGCCCCATCATGCCTTGTCCCATTTTACCTCTTCTACCGTGGCCTTTACCTTTTTTACCATTTCTGCCGCCATTTCCTTCTTTATCTTCAGGCTTATATTTTTCAAAAATGGCTTTCATATCCGTTTTCCACTGTTCCTGCTGTGTTTTTGTAGATGCTTTGATTTCTTCTAAATCAGCCTCATGATTATCTACAATTTCCCAAGCCGCTGTTGTAATATGACGCATTTCTTTTTCCATGGCCTGACGCTCTTTTTTCTGTTCCTCAGTAGGTTCTCCTTCAGGGCGCTTCATTCCTTCCTTCTTCTTCGAAAGAGCATCTAATCTTTCTCTTAATGACACTAATGTTTTCTTTTCAGCATTAGAAAGCTTTTGATCAAACTCTTTTCTGCTTTCAAGAACTACAGGCAGGACTTCCGCTTTCATATAAGCTTTGATCTCTTTGCGCGCCTCTTCTCTTTTCTTTTTCTTGTCTTGTTGTGCTACACTTACAAATGAAAATGTTAACGTTGCCAGAGCAAATAATGATAAAATTAGAACTTTTGTTTTTTTCATGACACTAATGATTAAAAATTGTTTTTGTTTGATTTTGTATACTCCAAAGGTCATGATTGGGATTCAAGAATGACAATGATTTCAACGAATGGCATTCTTTTTTCAACCAACGAAATAAAAAAAGTCCCAAGTGCATTACTTGAGACTTCTTAGTTCCATTGTATTACCAGTTAGTATCTTATAAGCTGGTGTGCAAGCCACATTCAGTCTTGGCTTTACCGGCCCATCTACCCGAACGGTCATCTGACCATAGTGGTTTTGTAGGATCTGCTTTTGCTGTACAAGGTAAGCAACCTACGCTAAAATATCCTTTTGCAATAAGAGAATGTAGAGGAAGTTTTCTTTCATTGATGTATTGGAATACCATTCTTGAATCCCAGTCTAAGATTGGGTGGTATTTGATAACACCATGCTTTGCTTTTTCTTCCTTCTGCATTTGAGCACGTACTGCTGACTGTCCTTTTCTGATACCATTAATCCAAACATCGTTTTCTTTAAGGATATCTTCTAAAGGTTCAACCTTGTTGATATGGCAACATCTGTCATGATGGTGTACATGAAGAGGTTCCCCGTTTTCATCCACTTGTTTTTCAACAGGGATTTTCGACTTCAGGTCTATAATATTTAATCCAAGCTTCTTGGCTAATTGATCTCTAAATTCGATTGTTTCAGGAAAATGATAATTAGTATCTAAAAAATAAACTGGTATATTTTTATCTACTCTGCTGATGATGTCCAACAAAACAACACTTTGAGGCTGAAATGAGGAGCTAGCAAAAATTCTTTTTCCTTCCGAATGATAGATAGCCACCTGCTTTGCGATTTCATCAACTCGCTGATCAAATGATATTGCTGAAGCTTGTGGAATGATGCTTTGCGATGACATATTCTTTAACTTTTATTTAATCTACTAATTATATAGGATAAATGCGAATTAATAAAAGATTATACTTTTTTCAAAATTTTATCACAAAAAAAAAGATTCATTTACTTATAAATGAATCCTTTTTTACTGTATTGAAAGTAAGTTGATTAAATTCTATAACAACTTAGAAACCTCTTTTTAATTCTATACTCGCTCTGATTGGCCTTGAAATATTACCCGCATCATCCTTAAATTTCACGTAAACATGTTTCTTTCCATCAGCTTCACCACTGAGTTTCCAGTTTGTGATTTTAGGTTGTACCTGTTGCCAGTGTGCTCCCTGAAAAGATGAATTATTGCTAACCATCATCATGGCGGCATCGTCTCCGTTGAGTTCTAATGTAACCAGTTTATTGATATTGGTAGTAGACTCAGCACCTTGATCAATTGAAAGTGTGATATTTTGTGGAGCACTTGTATCCATAGTAATGCTTGAAGAATACGTTTGTGTTTGATTTCCCGCAAGGTCCTTGTACTTCACAAAAATTTGCTTTATTCCATCACCTTCACTCAATTTGAAACTTTTTTTTGTGTTGTAGGGTTCCCACGCCGCACCTTCAAAATTACTGCTTTGAGCAACTAACATAGAGTCAGCCTGTCTACAGAAAAAGGTAAGGTCTACGTTAAAGTCTTGTCTGTTGGAAACTTTTTCTCCATTGTTGATCGAAATTTTTCCGCCAAACGGTGCTGTTCTATCTACAATGATCTCATCAGTGACCACGCTAGTGATATTGCCAGCTTGATCTCTATATCTCGCATAAACTTTGCGAACGCCATCATCACCCGGAGCAAGATCCCATTCAATGAATTCATCTTGAATCAATCTCCATTTGTTACCATGAAAAGCAGATGTGTTGCTGATCTGGAAATATTTGGCACCCTTATGTCCTAAAATTACACCTACCTTCAAGCTGTTAGGATCTGTGAAGTATTTTGTAGGAACGTCTATTTTAACCGAAATATCTGTTGGTGGGGTTGTATCAAGAGTGATTTTTTTCATCAAAACTTTTGATTCATTTCCGTCAACATCCTTGAATTTAAAATAGACTTCTTTTAATCCGTCCCCGTCGGAAAGATGGTAAGAAAATAATTTTGAAAATTTTATCCATCTAGCTCCTTCAAAAGATTTTGAACCGCTAGCCATCATTTCAGTAATACCTACACCATGAATTTCTACTTCAATGTGAGTTGAATTAGAAAATTTTCCAGATTTAAATATTATTCTTGTTCGGTCTAATGAGTCTTGAGCGATTAATTGCGTGCTAAAAATAAATATTGATATTACAGAGATAAGTAAGATTCTCATCATGAATTTTTCTTATAAATGAACTTATTTTTCAGTATTAAGTTAAAAAGTTTCAGATTAATTCTTTACTTTTTTTTTGTGATTACGACGTTGTAAAATGCATTAATAGTGGTTCTATTTAAAGCTTTAAGAAGAAGTATTCTCAAAAAATAAAAAGAATTAAGATCAAGTGATTTTGTCTTAATACTTGTCTTTTAGTATGTACAACGTTGATCATTGCAAAAATAGTACTCAATTAAGTAATAAGACAAATGTAATTAGATAATTTCCGTTGAGTGACCTGTGCCATTCGATGTCATTTTCTATCTAAAAACCCCTTTTTTATATTACATTTTCTTACCAAATAAAGTTTAGTCAACAGGGTTCTAAATTTGATTTGTACATTTGTTCTGCACATTATAATGCATTAACGGAACAAGATTTGTTAGTAAAGAATTGTCGAAGTTATTTTAAATAAAAAAGAGCCTTGAATAAACATCATTTGATGGTTAAAGAGGTATTTAATGAAAAACTTGTATTTTTTTTGTTTTTCACTTGAATTTGGAGAATAATTTCAGATTACAATTGTTAATTTATCGTAATTACTATCAAGTTAGAATATTGTTAAGAAGTCGGATATGTTTTGTTGCACTAGAAAGATAAATACATTTTTTTTCTGTTTGACCATTATTTCTTCATTTTGTATCAGCAATACTATTGCACAAGAAGTAACAGAAGGACATTCATATACTCCTGGAAGTTTATCTCAGGAACCTGTAAGTGTAAGAAGTGAATTGTTTCCTACAAGCTCATCAGAGGTAGGGGATACTACTTTTACAATTTACGGAGATGCGTCAATCCCTTTTAAAATTTATTTTGTAAACGGACCGCAGTATGATAACATCTTCAACCCTAACCCAACAGGGATCATATTAGGGGATAGAGAGTTCAACTTTTTCTGTTCAATGGAGAAATCAATTCGTCAGAACTATTCCAATGTATTAGAAGCAAAAGAGTTTGATTATTTAGGTAAAAGTTATTTAATGTTGGTCTCTTTTAGAGAAGACTGTTTAGGTGATAACTGTAGATACCGTTGTTATAATGTGTTCGATGTCACAGATCCATCACAAATTCGTCAGACGTCATTCTCCAGTCTATATCAGGGAACAGACAGTTTTGGTGATTTTAATAATGATGGTAAACTCGATTTCCTAAGAATTGCTCCAAAACCTCCAAAGGATCAACAGCCAGGAGAAATGGTAAGTAATTACTTAGTTACTGCTTATACTATGAGAAGAGGTATTCCTAAGCAATTGACAGATCAAGGAAACTCTTACTATTTATATGTTGATGGAGATGAGGAAGCTACAAAATTCAATGTTTTGCAAGCGTATTGGTTCTTTAATATAAAGAACAAAGAAGGTGCGGATGCGGAACCTACTACGTATTTTGCCGAGTATATTTCCTTTGATCCTATGTATAGATATCTATACAATCCAAACGGCGTAAGAATAGAGAAAAACAGATGGTCAGTTCTGATCACTGATGTTGGTGACCTTGAATCGGCACAGGAACATTGCCATATTGTTCAAGAATATGAAATCGAAGATGTTTACATTATGATTGATCAATACAGTGGCGATATCACTTATCAAGTTTTTGCAGGAAATTTTGTAAGTAAAGAAAGTGCAGAATCCTACTTGAAAATCTTGAATTCTCATGGTGTTGATGGTCAATTGACTGATTTCTTGAAGTCCTATTAATTTTTCTATAACGAAATACTTAATTGAAATACTAAAGTGGCATAATTATTAGTTTTATTAAGAGAAGCACTTTGGTTTCAAAGTTTTTTTTAAAATAACATACAAGAGAAAGTAATTCATTTTTATAGCATCTATGAAACTATCACACTTAAATATTATACTGTCCTTATTCTGTTCATTTCTATTTGTCACGGAATTAAAAGCTCAGGAAGATGTGGCAAAAGCTCATCTGGAGACAGCTGACTTCCTTTTAGCGAACAGTCGCTACAGTGAGGCTCTTGAGGAATTAGACAAAGCAATACAAGCTAACCCTTCTGATGGTAGTGTTTACTTTAAAAAGGCAAACACACTACTGGCTGTTACAAAATTCAATGATGCTATTAAAACATTAGAAGCTTGTGTAAAATCTGACCCAAGTTTTTTCAGAGCTTATGAAATGCTTGGAGATTTATATTCTCAGAAGAAAAAGCCTTCTGAAGCTGTAAAATATTATGATTTGGCTTTTCAAAAGGATGAAAATATTGAGCAGAAATATTTATACAAGCTTAAAATCTTAGATATTTTAGATCAAGCAAATAGACACCGTTTTTCTAAAAAACATATTGATGATTTAAGAAAACTTGAATTAGCAGAGTCTTTTGACCTTGACTATTATGAAGCTATGTACTGGAATGAAATGGATCATCCAGAAAAAGCGGAAGAGTTAATGGCGAAAATAATTGGCGATATTGAGCCTTTGTCTGGAAATGAAAGATATTATTATCAATACATCTGGGCATTGTTCAACCAAGGTAAATATGGTGAAGCAAGTCAGTGGATGGATAAAATGACCACTAACGAGGCTGATGCAATGTTTACTATTTTCAGAGAAGAATATTATTTCAGTTTAGCGCAGACTTATTTCCAAGTAATGGATTATCCTAAGTCTCAGAAAATGATTGATATTACATTAGGTATCAATTCATCTTACATTGAAGCTTTCGATTTGCAAAAGCAATTGGCTGCAATTCATACTGATAAAACAAAAGTAATTGCAGCACAAGATAGAGCATTGATGGCTGAGAAGGACATCAAAAAGAAATCTCAAAAATTACTTGAATTAGCTAATTTGAATTATCAGTCAGAAGATTATGCTACTGCTTATATTCACTTGGAAGAGTTTCAAAATGCATTGCCACAAAATGAGAGAAATATTAATGTGATTTTCATTAAGACAATGTGTGAGAAGAATTTAGGTGAAATTGGAGCTTCTACTGAGAATTTGAAAAAGGTAATTCATAATCCAAGTATTACACCTCCTGTAAAAGCAAAATACAACTTTTCAATTGCTTTGGTGTATAAAGAAATTGGAGATTATAAAAACGCAGAAAATTTCTTGAAAGCGGCTTACGGCGGATCATATAAGAACGCTGTAAGATATGAATTCTCAGATATTCAAAAGCTGAAAGATCTAAAAGAAATTGAATCAATGAACTAAGTTCTATGATTCGAGAAGCAGAGGGTCAACCTAATTTTTTAGGTTGGCCTTTTTTTATTTTTAAAAATATCGGTGACATTTTTCTGAAGTGGATATAAGAGAGTGTAACAATAATAAAAACATAAACATTCAATCTACTGATATGAAAAAAATAATTTTAATTCTATCGACATTATCAATCCTTTCATTAGCCAATCTTTCTTATGCTCAAACTTCTGGAGGAGGAGACTTTAAAGGTCCTGGGACATTGAATATAGGTTTCACTTCAGGTTTTACAAATGGAACATTAGGTTTGATGGCAGATTATGAAATTGCCCAATTAGGGAAAGATTTTACTGTAGGTGCTTTCATTGATTATCAAAGCTGGAAGGGAGATGGTAGCTCATTTGGTGCTGGTGCAAGATTTAGATGGTATGCTGATAGAGTTTTAAATATTACAAATCCAAAATGGGATGTCTATGCCGTAGGTGATGTGGGTTTTGAGTTTGGTCATGGAGATGCATTGCATTGGGGCATAGGTGTGGGTGCTAAATATCATATCACTGATAACTTTGGGATACAAGGAAATATTGGCACTGGAGCTCAGATTGGTATTAGTATAGGTCTTTAATACTAAAAAGTGAATAAAATAAGGAACAAAAAAGGTAGAGTATTGCTCTATCTTTTTTTCAGAGTGACATTTTTATCGTAATGATATTAGAGCATATTTGACACACCTCTTTTAGTGAGCATTTATCCTTTCAGAACGTGAGTTTACTAATTTCATCAACTATAGAATCTCTATTTTCTCAGAAATTTAATTGCCTCACAACTTATAAAGGAAGATTTTTCTTCTAAAAATATATTTCAAACATGCTCTTAATAAGTGAAATTCTTTATCAATTATTTAAACCTCTTCAGTGATGCTGCACAAAAAATTACAACAGTTTGGACAGAAAATAACGAATATAAAATTCATTTTATTAGGGCTTGGTGTCTTAAATTTTATTCTGATGGATATTGAATTAGCCTCCTTCTCAGAGAAAGTAATGACGACTTTAATGAGTAGTATTTATGTCTATGCTGCATTAAGAATAGAAAATATAAAAGATACTTTGTTACTGCTTTTAGTTACAGTTATGCTCAGCAATGGCATGATTGCTTTCTTGGACATGGACTTTTTTATTCGTCAAAGCCTAGGTTCAATGATAGAAGTAGTGGTATTGATTTATCAATTAATTGTGTTCTCAAGAGATGAAAAAATGATTGACCGCATTATTGATTTAAACATAGAAAATAAAGAGAATAGATCTAATTAGTATTATTGATTAACCAGTGTAAATTCATCTAATCCATATTGGGTTAGTTTGATTAAAAAAGGGGAGCAAACGTAGTGATTGCCTCCCCTTGTATTTATTTTTGACCTCAACAAGAATTCATCTTTGTAATTTTACATATTCCTTCTGTACTGTCCCCCAACATCAAACAATGCATGTGTGATTTGACCAAGAGAACAATATTTTGAGGCCTCCATTAAAGCATCAAAAGTATTTTTATTAGCTAAAGCAACACTTTGCAAATCTTTTAGTTTTGCAATTGCATTTGCTTGGGCATGTTGATGTAAATTTTCCAGAGAGGTGATTTGACTATCTTTTTCTTCTGTAGAAGATCGAATCACTTCTTCAGGAATAATAGTAGGAGAACCTTCCTTACTTAAGAAGGTATTGACACCTACAATAGGGTATTCACCGTTATGCTTTAGCGTTTCATAATGCAGGGATTCTTCTTGAATTTTAGAACGTTGATACATTGTTTCCATTGCACCCAATACTCCTCCACGTTCAGTTATTCTGTCAAATTCCATCATTACAGCTTCCTCTACCAAATCTGTCAATTCTTCAATGATAAACGAGCCTTGTAATGGATTTTCATTTTTTGCTAATCCAAGCTCTTTATTAATGATCAATTGTATGGCCACTGCTCTTCTTACAGATTCTTCAGTAGGAGTAGTGATGGCCTCGTCATAAGCATTAGTATGCAATGAATTACAGTTGTCATAAATAGCATATAATGCTTGCAGAGTAGTTCTAATATCATTAAAAGCAATCTCCTGAGCGTGCAACGATCTTCCTGAAGTTTGAATATGGTATTTCAATTTCTGAGAACGGTCACTTCCTTTATACTTAATTTTTAAAGCTTTCGCCCAAATTCTTCTAGCTACCCTGCCAATGACCGCATATTCTGGATCCACGCCATTAGAGAAGAAGAAAGAGAAGTTGGGAGCAAAGTCATCAATTTTCATTCCTCTGTTCAGGTAGTACTCTATAAAAGTAAAACCGTTGGCTAATGTAAATGCCAATTGAGAAATTGGGTTAGCACCTGCTTCTGCAATATGATAACCAGAGATTGAAACAGAATAGAAGTTACGAATGCCATTGTCAGTGAAATACTGTTGCATATCACCCATTAAACGTAGTGAGAATTCTGTAGAGAAAATACAAGTGTTTTGTGCTTGATCTTCTTTAAGAATATCGGCTTGAACCGTTCCTCTTACTTTGGCAATTGTTGCTTTTTTGATTTCATTATAAATTTCTAAAGGTAAAACCTGATCTCCTGTTACGCCAAGTAACATCAATCCTAAGCCATTATGATTTGGCGGTAAATCACCTCTGTAAGTTGGGGTTGTCTGTCCTTTATAAATAGAAGCAATTTTATCTTTTACTTCTTGTCCCAGGCCATTTTCTTTAATGTAGACCTCGCACTGCTGATCAATTGCTGCATTCATAAAGAACGCCGTCATCGCTGCCGCGGGACCATTGATCGTCATTGAAACGGAAGTGCTTGGAGCACATAAATCAAATCCAGAGTATAATCTTTTGGCGTCATCTAAGCAACTTACATTCACACCTGAATTTCCAATTTTTCCATAAATATCAGGTCTGAAATCAGGATCTTCTCCATAAAGTGTTACAGAGTCAAAAGCGGTAGATAATCGTGCAGCAGGTTGTCCTTGTGAAAGGTAATGGAACCTTCTGTTTGTTCTTTCAGGGTTGCCTTCACCTGCAAACATTCTTGTTGGGTCTTCTCCTTGTCGTTTGAAAGGGAACACACCTGCCGTATAAGGGAATTCTCCGGGTACATTTTCCTGCATTACCCAACGAGTAATATCACCCCATCCAGTAAATTTAGGGAGTGTAACTTTGGAAATTTTATTGCCAGATAATGTTTCAGATTTAGCTTCTACTTTGATGTCTTTGCCTCTTACTTGGTAAGTGAAGGTATCTCCAGCATAAGCTTCTACTTTTGCTTTCCAGCCTTCCAGTACATCAAAAACATCGTGGTCTAAATCTCTTTTTATTTTATCAAAAGCTCCCTGTAAAGTAGCCTTTGTGTTTTTGTCAGCTTCAAGAATCTCTATTGATTTTTGTAAACCAAATAGCTGATCAGCAATGTCAGCTTGTTCCTTGACATGTAAATTGTAGTTTCGAACGACTTCAGAAATCTCTGACAAATATCTAACTCTTGATGGAGGGATAATATGAAAGCGGTCTGAAGTTTCATTTACTTCAATCTTAGGGAATTTGACAGTACTTTTTTCCTCTAAAAGTGAAATGATTTTGTTGTATAACTCATTCACACCTTCGTCATTAAATTGAGAAGCCATGGTGCCGTATACTGGAATATCATCTTCCTTTAGTTCCCAAAGTCCATGATTTCTTTTGTACTGTTTTGCTACATCTCTTAATGCATCTAATGCGCCCTTTTTATCAAATTTATTAAGAGCAATCACATCGGCGTAGTCTAGCATGTCAATCTTTTCTAATTGAGTAGCGGCGCCATATTCCGGTGTCATTACATAAAGGGAGACATCACTGTAGTCCACAATCTCAGTTCCCGATTGTCCAATCCCAGAAGTCTCCAAAAGGATCAAGTCAAAATCAGCGGCTTTTACGACCTCTAATACATCTTCAATATGCTCAGAAATAGCTTGATGTGCTTTTCGTGTAGCTAAAGAGCGCATATAAATTCGCCCATCAGCAATGGCATTCATACGGATTCTATCTCCAAGTAACGCCCCTCCTGTTTTTCTTTTGGAAGGATCAATGGAAATGATCGCAATAGTTTTGTCTTCAGATTGAGATAAAAATCTTCTAATTAACTCATCCACGAGACTTGATTTACCAGCTCCACCAGTACCTGTAATTCCGAGCACAGGAATATTTTTATCTTTATTCTCTACTTTCAGCTCTTGAATAAAGTCAGCTTGATCTTCTTTGAAATTTTCTATTGCCGAAATAATACGACCGAGGTTTCTATGGTTTTTCTGTCCTAATTGAAGCTTTTCTTTTCCTAGATTTTCTCCAGTAGGATGATCACATTGGATCAAAATATCATTGATCATTCCTTGAAGACCCATCGTACGGCCGTCGTCAGGAGAGTAGATTTTCTTGATGCCGTAATCATGCAATTCATCAATTTCAGAAGGGAGGATTGTTCCGCCTCCACCACCATAAAGACCAATATAACCAGCACCTCTTTCTTTCAAAAGGTCATAAATGTATTTGAAATACTCCAAGTGACCTCCTTGATAAGAAGTGATTGCTATACCTTGAACATCTTCTTGAATGGCACAGTCTACAATTTCCTGAGCTGTACGGTTGTGCCCAAGGTGAATGATTTCTGCACCCGAAGATTGCATGATTCTACGCATGATGTTGATAGACGCATCATGTCCATCAAATAAAGAGCCTGAGGTGACTAGCCTTACTTTGTTTTTCGGTTTGTAAGGTGTAGTGTTGTTCATTTGTGAAGTCATTTTTGTGATGTGTGTTTAAGTTATGGTTAAGTACTAGTCCAGCGCCGTAAGTGGGCTTTGTACTAGTGTTTATGTGTGTATTTTAAGTTTGACAGTAAAACTGTCTTGAGTGTCTATAATCTCTAGTTGATGTTTGAGGTTATACTGCAAATTGAGACGTTTTTTTACATTTTCCAAACCAATGCCCCCTAATTGATCTTTGGAAAGCTTTGTTTTGGGTTTGCTATTGGCCACTTCAAAGTAAATTTCATTAGAAGAACTTACATTTAATTTTACCTTAATCCAGCCATGATCTTCATCTTCAATATGACTGTGCTTGAAGGCGTTTTCAATAAATGGAGCAAAGAGCAAGGGAGCAATTTGTAAAGATGGCTTTTCAACATTCCAACTCGTCTCAATGTTTTCTTTAATTCCATCACTTTTAAGTAAATGTAGCTCGATAAAGTTTTTGAGATAGTCTACTTCTTTATGAATAGGTACTGTTTCAGTAGATGTATCATAAAGCATATAGCGTAACATATCCGAAAGTTGAAGTACCACCTCTGGAGTTTTATCTGATTTGATAAAAGATAGCGTATAGATATTGTTTAATACATTGAATAGAAAGTGGGGGTTGACCTGAGATTTTAGAAAACTCATTTCAGATTTCACTTGTTCTTCTCTTAATAAAGTAGCTTCATTTTCCTTTTTTAAGCCAAAAAGTGTCATCCTGTATGCTGTACTAGCTAATGCTATCACTCCAAATAAAATAATGTTATAGGTGCTTTCAAAGATTCTAAATCCTTTACGGACTCTCTTCGCATTACGGTTCTTTAAGGCTTTTTCCCTCATTTCAGGGTCATCAAAAGGAAACATCATCCTTTCTGAATTGGACTGTTTCCATGCTTGGAAAATTTCCTTTTCGATGTATTGATAAAGAAAAGCGATGATCAATACAAAGGAGAAAAGCGATAGGGCATAAATGATATGTTTTTTCTCTAAAAGTAGTTTGGGGACTAAATAGTTGAGGTTGAATTGCCAGATAAAAACCTGAAAACTGACCAGTAAAATTGCTTTCATTGAGCCATAAGCAAATCCAAACCGTTGTTCAAAAAAATTATAGGTCAAAAAAAGGTAAGCAAGTATAAGTAGCCCTTGCCAAATATGGTCTTGTTTTATTTTTTGTAGTGAAAACATTCAACTCAACTTAAAGATACTATTCCAATGATTGGAATCGACAAGATACAATATCTGAGTTTGAAAGAGCTACTTTTATCGGATAATTATTGAAAGACAATTTCATTCGGAATTACCCCCACTTTAAAAGAATCCAGCTTTACACCTTCTTGATTGTATTTGAAAATCCACCCTTTTTGAACGTAATCAATGGCGTCTGCAACATAGATATCATTGTTGTGTGGGGAAACACCTAACCCATAAAATAGACGTTTTTCTTTCGGGATAATAGAGGAAGGTGAGGACGCTTCGATGGGCAGTGCAAACACATCTTTCTGAATATAGTATAAAATATCTTTATCTTTATTGATGCGAAGCCTTGAAGGCATACTTAGATAATCATTGGCTGAAAGGTCGAATGTTTTAATCACTTTAAAAGTGTTGGGGTCTACCTGAACAATGGCGGGTGTAAGCTGAACTAAACCACCATTGCAGAGTACCCATATTTTTTCATTTTTATCAACTTGTAAATCAATTGGGCCATAAGGGAGCTCTAAACTGTCAACAACTATGTCTGTCGTAGCATTGATTTTTAATAAAAATTGTCCTCCTTTTCGATGATCAAATACTGTTCTGGTTTGTGTCATGTAAACAAAATTATCCACTTTACACATTTTTTCCGTCCAGCCTGTTGTACCCACTTCTTTTACAATTTTATTAGAATCAAGGTCTAATATGTAAAATCGATCGGCATAAAGATCTGTGATATAGGCTTTTTGTTCATTCACAGGTAAAAGATAACGCGGACTGCTTCTAGGTATTTCCACTCTACCAATCCATTTTGCTGTTTTGGTCTCTATAATATCTACTCTTGCTGAATTGTTGACACAGATATAACCCTTATCATCAATAATGGTCATGGATTGAGCTACATTTCCCAATTCAAAATCATTTCTCTGCTTATAAATTTCTTCATAAACGCTATCCGATTCATACTTTTTGAAAGAGAGCGTACCATGTCCCCAATCAAAATTGCCTTCATTGATCACAAATAATCCTTCCTCAAAAAGGACCTCATCAGGAACATCAGGAGTATTTGAAATAGGCATGCTATCTTCTACTGTATTACAGCTCCAGAAGGTGATAAATGTGAGTATTAGAATCGAATAACGCATTTTAGATTATAGTTTATAAGTAAAAGTGAGTTGGTAAACTCTGCCAGGCATTGGTTTTCTGGCAATGGATTGATAGTGGAAAGCGAAAACATTCTCGATCCGAGCCTTTACATCAAATCGATGCTGACGAAATGAAAACTGCTTACCTATACTGAAATTTGTGAGATAATAAGGAGGTAAATACTCGCTTCCGTCAGTTTGTGTTAATCGCTTTCCGTATATCTGTTGTTCTACTATCCCGTACCAAGACTTGTAGCTCGCTTGTATATAGCCTTGAGCACTGAAGATAGGAGTATATATTAATTGGGTGCCGACTGATTCATCTAATTCATCGTACGCTTCTAAGTTTTCTGATTTGACATAGGAAACGGATACATAACCAATCCATTGCCAATCGTTTTTATGATAAGTTAATTGTAAGATCTGTTCTATACCGCGACTGTTTACTTTCTTTAAATTTTCCGGACGCCACAGATTACTCACAGCAGGTTTCCATACGATCCAGTTATGAATAATTGAACTGAATGCTGTGATGTCATAGGTTAATCGCCAATTGTTTTTCCATTGGGATTGAATTCCAAAAGTTCCTTCATAAGTCCATCCTTCTTCTGGCAACAGATCAGGATTTCCAACAGGATACCAATAGCGATCGTTCAAAGAGGGGGCATGGAAATTTTTAGATATATTCCCTCTTAAACTGTAAGTGAATTTTCCATTTCTGTTCCATTGGTATTCAAGCCCGATGGAAGGTAAAGTAGGCTTAATATCTCCATCAATCCATTGTTGTCTTAAAAGAAAACTCATGGAAAGTTGTTCCATTGGGAAATAATCAAACCCACCAAATACATCAAAAGTATGCTGTTGGACATCTACTGTACTTGAATCAGTTGAAGCTTGGTATTGATTACTGTGAATTTGATCCCAAGCATAATCATAACCACCTCTCAATAAAAGTTTATCATTCACCTGATAAGAGGTCCTGAGGTGAGATTGATATTGATAAGTGTGAGAGTCAGAGTTAGTGGTTTTAGGTGTTTCATCATTATTTAATAGTTTTTCATACCATAAAAAATCATGAATAAATGCATGGTTCCAATCTAATTTTAAAGCGTCGTAATTTACTTTCCATGAAAGTAATCCTCTCAAAGATTCATCACCTTGTTGAGAATCTCCATACCTATTATCCATAGATGGAGTTAGTTTTCTTTCACTGTTTTGATACCATAAATTACCTTGTAAAATATGATTGTCATTTATTTTGTACCCAACCTCTTGCAATGCTCCGTACTGTATTTGTCCAGAATGATCATTGTTCCAGGTTGGGGTATTGGGTTGTAAAGGGTTTTCAAATTCAAAAAGATTTCTAGCGTCTTTATAAAATAGTTTAGTAGTACTGCTCCATTTTTCATTAGAAAAAGAAACACTTCCGTTGGTAATTGAATTTTGTAATGTATTGTAAGTTTGAGATAAGATAATTTCTTGTTTTTTGTTCCAGTTTAATTTGCTATTCATTTGAATGCCTCCACCAAGTCCGCCGGTGCCATAAAGTAAACTAGAGGCACCATAATTAACAGTGACTTCGTCTGTGAAGGCAACAGGAAATAAGGATAGATCAACCTGACCCAACATAGGTGAGTTCAGGTTGATTCCATTCCAATACACTTGGGTGTGACTGGCACCCGTGCCACGGAAAGAGGGAGTAGCCGTACCTCCCGCCCCGTAGCTTTTGATAAATATGGGAGTATTTAAGGTCAATAATTCACCTAAAGAAGCAGACAAATACTGATCAATTTGCTCCTTATCAATTTTAGTATTCTTAAAACTGACTCTTTCAGGTATACGCTGTCCAATGATTTCCACCTCGCTTAAATAAGTAGTGGAATCCATTTGTGCATGAGCTTTTGAAAACCAAAAGCAAATGATCAGTAGAAGTCTAAACTTATAATTATTCATCTGTAGAAAGTAAGCTGAGATCTGCTGCTTTAACTATTTCTGTAGAACGCTCACCAAGCCAACCTGCAATTGTAGTTGTAGCTGTGTATACTTTCACAAAGTCAACAGCTATTAATTCTACTTTTTCTCCATTTTCGTCTACAGCATTACTAATATCAAAAAGGTCAGCTCCTCTTAAGATTCCTTCTTGTTCGTAACCTCTGTTATCTGCATATCCCCAATCATAGGCAGGGTTGTGGAAATAAGACCAATCGCCCATGTCCTCATGCCAAGTATTTGATTTTAACTTTGTTCCTGTGAAGGTAATTTCATCTTCTTCATAAAAAGTTGGGAACATAGGTTGAGGGTGGAACATCTCCACTAATGTGAAGTCCATTTCACCTTCTTCTATGGTTTCATCATAAGTGGCTTTATATTTAATAATGTGTTGATTTTCTTCTGGCTTTGGTCTATAGTAAGTAATTGTGTAATTATGAGTTGTTTCAGCTTTGTAATACTCACTTCCTGCTAGTTCATACCAAGGTTCGTCATCATCAGCTATACCATTGTGATTTAAATCTTGGCAAACCATCACAATGCCTGGTTCACTACTGTCTTCAAAAGGATTGCCATAGATTGCAATATCATTTCCCTCTCCATTCATAATTGAGTGATCGAATTTGAAGGTGACACTTCCACCGAATGTTCCTAAGGAGATGAATTGGTAGTAGTCACCAATGATATTTTTTACAGACTCTTGATCATCTACTTTGTTTAGGAATTGTCCAGGAGCAGGAGAAAAATCCAGTACTTCAGTGATGTAAGGAGTGGCGTTTGGATTAATAATCGGTTTGTAGATATCTTTCCAAGAGGCAATTAGTGTAAATTCAGAATTTACTACTTCACCAAAGTTGTAAGGTTCATTATTTTTTAACCATGCTATAAATTCCGATCCTTCTAATGTGGGGTCAATTGGTTTTACTACTGTATCTCCAGGTATAATAAACTGCGATTGAATAGAAGAACCTCCGAACGAATCGAAGCTTACTTCATATAAAACGCTTTGATCTTCTTTGATTTCACAAGCTGTAAATCCAATGAAAAGAGATAATAATAAAAGTTTGTTTAGAATAGTAAGTTGCTTTTTCATTTTTAGATAAGTGATAAAGCTATTGCTCACAGAGGAGCAATAGCTGTTTTTAAAACTATATATTGTCAGTAAATTGTAAGTTTTCGTTTCTTAGTACAGAAATTACTTTTCCGTCTACAGTTATTGTTCTGACAAATTTATTTTGTCCTAACATTGCTTCAATTATAGCTTTGTAATCTTCAGAAACATTATCATAAGTCCCTTCTTTGTCACCTAATGCTTTGATGTACATTTCAGTTTCACCGACTAAAACTTTAAGTCCATCTTCACTTGTAAATGTTACCTCCCTTACGTTTCCTCTAACGACTTCATCAAAATATTCAACACCATAACGCATTGGAGCTAGCCATTTAGAACCATTGTATGCACCTGTGCCCGTTTCATCAAATTCTTCATTTCTACCATAACCAAACCCTAATTGAGGAGAAGACATATAAACGTCTTTCACAACATCAAAAACGAAAGTTTGACCTTCAATATGAGCATCATCTTTAGTGAACTTAAGAGGGAAAGAAAACATGCCGAAATTAGAATGGCTATAGAAGTCCTTTGAACTGTTGCCTTCTGTATCAGTGATGTAAGCTTCAGTTCCCCAAGCCCAACCAAACATCAAATAGTTTATTTGAGCCTTTACAATCATGTGTTTTTGTGATTCCATATTTTGGAAGTCATCAAATGAAATGGTTTGGTAAACCACTTCTGTTTCACCTACTGAGCGAATAAATTTGGCGTCAATGGTAATTGGAGCGGTGATAGGAGAGGAGAAGTTGTACTCTTCTTCATTATGATACCAACCCATGAAGTCGTAACCTTCCATAGTCGGATTTTCATCAGGAGTAGCCACAGCTTCATTTTCTACAACAGCTACAATGACAGCCTCTTCACCATTATTTTGGTTGAAAGTGACATTGTGCTGTACAATTACTTTGTCCCAAGTGGCTTTAAGTGTGAATTCTTCAGCAACAGCTTGGCCAAAATCATAAATGATATCATCTTTTGTCCAGGTGACAAATTCTGAACCTTCCAAGGTAGGATCAGCAGGTTTTAGTACGGTATCACCTTGAAGGATTAGCTGTGATGGAACAGGAGATCCTGCATTAGCATCAAAGTGTACTTCAAAAAGGGGTAATTCTTCTGTGGCTTTTTCACAACCGATAAAACCAACAGCTAAAATTAGGAAAAGAAGATTGATTAAGTTTGTAAGTTGTTTTTTCATTCTACTAGAAAAAAATGTTGTTGATAACAACTTACGGGGTGGAGAGACACAACAAATCGCTGTGCAGTTTAGCTCAATAAAAGTGCAAAAAAATACCTCCAACTTTATTCCCGAAGTTGTTCCGATTAATAAAATTAAAATTGGTAGGTCTCCTGACTTTCTCATTTGTTACTCCTTCTCATTCAGATCAAATGAATAATGGTTATCTGTAACAAATTTTTGATTGAGATTTACAGTTGCGGGTACAGTCCTAGAGTTACACTAGGTTCCCTGTTATTCTTCTCAGAACCAATTATGATACAAAATTGCAGGGTAGTTTTAAGAGTTTTTATGATGTGTGTCAATGTTTATCTATGATAGATAATATCGAATAAAGTGAATAAATGTTAACCAGGTAGGTGTGTTTGTTTTTAAATTTTATAGGAAGTCTAATTTAAAAATCTTCAAAAAAAGCGGTGTTTGACCCTGTTTTTTTGTTTTTTAAGATAAAAAAATTACTAAGAAAATGATTTTTGTTCTGATTTTCTAAACATTTATTAAATTTGCAACTTGAAAATTAAGAATGCTCTAGGAAAGAGTAGATTTAATTAAACAAAACAACAAATTTCGGCAGCATTCAGTGTGTTTCCCTATCACATAAGAAAAAAGACATGGCAAAAGCAAAAATTATTTACACCAAAACAGACGAGGCACCAGCATTAGCTACCTATTCGTTTTTACCAATCGTAAAAACATTTGCAAGCGCAGCAGGCGTTGAAATCGAAACAAAAGATATCTCTTTAACAGGACGTATCATTGCTAACTTCCCTGAGAATTTGACAGAGGATCAAAAAATTGGAGATGCTTTAGCAGAACTAGGTGCTTTGGCAAAAACGCCAGAGGCGAACATCATTAAGTTGCCAAATATCTCGGCTTCAATCCCCCAATTACAAGCTGCAATCAATGAGCTTCAAGCATTAGGATACAACATTCCTGATTATCCTGCAGAACCTGCTAATGCAGAAGAAGAGGAAATCAAGAGCAGATATGCAAAAGTTTTGGGTAGTGCTGTAAACCCTGTATTGAGAGAAGGAAACTCTGACCGTAGAGCTCCAAAAGCAGTGAAGAATTATGCAAAGAAACACCCTCACTCTATGGGTGCTTGGACTGCAGATTCTAAATCACACGTGGCAAGTATGCCTGCGGACGATTTCTATGGCAGTGAGAAATCTGTTACTGTAGACAAAGCAACTGATGTTAGCATTCAGTTTGTAGGTGCAGATGGTTCAACTTCTGTGTTGAAAGAAAAAGTAGCTCTTTTAGAGGGTGAAATTATAGATGCTTCAGTGATGAACGTAAAAGCTTTAAAAGCATTTATCGCTGAGCAAGTGGCTGACGCAAAAGCACAAGGTGTATTGTTCTCGTTACACATGAAAGCAACAATGATGAAGGTTTCTGATCCTATCATTTTTGGTGCGGCTGTAGAAGTATTCTACAAAGATGTATTTGAGAAGTATGCTGATTTATTCAATGAGTTAGGCGTAACTGCTACTAACGGTTTGGGTGATGTTTATGCGAAAATCGCAGGTCACGCAAAACAAGCTGAAGTAGAAGCAGCTATCGAAGCGGTTTATGAAACAGCTCCTGACTTGGCAATGGTTGATTCTGATAAAGGAATCACTAACCTTCACGTTCCTTCAGATGTGATTATTGATGCTTCTATGCCAGCAATGATCCGTACTTCTGGTCAAATGTGGAACAAAGCAGGAAAGCAACAAGACACAAAAGCGGTTATTCCAGACCGTTCTTATGCAGGTGTTTACCAAGCTACAATCGACTTCTGTAAGCAAAACGGAGCTTTAGACCCAACAACAATGGGTTCTGTATCGAACGTAGGTTTGATGGCGCAAAAAGCAGAAGAGTACGGTTCTCATGACAAGACATTCCAAATGTCAGCAGCAGGTACTGTAAAAGTAGTTGACGCGGCAGGCACTGTGTTGATCGAGCAACCTGTAGGTGAAGGTGATATCTTCAGAATGTGTCAGGTGAAAGATCTTCCAATCCAAGATTGGGTGAAATTAGCTGTGAAGAGAGCAAGAGCAACAGGTACTCCTGCTGTATTCTGGTTAGACGAAAATAGAGCACATGATGCTCAGTTGATCGCAAAAGTAAACAAATACTTAGCGGATCATGATACAGACGGTTTAGAGTTATTGATCAAAGCTCCAGTAGCAGCGACTCAATTCTCATTAGAGCGTATCGTAAAAGGTGAAGACACAATCTCAGTAACAGGTAACGTATTAAGAGATTACTTGACTGACTTGTTCCCGATCTTAGAAGTAGGTACTTCAGCAAAGATGTTATCGATCGTTCCATTAATGAACGGTGGTGGATTATTTGAAACTGGTGCAGGTGGATCAGCGCCTAAGCACGTACAGCAGTTTATCAAAGAAGGTTATTTAAGATGGGATTCATTAGGTGAATTCTTAGCCTTAGCAGTATCTTTAGAGCACTTAGGTGAAACGTTTGACAACCCTAAAGCAAAAGTATTAGGAGAGGCGTTAGACGTAGCTACAGGTCGTTTCTTAGACAATGACAAGTCGCCAGCAAGAAAAGTAGGTGGAATTGACAACAGAGGTTCACATTTCTACTTAGCTTTATACTGGGCACAAGAGTTAGCTGCTCAAGACAAAGATGCTGAATTGAAAGCCCAGTTTGCTGATTTAGCAAAAGAATTAACAGACAATGAAGAGAAAATCAATGCTGAATTGATTGGTGCTCAAGGTAGCCCTCAAAGCATTGGTGGTTACTACCATCCTTCATTTGATCAAGCTTCAAAAGCAATGCGCCCTAGCTTTACTTTAAATGATGCTTTATCACAGCTAGTGTAGTCTAGTTTTTAAAATATATGTTAGACCCTGTCTTGAAAAAGGCAGGGTTTTTTGTTGTTTAAACATTAATGAATTGATTAATAGTGTTTTTTCAAGAAATGAATATTATTAAAATTAATTCTAAATACTTCGTTTAAAATCTGTTCGTTAAATCTATAAGCTTGAATATTAGATTCTTCAAAGAACGTTTTGTTCATTGGGGGAATCGTTGGGTTTATTTGCATTATTTTTGTATAATGAGATAGCCGTATTTATTACGTTTAAATAGTAACTCGTCATTTCAATTAAATTATGTTAGCGAAAGATAATAACGCTTCATTCTATTCAAATATGCCACTTGATATCTTTATGGGCTTTGCCGAGAAGATCGGTTTGGCTGAAGGTGAAGATATTGATCAAATATATGAGGAAATCAAAGACAGTTCATTGCTTATCGAGTTTGGTTCTGGATATGGAAGAGTAATAGAAGCTTTACAAACAAAGAAATTTCAAGGTAAAGTAGTGGGAGTGGAAAGGGTTCATGAACTGGCCGAGCTTTTAAAGCAAAAGGCAGGAAATAATGTAACGATTGTCGAAGATGATTTGTGCTATCTAGACTGGCACAAAGAAAAGGCTGATACCATATTATGGATGTGGTCTGGCATCTTGGAACTGACACCTGAAGATCAGGAAAATGTGATCAAAAAAGCTTACAATATGTTGGTAGATGGAGGACGATTAATCATAGAATGTCCTTTTAATGACTCCATTTCTAAGGTTGGAATGTTATCAAATGATAAAAAAATTGTCGTAAAGGAAGCTTGGGGTGTCTTAGATGCAACTCTCGTTGAAACTAAGGATATTGAAAATTATTCCTCTAATGCGGGTTTTTCGTCACACTCATTGAGGAAGTATGTAACGACTACAAATTTGACAAGAGCGATCTATACATTGATAAAGTAAAATTTAATAAGCATATTTGACGAAATTTATGCTGAAAAATATGAAGAACTTACTCCTGATTAGTCTGTTCTTTTTAATCAACGTTCCGTTGGCATCGGCGCAAAGGTTTGGATACATTGATTCACAAGTGATCATAGAGTCCTTGCCAGAGTACAATGAAGCTGAGGAAAAACTAAAAAAACTAACGGACAAATGGTTGAAAGAGCTAGATGACATGAAAAAGGAGGTAGAAGACCTTGAGCGTGCTTACACACATGAAGAGATTTTACTAACTCCTGAAATGAAAGCTGAAAAGCTAGAAGCCATTGCTAGTTTAAAACAAGATATGAGAGAATTTCAAACCAATCATTTTGGTTATGAAGGTCTTTTGTACTCCAAGAGAATGGAGTTTATGAAACCGCTGCAAGACAAAATATCAAAAGCTTGTGAGGCGGTGGCTAGACAAAAAAAGTTAAATTTTTTATTTGACAAAGCTTCAGATATAACTTTAATCTACTCAGATCCACGTTATAACTATACCGATTTCGTTTTAGACGAACTTGGAGAGGGAGATCCTGAGGATTCTCCAAGATAATTTATATTTTTGCAAGGAAAACCGTACTAGTCAGTTTAGTGTTTTTATAAATAAACAGAGAAATTAATTACGCAATGAAGAAAATCTTATTCGCGCTTTGGTCGTTGATGATGCTATCTTCAGTGGCAATGGCTCAACAAAAAGTAGCCTATATCAATGAGGATAGTGTGATTACTTCTATGGCAGAGTTTAAAACGCAGCAGAAGATTATTGAGTCTTATGCAAAGCAGTTTAAAACTCAAATAGAAATGAAGCAACGTACTTTGCAGGAGAAATACCAACAGTTAATGCAAGGTCAGCAATCAATGGCTCCTGCTGAGATTCAAGAAAAAGAAAAAGAGTTACAAGCTCTACAACAAGAAGTTCAAGAATTACAACAAAGAGCTTCACAAGGTATCAACAAAAAGCAAGCGGAAGCAATGGAGCCTCTAATGAAAAAGTTAGAGTCGCAAGTGGAAGCAGTTGCCAAAGAAGGCGGTTATTCAATTGTTATAGCTAAAGGAGTTATGGCAAGAATTGGTGCTTTCCTTATTGACGCCAATGGAGAGGACATTACTGGTAAGGTAATTGCCAAAATGAACGGTCAATAGTCAAATTAGTTTTTAGAACTTACAAACGAAGAACAATGAAATTAAAAGTTATATTCGCATCTTTATTTGCAGTGATGCTTATGAGCTTCTCAAATGAAAGTGCAGCTCAAACTAAAATCTTTGCTTACGCGAACCTTGATAGTGTAGTAAGATCAATCCCTGAATTTGAAACAAAAATGAAGGAATTGGAAAGCTATCAAAACCAATTGTATACTTCTATGCAACAACAAGAGCAAGAGTTTCAGTCGAAGTATGCTGATTTCCAACAAAACCAACCAAACTGGTTACCAGAAATCATCCAACAAAAAGCACAAGAGTTAGAGTTGTTACAAAGAAACTTGCAAGAGTTTCAGCAAACTGCTCAACAAAACTTTGCAAAACGTCAAAACGAAGCAATTACACCTTTACGTCAAAAAGCAGAAAAAGCATTAGCAGAAGTTGCAAAGGCACAAGGATATCAATATGTATTGCCAATCGAAATGTTATTATACAACGATGGTGCTGATGATATTACTGAATCTGTAATTCAAAAAGTAAAATAATTTGGTATACCACTGACAAGATAATACTTGTTTCAATACCAAAAGAAAAGGCTAGGTTGATCATGAATTCAACCTAGCCTTTTTTGTATTATGATGAAGCTGTAGCTTAATCGAAAATTTGTTCCATAGTAATACCAAACTCGTCTTCAATCTCATCCAGCTTGCTTAACTCTTTCTTACTTACAATACATAAAGATACGCCAGACTTGCCAGCTCTTGCCGTACCCATAGTAATACCAAACTCGTCTTCAATCTCATCCAGCTTGCTTAACTCTTTCTTACTTACAATACATAAAGATACGCCAGACTTGCCAGCTCTTGCCGTACGGCCACTTCTGTGTGTAAAGTACTCTGTCTTATCTGGAAGCTGATAATGCACCACATACGCTAAATCTGCGATGTCAATACCTCTTGCCGCCAAATCAGTAGCTACCAAGATTTGTAATTTATTACCTTTGAAGGCACGCATCACTTTGTCTCTTTCCTTTTGATTAAGGTCACCATGAATAGACTCCGCTTTGAATTGCTTGCCGTGCAGTTGCTTTGCTACTTGTTGTGCTTCCGCTTTTGTCTTAGTGAAAATAACACCTCTAGCATCACCTTGCTGACGGATAAACCAGTTGAGTGTTTCCATTTTTTGCTTTTGCTCTGCTAAAATGTACTCGAACTTGATTTTTTTATTGATGACGTTGAATGGGTTCACCTCAATACGGTGAGCATCTTTTGCCATGTATTTTTTAATGATGTCCTTGATACCTGCTGGGAATGTAGCAGAGAACAGCCAAGTTGCTTTTTTGTGTGTTGTCAAACGCAAAATCTTAGAAAGATCTTCTTTGAAGCCCATGCTCAACATTTCGTCCGCTTCATCCATCACTACAGTCTTCACATACGACAGGTCAATAGCGTTTCTATCTACCAAGTCCAATAAACGGCCCGGAGTAGCGACGATAATCTGTGTAGGACGCTTGAGGTTGTTGATCTGCTGATCCAATGAGGCACCACCATATACTGCTTCACAAAAAATTTTGTGGTAGTATTTTGTGAAACGGAAAAGTTGTTTCTGTATCTGTTGTCCTAACTCTCTTGTAGGAGATAAAATCAATGCTTGGGGTTGAGGGCTTTTAGGATTGACTAATTGAAGTAAAGGCAGTCCAAAAGCGGCTGTTTTGCCTGTTCCAGTTTGTGCCTGTCCAATAAAATCCGTGCCCTGATTTAATAAAAATGGGATTGATTTTTCCTGAATAGACGTCGGTTCTTCAATTCCATTTTCTTTGAGTGCTTTAATAATAGCACTTGAGATTCCTAATTCCTTGAATGTCATTATGATTGTTTTTAATGCTTTCGAGTGCAAAGGTAATCTGAATAATTGGGATTCTGTTAGTTATTGAGAGGATATATACATTCTTTAAGAAGAAAAGATTTAAACCTTTTCTTCTTAAAGAATATACTGTTATCAAGGTCGCAGATTAAATATGAATTACTTTGATCTGTGAATAACGTGAGACAATGATATTGTAAAAGTCGATTTAATTTAAATTCTGAAAAGGTTCACCCATTCAATGTAGATGATTTTGGGGTTATCCGCCCACATCTCATGAGGTAATTCTATTTCAACAAAAGGTTCGTCTTTTACAATTCGTTTCTTTTCAGCACCTTTATAGGTGGCAATGTATTGGTTATTCCCAACACCCGCAGCATGAAAATGCTCGAAAAGATGTTCTTTGTCAAGATTAGTGTAAGCTTTGAATCCTTCTAAACGGGGGAAAGGAAGCTTCACTGTGATTGATTTAGGCCATACGTGCCCTTCAGGTAAGGTAATTGTACCTTTTCCAATGTCTGAAATTTCATTAAAGACGACCATTTTCAGTTCGTCGTCTCCAATCCATTCCACTTCATGGAACCCTTTGGTTGCTTCGTAGCTTAGTGTAGTGTTAATCTCTTCTGAACTATTGCATCCTGAAAATATCAGTAGAATAGCAGACAAAATAAATACGTTTCTCATTAAGGCAATACAAGATATTCTGAGTGACTTTTACATGTTTCCATAATATATGAAAAAACTAAGAAGAACTTGTGAATTTTGAATAATATAACAAAAAAAGAGTAAACTTTTATTAAAGTTTACTCTTTTGATTAAGTCTTAATAAGATATTTTTTTCAATTCTTAATAGCCTAATTTTATGATATTTAGATTGTTGGCGTATTCGCTGGCAATTGCTAATTCATTAGTTCTTTTAATGTAAATCATGCCGCTTGGTCCATCACTTGAAGATTGGATAATACGGGGTTCTCTAGATAGTGAACTATTGATTTTGATAATCACATTTTCCTTATGATCAGCACCCCAAGCAGTGATATAATAGCTCAAAGAACCATTAAAAGTGATGTCTTCCAAGTAAGGAAAGTCCACGACTTGAAGCTTCAACTCGGTCGTTTTATTTTTTGGAGAATAAGAATAGACACCACCGGCAGTTTCTAAAGAGCTTAATATTAATAAGTCTTTTGATTTTTTATCAAAATACACCCCTGTTGGAGAAGGAACGTCAGAAGTGATTGTCTCTACCTCTTCTGATTTAACATTCACACTGTATACTTTTGAAACTTCTTTATCTGAAACATATAGAAGGCCACCATTGCAAGTGATGGCATGCAAAGCCTTTGAGCCTTTTACTTCAACGTTAAAAACCTCTTTATTGTCTTTGATATTAAAACCTTTCACTCTATTTGAATCCGCTACATACAGAATACTATTTAAAATAGTAACTCCTCTTGGATGTACTAAATCTTTTGTAACGAATACAGCACCCCCTCTTCGGCCTCTTTTAATAATTCCATGATTTCCTGATGAACTGATAAAGAATAATCCAGATTTTTCATCAAAAGCAATATCATGTGGAGATTGAAGTTTGGCGTCAGGATCTGCTGAAAGTGTCTTTTTATTTTTCTTCTTCTTTGCTTCTTTGTCTTGTCCCGAAACGGTACTAAAAAGAGATAAAGTAATTAATAAACTAAATAATAATTTATACATCTTGTTAGATATTAAGTCTATTTGGAGTCATTGTTTGATGCAAATATAACAGAGAAATCAAAGATGCATAAATTTTCAATTGTGATATAAAGTTAAATCAACCATATCAAACTAATATAAAAAGGGTTAAATCAGATTCTGTTTGAACGCTTCTGTGGCAAGATGTATGATGTTTTTCTTGTTATTTTTCTTTATCATATTTTTCCGGTGCCTGTTCACTGTTTCTACAGAAATCTCCAACGCTTTGGCCATGTCTTTGGTATTCAATCCTTTAATAACATACTGTAGAATTTCAAGTTCTCTGTTGGAAAGGTATAATTGTGTGTGATTTTCTTGTTTTTGATCTACCATAAGATCATAATGGTATTCTTCCTTATTCTTCAAATTATAAAAAGAAATTTTATGATCTTGTTCAACAAAAGTATGTGAAATATCGGTCACAATACATAAAAACTTCTTTATTCTGCCATCTATAATCTCAACAGGTATATTTTGTTGGAGATAGGAAGTGATTCTTTCACCGTCTTTTTTTGTTCTGAATATAAAACTGGATCTGAATAAAAAAGGATCTTGTTCGTTGAATAAAGTCAAATGCTTTTTGAACATCACATCAATGGCATTGATATAAATACTTTTATCTTCTTCTAGTAGGTAATTTTCTAGATCATAGAATAGAATATTCATTGAAGTTGGCACTCTTGGAACATCAAATTTGAAGCCTGCATTTTCTAGTAAAATAAAGCTTTGATCTTTAACATTAATCAGAAATTTTAATGATTTACCCGGCAGTATATAATCGTTTACGTTTTGAAAAGAATCATTTATAAAGTTTTTGTTCTTTAAATTTTTAATAAAGTAATCACAATTCTCTTTGTAAGTTTCTTGAATTTGTTCAATAAAATTGACTAACATTTATCTTTTGTTTTGTGTTAAAAGATTTTTTGAAGTATAGCCTTCTGAATAGCCACCATAATATTTGGTGTGTTTGTTTTAGAGATGATATTTTTTTTATGGGTTGAGATAGTATGTATACTGATGTTTAATTTATTGGAAATGATATTATTCGATTCACCTTCGGAAACTAATTTTAGTATTTCAATTTCTCTTTTTGACAGCTTTCGAATATTAATAACCTGCTCGAAGCTTTCTAAAGAGTCCACATGATAGAAGGACGGAAACTGTTGATCATGAGCAATAAAACTCAAATTGAATGCTCTCGTTCTATCGTATTTCTTCTTTATGATTTGATTGTATGCTAAAACATACTTTATACGGCCATCATCAGTCAGTTCAAGCACTCGTACCTGTACTAGACAAGGGTAAATATTTCCATCTTTATGTAAAAGAGGATAATAATAAAAAATAGTATAATGATGAATATATTCTTTGAAGTTTTTTACAAAGTGGGTAAGTAGTTCACCTAACGTTTTAATGATAGGACCGAAATCTTTAATTGGAGTTAAAAAGAAATCAGAGTTGAACAACGCTTCATTAATAGCGTATCCTGTCTCTTCTGTAAAAGAGGAGGGTAAATATTCGAATCTTAACTTTGTACAATCATATATATAATGAAAAGTATTGTTGCCAATACTCAAAAACTTTTTGTGATCTTCTAATATATTCTCAAAATCTACGGGCATGATAATAGTAGGGGTAAACCGTAACAAGTATAGAAAACAAGAGTGATAACCATTAACCAATGATAAACTGTAATAATAATGATTATAGTTCAATTTTACCAAAAAAAGCCAACAATATCTCCAAATAGTACTGTTGGCTTTTTGGTGAGTGTATTTATCAATGTTAGGCGATAGCCGAAATATATAGGTTAATTGCTGATAAGAGGCCAATTACCCACATTACTTTCGAGATTCTACCTACTTGTCCACTACAAATAGCAATTACTAAATAAGAGAGGAAACCGAAAGTTAAGCCATTACTAATGCTATAAGTCAGTGGCATAAGAATGATCGTTAAAAATGCAGGAGCACCTTCTACCAAATCATCAAACTTAATGGCTTTGATATTTTTAAACATATAAATGCCTACCATCACTAAAGCTGGAGCAGTAGCAAACGCAGGAACAATTGTCACAATAGGTGAGAATAATAATGCAATTGCAAATAACGCTGCGGTGAAAACAGAAGCTAAACCTGTTCTTGCTCCTTGAGCGATTCCTGATGCGGATTCAATATAAGTTGTCGTTGTAGAAGTGCCTAAAAGTGAGCCAATCACTGTTGCTACAGAGTCTGCTTCCAGAATTCTCCCAATCTTAGGGATGTTACCTTTTTTATCAACCATTTTAGCCTCGTAAGAACAAGCTACAATTGTACCTACTGAATCAAATAAATCCACAAACATAAAGGAGAAAATTGGAGCTATAAATGCAAGGTCCAAAGCACTCATAATATCTAGTTTAAATGCAATTGGAGCAATTGATGGAGGGATTGAAATGATTGATTTTGGCAGTGCAACTTCTCCCGTCATCATGCCGACTGCAGTCATTACAATAATGCCAATCAAGATACCACCTCTTACTTTCATTGTTTCTAATACAACAATAAAAACAAGACCAAGTAAGGCTATAATAGTTGGTGTACTCAAGTGCCCCAAAGAAACTAATGTGGCAGGGTTAGAAACCACTAATCCCATTCCTTTAAATCCAATAAAAGTGATGAAAAGACCAATACCTGCTGAAGTAGCTAATCGTAATGAAAGAGGAATGGCATTGACAATTTTTTCTCTTACACCAAGCACAGTCAATATGATGAAAGTGATACCTGACACGAATACAATACCCAAAGCTGTTTCCCATGATAATCCTCTACCTATGACAAGAGCATAAGTGAAAAATGCGTTGAGGCCCATGCCGGGTGCCATAGCAAAGGGTACTCTAGCCCAAAATGCGGCTAGTAATGTACCAATTAATGAAGCGACACATGTTACTGTAAACAAAGCGCCTTTGTCCATACCTGCATCACCCAAAATACTTGGGTTTACAAATAAGATATAGGCCATGGTAAGGAAAGTGGTGATACCGCCAATGGCTTCCGAACGGACCGTTGTATTGTGTTTTTTTAAGTTGAAGAAGTTTTCTAAGAAACTTCCCTTTTGATAACTTGTTTCCATTGTTGGAGTTGTTATTGAATTGATTTTATTACCAAGTAAGACGAACTGCCGCCTGAGGTGCAGTTACTGAAATGAATTCATTATAGTGCATATAAACATCCACACCGATTTCGAGTTTAGTAAATTCATCAGGCATAAAATGCTGACCCAAATTGTAAAGTACTCTTGGCTGTGCAAGGAAATCTGTTCCCCAATAGTAATGTTCCTTACCATTTGGAATGAAATCAAAGAAACCTTGTAAACGAAGACCAATTTTTCTAGATAAAGGAATGTCATAAACACCTGTAATTTGAGCTAAATGATCCGTATTTTCTGCAAAAGTAGAGGCCTTATAGTAGACCATTAACTTAAGGAAAGTATCATAGTTTGACGTCTTGAAAGTCATACCCACACCACCTAATAGCGCATAAAAACTAGAATAAGAGACGTTCAATTGACCTTCAACAGAAAAATCTTTAAAGATCCAGAAACCAAGATCTTTACCTGTGATTTTGTTCAGTGACAACCATGGCGACCATTCAGTATACAATCTTATAGGGCCGTTGTGTGTTACATTTCCATCAAAATCAGTATCAGGAATCATGTTGTCAGCAGCCATAAAGTTGATAAAGGCGTAATTCCCACCATAACTCCACTCAGAAACGTGATCCAATGTGATCAGCCACATATTTCCGTTTTCAGTATTGTTACCGAACTGAAAATCTTTGTTGCCAGAACCGTAAGCCACCTGCCCGAAAGTAGAATTGAAATTCTGAGCATCTGCGGTTTGAAAAGTTAGTAGAGGAAGTGCGAATAATACGAAAGATAATAAATGTTTCATATGTAGTTTTAAATAATGAATAGATCAAAAAAAGGATAATCTTGCCTGATACATTGCTGTACGGTTAGATTATCCTTATTATAAAATATAGAGTAGGAGTATAGTGATCGATTATCTTCATTGTATGAATGATACCTTTCACAGTCTCCTTTACTTCGAGAAGCATCGATGATTCTGCCTAAAAAACTGGCAAACATTAAAGCAATTCTGTTTACAGTGAAATGATGATCAGGCATTTTTTCTGAATTGATAGCATAATGGTGAGAAATAGGAGAGTATAAGCCTTTCATTGCAAAAAAAGGACCTTTAATTCCTTTTCTTAACAAAAATAGATAGGCTAACCTTCTTTTCAAGAAGCTTTTTGTTTCTTTAAATTTCATCCAATCACACTACGAATAACATTGCCTACAAAATTATTAAATTCGTGAAGATTAGGATAAAATATTTAAATAATAAATATAAACAAAAAAGGAAGTAATAGTATTATTTTTGATTTCTATAGAATAGATATATGCAGGGTAGTTATTTTAAAGATTAGAATATATAAAGGGTATTTCAAAAGATTTTTTTGATTTTCCCTTACCCAGTCAATTTAATTTTTACTACATCCAGTCTTATGAAGTTTTCGTTACTCCTTGCATTAAATTTACTTTTATCAATTGTTGCTCCTCAAAAACTAATTCCTGTGGAAAAAAATGGCAAATGGGGATACTGCGATCAAAATAGAAATCTGATTATTAATTATTCATATGAAAGTGTTACCCCGTTCAATTCAATTGGAGTCGCTATAGTTTCTAAAGGAGAAAAATATGGAATGATTGGAAAAGATAATCAATGGAAAGTCAAAGCGAAATATGCAGGCATACGGTTTACGTTAGAAGAGAATGAAATAATTGCAAAGAATTCAAAAGGTAAGTATGGTATTTTAAACATTGATGGCGATAAACTATTAAGTTTTGAGTATGATAGTATTAAGCCTTTTGATCATAATCATTCCTATTTGGCGTATAAAAACAATCTTTGTGGCCTTTATAATACGAAGTTGGAAAAGTGGAACTTGCCTATGAAATACACTGCACTTTCTTTTAATGAGTATGGTCTTTTGGAGGCAATGACTGACAATACATTAGGAGTTGTAGATAAGAGCGATTATTCTATGTCTTCTTCTGGTATAATGATGAACAAGACTAGAGGAAATGACGCATTAAAATCAATAAATTTTGAACAATGGGAGGACTTAACTGTTATAATGACAAATAATGGTTACAACATTATGAATAAAGCGGGGAAAGCACAATTAACAGAACATACTGATAAAGTAATCAAAAAGATAAACTCAGAATATTATAACTCTCATGGTTTTAAGCTTCCTTATAATGCAAAATTTATTGCCGGAGATGTTGTTTACTTAGAAACCTCCAATCACAAAGTAGAAGAACACAGATTAGATGAATATCTGGTAAAAGAAAAAAAAGAGGATGATGAGATTTTAATTAAGCATGTTCCGAATTCACGGAAATATGCATTGTATAGAGAAGGTGATAAAATATCTTACGAATACGATTCCATCATGGCTTTCAATAATGATTTCGTACAAGGTATATCGTATGCCGGTGATGAGAGAAACATTGCCCTATTGCCAGTGGCAGATAACAGTCAAAAGAAAATTAGACCTGCTGTGGAGGATTTTGAATCCATTGTCAATTATATACCTAATACAGATGATTCTACAAGGGAATGGGTCATTTTGATGAACGGTGAAGAGAAACAAGGCATTTTTGACCTGACTACACAAAAGTTTGTCGTTCCCCTGAAATATGAACAGCTTTTTATCCCTTTTGTAGAAAGTTATGGGCTAGCATTAGTTGGACATTCAGAAGATCAGTTTGCTTTTTATGATATACACCTTCAAAAGCAAGTGACCGATATGAAATACGATGCAAACATCTCTATGGAATGTATAGATCAAGGTTATTTGTTTTTAGAAAGAACGGGAGGAAATGGAGAATCTGAAAGGGTATTGGACATTTATTCATTGAATGAAAAAAAACTAACTGGAAGGAAGATAGATGGATATAATATAATCAAGAGAAAGGAAAAAGGATCTGTTCATTACAGTAATAATAATAATGGATGGGAAACCAATCTTGATTATGAGTTAAGTGAGTTTGCCCCTGATAATTATGCTTATTATTTTCTTCAAGATCAAGGAGGAGGAAAGGTTGCGATAGGTTTTTTAGACCAGAATTTTAATAGTCAGATCCCTCTAAAATATGCTACTATAGAATTTGGAGGTCCGAATAATCCATATTTGAGAGTAACAGATTTTGAATTTAATGAGGGAATTATTGATGTTAATGGTAAAATAGTGATTCCATTGGGCAAATATTCTACAGTAGGAGCGATGCAAGATGGAATTGCACCCGTTGAAGATTTGGATGGAAATAAGTTTTTCGTCAATAATAAAGATGAAAGGTACATTGTAAAACCTTGATATTTAACACATTATTAGTTGTTAATGCGTTAGTTACTTCGTATATTAAAATACAAGTACTCATTTTACTCTTATTGTATCCAATTAAAAACAGATTTAACGATACTATTATTTTAACCCATACTACATTTTGACAGTAATGTTTCTCAATTGTACAAAAATTAGAAACATCGTTACATAATGAAACCAAAAAGAAACAACTATGAATGCCGCAAATGATCAAAATGAATTCAAAAAGCTTTTTGACTCTTTCCGTAAAGAAAAAGGTAAAGCGGAAGAGAAAATCACATTTTTGGATTATCTAGAGATTGTACAAAACAAAAATGATTTGGCCGATCTCGCACACAAAAGAATGTATAAGGCCATCACAAAAGATGGTGTTTCTCACCTTGATACCGACAAGGACGTAAGACTTCGGAGAATATTTGGTGCCCATACCAAGTTGAAAAGCTACAAGTTTTTTGAAGATGAGTTTTTCGGAATTGAGAAGGTATTACAGAAAATCGTTAGATATTTTCATTCCGCTTCATTGAAGGGGGAGGAAAGCCGACAAGTACTATTTTTAGTAGGGCCTGTAGGTGCAGGTAAATCTTCATTGATTGAAAAATTAAAATCAGGACTGGAAAAATTGAGTCCTTTTTATTTCCTTGAAGGTTCACCAATGAATACCAATCCACTATGTGCCATACCTCCTGAATTGCGTCCAGAAATGGAAAGCCGATTAGGTGTGGAAATTGAAGGAGAATTGGACCCGGTAACACAATTCAAACTGGATCATGAATTAAAAGGAGATTTTACAAAGTTCAATGTCATTAAACGCGATTTTAGTATCCGTAAAAGACATGGTGTGGGCATGGTACCTCCTGTAGATCCTAATAACCAAGATACATCAGTTTTAATCGGTTCTGAAGATATTTCAAAACTAGACCGTTACAGTGAAGACGACCCAAGAGTATTGACACTGAATGGTGCTTTCAATGTAGGTAACAGAGGTTTAGTAGAGTTTATTGAGGTGTTTAAAAATGAAATCGAATACCTGCATGTAATGTTGACCGCCACTCAAGAAAAAAGAATTCCTGCACCTGGTAAGCATGGTATGATTTATTTTGATGGTGTGATTCTAGCACACTCCAATGAAGCAGAGTGGAACAGGTTCAAGGCCGATCATACCAATGAAGCTATTTTAGATAGAATTGTAAAAATTGAGGTGCCTTATGTACTTGAGATTTCAGAGGAGATAAAAATCTATCAGAAAATCATCAATAAGTCGGATTTTAACGCGCACATCGCTCCTCACTCATTAGAGATTGCTTCCATGTTTGCTATTCTTACAAGACTGAAACCAACCAATAAATGTGACCTTCTAACCAAGTTGAAATTATACAATGGCGATGAAGTGACAGAAAATGGTCAGTCGAAAAGAATCAATGTACTGGAACTGAAAGAAGAACATGAGGACGAGGGAATGAGTGGTATTTCAACTCGTTTTATCATGAAAGCGTTGGATAACGCACTTTCTGATACAGAGACAAATACTATTCATCCAATTGCTGTTTTGGATGCTTTACAGACAAAGTTGAAGGAAGAACCTTTGGCAGGAGATGTGAAGAGTCATTATATGGATATTCTGAAAGATATCCTTTATAAGGAATACCTGAAAATGCTGGAAAGCGATATTACAAAAGCCTTTGTGCATGCTTATGATGAACAGGCGGAGTCATTGTTCCAGAATTACCTTGATCATGTAGAAGCGTATGTATTGAAGCGTAAAGTCCAAGGTCAAAATAATGAGGAAATGGAGCCGGATTTAAAATTCTTAGGTTCAATCGAACAGCAAATAGGAATAGCAGGAACTGCTGCGGATGGTTTCAGACAGGATGTAATGAGTTATGTAACGCATATTTTAAGACGAAATGGTGCTTTACATTACACTAGTTATGAGCCATTGAAAGAGGCTATTGAGAAGAAATTAATGGCATCTGTCAAAGATATCACTCGAATTATTCTCAAAGCGAAGACAAGAGATGACGGTCAAATGAAAAAATACAATGCCATGGTAGAACAGATGATTGCCATGGGGTATAATGAGGAAAGTGTAGAGGCAGTATTGTCATTTGCATCCAATAACCTTTGGAAAGACTAAGGATTCTAATAAAAAGAGCATGTGAAAAGCATGCTCTTAATATTATTGAGAATTTAGAATTTAACTTAGTAAAGCATGGCTATTTTTAAAGAATTTAGTAAACAGAAGAGAGATAGGTCTGTGGCTGACCGACAACGCCATAAAGAATTAGTCAAAGACAAAATCAAGAAAGGAATCTCAGATGTTATAGCAAATGAATCCATTATTGGACAATCTAAGGACAAAAAGATCAAAGTACCCATTAGAGGTTTGAAAGAGTATCGATTTGTGTATGGTTCCAATAAAGGAAAAGGCGTTGCACAGGGTACTGGCAAAGAACAGAAAGGACAGGTAATTCAAGATCAATCTGGACAGCCCCAAAAAGGGAAAGGAAAAGGAGAGGCCGGGGAAGATGCCGGAGAAGATATATACGAAACAGAAATTTCCTTAGAAGAAGCAGTGGAGTTGATGTTTGAAGATCTGGAACTGCCTGACATGGATCAGAAAAAGTACTTCCAATCTGAAACTGAAGTGTTGCGGAAATTAGTAGGTTATCAGAAAAAAGGGATCCGAGCACGTTTGTCTAAAAGGAAAACGATGATGAATCGTATCAAGAGGATGAAGGCAAAAGGTATTGACAGTACAGAGTTAAAACAATCTGAAGAAACGTTTCCATTCCATAATGATGATCTTGTTTATAGAAGACTTCAGGTAGATATTGAAGAGCATTCTAATGCAGTGATCTTATGTTTGATGGATACTTCAGGTTCCATGGATCAGACCAAAAAGTATCTAGCACGGAGCTTTTATTTTATGCTTTATACCTTCCTGCAGTCCCGTTATGAAAATACTGAAATTGTATTTATTGCCCATCATACAGAAGCCAAGGAAGTAACCGAAGATGAGTTTTTCCATAAAGGAGAATCCGGTGGTACTAAAATTTCATCGGCTTATATAAAGGCATTAGACATAATAGAAGATCGGTATAATCCCGCTCTTTGGAACATTTATGCATTTCATTGTTCCGATGGAGATAATTTCGCATCGGACAACAAATTGGCCATTGAGTCAGCGGAGAAACTCACTCAAGTATGCAACTTGTTTGGTTATGGTGAGATCAAGCCTGATATGGGTTATTCATGGTCTACGATGCTTGATGAATTCAAAAAAATAGAAGAAGAAAACTTTGTTTGCTTGAGAATGAGGTCAAAAGAGTCTGTTTGGCCCGCTTTAAAGAAATTCTTGAACAAAGACAGAAGTAATACAATGATGGATTAATGAACAGACCAATGATCAATCATTAATTCTAAAAATATAAATAATATGGATTGGTCCTTAGATGATTTAGCTCGTTGGAATGATAAAATAGAAGAAATTGCACAAGAATGTGGCTTGGATTATTATCCACAGGAATTTGAGGTGTGTGACTACCATGACATGATTGGTTATCAATCTTATGTGGGAATGCCTTCAAGATATCCACATTGGAGTTTTGGGAAATCATTCGAAAAACAAAACACCCTTTATAAAATGGGAGCCCAAGGATTGGCCTACGAAATGGTAATTAACTCAGATCCTTGTCTAGCTTACTTGATGATTGACAATCCACTGTCAATGCAAATATTAGTAATGGCCCATGTTTATGGCCACAATGACTTTTTTAAGAATAATATTAATTTCTCTCATACTCGACCAGAATTTGTTCTTGAAAACTTTAAACTTCATGCCGATAGAATCCGCTCTTATATAGAAACACCAAGCATTGGTTACAAAGGAGTGGAGAGGATTTTGGATGCAGCACACGCCATAAGTTTTCATGTAGATCGAAATCAAAGAATTGTTCGTTTGTCAGAGCAAGAACAGAGAAGCCATTATTATGGTGCTTTGAATAAAGATAAAACGTATTGGGATGAGCTGAAAATTAAGGAAGAGGATGAAGAATTTATTCCTTCTTTATCAGAAGATTTGATTCTGTTTTTGATTGAGAACAGTCGATTCCTGGAAGATTGGGAAAAAGATATTCTCAATATTGTAAGGGAAGAAACACTTTATTTTCTTCCTCAAATGGAAACCAAAATTATGAACGAAGGCTGGGCAAGTTTCTGGCATTATACCATTTTACATAAACTAAAGTTGCCTCCTGCCATGCATGTGGATTTTATTCGTTCTCATAATCAAGTGATTCGTCCACATGTAGGAGGCTTAAATCCTTATCATATTGGTTTCAACATTATGGCACATTTGGCAGGGAAAAAGGACATGTTTGAATATGAAATTAATCCTCAGATTTTTGATGTGAGAGAAGTAGACAGAGATGTATCTTTCTTAAGACGTTTTCTGACGCGGGAACTCATGGAGGAATTGGGTCTTTTTGAATACCAAAGAAATAACGGTAGAATATCAGTCAGTAATATTTCAGATGATATGAAAGGCTGGAAAGAGGTACGTGATACTTTGATTGCTCAGACAGGTACTGGAAGTATTCCAATTATTAAAGTGAAAGGCATTGCACCTTTGAACAACACGTTACAATTGGTGCATGAATTTGACGGCAGAGAATTGGAATTAGGTTACGTGCATAAAACCATGCAGCACATTGGGACACTTTGGTCTGACTTTCCCGTGAAATTGGAAACAAATGTGGAAGGAAACAAAGTAATATGTACTTATCAAAAAGGTGAATTTACGGTAGAAACTGATTCTGAATAGTAAATTATAGATACATTCGTCACCGAAATAATAATGATTTAGATCCCTAAAAAAGCTTCATACTTAAAAAATGAAGCTTTTTTGGTATTAATAATAGGTCATTTTGTATTTTATTGGTGATTTAAATTACTTTTGCAGACGGTATTAAGTAAAGAATGTTTTGGGAATATTTAGAAACATGGCGCGTAAAGATTCTGGAGAGAAGAAAAAACAGCGTTTAGACAAAGGAAGTATAAAAAAACTGAGAGGCATTTTCCGATTTATGATGCCTTACAAAGGTGTTTTTACATTGGGTTTAATCAGTCTTTTCTTTTCAAGTACAATTTTATTGGCACTGCCTAAATTGATTGGTGTGCTGATGGATACTGCACAAGGAAAGGTGACAATTCCATGGTTGCCGGATCTAACATCTGTAGGACTGGCTTTAATGGCTGTTTTATTGTTTCAAAGTATATTTTCATTTCTAAGAGTATACTTTTTTGCAAAAGTAAATGAAAATGCAATTGCAGATATTAGGAAGGCACTTTATCAAAAGTTCATGTCTCTTCCAATGTCATTTTATGATAAAAATCGTTCGGGTGAACTATTCAGTAGAATTACATCAGATGTATCGGTTTTACAAGACACATTTTCTACAACATTAGCAGAGTTGTTTAGACAAATTGCTACATTGGTATTTGGTGTTTCCATTTTATTTTATGAAAATCCTAAGTTGTCGTCTATTATGATTCTCAGCTTTCCAGTCTTGATTATTTTTGCTATTATTTTCGGAAAGTTTATCCGTAAGCTGTCAAAAAGTACACAAGATGAGTTAGCAAACGCTAATATTGTAGTAGAAGAAACGATCCAATCTATTGGTACTGTAAAAACATTTGCCAACGAGGAATTCGAAATCAAAAGATACGGTAATAATTTATCAAAAGTGGTAGATATTGCTTTAAAATCAGCTACTTATAAAGGTACTTTTATTTCATTCATCATTTTCGTATTGATGGGTGGTATTTTAGGAGTACTTTGGTACGGTACATATATGGTTTCAGTGGATGAAATTTCAATTGGCAGTTTGACTACTTTTGTACTTTATACAATGTTTATTGGTGGTTCTTTGGCAGGCTTGGGAGATATTTATGGTACACTCCAAAAAGCTGTTGGAGCAACGGATAGAGTTGAGGAAATTTTAGCGGCTGATTCAGAGCACGAGATTGACAAAGAGAATATTCCAAAATTAGAAGGTAAGATTAGTTTCAAGAATGTAAAATTCTCTTACCCTACGCGTAAGGAAATTGAAGTCCTTAAAGGCGTTGATTTAGAAATAGAAAAAGGTGAGAAGGTAGCTTTAGTGGGTAAATCAGGTGGAGGTAAATCTACAATAGCGCATTTACTACAGCGTTTTTATGAGATTGACAGCGGAGATTTGTTGATTGATGGAAAGTCTTCAAAAGATTATAATTTGATTGGCTTCAGAAAGCATGTAGGTGTAGTACCTCAGGAAGTATTATTATTCGGTGGTTCAATTGCAGAAAATATTGCTTATGGTAACCCAGAAGCTTCGGAAGCGGAAATTATTGAAGCAGCTCGAAAAGCAAATGCCCTTGAATTCATCAAATCTTTCCCTGAAGGTATGCAAACTTTAGTTGGAGAAAGAGGAGTGAAGCTTTCTGGAGGTCAGCGTCAAAGAATTGCCATTGCAAGAGCAATTCTGAAAGATCCCTCAATTTTGATTCTAGATGAAGCAACATCTGCTTTAGATATTGAATCGGAGAAGTTGGTACAAGAAGCGTTGGAAACACTGATGGAAGGCAGAACAAGTTTGATTATAGCACACAGACTTTCTACTATACGCAATGCTCACAAGATTGCCGTATTGGAAGGAGGGAAAATTGCAGAAATTGGAAATCATAATGATTTAATCAGTGAATCAGATGGTGCATATGCCAAGTTGATTCAGATGCAAGAGTATTAAAATTACCTTAAGAATATCTGTAATTCAAAATACAAAAGCTAGAAATGAGGACAACTCCTTGTTTCTAGCTTTTTTTTCTTGTGTAAAAAGGAACTTTAATATAAGTTTGTTTAGTACAATTGAATTGATCCCTATTACGTTAGGCTGAAATTTAATTAATGGCCAAAAATAAATTAAACACTAAACAAAAAAACATATGTTTCAAGATAACTATGCTCCACAAAAAGGAACCTTTACCTTCACAATGATCAAACCCGGTGAAGAAAACCAAGACTACGTTGGAGAGATCCTTACAATGATCCATGAAGCAGGCTTCAGAATCCAGGCCATGAAAATGGTTAGGCTAAGAACAAAACAAGCAGAAATGTTTTACCGTCACTTATCAGATCAGCCTTTTTATCAAGATGTAGTAAAATACATGACATCAGGGCCTGTTATTGCGGCAGTACTTGAAAAAGAGAATGCTGTTCTTGATTACCGTAAACTAATTGGTGCAACTGACCCTACAAAAGCAGAGGAAGGTACAATCCGTAAACGATTTGCTAAATCAACAGATAGAAACGTTGTACATGGTTCAGACTCTGATGACAATGCGGCAGAAGAGGCTTCATTCTTCTTCTCATTTAGTGAAAGATATAATAAAGACGGTCATTGTTTCTTCGGTTGGGGAAAATAAAAAGCAACGACAGGTTTTTAACTTAAATAAAAAAGCAGTGCTTCAAAATATTGAAGTACTGCTTTTTTTATGTGTAAGATTGATTTTTTTAAATGATAAATGTAATCCCATTTCATTTGCCTTTAAATTTGAATTCTTTATAGATAAGTGTTTCAAGTACGTGTTATTCTAGTTGAATGTGTTTAATGTTCTCATTTCATAAATAATGTAGTAATAGGTAATGAAGAGTTAAGATGTTGTTATTCAGTTTTTTATTGTTCAATGGTAGTAATAATGTAGTATAAATATCGTAAAATTGAATTATGTATTATTTGATGACCTAATTATAATATTCTTAACATTGCTATAGAAATTTTAACAGCTGTTATATCTACACTTTACATCATGAAAATTTGTTTAAGTATGAAATGATTGAAATTCGACACTATAAAGAGCTACTAGAAAACACCATATGTTACTTTCATAAGTAAGTAATTTTTTATGACTACAAGTTTTTCTTTTTTATAAATCTATTACTACAAATGATAAAATAAGATTAAAAATACTATAGTATCTCTATATAGCTAGTTCTCTATTGAAATGAAAACCCTTTATAAGTATTTCTTATCAAGGTAGGACGTGGTACGATAAATAAAGCAAATTAATCGATTCTATTTATTACATGTCTTTTGAAATGAAAAACTATCGCTTATCAAAGAAAACAAACATGCAGTATTATAACTCTAATAGAAATATTAAATTATTAATGTTTCTAATATCTCTGCTGTGCTCTCTTCAACTATATGCACAGGAAAGAGTCATCACAGGGCAAGTACTAGATGGTGCAGACCAATCACCTATTCCAGGTGTAAACGTAGTGGTCAAAGGAACTACGCTGGGAACAGTGACTGATTTTGACGGTAATTACAAACTAGTATCAGATAATCCCATCACAGAATTAATCTTCACATATGTAGGTTATAAAGACCTCATCAAATCGGTGGGCACTTCCGGTGTCATTAATGTAAGCCTAGAGGCTGATTTGGAACAGCTTGAAGAAGTAGTGGTTGTTGGTTATGGCCAAATGAAAAAGTCTGACCTTACAGGATCTTTAGTTTCAGTTGAAGGAGAAGCTTTACAGAATACAGTCTCAACATCCATGGATCAGGCATTGGCAGGTAGAGCAGCGGGTGTAGTGGTTACACAAAACTCAGGACAGCCTGGTGGTGGCGTATCGATTAAAATACGTGGTTCAAGTTCTTTTGGTAGCAATGAACCGTTGTATATTATTGACGGTGTGCCTATTTCTGGTAATGCACAAGGGACAAGCTCAGGATTTGGCTGGGCTGGCGGTGGAGATGGTCAGACAGCGGTAAACGCTTTGTCAGCCATTAATAATAATGATATTGAATCAATTGAAGTATTAAAAGATGCTTCAGCAACTGCAATTTATGGATCAAGAGCAGCTAATGGCGTAATCCTAGTAACAACAAAATCGGGTAAATCCGGAAAGACAAACATTTCTTACGACGCCTTTTTTGCATTACAAGAAGTGCCTAAAAAATTGGATGTATTGAACCTGAGAGATTTTGCAGAGTACAACAAAGAAATCGATGCGGAATACAATAGAGATACTGATCCTTACTTAATGGATCCTTCTATTTTAGGAGAAGGAACAAACTGGCAAGATGAAATTTTTAGAGTAGCTCCTATGCATAGTCATAATTTGAGTTTAACAGGTGGAAATGATAAAACTACTTTTGCTACTTCATTGAGTTACTTGGATCAAGAAGGTATTATCATTGGTTCTGGTTTTCAAAAGCTGACTGGTAGAGTGAATTTGAATCACAAAGCGACGGATTGGTTTAAAATTGGAGCTTCTGTAAACTATGGTAACACTACAGAGCAAATTACATTGAACGATGATATTGATGGTGTTATTTCATTGTCATTGAGACAGCGCCCTGATATTCCAGTGAAAAATATTGACGGTTCTTGGGGTGGCCCAAGACCAGAAGATGGCATCAATTTCCTTAATCCTGTGGCTCAAGCGCAACTAAGAGATATGAGTTTAGAGCGAATGAAGCTTTTTGGTAACGTAAATGCAGAAGTAAACCTTCATAAGAATCTTAAGTTCAGTACAAAATTAGGTTATGACTTTGGTATTACGAACAACTATGGCTTTGATCCTACTTATGAGATTGGAAGCGTTGTAAATAATGTAAACAAGGGTAGAAAACAAGTAGATCAAAGTAAATATTGGATTCTAACTAACTTCTTGACTTATTCTAAAAACTTTAATGATAAGTTCAAACTGACAGCAATGTTGGGACAGGAAGCACAAGAAAGTTCTTGGGAAGGCGTGATGGCTTTCAGAAGTGATTTTGTATCTAATGATATTACTGAAATTAATGCAGGTGATGCAGAAACAGCTCAAAACTCTGGTTATAGTGGAAGCCACGCTCTAGCATCTTACTTTGGTCGTGGTCATATCGATATCTTAGATCGTTATATGCTGACAGCAACATTCCGTTATGATGGGTCATCTAACTTCGATAGTGGTAAAAAATGGGGTTTCTTCCCGTCATTTGCGTTTGCATGGAAAGTGAAAAATGAAAACTTCATGCAAAGTGTAAGCAAAATCAGTGACTTGAAGTTGAGAGTTGGATACGGTGAAGTGGGTAATCAAGATACTGGAGGTGGATATAAGTATGGAGTTGGTTTGACAAATTATGCTACAAAATGGGGGATTGGTTTACTGCCAACTAATTATGCAAACCCTAATTTACAATGGGAAACATCAAGATCTTACAACATTGGTGTAGACTTAGCGATGTTTGAAAATAGATTGGAATTGATCACTGAACTTTATCAGAAAAATACATCAGACCTGCTAATGCAGTTGCCACTTCCAATGTATATGGGGTCACAAGGTTTTGGTTCAATTACATCGCCATATACAAACATTGGAGAGATTTCTAACAAAGGGGTGGAAGTGACATTAAATACTGTCAATACAACTGGAGCCTTGAAATGGAACACAGGTATTACCTTAACAGTCAATAGAAATGAGATTGTAAAAGCAAGTGGACAATATTTAGATGGAAAAGTGCAGTATGACAGAGATCACATTACAAGATCTGGTGAAGGACAGCCTGTTGGTTTATTCTATGGTTACGAAGTAGAAGGTATTTTCCAAGATGCAGCAGATGTTCAGAACCACGCTCAACAATCAGATAAAATTGACAGATATAGTGGCACATGGGTAGGAGATCTTAAGTTTAAAGATCAAAATAATGATGGTGTAATCAATGAAGAAGATATTACTTACATTGGCGATCCAAATCCTGATTTTACTTTTGGTATCAACAACACTTTAAGCTGGAAAAACTTCGACCTGAATTTAATGCTGACAGGTAGTGTAGGAGGAGAAATCTTCAACTATACTAGAATGATGACAGAAGAGATGAAAGGTGGTACAAACCAATCGGCAGCAATTAAGAATAGAGCAATCTTATCAAGTAATGATAATTCAATTGAAGGAGTGACACTTGTAAATCCTGATGCATCTTTACCAAGAGCAGCGTTAGGTGATCCCAATGCCAATAACCGTATCAGTGATCGATACATTGAAGATGGTACTTATTTACGTATCCAGAATTTATCAATTGGTTACAATCTTCCAAGAAGATTGACAAGCAGAATGCACTTGACAAAATTAAGAGTGTATGTCAATTTCCAAAACTTGTATACTTTCACAAACTATTCTGGGTATGACCCTGAGATTGGTAACTATAACCAAAACCCTCTTCTTCCTAACGTAGACAACGGTAACTATCCTTCTCCAAGAATCTACACAATGGGATTGAATGTCAACTTCTAAACGATCTAGAAAAATGAATTTGAAAAGAAATATATTGTTATTCATTACAGCTGTAGTATTAGGAGCCTGTAGTGAAGAGTTTCTAAACCGTCCACCTGAAGATGCTATTACACAGGATTCTTTCTATCAATCAGAGAAAGAATTAAAAATGGCGACAGCAGCACTATACAACATTGTTTGGTTTGATTATAACGATAAGGCAAACTTTGCAATCGGTGATGGTGGAGGAGGTAATTTTGCAACAAATGATGCGGGTTATGATGCATTCTGGAGATTTGCAGTAACAGGTACAACACCAACGTTGGTAGAGGCTTGGAGATCACTTTTTGTAGTAATTGGACAATCCAATAGTGTGATTCGTAATATCAATAATAATGCAGCTGAAAGTATTCCTGTTGAAGCTAAAAACCAAGCAATTGCTGAGGCTCGTTTTATGAGAGGTGTTGCTTATATGCAACTTGGCTTATTGTGGAGAGAAGTGCCTATTATTGAAGACAATGTATCCTTAATTGAAGATCCAATTATTCCTAAAAACACGGCAAGTAGTGTATTTCAATTTGTTATCAATGATTTGACATTTGCTTCAGAAAATTTACCAGAAACAGATGATCCAGGTAGGGTAACAAAATGGTCTGCTAAAGGAATGCTAGCTAAAGCGTATTTGTACAGGTCTGGCTTGGGTCAAAATGGAAGCCGTAATCAGGCGGACTTGGATATGGCCAAATTACATGCAGGTGAAGTTATCAGACAGAGTGGTCTGGTATTAATGGAAAATTATAACGACCTCTACAAGTTAGAAAACAACAATAGTCCAGAAAGTTTATTTGCTTTCCAGTGGGTAGTCAATGGAGGTTGGGGTACGCAAAACACACACCAAGCTTATCTTGCTCCTGAAGGGAAACTTACCGGTGTAGGTGATGGTTGGGGTGCAGGCGGTGGCGCCTCTCCAAGTATGCAAGCACTTTATGAGGCTGGTGACCAAAGGAGACAAGCCACTTTTATGTACAAAGGTGATTTTTATCCAGAGTTATTACAAAGTGAAGGAGGATATCTTTATGATCTGGAAACAGCACCTGCAGCATCTTCTGTAAAGAAATATGTGATTGGTACTCCAGATGACAACGATGGAGAAGTAGCATTCATGCGTACAAGTTTGAATACCTACATGCTTAGACTTTCAGAAGTTTACTTAACATACGCTGAAGCTGCAATGGGAAATAATACTTCTACATCAGATGCGGATGCTTTACAGTATTACAATGCGGTTAGACAGAGAGCAGGACTTGAAGCAAAATCTGTAATGACTTGGATGGATATTTTTAATGAGAGAAGGGTAGAATTTGCGATGGAGGGACATTTCTGGTACGATTTAGTACGTTGGAGCTTCTTTGATGCATCGGCAGTGGTAAGCTATTTGTCAACACAAGACCGTGGTTCTTATACTTGGGAAGATGGTACTCCTGTTTTGGATTCAAGAACATATACAGTGGTTGAATCAGACTTGATCTTACCTTACCCTGAAGCTGATGTAGTGAATAATCCTTTATTAAAAGAGGATGCAGTTGAGTATAATTTCGATAATTAAATTTAAGAAAATCATGAGAAGATTATTTCTTCCAATATATATAATTGTTGCATTGGTAATGCAAGGATTATTCACCTCTTGTACAGAAGAAACAGAGGATGCTCCAGCCATCTCAATGGTCCGATATACAAATCCAGACAATGCAGAGCAGGATCTATCAGAAGTGGGACTCGGTGAAGTGATAGCTATAATGGGAAAAGGGTTAGGTTCTACTTTCAAAGTGACATTGAATGGTATGGAGCTGTTCTTAAATCCCGTTTATGTGACGGATGCAAGCGTTATTATCACAGTTCCTGATGATGTGCCAACAGTGGCAACAGACGCTACGGTTTCTAATAAATTGATCATGACTACTGATATGGGAGTAGTGGAGAGAGATTTAATTGTATTGCCTCCGGCACCTTCAATTGAAGGAATAAGTAATGAGTTTGCAAAAGGAGGAGACTCTTTTACACTATCAGGAAAATATTTCTATTTCATTGAGAAAGTGATTTTCCCAGGCGGTGTAGAAGTTACTGAAGGGTTTGATGTGAATGATGATGCAACTTCTTTGACCATAACAGTTCCTGGAGGAATCACTGAAGCGGGCACTGTAGAAGTGGTTACAGCTTCTGGTACATCTTCTGCTGCACCAAGACATCGATTCAATGATACAGAAGGTATGGTTTGTAACTTTGATGATCTCAATATTTTCTCATGGGGTGTTGGCCCTGATGCTTTCAAGACTGAAAACGGTATTGATGGTGTTTATGTACACACTTATCAGGATAGTCCTATCACTCCAAGTTCTTGGTGGAATAACAATTGGGTGATCGCACTCAATGGATATGGAGCACAAGGGCTTCAAGGATCAAGTAGTGATTATGCTCTGAAGTTTGAAGTCAATGTTGGAGTACCGCTAAACAGTGGGCGAATTCAAATGCAATTTATCAGTGACAGTGGTCCCCATTTCTTATGGAAACCTTGGGAGGTGAACAAAGACATGACTCGTTATTGGGAATTTACAGGAGACCGAGAGCCTTATCAAACAGATGGATGGGAAACAGTGGTTATACCATTAGACTTATTCCGTTCTAATGGAGGTAGTGGCACACCAATCAGTTCTGTATCTGAGATTGATGGTCAGGCTATCCGTTTTGCACTTCAAAATGCTGATGCACCAGAAGGTGAGGAGATTCCAGTTTTAGATATCAAATATGATAATATACGTATTGTGAAAATCAAATAAAACGGTTTTCACTTCCTGCAAAAACACTGAAGGAGAAATCTTTTATGAATTTTGAAATTGTACTTTGGTAAGCGAAGTATAAATACTAGATCAAAAGTTTGTTTTCTTTTAATTCAGTATAGTCTAGAGGCTGCTCATTTTGGGTAGCCTCTTGTATTAATAGTCCGGTTGTAAATTAATTTATCATCAAGTTTTTTTGATATTACTAATGACAATAGAAACTAGATGAATATTGAGTTTGTAATACAAGGGCTGATAAGGTATAAATATCTCTTTATTTTATTAGACTTTACTGTGATCTTGTTAAAAGAGTATTTTGTTTTTATTTAATTTGGCTCGAATATTTACTTTGATCTATTATGAAATACAAATTATTACTTTTTACTATTACTCTATTTTTTATATCAAACTTCACTTTTGGTCAATTCAGTGAGACAATATCTTCCGATAGGCCTGGACAGACTTACAGTTCCACCACTTTGGGCAAACATGTAATTCAGATACAAACAGGAGTCAATTATGCTGAAAATAGCGGTGACACTGAAATGAAAACGATCAAGAGTAATACTTTCTTGAGGTTCGCTATAAGTGAAAGATTTGACATAGAAGCATTAGTAAACTACACCAATGATAAAGTAACTAGCCAAGGAGAAACTACTGTGGTAGGGAATGGTATTAGTGACACTGAATTGGGTTTTAAGTATAGTGTACTAGAGAATGACGGTTGGATTCCAAGTCTGGCATTTCAAGGGAGAGTACTGACAAGGTTAGTAGATAACGATTATGAAAGATCGTCAGCAGGTATGTTGATGAACGTTGCCACGCAAAATCAAATTAATAGTTGGCTTGCTTACAATATGAATGTAGGAGTAACTTTTCCAAGGAGAGGTATCTCTAAATATATCATTCCAGCTACTTTTAATTTCTCAGCATCAATCAGTAATAAATGGGGTGCTTTTATAGAACTCTATGGTAATTTGAATGACTTTGAACCTAATGTGGATGGAGGATTCTCTTTTTTAGTGACCGATGATTTTATGCTGGACCTTTATGGAGGTTTTGGAGAAAAGACATGGTTTATGGAAGGGGGATTGTCTTATAGAATTAAATGGAGAGAAGATTAAATTTGCAAAATGCATATCTTCTTCCTTAATTTACAATAACTACTCTATCAGCTCATTGCTAACATTTTGAATGTTATTTCGTTTAAAACTAGGAGTAGTGGCTTTAATTTAAAGTCTTCGCCAGAAATATAATATATTTTCACTGAGCTTATATATACGTATGTGTACCTACAAATAATAAAACTACAAACAATACGTTATATATCTACAAGCCGTACAAAGACACTCGTTAATATGAAATTTCTACTACTATTACTACTGATCGTCATTAATATGCCGTTCAATGCTTCGGCTCAATTAACACCTGAAGAAATATCTAAAGACTATATTCGCTATGCATATGAGTTATTAGAACAAGAAGAATTTGACAAGGCATTAATTAAAACTGACGAAATTATAGCTCTTTTACCAAGAACTACTTCCGAGATCCAATACATCAGATCTTTGGCACACCATCATTTAAATTTAAATGACATAGCAAAGAATGAAGTGATGGAAATGTACAATTATCCCATGACAGAAGAGTTGAGGATGCACGCCAATGAGTTATCTATGTTGCTGGATCATGAAATGAAAACAGCTTCTGCTGAAGATTCAGATATTATTTATTCTATGCCAGAGACTTCTGCATCTTATCCTGGAGGTATGGGAGAGTTTTACAGCTGGTTTCACGCTACCTTTGAAGCCAATGACGCCAACCAAAAAGGGAAAGTATTTGTAGAGTTTATAGTGAATAAGTATGGTAAGTTAGAAGGAATAAAAATTCTCAAAGGTATAGAGTCTGAGATTGATAGACAGGTTATCACTGTTTTACAAAGTTCACCAAAATGGATGATTGCTCAGCAGAATGGTAAACCTGTACAACAGAAAATGGTTTTACCTTTTACGGTAGAATATTGATTTAAGCTCTAGGTCTTGCGAGTTGTTGCACTTCTTTGTGTCTAAAACAATCCACTGTATGGTCATTGACCATCCCGACACCTTGCATGTAAGCATAGCATGTAATGCTTCCCACAAACTTAAAACCTCTTTTCTTTAGATCTTTACTCATTCTATCGCTGATTTCCGTTTTCGTAGGAACCTCTTCCATCGTTTTCCAGTTGTTTTGAATGACTTTATGGTCTGTAAACTGCCAGATATAATCTTTAAAAGTCCCGAACTCTTCCTTCACTTTTAAATAAGCTTTTGCATTCGTGACAATCGCTTTAATTTTCAGCTTATTTCTGATAATCCCTTTCTCTTGCATTAAGGCTTCCAAATAGTCATCACTAAATTCAACGATGGCTTCAGCTTCAAAATTCTCAAAAAGTTCTTGGTAGTTTTTCCTTTTGAGTAATATAATATGCCAACTCATGCCGGACTGTTGCCCCTCAAGACATAGCATTTCAAAAAGTTTACGATCATCATATACAGGAACTCCCCATTCTGTATCATGATAGTCTTGGTCTATTTGATGCTGTTTAGACCATTCACATCTAGTTTTGTTATCACTCATATATAAATCTTTTAGAGAAGAGTTAATAGTACTTTTTTGAAAAGATAGGTTCATGGTGAGATCCATTATATTCTAACTTTTCATACTTTGACACTTCTTGTTTTTTAGGTTTGAAAAATAAAAAAAGGTCGGCTTAATAAAAAACCGACCTTCAAAAATATAATTTTATCTGTAATTACTTCGCAAAGTGTACTGAACGAGTTTCACGAATTACAGTTACTTTGATCTGTCCAGGGTATTGCATTTCTGTTTCGATCTTGTTGGCAATATCAAATGATAATTGTCCAGCATCTTGATCAGGAACTTTATCTGCATCTACCATTACACGTAATTCTCTACCTGCTTGGATTGCATAGCATTTGTGAACCCCTTTGAAGCTCATTGCTAAACCTTCTAATTCTTTCAGACGTTGGATGTACGATTCCATCATTTCACGTCTAGCACCAGGTCTAGAACCACTTACAGCATCACATGCTTGAACGATAGGAGAAATAAGCGTAGTCATTTCGATCTCGTCGTGGTGAGCACCAATTGCGTTGCAAACCTCAGGACTTTCACCATATTTCTTCGCTAGGTTCATACCTAAGATTGCGTGAGGTAGTTCTGGCTCTTCTGGCCAAACTTTACCAATATCGTGAAGAAGACCGGCACGTTTTGCTACTTTAGAGTTTAAGCCAAGCTCAGAAGCCATTGTGCTTGCTAAGTTAGAAACCTCTCTAGAGTGCTGTAATAAGTTTTGACCATAAGAAGAACGGAAACGCATTCTACCAACCAATTTGATCAATTCAGGGTGTAAACCATGAATACCCAAATCGATAACAGTACGCTCACCGATTTCTACGATCTCGTCTTCAATGTTTTTCTTTGTTTTAGAAACAACTTCTTCGATGCGAGCAGGGTGAATACGGCCATCAGCTACCAATCGGTGTAACGAAACTCTTGCAATCTCTCTTCTTACAGGATCGAAACCTGAGATGATAATAGCTTCAGGAGTGTCATCAACAATGATCTCAACCCCAGTACTTGCTTCTAAAGCACGTATGTTTCTACCTTCTCTACCAATGATTTTACCTTTCAGTTCGTCACTTTCTAGGTTGAAAATAGAGACACAGTTCTCGATTGCCTGTTCAGCAGCAGTTCTTTGAATTGCAGTGATAACAGTTTTACGAGCCTCTTTAGTTGCAGTCATCTTCGCTTCTTCCATGATATTCTTGATATGCATAGAAGCCTTAGTGCGTGCCTCATCTTTTAATGCTTCCACAAGTTGCTCTCTAGCTTCTTCCGCTTTTAAGTTCGCTACTTTTTCAAGTTGCTCTACTTGCTTCAAACGAAGTTGTTCTGCTTCTTCTTTTGCCTTAAAAGTAAGTTGTTTTTGATGTGCTAATTCTTCAAAGCGTTGCTCCATTTCCTGATCTTTCTTTTTGAAAGATTCAATCTGCTTTGCAATAACTGCTTCTTTCTGCTTGTGCTTTGCTTCCTGTTGTTTTAAACGGTTTTCGAACTGTTTTAACTTGTTCTCGTTGACGTTTAGTTGATTCTTTCTTTTTGCCGTTTCAGAATCAAAATCTTGTTTCATTTTTAAGAATTTCTCTTTCGACTCAACAAGTTTTGATCTTTTGATGCTCTCCGCTTCCTTCTTTGCATCTTTTACAATGTCTTGAGCTTTGTCTTTAGCGGCTGTTTCCATGCCTTTTAAGACCTTCACCAATAAAAATCTGCCAATTGCTACTCCAATAAGTAGACTGACAACGGCAGCTAAAATTATTTGTTCCATGTTGTACGTACAGATGTCTGTGCGTAGTTCGGTGACTACAGTTGATTAATATATATATTCAGGAACTACAAGATCAAAAAAGAAGAAATATTAAGGTAAAATTTCGTCTAATTGTTTATTGATATCATTCACACGACTAGCGATATTTTGTAACTCCTCTTGTTCTTTCAAAGCTTCAACAACAAAATCAAATGCAGTAATAACAAGTAGATCTTTCATATCTACACCAGAGAGATTTTGACGTTTTTCATCCACAATCTGATTTAAACGCTCTGCTGCTTTTTTTAGCAGATGCTCTTCAGATTTACTGGCTTTAACGTTGTATAATTTGCCACAAATGTTCAGTTGTATGCTCTCTTTGGTGGATCTTAATCCCATGTTTAGTACTACAAGTTTTTTTGGTTATCACCCCATTAGGGTAGTTATTGTAATCTATGTGAATATGAATATTAAACCGAAATTTTCTTCGATCTAAGTAAAATTCCCTTTTAAAGAATAAATGTACTTTAATTATTGGAATTTTATATCCTTTTCAGTCAAAAATGTAGCCTGCCTTAGGAAAGTCTCTCGATTTCCTCATTCAATAGCTCAATTTCTGTCTTATTTTCCTCTTGTTCCTTTAAAAGTTGTTGATTTTCTAATTGAAGTTTTTCAAGAGCCTCAGCCTTTGGTTTAAGGTCTCTGATTTCCATTTTCAATTTTTGAACCTCCATAATCGATGCTCTTTTTTGTTCATTAAAAACATCAATTGTTTCATTTTTTTCTTCGATCTCTTTCCTTAATTGATCAATGTCCTGATTCAGAAATTGAATGACACTCTGTTGCCCCTCAGAAAGCTGTTGTGCTTCATCTCTTTCTTGCTGCAAGACATTTTTCTCATGCATTAATTGATCAATCTGTTCATCTCCTTTGTTGATCAATTCCTGTAAACGATCACTATGTTCTTGTATATCTATTGTAGCATCTAACTGTTTTTCAGTTTTTATACGATTTTCATTTAATTGATGAATCGTAGTTTGTGCGTCTCTATAAAGTGCTTGCAGGGTGTTGATTTTTTCAACTAATAGTTTAAGTTCGTCGCTTAAATTGGGGATGACAGTTGACATAATTGATCGGAATTAAAAAATGAAACCACTCCCTTTTCATCATAAAAAGAGAGTGGTTTGATAGGACTACTTACGGATTACAGCACCAAGCTGATTTTCAAAAGCTTTGATTAATGCTGTCATACATTTATCAATAGTCTTATCGTTTAAAGTTTTATTTTCATCTTGAAGGATGAAGCTCACTGAGTAAGATTTTAAACCTTGAGCAAGGTGCTTACCTTCATAAACATCAAATACATTGACACCCTTCAATAATTTTCTTTCTGTTTTCTTTGCAATTTCCTGAATTGAAGCAAAGGTAGCTTTGTTGTTCAATACTAAAGATAAATCTCTACGTACTTCAGGGAATTTAGGCAATTCTTTGAATTTATAATCTGCACTGTACATTTTCACTAATGCTGACCAGTCGATATCCGCAAAGAATACTTCCGTTTTTACACCTGCTAATTTAGCTGTCTTAGGGTTGACCATACCCACTGTAGCAATTACTTGCTTTCTAGCAGTGTAAGTTAAGCCATAAGAGAAAGTATCATTCTTCACATATTCTTTAGAAATACCTTGAATATTTAATCTTTCAAAGATTCTTTCTACAATAGAAGAGATCGTATGGAAATCAGCATTTACAGCTTTTCTGATCCAAGATTCATCAGAAGAAGTACCAGAAACAAATAATGTTAGGTGTTCTTTTTCTGTGTAACCTTCTTCTCCTTTATGGTATGTTTTACCAAATTCAAATGCTTTGATATTCTTCTGCTGACGTCTGATATTTCTATCGATTACTTCAAGGCCAGAGAATAACATTGACTGACGCATTACATCTAAATCTGCAGATAAGATGTTCAAGATTTTTACATCTTTTGACTCATCGATATCCGCTAAACTTGTTGAATACTTGCTTGTAGTCAAAGAGTTAGTCATGATTTCGAAACAACCGCTTCCTGCAAGCATTTCAGTCACTTTTGTCTGAAGAATTTGCTTGTCTTTCTTAGGGAAACTCGCTAAGAAATCAGTTGATAATGACTCGTCTAATGCTACACTGTTGAAACCGTAAATTCTTAAGATCTCTTCAATGATATCTGCTTCTCTTTGAACGTCAACTCTATAAGGAGGAACTGAAACTTTGATTGTCTCTTCAGTACGCTCTAAAATAGAGATTTCTAAACCTTCAAGAATTGAGATGATTCTGTCTTGTGGAATATGCTGACCAATTAAACGATCTACATTTTTGAATTTCACATCAATAATGAAATTCTCAATAGGAGTAGGGTAGATGTCTACAATCTCAGAAGAGATTTCACCACCGGCGTACTCTTTGATCAACATTGCCGCATATTTCAATGCAGTGATACACATGTTCGGATCACAACCTCTCTCAAAACGGAATGAAGAATCTGTTTTGATACTGTGTTGCTGTGATGTTTTACGAACAAAGTCAGGGTGGAAGTAAGCACTTTCTAAGAAGATGCTCGTTGTTCCTTCAGTAACACCTGAATCTAACCCACCGAATACACCTGCGATACACATATCTTCAGAAGTATTAGCAATCATCAAGTCGTTACCTTTTAATTCTCTTTCTGCTTCGTCTAAAGTAGTAAACTTAGCACCTTCAGTAGCGAACTTTACGTTCACCTCGTTGCCCGTTACTTTTGCTAGATCAAAAGCGTGAAGTGGTTGTCCTAATTCATGTAAAACGAAGTTGGTAATATCCACTACGTTGTTGATAGGAGCTAAACCAATAGAATTTAAACGTTGTTTGATCCATTTCGGAGATTCTTTGATTGTAATTCCAGAAATTGTCAAACCAGTATATCTTGGACAAGCCTCTTCTGCTTGAACATTAACTTTTACAGGAGTAGAAGTATTATCTACTTTAAAGTTTTCGATTAATTCTGCTTTAGTAGCCTGCTTGATTTCACGATCCAATAATACTTTCAAATCACGAGCAGCACCATAATGCGACGAACCATCTACACGGTTTGGAGTAAGACCGATCTCAAAAACCTGATCATTTTCTAAACCGAAATATTTAGCAGCAGGAGTGCCGTTGGCTAAATCAGTATCTAAAACCATGATACCGTCATGAGAAGTACCCAATCCGATTTCATCTTCAGCACAGATCATACCTAGTGAAACCTCACCACGGATCTTACCTTTTTTAATTTTAAAACTTTCTGTTGGAGAAGGATAAAGCTCAGCGCCTACAGTAGCAACTACAACTTTTTGTCCCTTAGCGACATTAGGAGCACCACATACAATCTGTACAGGTTCTTCCCCACCGATATCAACTTTTGTAACTCTTAATTTATCTGCGTTTGAATGTTGTTCACATTCTAAAACCTCGCCAATAACTAAACCTTTCAGTCCACCTTTCACTTCTTCAACTTCACCGATTCCTTCTACCTCTAAACCAGAACTGGTTAAAAGCTCATCAATTTCCTGTGGCGTTTTGTCTTCTATATCAATTAGGCCTTTTAGCCAATTTAAGGAGATTTTCATATATCGCTATTTTTGCCGGAAGCGTTAAAAACGCCACCTTTTTATTTGTTTACTTTCACTAAAAATTATGGAATTGCAAAAATACAATTTTCCACGGCAAAAATAATAGGTTATTGCAAGTTCTTGCAATAACCTATGTTTTGTTTAGAATTTATATTAAAGTTGTCCCCTTAATTTTTGGATTTCTTCATTTTTTAGCTCGATTTCTCTTTCTAATGAAGCAATTTTATCCTCTTTTTCGGTAACAACTCCTGTAAGGTTTTCAATTTTGGCTTTGTAATTTTCCTCAGTAGTACTCATTTTCTCGAAAGCTTTTTTCAAAACCTCTTCATTATTTTTGGTTTTGACATTAACCGCTTCCATTTCTTTTTGCTTTCTGTGCATCTCTTCTTGAGTAGCTTGAAGTTCTTCTACGTTCTGACGCATTTCCTCTTCCTGTGCTCTCATTTGCTCTGCTTGTACCTGAGAATCTTCCAATAAAGTTTTCATTCTGTCAGAGTTACGAGTGGCTGCAATTGTAGAAGCGATTGTTTCACCTAACTTCAGTACAAACTCTCTTTGGAATTCAGGCATTTCCTTCAATGAAGCCAATTCAATCACCCCATAAACCTCTTCATTCATCAGCATTGGTGCAATGAATAAGTTGGTAGGTCTTGCTTGACCTAATCCACTAGAAATATTGACATATTGCTCAGGAATTTCTTTCAAGAACATCGGGCGTTTTTCAATAAAAACTTGTCCTACTAAACCTTCTCTTGGTTTTACATTTCTATTGATATACTTCTTTCTTTCATAAGCATAAGCAGAAATCAGCATCAACTCTTTCCTGTCATCTATGTTGTCATCTACAATAAATAAACCGCCTTGTGTAACGCCAAGGTAAGAAACAAGATTATTGATAATTTGATCACAAAGTTCTTCAAGGTTGCTTTGTGAGGTTCTAAGAATGTCAACAAATTTAGTTAGTCCTTCAGAAACCCATGCTCTTTCTTCTTCAATGACTTTCAATGCCTTTCTTTGAAGTCTCAAGGCGTTGATTGCTTCCAATAAAGGTTCCTCTTCTTTCTCACTGAATTCATAATCCTCCTTCTCTTCAAGCAGGGCATTACAATACTCTAAAGCATTGTCGAGATTTGCTCTCAACCTGCTGTTTTCTTCCTTTAATCTGGCATATTGATCAAGCCAAAGAACTTTAATACCAATTTGTTTATTCATCTTTAGAAAATTTCTATACCTTTTTAGCTACTTCTCAATACTAAAAAATAATTCATTCCCGCTTCTTGGAGGAATGCTGTTGTAGCATCTTTCTAGTGTTTTTATCTCAAATTTTGATTCAAAAAGAGATAAATACTCTTCTTTACTACCTCCAAAAGGTGGGCCATTTTTTGTTAGCTCAAAATCAAATAGCAACCCACTTAATTTACCACCTTTTTTCAGTAAACGATACATTTGCTCCACATATTGTTTCCTAAGCTTTGGATTCAAAGCACAAAAAAAGGTTTGCTCCAATATCAAATCAAAGTTATCAATTTCTAGCTGAAAAAAATCTTTACAGATCAATTGTTCTTCAGGGAAATCAGGACACCTAAGTTTGACATTTTGAAGAGGGGTTTCTGAAATGTCCAGAGCGAAACAGTTTTTAAACCCATTTTTCCATAGGTATTCTATTTCATAGCCATTGCCCACACCAGGAATTAGTATTTTTAATTCCTTGTCTGCTATTTGATCAATGTATTCTTTGAGAGGAGTGCTCACATAACCAATGTCCCAGCCGGTATTATTGGTTTTGTATTTTTCTGTCCAGTATTGTTTGTCCATAAATTAAGAAACCTTTCATCAATAAGCCTTTGAACTGAACTTACTGATGAAAGGTTTTTGTTCCAATGATTTAAAAAATTATTTTGAGATAGCGTTAATTAAATCAGTATCTGTAGGCTTAACATTGCTATTGAAAAAGTCTTTTAGTTCGCCTTTTTCGTTGATGAAATATTTACAGAAGTTCCATGATGGAGCTTCATCATTCCATCCATTTTCTTCAGGATCAGATAACCATCTATACAATGGACTTTGATCATCACCTTTTTTAACGTTTACTTTTTCCATCATTGTAAAAGTAACGCCATAATTCAGCTTACAGAAGGAAGCAATTTCTTCACTTGATCCAGGTTCTTGTCCTCCAAATTGATTGCAAGGGAAGCCAAGGATCACTAATTTTTCACCATACTTTTCATGTAGTTTTTGTAAAGCTTCATATTGTGGTGTAAATCCACATTTTGAGGCTGTATTTACAATTAAAATCTTTTTACCCTTAAGCGTTTGAAAGTCAAGATATTCTCCATTTAATTTTTTCAACTTGAAATTGTAAAATTGAGATTCTCTTTTTCTATCATCAAAAGAAGTAGATTCTGGACTAGATTTATGAACTTTTGTACATGCCAATAAGGCTACACAACAAGCAAGCAGAGCTATCGTAAAAATATGTTTCATAGGTTTGATAGATTTAGTAGTGTTCAAATAATGTTTAGTAATAAGCATTGATAATAATTGTAAATTTATGTATAAAATATAATTAATCCAAGGAGTTTATAAGCCAATCGGTTGCATTGTGCTCGTCGTCGAAGTATTGTAATTTAAAAAGATCTATTTCGCTGGTGGTTTTATCAAGAATCTTTTCAAAGGACATTTGAGAGAAAATATCTGAAGAAACAATAAATGCCATTTTCTGTAAACCAATTTTCTTGTTTAGGATTACACTACGCTCATTTATCCAATCTTGAGTGTCAGGTCGGACGTTGTAATAAGCTCTAATAGCATCTACTAAAAGTAATTTTGGAGCCATTTCTTCTGTTACTCTAAGGTATTGTAATACTTCATTTCTATATAATTCTTCAGAAATATTAATAGGAGTATTCCAAGTTGTTTTTAGAATTTTAGAAGAATCATCCCATTCAATTTTTTGGAAATCACTTTTGTACTTTTCGGAGTATTTCATAGTATTTTTCTAAGATTAAATTTGAGTTATAGCGTAAAAGGTACCTTTAATTACTTCGTTCATTTTTTTAAAATCTAAACTTTCTGGAGTATCACCTTTGGTATGATAATTAGGATTTCTAAAAAAGGATGTATCCGTGATCATAACAGCATTTTGATTAAAGTGCCAATAATTTCTATGGTCAGAATTGGCCAAGCCTCTTACACTTGAAGGAGCATTAATGGAATATATAGGTGTCTTCGATGTTTTTTTCATGGCGTGTTTCAATTCTTTTACAACAAAGTGGTTGGAAAGGTTTCCAACAATTGCAATAAAATTGGCTTCCTTGGGATAAATTTTATCTAGAAACTTAATAGGATAACTTTGACTGCCAGAGCGATCATCAAAATAACCAATCATTTCCAGACAGACCATTAACTTCGTTTTCACGTTATTGTTTAAATTACGTTCTGCATGTACATAACTTCCCATCCCTTTCGTGGTGAAAAAAGGCCTTTCCTCATTAGCGTAGGCTACTAACTCTATGCAGAAGTCCACTTTTGGTTGATGTTGCTTTAGTAAACGAGCAATTTCGATCATACCGGCTATCCCACTGGCATTGTCATCTGCACCCTGCTGATCACCAAAGGTGTCATAATGAGCACCTACAATAATTCTTTCTTGATTTGGATCTCCATAAAATGCAATAATGTTTTTATACTCTTCATTAGCAGCTTCAAAGGTTTGAATATGGGGGGCATAGCCAAAGCTTTTCAACTGTTCAAAGATGTAATCGGTGGCTTCTTTTTGAGCTTCTTTATTTTTATAGTTTCTATAATCACTTGTATTACAAAGTGCTCTTACGTGTTTTTCTAATTCTGAAGGACTGGATTGTATATCATTGGCGGTTTTGTCGGAATAGACAGAATGAGTAGGCATATACAAAAAGTAAATTCCTACAATTGGCAATAGAATAACAATAAATCCTAAAATATAGATAAGTGTGAGCATTTGGTTAATAACTTAAGTGAAGTGAGTGGTTAATCTTTCTGCTTAATAAAAGTGGAATCCGCTAGAATACTAAAATCTAATAGTCTACTCATTTTTATGGAATAGTTGATATTTATATCATTTCTTTCAGTAATGTCATAGCTAGTATTTTTACCGGATTTTTTATCTAGCTTCTTTACTTTTAAAATAATACCTTTTTCTGATAAAGGAATATCTAAGGTCGAAGATTCTTGAATTATCATCCAAAAACCTTTCTTTAATCCATAATTATTGAATTCAGAGTCTTGTGTGAGTACAATTTCTAAATTATGATTATCATCTTTATATACATTAGGTTGCTGTTCTATGAAGTTATATTTGATGTCTGTGTTTTTATTGGTATCAAAAAAAGACAAAGGGCCACAAATCGCATATTGACTGCTGTCTAGATTACAAATGACAATCATTTGATCTAGTTCAATATCAAAAACAATAATGTCACGAGCATCTAAAGCGGAGGTCATGGCAAAGTATTTTTCTTGTTTTGGAACTAGAATATAAAAGTCTTTACTTTCTGTTGGTGAAATTTGTTTTACAGTAAAAGCAAAATCAAAATGATACTGTTCAGGGTAAATAGATTTATCTGACTTTTCTTCTAAAAACTGTGCAAATGAGGAAATAAGTTTCATTGATTTTTGAGCTGAACAATGGTAATTCAGCGTTGAAAAAAAGAGGAATATTAGTACTGTTTTAAAAGAAAAGTGCATAAAAAAATCCATTACATTAGGTTCAAAATATTTCTAATGTAATGGATATGAATGGAATTACTAAATTATTTCTTATAAAGTAGCGGTATTTTTTTGAATGTACTCGTCCACCAATTTCTCTAAGATTGATAAAGGAAGAGGACCGTTACATAAAACCACTTCATGGAAAGTTCTGATGTCAAACTTTTCTTCCATTTCAAGCTTGGCTTTGTCTTTCAGTTCCAGAATTTTCATCATACCTATTTTGTAAGCTGTAGCCTGCCCTGGCATCACAATATGTCTGTCTACCATTTTTTCACACTGGCCATAAGCGGCAGGAGTGTTATTGACATAGTAGGCAATTCCTTCTTCCCTAGTCCATTTTTTGGCGTGAATACCAGTGTCTACAACCAATCGGCAAGACCTCCAAAGTTCCATGGCTAAGCGCCCAAAATCAGAATAAGGGTCGCTATAAAATCCAAGCTCTTTCGGAATAAATTCGGCATATAATCCCCATCCTTCAATATATGCAGTGTAATGTGCCTCTTTTCTAAACTCAGGGAGTCCCTTTAGTTCTTTGGTAAGAGCAATCTGCATATGATGCCCTGGAATACCTTCGTGATAGGCTAATGCTTCCATCTCATACTTTGGCATCTGGTTCATATCGTATAAGTTAGCGTAATAGTATCCTGGACGTGATCCATCAACTGCTGGATCATTATAAAAGGCTTTTCCTGCAGTTTTTTCTCTGAAAGCTTCCACCTTTTTTACTTCAATAGGCGCCTTAGGTTTAGTGATAAATAGCCCATCCAATTGTTTTCTCATATTATCAATGATAGAAGTGGCATCTGCCAGGTAGGCTTTTTTTCCTGCTTCCGTGTTAGGGTAATAGAATTGAGGATCTTTTTTCATGAAAACAAAAAACTCTTGAAGGTTTCCGTTAAAGCCTACTTTCTCTTTGATTTTTTTCATTTCACCATGAATTCGAGCCACTTCTCTTAGTCCCATTTGATGAATTTGCTCTGCAGAGAAGTTGGTTGAAGTAATTTTCTTCAAGCGATAGGCATAAAACTCATCTCCATCTTTCAGACGCCATACTCCTGCGTCATTATTTGCTCTGCGTTCTTGTTCTTCTAGTGTTTTAACTAGTTTTCTGTAAGTAGGAGCAAAGCTATGTTTCATAGCAAGATCAAATTTTTTGACTAAATCATTTTTCTCCTTTTCAGTGAGTTCAATACCGTCAATTTTAGTGTAGAAATCTTGTGCTATAGGGTGTGTTTTCTCCGATTTTGAAATAGGTTGTCCTTCCAGAAGGTTATTGCAGTCGCTTAATACTTTGGCAAAGAGAAATTTGGGTAGAAGGAATCCAGCTTCTTCGCTTTGAATAGCGTTTTGGATTTGCTGTTCCATCATTTCAGGTACTCTTTCTACTCTGCTGATATAATCCTCAGCGTCTTTTTTAGATTTGATTTGATGAAAACCGATTAAAAATGAAGCAGGGTTGCTTTGAGCACCATACATCTGGTTGAACGTATAATCGTAGTGATGAAAACGCTCTCCTTCTAAATCAAGATTAAGTTCGTATTTAAATAAATCCAGGCTCAATGCTCTGTCTTTGGAATAATCAGAAGGATTGAAAGCATTGACTTGACGAAGTGCATTTTTTTTGTTTTTGAGCTGTTCAAAAAAGCGTTTTTCAGAATAATCGTTCCATTGGTCATTGAAACGTTTGTCTCCTCTATAAGTGAGTGCTTCGGGTTTTTGTTCAAGATCAGCATTGAAAACACTGTCAAAAAAGATATCAAGATTAGTGTTTTGCTGCTCTATTCTGCTGACTTGGGCCTCATTTGTTTTTTGACAGCTCGAAAAAATTGAGGAGAAAAGTACAGCTGTTAGTAGTAGTTTGAAATAATTTCGCATAGTAAGTCCTTAAAAAGTTTAAATAATTATTTACAAAATCATATAAATTTTCCCTTAATCCAATTGAAAGTGAAAGAATTATCATGAATGAATCCTATTTTTATAGTCAAACCCTGAGAAGGTGTAGTATAGTGCTATTAGATAATAATTTTTCTTGTATTTTTGAGGCGTAATTGTCTAAAGAAAACAGAGGAAGAGCCTTTGGTTTTCTTTAGAAGCAGAAAAATTGATATCATGATCAAAGTAGGGATATTTTTTGGAGGTATTTCACGAGAGCGTGAAATCTCGTTTGCAGGCGGTAGAACTGTTTATGATAACTTAAACAAACAACTTTTCGAACCTGTTCCAATATTTGTAGATAGTTTAGGCCATTTTATTCATTTAGACTGGTCATATGTATATAAAGGTACTGTTAGAGATTTTTATCCACCGGTAAGCAGTATTCCAAGCGATTTGCAGGGGTTTCAAATGTATGTGGAATCTTTGGGTAAACTTTCTGAGGAAGAGGCTAGTGATATGGCTTCTAAAGTTGGAAAGAAAGTAAATCCAAATGAATTCGCACAGCTTTTTGATTTTGCGTTTCTAGCGTTACATGGTCCATATGGAGAAGATGGAAATTTACAGGGACTGCTAGAGTGGTATAATATTCCTTATTCTGGTGCAGGAGTGTTGTCATCTGCCATCGGAATTGATAAAATCACTCAGAAAAAACTGTTTACAGATTTACAGTTGACTACCCCTTCTTTTGATGTGATCACTGAAGAGGATTTAACTGCTGATAAAATCAATACAACATTCCAAGCCCTCAAAGCTAAATTAGGAATGCCTTTGGTGGTGAAAGCACCAAGACAAGGCTCTTCTTTGGGGGTAAGTATTGTGAAAGAAGACAACTCAGAAGCATTTCTTAAGGCAGCGAAAAAGTCCCTCTTTATTGAGGAGATTGAACAATCGTACTGGAAAGAATTAGATGAGGAAGAAAAAGTGCGTTACATCCATGATTTCACGGATGTACGTCTTGGAATTGGCTTGCCTGTTTATGTGCTAGGTAATGACGATTTGGTGATTTACGATCCAAAATCATTATTAGAGTACTTGAACGAACAACTCATCACAGAGAATAATGCGAAAGTAGCCCTTCAATCTTTAGATGCGGAAGAAGCATTGCTGATTGAAGAACATATAAAAGGTAGAGAATTTTCATGTATCGTTATTGAAGACGAAAATGGAAACCCTTTGGCCTTGCCTCCAACAGAAATTGTAAGAGGAAATGAAGGTGTTTTTGATTACAGATCGAAATACCTTCCGGGTATGAGCCGTAAAGTGACACCGATTGACTTGCCGATTGAAAAGGTAAGAGAAATTCAGGCAGATTGTGAAAACTTGTATAAAAAATTACAATTTGATGTTTATGCTCGTATTGATGGTTTTGTGACAGAAGAAGGAACGGTCTATTTGAATGATCCGAACACTACTTCTGGTATGATGCCTTCGTCTTTCTTTTTTCATCAGGCGGCAGAAATTGGTTTAAATCCATCACAATTCTTGACTTTCATTATCCGTACGTCATTAGCTTGTAGGATTCGATCAGGAAAAAATACAAGAGTGTCGAAGCCTATGTTGAAGAATTTGGATCATCAGATTGAAGCTTTGAGTGTGGCAGACCAACAAACTAAGAAGATAGGAGTGATCATGGGAGGTTATTCTTCAGAGCGTCACATCTCTGTTGAAAGTGGAAGAAACATTTTTGAGAAATTAGCTTCATCAGATAAATATGAGGCTATCCCGATTTTCTTGACAGGCTCTGCTGATCATCATGAATTGTATGAGTTGCCGATTAATATTATGTTGAAGGACAATGCTGATGATATCAAGTTGAAAATCAATCAGGCCCTGAACGGAGAAAAGCACGACGTATTGGTGGAAGCCATTCAAAAAGCAAAACCTATTACTCAAAAGTACGCGGCGGATGCTTGTTTTGATCCAAAACCTTTGAATTATGATCTTCTGAAAGAAAGAGTTGATGCGGTATTTATTGCATTGCACGGAAGGCCAGGTGAGGATGGAGCTGTTCAGAAGCACCTTAATGTAAAAGGAATTCCTTACAATGGTTCTGATGTTGACAGTTCAGAAATTACTATTGATAAATATCTGACTACAGAGATTCTTCGTAAATCGGGTGTTTTTGTAGCAGAACACATGTTGTTACAGAAAGAGGCTTGGTTGGCCAATGCTTCAGATGCAATTGATCAAGTAGAAAAGGATTTCAAATACCCATTGATTGCAAAACCTGCCGATGATGGTTGTAGTTCTGCAGTAATGATGATTAAGTCAAGAATGCAGTTGGAACACTTTGCAGAAGCTATTTTCAGAGAAAGTGAAGAAGTGGAAGAAAGCTTAAGACTGAAGCTTGATTTAGATAAAAACGAAGAGTTTCCAAGTAAAACATGTATTCTGATTGAGGAATTGATCAGTCCATTGGATTCTGATCATTTCTTGGAAATTACAGGAGGTATGCTTACGAAATGGCATGAAGATGGATCACGTACTTATGAGGTATTTGAACCTTCAGAAGCTTTGGCAAGTGGAGAGATTCTTTCATTAGAAGAAAAATTCTTGGCTGGCGAAGGTCAGAATATCACTCCTCCACGTTTTTCTCCAGATGCAGCAGAACAGCAATGGATCTCTGATGCAGTAAGAAAAGACTTGGAACATGTAGCTAAAGAATTAAATGTTCAAGGCTACTGTAGAATTGATGCTTTTGTGAGAATTTGGAAAGCGGAGAAAAGAGTAGAAACTATTGTCATTGAGGTGAACTCTCTACCAGGTATGACACCTGCTACTTGTATTTTCCACCAAGCGGCAATTAACGGCTATAAGCCTTTTGATTTTATTGATAGTATTTTAGATTACGGAATAAAAAGAACTGAAGCTAAATCATAGCTAAATTAATTATGGATAAAGACAAACTGAAAAAGTTAATTTTTGGAGATACTCCATCTGCATTATTGATTAATGTAGTTTTAATGGTCGTAGCCGCTTTTGTAGTGGCGATCATGTTTTTCTATTTATATCTACCTGCATCAACAAAACACGGTCAGACTGTAACCGTTCCTGATATTGATAGTTTATCTATTGAAGATGCTACCAAAAGATTGGAGTCGGCAGGGTTAAGGTATGAAATCTTTGATTCTTCAGCTGTCAACTATAATCCAGATCTTCCTTATCTAACAGTTTTATCTCAAACACCCGTTTCAGGTGAAAAGGTAAAAGACAACAGGAAAATCTATTTAACAGTCAATCCTTCAAAACCTGCTGCTATCAAATTACCAGATTTGATTGATGGTTCATTGAAAAATGCAGTGGTGAGAATTAAAAACTTAGGATTGAAAATTGGTTCAATTGAAAGAAAGCCAGATAAGTTTGTCAATAATGTTATTGGTGTAAGTTACAAAGGAAGGTCTATTTCAAAAGAGGAATTGATCAGAGGTTTTAAAGTATTGAAAGGTACTGAAGTGGACTTAGTAGTAGGTGACGGAATGGGTAACCCGCTGACAAAAGTTCCAAACCTTATTGGTATGACTGAAGGAGATGCAGAGTTTACTTTGTATGGTTTAGGCTTGGGTGTAGGTAGAGTACAATACGTACAACATGATACTATTCCTGGTGTAGTAGTAAGGCAATCTCCTCATTCAAAAGTAAATGAAGAGACAGGTAGATACCCTAAGATTAGATTAGGAAGAACAATTGATCTTTGGGTATCTGAGTTTTCAGGAAATAAGAAATAATTGATATTAATATATAAGACCTTAAGAGAGGCTGTTCCATGTTTTGGAGCAGCTTTTTTTATTGAAAAATTGTAATAAATATCTTCTTCATAAGAAGAATATAAATGTTGTTGTACCTAACAAGCTTTTGACTTCATGGCTTGTGTTTATTTATACTTTACCTCTCTCATTTTCTTAAATGTGTGTGACTAATGGTACAGATTCTAATAAAGGAATTTTCATCAATCTCCATTTTCTTCACTAATCATTCTTCAACAATAATTTGCTTAAAATTTTATATATGTCTACACTTTGTTATTTTTGAGATATTAACATAATGTTACTCAATTTTTTTATTCCTGCTATTATAAACTAAATGAAACATTGGGTTAATCATGATGTAATTTAAGATGTGAATTTGTTTTCGTTAAGTTAAAATTAACTTAACATATGTAAATGTTTAAATTTAGAATTAATTGTCTAGTTGACGTTTAAATACTGATTTTGAGGGGTTAAATATAGTTTTAAATGAATGTTAATATTCTTTTGGTTAGGCTATTTAAAAAAAGTAGAAACATAATGTACATATTAGATCTGTAAATATTTCCTCAAAATGTATCTAGTGTTAACTGTATATTAATTGTTAAGTAAATTGAAAATTGTAAGATAAATCGCCTTAACATTGCACTCGCAAACACATAGTACTTGATTTTAGATGGAACAGTTATCACAACAATCATTAATTAAAAGACTAATCTTATCATGTCTTTTAATTCTTAACACAGCCTCATTATTATCTGCACAAGACACTTCAATTGACGATGAAGTGAAAGTTGATTCTTTATTCAGCCCAGATCAAGATGGTGAGGGATTAATCCAAAAGTCTTTACCAAAAGACTGGACGGATAGAATTAAGGTAAGTGGTTATATTCAAGCAAGATATAACGGCCTTTTTGAGACGAACCCCAATTTGACAGTCCCTCAAATGGACAAGAACTGGGGTGCTGATAAAGGTATCTCATTACGACGTGTTCGTTTGAAAGTCAGTGGTTGGTTATTAGACAATGTCTATGTTTATATGCAAGCTGATTTTGCAGGCTCGCCTACCTTAAGAGATGCTTACATGGATTTGTATTTTGATCATCATAAATCGACTTGGATAAGAGTGGGTCAAAGTAAAGTTCCTTTCGGCTTCGAAAACATGCAATCTTCTCAATTTCGTATTCCTTTGGACCGTTCAGACCCAATCAACTCCGCTTTGCCAAATGAGCGTGATCTAATGGCTGTTTTATACCATACTCCTCGTAAAGTCAGAAAGGTATATGAGTACATGAAAGAAAATAACCTTAAGCACAGTGGTAACTATGGTACATTTGCACTTGGTGCATTTAACGGACAAGGAATTAACGTTCCTGATAAAAATGATAACCTGCATTTGGTAGGTCGAGTATCATGGCCTTTCCAATTTAATAATAATCAAATCATGGAGCTTTCTGTTCATGGTTATGCTGGTCAATATGTTTTACCTAATACATCTCAAGGCTTAGAGGCTGAAATTGAAAACAGCAATGGAGAAACTGAAGTGATCTATGCTGCTGGACACAACTTTAAAGATGCAAGAGTCGGAGGTACTTTTGTGTGGTATCCTCAGCCGATTGGTTTCCAAGCAGAATATAACTATGGTATTGGTCCAGAATATGATCCTGAATCTAACAGAGTGAAAGAACAGAACTTACATGGTGGTTATGCAATGTTGTATGGTAAAATCAATTATGGCAAGCATACATTCTTTCCTTTCTCAAGATACCTGTATTATCATGGTGGTAAGAAGTTTGAGCTAGATGCAAGAAGCTACAGAGTAAATGATTTGGAAATTGGTGTAGAGTGGCAACCTAACAGAGCATATGAGATTGTGGCAATGTATGTGATTGCAGACAGAACGTACATCGATTCTCAACTTCCAGTCAATGATCAGGCGGGTAATTTATTGAGAATTCAAATGCAGATTAACTTCTAATAAGCATTAATTTTAATATAAAAAGAGAGTCATTTTTGAGTTATTCAAAGGTGACTCTTTTGGATTAAAAACGTTTTCCAATAGCCAAACCAAAGGTAAAGGCATCATAAGAACCATTTTCTCCTCTGAACTTTAATTCATAACTCAGCATAGGTGTAACATCCCATCCACCTTCCCCTGCAATAGGAAATTCTCTTTCAATTGAAGTTTTGAAAACAGCAAAGTTTTTGTGTTGCTCTATTTCAATACCTGGACCAATACCAATAACCCATAAGTGTGCGAATTCAATAAATCCCATTAGCGCTCCTATATAAACATATTCTCTTTCCAGTTCTTCTCCATGTCGAGTTTCGATAACATAGTTCTGAAGTTCCAAGTCATTAGAAATGCCAATGGCAAAATGGTGGGAAAACCAATATTCATATTCCAATCCAATGGTAGGTACAATCAGTGTATTGGTTTGATTATTTCCTGAAAACCCTTTTGGTACATAACTGTGCCCCCAGAGTAGAGCGACTCTATGATGTTTCAATTTACCATGTGCTTCTTCTCTTCCGTGTATTTTTTCATGGGTTTCTTGAGCAAAGGTAAGGGAGATAATTAAAGAAAATAGAATACAGAAAGTAATTGATTTCATAGGTGTTGAGAAATAAAAAGTGAATGCTTCTCTAAATTAAAGAAAACATTCACTTTTCAACTCGTTTTAATTACTCATTGGAACTTAATACAAGTAATTCTTACAAAAATGATAGGGCAGTTCCTCTTATTTTATGAAGTTAAATAAGAGCACTTCGCCACTGAAACTATAGTTTTTTACTATTGTCATTAATCACCCTTTCAACATATAGTCTTTTAGGGTCTATCATTGCTTTTGCAGGTTTTTCATTTAACTTAATCTGAATGGTTTGGGATTCCTTTTCAAGGAATATTTTTTCAGTATAAAACAATTCCTTTTCATCATTATCCTTATAAAAACCAATTTCCACCCAATCTTTGACTGGTATATTGATTTCATTCCCAATAGAATCTGATTTGAACTTTTTGGCTTCTACTTGTAATGAAACTTCATAGTTTTCAGCGTCAATTTCATTAAGATTAGCTTCTTTGATTCTATAATCATACAGCGTAATGTCTTCAAACCAGTCAACGATAAGGTATTGAAGAGAATCTGGTACTCTTGGTTGAAGATGTCTTAAGAAATCATTGGAAGTGGGGTATGGAGGTGCCTTGTATTTGTATTCTGTTAAGAAATCTCTCAACGCCGCATTTACGCTATCTTCTCCAATAAAGTCTTGCAGGGCGTACATAATAACACTGCCTTTACCATAATGCAAATACATTTGGTTTTCCACTTCTCTCAACGGTAATTCTTTTTCTAATTCATAACTTCTACCTTTCAGGTATCTGTCATAATCATATTTTAAGAAGTTTCTCATTTTCACATCATCATTGTCAGATGCCTTTTTCATAACCATCAATGAAGAATACTCAGCAAAGCTTTCTGTCAGCATTGTGCCTCCTTGTACATTGGCGCCTACTTCTTGATGAGCCCACCATTGGTGTGCCATTTCATGAGCAATAACAGCATCTACCACATTATTCTTTTCCTCGTCTTCTAGGTCTACGATGAAACCAAAAGATTCAGAGTAAGGCATAGTGCCGGGGAATGCTTGAGCAAAATTAGCATACCTTGGAAATTCAATGATTCGAGCCTGCTTCAAATAATATGGCCCAAAGTTTTCTGTATAGTACTCCAATGAATTTTCAATAGCATCAAGCATTTTATCAATATTTACACCATGTTTTTGATCATAGTAGACTTCCATACTTACATCTTTCCACTGTCTTTTTGCGACTTCAAATTTACCAGAATTAAAAGAAACAAAATTCTGTGATTTATGATCTACTCTATAGTGATAGAAATTTCTATTGTTCTTAGTCCATTGTTTAATCAACGAACCAGGGGCAATGGCCATTTGATCTGAAGATGTGGAGATTGTCGTTTCAAAAGTAATCCAGTCCGACTGACCGTTGGAAAGGTAATTCTGTTCACATTCAGCACCACAAGGTTCATTAAGCGTAGGCATACGCTTTCTTTTTGGAAGGTTATGTTCTTTCCTTTTAAAACGGTCGCTTAATTCAAAAGAAGGGTTATAACCAAAATAAGGAAGAAAAACAAGGTTGTTGAAGAACGTTCCATTTTCCAGAATCATGGTATTTTCTTGACTATTTTTGAACCCTTTTGTGATGTAATTGGCATGAATAACAATTTCTAAGGAGTCTCTATGTTTAAGAGGTTTTTGTAAAACAAACTGCTTTACATTTAGCTCTTTGTCATGCAATACCTCAACTGCATTTTGAATTTCAAATTTAATTTCCCATTCATCATTATAAGTATACATCAAAGTATCAATACTTTCCTTATTTTCATTGACCAATTTTAATTGAGAAACAGTGTAAATATTTCTTTCAGCTGGATAGATATTCACATTGTAGTCAACGTCCACAATTTTAGGAGAGAGCATTCCTTCGTACTGCTTGTATTTTTGTTCATACTGAACTTGCAGAAGTTCTGTTTCATCGTCCGTTTTATAAGGATTAAGAATTTGAGTATTGTAGAAGATAAAGCTCGCTATACTTAACCAAACAATAAAAAGAGTACCTATTCCTCCCATGAAATTAGGATCCATTTTTTGAGGTATAATCTTGATTCTTTTCAGTAGACTTTGGCTTGTTCCTCTATTGCTTAATAATCCGCTGATAAGCAATACAATTATTCCAAATACAATCCAGTATGCATTAAACCAAATGGAAGAAATAACAGAAGGACCATAATCACTAATATCAGAGAATGTAATTCTTGGAGCACTGGCAATATCAAGCATTCTAGAGGAGATATCTAAGCCATCCAAAATCAGTTCCAATACAAACATTAAGACAATAGAAACACCAAAACCAATAAATTTATGATTTATCAGAATATGAACAAGCATTAATACTGCTGACCATGTAGCAATCATAGGCATGATGTTCAATGCATAAGCAAGGAAATAAGTACCTAGATCAATAGATGTAAAACCAGAACCTAATTGGTAAAGAATACCTAAAACAGAAAGAGATGCATAGATAATTAGAATACTTACATTGATTGCAAAGTACTTGGCGAATAGAGAAACGTAAGAACTATGAGGACTAGCATCAATGACTTCATTTAAGTGATTGTCTCTATCTTCCCATAGCAAGTCACCTGCATAGTAAACCATAATGATCAGTAAGAAAATCATAGTACTATTTTGAATATCTTCAACCACCATATAAGTGACAGGGTAGGACTTTAATCCCATATATTCATATCCTTCCATCAGTATTGCAATGAGTTGTACAAAACTGAAGAGGATTAATATTTTGAAAGTATTACTGCTTAATATGCTTTTCAGGTGGATTCTAGTAAAACTATAACATTGGGCAATATCCGTGAATTGAGAAAAGTGACCATAAATAATGGGTTTTGTAAAGATTGTATTGTCCTTTTTATTTGCCTTTTCTTTCTTCACTTTTCCTGATCTCTTTTCAAAAGAGAAGAAACCGTAAAGCACCTTCAATAATGCAAAACTAATGATTAACCACACTAGCCTATTGTATGTAATAAAGCTGTTGAAACCCGGTATTAGTGTATTTTTTTCTTGAGGTGTAAAGTATTTACTGTCCAAATTATAAGCTGATAACCCAAAAGGATCCACCATGGCCGCTAACATTTCATTTTCTAAATCAGAACTAAAGGAAAGGGCAATACTATAGCCTAAAAACAAGACCATCGTTCCAGAAAAAGAAATGGCTGTGGACCTGAAAATAGAGGCTACAGAGAAAATGACAACCCCAGAAATAAAGATATTGGGAATAATGGTTAAAAAGTAATTGGCCATAAACCCTGCAATAGACACAGGCCCCATTTTTTCTGGATCTACCCACCCCATAGCTGGAGCTATAAATGTAGCGAGTATAAAACCAAGATATATACCTAAAAATGGTAAAATAGCCAATGAGAAAGCACCCAGAAATCTACCCATGAAATAATCCTTTTTTCTAATTGGGGTAGTGAATAAGATATCATCAAAATTATTGTTGAAATCTCGTAAAGCCGCATTATTAAAAAAGGCAGTGGAGATAAAAAGACCCAATAATGAAAAGACCAATCCCATTTTCATGATGATGTGCGGGCTGTTTCTTTGTATATTTCCAATGGAACCACCAATGACAATCTGATCATTTGAAACGGCTCCAAAAGCTAATAAACCTAATAGAATAGAGAAAACGTAAATCATAGGCTGCTGAAGGCCTGATTTAATTTCTCTGCTGTAAAATTCTTTAAACATTGTGATGGAAGTTTTAGTCTGCAATAATTGAAGCGGATGTTTTAGCAAAGAAAACATCTTCTAAATCGGGCTTCACTTGAACAAACCCTTCTTCAGGCTGTTCATGATGAAGTACATGAATCACAGACTTTCCAGAATTCATTTTATTCGAAATCACTTTATGGTTTTTCTGGTAGGCATCAATAGTGTTTCGCTCTACTGTTTTTTCCCAAACAAGACCATCCAATTCACTTAACACATTTTGAGGTGACCCTTTATACATAATTTCCCCTTCATTCATAATAGCCATATCGGAGCAAAGCTCTTTCACATCATCAACGATATGTGTAGAAAGAATCACAATTACACTTTCTGCAACATCAGCTAACAAGTTATGAAATCTGTTTCTTTCCCCAGGGTCAAGACCTGCAGTCGGTTCATCAACGATAATCAATTTTGGATCTCCAATAAGCGCCTGAGCAATACCGATACGTTGTTTCATACCTCCAGAGAAACTTTTTACTGCTTTCTTTCTTTTGTCATACAAATTGACTTTCTGTAAAAGATAACCTACAAGCTCTTTACGTTCCTTTGCTTTTGAGATCCCTTTCAGTACGGCAATATGGTTTAACAGCTCTTCCGCTGATATTTTAGGGTATACTCCAAATTCTTGAGGGAGATAGCCTAATACTCTTCGTAATGATTCCGGTTCGTTGAGTACATCAATGCCATTGAGATTGATACTGCCTTCATCAGGTACTTGCAAGGTAGCGATAGTTCTCATTAAAGAAGATTTACCGGCTCCATTGGGGCCCAACAAACCAAACATTCCGCTTTCTATTTCGATGCTGATATTATTTAAGGCCTTAACGCCATTGTTATAGGTTTTTGTGAGATTTGAAATGCTTAGTCTAGCCATTCTCTTGAGTTATATTAGATTAAAAAAAGAACAAAATGAGTATATGCTGATATTATTCGAAAGTAAAAGATATTATGGATAATTTGACACTTCAAGTATGCGTTCAACACACTCAATTGATAGTTTAAACCTTTTAGTTTTTTATGAAGAATAATGTTAGTTACAGATACTCAGCACTCAAAGCTAAGAAGTTTTCTTGAATTGTTTCTTGCTCATTTGAAATTTTTATTGAGATAAATTAAAAACTGTCCTTTTTTATCAGCGGATTCAGTCGTATATTCATAGGGCAAAAACTACTCAGGAAACTATATTACACATGAGCAAAACCTTTAAATTAAACAACGGAAGGGAAATTCCCGCCATTGGGTTGGGCACCTGGAAATCGGAACCAGGTGAAGTATTTCACGCTGTCAAAAAAGCAATTGAATTAGGTTATAAACACATTGACTGTGCATCTATTTATGGTAATGAACCAGAAGTGGGAGACGCCATCAAAGAGTGTATTGATAAAGGAATTGTCAAAAGAGAAGACCTTTTCATTACATCTAAACTATGGAATGATGCCCATTTAAAAGAAGATGTTCCTAAAGCAATAGATAAGACATTAAAAGACCTGAAACTGGAGTATTTGGATCTTTATTTGATCCATTGGCCCATTGCTTATAAACCAGGGGTACAGTTTACTCAAAAAAGAGAAGAGTTTCTTACGGCGGAAGAAGCACCAATTCTGGAGACTTGGAAGGCAATGGAAGCTTTGGTTGCAGCAGGAAAAACGTATTCTATTGGTGTGTCCAATTTCAGTATTGAAAAGTTAGAACACATTTTGACCAATGCTACGATTGCTCCAGTTGTGAATCAAATTGAAATGCATCCTTTAAACCAACAACGCAAAATGATGGAATATGCGGATGCTTACGATATTATTTTAACGGCTTATTCTCCACTAGGAACAAGGGACAGTTTATCATTTGAAGATGGGGCCAATCCTCCTGTTTTGTTGGAAAATGAATTACTAAAAGAAATAGCAGAGAAGCATGACGCAAGCCCTGCACAAATTATGTTGGCATGGGCAAACCGCAGAGAAACAGTTGCTATTCCAAAGTCTGTTCATGAAGATAGGTTGCGTCAGAACCTTGTTTCACCTGAGATTAAATTAACGCCTTGGGATTTGAGAGAAATAGCAGATCTCAATGAGAAATATAGATTTGTTGATGGTTCGATTTTTACATCAGGAGGAAGTCCTTATACTCTTGAATTCCTTTGGGGAAAGAGTTGAATTGAAATGAAAAATATATAATGTTGAAGATGAGGTTTTAGACTTTTTGTTTAAAACCTCATCCTTTTTTAGGAGAAGGAATTCTTTCAAGCTTTTTGAATAAAGTTTTATTCTTCAACCAATTTTTAATGACTGGTGTCAAGATGATGTAAACAAACTATTATTATGCTATACAACAAAAAAACAATTCTATTCTTACTTCTATTACTCTCTTTTTTTGGGTGCAACCCTAAATTGGCATCCATTATTAATTCAGGAAAGACTGACGATAATTTCCGAACTGTTATTCCATTTGAAACCAAAATGGGGCTCATCATTATTGAAGCTAAAGTAAAGGGAAAACCTTATCAATTTATATTTGATACAGGGGCTATGGCATCCATCATTTCTCCAGAAATGAAAAACAGGCTTGGTTTGGAAACTCTCATGACAGAAAAGATATACGATGTTGATAATAACTATATCGAACAGGAATTTACAAAAGTGGAGCATTTTGAAATCGGTAATACTTCATTTTCGGATATTGGTGCTATCGTAATGGACTTGAATGCAATACCTACTGTCAAATGCTTTGGAGTGGACGGGTTAATTGGTAGTAACTTGTTCCGTCACGCCACTTGGTTTATTGACTATGAGAGAAAAGAAATTGTGATAGCGAATGATCGTTCACAACTAAAAAAATCTACTGAGGGTTTTACTTCTGTCAAATTCTTTGAAGGATTTGGTGGAGTACCTTCTCTTACCACTTATATTAATGAAAATAAAGTCCTTAATACGGTTATTGATTATGGGTTTGGGGGAGAAGTACAGTTGGATGAAAAACACGTAAAAAAAGTAGAGTCTGAAAAAGTACATAAAGGTTATGGTGTGACGAGTGTTGGCCTTTATGGTGAAGAAGTGCCTAAGCTATCTTATAGCGGAACGATCAAGTCATTTTCATTAGGAAATGGACTGGATTTTGAAAACCAAAAAATTACTTTTGAAGGCAAATACAGTAATACATTGGGCACGGGAATTTTCAAATACCATCATATCATTTTGGATTGGAACAATAAAGAAATTCTATTTAAAAGAAATAATATCCCTAAAAAGATAAAAAATGAGCTGGGTTATGCCTTAGGATATAGAGATGGAGCAGTGTATATCAGAAACGTCTATGAAAACTCAATAGCCATGAAGAAAGGACTCCAACTTCAAGATAAAATCATAGCTATTGACGGTGTGAATTTCGAGAGAATTGATGAAAAAAAATGGTGTGAATATTTAATCAATGCAGGGAATAGTAATACTAAGGTTTTATTGATTGAAAGGGATGGTGTACGTCATGAAATTACTTTTGAGGTGAATAGTTAATGAGGTACAGTAAAAAACATTATTCTTTCTCACTCATAACTAAATAAATAAGGGTAGACAATTTTAGTCTACCCTCACTTTAATTATTTTTTTCTGAATTTCTTCTTCAATCTTCCTCTGTTGACCGGCTTGGTTTTCTTTGGACCTCTATGTACTTTCTTGGTTTGGTTTTCAGGATTATTAATGCCTACTTTTTCATGGAAAGCACCGCCACCAGAAGGAGAGTTCGTTTTCTTAGTGACAAAGTAATTTTTAGTAGAAAGTTTAGGCTTTTCTTCTTCAGTGAAGATGTCTGATACTTTCACTTCCTCAGGCATTGGCTCCAGTGGAATTGGCTTTTTCATCAATTCCTCAATCATCATCTGGTATTCTTGCTCTACTTCATTGATGAATGTTATGGCTAAACCTTTTTCATCCGCTCTACCTGTTCTGCCAATTCTGTGAATGTATTCTTCTGGTATTTCAGGTGTGTCAAAATTGATGATATGCGTGATGCCTTTAATATCAAGACCTCTGGCAATAATATCTGTAGCAACAAGGATTTTCAATTTTCCTTCATCAAATTCGTCTACCATTCTGAAACGGTAATTTTGAGATTTGTTGGAATGAATCACACCTACCTTTTCAGGGAAAAGCTTTTCAATCATTTCAAAAAGACGATCTGCAAGCTTTTTATTTCTAACGAATACTAGCACCTTTTCCATTTCTGGCTCATGAGCTAAAAGGTATTCGAGTAAATTCACTTTTGTGAAGAAGTTAGGTACATGATAAGCACGTTGTGTTACTTTATCCGCCGGCGTACCTGTTTTTGCAATTTCAACTTTTGTTGGTTTTCTGAAGAAAGTTTTAATGATTTCTTCTACATCGTCTGTGATAGTAGCTGAAAGCATGATGTTTTGACGGCGTGGAGGTAGCAAATCCATCAAGCGGGTAAGCTGAGGTCTGAAACCAAGGTCCAACATTTCATCCACTTCGTCAATCACAAACTTATGAATTGCTTTGAGTTTCAAGACACCTGACAACGCTAAATCATATACTCGACCAGGAGTACCTACCAAAATATCTACGCCTTCATTGACATATTGTTTTTGAGTGTTGATATTAGCACCGCCGTACACTCCCAATATTCTCAAAGACTGATATTTAGAAAGGGATTTGGCCTCTTCTACAACCTGAGCTACAAGTTCTCTGGTTGGTACAATAATCAAAACTCTAGGTTCATATTGCTTAGAGAAATTTAAATTTTGAAGAATCGGAAGAAGATAGGCCAGGGTCTTACCCGTACCTGTTTGAGCAATACCAATCATATCTTTCCCTGCTCCAATCACCGGAAAGGCTTGCTCCTGAATTGGAGTCACGTTGATAAATTCTAAATCATTAATCGCGTTTAGAATAAACTTATTTAGCTTTAATTCGTCAAATGTCACTTTCTCAAAATTTATGTTTCTACAAAGTTACATTCTAAGTGGAATAAAGTCAGAAAATAAAGAAGATTTATAACACTCATTGACACGCATGGTCTAAAAATGTATCTTGTGTTGATAAACATTTACACTTTTAAATAGATTGTCAGTTATTTCATATTGATCTTTTCAATCTCTTACAACATGTAATTTACGTCGTACGTTTTTTGATTTTTATTTTAATGTCCAATTAAAACGAATGAGGAATTAGCTTTATAAATGTACTGATAATCAATTTGTAGTATTTATATCGGGAATCTCTAGCAAGCCATTACCAATGATCAAACAACAATTATTACTATTAATAGGGTTTTTCATGATACACCCTCTTATTGCTCAAAAGGTTGATTTTTATGAAGGAGAATGGGAAGAATTATTAAAAGAGGCAAAACAGAAAAATTTACAAGTTTACGTGGGAGTCTTTACTCCACATTGTGAATCGTGTAAGGAAATGGACCGACATGTCTACGGAGACAAGGAAGTAGCCCTATTTTATAATGAACATTTTATAAGCTATAAAGTGAGTGTTCATTCTGATTTGGGAAGTTTCATCGTTTCCAATTATAATATCAGGTCGTTTCCAGCCCACTTGTACTTTTCTTCAAACGGAAAAATTTTGCATCAGGCAAAAGGAAAAATACCGGTTAACGTATTTTTAGAGAAGGGAGAAGAAGCACTTTCTCCAAGTACACAGCTTTATACTTTAAGGCAGAAAGTCGATGATGGAGAAGACCTGTCTCTTAATGAATACTTGAATTATACCCTTGCTTCTTATGAGACAGGCGTGATGGATCATTCCACCAATGACAAGCTTTTCACATTACTAAAACCAGAAGATTTAAATAATAAAAAGGTGAAATCGGCAGTGAGCCAGATTTTGTATAATTCCGATGTCAACTCAGAAGCATTCCGCTTTTTTGTGCAATACAAGCCATTATTTGCGGATATTTATTCACCTCAAAAAATGAATAAAATCTATAGAGGACTGGCCAAAAATACACTTTCCTCTTCCATGAAGGTTAAAGATATTCAGTCCTTTGAAGAGAAAATGGAACAATTGAAAAAGGTGCTTCCCAATACCATTGCTCTTCGAATGGCATTCAGTTATGAGCCACGTTTTTTCCTGTCGATGGGGAATGATGAAAAGGCGTTTCTCTCTATTCAGAATAACTTCAGGTATATACAATCAAAACCCAACCCGTCTGAACTGAATAAATGCAACGATTGGGCTTGGTATTATTATCAGCATTCTGATAAAACCGAACAGCTGGAAGAGGCGTTGAAGTGGGTGACATTTAGTATTTCCAAGCAAAAGTCATTTAGCTATCTAGACACTCAAGCCCACTTGTATTATAAATTAGGCCGATATCAGGATTCGGAAAATGTGGCACGAATGGTGCAAAAACATTATCAAGAAACTGGGCGAGATACCAAGGCAATCTCTCAGTTATTAAGCAATATAAAAGTACACTGATCTTATGAACAACTCCCACACTACACTCGAAGCATTAAAATACCCTTTTGGACAATTTGAAGTTCCTTCATACATCCAAGAGAATCAAATTAATTTATGGATTCATGAAATTCGTTTATTTCCCAAAAGGGTGAAAGAACTGGTCAAAGACCTTACTAAAGACGAGCTGAATTTAGTTTACAGGCCTGAAGGTTGGTCGATAAAACAAGTAGTGCATCATTGTGCGGATAGTCATATGAATAGTTATATCCGCTTTAAGTTGGCTTTAACAGAAGAAAATCCATCCATCAGACCATACTTTGAAGACCGATGGGCAGAGTTGGTTGATAGCCAGGAGGAGGATTTATCAGATACTTTACATTTGATTGAATTTCTTCATAAAAAATGGACATATTTGTTGGAGAGGCTGAGTGAGGAAGAGTTAGATCGAACTTTTTTTCATCCAGAATCTGGAGAGCAAACGGCTTTAAAAGAGAATATTGGCATTTATGCGTGGCATTGCAATCATCATTTGGGCCATATCAAACAAGCTCTAAAATACCGTAATGTTTTCCCTGAAATAGTTGAAAACCTAGAAGCAAAATGAGATTATGATTACTCTGATCAAAACAGACGCAAAGCACCGTGATTTTTTACATTTGGTAAATTTGCTGAATCAAGACCTTGCCGTTAGAAATGGCGATGATCATGAATTTTATATGCAGTACAATGGTTTAGAGGATATTGACCATGTGGTATTGGCGTACAGTGAAGGAAAAGTAGTGGGTTGTGGTGCCATGAAAGAGTTTGAAGAGAGAGTTTTTGAAGTGAAAAGAATGTATGTTCTTCAAGATCAAAGAGGTAAGGGAGTGGCTACAAAAGTCCTTCAAGAATTGGAAGATTGGGGTGTTGCTATGAATCTGAAGGCGCTGGTTTTAGAAACAGGTTTGATGTTGCCAGAAGCTATTGGTTTATATGAGAAATATGGCTTTGATAAAACACCAAATTATGGCCAATATGTAGGCAATGAAGATAGTGTTTGTTTTAGAAAAGAATTAAAATCTCCGTCCTATGAAAGTTAGAAAAGCAAATTTTACAGATTTTGATCAACTAGCGGCATTGTTTGATGCCTATAGAGTTTTTTATAAGCAGGAGAGCGATCTTGAAGGAGCAAAACAATTTTTACAGGATAGAACCGAAAGAGGAGAAAGTACCATTTATGTAGTAGAAGATGATGGTCAGCTAGTGGGGTTTGTACAGCTTTATCCTATTTTTTCATCTACAAGAATGAAAAGGCTTTGGTTACTCAATGACTTATTTGTTTCACCTTCTCACAGAGGAAAAGGAGCTTCAAAACTCCTGATGGGAGAGGCTAAAAATCTGGCGAAAATGTCGGAGGCTGCAGGTTTGATTCTTGAAACAGAAAAAACAAATACAGTAGGAAATCAATTGTATCCAGCTGTAGATTTTAAATTAGACACAGAACATAATTTTTACTATTGGGACGTAGAGTAATAGAATTGAAACCACTATTGAAAGAGAATGTTATTCCTTTTTATCAGTGGCTCAATGATCCTGAAGTAATCCGATATTCTCTATCTCTTTTTCAGAAATTAAATACTGAAGAGGAGATAGATTTTTGGTTTAAAGGAGTATTGAGAGATACAAAAACACTTTCCTTGGGAATTTACACAGACGGTAAGTTTGTGGGCTATGCAGGAATATCCAATTTATCAAGCGTGAATAAGTCGGGAGAGTATTATATTTTTATAGGAGACAAATCTTATTGGGGAAAAGGCGTAGGAACTGAAGTAACAAAGCAAATTATTCAGATAGCTTTTGAAGAAAAGAATTTGGAAAGATTGATGCTGACAGTGTCTGTACCCAATAAAGGAGGAGTGCTAGCTTATCAGAAAGCAGGCTTTAAAAAAGAAGGAGTTTTAAGAAATGCCGCGCTGAGAGATGATCAGTTTCATGACAAAATTATAATGTCAATCTTAAAGTCAGAGTATTAAAACGACAATAAGTTTCCATCAGCTCAGAATTTTTTCTAAGCTGATGGAATTATTTAATAGTTTAAGACTTAGTTTTCCATGTACTATACCTTGAAAATGATCATGGTAACATCATCCCTTTGTAGAGTATATTTTTCTAATAATTGCTCAAAAGCAAACTTCTGACGGTCCAATTCCTTATCACCAATTGTTTCAATTAATTTATACAACTGTTTAGAACCTACCTTTTTCTTATCTAGATTGGCTTGATCCACAATACCATCAGTAAATAGATAGAGGCAATCGCCTTCCTGAATTGTTGTAGAATAAATATTGAACTCCTTTTTAGTAGAGCGGTGAGTACCACCAATTCTGGATTTATCTGTCGGCAACACCTCCACTTCACCTTTGTTTTTTCTCCAAATAACAAGAGGAATTTTTGCACCAGCAAATAGAACTTTTTCTTTCTGTTCTAGTGATCTTGCCATTAAGATGATATCCATGCCATCACTATTATTAGAGACTTCTTGGCGTAATGAGATGTAGATTTCTTTACGTAAAATCTCTAAGATTTTGGCAGGGTCTGATGTATTGATCTGATTAATGGCTTTATTCAAAATGGAGTAGCCAAGCATCGACATAAATGCTCCAGGAACACCGTGTCCCGTACAATCTACTACAGCTCTATATTGGTAGCCATGGTGATTGAAAGCCCAATAATAATCGCCAGATACTACGTCTTTTGGTTTATAAATTACCTCAACATCATTTCCAATTTGTAACTCCTGTTTGGAAGGGAGAATAGCGGATTGGATATTCTGAGCATAACGAATACTATCCTGTATAGTTTGCATTTGATGATTGATAGTTGAGTTGGCGGTTTGCAGCTCTTCATTTCTTTCGGTGAGGAATTTTCTTTGTTTAGAAATTTCTTCTGCTTGAATTAATAATTCCTCGTGCTTTGCTTGCAAATCTTGTTGTTGAACCTGTAATGTATAATTGGATTCTGCCAATTCGTTGGTTCTATGTTTCACCTCAGCTTCGAGGATGTTTTTCTGAATTTCTAATTGCCTTGTTCTATAATTAATGATCAAAACGACAATCAATATTCCTCCAATGGCTATTAAAACCCTGAAAATCCATGTTTGCCAGAAAGGAGGTGTAATAATGATATCCAGTGTAACCGGCTCATCATTCCAGATGCCGTCATTATTACTGCCAATAACTTTAAAAGTATATTTCCCTGGAGACAAATTAGAGAATTGAGCCACATTAGAATTTCCATTATCAACCCATTCGTCATTAAGGCCTTCCAGTTGATATTTATATTGATTAAAACCAGAGTAGGTATAATTTAAGGCTACAAAACTTATCTTAATATTGTTTTTATGGTGAGGCAGATGAATTCTATTCGTAAAAAGAATACTCTTCTCAATAAGTGATTCTTTACTGCTTGGCTTTAATTCTTTATTGTTGATAAACAAGCTCTGTATTGCAAGCTTCGGTTTGTATTGATTGCTGATGATATCTTCAGGATAAAAAGCACTAAAACCATTGACTCCACCAAAAAGCATCAATCCTTCTTTTGTAGTATAAGAGGAACCATATGCAAATTGGTCATCTTGCAAACCATCAATTCTACCAAAAACTTTACTCTCATAAGTGTCAACATCCATTTTGATCAGACCGTTGGAAGAACTGATCCAGAAGTCGCCTTGACTGTCTTCTTCTATTTTGAAAATGCTATTAGAAGGGATTTCAGGTTTTGCTATGCTTTTGATAAATTCTTTTGTAGAAAGATCATACACAAAAAGTCCTTCATTGAAAGAGCCTATCCATAGTTTTCCATTTTTATCAATAAAAGAAGTGGCCGTTTTCTGGTCTTTACCAGGTATTTCTATATGTTCAAAATGAGCTAGGTTTTGGTCATTGTTGATATTTACCCCTCTAAATGTGGTAATATAATGATTCCCAGAATTGTCATGTTTCACCTCCAGAACAGCATCATTGCTCATGGAAGTTTCTGTATTTTTATCATGTGTAAAAACATCAATATGTCTTGTGTCTGTATTGACAAGTACAAGACCGCCTTTTGTGGCTCCCCATAATAGTCCTTTAGTATCAAAAGAAAGATGTCTTATCTCATCAGATAACATTTTTCCATTGGTCGTTTGCTGATTGAAAGGCTTTAGAAATTTCTTCTTTTTCAAATCAAAAACCTGAATACCCGAAGTGTAAGTAGCAATATAAACCAATGGTTTTGTGGGATGTTCCACCATACTTAAAATGACACTGTTTTCTAAAGGATCATTTTTTAGAAGAGGTTCAAAATACAAATTGGCGTCTTTATCATTCTTCAGCACGTTAATTGAACCACCGTCAGTACCGATCCAAAAATCTCCATTTCTTAGCTCCAGAAAAGACAGAATAACATTGGACGAAAGGGATTTATCATCTCCTTCTACCTTACGGAAAGTTTCAAATCTGTTCTCTGCTGTTTCATATTTTAAAATTTCATTGAATACGGTACCAATCCATAATGTTCCCGCTTTATCCACAAAAAGGTCATAGATTCTGTATTTCTTTTGTACACCATTCGTGTAGGAATGAATTCTTTCAATTCTTTCTCCTGAAATTTTAATTAATCCTTTTTGACCGCCAGCCCATACTATACCTGAGTTCATATCAGTGTAAAGACTCCATATAACGTCTTCCTTTATTTCTTGAGATAATTTAATCTCAACTTTTTTCTTATTGTAGGCATTGATTGCATGCAACCCTTGAAATGAGCCTACATAAATTTCTTTTTTATCTATAGAAAGTGCTAACGATAATACATTAACGTTGTCAAATGCACCGACTTTTTCTACATTTCCTTTCTTATCAATATAGAATAACCCTTTGGAAGAGCCGATCCATAAGGTATTGTATTCATCTTCAATCACTGAAGTAGCTTCTCCTATATCAATATCAGTTTTAATTTTTTCAAAAGAAGAACTACTACTTTTCTTGACGAAAACACCTTCTGAAGTTGCCATCCAAAGGTTTTTCTTTTTATCCTCCAGAAAATCAGAAACTAATAGTTCATTAAAATCAATATCTTTCTGAAAATACGTATTGAACTGTTCTAAAACTGGGTTATAATAGGATAAACCACCATAAGTGCCTATCCAAACTTCACCATTGCTTAATTGAATTAGTGAGGCGATGTCATTATTTGGAATAGCATGATCTGTATTTTCTCTGGTGAACACATCAAATTTTTCACCATTGAATTTGAGGAGACCTTCTTGTGTTCCTATCCAAAGAAAATCTTTTTCGTCTTGCAGTATTGCTTTAACCTTGGATATTTTTACATCCTTATAGGCTATGCTTTTGTCTAACGTTACAAAATGTACTCTTTTCGGTATTGGATTTTTGGCATATAACTGAAAAGATACAACTAATGTAAAGAGTAGTAGGCTCAGTTGTTTCATTAAAAAATGTAGTAGTAGATTTAAAAAGTGTTTTATCTATAAAAAAATCAATTTTTGATTGAAAATTCTAAATGATTCTGCTGTTTATATTACTTAGGTTCAATCTAAACATAAAAAATGGAATATTGAAAAAAAATAATGTTATTGTAGGTAATGTTAAGCAAGAATTGAAATAACATTACATAAAATGAAATACATAAGTCTATTAAGGGGGATAAATGTTGGTGGCCGAAGGAAAATATTAATGGCTGATTTAAAAGATATTTATGCTCAACACCAATTAAAAAAACTACAAACTTATATTCAATCTGGAAACGTTTTATTTGAATATGAGTCCTCTTTGAATCTACTAGAATTGAGTGAGAAAATTAAAACTGATATTCATGAAAAATACGGCTTTGATGTTCCTGTAATTACAGTGGATTTACAAATATTAAAAAATGTTGTAAAACTCAACCCCTATTTTAGGGGAAACGTATTAATAGATAGTCTACACCTTACGGTGCTCTCTACAATTCCTGAAAAAGATAAATTAGAGCAAATTGTCTCTCCCGTCAATGGAGATGAATTTTTGATCCATGAAAACTTTGTTTTCATCAAGTGTCAAGGAAAATACAGTCAATCCAAGTTATCCAATCAGTATTTTGAAAAGAAATTAGGTGTAGAAGCAACCACTAGAAACTGGAAAACAGTAGAAAAGTTGATTGCTTTACACGATGATCAACAAAACACATAGCGTCAAATGAAAAAAACTATCACTTATGCTTCAATATCGATTATCCTATTACTTTTATTGTATTACTTATTTCTTCCTACTGTAAGATTTGATTTTACGGGCTGGATCATTGCTATTCTAGCAGTAGCAGGTGCTATCTTGTCTATTGAATCAATTGTGGAGCAAAGTAGGAAAATTACGCCTGTAAAAACAGTAACGCTTTCCATTCTTATTCTAGGACTTCTATACGTGACAGTGGTGCCTTTTACCACTTCTTGGGCTTTGCTCAGAAGTAAAGATTATAGAGACTTGATTGGAGAGGTAAAGGCAGGTGAAAACTTCACAGATCATGTAGCTCCAATTTCCACAGATGAAATTAGAATTGTGGATAACGCAATGGCTCACCGTTTGGGAGACAAAGTGTTAGGGTCCATTCCTTCTTTAGGAAGTCAGGCAGAATTGGGGGAGTTTAGTATTCAGAAAGTCAATGGAAAGTTGTATTGGGTCGCACCATTGTTACACTCTGGTATTTTCAAATGGAACAACAACCGTGAAGGAACGCCAGGCTATGTGATGGTTTCAGCTACCAACGAAAGAGATGTTGAGTTGGTTCAAACTGTTGGAGGAAAAGGTGTACAAATCAAATATCAGCCAGGTGCTTATTTCTCTACTGATCTTCATAGACATATTTATTTCAATGGTTATATGACAAAAGGGTTTACTGATTTTTCTTTTGAGATAGATGATGATGGAAAACCGTATTGGATTGTGACTTTATATGATAAGAAAGTAGGATTTTCAGGTAGAAATGCCACAGGCGTTTTAACAGTTGATGTTACTACTGGCGAAATCAAAGAATATGAAATTGATAAGGCTCCAATTTGGATTGATAGAATTCAGCCGGAAGACTTTATTGTAAAGCAATTAGATGATTGGGGAGAGTATGTATTAGGTTATTTTAATTTCTCTAATGAAAGAAAGCTAACCACTACTAAAGGTATTTCTCTAGTATATGGAGCCAACAATAGAGCGTATTGGTATACAGGATTAACCTCTGTGGGAAGTGATGAAGGAACAGTGGGTTTTGTCTTGGTAGACACCAGAACCAAAGAAACAATTTGGTACCGTCAGATTGGTGCTACTGAACAAGCCGCTCGACAATCAGCGATGGGTAAGGTGCAAGAGAAAGGATATGTAGCTTCTTTCCCAATTACTTATAATATCAATGGAATGCCAACTTATGTGATGTCTTTAAAAGACAGAGCGGGCTTGATTAAAATGATTGCTATGGTTTCTGTAGAAGATTACACAATTGTTGGAGTAGGAAATACAATCAAGGAAGCATTAAGATCATATAAAAACAGCTTGAACAGTAAAGGTAATTCAGTGTCACCAAGCACTTACGCCAATACTTTCGAAATCACATCTGTTGTGACCAGAATAAGTAAAGACATCAGAAATGGTAATACCAATTACTATTTAATGGTAAGAGACAAGCAGGAAAAACTCTTTATTGGATCTTCAATGATTTCAAGTGAATTGCCGATTACAGCAGTTGGTGATAGTATCACGGTAAGATATGATGATAGTAATTCAGAAATAGTGGACATTGTTGACTTTGAGAATTTAACCATTGATTTGAAATAAAATAAAACATACAAAATAATATGCCTGATGGGATTCCTGTCAGGCTTTTTTGTATATTGAATCTTGAATACACTGTAAATATAAATGATAGACGTTTATGGTTTAGCTCGCAGTGCATTTATGTAATTAAGAAACTAAGTACAAATTCAAAATTATCTAATACTAATTCTATTTATTGTTTTGCGATTACCTCCTTCAAAAAACTTTCAATAGAACCACTATTAATTCGTTTTTTAGCGTTGTACTCACAAAAAATAAATTAGAATTAACTATGATTTATTTTTGACGTTGTACTTATTGAAATAAATGGATATGAAAACTACAATCACACTTCTCTTTTTTCTTCTTTTTCAAACTTACGTAATGGGGCAGTCTTTTCAAGAAAAGAAAATGAAAAGTACCATTAAATCAGCTAGAGTTTTTCTGAAAGGAGCCGAACTTTCTAGGAAAGGTTCAATAAAAGTGGCCAAAGGAAAATACAGACTGACACTCAATAAACTATCTACTTCTATAGACGGTAACAGTTTACAGGTAAAGGGCAAAGGAGATTTTACGATTCTCTCTTCTAAGTTTAATATTAATGTGACGGAAAAACCTATCAATAATTTATCTGCTGATAGTTTGTTGGTAGAAATAGAGAAAATAGATTTTAAATTGAAGCAAATCAATAAACGAGAAAATCTACTTCGTCAAAAAGAAGTTTTAATCTCTAGCAATAATAAACTAGGAAGTGCAGAAAAGGGAGTAAATTCTACTGATTTGACACAGATGTTGAATTTATATGAAACTCAAATCACAAAAATTAATAATGAGTATTTAGAGTTGGAGAAAAAACAGAAACAACTCGAAGAAGAAAAGGCTACTTTAAATTATCACTTTAAACAGGCTGGTGGTGTTGAACAGTTTAGATCAGGTGAAATTATAGTTGAAATAGAATCTAAAGCGGTACAGACAATCACTTTGGAGGCTTCTTATTTTATTGGGGATGCCGGTTGGATACCAAAGTATGATATCAGAGCAGATGATATTACAAAACCACTGAAATTAGAATACAAGGCAGGTGTATATCAAAATACAGGAATAGAATGGAAGAACGTGGATTTGACATTATCCAACGGTGAGCCTGCTCAATCTGGTGTGATACCTCAGTTGCAAAAATGGGAACTAAACTATGCTAGGTATACCAGGACAGCAGATAAAAAGTATCAGGCTTATGTTGGAAATAAAATTACAGGTGTAGTGAATGATGAGAATGGTGAACCATTACCAGGAGTTAATATTGTTTTTGAAGGAACAACTATTGGTACAGTAACAGATTTTGATGGGCGATTTTCTATTACCAAACCCATAGAAGCAACACATTTTTCAGTTCAGTACATAGGTTTTATAACTCAAAAAATACCAATTGATAGGTCAAATTATATTCTCTATTTAGAAGCAGATACTCAAACATTAGACGAAATGGTGGTGATAGGTTATGGCAATACTGGGAGAAATAGCGGTAAAAACAGACCAAAGGCAGCAGCATATACTTCAAAGCCTCAACCGAAAAAAGAAGCTGTAAAAATGACTTCTGAGATGAAAGTCAATACAACTACAGTAGACTTTAAGATTGATAAAAAATATACGATCAAGTCTGGTGCAGGAAGCATTGCTGTGAATATGAAGGAATACGAGATACCTGTAGACTATCAATACTTCTCAATTCCGAAACTGGATCAATCTGCTTTCTTGATTGCAAAAATTCCATCTTGGGATCAATACAATTTATTAAGTGGTGAAGCGAATTTATTTTTAGAAGGTGGATATGTAGGTACTACATTAGTTGAAGCCAATACTTTATCAGATACTTTGGATATATCACTGGGCAGGGATAAATCTATCGTCGTTAATCGAAATAAAGTAAATGAACTGGCTAAGAAGAAATCAATAGGATCTACGAAGACGGACAGTAGAGAGTTTGAACTAGAAATCAGAAACAAAAAGTCGTCTTCAATTAAAATTGAGTTTTACGATCAGGTACCTGTATCTGTCAATAGCCAAATTATAGTGGAGACAGAAAAAAAATCAGGAGGTAACTTGAATGAAAGTAATGGTTTTATTCAATGGAAAGAAAAAATTGAGCCAGGAAAGAATAGTAAAAAGTCATTTAAGTATACAGTGAAGTATCCGAAGAAGGAAAAAGTAATTCTTGAGTAAATAACAATTTAGATTAAATTTAGATAAGCAGTACACATTAAATTAAAGAAAGTAATGTGTACTGCTTTTTGTTTTAACATAATAGAGAACTGAATTTCAAAACAATTGAGTAAGTGAATGAATATTTACTTAAAATGAAGTGGTTGACATGAATATTAGTTTACATTGAGAAAATAAAGGTTAATTTTATGTAAAATGTAAGGTGTTGCGCTTTGTTATTTATTCATGAATGCATTAAAATAATGTAAATCTAGCTTAACTAAATCCAATTTTACTCTCTCTACTTTTGCGGTGATAACAAACTAATCATTCATCCAATCATCGTAACAATGAAAAAACTTATTATCTCTTTGTTCTACGTGACAGCACTACTTTCTTGCTTAACTTCTTGTGAGACAAAAGAAGAAACTAAAGATCCACAAGAGATCATCGGAACAGGTAAAGTAGTAGATTATACAGTATCTGAAGATGGTACAACAGTAACTGTAGAATTCGAAAATGGCCAAAGATCAACTATCACTTTTGATGAGCCTTTATTAGGAGAGCAAGGTGTAGGTATCCAATCTATCACTTTTGATGAAGCAACAGGAACACTAACAATCACTTTAACAGATGGTACTGTTTCTACTTTCCCGATTGTAGCAGCAGATCCAGTAGTTGAGTTGAAAAATCACTCAATGACTCCTCACTTATTAAAGCGTCACTCAGGTTTTGAAGATTTAGAAATCTATTCTATCCTTTCTTCAGAAGATGCTTTAGAGCAAAGCCCAGACTTCTTCTATGGTTCAATGGCTGACGGTGCTGGTCTTTTACGCAATGATGACGGTACTTTCACTTTGATCAATAACATTGAAGCACACTACTCAGTGGCTCGTATCTCATTTGACAAAACTTTCAAGCCTGTAAAAGGTGAAATCATCTTGAATGCTGAAGCAACTGCAAGTACAGCTCAATGTTCAGGTACTTTGATTACTCCTGAAGAACACGGATTTGGTCCATTATACCTTAGCGGTGGAGAATGGGGTGGTTCTGCTAGATATGTATATGCTACAGATCCATTCAGAGATGCTTCAGAAGCAGGTACGGCTAGAACTTTAACGTCAATGGGACAGTGGACTATTGAAAATGCAGTTCCATTAAACAAAAATGCATTCCCTAACAAAACAGTTGTAATGATCGGTGATGACTCTCACAGTGACGCAGGTGGACAGTTAGTAATGTATGTTTCTGAAACTGTAGGTGACCTTGACAACGGTAAATTGTATGCCTTGAAAGTAGGTGACGGTACTGTAACTGACAATGATTTAGTAGCTGAGGGTGCAGGTGAGTTTGACGTAACTTTCGTAGAGTTAGAAGAAAGAACTTATGATGCATTAAACGAAGAAGCAATCAGCAAAAACATTATGGCTTTCAACCGTGTGGAAGACATTGACTACAGAAGAGGTTCAGCAGCAGCTAACCGTGAAATCTACTTCACTGCTACTGGTCGTACAGCTTACAATGACACAAGAACTAAATACGGTAGAGTTTACAAAGTCGTATTAGATGAGAATGATCCATTGAAAGGTAAAATCTCAGTAGTATTAAACGGAGATGATCTTACAGGTAAGGCTAAAAGATTACATAGCCCTGACAACATTTTAGCAACATCAAACTTCTTATACATCCAAGAAGATCCAAATGGTTATGCTGATGCTCCTGAAAAAGAGCACGATGCTTACTTATACCAGTACAACTTAAATACTGGTCTATTAAAAGTAGTATTAGAGTCTGATCACAGAGGTTCTACAGGATTAGACAACGGATATGCTTCGGCTGCTGACCGTTGGGGTAAGTGGGAGTTGACAGGTATGATTGATGTTTCTGATGAGTTGGGAATGGAAGGTACTTTCATCTTGATTCAACAAGCTCACTCATGGTATGATGAGTCGTTCAAAAACCCTACAGGTCATGGTGATGCTATGGAAGGTAGTATCTTAACTGTAGTGAAAGGTTTAGAGCGTTAATGTATAAACCTAATAAGCTCTAGAACAACCAAATCACATATGTTCTAGCACTTAGCTCGAGCAATAGTTTTTATTGCTCGAGCATTTTTTCAAATGCTATAATAAGAACTCTGATGAAAAACGTAATAATACTAGCAATCTTCACAATGACTATTTGGGGATGTAATTCAACAATTAACAGGGAGCAGATTATCAAGAAACAGAAAGAGCAACTAATCCAATATTATCAAGAAAATTTAAATAACTGCCTTACTTCTCTGGAGACGATTAAAAAGTTAGAAGATCCAGAAATGTTGAAAAAGGAATTTGATGTGGCAAGAGTTTCATTTAAAAGAATGGAGCCGATCATGTCTTTTTATGCTGCTAAAGACTATAAAACCCTCAATCAACCTAATTTACCACACGTCGATGAATTTGATAATTCTGATAAAGTCATTAAAGCCATCGGTTTTCAGGTAATAGAAGAATTAATGTACGCTTCAGACTCTTTGGATGTCAATGAAGTACACAGACAAGCAGGCTTGATGATCAATACTTTAAACTTGGAATTGAACAATAATAAGATATTAGTATTGAAGCCTTATCATCTATTATGGATGGTGAGAAATGAATTAGTAAGAATCACTTCTCTTGGAATTAGCGGTTTCGATTCTCCTGTTTATTTAAACAGCTTAGAGGAAAATCAACATGCTTATGACGGCATTGCCTTCCTTTTGTCAATAAGTAAGGATTATTTTAAAGACAAAAAGTTATTAGAGGAGTGGAACGAAAGTATTGTGTTGGCTAAAAACAAGTTATCTACTGCAAAGAGTTTTGATCAATTTGACCGTTTCACCTTTATCAAAGAATCTGTGCATCCTATGCTTGGGTTGTGGGTGAAGACAATCAAGGATTGGGAAGTAGAATTCCCTTTTGAACAGAAAATAAACTATTATGCAACTTCTTTATTTGATAAAAATACCTTCAATATCAACAAGTTTTCATCAAGGTATAGTATAGCTTATAATGAAGAAGTAGTTGCATTGGGAAAACAGCTTTTTCATGATCAAAAACTATCATCCAATGGAAAAATGAGCTGTGCTACTTGCCATGATCCTCAGAAAGCATTTACAGACGGACTGCCAAAATCTATTACAAATACTGGAGCATCCAACAAAAGAAATTCACCTACATTAATGTATGCTGGTTTACAGGCTGCACAGTTTTATGATTCAAGAAAATCATTGTTGGAGAATCAAATCATGGATGTAGTAAAAAATAAAGATGAGTTTCACTCCAATATGGAAAAGGTGGTAGATGTGGTGCAAAAGAATGAAGAATACACAAAAGTATTACAAAAGCATTATGAAAATACAGATTCTAAAAGCATTCGTAATTCAATTGCTATGTATGTGAGAAGTTTGAGTCCGTTTAATTCAAAATTTGATCAAGGGATTACATCAAACCAAGTGGAATTGAGTACAGCTGTAATCAACGGTTTCAATTTATTTATGGGAAAAGCAAAATGCGGTACTTGTCATTTTGCCCCAATTTTTAATGGTACAGTTCCACCTTTATTCAATCATAGTGAATTGGAGGTTTTGGGTGTTCCATCTAAAAAAGAATGGGAAAGTGCTGAAGTTGATCCTGATAAAGGGCGCTACGAGATTTCAAAAGCACCTCTCAAAATGTTTGCCTTTAAAACACCAACCATCCGAAATATAAGCAAAACTGCACCTTACATGCACAACGGCGTTTATGAAACATTAGACGAAGTCTTGAAATTCTATAATCAAGGCGGGGGTGAAGGAATCGGTATTCACCTCGAAAATCAAACTTTACCGCCAGATCAATTAAACTTATCTGAAAAAGAGCTAAACGATTTAGTGGCTTTTATGGAAAGTTTAACGGATCAGGTGAATTACTAATTTCACGACGAGTTATTAGGTTTTTAAAGCTCATTTCATTCAGAAATGAGCTTTTTTTTATGTTCAGCAAAAAATAATTAAAAAATATTTGCAATTACAAAAAAACGTTTATACAATTGTATGTACATTAATCGTTTAAACAAATAAATGCATTCAAAAAAATATTATAAAGCAATTCATCAGATCATTGTAACAGGACATTGGATTACTGATCAAGTAGGAAAGGACCTGAAAGAATATGGTATTACAGAACCACAATTTAATGTGTTGAGAATATTAAAAGGACAAAAAGGAGATCCTATTACTGTTCAAGAGATACAAGAAAGAATGGTTCAACGATCAAGTAATGTTACAAGGATTGTCGATAAGCTTTTGGATAAACAACTTGTACTTCGTAAAGAATGCCCTACAAATAGAAGAAAAATGGACATTACCATTACAGAGAAAGGGTTGGAGGAGTTACAAAAGTTGGATACCAAAGTGGGACAATTCCATGAGCAGTTCCAAGGCAATTTATCTGAAGAAGAATTAGAAACATTAGCAACATTAATCAAAAAATTAAAAGGAGAATAATTATGAAAAACATTGTAGTATTTGGAGCTTCAAACAGCCGAAATTCAATCAACCAGCAATTAGCACAATGGGCAGGGCAACAATTAGAAGGTGCTCAAGTAAAGGTTTTAGATTTGAATGATTATGAAATGCCGATTTATGGTATTGATAAAGAATTAGCCTCAGGAATTCCTGCAGAAGCAACACAGTTCTTAAACGCTATTGAAGAGGCCGACGCCTTGGTGATCAGTTTTGCAGAGCACAATGGAAATTACTCAGCGGCTTATAAAAACATCTTTGATTGGGCTTCAAGAGCAGACCGTTCTGTTTATAAAAATAAGCCAACTTTTGTAATGTCAACTTCGCCAGGTCCAGGAGGTGCAGGAAGCGTAATTAATATTGCCAAAGGCTCTTTACCTTATGCTGGAGCAGACGTAAAAGGAAGTTTTTCTTTACCGTCATTCGGACAAAATTTCGCAGAAGCAGAAGGAATTGTAGAAGAGGAGTTGAAAGCAAAATTTGATGCTGAATTTTCAAACTTTAAAGAAGCAGTTTATGAAACGTCAATTGAAGCGTAAGCAACCGGGAAGGAACGGTTTTCAATTCATTCTAAATCCAAGTACTAGAAGAGAATTACAACCTTTCGTTTTTTTCGATGCTGGAAAAAATAAAAGAAGAGATGAGGGCATGTTCTTTGGAATGCACCCTCACTCTGGAATTGGAATTATCACTTATTTTGAAGGAGGAGATTTAGTCCATCAAGATTCTAGTAAAAATGATAATATTATTAGAAGTGGTGGAGTACAGTGGATCAATGCTGGAGGGGGAATTTTCCATGCAGAAGGCTACAGAAAACCATTGGAGGAAGAAAATGAAGAGTGGAGTTTAGCCATTCACCAACTTTGGTTGCAGTTACCTGAACATCTTGAAGAAGGGAAAACAGGTTATCAAAATGTTCAGCCAGAAGAGATGAAAGTGGTGGATAATGTGAAAATCATTGCAGGTGAATACCAAGGTCATAAAGCAACATTAAAAGTACCTTATGATTTAACCTATCTTGATGTAACATTGAAAGCGGGGGAAGAAATTAGTATTCCAACACCAAAAGGCCAGTCAAGAGGTTTTGTTTTTCCAAGAGAAGGAAAAGTTACATTACATAACGAGGAAATCTCTTTGGGATACCTTAGTATTTTGGAAGAAAATGAAGGCGAATTGCATTTCAAAGCAGAACAAGATGCACAATTTGTGGTAGGCTTGACAGTTCCATCAGAACAGCACATTGTAGTTGGAGCGGGTTCCATTCACTCTTCTATACAGGCTTTGAATAATTCAAAAAAACGTATCCAAAAAATAGCAATGGAATTAGCTTAGCCTTTTTTTATCATAACAATTGTATGTACAATAGTTGTATGTTAAGTAAAGAAATTAAATCAGTCCAGGGATATGCCAATATAGACGGCCTTATCCCTGGCGTCAGAGGACAAAGGGCATTTCCAACGAATGCCATGAGAACTACCGATCCTTTTTTAATGCTGGATCACATAGGTCCTGAGTTTGTGGGAAAGGATTTTGTATTAAATGGAGATGGACATGATCATCCACATAGAGGTTTTGAAACGATCACTTTTATGCTTGAAGGAAGAATGAACCATAGGGATTCATTGGGTAACAGAGCCATTTTGAAATCAGGAGGAGTACAATTGATGAATGCTGGATCGGGAATTATTCATGGAGGAGACATGTTCAGTGATCCTAATACAGGGAGGTTTCATGAAGTACAGCTTTGGATCAATAATCCAAAAAATGAGAAGCTTTCTGCTCCTGGAATTCAAAATCTTTCCACAAACGAAATTCCTGTTTTGGAACAAGGAAAAAGTACTTTGAGGATCATCACTGGTACATTGAATGAAATAGAAGGGAAAATTTCTACCAAATCCAAAACACAAATTGCACATTGGATCGGACAACCTAACAGTCATATGCTGATCACAGGCTTGAAAGAAGGTTACCATTTTATGGTTTATGTTTTAGAAGGAAAAGTGAAAATCAATGGAGAAACGTTATTTGAGTTCCAAACCGCAACGCTCTCTGAAGAGGGAAATCAACTAGCAATTGAAACAGAAAAAGGTGCTCAAGTTCTAATCTTAGGAGGTTTACCATTGCAAGAACCCGTAGTTTATGGGGGACCTTTTGTAATGAGCTCTCAAAATGAAATCACCCAGGCCAATATCGATTACCAAAAAGGATTATTCGGTGCCATTACTACTTTCTAATTCATTTTTATTATCTCATCCACTTTTAAAAAACACTTCATCTACTTTCACTCATGGCAGATATATTAAAAGATAAAACCAGTAAAGTATTACTCAAAATGAGCTTTCCTATCAGTATCGGAATGCTCTCAACGTTTTTATTTCAAGTTATTGATACCTACTTCGTAGGAAAATTAGGCGGGGAAGCTTTGGCCGCGTTAAGCTTTTCATCTGTACTCTATTTTATCATTGTAGGTTTATTTATGGGGCTAGCAGTAGGAGTTTCCACATTAGTAGGAAAAGCTGTTGGAGAAAAGAACGACACTGCAAAAGAACAGTATGCCTTAATTGGTTTATTGATGTGTTTTATCCTGACCGTAGGAGTGGCTTCAATAGTGTATTATTTTTCTAACCCCATTTTCTTAATGTTGGGTGCACCTCAAGAAATTTTACCTTTGATAGACCAATACATATTGCCATTGCTAACAGGAATTGCATTTCTAACCACTGGAATTATGGCAGGAAGTATTCTAAGATCTACAGGAAATGTAGTGATGCCGGAAGTGATCATGGCGTTGGCAGGAGTGGTTAATTTGTTTTTTGACTACGCTCTAATTTTTGGTGAATTTGGTTTTCCAGAGTATGGTATCAGTGGCGCTGCATATGCTACCGTATTGTCATGGTTTTTTATGATTATCGGAATGTTCATTTTGTTTTTAGGAGATAGAGTGATAAAGTTTTCATACCCCATTGCAACATTGCCCGTTCGACACTTAATTCAGCAAATTATGAAAGTGGGTTTACCGACCACTTTAACACAAATGGTGGCTCCCGTCACTCAGATGTATTTAACTTATATTATTGCCTCCCATTCAGCTTTGGCCGTGGGTGCGTTTGGTGTGAGTAGTAGAATTGAAATGTTGATGTTGATAGGAATTTTAGGAGTAGGAACAGCATTGACACCTTTTATTGCTCAAAATCTTGGAGCAAAACAAAATAAAAGAATTGATGAGGCTATTGTTTTTGGTGGAAAAACATCAACGTATTTAGGAATAGCTTTGGCTGTTGGTTTATACCTTTTCATCGCTCCTTTGGCCTCTCTTTTCAGTGAAGACACAGCTATTATTGATTATACTATTTCTTATTTCCGTTTGGTGGGGGCCTCTTACGTATTTTATGGATTCTTTATTATGACCTCTTCTACATTCAATGGATTACAAATGACCAAAGATTCTTTAAAAATTATGCTGATCAAATCATTTGCCATGACTGTGCCTCTAACATTAATTGGATCATATTTCTTTGCTATCGAAGGGATCTTTATTGGCTTGAGTTTAAGTAATATTTTAGGAGGAATATACGCGAGTATTTTCATGAGAAAAAAATACAAAGAAATGAATTCTGACTTACAGAATGCCGAAATCTGGAAAGATTATAAAAGCGATATTCAAGGTTTGTTTTATCGATAAATCGCTGTGTTATTGAGCAGGTGTTCTTTTTTCTTCACTTTCTTCTGCGAAACAAGGCAGGATCATTTCACGTTTATGTGGTGTCAGTTTGATGTTTTTGAATACATCAATGGAATAAATATCGGTTTTCAGACTTTGTTATTAGCTAATAATTAATTTTTTTTTGGTTAATTTTGAGGGTATTGAGCTTTGTTATATTTTATGTAAGCTTATCTATCATCCTTGCTATTTATAATTTAATTATCTTCAGTTAATAATAGAAATAGATACCGGAAAATAACCTAAGAGTACTATAACATGATGTTAGAGTACTTAATTTTTAGACATAGACTAATGATTTTTATTAAACTTTTTTCTCGTTTACCATTTTTCTTTATACACTTTCTTTCTTACAGTATTGCATTTTTTATGGGCAGCATTATTCGTTATAGAAGGTCGCTGATACTACATAATTTAAAGATCGCATTTCCTGAAAAGTCAGCCTTGCAAAGAAAGAAGTTACTATTCAAATTTTACCTTAATCTGACAGACGTGGGCTTCGAATCCATCAAATCCTACAGTATGACAAGGGAACAGATGCAGAAAAGGTTTAAAGTGCAGAATCCTGAAAAAATGGAAGAACACATCAAAAACAATGAACCCTTTTTATTACTGGCAGGTCATATAACCAACTGGGAATGGCAACTTTCGGGTTATGCAAGCCAGTTGAATTTCAATTTCGGTGGAGTTTATAAGCCTTTGTCAAGTAAATTCACTGATGAATTAATGCTAGACATCAGAGCCAACTTTGGTGGATACCCCATTCCAATGGCTAAAACAATGAGAGAGATTTTGGTGAGGATGAAACGTAAAGAAATGTTCTCCTTTGGTCTTGTGGCAGATCAATCGCCTCCGGGTTATGATAAAAAAAGAGAGTGGGTACCTTTTTTCGGTCAGGAGACAGCCTTTTTTTCAGGACCTGAAATTATCACTCAAATGACAAAAATGCCGGTCTATTATGCACACATCACAAGAACAAAAAGAGGATATTATGAAGGGAGAATCATTCCTGTCTTTCAAGAAGGAGATGAATTTGTAAAAGGAAGCAGTCAGATTACAAGGCGATATGCTGAATTACTCGAAGCCAATATCAAAGAATCACCTGCAGATTGGCTTTGGTCGCATAATCGATGGAAATATACTCGAAATGAAGTAGAAAAGACGTAGTAGAAAGGGAGTAAGATTTGAAAATCTTGTTCCCTTTTTTGTTACTTTGGTTGACAGTGTTTGAAGTATCATTACAAAAAGAAAATCTATCTGTTTTGATACTTAAGTAGTAGAAAGATGCTATTAGGAAGCAGATACATGATTTCATGTTTTAGTACACATTATTTTTCCTTCTCCATCTTTCTAGGTTCCAAATCTTTCAGCAAATTATTTTTGATATCATCATGAAAAACCTATTATTGATAAGCCTGTTTATTTTTATATCTATTTTTAGCAGTGCACAAAATATTGCCGACTATAAACTAGGAATGAAGTTGGAAGGTGCAGATATGATTCACATGACAATTGGAAGAGTAAAAGGTGTTGTTTTTTTATATCCAAACGAATACGGCTACATCTATGCACTAGGGTTTGTACCTTCCAATGATGGAAAAAATCCGTCAAAAGTATCAAGTCAGGATTTCGATAGTTTTTTTGATGACATAAAGAGTAAATACAATACAGATTTCAAATCGAATATTGACCATACTCAAAATAAAATTTATTATTATGGTAAACATGAAGGGAATCAGATTGTTATCACTTGTGATTATGAAATAAATTCTCCTCCTTACCTTTACTCAATGAGTATGATGCTTAATAAATTATGAATAGAGTCTTTAAAACAATAGTACTGCTACTAGTAATTCAAATTTCTTATTCTACAGTTTTATATGCCCAGGAATTCTCAGATTATAAAATAGGGGAAAAGTTAGAAGGAAAAGATATGGTCAATATGGATATAGGAGGATTGCCCGGAACACTTTTTATTTATACCCATAAAAATAAAGTAATAAGATCAATGGGATTTGTGCCCTCAAGAGATGGAGGAATTAATCCTTCCAAAGTAATGAAAGGAGATTTCATTCGCTTCAAATCTTTCATGGAACAATATTATCAATCAGGTTTTGAAAGGACCATTGATACTGCTCAAAAAAAGCAACATTACAAACTGAAATACAATGGCTGTAACGTTGTGATTACCATAGATGAGTTTGACGGAGATTTTTCTTACTCGAGCTTGGTTTTTATGATCAATAAAATCTAAAAAATACCCAAAAGTGGGGATGTTTTTACATTAGATATTTTATGAACTTAGCATAAGCAAGTAGTATTAAATAGGCAATTAACTATTACCGGAACGGTAAGAAATTGATCTTTACCCACTAATAGGTAGACATTCAGGCGAAGATGTTTACCTATTTTTTATTTTTCCTCAATCCCAACAGCATTTTTCCCCTCAAATCCTTCCTTAATTCACAATAAATCTTTCTTATCGAATAAAATCTTAACTCAACAGATTAATTCTTAGTACCTTTACAAAAAAAATATAAAATGAAAGCAACAAAAGATAAAGTTGTCACTTTAGTGTATAGCTTAAGTGAGGAAACTGCAGAAGGAACTCTTTTACAAAAAGTAGAAAAAGACGATCCATTTGAATTCTTATTTGGTCACATGGATGTGTTGCCAGAATTCGAAACTGAATTAGAAGGAAAAGAAGCAGGATATACGTTTTCTTTTGGCATCTCTAAGGAGAATGCTTATGGTGAGAGACAAGACGCTGCGGTAGTAAAAGTTCCTAAGGAAGTTTTTAATATCGAAGACGAAATAGATCAAAACGAAATTTTGAAAGTTGGTAATGTATTGCCAATGGTTGGTCCTGACGAAATGCCAATGGAAGGTGAAGTAACTGAAGTACATGATGATCATGTAGTGATGGATTTCAACCACCCATTAGCAGGTACTAACTTGTATTTCACAGGTGAAATTATTGACGTTAGAGACGCAACAAAAGAAGAATTAGAAGAAGCCGTTCAAGTGGATAACATGGAAGGTTTGGAAGGTCTTCAATAGAAGTGGTATAACACAAATAATGCAAAGCTTTCTTCCGAGGGATTTATTCGAAAGAAAGCTTTGTTTTGTATTAGGATTAAGAATATAAAAAGTCTAATGGGAGAATTAAGTATTTCAGAAGGATTAGTAGTAGCACTGACTTATAAGTTATATAGAGATAGTGCTGAAGGGAATTTTATAGAAGAAGCACCTAAAGATGATCCGTTCTTATTTTATGTAGGAGCAGGTGGTGTGCTTCCAAAATTTGAAAATGCTCTCTTAGGTAAAAAACAAGGAGATAAATTTCAAATTTCGCTAAAAGCAGAAGATGCTTACGGTAAAGTAATCAAAGAATACAGCGAAGTAAAAGTGGCGAAAAATGCTTTTGGTTTTGCTGATGAGGAAGAAGAGGAAGCTATGCTTCAAGTAGGGCATATCCTTTCTGTGGCAGATCAGGATGGTGATGTTTATGATGGAAAAATCACCAAGATCAACAAAAAAGATGTGATCATGGATTTGAATCATGAGTTGGCAGGAATGGATTTATTCTTTGACGGAGAGATTGTAGAAGTAAGAAAACCAACAAAAGAAGAATCTGATTTTGATGGTGAGGGGGTTGAAATTATGCCTTCAAAATAAAACGCTTTTATGGACGACGGAAGAAAAAGAAACAACATTAAGATTGGAGGTCATGTAAATATTGTTCTCAAGGCAGATCAGAGAACAGGTGAATTGACTGAAGGTTGGGTTGAAAAAATATTGACAAAATCTTCTTTTCACCCTCACGGTATTAAAGTGAGATTGGAAACGGGTGAGGTAGGAAGAGTAAAAGAAATCCTTGAAGACGGAGAGTTTTAATAACCACTCCAAAGTACATTCATAATGAAGTTTGAAAAATACAGTATTTCCTCGAGCTTAAAGAGAAGCTTAGAAGAAAAAGGTTTTAAGAAACCAACAGATATTCAGTTTAAATCTATCCCTCCTATCTTAAGAGGAGAGGATGTGCTGGCTATTGCCCAAACCGGTACTGGTAAAACGGCAGCGTTTGCTATTCCTGTAATGGAACGCCTGTTGAACAAACCAAACAAAGGAAATAGAAAGAAGAGTATTCGTACTTTGGTGATGGCTCCTACAAGGGAACTCGCTCAGCAAATCACAGAGGTATTCGAAACGATTGGCAAATACACTAAACTAGATATTTTATGTATTTATGGTGGTGTAGAACAAGACAAACAGATTGAAAAATTAGAATCTGGTGTTGATATCCTGATTGCCACTCCAGGCCGTATGTTTGATTTACAGCATCAAGGCTACGTGGATTTAAGCAGAACAGAAATCTTGGTATTGGATGAAGCCGATCACATGTTGGAGAAAGGTTTTATCAAGGATATCAAAGATGTCATTCGCTTTTTACCAAAGCACAGACAGACGCTTTTCTTCTCAGCGACTATTGATGAGCAAATCAAAAAATTAGCTTATTCTTTAGTGAAAAATGCGATTAGAATTCAGATCTCCCCAAAAGATCCTGTTTCTAAAAATGTACGTCATGCATTGAGCTATGTGAAAATGGATGACAAGCGTTTCTTCTTGGAAAACATTATCCGTGAACACCCAGAAAAGAAAATTCTTGTTTTTGTAAGAACAAAAGTAAGAGCTGAGAGAGTACATAAAGCCATGGAAAGAGTAGGGTTGGAAACGGTGACGATTCACGGTGACAAAGACCAAAAAGCACGTACTCATGCCATGAAAACCTTCAAAGAAGGCAAGGTAAAAGTGCTGATTGCTACTGATGTTTCTGCTCGTGGTATCGATATTCCAAACGTTCAGATTGTAGTGAACTATGATATGCCTGACGTTCCTGAAAACTATGTTCACCGTGTTGGTCGTACAGGTAGAGGGATGGAAAAAGGAGATGCTATTTCATTCTGTGATGAACAGGAGAAAGAATTGAAGGAAGAGATTGAAGACTTTATGGGCAAAGAAATCGCCGTTCATAGATTAGAAAGAGGTGATTATGCCAATATTGTAGGTTTCTCTGCGGAACAATCTACTGACTGGAAATCTGTGATGAAAGAAATCGCTCAAGACCAAACAGATTACAAGGAAATCAAAAAGAGATCCAACAGAAAGAAAGAGAAAAAGAAATTAGCAAAGAGAAATAAAAAGTAACTTTCGGTTTCTTTTGAAGATAAAATAGAGTCCCATGATTGTAAAATTGTGGGACTTTTTTTGCTTGAAATTTCAATTGAAGAGCAACAATGTCTTGTGGCTTATGAACTATCACATCATAAAACTCTCCAAATTTTTAAGTATTAGGACAAGTAAAAACGGGTGTCTCATAGACCCATAATTGAAGTTAAGGGCTTTTGGGAAAATAACTCATCTATCCACTTTTTATTATAATATTTGACTTATCCGGATTTTAATGTTTATAAAAACTGTAAGTATTTGGATATGCCAAGTTTATTATGAAAGTTGAAAAATAGAACAGCTTCCCATAAGCCCATGACTTTCAGTCATGGTGCACGGATTTTAACTTATTTCTTCTATTCCTTATATTAATATAGAGGTATCACTTTATTTTTAAGTGATTAACATAAATATATTTGTATATACAACTAATTTGTGTAGTTTTGTATCAATCAAATGATAAACATGATGGGTGATCAAAGTAAATCTTTTCAGGAATGCTGTTTGTATTTCGTAGCCAATTCTCTTTCCCGATTCATCGGAAACATTGCTAATGATGCATTTAGAGTGACGGGTTTGCAGACTTCTTATGCTCATTTGTTATTGTTGATTATCGAGGAACCAGGTTTGAGCCAAGGTGAAATCAGTCATAAAATGAATTTGAAACCTTCTACAATTACTCGGTTTATTGATAAGTTGATTACGATGGGATATGTGCAGCGTTCGCAAGAAGGTAGAACAGTATACATTCACCCAACAGATGAAGGGATTAAAATGAAGCCGAAATTAGATCAAGCATTGGCAGATCTTTTTGATAAATATTGTGAGGTTTTAGGAAAAGAAACAGCTGTTAAATTGACTGCAGACATTCACAAAGCCAATCAAGCTTTAGGAGAAAACGAATAGAGAAATCAACTCTCTATTTTTTTATAAAAATATTTGTATGTACAACTAAAAATAAAAATGACATGAAAACATTAATGATTGTAGCACACCCAGATTTAGAAAAATCAATTGCCAACAAATACATATCAGCAAACTTAAAAGATAAAGTAGAAGAGGTAGAGGTGAGAGATATATTTAGTTTATATCCTGATTATAAAATTGATGTGGAGGCGGAACAAGAAGCATTATTAAAAGCAGATACGGTTATTTTCCAATACCCTTTCTATTGGTATAATATGCCTGCCATATTAAAATTATGGTTTGATGAGGTGTTTTCCTTTAATTTTGCTTATGGACCTGAAGGAGACAAATTAAAAAATAAAAACTTTTTACTAAGCATTACAGTAGGAGGACCAAGTGATTCATATTCACCATTAGGGTATAATCATTTTAGAATTGAAGATTTCTTCAAGCCATTAGAACAGTCGGCTTATATGGCTCAGATGAATTATTTAGACCCAATTTATGTGCATGGAATGGTTTACGTGCCTGGTGTTTATAATACGCAAGAGATTGTAGAGCAAAGAGCCGAGAAACAATTGAATAGCATTATTGAAGCATTAAATACTTTATCGAATGCTGATCCAGAACAAAAAATTAAAGATTTTATCAAAGAGTGGTTTGCTCAGTTTGATGTTTTAGGTGATGAAGGGTATTTCACTAACCATCTTCTAAAAGATACAGTTTTACAATTTCCTGAAGGAAAATTTATTGGTCATGAAGGTTTTAAAGAGTGGTACGACGGCATCAGAAAAACAATAAAACCGAATAACAAGCATTCAATCAAATCGATTGTCGTTACAGAAAGTAATGGTCTTTATAATGTTGATTTAAATGTGAGCTTAGAAGCTGAATTAACAAGTGGAGAACCTTTAAATTTGAATGTCAAGGAAGATTGGAAAGTGGAAATTACTCGAGATGGCAGAGTGAAAATTCATGAATATATTGTAAAACCACTTTAATGAAATGAACGAACCTATGGTTGTAAATTCTAAATAATCGACGAGTGTACAATATTAGGAGCATTTAGAAATACAAAAAGGCTTTCAGAAAATATAAATCTGAAAGCCTTTTTAATATATCGTTTTTAGAGAGGCTTATGCTTTGTCTTTCAAAACTAAAATCTCAGGAATATTTCTACCGAAGTGATCATAGTCCAATCCATAACCTACAACAAAGCGAGGGTCGATTTCAAAACCAACATAATCAATTGTGATAGGAATTTTCAAAGCTTCAGGCTTGTAAAGTAAAGCGGCAACTTTTACAGAGGCAGGTTCCATTACCTCAAGATCTTTCAATAAAGCTTGCATAGTACGTCCAGTATCCACAATATCCTCTACGATGATCACGTGTTTACCTCTAACGTCAGCTTCATTAAAACCGATCAATTGTTTTACTTTACCAGTACTCTCAGTACCTTGGTAAGAGGAATATTTTACAAATGAGATGTCAATTTCTAAATCAATCTCTTTTGCAAGGTCTGATGTGAACATGAATGAGCCATTCAAAACGCTGACCATCAATACATCTTTTCCTTCGTAATCTTTTGTGATTTGTTGTCCAATCTCTTGATTACGTTTCGCAATTTCCTCTTTACTGATAAAAGGAACGAATTCTTTATCTAATACTTTTGTGACTTTAGCCATGAGTGTTTCTCTATAAGACTATTTTGATTAATCTTTCTTTATAGATTAAGAAAGTAAAAGACAAATATACTATAGTGAGGTCAATAATAATTGTGAGTATTTCCTAAATGATTACTTTATCTTAAATTTTTGGAAAATTCATCCAATTGATTCAAATTTATATACGCATTTTTATAATCAAATTCTAACCCCTTAATACATATCTATGTCAGATCAGGAAAATGTTGGGTTCTTTCAGAACTTTGTCAACAATATTGAAGATTATATCAACAACTTAGTTACTCTAGATATAAAAACCATTGTAGGTGATTTCCATGTCAATGGAGAAAAAGACGAGATCGTCAAAAAAGAAGGAACGGACTATAAAGTAATGAATAGTAAAATTCATTTACTGAAAGGTGATGTGACCTCTTATGTAAGTAATGATCTGGTTCAAGATAGATATGCATGGGTTCGTGATTTTCATGCCCAAAAAGAACAACATGGACATGCTATTATTAATGACAACATCAAGGCCGTTTATAGTTTGTTTGAGCTTTATGCCAAGACCAAAGGAATAGACGTTCCTCCTGCGGATTCATTTTACAGCAGTGCAGCGGCTACTCCACAACAGGCTTTCCCTTCTGCACCTGCACAGCCGGTGTTGTCATACAATCCTGAAGAAACAGCGTTTGACCCGTCTCAGACTGCGGCAGCAGCCCCTGATTATGAAGCAGCAGCGTTTGACCCAGCTTCTACAGCGGCTGCACCTACAGCTGACGCACCAGCATTGGATACTCCTCCAATTGATTATGATGCCCCTGCAGCCACTTCTTCTGACGACCAATCAGCTTCAGAAGACAATAATGAGGAGGATACTAAAAAAGAGGAAGAATAGAATACAATGGAGAAATCCCTAAAGTCTATCGCCAATGAGTTATTAACGCTGGAAGTTAATACCATTTTAAAGGAGAATACAACAGGTGCTAAAATGCCCGTCAACAAGCGTTTGGCATTAAGAGATATCATAGAAAGGTATAGAAAAACACTGATTGAGTTTGGTATTTGTGAAAAAGCCAAAGGTGTTCCTGCTTGTGTGGATGCTTCAGGAAAAGAGAAGTTTCTGTTGCGTTTTGAAGGAGCGGGTGAATATTCTTTTTATGAAGTGAAAAGAGCTGCTCAGGAAGGAAAGAGATACTACGAGTCACTGTTGCCTAGAATGCAAACGGAAGAGCAATCTGAAAGTTTGAAAGAAAGGATTCAGATGCTTTACAGAATTGAAAGGCAAAGTGCCAACTTTATTGGAATGTTCAAAATGCAACGTACGAAGTTAGCCATTGAAACAAAGCAAGGGCAAAGAGGTTATGATGCTGAATTCAATGATGGTGGTGTGGGGCAATATGATAGGTATCCTTCACAGATTGGCTCTCATAAATGGAACAATGATATTTTGCTTCGTGAAATGAACGAAGTGGAAGAATTGGATTTTGGAACCGAACAAATTACGCAGATCCGTAAAGCTTGGGAATTGGGTACACAGCAGGTTTTGCTTCAAACTGTAGTGCAGATTGATGGAGACGTAACTTCCTACCTGACACCAAAGTTTGTAAAGCTTCCTCCAGAGTTGAGAACAATGGTGATGAATTTTCATCAAAATTCTACCAATGAAGCAACAGGTCACTGGTCTTCGTTCTTCAAAGTTCTCACAGATTTAACAGGAAAAGCATTTTCATCCATTTTTGGAAATAACAAAACAACTGAATCATAGATATGGTGAATTGGAAGGTATTTAATGAAAAACTTAAGCAACTCAAAGCTTCAAAAGATGCGGCGGAGATGCTGGTTGAAACTTTCCAAAACGGAGGGGTAGAGATCAATACCCCTCTGCTTTTAAAAACAGGAGGGGAGTACAGTTTCATGACTGTGATTCAATTGGATGCTGATGTCTTTAATTATATTCCTAAGATGACAGATTCAGAAATTCAACTGAATTCCAGCCAAATAAAAAGGACTTTAAGAAGGCATTGGTATGAGGTGGAGTTTGCTTTTTTCAAGATGCAAACCAATCAGGAATTTTGGGATGCGTTGTCTTATTTTCTAATGACATTAGCCAACACTATCTCAATGCTTTATGCTTTGAAATATGAAAATATGGTGCAAATCATTGTCACCGCTGTGATGGCTTATGTTTCAGTTCAATTCAGAAAAAAAATCAAAGAGTATATCAGTCCATATCTGATCCGAGGAGGCTTTAAGGTGTATAAGTTTGCTCAGCCTTTTTTGAAAAAATATTTTAAACGGTTGTCTTTATAGAGAATCAATTACTGCAAAAATTTCAGTGTCGTCAACTCCTTCCAAAGAATAATAACCGAAGGATCTATCGCCGGCACTGCTCACAAAATTACTTCTAGGATTATCCGCAGAGGTGTTGGTTCCCGAAACATCAATCAAATTATTCAGCGATCTATAATAATCATAAGCATCTCTGGTCAGTGACTTGAAATGCACTTGAAGCGTATCATTGAGTGAAAAATTCTTTCCACTGAATTCTACAAATACCGATTTTCCATCAATTCCCTGGTCGGTATAAAGTGGTACTTTAGTGGTTGATAAGATGACAAACTCCCCATTAATTTTCTGAGAAACCCTCCAGCTGTAAAAATTTCTTTCTCCTTCTGGATCCGTGAAAAATATCCTTAAAACATGCTGATCTACTTCATTATCCAATTTTCTAAAGCCAATTCCATCCACAGGGACTTTGGTAGGCATTTTCATCGTTGCTTGATACAGTGTATCGGGGTCCTCAATACTGCCAGGTAAGTAAACGGAGAAAAAATAAAAGTCGTTAGTGATAAGCTGTACTTCATTCTGTGCTTCATAGACAGCACCAACACTTAGTGTATTGACGTAATTGAATGAAAAGGAGGTTTCACTTTTTGTATGCTGCAATACCACACTGGCATTTTCAATAGGAGGGAAATCAATGGTATCATTAAAACCTAAAGACTTGGACAGGACAACCCTTGAAACCACATTACTTTCTGAGATATTGGCATCAATAATAGTGCTTGGCTCACCACTCGGAAGATCCAGCCTAATGGGTTCTTCACAACCCCATATTGCCAATACTACTACTATAATTAGGTTTTTATAATTCATTGATGTTTAGAATTTAAAGTTGTAACTGAAGGAAGGAATAATACTAAATAAGTAAACCTTCACAGTTTCCAATTCTTCAGGGTTGTTTCTTTTACTTCTAAAAATATAAGAATAGGTATTTTTACGAGCGTAAACATTATAGATAGAAAAGTTGAAACTACTTTCATTTTTCTTCTGTTCACTCATTTTCCTATAAAAAGTTAAAGAAATATCTAAGTGATGTGTACTTGGCAGTCTTGCACCATTTCGATCCCCATAAATAGGTACCACATAACCTTCTTTATAATATTTTCCGATTGGAGCGGTAAATGGACGCCCTGAGGCATAATTCCATACAGCAGAGAACTGTATCTGTTTTGAGATTTGGAAAGAGGCTAATATGTTGAAAACATGCCGTTGATCCTGATCTGTAGGATACCAGTTGCCATCATTGATTTGAGGTATTTTGATAAAAGAAAAACTGTAAGTATAGGAGACAGATCCCGTTAGTTTTCCTTTTCTTTTTCTAAAAATTGATTCAACCCCATAACTCTGTCCAGTACCCGAAGTGACGTCTGTTTCCACATGATCGGTGACAACATACCTTCCGTTGGGTTTAAATTCCAGAATATCATCAGATGTTTTATAATAAGCATCCAATGAGAAGTCATACATATTGTCTCTTGATTTTGTGAGGTAACCAATTGAATACTGGTTGTTGATCAATGGTTTTATGTATTTGTTGGAAGGAATCCATACACCAGAGTTACTAGGAAGAGTAGTCAATGCTAATTCTTGTGCATATTGCGTCATTCTATCATAGGCAATTCGAACCGACTGCTGTGGAGTCAAGGCCACGCTGACAGAAACCCTAGGGTCAATACTGTGATGAGAATGGTCAAAGCTGATGCCCGAATTCCGTACTGTATCTACAATATTGCCATCCGTAATACTATCGGCAGAAAGCTGGAAGGGTTCAATATCATAAATGTACTCTCTTTCGTTTCTGACATTATCAAACCTTGAATAACGTACTCCAAGTCCTACTTTCACTTTCTCATTCATGTTCCATTCAAAGTCAGCAAATAGACCCGATTCCACTGCTCTGATGTCCTGAGGATCATTGGGTGTCACAATAGATTCTTCATCAAAAGGTGTAATACTACCTTGGTTATAGGTGTGGAGAATGCTCTCAACACCTGTTTTTAGCGTCATGTCAGGGGTGAAATACTGTTCCACTTTGTATTTTAATCCATAATCATCCAATGCGTAGGTAGTTCTATAACTCGTTTCTGGAATGGTATTCACAATATTAGCTACATCATAGTTGGTGTACCAAAAAGTAAGATTGCTATATGTTTTAGGAGAAAGCAAAGAAGACCAAGTTACATTGGCTGTTTTGTTGCCCCATTCACTAGAAGAAACATTTTGGAAGGCCAATTTATCTCTGCTGAAATACCCTGACACCGTCAGTACGTTTTTCTTATTGAGTTGGAACTTAAGCTTTGAACTTAGATCATAGAAAAGAACCGTATTGATGTCACCTCTTGTAGTACTTGAAAGTAAGTCCGTGTAAGGTCTTCTACCAGATATAATAAATGAAGCTTTGTCTTTAATGATAGGTCCTTCAATAGTGGCATTTGCCGACATGGTACCTATTCCACCAGAAAATCGATAATTCTGATTATTACCTTCTTTCAGATGCACATCGATGACAGAAGAACCTCTGCCACCGTACTGAGCTGGAATACCACTTTTGTAGGTTTGAACATTTTTCAATGAGTTGGTATTGAAAATAGAATAAAACCCTAAACTGTGAGTGGCGTTGTAAATAGGCACATTATCAATTAAAAATAAGTTCTGATCTGTGCCGCCACCGCGTACGGAAATTTCTGAACTTCCTTCATTGGCACTCTTGAAGCCTGGCATGAGCTGCAACGATTTCATTACATCTCCCTCACCCAAAATAAGTGGAAGTTCATTGGTGGCTTCGGGAGTAACAGTCGTAATATTACTCAGTTGCAAAATACCGTCATAGATTTCGGAGTTACTCGAAAGCACTACAATCTCTCTTAACTTTGTCTCTTTGATTTTCAGGTTAAGGTTCAATTCCGTTTCCCCCTTTACTTCAATGAGTGTATCTACATTTGTATAGCCCAAAGATTTGATAGAAACGAGGTATTTTCCTTCTGGAACAGAAATGGAATAGAAGCCATTGACGTTGCTTACAGTACCAATGGAGATATCTTCAAAGAAGATCGTGGCGCCAATAACTGTTTCTTTAGAGTATAAATCCCTTATGATACCATTGACTGGATATCGGGTGAGTCTTCGCCCTTCCCTTGAATCAAGCGGTATTCGGTTCACAGAGATAATTACATCACTGCCATCGATTCTATAGCCTAAAAATTGTCCATTGAATAAAGCCGTAAGCACTTCATCAAGTTTGGCGTTTTTCTTTTGGAAGGTAAAACGGTTGACCACCGGAAGGTTATCATCACTGTAGATGAAATTTAAATCATGTGCTTCAGAAAGCATTGTAATCGCCTCTGCCCAGCTGACTTCATCAAAATCAAAATCATACTTTTCCTTCCCTCTATTTTGAGCAAAAAGGAGGGTGCCATTCATAAAAATGAAAAGAATGAAAAAGAAGATATGTTTTGTGTGTAAAGTCACTAAGATTTGACGATAAAAAAATCTACAGTACTAGAGATTGAGTGATCTCAATTTAAATTATAAGAGTATACCTTGAAATCCATCTAATATTGAGGTTTCAAAATTGATGTAGAGCTCAAAAAGCGAAGAAACTCTAAGAATTGAATAATTCCTTGAATCTCTTCGCCTTTTTAGTATGTTATTAGATGCAATTGATCTATAAAAACCTTAACAGTAGAATTATTCACCGCCTAAGATACAACAGGTTTTCCTAAAATTGCTTCTAAAGCAGCAATTCTTTCTTTTTCTTGCTGTTCTTTTTTCAATACAATAGAATCAGAAGCCCTTACCTGACAGTCTACTGATGGACAACGTTCGCAGGTTTCATTTACGAACTCCATCCTTACTTTTTCGGACTGCCACAATTTGGATTTTTCTCTGAAATTATCATTGATCAAGAATCCAATTGTAATACTTGTATCAATAGTTTCATCTACCAATGGCAATGCTCTTGCAACGCTGATACAGAAGTATTCTTTACCGGAAGTGATATACCTTGAAGTTTGAGCATCACAAATATATTCATCTTCCTTGCCTTCTGATCTCGCTTGTTCTAGGTCTTCAAAAATCTTTAAAGAAACCCATCTTCTACAGTAATGTTCACTCAGTACCGTACCGTGAGGGCTATGTAATCCATCAAGGTGAAGTTCTTTGGTCAATGAGTAGCGGTTGGAACCAGGAATATGATCCAGACGCAGGAAGAAAATTTTGCTTAAGCCAAAATGCTTTGGAAGAATACTTGTCAGACGGTGAAGGAAAGTCTCAGGAGAAGTATTATGCTTTGCAATGAGGTCTAACATTTTCTCGTTAGAGAAACTATTGCTGTGCACAATCTCTTGCAGATCTTCTACCAATGCTTCTTCAGGTACTAAAAAGGCTCCAGCAAAATAAGTGGCCATGTAATCATTGAAAAGCATGTCGAAAGATTTGACTTGCATCCATGAATAAGTCATTGATCTTTCCTGAAGGTTCAACACCTGAAAGGCTGCTTCACGAGCATATATAAACGTACGTCTTCTGGCATTCAGCTTTTTATTGATCATCAAGACATTTGTGCCGTCATCTTCAACTTTAATGACCGTTCTCAATGTGTCTAAAGCTTCATGTTCCGAAAGGCTTTCTTCATCAATTCTATAATTGCAGAACGTTGTCAAGTACTGACGTAGTTGGATCTCCAACGGCTTGTCGTCATCTATGATCTTTCTTCTGAATTCCTTTGCCGCAATTTCTACTTCTTCAAAATAGTTATCATGGATTTCTTGATAAGAACGTAACACCGAAAAGTAAAAGTTTTCTACTGTAAGGTTGTAATTTCTTGAAATCTCAACAATAGTATTGATGAAGGCAGAAAGTTTGGATGGAGCATCTGACATCAGCTCTAAGAGGTTTCTTGGTTCAAGACCAAAAACATCTAGAGGAAGTTCCTGAAGAATATTAGAGTTCAATAACTTTGAAATAGCCCCTAGTTTTTTGGAGATCTTCAAAGAAACCAACTCATCATAAGATACTTTTAAAGCAGCCGCCAGTGATGTTATTTTATTTCTTTTAGGGTACTTCTTTCCTTTCTCAATTTCGTTGATGTAGGAAACGGACATTTCAGCCTTTTTTGCTAATTCCGATAATGATAATTTCTGTTCTTGCCTATGCATTCGGACCTTCAAACCGAAAATAAGGCGTATATTTTCTTCTAATATCACAGGATGTATATTGACTAACTTGGTTTCAAATTTGATTTTTATAAAACACTCAGCACCAATACAAATGATCCACAACACTCGAAAAACATTTGTAGAAGTACCTCCTCCTCTATTCAATAGCAACAAGATACTATCTGATAACGATCAAAAATACTTTATGGTGGCTAATAAATGTAAAAATAGCACAGATTTAATGAAAAATCGGATTTTTTGCGAATTTTCGCTTTCATTTAGTATTTCGTTTTCTTAAGTTTGTAATATCAAATAACAAAACACTGATTTGTTACTGTAAGAATTTCTACTCAGTAAGATATTTTACGCTGATAATCAGATATATAATTTTTCGTTTTCAAAAAAAGGCTACCTTTTCAGAAGGTAGCCTTTTTCGATATAACGAATTTATGAAGCGAAGAATACAAATAAGCCACTGACAAATACCAATAAACCTGCCGCCGCAATAGTTGCAGTGCCGTAAGCCACTAGATCTTTAGCAAGGTTGGCCTTGTTTTGAGAAACTACAGCTTTGGAATGTCTTGTAGCAAAAGCAATTCGTATTCTATTCTTTTTTTCGATTGGCCAAGAAACCATGTCTGTGCTCATCTCCACTACCAAATCAAAATCCTCCCTCAGTTCATGGTCAATCGTAAGTCGTCTCAAAAGCGTTTGGCTTTCTACAGGACTCAGTTTTCCATTGAGGTACTCCTCTATGAGCTCGAAATTTCGAAATGATATAGACTCTAAGGTTTTCATGTGTTTTCTTGGGTAGTATGTTGTTTTGTAATAGTAATTTAATCAAAATCAAGCATACTTAATAATTTACTTGTGACGTTCTTCTAAAATTTTCGTAACATCTTCTAAACCATAACCTTTAGCACGTAAAAGTACAATATAATGGTACAGTAAATCGGCCGCCTCATTTAGGAATAATTCTTCATTATCATCCTTCGCCTCGATGACTAATTCTACCGCTTCTTCACCTACTTTTTGAGCAACCTTATTGATTCCTTTTGCAAAAAGACTACTTGTATAAGAAGTATCTGAAGGAGAATCATGTCTGTCTTTGATGGTCTGCTCTAAAGCCTCAAGAAATTTTATCGACATAGTAACGTGTAATTGTTTTGTTAACTTAGTGTAATCTTAATCTAATACACTCTTTCTTAAGCGCAAAGGTACAGATTTTATTTTTCAGAATTTCAAATTCTCCTATGAATCAATGGAAAAATAATACGGCAGAGAGTAATTACATGTTTTATTCATAAACGCCACCTATTTTGGCTCCATTGATCTCCTAAAAAAAGAGAACAAATTGTTCCTTTTGAAATAAACTATGAAAGGGGCTTTTTGGTTTCGATCAATTTTACAACCTTTGCAAAAATAAATTTATTATAACATTCAAGTGGATTCACTAACAGGAATACACTTCCAATAATAACGATTGAAGATATGGCACTGAATACACGCGTTTTTGTTTCTGATGTAGATAATTTAGGAGATGGAAGATACTGTGCAGGAATGGGAGTAGAATTGATTGGCTTTCCCATTGAGGCATCACACAAACGTTATGTGTCTCCTGATAAGTTTAAAGAAATTGCAAGTTGGTTAGCGGGTATCAAATTCGCTGGTGAATTATACGAATCTGCTGATGTGAACCTGGAGGAATACGAAGCTATTGATGTTTTAGTGACAGACAATCCTGCTTTAGTCAATGATTTATCGAAATTAGGAAAGCCTTTAATTTTCAGAATTAAAGTAGAAAATAACCTTTCAGAAATCGAACAGCAAATGTCAATGCTGGAACAACAAGTGGAAATGTTCCAATTGGAGTTTGAAGAAACGTTATCTGAGGAAACATTAAAGCAATTAAAAACATTCACAGAGGAATATAAAATCTTAATCGCAGGTGGTTTTGACGAAAACTCTATCAATGATGTATTAGAAACTGTAAACCCTGAAGGTATCGCTCTAAAAGGCGGTTCAGAAGTTTCAGTGGGTGTAAATACTTTTGATGGATTGGTAGAAGTGATTGAAGCAATCGAAGCTGACGAGTGGGATTAATTCCTGACTTTTAGATATTAAAAAAGCGATCTCTTTTTTGTGAAGGAGATCGCTTTTTTGTTTTATCACTAATTTACAATGCACTAGTCTTGATAAAGCTTCAAGCCTTTTAAATAATGTATTTGTTCAAGTTCTTGTTTACGACGGATTTCGTCATCAGAGTAAGCTCTAATGGGGGTAGAAATTGAATTTTTATATACTGTTTTTGAGATATAAAAAGAACTATCTTTTAATGTGTTTCCTAAGTTGCCAATAGTAAAAGTTGTTGAATTTACAGGTGCTTCATAGATCTCTTTAAACTTGCCATTATGAGCATTTACAATTAAACTATCCGTTTTAGAGAAATCAAAGTCAATAGTATCTTTCCTGAAAGATAGAACATACCTTTCTGCAATTGATTCCGATTCATACTTTAAATTTATTTGAGAGTATTCATATTCAACAGCGTCAGTCGGAAATATTGAATTAATAGAATTATTGTTTTCATAAAGAAGATACTCAATGGGGTAGGTGTCATTAAAACTATTAGCAACATCAGCAATAATTGAGGTTCTTCTTGATATTTCCCCCTTGCCAATATTGTAATTATGTTGTTGTACAGAATATTCAATTTGGGATGGTGTGGCATTAAAGTATGAAGTAGTATATCTATAAATGAATTTGTTATCAACTTTTTTTTCAGTGTATATTGGAATATCGAAGTAGTAACTTTTTCCATCTACTATTGCGTGTTGAAAGAAGAAGTAATGCGTATGGTTAAATTCAAGAAAATTGGATTTCACTATTACATCTTTAGGTTGCGTGTTAATGTCATCTTTGTTAAAAGAAATTGTATCCCCATCATTCATTATTTCAGTCATAATAAAAATACTTTTATCCAATTCTTTATGGGTTGCCAAAAAGAAGTAGTGATCACGACTTTCATAAGTTTCTCTTGTATCTAAATCAAAAGTCAAATAGATCATATCATTCTCTTCATTTCTTTTATAAAAGAAAATTGCAGATCTATGATTGATAACAAGAGAAGATTCGATGTTGGAAGGGAAACCAATTGTAATTTCTTTCCTTTGAGGCTTGGGTTTTTGTTGGCTGTAAAAATCATTTATTTCTGTATTAGAAGAAGAGATTTCAATATAGCTAACGTAGGCGACGCTTTCTTCATTAGTGTTAAATGTTTTTGTATCAGTACGTGATAAAGCCCTGCATTGATAGAAGTATTGATCTCTGTTATCTTCAGGTATCAAAACCTTTATTTCTCCAGAAAAATCATTGAGATAAAAAGCATCAGAGATAGGGTTTTGATTTTTATCTAAAAACATCAATGTGATTTCAGTATTCTTTACAGAATAAAAATAATCTTGATAGTTAAAGCTTTCAATTACACCACTACCAACCAGATAAGTAGGTAAATAATTATCTACCTCAATCTCAAAAGATTCTTTTACAGAACTCTGTGGCAATTCTTTTTCACTAGAAAGTAAGGCCTCAAAAGTGAAATTATGATATCCCTCTTCCAACTGCTTTGAATCAAAAGTAAAGAGCCATTGTCCATTTTCTTGTTTTGTATCGACATTAAGTGATTGTCCATTAGCGGTAAATATCACCTCAGTGACCTCTATGTCATCTTCCTTTTCTATAGATAACTGTAGAGTAGATGTGCCTCTAAGAAAATCTTTTGATTCTAACCTTAGTGTTGGAAGATTTTCTATGGTAGTTTGAACTTCTTCTTGTGTACAAGAAGAGAGAAATAATGAGATAATAATCCCAATAATCAATAGTTTGTTATGTTTGATCATCGTTGAAAAAATTATAAGATTTAAATCGCATAAGAAAAAAAGAAGCCTGATGTTTCTATCGATGTATTACAAAATTGAGGAACAGAAGATGGAATAACAAATTGAACTTATTTTTTCTGTGAAGAAAAGCGATCTCTAGAGGAAGAAAATCGCTTTTTTTATTTTTTTATTGAATTGGTTTGTCAAAGTCATCATACCTGTTTGATAGACTCCTTTCTGCATTAGAATGATCTATTGTCATTCGAGTATTAGAATTTTCATATACTTTTTTTCTCATATAAAATCTATTTTGAAATGTAGCATCAGTTAATGATAAATATGAAAACTCTTTGAATTGTATAGGTTTCTCAAAAAGTACTTTAAACTTACCTCCATGAGCAGTTAAGAATGAATTATCAATTTTTGAGAAATCAAACACAAACTCATTTTGTTGGTTATTTGACACAGCTTGATAAGAACGATATTGGTTATTTTTTTGAGTAAAAGAATAATCAATAGTAGCTTGTTTATAATATTTACCTTCCAAAACATCATTGGGTAATACGGATACAGAACCTTGGTTATGAGTATATTTTATATAATTAAGCGGGTATGGTTCATCATATGAATCCGTAATCTTATCTATAATAGTTTCTTTTTCTGAAATGCCATCTTCTTCAATGTTACGCTTTTCAACCAAATATTTTATTTTTATGGAAGGAGCATTGAAGTAGGTTGATGTAAATTTTTCTAATACTTTATCTCCAACGTATTCATAAGTATTAGAATATCTAATAAACTGTTTTTCTTCAAGTTCTAATATTTGAAAGTAGCGTATGGATTGGCTTTCGTTAGGTTTAGGATAATTAATTTCATCTTCGTCAGGTTGATTAAGAATATCTTCTTTGTTAAAAATAATTGTATCTCCGTCATTCATAAGTTCTGTTAGAATATGAATACTTTTCTCTAAGCTGAAATGATATGCTCTAAAAGCATTGGGGTATGTACTACTTTCATTTATATTTATTTTAAATGAAATATACTTCATATCATTATCCTCGTTCATAACTACAGAGTTATTAATATGGTCATAGTTTTTTACAAGGTATCTGTCTAAATCTGTAGGAAATCCAATTGTTACACTTTTGGTGTCGTATTCTTTATCAAAATTTATTGATGTGTAATAATCTTTAATAATAGTACTATTAGATTGAACTTTTGAATATCGAATGACAGCAGCTTCTTCAAAATGAATATTGTTCGGATAATTATAAAAAGTTAATCTATGAGATGATGCTTTTCCAGAATAGAAAGTTCTATCTCTATTGTTCTCAGGGATAAGAATTTTGACATTGCCAGAGAAGTTGTTCAAGTACAAAGGTTCTCCAATCAGGTTTTGATCTTGGTCAAGAAATATAACGGTTTCTTCCGCATTACTTTTACTAATACCACCATTGTCATAATTTAAACTATCAATAAGCCCTTCTTTTACAAAGTAAGGTTCTATGTAATTATCCACTTCAATCTCAAAAGATTGTTTAACAGAAGTCTGAGGTAATGCAAACTCACTGGATAATAAAGCTTCAAATGTAATGTCTTGAAACCCATCTTCTAATTGCTTTGAATCAAAAGTTACTTTCCATTGGTCATTTTCAAGTTTTGAAACGTGATCAAGTGTTTTCCCATTGACAGATAATATGATATTATGAATTGACATAGAATCACGCTTCTCTGTGGTGATGCTTAATGTAGAGTTTCCTCTAAGGAACTCTGTTGATTCCAATTTCAGGGTAGGTAGATTTTCAGAAGTAGTTTGAATTTCTTCTTGTGCACAAGAAGAGAATAGTAAAGAGATAATCATCCCAATACTCAAAAGTTTGTTTTGAAAGACCATAGTTTGAAAAATGATAAGTATAGACCACTACTGTAGAAAAGAGAGTGACATTTATATTAAGGTTTATGAAATTGAAAGTGATCCTCTGTTGAAGAAAAGGACCACTTTTTTAATGAAAAATGCTTTTTTATTAATGATGATTGATGCGTTAATTAAGTACTATTTGTAATGTATTGTAACACCTTTTTCTCTTAAGTCATGCTCTATTTGTCGCTCATGATATTGCCTGTCCATTTCAGTTATGGTGTAAGGACCGTTCATTCTTGTATTAGAGTTTTCGTAAATAGTATTCTTCATCAAGAAGTAAGGTTGAGTAATTCCTCCTTTTGTATTCCCTAAAGTATAGTCTCTATAGTTCACAGTGCTATTTACTACCTTCTGGAATTTTCCATTGTGTGCTTCTAAAAATGATTTGTGTATTTTAGAAAAGTCGAATTTCAATTCTTCCTCCAAGTAAGATAGTACACTTTGACGATATATATAGTTCACTTTTTCTTCAGGATTTGAGATAGTATAAGTTACTCCGCTTCTTTTAAAATAGTTTTCATCAATTTCATTTGTGGTGGCAATTGATATTTCACTACCATTAAGAGTATGGTTGAGGTAGTTAATTGGGTAGGGAATATTAAAGTTCTTATTAGATGGGTCTTCTATCAATGTATTGATTTCACTATACCCATTTTGTTCATATTTACGATTAAAAACACAATATTTTATATCTATATCTGGAACATTATAATAAGCAGAAGGTATTCTTACAAAGGAATTTCCCTCGTCATCATATTCTTCATAAATATAATCAAAATAGTTTTTACCGTTGATGGTGAAATAAAGGTAATAGTAAAGTCTTTCGTCAGGTGGAGTTGAGGTTGTAATAATAGTTTGCGCGGGTGAATTGAGAATATCTTCTTCTGTTATCATTAATGTATCCCCATCGTTCATTATTTCTGTTAGAATTGATATACTTTTGTTGGTTTCATAATGTTTGAGATAAAAATAGTCAATACTAGTATATTGTTGGTTGTGTTGATCATCATATTCATTTAGAACTAAAGTATAATAATTTATACCATTAATAGTTTCAAAAGTATAGCCCATTTCTTGGGATCTGAAACTACTAACAGTTATTGAATTATTTGGATAGGCCACTGTTACTGTTTTTCTATCCTGAATTCTTTTACGGTTGTATTCAGTATTTAATTCAGTGGATTGTGAAAGAACTTCAGTATAATTTAATGTACAATAATCAAGTTTATTTGTTGTATATAGTTCAATTTTATATTCATTGATGTATGAATATAAAATGCCTTTGTAGAAAACTTGATCACGATTGTCTTCAGGGATTAGTATTTTTAATTCCCCTGCAAAATCATTCAAATAGATGGGTTCAGATATAGGTTCTTGATTTTTATCAAAGAACATAATTGTTTCCTGACTTTCATATCTATCCCTGAGATGACCTTGATAATTTTTGTCAGTGACAAACCCAGCTCTTACTAGGTATGTTGGAAGGTAATTATCCACCTCAATCTCAAAAGATTCTTTTACGGAACTCTGTGGTAATTTTTTTTCACTGGCAAGTAAGGCTTCAAAAGTGATTTCCTGATACCCCTCTTCCAACTGCTTTGAATCAAAAGTAAAGAGCCATTGTCCATTTTCTTGTTTTGTATCGACATTAAGTGATTGTCCATTGGCAGTGAAAATAACCTCAGTTACCTCTATGTCATCTTCCTTTTCTATAGATAACTGTAGAGTAGATGTGCCTCTAAGAAAACCTGTTGAGTCCAACGTTAGAGTAGGTAGATTTTCTATGGTGGTTTGAACTTCTTCTTGTTCGCAAGAAGAGCCTAATATAGAGATGAGTAGCCCTATAATGAGAAGTTTGCTTTGTTTAAACATTGATGAAAAAAATTAATAAGATTACTTAAAAATAAAAGTCAGTCTGCTTCTTTTATGTAATGCAAAGTTAAGGAAAATAGAGCAAGGTTTGGTAATTTTTTTGAAGAAGAAATAGTATGATTTTTCTTTTATTTGTAATACAACGAAGCTATTTATTTGGAATTAGAGCTTTTAAGTTTTAATATAACGTAAATAATGTTATCCAAAGATTAATTAATGAACGCTCACTGCAAAACGATATCTCCAGCCACTCAAAAAACGTTATTACAACTCATTCAATATGAGTTGGACATTTATGTTACATCTGAACAAGAGCGTAAAAGAGAAAATCTATTGTATTTATATAGAAAGAAGGACAATGATTTGAAAAGTATCACTTCCTCATTGGAGTCACTTCAACAGTCTTCAGAAATGAAGAAAGCTTTAGAAACCAACCGGTTATTATTAATAGCCCAACTCAGCGAAATTGAATTAGAACTAGATCTTTTGGAGAAAAGGCAACCTCACCTGACGATTGTTCATCGAAAATACCTTCAAATATTATTGGATGCAGGCATTTCTAAAACTAAGATTGCAGAAGCATTGAACGTACATATTTCAACTATCTATAGAGAGATAAAAAGAAATACAAAGCACCAAAAATATCAAGCCATAACAGCCCATCAATTTGCTAAAACCCGAAAGAAAGTTGTGGGAAGCATGTCGAAAACAAAACCCAGTAAAACCTCTTTTACTTTCCGTTCCAAATATTTTTTATATGCTGAACGCCGTGAAATTTTTTGGCGTTCCGATAGTTCAAGAGAGAGAAGAAAATACAAATTTGTTTTCCAAAAGAAAGGGTTTAAGTATCACATTTATGCTCTTCGATTATCTCTGCCAAAGCTTTACCACTTTAAAAATGATTGGCAGTACTTTCAGCTTTTAATAGAATACCCTGAAGTTATTTTTCAACCTGTCAAAAAAAATCAGAAGAATATAAAAACACTGCTATCGGAGAACGTAATATTACCTGTAATCCTGAGAGAAGTGTATTCAATCGTCGCTTAAAAGGGAACAACTATATCATTTTACTCTTTTTCAAGAGAGTTCCCAATCAATTTTTCACGCTAATAGAGAGTTTGTATTGACATCCCAATAAAAAAGGAGGGAATGATTATGATTTTGGGGTGACATTTTATGTTTTTTTGGAATGTGAGAGTAGGTTTCGCATTTACTCACGAATTATAAATTAAAAAATGAGTCATTCTTTCTCTTAAACAAAAATAAGTTTTTAATACTGTTCTTTTAAGTCTATCATATTTCGAAAATTCTTTATAAAACGAACTGTGATAAATTCTATTAAAGGCCCTAAATGATAGAGATATTTATAATGACATATGTTGTAATAATCATATCATGTTTGCTATTTTTTTCTTTATTATTCATTAGTAATAAGAGTTTTATTTGTTGGAATAAATTTTGTGAATTCTCATAATAAATAAGACTAATTAACTCTTACTTTAAGCTAAAAAATGGGGAATATTGAAATTTTCAATAGTAATAATGCTCACGATGAAAATGATTTGTCTTTTGACATTCTAACATTTTATGAAAAATTTTTAAGATACCTGAATTGGGATCCTCTATTATTCTCTTTGGTTTTTGGTCTAATTTTATTTTCACTTCACTTAATAGCTTCAGTATTAGAAGAGGAGACGACTAAGTATTTAATAATAAAAGATATGTCTTTCTTTTTATCAGCAATGAATTCTGTAGGAGCTTACCTAGTGATAAGTGCAACAAAAAGACTAAGGCGATTTTTAGCAAACCTTATCCATCTTACAAAAGCAAATAATTCTGATTTAAATGAGACCTACAAAAAAGATTTTCTGGGTAATAGGACATTATTTTTTGCATTCTCTTTTGGTTGTATAAATGTATTTTTTGCTTATTTATTTGGGGTGAAATATCTATTTGATAAAGATTATTATTTAGTCAGCACATTTTTTTTTCAAATATTTTCAATTGGTTTTATTGGAGGGATAACTGTAAATGCTACTATAGTAATTGTAAAATTGATAAAGAAAGTATCTTTTGCAAAAACGTTGAAGTTAGATTACTTATACCCTGATAAGTGTGCAGGAACATTATTTATTGGAAATATATTGTTTGTATTTGCAATTTATTTTATAATCATAGGAGTGATGATATATTTTTTTATCGGTCATTATGAATGGGTAAATTTGAAAAGTGATGATAAAAACTTATATGTATATTCGATTATGCATTTTTGGAAAGTTTTCCCATTTATTTTATCAGGTATAGTATTTATTGTACCTGTAAAAAAATTGCATGTTCTTTTAAAAGAATATAAGGTAAATGAACTGATAAAAGTAAGAAATAGGCTAAGATATTTGACTGATTTTATGTTTTCATTAGATACAAATGAGTCTTCAACCAAAGATGAAATTGAATTTTTAGATAACTATTATTTAAAGCTAAAAAATATTGACAAAGAAATTAGTGAGTTAAATACATGGCCTTATAATTTCATGTATAGTTCAACCTTTTTAGGTATTTTTCTGCCTATAACAATTGGGATAATTCAACAATTGATAAAAAATTTCAATAAAATTATTTATAACTAAAAGTTGTAATATTCTTTTGTGAAGAAAATATTACATTAACTTCCTATTAAAAATAGTTATTGTCTTTTCCCCTGAATTTAATCAAACAGTAAATGCTTATTGTTAGTAATTACTGATATTGATCCTTTTTCTAACTATCTTTCGCTATGTATTTAGAAACATGGAATAAAATAAGAGACCGTTTTGAGATAGAGGAGGAGTACAATCCGCCTACTTTTGGAGATGCAGCGGATAAACTTTCCCAGTATTTTGAGCATTTATTACGCAATGATTCCAGCAAATTAATGAATGGACTGTATCGTATAGATGTAAAGGAGGAGTTGGTCAAAGAAGCTTTTGCCTTGGGGAGTATTGAAGATATTGCAGATGCATTGGCAAGGTTGGCCCTGAGAAGGGAATGGGAAAAGTACAAAATGCGTGAAAGGTGGTCTAATTTATAATTTTGATGAACTGGAAAGTAACGGTAAAGGATTATGCTCTTTATTTGAGGTTGGAAAGAGGGATGTCCAAAAATACAATTGAAGCTTATCTGAGAGATGTCTCTAAGTTTGTTGAATATGCGGATTTGGTGGATAACAACCTTAAGCCTCAAAATGTAACAAGAGAGAATGTTGTTTCGTTTTTGATGTATTTACAACAAGAGGTTCACCTCTCAACAAGAACACAAGCTAGGATTTTATCAGGTTTGAAATCTTTTTATACCTACCTCAATGAGTCCGATCAAACGGAAAATAACCCTGTTGAATTGATTGAAACTCCGCGTTTGACTCAAAAACTTCCTGATACGTTGGAGGTTGAGGAAATTGATTTACTGATAGAAGCGATTGACCATACTACTTATGAGGGAAGACGAAATCACGCTATTTTGGAGGTGTTGTATGGTTGTGGTCTTAGGGTTTCTGAGTTGATCAATTTAAGTTTGGAGGATCTGTTTTTGGCCGAAGGCTTTATCAAAGTGGTTGGAAAAGGAGACAAGGAACGCTTTGTACCTATTGGAGAGGAAGCGGCTTTCCAAATTACACTTTACATTGAAAAAGATCGTATTACAAAAACGCCTAAAAAAGGATCTGAGAATATTATTTTCTTGAATAGGAGAGGAGCAAAGCTGACAAGAGTAATGATTTTTACCATTATCAAGAGGTTAGCGGAGGCCATCCAATTGGGGAAAAATATCAGTCCTCACACATTCAGGCATTCTTTTGCCTCTCATATGGTGGAAGGTGGTGCAGATTTAAGAGCGGTTCAAGAAATGTTGGGACATGAATCTATCACTACAACCGAAATCTACACCCATTTAAATAAAGAATATCTACAGCAGGTCATAACAGAGTTTCACCCTAGGGCGAATTAGTACATTGTAAACTATTTAGTATTTAGAAATCAGGAGATTTCTGATGATCTGAATGACACGAATGACACTAACGCTTAACATTCGCGCCATTGAGCTTTCTACCATTATAGTTTGGTAGTACTCCCTCTAGTCTTGAAGGGAAAAGCTTAAAGAAATATCAATGGAGGATTGACAAAAATATTCCTTAATCCCATTGCTTCTTCTTCTTTTTGCCTAACACAAAACTTCTGGAAATATTGAAACCCAATCTGATATCTCCAGAAAAGAAATCCTCTGTGGTTTCTGCAATAAACCCTTTTTCAATCATTGGTCTGCTGTTGGTCACATGAAATTGAAAAACATGACCACCCGTTTCAATATCAAAACCTACCGCAAACGCATCATAATAGACTGTACTTGTCGCATTGAGTCTTGGATAATATTCAGCATTGATAGAAAGTCGCCTAGTTAATTTTAGCCTTCCGCCAATACCTAATGCAAAAAGATCTTGATCAAGTTGAGTGGTAGTGGTCAGGTTAAAATGAATATACGTGGGCATAAGTTGGAGAGAGAAAGAGGAACTGAACTTCCTGGCTATTAAAGCTTGTGTGGTATAGGTCATTCGGTTGGAAGCTGTTTCATAGATTGGATCTCTTAACGTAATATAAGTGGCGGAACCAAAAAGAGTAATTGAGATAGGTGTGCTTTTACCACTGCTTGCCTGACGGAGCAGTCTGTATTTCAAATACCCATCATACGTTTTTTCAAAAGAGCTTCTGCCTAAACCTACTGTCAGCCGATCGTTGATACCATAACTTAAGCCCAGTCTGATATTGGCTTGATCGAGACCAAATAATTCATAACTTCCATCACTCACAGGTCCAAAGCGATGAGAAATCAAAAATTCCAATTCATTTTGTCCACGTGTTTCGAGCGTATGCCCATTGATTAATCTTGACCCTTTGAAAGTGGCATACACATAAGTGGGTGTCGTGTCGGTTTCTTGTTCCAATACATCCAAAAGGTCATCTTGAGTATAAGAAGTTAGAGAAATCAATAAAAAAATAGAGAAGAGATAGATTGTTTTCATTTTTTAAAAGAAAAAGTAGAAGTGACTTTGACTACTTCAGCAATTTTGTTGAACATAATTTGCGGAATTTCAATATCGAAATCTTCCAGTGCAACGTTAAAAGTAGTTTGAGCTTCTATTTGATGATCTGAAATATTAAAGGTAATTTTTGCTTCAAGTGGCTTTGTTTTACCATGAATACTCAGTTTGCCTTTTACCTGCATTTCCTGTTGTCCATTTTGATTTAAATCAGGAGGAGTGGATAATTGCCCCGAAAAAGTTGCTTTAGGGAATTTCTCAGACTCTACATAATTTTCATTAAAATGCTCTTGCATCAATGAAAGTTTGAATTCAAAAGAAGTCATAAGAATAGATACCGCCACCTTGTGAGTAGCAGTATCCATAATTCCCATAGAGGATGTACTGGTGGCTGTAATATCCTCAATTAATGCATCTGAGAAAAAAGTAGTTGTCCCATTTTTATCAATTAAATAAGACTGTCCAAAGCTTTGATTAATACTGAAAAAGGAGGCGAATAAAAACGCTATTTTAATGACAGAATTCATAATTATTCTGGAACTGCATCTCTGACATAAGCAAAACCACCGCTCTTACTTGTTGACCAGGAAGTGAATCTTATATTCAGATAAATATTGTCTTGAATGAGGTGAACAACCAAACTTTGCCCTACTACTTCTTTGGGTTTAACAGCAGTTCTAAATGGAGCAAAGGTTAAGTTATCTTTATTTTCCACTGTACCCACAGCCCATTCAGTTCCCACCGGACTGCTATTTTTACTATAAGTAGAATTTTCTTTTATATTAAAAATTTGACCTCCATCGTTTCCTCTAGTGATCCATACATTATCTGTAATTCTATCTTGGTTGGCTTCGCTGTTAGGATCAGTATTGGCTGCTTTTGTAAAAGAAACTTCGTTATCACCTACAGAAGGAAGATTTTGAGGTGGAGTTGTACCATTATTAGGATCAACGCTGTCACTTTCACAAGCCGTAAAGGCCATAGACAAAAGGAGCAATACTCGGAATAGGTTTTTCATAGTGTTAAAAAGTATTTATTGAGTTTTTTTCTTATTAACCCTTCGGGCTTTCATATTGTTTTATAGCTATTCAATAATATCAATGATTGAACAACTTGTTAAATGTTAGTCGTGAAAATCTATAAAACCTTAATAATTATCTTTAAATTTTAGCATCAGTTGTTAACACTTTTGATTTTAAGAAGGGTCTGCTTTAATTTTTCTATTTTTGATCTCACTTATAATTACAGGTAGATTTACCCTACTAATTGTGTACTTGAATATGGATGACAACTTACTTCAAACAACTACATTTACTACTTTACAAGATGAAAGCGCTCGTGATAAAATTAGATTTCTGAAAATATCTTTGATAACGACGCTGGCTATAAGTGTGACTTACTTTTTCCTGTCAAAATATGTGATGCGTTTTAAAGTGGGTGAATTAGTTTGTCTTTACTTTATAGCGGTACATTTTCTTCTTTTTGTTCTGTTAAAATTAAAAGTTCAATTTTATATTATTGGCAATGCCTTTTCATTCTTGGTTCTTTTGGGGTTAAGCATCATTGCTATTTATTCAGGAGGGATTGAAGCACCTGTTATTGCTTGGTTTTTGTGCGTTATTGTCAGTGCATTTTGGTATGCTAATCGACTGTCAGGTATACTATGGTTTATTATCACCACCTTGGATGTGCTCTTTATTTTTATTACAGATTCATTAGATCTTTTGCCAGAAAGCCAAATGCCCGAGGAGGTCTACTCTTTTTATGCAGGGGTGATGTTGATGGGGATCATGCTGTATTATTTTGTAGTGATTATTACCTATGAAAACTGGAAACGCAGGGCTGTGGTAAAAATGAATGAACAACATAAAGCACTTTTGGCCAATCATGAGGAATTGCATCAACAGAATGAAGAAATCTCAACCCAAAGGGAGTTACTGAATGAAAGGTCGATGACTTTGGAAGAAGTGAACAACAAACTCAGTGGAAGTATTCAATATGCCAGCCGAATTCAGCAGAGTATAATGTCTAAGGAAGAAGAACTGAAGAAATATTTTTCGGATGCTTTTGTGTATTGGAAACCAAGAGATATTGTTGGCGGTGATTTTTATTGGATGTGTGATTATGGTGATGGAGTTAAAGTTTTGGCTTGCATCGACTGTACAGGTCATGGTGTTCCGGGTTCTTTTCTCACCATTATGGCCAATGATATTTTAAATGAAGCCGCACATTATTTGAGAATGTCAGACCCTAGGCATTTGATTATTTTCTTGGATCAAAATATTCAACGCTTAACGAGCAAAAGAGAAAAGGGGTATGTTGAAGATGGAATGGATATTTCGATCATTAGGGTCAATGAGAATGAATACGAAGTAGATTTTGCCGGAGCTAAACAAAACCTTCACAGAATTTCGGACGGGGAATTGATAGAATATAAAGGAGATAAGTTTAGTGTTGGAGGGAACAGTATTGATAATAAACGTTTTATGAAGCAATCTTTTGGCTACCAAAAAGGTGATTTGTTGTATCTTCAATCAGATGGTTTTCAAGATCAGTTTGGAGGGAAAAAAGATAAAAAGTTTTTAAGAAAACGATATAAAAATAGTTTGATAGATCATCATCACTTACCACTTCGCACCCAGAAAGAGGAACTGCACAAAATTTTCACCATTTGGAAAGGGGAGGGCAAGCAAACAGATGATGTATTAGTGGTAGGCGTAAAATTGTAAAAATAAAGCCCTATACTTTCGTGTAGGGCACGTTCAACATTAGTAGAAAAGGCCTAGACCATCCGTTCCAAGGTCTTTTTTTAGGTCTTCTTTGAAAATGGCAATATAACCTTGTTCATTTAAGGAAATTGCCTCTTGCTCGGTTTGAGGAACAATCAGCTTCCCATCCTGTGATGAGAAAATTACTTTTGATTCTTTGAATGTTTTGAAACACTCAATGGCTTGTTCCTTTATTTTTTCAAACTCCATGTTTTTAGCGTTTAAGTGAAAAAATAAATTAGGGTAATATATATAACGTTTTTGAACCTTATTTAGTTCATTTAATTGAATCGCAAGTATTCAGCCAAAACTATTACTATGATCATAATCAGAATCAAACTTCACTTACCCTTAATGTTTCCTTTGAAAAAGAAGGTATAAAATGAACTCAATGAGAACTGTTTTGTTTGAAGGGTTTAAATATTTTAAGCTGCCTCATGTTCAGCAAAGTGTTTCTTATGCTTATCGCTTTTTTTTGATTTTCAGTTTCAGACATTATTTAAAAGGAGATAAAAAAAGAGACCAATATTCATCATAAATATTGGCCTCTCCTTCTATATTCTATTAGAAATACTATTTCATAATTGTTTCCTCACGGTCTGGACCAAGAGAAACCATTGTAATAGGCACTTCAATATAATCTTCAATGAACTTGATATACTCCATCAATTCTTGAGGAAGTTCCTCAAAAGAAAGTTTAGGATCAACTTCTTGATTCCATCCTTTTAATGTAGTATAGATAGGTTCTTTGATGTCTTCTAAATCGTAAGGAACCTCTTTCGTTTTCGTTCCGTCTTTCAACAAGTACTCTGTACAGATGCTGATTTCTTCAAACGTGTTCATTACGTCTGCTTTCATCATAAATAATTCTGTAGCACCGTTGATCATTACAGCGTACTTCAAGATAGGAAGGTCTAACCATCCACATCTACGTCTACGGCCTGTAGTAGCACCAAACTCGTGACCCAAGTTTTGTAATGCTTCACCAGTTTCATCAAATAATTCTGTAGGGAATGGACCAGAACCCACACGTGTACAGTAAGCTTTGAAGATACCGTAGATGTTCTTTTGCGAATTAGGAGCTACACCTAAACCAGTTGAAGCACCTGCCGCAAAAGTGTTTGAAGAAGTAACGAAAGGATATGAACCGAAGTCAACATCCAATAAAGTACCTTGAGCACCTTCCGCTAAAACTTTCTTTCCATCTTTCAGCGCATTGTTCACAAAGTATTCGCTGTTTACGAATGACATTGTTTTTAAGAAATCAACTGCAGAGAAGAATTCTTTTTCCATTTCAGGAAGTTGCTCCGTGTAATCGAAATCGTAGAATTTCAAGATTTCGATATGCTTGTTTTTTAAAGCGTTGTATTTTGCTTCAAAATCCTCAGCAAATAAATCACCTGTTCTTAAACCAACACGAGCAGACTTGTCTTGGTAAGTTGGGCCGATACCTTTTAATGTAGATCCAATTTTTTGATCACCTTTACTTTTCTCATAAGCTGCGTCAAGCAATCTATGCGTAGGGATAATCAAGTGTGTTTTCTTAGAAAGAAGGATTTTACTTTTGATGTCAGAGAAGCCAGCAGCTTCTAACTTTTCAATCTCTTCACGGAAAATACGGATATCAAGAACAACACCATTACCAATAATATTTGAAGTGCCTTCTTGAAATACACCTGAAGGGATTTGGTGTAGTACGAATTTTTTACCATCAAACTCTAATGTGTGCCCAGCGTTAGGTCCGCCTTGGAAACGAGCAACCACATCATATTTTGGAGCAAGGACGTCGACAACTTTGCCTTTTCCTTCATCTCCCCATTGCATACCTAAAAGAATATCCATTCTTAATAGAATTTATTATAGATCTGTATTAATTTTTCTAAAAGTAGTGATTACGCTCTACTCAGTCGTAATTTTTGCATTGCCTCACCTCTTCGGCCACTGGTTTGAAACACTTTATCCAGTTTAGTAATGCGAAGCAGTTTGGCTAATTGTTCGGGTGGAGTGATCAATAACATCCTTCCATTGTGAGTAGAAATGTCAGTATACAAACGTACCAACATGCTTAGGCCTCCACTGTTCATATGGTTTACTTCAGAAGCGTCGATTACAAAATCAGTATTTCCTGATCTCGTAAAAGCCTTTGCATCTCGGATCAAAATCTTTTCTTTTGGTAAACCTAAAAAATCACCTTTAAGTTTTACATTAATGATTCCGTCGTAAATAAAGAAGCTGTATTCCATGTGTAATTTTTGTTTTTCGTGAAAAACCTCACAAATATAACTTGTAGATAGTTAGGAAACTGTAACTAATTATAATTTTATTCTAACTTCGAGCATTTAAGCGCAATTCTTTAAAATTAATAAGAAAAAAAATAGATATTTGCAGCTTATAACTAACAAAAAAGGTAATGAATACATTTGGAAAACAATTTAGGATTACCACTTTCGGTGAATCTCATGGTAGAGCGATTGGAGTTACAATAGACGGATGCCCTGCAGGCGTACCTTTCAGCTTGGAAAAAATTCAAGAAGAATTGGACAGAAGAAAGCCGGGTCAATCTAAAATTACAACTCAAAGAAAGGAAGCAGATTCCGTAGAAGTTTTATCGGGTGTTTTCGAAGATGTAACAACAGGAACACCTATAGCTTTATTGATTTGGAATCAAGATCAAAGAAGTAAAGATTATTCTCATATTAAAGATGTCTTCAGACCATCACATGCAGACTATACATACCATGCTAAATATGGTGTGCGTGATTATAGAGGAGGAGGAAGAAGTTCTGCAAGAGAAACAGCGGCAAGAGTAGCGGCAGGTGCAGTAGCAAAGCAGTTTTTAGAGGCGATGGGCATTTCTTTCCATGCTTATGTTTCTGAGGTGGGAGACATTAAAGTAAGCGAAGACTATTCTACTTTAGATTTCTCAGAGATAGAAAAAAATATTGTCAGATGTCCTGATGCTGAAAAAGCGGAGCAAATGATTGAGTTGATCGATCAGGTGAGAAAAGACAGAGATACTATCGGAGGAATTGTTTCTTGTGTTATCAGTGGTGTTCCAGCAGGATTAGGCGAGCCAGTTTTTGATCGTTTAAATGCTGAATTAGGAAAGGCAATGTTGAGCATCAATGCTTGTAAAGGTTTCGAATACGGAAGCGGTTTTGCCGGTACTAAGCTAAGAGGTTCTCAACACAACGACGCTTTCTATACGGAAGAAGACGGTAAAGTAAGAACAAAGACAAACCTTTCTGGAGGTATCCAAGGCGGTATTTCTAATGGTGAAGATATTTATTTCAAAACAGCCTTCAAACCTGTAGCTACTATTATGGTAGATCAGGATTCGATTGATAAGGAAGGAAATGAAGCAACTGTTTCAGGTAAAGGACGTCACGACCCTTGTGTTGTTCCAAGAGCAGTGCCTATCGTGGAAGCAATGGCCGCATTGACTATTGCAGATATGATGATCAGAGCCAATTCAAATCGATTGGAGCAGTTGAAATAATTTATCCTTGCGAAGTGAAAAGATAAAGTAAAGACGGCAGTTGTTTTTGAGTGAAATAACTGCCGTCTTTTTATGTGAAAATTTTAATGCCTAATTCAGTCCTGTAGAAGCTTAGCCCTGCTAAGCTATATCATCAACTTTAAATCAGACTTTAATCAACACTTTATTGATTTGTATTTTCTTTATAGATAAATAAGCCTTCTTGACTAGGTAAAATCAGTAGGTCTTTATGTTTTATAGCAGCTGTCATCAGTGTTAAATAGGGTGGCAAGTACCCTTCAATAATTTCTCCAGTAAGAGCATTTCTTGTTTTTAGACCTCTACTGCTGCTATATAATACAACATCATCAATAATTATAGGAGAAGAGTAATGATCATATTGTACTCCTGAAGTTTCCTCCCAGATCAATTCCTTCTTATTTACATCATAACAAAATAGGTCATTTCTTGTATTGAAATAGAGCCTGTTACCCACTTTATAAGGAGTGCAGTAAATAGGTTGATTATCTTTTATTTTATACTCCCATTCTATTTCTCCAGAAGTAATGTTTATGGCATACATTATATTAGTACCCGTGCTAACATATATAATGTCATTTTCAATTAATGGCTTAGATGCAATTTGCCCAAATTCTTGTTTTTTCCATCCCTTAAAAGTTTTAGACCATTTGACATTACCGTCATAATCTAAATTAGTCAAAATAAAATTCTGACCGTTTTCTTGCGACCATGTACATAGGGTAATAGAACTTTTAGTCAATCCTGAAAAACCATAAACTCCTTCAATTTTTTGTTGTTTATCATCTTTGATCCAATTGACCTTTCCAGTTTTAGAGTTTAATGAATAGATTTTGCCATCAAAAGTAGCAAATACAACTATGTTTTCATTTGCTGATACATACGCACCTTCTTCTTTTACTTCAAATTTATATTCCCAATTCACTTTTCCATCGGATATGTTTTTGGAAATAATTGCATTTTTTTTCGCTGAAAAATAAATAATTTGGTTAGAAGTACCACATGTAAACAAAGAATGATCTGAAGAAGCCCATAGTAACTCTCCCGTTTTTAAACTGACACTGTACATTCCAGTATAATAGACAGAGAAAACGATTTCGTTTTTACCTTTAACAGGTGCAGAATTAATCATGAAACCCGATCCGGCGTTAGGAAGTTCTTTCTGTGTATTCAATAGTCCCATTGTAGCCCAAAATTTTTCATACCCCCACTTGAGATTATACTTATGCAGGTTTTGTGCTGAAGCAAATAGGGGAAATACACAGATGAATAGAAATAGAACCTTGTTTGCGGTTGAAGATAAAGTGTGTTTGCTCATTTTATTTTTAAAGTATTATTTGGAGAAATAAGTATTAAGATAGAAAAAGATGGGTGTTTCGTACACCATAGTTAAAACTATGGGCAGGTGATAATTAAACCTAATCAAGACTAAAGTCTTGAAGGGTCACAACGTAAGCAACACTTTAGTGGTGTTGGAGTCAATATCACTTGCCCATGACTTTAGTCGTGGTGCACGCTATTTTTATCCCTTTTCTTTTGTTCTAGTACTTAACTAAGATCTTAATAAAAGGTGTATCTGCAAAGAATACCATAAAAAAAGGTTGTCCCATAAAAAATGGAACAACCTTTTTAATAGAAACTAACTATTCTTAGTCTTCGAAGATGTTTACGTCATTCAAGTCTTCAAACGTTTTTTCTAAACGAGTGATCATAGACTCTTCAGATACACGTAACCACTTACGAGGATCATAGTATTTTTTGTTTGGCTCATCAGCACCTTCTGGGTTACCGATTTGACCTTGTAAGTAATCATGGTATTTAGCATCGTAACCACGGATACCATCCCAAGTTGCCCACTGAGTATCAGTATCGATGTTCATTTTGATAACACCGTAAGAGATACCTTCACGAATTTCTTCTAATGATGATCCTGAACCACCGTGGAATACGAATTTCACTGGCTTGTCAGTATCAGTACCATGCTTCTCAGTGATGAACTTTTGAGAATCATCTAAGATAGTTGGAGTCAACTTCACGTTACCTGGCTTGTATACACCGTGTACGTTACCGAAAGACGCAGCTACTAAGAATTTATGGTCGATTGCACCTAATTTTTCGTAAGCGTAATCAACTTCTGAAGGTTGAGTGTAAAGACGTGAAGGATCAACATCAGAGTTGTCAACACCATCTTCTTCACCACCTGTGATACCTAATTCGATTTCAAGAGTTTGACCCATTTTAGCCATACGCTCGAAGTACTTACCAGAGATTTCCATGTTCTCCTCGATAGACTCTTCAGAAAGGTCAATCATATGAGAAGAGAATAAAGGCTTACCAGTTTCTTTCATGAACTGCTCAGAAGCGTCTAATAAACCGTCGATCCAAGGTAATAATTTTTTAGCACAGTGGTCAGTATTCAAGATAACACGAGCACCATATTTTGCAGCCAATTCGTGAACGTGCTTAGCACCAGCGATTGCACCAGCAATAGCAGCCGCTTGACCTTCACCTTTAATGCCTTTACCAGCGTAGAAAGAAGCACCACCGTTTGAGAATTGAATAATTACTGGAGCTTTTAATTTAGCTGCAGTTTCCATTACCGCGTTCACTGAGTTAGTACCTACACAGTTAACAGCTGGAAGAGCAAAACCTTTTTCTAGCGCGTACTGATATACTTTTTCTACGTCTTCACCAGTGATTACACCTGGTTTGATGTCGTTGATATTAAAAGACATAATATTATTTTGAATAATTTGTGATACTATGCATAAAACACTTTATGCAAATTTGCCTCACAAAGATACAAACCTAAAATCGTTTTTTATAGAATGATTTTGGTGATTTTAGTATGCTTAATTCAAGTATTTGGATCAATTTCACTTGATTTACAGCGTGTAAAATTGACACATAATTAGAAAATTTATCAATATTTACATATGTTTGAAATAGTTGTAAAACGGTGTGTTTGGATGATTTCTCTCTCTTATTTAGAAAAAAAAACTAAAAAAAGTAGGCGAACATACATTTAAGTTTTTGCATTGTGTTCTTTATGAATATCTTTACAACTCTTATACAATTAGTATAATAAAGAATATTATCTCTATACAGAATATATAGTTTCTTATGGCTTGGTTCAAAAGAAAAGAACAGGGGATACAAACCCCTACTAGTGAAAAGAAAGATTCACCTGATGGTCTTTGGTATAAAACAAACCAGGGAAAGATTATACATATGCAGGAATTACGTGAGAATGCTTACGTTTGTCCTGACGATGAATTCCATGTTAGAATTGGTTCTAAAGAATATTTTGAAATCATTTTTGATGACAACACATTCACTGAACTAGATGAAAACATGACTTCTGGTAACCCTTTATCATTTAAGGATAGCAAAACTTATGAGGATAGAATTGCGGCGAGCCAGAAGAAAACAGAACTTAAAGATGCTTGTAGAACTGTAGTGGGTAAAGTAAACGGTCTTGACTTAGTAGTGAGTTGTATGGACTTCAGCTTTATTGGCGGTTCAATGGGTTCTGTTGTTGGTGAAAAAATTGCAAGAGGTATTGACCATGCATTGGCAAACAAGATTCCTTTTATGATGATCTCTAAATCTGGAGGTGCTCGTATGATGGAAGCAGGTTTCTCTTTAATGCAAATGGCAAAAACTTCTGCTAAACTAGCATTATTAGACGAGGCAGGTTTACCTTATATCAGTTTACTGACTGATCCAACTACAGGAGGTGTAACGGCATCATATGCTATGTTGGGTGATATTAATATCGCTGAACCTGGTGCATTGATTGGTTTCGCAGGTCCACGTGTAATCCGTGAGACAATCGGTAAAGATTTACCGAAAGGATTCCAAAGTGCTGAGTTCTTACAAGAGCACGGTTTTGTTGATATGATCGTGAACAGAAGAGAGCTGAAAAGAAAATTGACAACATTCTTGAAGATGATTCAAAACTAATTTGTCAATAAATCAAATATTCAAGTCCTCAGAATTGTTTTATAAATTCTGAGGACTTTTTTTTGTAAGATAGAGGGACTGATTATCCTCATTTTTTTACAAGGTTAATGATTTAGCCGAATTTTGAATTAAAACCTATGCGAGAAAGTACCGGCAAGCGGAATATAGATTGGTTAACCATATTTTTATACACAACCATGGTAGTGGTTGGCTGGCTTAATATATACGCTGCAGTGTATCAGCCTGATGCACCAACCAGTATATTTTCATTAAGTCTGAATTCTGGAAAACAGTTGATGTGGATTGGAGGGGCATTTATCATTGCGATTTCCATCATGTTGATTGATTTCAAGTTTTTCAACACTTTTGCTTATCCCATTTTTGGGGTAACGCTGATCGCATTACTTGGTGTATTAGTAATTGGACACTCCGCGGGTGGTAATACTTCCTGGTTTAAATTAGGTTTTATACGAATCCAGCCTTCTGAATTTGCAAAATATGCCTTGGCATTAGCTTTGGCAAAATATATAGATAATCCAACCGTAAGAATTGATAAGTGGACTGGCGGTTTACTTCAAGCTTTCGCCATAATTGGTATGCCTACTGTATTGGTATTATTACAAAAAGATACAGGTTCTGCTATGGTATTTAGTGCTTTCTTCTTGATGCTTTATAGAGAAGGAATGCCACAGTATATCATGTTGTTGGGACTTTGGTTTGTGTTCCTTTTTGTGACAGCCCTTGTGACAGACTCATTTATTGCTGGAATGATATTGCTGACCTTAGGGATTTTAGCAATTATTTTTGTGATCTATACCAAAAAGAATAAATCATTGATCTTCATGATTTGTATGTTTGGAGGCGTCTCATTCCTATTTACGGAAGGAATCGATTATATATTATATGATATCATGAGACCTCACCAAAGAAAAAGAATTGAAGTTTTGGTAAATCCAAATATTGATCCTTTAGGGGTGGGCTATCAAGTGACTCAATCCAAAATTGCCATCGGTTCAGGTGGACTTCTAGGAAAAGGTTTTTTGGAAGGAACGCAAACGAAATTCAATTTCGTGCCAGAGCAAAGTACCGATTTCATTTTCTGTACAATTGGTGAGGAGCATGGATGGATTGGAAGTATGGTGACAATTGGGTTGTTTACCGCTTTAATTATACGGCTTATCATATTATCAGAACGGCAGAAGTCTCGTTTTGCTAGAGTGTATGGCTATAGTGCGGCAAGTATATTTTTCATTCACTTCATGATTAATATGGGGATGACCATAGGGATTTTTCCTGTAATTGGTATTCCATTGCCTTTCTTCAGTTATGGAGGTTCCTCCTTGTGGGCCTTTACATTATTGCTATTTACCTTTATAAAATTAGACAGTCATCGATCTCAAATGTTGAGCAGAGCTTAAAAAAAAGGATCACGTTTTTCAAAAGCGTGGTCCTTTTAATTTTTTAATGCTTACTGAACATCAAACATTATTTTAGTATTGGGCAAATCGGTTTCTAACCTTTTTATTTCGGTTTTCGAAATGGGGTTGCCAGAAAGTACCAATGTCTCTAGATTTTCTAGCGCTGAAATGCTTTTCGGAAGCTTTTCGATTTTATTAAGAGAAAGGTCCAAAAGCTTTATTGATTTCATATTTCCGATATCTTTTGGAATAGAGGTCAATTTGTTGCCTCTTAAATTCAGAAATGTAACCGCTTCTAATTGTGTTAATTCATCAGGAATATTTTCAATACTGTTATTGCTTAGGTTTAATTCATATAAATATTGAAGCTTTGATAAATCAGAAGGGATATATGAAATGTCATTGTCTCCTAAATCTAAAGCTATAATGTATGGGCATGAATTATAAATGGTGCCTAAGTCTTGCAGTCCATTATTGGATGCATTAAGGGAAACTAAATTCCCGAATTCACTAAACTGATTGGAAATGCTATTGATGTTTTGTGATGAAATATCAATACAAAAGGCTTTGTCGGGCATTAATGCTGCTGACTTCAAAAGAAAGCATTCTGATCTCCCTAATTCATAAAGTTTTTCAATGGCTGGATTGTAGCCATATTTCATAGCGTCTATAAAATCCAGACAAAAATCAGAGTTATAGAAACCTTGTTTTTTGCCAAAAAGGTCTTTACTGATAGCTCTATGGTAATAAGCTTCTGCTAAATCGTTTTGTATACTGATTGCCATTGTAAAATTACTAATAGCTTGTAAGTAATCTTCTTTTGCAATGTTATTTAGGCCTTTATTAAGGAAAGTATTAGGGTCGTTGTTGAAGGTGAAAGAAAAAAGTCCTAACAGAGCGAAAGTGAGCAAAAATTTTTTAGATGTCTTCATGTTGTATATAAAGTAAAATAGGTTTACACTTTCATAACGTTAATTTGTAATAGAAAGTTTGATTTTTTAAAAATATGATTATGAGTACTTTAAGTGTTAAGTCAAAAATAAATAGATAAGTAATTCTTTTTCTATACTTCGTGTCTGCGATACTTGAAAAGTGAATTCATAGTAGTGTTGTTTAATAATTTTGAAAAGAAGTGATCGCAAAACAATAGTAAATATTACTATGCAATAAATTTGTCTCAGTACTTATATATTGAGTTAAGCTGTCTTCTGAGCTTGCTCTTCCTGACCGTCACTCATATAACTACGAATTTTGGTCCTTAATTCCATTGCTGATAAATTGTGGTCAATCTTACCACTCTTTATAAATGACATTTGTCCGGTTTCCTCAGATACAATTAAAACAATTGCATTTGTGTTTTCTGTCATGCCAATTCCTGCTCTGTGTCTCAATCCCATGGTTGCTGGTATATTGGGGTTTTCTGAGACTGGTAAAATGCATCTTGCTGCTTGAATTCTATTATTGTAAATCAGGCAAGCACCATCGTGCATAGGGGAGTTTTTGAAGAAAATAGAGAGAAGGAGTCTTTTTGAAATCTTTGCATCTACATAATCTCCTGTGTCTGCATAAAATTGTAAATCACTGTCTTTAGAGATTACAATCAAAGCACCAGTATTTGTTCCCGACATGTCTTTCATGGCATCAATGATTGCCAAGATGTCAAGGTTTATTTCCTCATGTTTACCTTTTCCTCTAAACAACTGGAAAATTGGAAAGTTTTTAAAGTCTGTTGATTTACCAATGATCAAAAGGAACTTTCTAATTTCTTGCTGGAAAAGTATAATAGCGGCAATTACCCCCACATCAATAAACTGACTTAGAATCTCAGAGAGTAATTCCATGTCAGTTGCTTTTACAACTAAGTAAGTAAGATAAATTGATAATCCCCCTACAAAGATTTTTAAGGCAACGCTTCCTTTGATTAGTTTATATAGATGAAAAAGCAATACCGATACTAAAAGAATATCGAGTACATCAACGAAATTAATATCTAAAAATCCTACTGTAAATAATAACATTTATTTATTGTTCGAGATGTGAATTGCTTTGAGCACTATAGATAAACATACCACTTTGGGAACTGATTTTTTTATTTAGTGAATAATCTTCGTCAAGTTTAACTGTTCCAAAAGTGAATTTAATCTGAAATTCCTACTTTGCCCTCTTCTATTATAATAAGAAAAATTTGTATTAAGAAGTAAAACTACTTCTCAATACAAAAATAGAGTCTTTCTTTTAAAATGAAACGGTTTGTTGCATAAGTTTTACACATTCTACAGCAGGTTTAACATCATGAACTCTCAAAATATTCGCTTTTTTACTTAAAGCGATTGTATTGATGACTGTAGTACCATTTAAAGCTTCTTGAGGAGTGACATTGATGACTTTATTAATCATCGATTTTCTTGAAACCCCAACAAGGATAGGCAACTGAAGTGACTGTAGTAATTCAAGGTTATGCAGTAGTTCATAGTTTTGTTCTAAAGTTTTAGCAAAACCGAATCCTGGATCAATAATTAAGTCATTGTCTCCATTGCTAATGAATTCTGCTTTTTTCTCAGAAAAATACTTAATGACTTCATGAGTCACCCCGTTTGGATATTCAGTCAGCTCTGACATTGTTTGAGGATTTCCTCTCATGTGCATTAAGATGTAAGGAACGCCCATTTGATTGACGGTGTCGTACATTTTATCATCTAGACTACCTCCTGAAATATCATTAATAATGGCTGCTCCTTTTCTGACAGCTTCCCTTGCAACTTCGCTTCTGAAAGTGTCAATGGAGATAATGGTTTCAGGGAATTCTTCTTTTATTTTCTCAATAATTGGTAATACTCTATTTAGTTCTTCTTGCACTTTGATATGCTCGGCACCTGGCCTAGAAGAGTAACCGCCAATATCTAAAATGTCAGCACCGTCTTTAAGCATTTGTTCTACTTGTATCAGTGCGTCATCTACATATATTTTTCTGCTGTTATTATAAAAAGAATCTGGTGTAGCATTAATAATTCCCATTACTTTAGGGGTGTCGAATGCTAAAATATTTTGACTTATTTTGATGGAAAGATGCTGTGATTTTATCATTTAGTTTGAGGTTGTATAGGTTTACTCTAACTTTGTGCAAAGTTAGCTGAAAAAAGTCAGTTAAGAAAGATAGTTTAGATATGACGCAAGCGGAAAAAACAGAACAAGAGTTTAAGGCGGTAATTGAAAAGTGTAGAGCCTTATTTGAGAAGAAGACAGTAGATTATGGTACTGCTTGGAGGATCTTAAGATTGCCTTCTATAACTGATCAGATATATATAAAAGCGATGAGAATTCGTTCTATTCAGGAAAAAGGAGAGCAAAAAATTGATGAAGACATTTTAGGCGAGTTTATTGCTATAATAAATTACTGCCTGATGGCTTTAACGCAACTTGAATTGTATAATGATGATCGCATGGAGTTGACTCCTGAAGAAGTAATGAGTCATTATGATAAGCATGCATCCAATACAATGCATTTAATGTTTGATAAAAACCACGACTATGGTGAGGCTTGGAGAATGATGAGAGTTTCTAGTATCACAGATATTATTCTTATGAAATTATTGAGAGTAAAACAGATCGAAGGAAATGACGGACAAACGCTAGTGTCTGAAGGAGTAGATGCAAACTATCAGGATATGATTAATTATTCTATTTTTGCTCTAATATTATCGGAATTTGTTAATAAATAATTTTTTGTACTGCACAAAGAGTAACTAACAACATAACAATACACAAATAATTCTATGAAGAATTTATATAGATTTTTAGCAATAATTGTAGGCCTAGTTTTTATTGTTTCTGGTTTGGTGAAAGTGGATGATCCTACCGGAACAGCAATCAAGTTTGAAGAATATTTTCACGTTTTTGCAGATGATGTTTCAGGTACCATAGGTGCTTTGGAGATGTTTTTCTTGTTCCTTGCTGATTGGGCTTTGCCAATGTCTGTATTGTTTTCTTCTTTTGAATTAGTATTGGGAGTTGCTTTGGTAGTGGGGTATAAGGAGAAGTTCTCAATGAGAGCTACTTTAGCCTTATTGTTGTTTTTTGGATTGTTGACCTTTTATTCAGCTTGGTTTAATAAAGTCACAGACTGTGGTTGTTTTGGAGATGCTGTAAAGTTTACTCCTTGGGGCAGTTTCACTAAGGACGTAATTCTACTGGTCTTGCTTTTAGGAGCCATGCTATTAAAGCCTAAAAAGTCGCTCACTCAATATGGCATGTACGGTAATTCCTATACTGTTAAAAAATCTAGCCCAGCTTGGAAATTTATTGTAGTAGTTATTGCTTCTGTGTTTTCTTTGGGAACATGTTATTATGCATTAAATCACTTACCCCCTGTAGATTTCCGTCCTTATAAAGTAGGAGCGAATATTCAGAAAATGATGTCTCCGGATGTTCCTTGTGAAAGTGTTTATTACATGGAAAAAGACGGTGAAGAAAAGATGTTCACTACTTATCCAACAGATCCTTCATGGAAATTTGTTAGAATGGAAATAACGAATGAGGAAGAATGTAAATCTTTGATTCCTGATTATTATATTTCGAATGCTGAGGGAGAAGACTTTACAGCTTTGACTACAAATGCAACGCGATTATTAGTGATTGTTCAAAATGTTTCTGAAATTGAAAAAGAAGAAATTACGTCAATTAAGAAAATGTTGACTTCTTTGGAAAGTACAGTAGGTTCAATGGTAGTTACTAGTGATGCAAATAACTTTGAGAAGTTCATGCATGATTCCCAATGGAACATTCCTTACTATTATGCCGATGCTACCGTTTTATTGGCAATGGTAAGATCTAATCCAGGTATTCTTTTAATTGATAATGGAACAATATTAGGGAAGTGGCATTATAATGATATACCAACTGCTGACGAAATCTCTCAACTCTTAAATTAATTATAGAAAGTGCTACAGTTTATTATTAATCGATTTTTATATGGCCTCTTAGTAATATGGGGAGTGATCACAGTGGTTTTCATGCTTTTTCATGCATTACCTGGAGATCCTGTCGATTTAATGTCTGGACAGCATGCAGATTTAGAAACAAGAGAGTTGATTCGCCATGAATTGGGATTAGATGACCCTTTGATGGTGCAGTACGGAAGATATATTGGCGATTTACTACCTATATCCATTGAGAAAAATACCCCTGAGGCACAAGCAAAATATAATTATTTTAAGCTTATACCTTTAGGAGGAAGAGCACTTGTTTTAAAATACCCCTACTTGAGGAAGTCTTTTCAGACCAACAAAAGGGTAGATGAAATATTAATAGAAAGTATTCCAGGCACCTTTTGGTTAGCTTTAGCAGCTATAATCATTGCCACTACATTTGGTGTACTTTTAGGAGTAACCGCAGCCGTTAATTTTGGTTCTAAAATAGACCATTTTATTGTTGGGGGATCAGTAGTGTTCATTTCAATGCCTTCATTTGTACTGGCTATTGTGATGGCAATTACTTTTGGGTACTATTTATCTGATTTTACGAATCTGAATATGACAGGTTCACTTTGGATGAATGATCCTTTAAAAGGTCGAGTTTTACACTTAGAGAATCTGATCTTGCCAGCATTTACGCTTGCAACAAGGCCTTTGGCTATTATCATTCAGCTCACAAGAAGCTCAATGCTAGATGTAATGTCTCAAGATTACATTAGAACAGCAATGGCAAAAGGAGCAGGTTTTTTAAGAGTGATATTTATGCACACGCTTAGAAATGCATTGAATCCTGTAATCACAGCAGTTTCTGGATGGTTGGCTACTATGATGGCTGGAGCCTTTTTTATTGAGTATATTTTTAAATGGAAAGGTTTGGGCTTCAAAACCATTCAAGCAGTAGAGTATTTGGATTTACCTGTTGTGATGGGCTCTACAATATTGATCGCTTTTGGATTCGTTGTAGTAAATATTTTTGTAGATATTTTATATGCTATTGTTGATCCAAAGGTAAGATTACACTAACAAATCATGCGAATTTATTTAATAGGAATGCCCGGTAGTGGGAAATCTACTTTGGCAAAAGAACTTTCGACTCTACTTTCGTTGCCGTATTATGATATGGATACAGAAATCGAAGAAAGAGAGAAGAAGAGTATCCCAGATATATTTACTGAAAAAGGGGAAGATTATTTTAGAGTTGTAGAGAAGGAGGTAGTACATACTTTTATGCCGGACAACGCCATTCTTGCAACAGGTGGTGGAGCGCCTTGCTTTTTTGATAATATGGACTTTATGCTAAAAAATGGTGTGACGGTCTTTGTGGATGTACATGAAGATGTATTAGTAGAAAGAGTTTGGGAACAGCAGGGAACACGGCCTTTGTTGGCTCAGGACGAGAAGGACGAGGTTTATACGGCAATCAAAGAAAAAAGAGAAAGTCGCTTTCCTTATTATTCCAAAGCTGAATTTACAATAGAAGCAGGTACTAAAACCCCTTCTGAATTGGCCTTGGAAATAAAGCAAGTTTTAAAAAAATAATCAAAAAGAGCATGTTTGAAATTATCAAACATGCTCTTTTTGTATCTTATATAACTCAAGAGTATTATCCCTTGGACTTCTTTAATTTCTGTTTTAAGCCTTTGTATCTCACCAAATCAACATTGACAGCTCCAACAATAAGCTCAGCTTGTATTTTCAAAGGAATTCTATTAACGTCTTTTGAAACCCAGAACTTAATAGGGTGAGTTCCTGAGAAAAGTTGATTTTCAGGCATTATAGGAGACATCACATATGACTCAATTCTTCCGAATTTTGTGTGGCATTTTTCCACTCCTAAATAAACGATATCAAAACTATAGCCTTTGTTTTCCCAGAAGGTATTCATTGTGATGGTATCCCCTTTAGTATACTGCTCGTAATCTAAAGTTCTTAGGAGGTAGTAACCAGAAATGACATCAAAAGAACCAGGAGCCATTTCATATTCCTCATTATGAATCTCAGGTTTGTCTTTTTTCTTCCATTCCACTTTCGCCTTCCCATTGACTTGGTCAAAATCAATTTTCTCTTCTAATGTGTAACCACCTTCAAGAATATCACGGTTGAACTGAACAGGCAATATTGTTTCAGGATCAAAGTAACTTTGCCATAGGTCACGGATTTTCATGCCCATGCCAAACATGCCGATACTTTTTCCATGAACGTCTACTTTATAACATTTTTTACCATTTACTTCGTGAAATTTTTTATCCAAATGGACCACAGCTTCTCCAGCTTCAAAAACTGAATAGCCTGCAACATACGTTAATGTTTCACCTTGTTCGAAAGTAATAGACGTGTCTTTTGGAAGATCTTGTTGTGTTTTAAAGCCAAAAGCGGCTATTCCAAAGAATATACAAGAGCAAGTTATTATTATGTTTTTTTTATTCAGTCTCATAGAATTATATGAATTACTTAATAATTAATTTCAATATTAGTCATAATTATGGAAATAAGACCAACCTATTAAAAAAATTCGATTTGGATTTTTTATAGGTTAAAACCTAAGCTGTTATGTTTGTGCGGAATACCAAATAATTAAAATTATGATAGATACTCACGCGCATATATACTCAGACAAATTTAGTGCAGATATTGACAAAATTTTAAGTGACGCTTTCAACGCAGGACTCAAGCACATTTTAATGCCAAATATCGATCATACTTCTATTGATGGTATGTTGGAACTAGAAGAAAAATATCCAGGCAAATGCCTTTCGATGATGGGACTGCATCCATGTCATGTGGATCAAAACTTTGAAAAAGAACTTTACATAGTAGAGGATTGGCTGTCCAAAAGAAAGTTTGTGGCAGTAGGTGAAATGGGATTAGACTTATATTGGGACAAAACTTACAAGGAACAACAAATTGAAGCTTTCAAGATTCAAGCAGAACTAGCCAAGAAACATCAGTTGCCATTAGTGATTCATGCAAGAGATGCCATGGCAGAAACATTAGATGTTTTAGAGGAAGTAGCTTCTGAAGAATTGTTTGGAGTACTTCATTGTTTTACAGGAACAGTCGATGATGTAAAAAGATTAGAAGCAATCAACTTTAAAATTGGCATTGGAGGAGTTGTAACTTTCAAAAATGGCGGATTAGATAAAGTGATTCCTCACGTAGATTTATCTCAGGTCGTTTTAGAAACAGACAGTCCTTACCTAGCGCCAAAACCTTACAGAGGAAAAAGAAACCAGCCTTTATACACCACTCACGTTTGTGATAAAGTGGCAGATTTGACCGGTAAAAGTGGTCAAGAAATAGAAGAAATAACAGATAAGAATTCATATGACCTATTTAAAATAGAGGAATATCTAAAGAAATAAGCAAGATGAGAGATTATTATAAAACTGTAAACATTAATTCCACAGGCCCAAAAACATCAGATACATCCATACTTATCATTTATACAGGAGGAACAATTGGAATGGACCGCCATCCAGAAAACGGAAGTTTGACACCATTTGATTTTGAAAAAATAATAGATGCTGTACCTGAGTTGAAAGGGTTTGATTTTGAATTGACCGTCTTTTCATTGGATCCATTGATTGATTCGTCAGATGTCACACCGGATCATTGGATTCAACTCGGTAACTTGATCGAAGACTTTTATGAGGACTTCGATGGCTTCGTCATTCTTCATGGTACAGATACGATGGCTTTTACAGCCTCAGCTTTGAGCTTTATGTTGGACGGGGTACATAAACCTATCATTTTGACAGGTTCTCAACTTCCTATTGGTGAAAAAAGAACAGATGCACGCGAAAACTTGATGTCTGCATTAGAAATGTGCTCTGCTCGTGATGCTAACGGAGAAATGCTTATTCAAGAGGTTTGTATTTGTTTCAATAGCAAACTTTTAAGAGGCAACAGAGCTAAGAAAGCACAGAATTTTAATTTTACGGCGTTTAGGTCTTATAATTACCCTTCTTTAGCAGAGGCAGGAATTTTTATTGAATATAAAAAAGAGATGTTTTGGAAGGACCCAATTACAGGTCCTATCCGAGCTATGAAAAAGTTTGATGCTAATGTTATTGTGCTGAAAATTTTCCCTGGAATGCCTAAAGATTTCATAATGCAAATGCTAAAAAATCGAAAATTACAGGGAGTGGTGTTGGAAACCTATGGATCGGGTAATGTACCTACCTCAGATTGGTTTATTGAACTGCTAGAAGAGACGGTGAAAAGAGGGGTTGTAGTGGTCAATATTTCACAGTGTACAGGAGGGATGGTGATGCAAGGGCACTATGCTACGAGCACGAAACTCAATGAGATAGGTGTCCTTTCCGGTAAGGATATGACCACTGAAGCAAGCGTAACTAAACTCATGTGTTTGTTAACAAAGTATAAAGACGTGAACAGGGTCAAAGAGCTTGTAGGCATACCGTTAAAGGGTGAATTGACTCAGTAAATTAACGAAATGTAACATTTATAGGGCTTAATAGTGTGATTTTGGCATTTATAAATGAATAATCAATTTGTATATAAGTATAATTATATATTTCTTTGCGAGTCAGTAGTCGTTAAAAACTATCAAAAAAAGTACGAAATCGAAAGATTAGTACTAAATTGCTCAACGATTACGGATGATAGTCAAAACAAATTTATTATTACAGTATCAGTTCTGTGATTTTAGTTTATTTAATCGCAATCTGAACGTTAGAGAGTTATGAAAAAAGTATTCGCGTTATTGATGTTTTTCTGTGCACTTACTTTAGGTATCGCACAGTCGTATGCGCAAGATGAAACAACAGAAGAAGTTGCTACAGAAGAAGTAGCAGCAGTTGAAGAGACATCTGCAGCAGTCGAAGAAAGTACAGTTCAAGAAGTATCTTCTGACGAATTGGCACAAGTAGAAGAATTGTCTTTCACTCAAGCAGTGAAGCAAAAATTCATCGAAGGTGGTTGGGAATTTATGGGAGCTGTATTGCTTACATTAATCCTTGGTTTAGCAATCGCTATTGAGCGTGTGATCACGTTATCACTTTCAACTACAAACACTAAGAAGCTTTTAACGAAAATCGACGAAGCTTTACAGTCAGGTGGTGCAGATGCAGCTTTAGAAGTTGCTAAAGCTACAAGAGGTCCAGTTGCTTCTATCTTTACACAAGGTTTAATGAGAGCTTCTGAAGGAATCGACATGGTTGAAAAATCAGTTGTTTCTTACGGTTCAGTAGAAATGGGTAAATTAGAAAAAGGTTTACCATGGATCTCATTATTTATCGCTATGGCACCAATGTTAGGTTTCATGGGTACGGTAATTGGTATGATCGGTGCCTTCGATGCGATCGAGGCAGCAGGTGATATCTCTCCTTCACTAGTAGCAGGTGGTATTAAAGTAGCCCTTCTTACTACAGTAGCAGGTCTAATCGTTGGTGTAATCCTTCAAGTATTCTACAACTATTGTGTATCTACAATCGACGGTATCGTATTAGAAATGGAAGAAGCTTCTGTATCTTTAATCGATATCTTGGTTAAGAACGAATTGACTGCTAAATAGTAGTACCTATTTACAAATTGTAAATAGTAATTGTAGAATTAAAGAAATTACACATAGTTATGAACGGTGAAGCTATATTTACAGAATACTTGCTACCTTTCACTGGACTATTAATCATTATTGCATTAGTAGCTACAGTAATCGGCTTCTTGATGTCAATCATTACTGATCCTAAATCAGCGATCACAGTATTGATTACAATCGCAGGCTTGGTAGTATTATTCTTTATCGGTTATTCGGTAGCAGATAGCTCTGTGACAGCAAGAGAGTTAAACGAGTTCGGTGTGGATGAGCCATTATCACAAAAGATCGGTGGTATCCTCAACATGACTTATTACTTATTCATTATCGCTGGTATTGCGGTAATTTTAGATGTTGTTCAAAGAGTAGTTAAATCTATTGGATAGTTATGTTAAAGAAGAAGAAAAAAGACGCACCAGAAATTAATGGTGGAGCAATGGCGGATATCGCCTTCCTATTGCTGATCTTCTTCTTGGTGGCAACAACAATTGCATCTGACAAAGGTGTAACAGTAATGTTACCTCCAAAAGCTGAAGACGTAGATGTTAAGGTGAAAACTCGTAACGTGTTTAACATTCTTGTTAACTCAAACGATGACATGTTAGCTCAAGAAGAAATGGTAGATTTACCAAAACTTCGTACAATGGTTAAAGAATTTGTTCTTAACAACGGTAAGGACAAAAACCAATCAGAGTCTCCAGCTAAGGCAATTATTTCATTGAAAACGGACCGTGGTACATCTTACGAAATGTACATTGGCGTAATTGACGAGTTGAAACTCGCTTATGCTGAAATGCGTGCCATGTATTTGAAAATGCCTTTAGAAGATTTTCAAAATTTGGATAAGGATAATCCAGATCAGAAGGAAAAGATTGATAAAGCAAGAAAAGCAATCCCTTACAAAGTATCGGATGCTGAGCCTTCTGAGATAAAATAATTGGTCTAACAAACGCCATCATTCGTGGTGGCGTTTATTTAAATACATTGACCTTATGGCAACGTTTAAGAAGAAAACAAAAACGAAGCAGGATATTCCTACTTCAGCCTTGCCAGATATTATTTTCATGCTTTTGTTCTTCTTCATGATTGCAACGACTTTCCGTGAGTCTGAGTTATTAGTGAAGAACTCATTGCCTCAAGCATCTGAGTTAACAAAGCTTGAAAAGAAATCATTAGTTTCTTATATCTACATTGGTGAACCAAGTGATACAAGAAAATATGGCACAGAAGCACGTATTCAAGTGAACGATGTATTGATCGATCCAGAACAAATTGTTCAGCACGTGATTCAGGAAAAAGACAAATTAGGTGAGGATAGTGAGAAAATCACTATGTCACTTAAAATTGATAGAGAAGCTAAAATGGGTATCATCTCTGACGTTCGTCAGAAACTAAGAGAGGCTAACGCATTGAAAGTGAACTATGCTGCTAACAAGAAATTACGTAATTTCTAAGATCGCATAGCTATCAATGTTTAAGAGGTCAAGTCTTATAAAGGCTTGACCTTTTTATTTTTAACGATATTCATACACAATTTGGTTAACTACTCCTAAAAGATGGGGCTATTCCAAAACATAATAGCTTTATGCCCGTTTTCAACAGCAAACTAATTAATTCCAATATGAAAAATATTCTTTACTTCATCATAACTTTATTGACTGCATTTACCACGGTTCAAGCTCAAGAAAAACAAGGAGATTCTATGAAAGATGCTGATTTTACAATAAAATCACCTAAGGTAAATTTTGATCCCTCCATAGAATTGAAAGTACTTAGAAATGCAAATTGTATTACAGTAAAGGATAATTGCATCTATTTTTCTTCTGATAATAAGAAGGAAACTGAAAGCTTTAAATTAGAGTTTCAATCCTTTTCTGATGAAAATGATGTGAGTTACGCTAGGTACAATCTTTATAGAGGACCTTTTAGAAGGTTGCAGATAAAATATAAAAAATTGAAGGAGGATCAATTTACATGCACACTTCAGTTTTTTGATTTAAGTGGAAGGGTAATGTATACGGTAGAATCAGATCAATTGAAAATGCATGAAGAGTTAGTCTCTAAGGGTAATAATAAGGATGTAAAATAAAAACACCTGTATTGATATATGAAAATCAATACAGGTGTTCTTTCTAAATAATATTTTTATTCCTGAATTAAAACTAATGCTGAAATCCCTTCGATTTTCACAGAACTCATTGTTTTAATACCCTTTGAAGAAGCTTTATTTCCATCTACTAAAACTTTCCATTTTCCTGAAGGGAGGAATTTGCTGATATCTTTCGCTGTTTTATTAGCATTAAAAATAACAGCGATTGTTTTAGCAGAATCATTATTCGCATTATTTGATATCGTATAACCAACGATCAATGGATCTTTAAAATCTATAAATTTTAAATTCTGAGTAATCATCTCTGTTGATGTCATTCTAAAAGCAGGGTGTGCTTTTCTGATCTCAATTAAACCTTGGTAGTAATCAAATATGTCTTTGTTCTCAAACTTCCAGTCCCAATTGATTTTATTGATAGCGTCTGGTTTGTTATAGGAATTATGTTCTCCTCCTTTTGTTCTTAACATCTCTGCCCCTGAATGAATAAAAGGGATACCTTGAGATGTAAGTACAACAGCACTAGTTAGCTTGTGCATTTTTTTGATTTCTTCCTTACTAGCATCCGGTTGAGAGATACTCAATTTATCGAATAAGGTGTGATTATCATGACAAGATACATAAGTGACAGTTTGTGAAGGTGTAGGAGCCCATGGTGCTTTGGAGTAATTGATTTTACTGTAATCAATTTGTGGGTGCTTTGTAGAGGCTACAATTCCAAATTTGATTGTTTCATTCAATTCTTTATTTCCTTGTATAAAACCAATCTCATCATCATAAAAAACGCTTCCTTTTAAGCCATCACGAATGTCATCACTAAATGCGGCTACTCCTTTCATTTTCGGAGTATTGGCTTTTATAGCTTGCTCTTCAGCAGGAAGTGGTGAAGCTGCCGCGTTCCATCCTTCTCCATAAATTAAGATACTTGGATCAACTTCCATTTTTAACCTTTTAGCTAAAATATTCATGGTCTCGATATCGTGAATTCCCATTAGGTCAAATCTGAAACCATCTAAATGGTATTCTTTTGCCCAATATAATACAGATTCTACGATGTACTTTCTAGCCATGACTCTTTCAGAGGCCGTTTCATTTCCACAGGCAGAAGCATCAGAATAACCACCTTTCTCATTTTGTCTGTAATAATATTGAGGAACTTCTAACGAAAAATTAGAATCATCACCAGAGAAAGTGTGATTATATACTACATCCAAGATCACTCGAATTCCTTTTTGGTGAAGTGCTTGTACCATTTGTTTGAACTCTTTAATTCTAACGGCAGCATCATAAGGATTAGTAGAATATGAACCTTCTGGGACATTATAATTTTCAGGGTCATATCCCCAATTGTAAGTTCCTTCTTCTAGTTTTGTTTCATCAACACTATGATAATCAAAAGAAGGAAGTAGATGTACGTGTGTAATACCTAGTTCTTCAATATGGTCAATACCTGTTTTTAAACCTTTATCACTAACAGTTCCTGTTTCTGTCAGTCCTAAAAACTTACCCTTATTCTTTGCTCCAGAGTTTTCTGCAATTGTTATATCCCTTACATGAATTTCATATAAAATGGCATCGGTCAATTCTTTAAGTTCAGGACGTTGATCATTTTCCCAACCTGTAGGATTGGTTGAATTGAAATCAATGATTTGTCCTCTTTTTCCATTAACCCCAACTGCGGTAGCGTAAATACCTGGAGTTTCGGCTAGTTTTTGATCACCAATTTGAACTTGATAAGTATAATACTTTCCAAGCAAATCTTTATTGACCTTAAGTGTCCACGTGCCTTTTTCAGTAGCTTGCATAGGGATACTTTCAGAAGCTTTTCCTCCTAATCCTTTTTCATAAAGTTGAACGGTTACTTGGGAAGCTGTAGGTGACCACATCTTAAAAGTGGTCGCATTTTTTGAATATTGAATTCCTAAATCACCGTCATAATAAGGGTAGGAATTAAAATCTTTTGCGTCAAACCCGCTATGGCCATCAGCAGGAGTTGAATCACAAGACGAAAACAACATACACGTAGTAATGATGGATGAAAATAATAGAATTAATCTTTTCATTGAGAATTGATGTTTGATATTATAATGTAAATGAACAGTTTAAATTATCGTTTTTTACAGTGCAACTGTCTAATTGTTCCAAATAAGAAATGCATTTCTGCTTCACATTTTAATTTAGCGAATATCATAATAAAAACTAGATGAATAAAGGTTTTTAATTCTCAAAAACCGATGATTATTTCCCAATAAGTTACACTTTGAAATTGCCATTCTTCTAAATTATGAATAAAAATACCTAGTAATGGGTATGTTGTTTTAAGTTTTATTAACTTAACTTTATCAAGTTATTTCTCTGCTTATCAATGTGATATGTGATAGTCGACCCAGTTCTATATAAAAAACGCAAACTGATAGGACTCATTTTATTTCTAACTTTTACAATTTTCAATACAATATGAATCAGAAAGCTACGCTGCTGTTACTTTTACTACTTCAATTATCATTAGTTAGTAAAGGTCAAGAATTAACGTTGGCATGGTCTAATTCTCTGCCTGATAGTACTCATATTATTGCACAAACTGTACATAATGACAGTACTTTAATACTTTTAACCAAGCATGAAACTATTGTTGATTATTATACTTTAGATGATTCTCTAGGTAATACAACAACGAGTAACGGATATGGTATCATTAGTTATGATATTCATGGTAATTACAATTGGTCTAAATTTTATGAAGACACATTAGGAAACTTAAGTCTTGCGGACATAGATGTTGACCATAAAGGCTATATTTATGTCTATGGAAGTTTTACGGACTCTTTAGATTTAGATCCTAATCAAGATACAGTAAGTATAAAGACTTCTAATGATAATGAAGATTTAGTGCTTGTTGTTTTAGATGAAATAGGCAACTATAAATCACATCTTCAATTAGGAGGTGACGGCGTGGAAAATGCTGATAAACTAATGATTGATGGTAATCTATTATTACTTTCCGGAGGTTTTGATAGAGAAATTCAAAGTGGATTTGATTTTAATCCGTCTTCTTCCCAAAATGATTCTTTACAGGCATCAAATGCTTCAGGAGACAATTTTTTATTACAGTTAGATACTGTTTTTAATTATAACTGGGCTTACCAATTTAATAGGTCAAGTGGTGATTCTTTATTTACAATCAATGATTTGAAGTTGGATAGAAACAGACGTGTATATGTTTGTGGATCAACAAATGAAAGCTTTAATGGTTTTATGAATGACTCAGATACAGTGGGTTATTTAATCAGATTCAATAGCAATGGAGAATTAGCTTGGGCAGTTCAGCCATCGTTATATCCAGATACCGTAATTGTGTCACAACAATCAGCAGATTGGATAACTATTGATGCTGTAGGAGACATTTACCTATCAAGCACTTATCAATTAGATTCAATTTTAAATGATTCTTTAATCACTAACTTCACCTCTAATCTAGCGGTAAGTAAGATCAATGCAAATGATGGAACAGGAGTCTGGTTAAACCTTTTCGAAAGTAATTTTGACCAATATAAAGCCAGTACTTTTTTTAATATAAATGACGACCTGTATCTTTTTCAAGAAAGTAGAGTTTACACATTAATAGACTCCACTGGTAAAAGAACTGGATCTCAATCAGTAGGTTTAGGGGGGTACTCATCAATCAATCAAACTCCTAATCTCGGTGATTATTTTGTGAGTGGATTTGCTGGTGGAGAATATTATGTAGCTAGATTCTACCCTGATGATGTGACAACTTGGAGTAATGAACGTTGGACTCGAGGAAAACCCTATTGGGATGTTCCTGCAATTTTGGCTGAAGATTACACTACGACAACACATGGTGATTTTGTTACCGAAAATTTAGTAATCAATAATCATGTTCAATTAGACATTCAAGCTGGTGGATTTATTGAAGTACTGGACTCAATTGAGAATAACGGAAATATTACTATGCATCAGTCAAGTGCGTTGTTTCATGAAGTTTACACTGGAGAAGGTAGTTTTACTGTAAACTTTAATTTATTATCTAAAACGGGTTATAGTTTCTTTTCTTCACCAGTTCAAAATGCATCTTCTTTAGTGTTAGGGACAGCGTTTCTTTATAATGAAAGCTTAGGAAGTCCAAATAAAGGAGATAACTGGCAAGTGCCGAATGGCGATTTATTTGTAGGAAAAGGTTATGCTGTGTATCAGACAAAACAAGCGTTTAATGTAGGAGGAATTCCAAACTCTGGAGATTTTAAAGTGTCGGTGACAAATACAAATTCAGATGGATACAACCTGATTGGTAACCCTTATCCTTCTCCAATTTCAGGAACAAGGTTTCTAAATGAGAATGATAATATTTCAGCGCTTTATTTTTGGGATGATGACGAAACGGATGGTCAGGATTATAGCTCAAGTGATTATATCACATGGAACTTAACAGGGTCTACCGGTGGAAATGGTGAAAACTTGAATGGGAGCATCCCAATGGGGCAAGCCTTTTTCGTAAATGTGGCAACCACTGGTGAAGTAAATTTTAACCATTCAATGAGACAGTCTTTTCAAGATGCCTATTTGAGAAAAGGAAATATTCAAAATAGACTTTGGTTGACTTTAGAAGGAGCCCAATTAAAGAAAGAGCTTTTATTGGCTACTATGGATTGGGCCTCTGAAAATTTTGATACAGGTTGGGATGCATTGGCATTTAATAATGGATCAAATAATGCCACTTTTACCACATTAGATAAGGATCGTAATCATCTTGCTATTCAAGCTTTGCCTCTTCAAGACGAATATACAATACCTCTTATGATTGAAAATTTTGAAGGAAAGGGACTGCTTAAAATTGAAAAAATAGAAGGCTTTAAAGATTTTGATATTGAAATTATTGATCATCAGGAAGGCGTAAATCAATCTATTCAAAAGGATGGTTATCAATTTGATGCTTCAAGAGATGATAGCGAGCGTTTCTCATTATTTATTACCCCTAAAAATAGCAATGTGCTAAGCCTAGAAGAAACATTGGCGTCTTTAGTAAAGATCAAAACTCTATCCAATGGAATTAATATAATGACTCCTTTTGATACACATTTGATAGGTTATAATACTGTTGGAGAAGTGATACTAAATACACATTTGAAAAAAGGAGAAGTATTTATTCCAACGGAGAAGTCAGAAATTCTCATTCTTCGCTTTAATTCCAATAAGGGGTCGTTTACTAAAAAAGTAATACGATAAAGGTTATAAGTATCAGACTTAAAGAGCTCAATTTTAATAAAAGACATTATGAAAATATCACTTATATTATTTTACCTTCTTTTAGGTAGTACATTAATAGGATATTCACAAAGTGATGAAGCAGCTTATGAAAATAAATTTGCAGTTGGTTTATCATTAGGAACATCAGGTGGAGGTATTGATGTAGCAAGAAATTTTTCACATTTTAATATAGCATTAGGTTTTAATTACTTGGAGGTTAAAGATCTGAAAAGAACAATGACGATCCAAGGAGAGTTGATGGATACAAAATTATCCACGAGTGCTTTTAATATTGATTTGAAAGCAGAATATCTTCCTTTCAAGAAAAGTAGCTTTAAGCTTTTTGCAGGAATAGCCTATTTACCTCAAAGTAATGTTGAGGTGAAAGGGATGTATGCTAATCAGGTTCAGGTAGGTGAATTAGTTTTTACACAAGAAGAAATTGGTGAGATCTATTTTAAAGGAGATTGGGCCAACTTTGCCCCTTATTTTGGTTTAGGTTTTGGACGAGCGGTTCCCAAAAGAAGAATTGGTGTGGCATTCGATATGGGAGTCTATTATATGGGAAATCCTGAGGTTACTTTTACAGGTACTAACATGTTTTCTGATTTGAATTCTCAAGAAGAGCAATTGCAGAAAAATCTGGAAGGTTACTCTTGGTTGCCAATTTTAAAGTTTAGACTCTCTTACCGAATTAATTAAACAAATTTACTGCTATGAAAAAGTTCTATTATATAATAACCTCTTTAATATCGGCAATAGTAATATTTTATGCTTGTCAGGATCCTTTAGAAAACGTTTTTATACCAATTTCTCCAGAATTATCATCTTATGAGGTTTCCATTCAAGTTTATGATTTGGAAAACCCTTCTAATTTATCTGACCCTGAAGCTTTAACAGTGGAGCTATTAGGTCCAGATGCGGATAAAATATTGAATAATTCAGGCCGTCGTGAATTTGTGGCTCAAAACGGTATTATTAATCTTGCTGTGAATAAAAAATATTCTGATATCACAGAACCAATCAGATTTACAGTGAAGGTTTCAGGTGAAGATTATTTGACAACGACTATCCCTGTTGAGGTTACAGGTGAAGAAAAGTTTCTTGAAATTAATGCCAATATCGTGAACCTTTCAAACCCACCAACAGGTGTTGATATAAAAAGAGAGTTCTTCACTATTAATTCAGATGGTTCAACAGGTGAAGAAATTGTGGTAAGTACTGCCAATGCTGATACTCAAAATAATCTAGAAGTATCCACAGAAATAGCTATACCAGCAGGCATTCAATTTTTTAATACAGCGGGAGAATTAATTACTGGTGGAGAATTGGAAGTTCAGGTGATCAATTTTGATAATAATGAAACAGAAAGTCTAGAAGCTTTCCCTGGTGGGTTTTCACCGAATTCTATTATTGATGAGAATGGATTAGAAATTACAGATGCAACTTTTATTACAGCTGGGTTTACTTCAATTGATATGTTTTTAAGTGGCGAAGAGGTAAAGAAGTTTTCGAAGCCCATTAATATTGTAATGAATATTAATAAAGGGACTTTTAATCCAGAAACGAGAGAAAACTTGAAAGTTGGAGACATTATCCCAATCTGGTCTTATAGTAATGATGATGGACAGTGGGTGTATCATGGTGATGGTCCAGTAGCACTTTCAAATACAGGAGGTTTTAAAGTAGAATATACTACAACCCATTTATCTTCCTATAATTTAGATTTTAAGTCTGCAGGTAAGTGTTCTTCAACAAGGTCAATTGTCAGACTAGAAGGTGTAGATAATTTGCCGGCAAATGTAAACTATAATATGAAATTATCTTTTGTTCAAGAGAACTCTAAACAACCAGTAAGTAGTTTTGCAACTAAAGGTTGGAAGATCAATAATAAATCTACAGATTTGACACTTAGAAATGCACCGAATGTATCAATGCAATTACTAATTTATATTCAAAAACCTGGGAAAACCTCAATTCCATTGCCCAACTTACCTGATGATGATACCCAATACTCATTTGAGATTGAAGATGCCAATGTTGGAGAGTTTGTAGAAGTTTATCGCTCTGAAGCTTTTAATGGTTGTGATGGAGATATAAGTGTTCCTATTTATGATATTATCCAAAGTGTAGGAATTAATCCTCAAATAGATGTCACCATTGAGTATGTGGGGCGTTGTGGTAATAGGGAAATAGCACCATCTGTCGGGCTTTACAGAAAAAATGCCTCTGAAATTTATGAGTACGCAGGATATGTAAACAAAGGCCGAGTTACTTTATCATTACCTAAAATTGATTCTACTTATTACTTCGGTTTTTATTGGGGAACCGAGTTTTACGAAGACTCATTATATATAGATTCTACAGAAATGTTGGATACGGATATCAACCTTGATGAGTTTTGTGAAACAGTGCTGAAAGACTTTTAATAATCACCTCAATTAAGAGCATGTTCGGAATATCTCTTTTAGTGAAAATTCACCTTTTCAGAACGTGAGTTTATTAATTTCCACGCAACCTAAAATGGAACACTTTCACTTCTAAAATATATATTCAAAACATGTTCTAAATCGTAAAAAGCTCTTAAGAATATTAAATTTTTAGGAGCTTTTTTATGTTCTGAAATTATTAATTCAATAAAAATATTTTTCACATAATGTTCAAAATTTAACACACTAAATAGCTGTGTTCAAAATTTAACATGGTGTCTTGAAAATATTTCATCCATGAAAATTATATTTTAAAAAAGTATTAATAATTCACTGGTTTACTTGAATATATCATATTTAATTTCCTAATTTTGATTATCAAATAAGGAATAATGACAAAGAAAATAGGACATATAACAGGTTTAAAAATTATGAAAAAGTTCCCCATCAAGGGACGCTTTTTTCGACGATAGTCCTATTGATTGACGGCTAAAATACAATGACTATTTTGATTAGCCGGCTCGCGATTATAGTGTTTCAAACAAAGTTTTACGAGAGGAAGTCTAAAAACTAACTTACAGCTTGCTCTATAAAGTTTTTAAGGAAATGACAGTTAAGAATCTAATTCAAGAGATGCAACATATATCAAGTTTTTCAATTATTGAGGCAAGTATCAGTGAGCATAAAAGCTATGCAAAAGATATCTGTCATCAGATTGAGGAATCAGCAAAAGCTAGAGGTACTGGTATTGCTAAAAGAAGTGTGGACTATATCGAAAAGAAATTCGAGGAAGGGAAAGGTGTAATTGCCATTGCTGATGATGGCACCTTTGCGGGCTTTTGTTACATTGAATCATGGGGACACAACAAGTATGTGGCGAACTCGGGTTTGATTGTAAATCCAAAGTTTAGAGGGACAGGCTTGGCAAAAGCGATTAAGAAAAAGGCTTTCCAATTATCAAGAAAGAAATATCCTGATGCAAAGCTTTTCGGATTGACGACAAGTTTACCTGTGATGAGAATCAACAGCGAGTTGGGGTACCGTCCGGTTACATTTTCTGAGTTGACAGATGATGAGCAGTTCTGGAAAGGTTGTCAAAGTTGTGTAAACTATGATATCTTGCAGAGAACTGAAAGAAAACATTGTTTATGTACAGGTATGATCTTCGATCCGAACGATCCAAGATATAAATCAACTGTAGAGTAGACATCAAAAAAGATTTAACAAACAAAAAAGAAATATATACAATGAGTCAAAAAGTGGTTTTAGCCTTTAGTGGTGGTTTAGATACAACATATTGTGTAAAGTATCTTTCAGAAGAAAGAGGGTTAGAAGTGCATACCGCTATCGTTCAGACGGGAGGTTTCTCTGACGAAGAGTTAAAAGAAATTGAAGAGAAAGCATATACTTTAGGTGTTAAGTCTCACATTACTTTAGATCAAACGGAAACGTTTTATGATCAATGTGTAAAGTACTTAGTATTTGGTAATGCTTTAAGATATAATACTTATCCATTGTCAGTAAGTGCAGAGCGTGTATTCCAAGCGTTGGCAATTGCTGAGTATGCTAAGAAAATTGGTGCAGATAGTATTGCTCATGGATCTACTGGTGCTGGTAATGACCAAATCCGTTTTGATATGGCTTTCAAAATTATCTGTCCTGAAGCTGAAATCATTACACCAATCAGAGATAATCAATTATCAAGACAAGACGAAATCGATTACTTGATCTCAAAAGGTGTAGAAGGAAACTGGGAAAAATCACTTTACTCTATCAACCAAGGTTTATGGGGTACTTCAGTAGGTGGTAAAGAGACTTTAGGTTCAAGAAATACTTTACCTGAGGAGGCTTTCCCTACGCAAGTGACGGAAACTATTCCTAAGAAAGTAGCATTGACTTTTGAGAAAGGTGAATTAGTTGGTATTGACGGTCATATTTTTGACAAGCCAGTACAAGCTATTCAAGAATTAAATAAAATCGCTTCTCCATTTGGTATCGGTAGAGATATTCACGTAGGTGATACAATCATCGGTATTAAAGGACGTGTTGGTTTTGAAGCAGCTGCTCCAGTGGTAACTATTAAAGCTCACCACTTATTAGAGAAGCACACACTTACAAAGTGGCAATTATATTGGAAAGAACAATTAGGTAACTACTATGGTATGTTGACGCACGAAGGACAATGGATTGATCCGGTAATGCGTAACATCGAGAAGTTCCTTCAAGATACACAAGATCACGTATCAGGTGAAGTATTCGTGACATTGTACCCTTACAGATTCGAATTAGAAGGCATTGAGTCGAAATATGACTTGATGAACAGCACATTCGGAGCTTACGGTGAAATGAACAATGCATGGACAGGTGAAGACGCTCGTGGTTTTGCAACTATTTTAGCAAATCAAAACATGATCTTTGGTAAAGTGAAAGAAGCTGCTGAAGAAAGTGTTTCTGAATAAAGTTTTTTTAAACCTGATAACTTGAATTGGTAAAAAAACTAAGGGTGCGGAAATAATTCTGCATCCTTTTTTAAATCAATTTAGTTTATCAGGGCAACAGAAATTAGACAACAATACAAACTCACAAATATTAAAAACATAAGAAGATGAAAGTTGGAATTATAGGTGGAGCCGGAATGACTGGCGGCGAATTACTAAGAGTATTAATTAATCATCCGGAAGTAGAAATTGATTATGTACATAGCCGTAGTCAAGTAGGAAAACCTTTGTATGCTCAACACAAAGATTTATTTGGAGAGACAGAATTAGAGTTTACAGGTGAGGTAAAAGATTCGGAAGTGATCTTCTTATGTTTAGGGCACGGTGAGTCTGTTAAGTTTTTAGAAGAAAATACATTTGCTCCTGAAACTATCATTATCGACTTAAGTCAAGATTTTAGATTAGGTGAAGGAATCGTTGAAAATAGATCAATGCAATTAGGTGACCGTGAGTTTATCTATGGTTTACCTGAATTAAATAAAGAAGCGATCCAATCTGCAAAGAATATTGCAAACCCTGGTTGTTTTGCTACTGCTATTCAAATTGCATTATTACCATTGGCTTCAGCTCAAAAACTGAATGATGAGGTGCATATCAGTGCAATTACAGGTTCTACGGGTGCAGGTGTGAAGTTAATGGCAAGTACTGCTTTTACTTGGAGAACGAGTAATATTTCGCATTACAAAGCATTTAATCACCAACACTTATTAGAAATTGGTCAGTCATTAAATCAGTTACAAGATGGATTTAATCACAAAATCAATTTCATCCCTTATAGAGGTAATTTCACAAGAGGAATTTTAGCGTCATGCTATTTGAAATCTGACCTTTCTCAAGAAGAGGCAGTGAAGTTATTCAAAGATTATTATGCTGATGCGGCATTTACACATGTCATTGACGGTCCGTTGGATTTGAAGCAAGTAGTCAATACTAACCGCGGATTTATCAGTGTTGAAAAGCATGACGATACATTATTAGTCACTTCAGCAATTGATAACTTATTAAAAGGTGCAGTAGGACAAGCAGTTCAAAACATGAACTTAATCTTCGGGTTAGACGAGAAGCTTGGTTTGAACCTTAAGCCAATGGCATTTTAATCTCACTTTTCACATTCAACGTTTCGAAAAATGGCAAATTTATTTGATGTATATCCTCTTTTTGACATTGAGCCTGTTAAAGGTGAAGATGTTTGGATCTATGATAAAGAGGGACAGAAATATTTAGATTTATATGGTGGTCATGCGGTAATTTCTATCGGTCATACTCACCCTTACTATAAAGAAAAACTAAGCACTCAATTAGAAAATTTAGTTTTTTACTCGAACAGTATTCAGAATCCATTACAAAAAGAATTGGCGTCTAAACTAGGTGAAGCTTCATGTTATCACGATTGGAACCTTTTCTTATGTAACTCTGGAGCTGAGGCGAATGAAAATGCTTTCAAATTAGCATCTTTCTACAATAAGAAAACAAAGATCATCTCCTTCTCAAAAGGTTTTCATGGGAGAACTTCATTAGCCGTAGCTACAACTGACAATAAGAATATTGTAGCTCCTGTAAATGCAGTGCACGATACTTTGATTTTACCTTTTAATGATGTAGACGCTTTGAAAAAAGCATTTGCAGAAAATGAAATCTGTGCAGTAATCGTCGAAGGTATTCAAGGAATTGGTGGTATCTATGAGCCAACTGAGGAATTTATGCAAGCGATCAGAACATTGTGTGATGATCAGGATGCTGTATTTATTGCAGATGAAATTCAGTCGGGTTACGGTAGAAGCGGTCGTTTCTTTGCTCACCAATGGTATGATGTAGTTCCAGATGTTGTGACAATGGCAAAGGGTATGGGGAATGGTTTCCCAATCGGCGGCGTTTTCATTGCTCCAAAATTTGAAGCTTCATTCGGAATGTTGGGAACAACTTTCGGAGGAAACCACTTAGCATGTGCGGCAGGTATTGCTGTATTAGATGTGTTGGAAGGAGAGAATTTGATTGAGAAATCAGTTGAAGTAGGAGAGTGGATTGTAGAGCAATTGAAGCAGAACCCAGCCGTTAAAGAAATCAGAGGAAAAGGTTTGATGTTGGGTATTGAGCTGAATGATGCTGTAGCACCTTTAAGAAAGGAAATTTTGATGAAGCATAAGATTTTCACTGGTGCGTCATCCAATAAAAATACAATCAGATTGTTACCTCCATTGACATTGACAAAAGAGCAAGCACAGTTATTTGTTGATGCTTTTAATGATGTAACAAAAGAAATAGCATAAATAAAGTGTAAGGATGTTGTATTACAATGTCCTTACTTAAGTACTAAGACAAAATTATATAATACTAATTCTGTTTATTGTTTTCGATTACTTCCTTTAAAAAACTTTAAATAGAATCACTATTGGTACGTTTTTCTGCGTCGTACTCACAAAAAAGAATTAAGAATTAGTCAATATCTATTTTTGGCTTAGTACATAAACAATCAAAGACATAGAATTAGAAATGGAAAAGTTTTTATCAGTAAACGATGTTCAGGACTTAAATGAAATCGTAAAAAGTGCATTGTCAATTAAAGCCAATCCTGAAGCTTATGGTGATGTAGGAAAAAATAAAATGTTAGGATTACTTTTTTTCAATCCTAGTTTAAGAACAAGACTTAGTACTCAACGTGCCGCACGCCACTTAGGAATGGACGTGATGGTAATGAATATAGATAAAGACGGTTGGAAAATCGAAACAGAAGACGGTGTGATCATGGATGGTGATAAAGCAGAGCATTTGAAAGATGCTGCAGCGGTTATCAGTCAGTATTGTGATATTATTGGTGTTCGTTCGTTTCCAAACCTTCAAGATAAAGAAGAGGATAATGCAGATGGTATCATGAAAGACTTTGTAAAGTACGCTCATGTGCCAATTGTAAGTTTAGAATCTGCAACAAGACACCCACTTCAATCTTTAGCTGATTTGGTGACAATTCGTGAGAATTCAGATAAGCCAAAGAAGAAAGTAGTATTGACTTGGGCACCTCACCCAAGAGCATTACCTCAAGCAGTTCCAAACTCTTTTGCAGAGTGGATGAATGCTGCTGATGATGTTGAATTGGTCATCACTGCTCCTGAAGGATATGAATTAGATCCTGAATTTGTAGGTGAAGCTACTTTTACAACAGATCAAGATGAAGCATTAAAAGATGCTGATTTTGTTTATGCTAAAAACTGGTCTTCTACAACTGAGTATGGTAAGGTAGTTTGTAAAGACAATTCTTGGCAAGTGACGGAAGAAAAAATGGCATTGACCAACAATGGTAAGTTTATGCACTGTCTTCCAATCAGAAGAAATGTAGTGGCTTCAGATGGTGTATTGGATAGTGACAACTCTTTGATCATAGAAGAAGCAAACAACAGAACTTTTGCGGCAGCAGCAGTTTTAAAAGCTATTCTTGAAACAGAATAACTAGTATTACTTTTGAGACAAGGTAAAATAAATGTCTCACATCCCACATATATAAATAACAAGGGACGTAGCAATGCTATGTCCCTGTTTTGAAAATACAAAAATGAAAATATCAGTAATCAAAGTAGGAGGAAATGTGATCAACGATGAGGTGGCATTATCCTCTTTTTTAGAACAATTTTCTCAGCTAGAAGGAGCAAAAGTATTAGTGCATGGTGGAGGTAAATTAGCGACAGCTATGGCACAGCGTTTAGGCATTGAACCTAAAATGGTGGATGGAAGACGTATTACAGATGCTGATACTTTAGAAGTGGTGACAATGGTATATGGAGGTTTAGTCAACAAGAGAATTGTAGCTCAACTTCAAGCAAAAGGTACTAATGCCATTGGATTGACAGGTGCTGATGCTAATATCATTGAAGCGGACAAAAGAACGGGATGGGAAATTGACTTTGGTTTTGTGGGTGATGTTCGAAAAGCAAATGCAGGGCCAATTGCCAATTTAGCAAAAGAGGGTATCACGCCAGTAATTGCACCTTTGACACATGATAAGAAAGGACAATTATTAAATACTAATGCCGATACTATGGCACAAGCAGTGGCAGTGGCTTTAGGTCAGGCAGGTCATGAAGTGTCTTTAAGATATTGCTTTGAGAAGGCGGGTGTATTGTTGGATATCAATGATGATAATTCATTAGTAGAAGAGTTGGATCCTCAAAAATTTGAGCAGTTCAAAGCGGAAGGGGTAGTAGCAGATGGTATGTTGCCAAAACTTAAAAATGCTTTTGATGCAATTGAAGCTTCTGTAAAAGAAGTATGGCTAGGAAAAGTTGAAGGTTTATTAGCCAATACTCCAAAAGGGACGAAGATTATTGGAGAGTAATTTAATGTAGATTACTTTTAATCTGATTGTTTTCATAATTTACATTATAAGCAATCAGATTTTGTATAAAACAAGAAATCTGAATTCCATATTTACGTTTTTAGCTGAAAAATAAATAAAGATGAAACATCAGGAATTAGTCGAGAAAGCCATTGAGCTTTTAAAGCAAATGATAGCCACAGAATCTTTAAGTAGAGAGGAAGATGACGTAGCGGAAATAGTGGCTCGTTTTTTTATTGAAAACAACATTGAGATTCATCAATATAAAAATAATCTATGGGCTAAAAATGTTCATTTTGATCCCTCAAAAGAGACTATTCTTTTAAATTCTCATATAGATACTGTAAAACCAAATAAGGATTGGACAAGAGATCCTTTTGCTCCTACCGTAGAAGATGGAGTGTTGTATGGTTTGGGAAGTAATGATGCAGGAGGTCCTTTAGTGAGTTTGATTGCCACATTTCTTTATTTTTATGAAAAAGAAAACCTTCCTTACAACCTAGTGATTTGTGCTTCTGCTGAAGAAGAAATTTCGGGAAGAGAAGGTATTGCAGATGTATGGGATCAATTGCCGAAAATTGATTTTGCAATTGTAGGTGAGCCTACACAAATGCAATTGGCTGTTGCCGAAAAAGGATTGATGGTGTTGGATTGTGTGGCTGAAGGAGAGTCAGGGCACGCAGCAAGAAATGAAGGAGTAAATGCCATCTACAATGCGATGAAGGATATTGAGTGGTTTAGAAACTATCATTTCCCTAAAGAATCTAAAACACTAGGCCCAATCAAAATGTCGGTGACTTGCATTGAGGCAGGGACACAGCATAACGTGGTTCCATCAGAGTGTAAATTTGTGGTGGATGTACGTACCACAGATGCTTATTCTAATGTGGAAACGTTGGAGCATATCCGAGAGCATGTGAGTTGTAAAGTGACTCCTCGTTCAACAAGATTAAATCCTTCTGGAGCACCATTAAATCATCCTGTAGTAAAAGCAGGAATGCAATATCAGAAAGAAACGTATGGTTCTCCTACGTTATCAGATCAAGCTTTGATGCCGATTCCTAGTTTAAAATTAGGACCTGGTGATTCAGCAAGGTCACATACTGCTAATGAGTATATTTTGTTGGACGAAATAGCAGACGGAATTAATGATTATATTCGCATCCTAGAAGGTGCATTTATCATGACCCCGTAGGGGTAGACCTATGTGTCTACCCGCAATCATTGGTATGTTCCCTTTAATTGATTAGAAATAAAAAAATAAAAATAGATAGAGATGAAACTTTGGCAGAAGTCTACCTATACTGTAAATGAAAAAGTGGATAAATTTACAGTAGGTAAAGATAGAGAATTGGATATTTTACTGGCTCCTTATGATGTAAAAGGATCGATGGCTCATGCTACAATGTTGGCAGAGGTAGGATTACTGACAGAAGAAGATAGAGACATCTTATTAAAAGGACTTCAGGAAATCTACGAAGAAATTGAGAAAGGTAATTTTGTGATTGAGGATGGCGTAGAAGATGTTCACTCTCAAGTGGAAATGTTACTGACACAACGATATGGTGATGTTGGTAAAAGATTACACTCAGGTAGATCGAGAAATGACCAAGTTTTATTAGACCTTAAATTGTATCTAAGAGATGCATTGAAGGAAGTAGCCAACAATACGAAAGCATTATTTGATACTTTGATTGAGAAATCAGAAGAGTTCAAGGATTACTTAATGCCAGGTTATACGCACATGCAAGTGGCAATGCCTTCTTCTTTTGGTCTTTGGTTAGGCGCTTATGCTGAGTCATTAGTAGATGATATGGTGATGCTGAAAGCAGCTTATGATATCACAGATAGAAACCCACTAGGTTCAGCGGCAGGGTATGGTTCTTCTTTCCCATTGAACAGAACAAAAACGACAGAGTTGATGGAATTCCAATCGATGGCTGTCAATGTAGTTTATGCTCAAATGGGTAGAGGAAAAACAGAATACCATGTAGCGAATGCGATGGCTTCTGTAGCAGCAACAGTGGCAAAGCTATCAATGGACGGTTGTATGTATGCAGGTGGTAACTTTGGTTTCATCAAATTCCCTAACGAGTTCACAACAGGTTCGAGTATTATGCCTCATAAGAAAAACCCTGACGTTTTGGAATTGACAAGAGCGAAGTGTAACCAAATTACATCATTACCTACACAAATCATGTCAATCTTAAGTAACCTTCCAGTAGGTTATCATAGAGATTTACAGCAAATCAAGGAGATCTTACTTCCAGCAATTGAGATGTTGAATGACTGCTTGGAGATGACGAAGTTGATGTTTGAAAAAATGGAGCCAACTAAAGACCTTTTAGAAGCACCTATTTATGATTACTTATTCTCTGTAGAGGAAGTAAACAAACTAGTGCTTCAAGGTATTCCTTTCAGAGAAGCGTATGTGATCGTTGGTGAGGGAATCGAAAAAGGAGAGTACAATCCAGAAAGAACAGTCAATCATAGCCATGAAGGTAGTATTGGCAACTTGGGTAATGATATTATTAAGAAGAGAATGGAAGAAACATATTTTTAAGTAAACTTCTTTTAGAAAAAGCCTCTTTAATTCTCGAAATTAAAGAGGCTTTTCTTTAGAAAGTGGTAGAGAAATTTATAGGGATGAAATAACTAGAATGTACTAATTGCCCTCTTTTTCTTTCAGGAACCCATCTACCAAAACTCATCAGTGTTTTTTGAGCAGCTCCATTGACTTCATCTCTTTGATGAACTAAGAACTCAAACCCCGTTAAAGAACCATCAACCTTGACCTCAAATTTTAGAAAAACTGTCCCGAAGTAAAAATATTCTGGAATTTTAAAGAAGTTATTCCCTAAAAGCCTGGTTTCAAATTGTCTATTGAATTCACGGTAGAATTTTTTATACTCTTTTTGAGGATGAGCAAACGTTTTTAAGGTAGTATATGAATATTCATCATTGAATTTGTTCCAGCTTTTTCCGCTGATCAAGTCTCCATTTTCATATGTCTCAATGTAATAAGCAGATGAATCAGCGTAAAAACCTTTCCATGTTCCTTCTTTTTTGCCATTAATAAAACTTCCGCTCTCAAAACATTGTTCTATTTCATTCCAATACGATATAGATCCATTTCGGTCAATCATAGTTTGAATACCAGTAGAATCCCAGGCATTTATGAAATCGGTTCTTATATAGTTGAAGCCATTTTCATCATATTTCACTATGTATTTATAGTTGATTTTCCCATTATTAAAGTTTTTAATCCAAACACCTTCTTTTAGTCCTTCTATATATTTTCCATTGTCTTTTAAGTGACCATTTTGATAATATTCTTTCCAAAAACCAGTTTTGAAATTTTTCTTGAAAGATCCCTTGGAATGAATTGTTCCATCTTCAAAATAAGAGATGTAAGAACCTATTTTAGCACTGTTGACAACTTCGCCCTCTGTTTCAAACTGTTTAGCAATTGTATTATTTAGATGATAGACTTGTTGTAAATAATATCCTCTTTCACTCATCCCAATAGGATTGCTTTTAGTATAATAGAGTGCTTTTTTATCTTCTTGCTCAACAACTTCCAAATCAGCATTAAGAAAAATACGGTCTTGACTGTAGGATGTAAATGAGAGATGTAAGAGAATTTGAAAAATAAAAAAATGACGCATTAGGTGGTTTGCTTATAAAAAAAATACTTTTGTAAACGCTAAAAGTAAAGTAATATTTAGACCAATCCAAGACTATGTTATACAGAAATGCAACTGCGGGTTAATATTCGTCGCTCGAAAATAATTCAATTGGGAGAACAAATGTAGATGGAACTTTTTGTCCTCTTTCAACTGCAGGAACCCATTTTTTTAATTCTAATAAAGTATTCTTGGCGGCGTTATTCACACTTGGAAGTTGAGGGTTTAAAAAGTGAATGTTAGTAATAGATCCATCTAGATTAATATCAAAAACAAGGAAAAGCTTTTCTGCATAAGTATAGCTATTATTGAAAATATTTTTTGTAAGATACTTGGCTTGAAATTTATTGTAAAACTTCTTATCAAACTTTCTATAACCAATTTCTGGATAAGCTTCAATCATTAAAGTGTTATATTCATATTTTTGATTATTCTTATCCCAGCTTATTCCATTGATTAAAGAATCAGCCTCATACTTTTCCTCATAATATTTTTGGCCATTTTCATATATCCCAATCCAGTTTCCTTCTTTTTTTCCTCCTTTCAATTCTCCTTCTTCAGTACATTTCCTCTTTTCATTGTAATATTTGATGGTTCCAGTTTGATCAGAAAGTGTCTGCTGTCCAGAAGTGTTCCATGCATTTTCATAAACTCTCTTTACATATTGACTTTCAGAAGTGTAACTATCTGTATAAGTGTATTGTAGTTGTCCATTTTTGTAAAATCTTTTCCAAGTGCCAACTTTAATATCATTTTCATATTGCCCGACCTCTTTTAAGCTACCATTATTATAAAAGAGCTTCCAAGTTCCAGCTTTTTTTCCGACAATAAAATTCCCTTTAGACTCTATTTGCCCGTTTGTATAGTAAGATGTAAATACCCCAAATTGCTTGCTTAATATTGATGACCCTTCAGTGAGAAATTGTTTTGCCAATTGACCGTTAAGGTCATACAAACTATGTTGATAATATCCATCTTGGTTCACCTCCATAAACTCATATTCACTATAATATTTTTTCTCGGGTGAGGAAGAGGGTACTTCCTGTAAATCGTTATTATAATAAACTCTTTTTTGGGCAGTCACTGACAAAGAGGATGTGAATAAGAGAAGAATTAGACATACAAATTTCATTAGATTGAAAAGTTGGATGGTTTATGATTTGATCTAGTACTGTTGTAATATATATAATGTTTTTTCCAAAGCAACAGTAAATGCTTTTTTCTCGATTTTACTTTTGATAAATCGTAAAATATTGATTTGTAGCTCCAAAATGATCTTTAAAAAGTGTTCAAAATACATCATTAAATAATACTTTTTCTCCTTTTTAAAGTACAATTAATAATTGTTTGTTTTACGTTTAATTGATTTTTCAGTAGAATATTTTGCAAAATATGTTATTTAGCATGTTTTACATTGACTACTATTGCTATCTTTACGGTACAAACTTTTGAACTAAATATTATTTAAACTTTTTGCTAGACATGAAAAAATTAACAATATTAATCACAACGCTAATACTAAATGTTCTTTCTTTTACAGCTATTGCTAATGACCTTTCGTATTCAATCTCTGTAAAAAAGTCGATTGTATCCATTAATTTTTCTTCTCAAATTCAAGATAATAAAGATGTTAAAATCGAAATTATTGATGATGAAGGTAACGAATACATGGAAGAGAATTTCGTTGTAAATGCAGATAAAATTGAAAATATTGATTTAGCAATTTTAGAAAAAGGAACATATACTTTCAAAATGTCTTTTGAAGATAAAGTTGTAAGAAGAGAGTTTAAACTTTCTAAATCTAAAAGAATTTCATTAAGAGATTATTCAATTCAAACAAGAAACAGAGGAATTGTTGTAAGAATGAATGGACAAATGATGAAAGTAGAAACAACAAACGTTTTATCAGAAAATGTAAACTTAGTATTTAAATCTCCAAACGGAGATGACGAGTTGTTGTATGAAACATCTTTTCTGTCAGGAGAAAATGCCATTACAAATATAGATTTAAGAACTTTGGGTGTCAGTCAATTTATTTTGAATGTTGTTGAAAATGATGTGACTTATACTGAGACAATTACAATGTTTTAGTGTAATACCCTTGTTTGTTACGTTAAAGGCTGATTCCATTTTTGGAGTCAGCCTTTGTTTTTTTAAAAGATAAAATAAGACGGAAAGAGAAGTTTGACCTTGAATAATAATGAATATAGTCAGTAATTGTTATTTTTAGTAGAATCAAAGAAAGTGCAAAGGGTACGTTTGAGGTCTCCATTATTCTCAATTGGGTTTCTAACATTCACTTTGGCTTAAACTATTAACAGGTAGTAATATATGATGACTTTAAAGCGAGGAGATAAAGTGGCTGTGGTGGCAAGTTCTGGAAAAGTGGATGTGGAAGCAACACTTCAAGGTATAGAGATATTAAGAGAGTGGGGATTGATAGTGCCTAATGATCAAGAATGGGCTGCTGAATGGGGTAGTCTTGCCGGAGCTGATAGTAGAAGAATTGGAAAGCTACAGATGGCATTGGATGATCCTGAAGTCAAGGCAATATTTATGGCAAGAGGAGGATATGGACTTACTCGAATTATTGATAGAATTGATTGGGCAAAATTTATTGATCATCCTAAACTCATCATTGGTTTTTCGGATGTTACAGCACTTCATACCTGTATCAACAATCTTGGTTTTCCATCATTGCATGCTCCCATGGTTGGACAGTTTTCTAATAAGGAACTAGAGGTTAGTATAAGTCAATTAAAAGGTATTCTTTTTTATGATGAATTTCCTTGTATTAAGGGAGAAGTCAATGAGAAATTCAGTGATCAGATTATTGAGGGAGAAATTGTGGGAGGAAATTTATGTCTTTTGGCAGATCAGATTGCTACTTATACTGAATTGAATACTGAAAATAAAATTCTATTTCTGGAAGAGATTGGAGAAAAGCCCTATCAGATAGACCGTTATTTAACTCATCTTAAAAGAAGTGGTGCTTTGAAGGGAGTTAAAGCAATTATCTTAGGACAGTTTTCTAATATACCAGACGAAGAAGAACCCTTTTTTCCATTAAGTATTAATAGAATGGTTAAGGAAAAAGTGGATGTACCTGTTATTACTGATGTTGCAGCAGGACATGACACTCCTAATACGCCAATGATGTTTGGACAACAATACAGGATAAAGTGTATAGGTGATAGAGCACTTATTGAAATTGTAGCTCAAAAATAGTTTTCAATTAATGGTATTCATTTGGATTAAATGAAGTTTTTAAACTAATACGATAATTGAGAGTGAAATAATAAAGTATATAATGTTATCTTGTGTTTGATAAACTAGAATCATTACCAGAAGAAATTAAACATCAAAAAAATATAAAGGTAATTAGCCCATATTTTTTAGTAGTTCACTTTTTGAATAAGGTGAACTATTTTTTTATACTAAAAAATAATCAATATTTGTTCAAACAATAAAAATAGGATGAAAATTATATACATAATGGATCCACAATGTGGGTGGTGCTATGGTAATAGCAAGAATATTCAGAAAGTTTACGATGCATATAAAGATGAAATTCAATTTGAATTTCTTGTAGGAGGAATGTGGATCGGTGAACAAGCTCCAAAAGGAGGTACACAAACCTATCAGTTTATGAAACAGCATTCACCTGTAATGGAACAAAAAACAGGTGCACTAGTAAGTACGGAGTTTTATGAGTTGGCACAAGATGAAACGTATACTTTTTCTAGCTTTGAGCCTGCATTGGCAATTACATGGATAAAAAAGAATGCTCCAGAAAAGACCCTTGCCTTTATTTCAGAATTGCAGAAGGCACAGTTTTATTTCGGACAACGTTTTGATGACTTTAAAACTTACTTAACCCTTTTGAAAAATTTAGACATAGATATTACCAAATTTATGGATTCCTGGGGAGCAGAAGAAGATCAAAAAGATACGATTACAGAAATTAATAAAGCCCGTCATCTAGCAAAGGGGTTTCCATCTTTGGTACTTGAAAAAACAGGAGGAGAGATAATTGAATTAGCGGCGGGTTATTTTGATGGAGATGAGATGGTAGATAAAGTCTATGGACATACGCTCTAAAACCTATAAAAGTCTTTAAAAGCCAGAAAAGAACCCTTATAAATTTCTATTATAAAAAATAAGAGTTTTTAAGTTAGAATAGTTCAATTTTTTCAAAAATCCCTCTACAAAAGTTAACGTTGTTACATTTTTGTAGAGGGATTTTATTTTGTTTGGTTATATGTAATAATATAAACATTTTTCTCAGCAACCGATTTCGGAAATTCTCGAATGATTTTTAATTAAAATATGAGTGTTAATATCTCAATAAAATCCAAAAAACATTCTACAGAAGTTAAAATGACTCATTTCATTTAACTTAAAATTAACATGACCAACAACCGTTTGCTTTGTAAATTTTAACATAAAACAAAGAGTTTAGGGATTAAAATAGGTAATTGAGATTGTTATATATATTATCTGTGTTAAATTTAAGATTTTTATTTATAAAAAATTAATCATATTCTGATCCTTAAAGTGTTTATATTGCACTTGTAAATTTTTAAGCAATGATGGAATGATGAAATAAAAAAAGAAATTTGTTAAACTTATTATTAAGAATCCATAAAAAGTCAGACCTAATTTTTTTTAGAGCTTGGTAGAAAAGTGATATTTTTCACCTTGACTCGCTTACGCATTATTTAAAAAATAAAAAGCAATCAATTTTAACTGTTTAGTTATGAATGTAAAATTACGTTTTACAAACAAGCATTTTGTTTGTACCCTCTTGTGTATGCTCTTTACTTTAGGTAGTAGCCTAGTATTTGCACAGGAAAAGTCTATTAAAGGTACTGTAGTAGATGAAAACGGGACGCCACTTCCTGGTGTAGCTGTCATTATTAAAGGTACTACTCAAGGTACAACAACCAACTTTGATGGGCAGTATATCTTAAATGTCTCATCTACAGATGAAATTTTATCATTTAGTTATATTGGTTATGTAACGAAAGATATTGTAATTGGTTCTCAGCAAGTGATTGACGTTCCAATGGATGTAGATGCAGAGCAATTAGATGAGGTACTAGTTATTGGTTACGGTAGTACGACTAAGAAAGACGCAACTGGTTCAGTTGAAGCAATTACTGCTGATGGTTTTAATAAAGGTGCAATCAACTCACCTCAAGGGTTATTACAAGGTAAGGTTGCTGGTGTTCAGATTACTACAGGTGGTGGTGCTCCTGGTTCAGGTTCAACAATCCGTATTCGTGGTGGTTCATCACTTACAGCTTCAAATGACCCATTAATCGTAATTGATGGTGTGCCAGTAGATTCAGATGGTATTTCAGGTATGAGAAACCCATTGAATGCAATTAACCCAGCGGATATTGAGTCAATGACAGTATTGAAGGATGCTTCTGCAACAGCAATTTACGGTTCAAGAGCATCAAATGGTGTAATCATCATTACTACAAAGAAAGGTTCTACTAATGAATCAACTATCAATGTAAGCTACAACGGTTCAGTTTCAGTAAATACATTAAACAATCAAGTTGACGTATTATCAGCAGATCAATACAGAGAAATTATGTCGGGTAGACCAGGTGAGCATTTACTAGGTTCAGCAAGCACTGACTGGCAAGAAGAAGTATTCAATACTTCAGTATCTACTGACCACAACGTAGGTGTATCTGGTAATGTGAAAGGTTGGTTACCTTACCGTGCTTCAGCTGGTTATACTTTAGATAATGGTACTTTGAAAGGTTCATCAATGGATCGTACTACATTAAACTTAAACGTTTCTCCTAAGTTCTTAGATGACCACTTGTCAGTAAATGCATCCATCAAAGGTATGTTTGTAAACAACAAGTTTGGTAATACAGGTGCAATTGGTAGTGCTGTTGCTTATGATCCTACACAGCCTATTTATGACAGCAGATACCCACAATATGGTGGATATCATACTTGGACAAACTCTGATGATCCAATGTCAGGAAGATCAGTAAATGCTCCTTCTAACCCAATGGCGATGATTAATCAAAATTCAAATACTTCAAATGTAAACAGAAGTATTGGTAACGCTCAGATTGATTATAAAATCCACGGTTTTGAAGACCTAGTATTAAAAGTAAATGCTGGTTATGATTACTCATCTGCACAAGGTGGTGTATATGAAGGAATTGAAACTTCATGGAACGAGAACAATGCACCTTCAGGCATTGAGCAAAAAGGTGGTTTTGTTTCAGATTACACACAAGAGAAAAGAAATGAATTATTAGACTTATTCGCACAATACAACAAAGAAATTGGTAAGCATAAGTTTGATGTAATGGGTGGTTATTCTTGGCAACACTTCTACCAAGAAGGTACTACAGTTGAACAAAACGGTTACGGTTATGAAATGAAAAACCAACCTTGGGCTACTGAGTATTACTTAATGTCATTCTTTGGTAGAGCAAACTATACTTTCAACAATAAGTATATGGCTACTGTTACTGTTCGTCAAGATGGTACATCTCGCTTCTCTCCTAATAACAGATGGGGTACTTTCCCTTCATTAGCATTAGCTTGGAAAATCAAAGAGGAATCTTGGATGCAATCAGTAAACTTCGTTTCTGATTTGAAATTAAGAGCAGGTGTTGGTGTAACAGGTCAGCAAAATATCGGACAAGGTGATTATCCTTACATGAATGTTTATACAAGAGGTGACGAATACTCAAGATATGGTTTCTACAACCCTCAAACAGGTCAGTGGGAATATATCAACACTACTCGTCCTGAAGGTTATGATGAAAACATTAAATGGGAGCAAACAACTACTTACAACGTTGGTTTAGACTTCGGTTTCTTCAATGATAGATTGACAGGTTCAGCAGAAGCATACTACAGAGTAACAGATGACTTATTGAACGTAATCCCTGTTCCTGGTGGTTCTAACTTGACTAACATGTTGTTAACAAACGTAGGTTCAATGGAAAACAAAGGTTTTGAATTATCATTGAATTACAAAGTGATCCAAAAGCAAGATTTCCACTGGGACTTCGGTGTTAACATGACTTGGAACGACTCGAAAATTACGAAGTTGACTACTGTAGACGATCCTGATTACGAAGGTGTGAAAGTAGGTGGTATTTCTGGTGGTACTGGTGAAACAATCCAAATCCACAGAGTAGGTTACACTCCTTATTCATTCTTAGTATATGAGCAAATTTACGATGACAATGGTAAGCCAATTGAAGGTGCTTATGTAGATAGAAACGGAGACGGCATTATTGATGACAGAGATAAATACATTGCAGGTGATCCAATGGCAAACGTATACTTTGGTTTTACAACTCGTGTAATGTACAAAAACTGGGAATTCAGTCTTGCAGGCCGTGCACAGTTTGGTGCTCAAGTATACAACAACGTTGATTCAAACAACTCGGCTTACAACCAATTGTATGTACCTGCGAACAACAACACTAACAACGTAACGACTGATATTTATAATACAGGATTCCAAGCTAATCAGTTACACTCTGATTACTACATTCAAGATGCTAACTTTTTGAGAATCGATAACATTATGGTAGGTTACAACTTCAATAACTTATGGGGAAGTAACTCAAGTGTAAGAGTATTTGGTACAGTGAATAACCCATTTGTATTCTCAAGCTACAAGGGTGTTGACCCAGAGATTCAAGGTGGTATTGATAACAATATGTATCCAAGACCAACTACTTACATGTTAGGTTTCAACGTGAACTTTTAATAACCGATTAATTAGAAATTAAGATGAACTTAAATTCATTAAAAAAATATATTGCACCGGCACTGATTGTAGCGACTACTACGTTTACATCATGCTTGCACCAGTTGGACACAACTCCAGTAGATCCAAATGTGGATACTAAAGATAAAGTGTATCAAACAGTTGAGGATTACAATCAGGGTTTGGCAAAGTTATACGCAGGTTATGCAGTAACTGGTCAGCAAGGACCTGATGGTAATGGTGATTTAGGTGGTATCGATGAAGGAGCCTCTCAATATCTTCGTAGATATTGGGAAGCTCAGGAATTACCGACTGACGAAGCAATCAACTGCTGGACTGACCCAGGTCAACCAGATATGTCTACAATGTCTTGGACAACGTCTAACACATTAAACGAGGCTCTTTACTACAGAATCATTTACCAAATTTCTTTAGCAAACCAGTTTATCAGAGACTGTGAAGGTGCTGAATTTGATCTAACAAGACAAGTAGCGGAGGCTCGTTTCTTAAGAGCATACTCTTACTGGCATGCATTAGATTTATATGGTAATGGTGTGCCGAAAGTAACAGAAGAAAATGCTGTAGGTTCAGACCTTCCAATGCCTTGGGGTAAACAAGGTGGTAGAGAATTGTTTGATTACATTACTACTGAATTGAAATATATTATTGATGATGCGAATGATCATCACTTAGTAGACGTTTCTTCAAGTTTGTTTGGTCAAGCGAACAAAGGTGTAGCATATATGTTATTGGCGAAAGTATACTTAAATGCTGAGGTTTATATTAACGAAGCTCACTTAGATGAAGCTAAAAAATATACTGATCTTGTTGTAAACAATTATGCAATTTCTAATACTGCAAAGAATGATGTTTCAGCATACCAATCGTTATTCGTAATGGATAATTATGAAGAGTATAAGGAAATCATTTTCTCAATCAACTACTTCGGTGACCAAACAAGAACTTGGGGCGGTATGACATATATTATCAATGCTGCAACAGGTGGTGATATGGATAGAGATATGATGGGTGCTCCAGGTTGGGGTGGTAACAGATCAACTTCTACATTAAGAGATTACTTCGGTGGCTTAACTGATGATAGAGCATTATTCTTCATACACAAAGATGGTGATGGTAATGAAATGGCAGACATTGTAAACTTTATGGAGTTTAACCAAGGTGTTCAAGTAACTAAGTTCAGAAATGTAAACTCAAAAGGAGTTCAAGGTCATGCTACTTATGCAGAGACTAACTACCCTGTATTCCGTGTTGCTGATGCATTGTTAATGCAAACTGAGATTGAGTGGAGAATGAATGGTGCTGCAAATAATAGAAACATCAGAACACTATGGGAAAGAGCAGGACGTTCAGTTGAGTCTGTTCCTGCGGTTTCTGCAGAAGTATTATTAAAAGAAAGAGCAAGAGAGTTATACTGGGAAGGACATAGACGCCAAGATTTAAGAAGATTCAACACGTTCACTAGAGGAACTGTTGTTCAAACTTGGCCATTCAAAGGAAGCCAGACTGCAGCAGGTGGTTTGACTAACGTTGATGAAAGATATGAAGTGTACCCAATCCCTTCTGCTGAGATTGGTGCAAACCCTAACTTAGTTCAGAATAAAGGATACTAGAAAGAACATAAATCACAGCAATAAGCTCTACTTATTGCTGTGATAATCAAAATATTTCAAAAACTTTACATAGAAAAAGTAATGAGAAAAGCATTATCAATTTTAACTATTCTTTTGGCATTTTTCTCTTGCCGTGAGAAAGAGTTAACACAAACTGGAAACCCTGATGAGTATGTAAGCCCAGAGTTTACAAAAGTTCCAGATTCAGAAGAGCTTTATGTTTTTACTGAAGAAACTTCAGGAGATGATTTCGAATCTTTAGAGTGGACAGCAGCAAATTTTGGAGCAAAAAGTGAGTACAACTACCAAATCTTAGCTGCAATTGAAGGTTATGACCAACAAGAAGTTGTGACTTTAGTAAATGGTAGTGCAACTCATGTTGATATCTCTCAGAAAGAGATGAACGATGCCATCATGAAAATTACAGGTGCTTTATCTGAAGGTATGGTAACTGAAGAAAATGTAAAATTAAGTATCAGAGCTTTCATTGGTGATGCTCCTACAGGATCAGGTGTTGTGGCTTCTACTAAAGATGCAACAGCGAATATTCTACCTTTCTTCAAGCCTACATTACCAAATAATAAAATGTATGTTCGTGGTGATCACCAAGATTGGACAGAAGGTGATGATACTACTATCTTAGGATCAGAAGAAGAAGAAGGAGGCCCTTACACAGGTTACATGTACTTGAATGCAAACTTTAAAGTTTGTGCAGGACCTACTTGGGGTGATGCAAACTACGGCCAAGAAGGAGAATGGGCTAGTGAAGGAAATGGTTTTACAACTACAATGTCTACTGAAGGCGGTGATATCAAAGTTACTCCAGCTCCAGGTATCTTCTATATGAATACAAACGGTTCTTCTTCTTTATACATTGAGCCGATGACATTCAAATTGAAAGGTTCTGCAATTCCTAATGGTGAAATTGTAATGGATTACGACCCTACAGGCCGTTATTTATATGCAAATGTTGATTTTGTAGCTGGTACATATACTTTCTACGGATCTGAAGAGCATAACTTCGGTATGGGTGAGGCTTCAGGTGTAGCTGAAATTGGTGGTCCAGCAATCGAAGTGACAGCAGGTAACAAAATGGTTATTCTTGACTTGAAAAACCCTGGTACTTACATCTACTATTACCAAGGAGCTGTAGAAATCACAGCACCAGTAATGACACCACTAACAGTGTTGGATTATGTTCTTGTGAAGGAAAATGAAGATCAAAATATCGAAACAATTTCTTGGACTGAAGCTGTTTACGGTGAGGTAGCATTAGACAAATATCAAGTGCTTTTAGGTTCTCAAGTAATCTATGAAGGTACTGAATTATCAACTACATTAACAGTAGCAGAATTAAACGCAGCGGCACTTAAAAATGGTGGTGAGGCTGAAGTATCAGGAACTCACTCTGTAAAAGTTGTAGCGTTATTTGTAGATAATTCTAAATTAGAGTCAGATGCTCAAGAACTTACAATTACTCCATACCAAGCATTTGCTGAGACACTTTATGTAGTAGGTGATGTAAACGATTGGGGACACAATGAGGAAGATGTTGTAAACTTACAAAACCCTGAAGGTGATTACTCTAACTGGTTTTGGATGCCAGCAGGTGGATTTAAATTCACTTCTGTAGCAGGCTGGGGTGGTACAAACTACGGCTATGAGTCTGATGGTGTACTATCAACTGATGGTGGTGCAGGAAACATTGATGTAGCTGACGCTAATCACTACAATGTGAAAATGAACCCTTCTACTTTAACTTATGAATTAGAAGTGTTAGAGTGGGGTGTGATTGGTGATGCTGTTAAAGGAACAGGATGGGATTCTGAAGTTCCTATGACATTGGATGCTGGAACTCAAAAATGGACAATCGATATTGAATTAGTTTATGGTCAATTTAAGTTCAGAGCTAATGGAAATTGGGATTATAACATGGGTGCAACTGATGTAGACAACGAGGTTGACTATGATGGTGCTAATATCCAAGTTGAAGATGCTGGTAATTACACTATCACTTTAACTTACGATAATGATACTAAGAAATTCTCTTACACTATTGAGAAGAAATAATAGCAGTATCCTTAACAAATAGACTTAAGAGGTTGTTTCGTCAGAAACAACCTCTTTTTATATATAATAATTTTTTAATGTCATCACGCTGATCTTGAATGGTTTATATGTTTATCGGTAATTAATGAAGTTTTAATGATTGTAAATAAAACTATTTCAAGTAATTATGTTACACAAGGTATACATTGTTAAGAGGTTCTTAATTATAGTTAATTTTTTTTTGACAATGTTCTTTGATTCGATTAAATTATATGTAGTTCTAATCAAAGTTGATCTCAGAATAGTATCTAATTTTGAAGAATCGCTAATGCTATTACACTTTATCTATTCTATTTTTACTACACATGAAACAGCTTATATTTATTGATGACGACCAGTTGGTAATTGATATCTCAAAAATTATTATTGACTCCTTACCAGAAACAGCAGATATCGACAAATTCTACTTTAAGAGTGGTGATGCTTTCTTCCAATCCATCGATGACATTGACCTTTCAAAAGAAAATGTAATGTTTTTAGACTTAAATATGCCCGGTTTAGACGGTTGGCAGGTCGTAGATGAGATTAGGGATAGGAACCTTTTGGAGCATTTTGAGATTTATGTCCTTAGTTCAAGTTTACATCCTAAAGACAAAGAAAGGGCAAATAAGCACCCTTGTATAGAGAAGTATATCGAAAAACCCCTTTCTAAATCAAAAGTACGAGAATGTCTAGGTGTGAATGTATCAGTTTAATGAAAAGAGGGAAATAATACCAGATGATTATTTCCCTCTCTTTTTTATTTCATGTTTTTCTGAGTAACAGCTATTTTTTCTAACATATTATTCAGTTTCTGAATGACTTGTTCTTCATCGAAAATTTTATTTCCAACGGTGAAAAATACCGTTTCCAACAGTTCATGAAAACCAATTTCAATGAGTTCATCGTATTCAATGTATCTCATACTCCAATCTTTGAAAACCCTTTCCTTTTTTGGTGGAAAATGAATGGATTTAATGATATTATGCCTTTTATCATTATGGAGGTTGGTAATCAGTTGTTTAATATCTTCCTCCGGCCCTTCAATATATTGAATAAAAGTCTCTTTTTTATAAGTCAGATAACCAGTAATGCCGTGGGCTAAATTTTCTCTCTTTGCTATCGTTTGAATATCTCTGAGAGATTCAACCTCAATTTCATTATTAGTCTGACTTGAGTAAATGTATGATGATATCATTATGATTTTGGTATGTTTATTGAAAAAGTGGTCCCTTTGTTTACTTCTGAAGAAACATTAATATTTCCTCCAGTAGCTTCTATTTGCGTTTTAGTAAGAAATAAGCCCAACCCTCTTGCATCTTCATTATGATGAAAAGTTTGGTTCATACCAAAAATTCTATGTCCGTATTTTTTAAGATCTATTCCTCTTCCGTTGTCCTTGATTCTAATATAAATAGACTTCTTCTCCTGGAAGGCTTCTACTTCTATTTTAGGCAATCTTTCCGGAGAACGGTACTTAATGGCATTACTAAGTAAGTTAAGGAAAATACTCTTCAGGTATTCCTCATGATAGTTGATTTCTAGATTTTTTTCAACATCAAGGCTTATGACTACACCATATTTATTGATTTGTCCAGAAAGAATATCCAAAACTTTCATCAACTCATCTTTGACGCTGATCTTTTTGCGTTCAAGTTTCGTCTTTTGCTGTACTTTGATTGCGTCGGTGAGGTTGTTGACTGTATTTTCAAGCTGAACGAGTGCCTTTTCAAAGAGCGTTAAATAATTCTCTTTAGCTTCCTGTTTCTCCTCATTCTGATACAATTCCATTAACGCCAATAAATTGGATAAAGGAGAGCGTATGTTGTGAGAAGCAATATAAGTATAGCTTTCAAGCTGTTCGTTTTGCACAGCCAGCGTTTGGGCTGTTTTTTCAGCCAATTCCACTGTTTCTTCCCATTGTGATTCAATTGACTTGTTGTAAGTGTTGTCAAATACAATAGCAAGAATTTTTATATTCCCTTTTTTGTCACTCTTGTTGAGGCCCGTGATGTTGAGATAGGTAATCTGTCTATCTTTACGCTCTACGCGAATAGTGATATCAAATTTCTTCTGTTTCTTTTCAAAAATACTCTCAAAAATACCATGGTCATCAGGGTGGATAAACGAGACAAAATCTTCAATTTTTATTGTATTCTTCAAAGAATTTAACCCCAGCCAGTTCAATAAAGTATCATTGACTTTAAGGTAGTTTGGATCATCTTGTAAGATTTTGATAGTACCAAATTGATTCAGTTCTGAAAGTCCCTGATAAGTAGAAGTTATATCTTCTAAAGACCTCTCTCTATTGTATTTATTGGTAATGTCTTCAATGCTTCCATACATGCCCATGATCTTACCATTGTCGCTTTTTTCAGCAAGACAGATAAAATTATAAAAACGGTCATTTAGATGAAGAATTATATCAAATGCTTGACCACTGTTGAGGCACTTATTGATTTTGTCAGAAAACACTTGGCTATTTTCAGCAGGTAATTGAGACTCAATATATCTCCATAAGAAGGATTCATATTGATCAAAATTGAAAATCTGTTTTACATTCTCTGAAAAATTAAAAGTATTGGTTTCGGCTACCCAAGTCCATGTTTCTATGTTCAACAAACTGAAATATTGAAGAAAATGAGTCACTTGTTCTCTTAAAACATGGTTTTTCTGTTTCAGTTTTTGGATAGGCTTCAGGGAGCTGATAGGAATAAATGATAATATTATTCCATCCGTATTATTTTTCCTTTCGCCAAATGGTGAAACTCTTAGTAAGTAGGTTTTATTTTTCTTGGTTTTGACTTCGTGCTCCTGAATTTTATTTTCAAGAACTGCCTTTTCAATAGTAGCTAATAACCCTCCTTGAATTTCGAAGAAAGTATTGAACTGCATGATATTTCGCCCGATATCTTCTTTTTCAATACCAAAGAACTCAGAAGTGTTAGGAGCAATTCTTCTGATACTGAAATCTTTATCAAGGTACAGTGAAGCAATTCCTGCTGATTGGAAGAGATTTAAGAAGTCATCATTCAATACAGAAATCTCATCCAGTTTATCTTTATATTCTTGATTGACGGTATACAATTCTTCGTTGACCGATTGCAATTCCTCATTGCTAGACTGCAGTTCCTCGTTTGAAGACATCAGTTCTTCATTGTTCACCTGATAATCTTCATTGATTCTTTCAATACGACGGTGTGCAATTTTCAGTTCTTGATGGAGGTGTTTGATTTCACTTTTCAGGTTTTGAATAGTGCTGTCCTGCTCAATGACATTTTCACTATTGTGCTCTTTTCCATCAAAAAACTCTAAAATAAAGAGATCGTCGTTGGTCTCTGTTTTTAGTCTTCGGATAATAATATCTGTACTGACTTTACTTTGTGACTGTAGCTTAAGGTTGGAGATTTTACGGTTTTTTCCGTCCTCTTTTGCTTTGTTTACAGTACGGACAATGTCAATGTATACATCAAAATCAAATACTTCTTTAAGAACAAGTTCATTTTTGGGGAACTTAAGGTATTTCCCTACTTCATCAGAAGAAAACACCAATTGTTCTTTTTCGTTTATAACGATGATAGGTTGACAATAATATTCAATTAATTGCTTTTCAATATTCTCATATTCAAAAGAATCTTTGTTGACTACTTGCACTCTATTTTGTTTTGGAACCCTTATTTTATTTGTCTTTATCTTTTTAGATTTGTCAATTTCAAATCCTCTGAATTTCTCAGTTAGCCTGAAAAACTTATGTTTTCCATCTTCCTCTACAAGGTATTTATCAGAAAAATTCTTCTCAGAAGGGCCTAAAAATAAATACCCATCTTTATTAAGAGAAAATTTGATTGTATTGAGTATTTGTTGTTGAACTTTTGGTTTTAAATAGATCAATAAGTTTCTACACAATATCAAATCGATGTTGAGGAATGGGGGAGTAGAAAGTATGTCATGCTGTACAAATGTGATGACATTTCTTAATGACTCTTTCACCTGATAATATTCGCCAATTTTATCTAGATATTTTGCAACATACTTCTTCGGTATATTTTTTACATCATCTGAGCCATAGATACCTTCAGAGGCTTTTTGAATAGAATGTGCATTTAAATCTGTGGCAAATATCTTGATTTCTTTCAGCTGATGTGTGTCTTGTGCACTTTCCAATGCAAGCATTGCAACTGAATATGCTTCATGCCCCAAACTACAACCAATGGACCAAATACGGATCACATCTTTTTCTATGACTTTTGGAACGATCTCCTTTTCCAGATATACCCATTCATCTGCATCTCTAAAAAAGCTTGTAACACCAATCAGAAAACTCTGAGCTAATTTTTTACACTCAAAAGGAGAATTTTCTAAAAGACTATAATATTCACTGATAGAACTAATATTTTGGTATTCCATCATCTTTAGCACTCTTCTGTACAATGTTTGAGGCTTATAGGCGGAATAATCAATATTTTCCTGTTGACCAATTAGTTCTAATATATTTTCAATTTTGTGATAATAACTCAAGTTGATTTCACCTTCTCCATTGATGATGTTGGAAAGTGAATCTGCTATTTCTTCAGCGCTGATAATGAAATCTATTTTGGCTGATTTAATAGCAGAGAAAGGCATGCCATTGAACTTAGCGGAATTAGGGTGTTGAACAAACGTAATTCCCCCATGTTCTTTTATTGCTTTTAGGCCCTCAGTACCATCACTGCCAGTACCTGATAGAATAACACCAATCGCCTTTTTTTTATATTCTTCGGCTAAACTACTGAACAACGTATTAATTGGAAAAGTTAATTGCTTATCTTCTTTTCTTCTTTCTTGATTGATAAGCATTTTCTTCTTAATCGTTAAGGTAGAATGGTTGTTGATGATGTAAATATGGTTCGGTTCTATAGCATGGTTTGAGTTTACTTCTATAACTGGTAAGTGTGTGATTTTCTGTAAAAGTTCAGGCATAAGACTCTTGTGTGACTGTGATAAGTGTTGCACAATCACAAAAGCAATCCCTAGGTCGGAATGATAATTTTCAAAAAGGCTTTTAATAGCCTCTAGACCTCCTGCTGAAGCTCCAATCCCAACTACATAATTTGTTTTATCAGTAAGAGTCATTTTTGTATTAGTTTTATTTTTTACAAATTAATTGAGTGAAAGTGTTTATCCTAATTTTGCCTGTTTAATCTCTTTTAATTTTTAAGGCAATAGTGATAGTTGAGAAATTAATTATGGCTACTTTTGTCAAAAAAAACATACTATGTTATCCATAAAAAAAGTACAATCAGAGAAAGAAATTTTAGTTGTTGAAAAATTAGCCATAGAAATATGGAATGAGCATTATGTAGCAATAATTGGTCAGAAGCAGGTAGACTATATGTTAGAAAAGTTCCAATCTGTACCGGCCATGAAACAGCAAATGCAAGATGGTCTTCAATATTATTTATTCTATTTTGATGACGAACCTGCTGGTTATCTGGGGTTCAAATTGGAGGGTTCTCAGGTCTTCTTGAGTAAGATCTATGTACTGGCCAGATACAGGGGAAATAAGATTGGAAAATCAGGGATGGACTTTGTTGCAATTGAGGCGAAACAACACCAAAAAGAAGGTATTCGACTAACGGTGAATAAATATAACACAGCATCAATTGAAGTGTATAAAAGAATGGGATTCAGTGTGATAGATGAAGTGGTAGCTGATATTGGGGAAGGGTATGTGATGGATGATTACATACTTTTTAAGGCCGTTTAAGAGGTGAAAACAATTATTATTAACATTGTTTTTAAAATTTAGGGTACGAATGTCATGTTTTATCACGTTGATTTAGTGAAAGCTCATGATATAACTCTATCTTTGTAAGAGCTTTAGATAATGAACAAATTTATGAAAACCTTAATATTAGTATTGATCAGCTTTGGTCTAAGCACTACACTTTGTTTCTCCCAAGATTATTACGTCCTTCATCTGACAGGAAATATAAAAGACGCAAGTTCTCAAAGAAATTTAATGGTGGGTGATATTATACATTCAGACACAGAGCTTATCTTTTTTGAGTCGAATGCAAAAGCTATTGTAATCAGCAAAGAAAAAGGTAGAATGCTTTTGGATGGCTCAAAAGCAAAAGACAACCGTCACGGAGAGTTTGAAGCTTTGCTGACACAAGTTATTATGCCAGTTGCCGCAAATGTCAATATGAGTAGCAGAAGACTAGCGGAAGTTCCAAATAAGGATATTAAAGATATTGGCAGTTATTTCGGAGAAAACCAAAGAGTGGTTCTTGGAAATGAATATACGTTGAACTTAGATAAAGAAGTCTTCAAGAAAAAAGGAGGCACAACTTATATCTATAGATATGAAATCGATAAACAGGCTGTCAACAAAGTATTAAAAATCTATGATGGTGAAATGCTTTTGAACAAAGCGGCTTTATACCCAATCGATAGATATGATATTCCTGAACATGGATCTGCCGTAGAAATTTTCATTACAAGTGTCATCTCAAAAAAGACTGAGAAAATTGCTTCATTGAAAATCTGTTTTGTCAATGAGAAATTACTTTACAGAGAAGTACAGACTTTAATCAAAGTTTTAAATATTAAAGGTAAAGACGAGGAGATCATTAAAGAAGTGGGAACTTATGTCAATGCAACTTATGGTGAGCCTTTCGAAGGAGAATTAAAGAGCTGGTTGATGAAGAACGAAATCATTCCCTCGACAGTAGATCTAAAATGAAAGCATAAATAAAATATTTTTAGAATAGTGTATTCCGAAAGGAGTACACTATTTTTTTTATGTCCGTATTTTTAGAAATGAAAAAGGTATGCGAAAAATCCACATACCTTTAACCTTAACCAATAAACAACACATAAAATAAACACATGCTTAAAGCTATGAGGATTTACACCTCTGCTGTCTGTATTAGAATTTTCATCTAATTCGACGTAGCTTTTCTGTATTTGAACTACAAATTTAGTGTATATTTCAAAAATTTGAAATCTTTTTAAAGTTATTAATCCATATTTTCAATAATTGTAATAAATTTGGGTTATTAATGAAGTGGATTTAATAAAATGGCAGAACTAATGGAAAAAATACCTGAGATTGACCACGTGGATATTAAAATTCTGTCCGAATTGCTGAAAGATGCGAAGACTCCTTATACTGAAATAGCAGAAAGAATCTTCGTTTCGGGTGGTACGGTGCACGTGAGAATGAAAAAAATGGAGAAGATGGGTATCGTCAAAGGATCAACTTTGGACCTTGATTTTTCAAAATTAGGGTATGATATCACGTCCTTCCTAGGCATATATTTAGAAAAGAGTAGTCTATACGAACAGGTGTGTGAGGATTTGGCTAAGATTCCAGAAATCTTAAACTTACACTATACTACTGGAGATTGGAGTATTTTTGTTAGAATCGCTTGTCGCGATACAAATCATCTTCGTCAGGTGTTGCATGATAAAATTCAAAGCATCAACGGGATTACAAGAACAGAAACTTTCATCTCTCTAGAAGAGAAATTCAACAGACCATTAGCGTTTGATGAGTCTGATATGACTGAAGAAATCGTATAGCGATCTTTTTTGAATTAGACCTAATTGGAAAAAATCAAGAGTTAAAATAAAAGGCAGAATTAATTTACTGTATTTTATTTTGACTCTTATTTTTTTGTTCTTTTTCCCTATTGCACCTGTATTTATAGAACAGATCGATCAGGCATATCATTTTCCCAAAAAGTGAAGTTCTCCTCAATTGATACATTCCTCGTTTTATCTAGCCATAGAATTACATCCACTTTATAGAGATAACTCGGTGAGATTCTTCACTCAGATTCAAAAAAAGGGGCGTTTTAACTTAAAAATCTCTATAAAGATTCAATAATCTAGCCTTTCTGAGTTTATACATTATCTATATGTATTTATTTGTAACATCCTCATATTTAATGTTTTATATATTTATTTTTCTATACTTTTAGGTTGATCAAATCGTGAGAGCTATCATTTCTGGAGTCTTCAATCGTACCTTTGACACATAATTAAATGTCTTTTGGAAAGAGCAAAATACTTGACAGTTCTACCTCTAAAAGACAGAAGGTCTACTAAATGAGCGATTGAAGAAAATGAAAAGAATTGGACTAGTATTTCTTTTAGCTTTGAGTTTTTGTTTTTCAGCTTCCGCAAAAGAATGGGTGCTGAATTCTCCTGATAACAAGAATGAAGTAAAAGTAATATTTACTGGAGGAAAACTATTTTATGAAATTAAAAGAGAGGGAGAAACTCTTATTACAAAATCATCACTTGGTTTAACATTTAAGCAATTTGATCTAAGCCAGTTTAAGCAAGTCAAACAAGTTTCTACTAACTCAGTAAATGAGAAATGGGAAATGATTTGGGGTGAGCAAAAAGAAGTGGTGAATAATTATCATGAAGCACAATGGAATGCACTGACAAAGAATAAAGATAAATTGGTATTAGAATTCAGAATATTTAATGATGGAGTATCCTTCCGTTACAAGGTCTTAAATGATGAAGGGAAACATCTTGATTTATTGGATGAGAAAACAGACTTCAATCTACCTGAAAATCCAGTAACTTGGTGGATTCATGCTGATTATGATTCGTATGAATTGCTTTATCAAAAGACACAGTTAAGTGAAGTGGATTCAGCTCATACACCGATGACTATGGAATTGAATTCGGGTGTTCATGTTTCAATTCACGAGGCGGCTTTGATTGATTACGCATCCATGACTTTAAAAAACAACGGTCAAGGAGTTGATTGTGACTTAGTGCCTTGGGCTGATGGAATTAAAGTCAAAAAAGACGGGGATTTAATTTCACCTTGGAGAACAGTTATTATTGGTGATAATGCTGGAGATTTGGTGGAATCTACAATGGTATTAAACTTGAATAAGCCCAACGTATTGAAAGAAACGGATTGGATTCAGCCGATGAGATACATGGGAATTTGGTGGGATATGCACTTAAATACTCGTGGATGGAAAAAAGATGAAAAGCACGGTGCAACAACAGAATACGCCAAAGAGTATATTGATTTTGCTTCTAAAAACGGTTTTGAAGGTTTATTAGTCGAAGGTTGGAATATCGGTTGGGAAAAGTGGGATAACTGGAATTTCACTGAAGCTTATGATGATTTTGATATTGAAGAAGTACAGCGTTATGCTCAAGAAAATGGGATGACACTGATTGGCCATCATGAGACAGGAGGTAAGGTTGCTTATCAATATGAACCTCAAATGGAGGAAGCTTTTAAACTGTATCATCGATTAGGGATTAAGGCTGTAAAAACTGGGTACGTTGGTAAAATTGATAATGGGGAATATCATCACGGACAGTGGATGGTGAATCATTATCAAAGAGTAGTAGACTTGGGGGCAAAATATAAAGTAGCAATTATTGCTCATGAGCCAATCAAAGCAACAGGTTTACGCCGAACTTACCCGCACTTCTTAGCACGTGAAGGAGTGAGAGGTCAAGAGTATAATGCATGGGCTTACCCTTCTAACCCTCCGGAACATACCGTGATTTTACCTTTTACAAGAGGATTGGCAGGGCCAATTGATTTTACACCTGGAGCATTCCGAATGACGTTTGACGGAACTTATAGAGAAGAAGGATACCCAAGTAGAGTCAGTACAACATTAGCTAAACAATTGGCTTTGTATGTGACAATGTACTCGCCCGTTCAGATGGCTTGTGATCTACCAAAACATTATGAAGAATTCCCAGAAATGTTCCAATTTATCACACATGTTCCGGTCAATTGGGAAGAATCAAAAGTACTGAATGCTTCTATTGGAGAGTATTATACAGTCGCAAGAAAAGATATGGATACACCCAATTGGTATATAGGGAGTATTACAAATGAAAATTCAAGAGAGTTGACAATACAGTTAGATTTCTTGGAAGAAGGAAAGATGTATCAAATGACGCATTTTGAAGATGGTGAAAATGCAGATTGGGAATTTGAACCCTACAATTATCGCATATCAAATAAAATGGTGAAGAAAGGAGATACTGTTCAACTTTCATTAGCCCCTGGAGGGGGAACAGCCATTCGCTTAGAGCAAATCAACAGATAAGATATTGAAATGAAAAAGTATTAGGACTCTATTGGATTAATGTAACATTCATTGCTCTCTATACATCCAATTAGGGCCATTGGCCAATGAGTCCTAGTACTTTCCACTAAAAACCTTTTCACAAGAAAGGAAAGCGTACTATTTATTTTTTTATTGTTTAATCAATCTATTCATGCAACGTAATCACTTATTTCTAGTTTTACTGATGCCGGTTTTTTGTGCCCTTTTTGGGTGTGAAAACCCATATGAAGTAAACCTTATTACCTTTTCTGCTAAGGTAGTATCTCCCGAAAGTGGAGCCAGTTTTTTTGATAATGAGGATGTCACCATCTCGTTAGCAGCAGAAGATCAAGCAATGTTGAAAAATGTTTCTTTTGAGTTAGTTCATCTTGATGATGATACTCAAGTGATGGAACAAGAAGCAATTCCAGAACAATTGGCTTGGACTTATACTGAAAATATCGGGATACTTCCCGTGGGCTCTTATCAGATCAATCTTAAAGTAGTTAGTGCTCAAGACTACACACAAGAATTCCACAGCAATTTTAAAATTAAAGAATATGTCGAATTGGCTTTTGAAGCGAACGAGACAGAACTATACCTCAAAGGTGATTTTAATGGCTGGGGAAATAATAATCCACTCACTTTAGTAGGTGATCATACTTGGGAAGTTTCTGGTGTTCCATTAGAAGCTGGTACAACGTATGGTTACAAAATCGCCAATTCGGGAGATTGGAGCGGTAACGATTGGGGAAATAGTGTAGGTACTAATGGAACCTTAGAATTAACTACAGGAGGAGCTCCTAATGCTTCCTTTGAAGTAACAACATCAGGTAGCTACACTTATACTTTTAATGACGAAACTCTTGAGTTCTCTCTTTCTATCATCGAATAAACTCAAGGATGTTTTATTACTTATTTACTTTTTAAGAAATGAATTACAAAAAATACCAACTATTCACATTGCTTTGGTTAGTACTTTCTATTGGATGGAATAGCACTTTAGCCCAAAGCACATTAGATAATTCCTCTTCTCAAGATAAGATAAAAGTGGAGGGGACAGTTTTGGATGAGACTGGGACTCCTCTTCCTGGTGTGAACGTCAAGATTGAAGGAACATCTGTTGGAACAATTACAGGTTTCAATGGAGGGTTCGAACTGCTCATTGAGGAAGGGGAAAACATTATTGTTTCTTTTATCGGTTATAAAGCACAAGTCATTCAAATTGTAGGAAATAAACCATTGACGATTCAAATGCAACAATCGTTAGAGCAACTTTCGGAGGTTGTCGTTGTGGGATATGGAACCATGAGAAAAGAAGATATTACCTCTTCTGTAGCGTCTGTTAAACAGGAAGATTTCCAGCAAGGCGTAGTGACTTCTGCTGCACAATTAATACAGGGTAAAGTTCCAGGATTATCAATTAGTAGGGGAAATGGTAACGATCCCAACTCATCTGCTTCGATCCAACTTAGAGGGGTTTCATCCGTAAGTGCAGGAACGGCACCTTTGGTTATTATTGATGGAGTGCCAGGGGCTGATATGAAATTATTATCTCAAGATGAAATTGAATCGATTGAAGTATTAAAAGATGGTTCAGCTGCTGCTATTTATGGTACAAGAGGAACAAACGGTGTGATTTTGATCACTACCAAAAGAGCTCAAAATAAAGAAGGTTATTCAGAACTTTCTTATACAGGAAGTGTACAATCTGAATACATTACAAATCGTCCAGAAGCGATTTCGGCATCTCAATTTAGAGCATTAATTGAAGATGGAACAATTACTTCTAGTCCTGATTTAGGTTACGATACAAAATGGTTTGATGAATTGATTCAAACACCTGTTACACAATATCATAATTTATCTTTATCAGGTGGAAATAACCAGTTTAGTTATAGAGCTTCAGGCTTTCTTAGAGATGCAACACCTATTGTAGAGAATACAGGAAGGCAAGAATATGGCGGAAAAGTGAGTATTAATCATAAAGCGTTGAATAACAGACTGAAAATTCAAGCTGACTTGCAAAATACTGTAGTTGACGCTCGCTTTATGGATAATGATATCTTTGAACAATCCATTGTACGTAACCCTACTTTTCCAGTAATGGACCCTGATGATCCAACAAAATACTATGATCCAATTGGAGCATACGGACATTTTAATCCAGTGGCAAAGCAGAATCAATTAGAAAAAACAGAGCAACAGTCTTACCTTTTAGCAAGTGGACGTGTGAGCTATGAATTCTTTGAAGGGTTAGAAGCTTCCGTTTTTGGTGCCGTAACCAGAGACATTAAAAAGTACAATGAGTATCTCGATTCTGATGCAAGACAATCGATCAGTGATCAAGTAGCAGGTAGAGCGAGCAGAACAGATCATTTCAGTCAAAACCGTACGTTAGATCTCACCTTGAAATACAAATTGCTTACCAATAACAAACACAACTTTGATGTATTAGGCGGTTATAGTTATCAAGATTTTTCTTATGAAAATATTTCAGTGAGTAACGGCGATTTTGTTTTTGACCATACCAAGTGGTGGGATATTGGAAGTGGAAACCTTTTAAAAGAAGGTCGTGCAGGTATGGGGAGTTTTAGAGAAAGTAGCCGTTTGATTGGTTTCTTTGGACGAGCAAATTATGCTTTTGACAACAAATACCTATTATCAGTGAGTGCTCGTTATGAAGGATCAACTCGTTTTGGAGATGATAATAAGTGGGGTTTGTTCCCAGCAGTTTCAGCGGGTTGGAGAATTTCACAAGAGAATTTCTTGAAAGATATTGATATGATAGATGAGCTGAAAATTAGAGCAGGTTATGGAGTAACAGGTAATCAGGATTTTGGTAACTATCGTTCAATTACCACTATGAGCTCTTTTGGACGCTATTATGATGTGGAAACAGGAAAATGGATTACAGGTTATGGCCCTGGGCAAAATACTAACCCTAATCTTGGTTGGGAACGTAAGTCGGAATGGAACGTTGGTTTGGACTTTACACTTTTTGATGAAAGATTAAGCGGAACTTTGGATGTATATAAACGAATTACAGATGATTTGTTATTTACTTATGATGCCCCAACTCCTCCAAATATTCACCCTACTATTTTCACGAACGTAGGTTCAATGAGCAATTCGGGTATTGAATTAGGCTTAAATGCTGAAGTGGTTCGTAAAAAGAATTTCAAATGGAATGCTTACTTTAATATTAGTTTCCTGGATAATGAATTGACTAAATTATCGAATGAGTATTATCAGGCAGGGTACATAGATTTGTATGGGTTAAGTGGTTCAACAGCATTCCTCAACGATGCGATGAGGTTAGAGGAAGGAAGAAGAGTAGGATCATTTTATGGATATAGAAATGCAGGATTTACTCCTGAAGGAGAATGGTTATTTTTTACTCAAGATGGAGAGTTAACCACAGACCCTACCACTGAAGATAGACAATATATTGGTAATGGATTGCCAACTACTAACCTAGGTTTTGGAAGTAATTTCAGTTATAAGCAATGGGACTTTAGTTTCTTTTTTAGAGGAGAATTAGGTTTTGATATTCTAAATCAAAAAGAAATGTTCTATGCCAATAAAGCCAATCTCAATGGTTTTAATCAATTGGAGACCGCATTAACTACCCATGAGCATATTAATGATGTCGTTTTCTATTCTGATTATTACCTCGAAAAAGGAGATTACTTAAAACTGGACAACATCAGTCTAGGTTACAATTTCCCATTACAAGAATCATCTCCAATTAAAAGGTTGAGAATAAGTGCATCTGCTCAAAATATCTTGACAATTACAAACTATACAGGACTTGATCCAGAGGTTTGGAATTCAGGATTAACACCAGGTATAGATGGAAATAGTTTCTATCCGCGTACTGCTACTTATTCACTAATGCTTAATATGACCTTATAAAATACGGACCATGAAAACATCTTATATATTATTATTTTTAGCCACCTTAACATTCTTTTCTTCGTGTACAGATCTAACCGAAGAACCATTCAGTCAAGTACGACCTGAAGATTATTATGAAAATAAAACACAAGTAAAAGCGGCTTTGTTGAGGGTTTATGAGCACGCCTCTTGGGCGTTTAGTTCAGATGAAACATTACTTTTATTAGAAGAGCTTTCGGCTGATCACCTAGTTATTGCAGCAAAAGGATCACATTGGTTTGATCAAGGACGTTTTTTACGTTATCACCGTCATGAGTGGACGGCTGATGAGCCTGAGCTCTATGCAGGTTGGAACAGTTTATTTGCAGGAGTATCGCATTGTAACAACATGATCAAAGATCTTGAAATGTTGGATTATGAGGAAATTGGAGATGGTTTGACGGAAGAAGATCGTCAAGCACATATTGCAGAAATGAAAATCTTACGTGCTCTTTTCTATTTCCATATTATCAGTTTATGGGGAGATGTGCCAATCAGTACATCTGTTGAAGGAACGATTCCAGATGAATCACCAAGAGTAGAAGTGTTTACTTGGGCTTTGAATGAAGTAGAAGATAATATTGATAGTATGCCTGTTGGAACTTATGCAGAGACAAGAGGTCGATTGAACAGAGCGGCGGCGGCGATGTTATTGGCGAGGTATTATTTAAATGCTGAAACATGGACAGGAAATGCAATGTATGATCGTTGTGCGGAGACTTCCCAAAATTTGATCAATGGGATGTACGGTTCTTTTGAATTAGATGATACTTTTTATGCTCCTTTTGCTTTTGATAATGCAACAAACAGTCGTGAAATTGTTTTTGGTTTCCCTAAAACTTTTGAAAATACAGGGGATGCTCAAAGTTATTGGAGATTATATCATTATGACTCGCCGGCTTATTTTGGTTCATTAGGGACACCCGCCAACGGTTTAGGCTTACAGCCTTCAAAAGTAGCTCCTGTTTCAGGTACTGATTATGATGGAGATTTTGATCCAACTGCAGATTATGATCCAAGTAGTTTAGCTAATCTTTCTTTTGAAAAAGGATTGGGAACGCCTTTTGAAAATTATCATGCTGATGATTTAAGAAAAAGAGGTTTTGATTTTGAGGGGGCAATTGGCAGTAAAGATTACCAGCAAATTCAAGGAATGTTTTTGATGGGATTACAGCAGTCTCCAATTACAGGAAATACTTCAATGGCTTCTAATGAATATAATGGATCTCCATTAGTATTTGTGGACTTTGTATGTAGAGCTTCAGAAGGTTTAAGTGAAAGTGCTACTGATTTGGGAGAGGAAAACTCAGGTTACAGATTAGTAAAACGTCCTATTTATCCAGCTACATTTACAGAAGGTTATATGAATGCAGATTACCCAGAAATGAGAATTGCGGAAGCTTACTTTATGTTAGCGGAATGCCATATTAGAACTGGAAATGGAAGTGAAGCTGCCAATTTAGTAAACACAGTATTGGAGCGAAACTTCGAAACTTTTAATGCTACTCTTCATGGGTATCAAACCATGGATATGGGAGATATGTTAAAAGTTTGGGGTATGGAATTCCTAGCAGAAAAAAGAAGGAGAACAGACTTGATCCGTTTCGGAAAGTTTACAGAAAGTAGCTGGTGGGATAAAGAAACTTCTGAAAATAAATATAGTGTATATCCTTACCCACTAAGAGTTTTGTCAACAAACCCAAGTTTATCACAGAAAGATGGTTATTAGTATTTATTCCTCAAAAATAATACAGCTGACGATTTTTAAATAAAACAGTAACGTTGACAATAGGCAAGTAATACAGTTGGCAATTTGCCAACTGTATCGCCTTTTTTTTAAAATTATTTTTTATCCTTTAAACTACGTTTTCGATTAGAAATTCGAATCTTTCTGATGATTTATAGGACACGAACGATGCTTGCACTAAATATTCGAGCCAGTGGAATTACTTCTTTTTTAGTTTGGTAGTTCTACCCCGGCCTTGGAGGGAAAAGCGTTAAGAATTTCATGTATTGAGCCGTTAAAAATGATTTTTTTGTTTGAGCTTTAGCGAGTTTAAAATCATTTAGGCGAGAGGAATGGAATTTAGCTTTTGACTTCAAAGCCTTGACTTTTTTTCTTCGTTTTTGTGTTAAGACAAAAATGAAGAAGAAGGAAGTTTGAAAGTAGTTCCTATAAAATCATGTAGAATGACCGTTTGAAAGTAAACGAAAGCTTAGTTTACAGTGTATTTAAATGGAAATATTTATTGTCTTCAGAAACAAGCTATCTTTGTATTAGTGCTTATAAAAGCTATATGTTGTAAATGAATCCGATCAATCGATGAAGCATTTTTATTTACTTTCTCTAATGTTCTATTTTTTATTGATGAATCCTTTTTCAAAGGTGTGGGGAAGCATCACACCTAAGATTGAGAAGAAACTAGAGGAATTAGAAAAAGAGCAAGAACGTCGATATATCTATGATCAGCAAAGAGATGATCAACTCAAACGATTAAGAGAAAAAGCGGATAATTTTTTAGAGACAAAACAGTATCAGCGTGCTTTTCAAACTCAAGGACAAATTTTAGAATTGCTTATTTCTTATAAAGGGGAAGAAGCTTTGGCACAAGCCAATGTCTTAATAGAAACGGCCAATCAACAGGATGATCCTCAATTAAAATTGGAGGCACAACTTAGCAAGGCTGAAGTTTTAATTTCTCTGGGAATATTTCTTGAGACGGAGAAAATTTTGAAAAATATTGCTCCTCACACACTAATTAAACGAGAATATATTGTGAAGTATTACACATTAAAAAATCGTTTAAGTTTTGATGTAGCGGAGTATAATGAATACGAGGAATATTATTGGAAGTACTATGAACAGGGGATGATTTATGGAGATTCGGTTTTGAAATATGCCGATGAAGACTCGTTTACCTATTTATTCACCAAAGCGTCGAACTTTGCACGGAGAGGAAAATTAGACAGTGCAATTGCCATCTACGATCGAATTATCCATGAAGATAAAGTGACTTTGCATGAATTAGCCATGACCCACGCTAGTAAATCTTGGTTGTTGGAAGACAATGAAGCAAGAATATTAGAGCTACAGCAAAGTGCTATTTATGATATCCGCTCATGTACTTATGAAGCAATATCAGATCAGGCCTTAGCGGTTTTATTTTTTGATAGGAAAGAATTAGAATTGGCAGATCACTTTATGCAAATGGCATTGAGAAATGCACGACAATATGGTGCCCGTCAGCGTATTTCACAAATCAATAGCTTTCTTCCCATTATTGAAGCACAAATCGAAAATTTACATCAGAAAAAAGAAATGATATGGTTTAGTCTGATCGTGATTCTCTCCATTTTCATTTCATCACTTTTCTTACAAACAGTAAGATTAAATAAAAGAAACCGTCAGATTCAAAGCTCTCAGAAGTTGATGAAAAAACAGAACTTGGAGCTAGAGACAAATAATCAGCAGATTAAAGAAAACCAAAAGCTATTGAATAAGAAGAATGAACAGTTAGAAGAAATCAATGTTCAGCTTCAAAATGCCAATAGTTTAAGGGAGATGTATGTCAAGCGGTTTTTTGAAATCAGTGCCCAGTTTTTTGAACAGCTAGATTACTTCCATTATACGGTAGGTAGTTTATTAGTTCAAAAGAAATATACTAAAATTGATGATCTTATTAAGGCTTTTAAACCGAAGAAACAAAGAGACCTTTTTTATCAAAATTTCGATGAACTGTTTCTGGATTTGTACCCCACTTTTATCAAAGACCTTGAGAAAATAACCAATGATAAAGGTGGCTTTGGTTCTACTAAAGAGAAGAAATTAACGCCAGAACTTCGTGTTTTTGCACTGATGCGTTTAGGCATCTCAGATACTGACAGGGTAGCCAATATATTAGGTCTGACAAAAAATACGATTTACGCTTACAGAAATCGTATCAAAGCAAAAATTCCATCTGATGTAAAAGACTTTGAAGAGCAGTTGATGAATATCTCATCGATCTAATGAAAATAATTACACTCTATATCAGGCTTTTTATTTGTGATTTTAGGAAAAAATGAAGATGAAGAAACTTTGAAAGTAGATCCTATCAATACTTGTAGAAAGACTGATTGAAAGTTAACGAAAAGTACTACTTATAACAAAGTATGAAATAATTAAGGGTTAGACTAAAATGGTAGTCTAACCCTTAATTATGTTTGAAGAACAATTGTTTTGAAATTAAATTCCTACATTCCACTCTCGCATCATCTTCTTGATACTTTGCTTGATTGGATCATTGCTCTCTGCATTATTCATTACTATACCGATAATCGGTAAGAAATTATCATCATAATTCATGGTCCATACAGGACGACCATAGCATGCATTAGGACAAATCAGCCATAAGAAATCTGGTTTCTGATGGTCCCTTTTTTCTCCAATTACCCTTACACAAGTATAATATTTGAAAGAGGATTCCTTAAGATCTTGTTCCAGTACCGTTTTAGCCATCTTGTATTTGGCATCCAAAATACCATATCGCAATGATAGGTGAGGATCGCAGTATTCCAATACAAAGTCAGGCGTATAGTAGAAGCTATCTCGATGTGGTTTCCCATGCAATACCAAGTGTGTATCTCCCGGTTCTCTACCAATTTGTGGTTGATAGAGCAAGTTCATTTGCCATTTACCATTGATAGGCTGTATGGAAACACGCTTAGGGATAAATTCGCCTTCCTCAGTGTCGCTTATTTCCAGTTTATAATTAAAATCCTTGAAGCATTCCAATAACGCATCATACAACTGATAATAAGTATACAGCTCGTAAATTTGATCCAGAAAGGAAGTTTTAACGGCTCCCGTATCGTTTTGAGTATCTAACTTAAGATTATAAACTTGAAGTAGATTCAAGAAGATATTGGAATAGACATTCACTGAACTAAAACGCTTGGTCAAAAGGGGAGGGTGAACATTAGGTGTTGTATTGGGGAAAAGTTGCATGTATTTCCTTTCCAGTCTGTACAACCTCGTTCTAATGTCTTGTGCGTCCTCAATGGCCTGAGCATTAATGATCACTTGAGCCGATTCAAAAGTGGCGTATCCGCTTCCTTCATTCTGAATAAGGCTTTTCTGCCCATTGATTCTTTCAATATGACTAATGAGGTCATCGACAAGTTTTCGCGCCCAATAGAAACCTCCTAGAATGCACTCATTTTCATAAGTTGCATACTCCATTTTAATTACTGGAGCATCAATTCTGTCTATAACAGTATATTGCCCATCAATCTCAATAGCGTCAGGATGATCTTTTAATGAATCATCAAAATACAATTCATCAAGATGTTCTAACAGCCAATCAATACTTTGCTCATCAATATTTGCGGTAGCAAAATCTTGGATTTCACGGTCTTGAATAGTACTGTATCTTGGGCTATGTGCTAAGGCTGGCAGAATGTTTTCCATCTCGTTGATAAACTTCTCCAAAGGAGAAAGTCTAGTCATACTAATAGTGGAATTGTTCTTTTCTCCACCTACTTCTTCTTTTGTGAAAAGCTGGAGGATCAATGATTTATTCTTACGATAAAGGTAAGTAATCATGCCTTCTGCGTCCTCACTACTCAATTTAGAAGCATCTACTCGAACTTGAAAAGAATCTTGATCTATCTTTACTGTAGCATGTCCTAATTGGTTGGAGAAATGTTGCCCTAACCCTACTTTGACGATGCCGATTTGCTCGTCGTTGGTGATAAGGGATTTATCGACCTCAATTTCATCAATAAAAACATCTGTACTGACAGGCAGTTCGAAATAATGAAATTCTAGTTCATAGAAATGATGCTCCAAAACGACGTGGAAACCGTCGATTGGGAGCACCTCTTCTCTTTCTGTATTGTAAGGTGGAGCACTATCTTTTCGAATATGAAAAATTTTGAACTCCATATTTATCCATCTATTGAGAAATAATTGTAGAAGTGATGGTTGAAGCCTTCTTTACCGCCTCTTTCCAACATTTTCTGTAAGGTCCATTCAGCGTGTGAATCTTTTAAAGCAAAGCTCTTTACAATTTCTAATAAAGCCTTAATACCTTCTCTCGATTCAGCACCTTGAAGATTAATTCTTGTGAATACTCTTTGAGCTAAGCAATAATCCAATGGTCTGAATTGCTCATTCATCGCAGAGTGAGCCAAATTACAGTATTCAATGACTGCTTTTCGAGTACGTAAACTAATCTGAATACCTAAATTTCTTAATTCTGAAGCAATTTGCTCGAAACGTTCCTCTAGTTCTGTATCAATAAATTCTAATTGATCAGGAGCTAATTCTTGTTTGAAATCTTTTAACTCAAACAATGAACGAATGTTGTCAAATGGAATTTCAAAAGGTTCAGGCATTATAATTTCGGACCCGATCAAAGGCATATTACTTCTTGGAAGATCCAATCTAATGATATGACAACGGTCCAATAATCGTGGAGAGATTTGCTCCGTTGTAGAATCTAAATTCAATGTGCCTAAGAAACGTAAGTTATTGGCATACTCAATCGATTCATTATTACCCAATGAAATCTTTAAACCCTTGTCTAATTGTGCTTTAGAGTCCGTCAGCGAATAGAATGAAGCCCAATAATGTTCAATAGGGCTAAGATTCGCTTCATCCAATAGACAATAAGACATTGGAGATTGTAAGTAAGTAGAATTATTGAATTCTCCGTCCAACTGCTTTAAGAGGTCATACAAATCGGTATTTGCTCTCTGAAAACGTTTTGAAAGTGGATTGGCAAAACCAATGATGTCTTTTTGTGAAGACCAACCTCTAGCGACAGAAATCTCCGAGTAACGATCTGCTTTTGTAAGTGATTGGATCATGTATCGACCCAATGACGTTTTACCAGAACCTGGAGGGCCCCAAAGCAACGTTAAAGAGTTTTGATGCATGGAGATCAGTAAGTTGGCAATGAAGTGGTCTGGATAACTTCTTCCCAAACGTCCCAATCGCTTATGAAGCTTTTGCGATAACTCCTTTAGTGTCGTAATCGCAGTTGGTTTCTCAATTCTATAGTCCTTGATGTCCAATACTTCAATTGCTGGAGTGTTCTTCTTTGAATTGGCAGAACCATTACTGAAAACGTCCAATTGCATTTTGGTTTTCAATAAATTCTTCAGCGCTGTATCGGCATCTTCTTGAGCTTTTACAAACTCTTCTTTTAAGGCTGAAATTGAGATTTCTAAATTATGTTTGATCTCCTTGGCATTATCAATTTCTTCATTGATACGTGCAAGGTTGTCGAAATTGTGGGCCAATTCAATCGCTTCAGCACGGTCAGAAAGTTCTTCACGTACTTTTTCCAATTTGGATAAGCCTTCTTCAATTTCTTTGTTGATGGCGAACTCTCTCTCCTTCTGAAGACTCTCTCTAATTTTCTGCTCATTGGCTTTCAAATTATTAATGCCTTCTTCAAGGTCTTGCATTTCTTCCTGCAAACGCCCCGTTTCTCTTCTTACAAGATCTCGTTCCCTTTTTTGTTGAGCAACAGCATTGTCTAATTCCAATTTTTCATTTTGGAGAGAATCAAGACTGGCTTTAAAAAAGTCATTTTCAGCTAAAGAAGTAACGAATTGTTGAAGATACTGCAGGTTCTCCTGCGGTTTTTGGAAAAGCTTCTCCAAACGTTGATAACGTTCTTGAAAAGAGTGAATGGCATTATCTTTTGAGATTGCTTTCCAAACTTTATCGGCTACTTCTAACGATTGCTTTTTATTCAATTGCTCTTCAGCCCATTTGAATAAATCTTGTCGGCTGATAAAGTCAACGGTATCTTCAATGTAGTATTCAATATCATGCGTGCTTCGGACTAACTTACGTTTTAGTCCTTCCTCCGGCATATTGAATTCCAGAAAAGCTTCTGATGGTAGGTTATAAGCTTCTACACTTTTACGAACACCTGTAGCTGATAAGCGTATTGCTTTGGCTTCAGTACTCGTTTTAACACCTACAAAAGGACCGTAAATTAATCCATCTTTAGATTCTACGAAAAATTTACGTTCCTGAGCGACATACACCTCGTTGATGATGTCATAATAATGTTTGTCTGGATGAAACAGATGTAATTCAAAGTCAATCTCACCAGGGAAAATTTCTAATAATTGATCTTCAGAAAGTACGCTTAAGCGGTCTGCATGTGTGATATGCTTCGTTAAAGAGTGTTCCTTATTGTGCTCATCGTCATCCGTGAGCTGTTTATTAGGACGTACGCCTTTAACTTTTATTAATTCCTCTAACTTAAAATCAGTTGTTAATGTATAGGGTGCACTTGCCAGAAATATGGATTCACCTAATTTATTGATATCTAATTTAAACCAATCTTCACCATCGAAATAAAATAAAGGAATTATAAATTTTTTATGCTGCTTAAAATTCTGAGGGTGCTGAGCACCAATTATATAACTATCTTCTCCTAATGCTTTGTAACTTTCATAATCGTCAAAAATTTCATCTAATTCTTTAATTTTCATTTTAAAATATGTAATTGTAATTTTTATTTATTCTTGAAAAATAGTCAATGTTACGCATTAATAAAAGTGATTTTTTTTAGTTTGTTTACTCTGTGTTCGATAAGTTTGTATTCTTATCGACTTGAAACCTATTCCTAATGAAAAAACTTCCAGATACATTAGTCATTGCCTCTGTTATCCTATTAATTTTTATTGGTCTAACATGGCTTATACCAGCAGGAGAGTATAGTAGAGAGCTGCTTAATGGTAGAAATATTTTAGTGCCCGGATCTTATCAAAAAGTAGCGGCTTCTCCTCAAGGTATTGCTTCATTTTTCACGGCACCTCTAAAAGGATTTATTTCTGCTTCAGAAATCATTGCGTTTATTTTTATAGTGGGAGGAGCTTTTGGAATGATGAATGTGACGGGAGCCATTGAAGCAGGTTTACAAGGTCTAGTAAACTGGAGTAATAAGCATGCTTTATATAAAAAAATCATTATTCCTTTTATTACAGTCATTTTCTCTATTGCAGGTGCTACGTTTGGTATGTCTGAAGAGGTACTAGTCTTTATTTTGGTTACAATACCAATGGCAAAAGCAATGAAATTAGACCCAATTGTGGGAGTTGCAATTCCGTTTGTAGGTGCTGGAGTAGGATTTGCAGGAGCAGTGAGTAATCCATTTACCATTGGAATTGCACAGGCTATTGCAGAGGTGCCATTGTTTAGTGGGTGGCAGTATAGGATTTTTATCTGGGGCGTATTTACAGCTATCGGAGTTGCTTATATTATGCGTTATGTATTGATGATTTCAGCTGACCCTTCCAAAAGTCTAATGCCTGAAAGTGTAGGTTCTGATGAAGATTTGAAGAGTGCTGAGAAAGTAAGCTTTACCTGGCAGAGAATGCTGGTTTTATTTCTTTTTGCATTAGGTATAATTACATTGGTTATTGGAGTAGCAAAGTATAAATGGTACATGGTTGAAATTGGAGGCTTATTCTTTGCTATTGGCGTGATTTCATGTCTGGTTTGTGGAGTGAACATGGATAAAATGAGTGGTGGTTTTGTAAAAGGTGCCAAAGAAATGATGACAGCCGCATTAGTGGTGGCATTTTGTAAAGGTATTTTGATTATTGCTTCTGATGGAAAAATTATTGATACCGTATTACACGGCATTGCCACAGCAGTCAACGGATTACCAAAAGTAGCCTCAATTGAAGCCATGTTTGTATTCCAAAGCTTTCTAAATACTTTCTTGCCTTCAGGTAGTGGACAAGCAGCGTTGACGATGCCTATTATGGCACCACTGAGTGATCTATTAGGAATTTCACGTCAAATTGCCGTATTGGCTTTCCAATTTGGAGATGGGCTAACGAACCTGATTATTCCAACAAGTGGAGTGACAATGGGGGTGCTTTCCATCGCAAAGATTCCTTATGAAGTTTGGGTGAAATGGATGGGACCACTTCTTGCTATATTAATGGTAGTAGCAGGAATTTTATTATTAGGTCCAATGTATCTGGGAATATGGTAGAGAAGTATCAGAAAGTATTAAATCACAGTCTCAAAGGTGTAGCAATACTTTTTGCTTTATTTGCTTTCTATCAGTTTTATAGTCATTCCCCATGGGAAAAAGTAAGTATTCAATCACCGTACTTTCTTGTTTTAGCCTGTTTTTTAATGCCTTTGAATTGGCTGTTGGAGTCTAAAAGGTGGCAAATATTGCTAAGACCACTTTTTAATGTGTCTTTATTGAGAGCGTTATTAGGTGTTCTATCTGGTTTAGGAGCATCTTTTCTTGCAGGCAAAACAGTAGGAAGTGCTTTAGGTAGGTACTGGGCTATTCCCAAAACAGTAGACAGAAACCAATCGATAGGAGCATTATTTGTCAGTCAATTGACGCAAGGAATACACACCTTTTGGATTGGAATTCCATGTACTATGTGGTTTTTAAGAAACCATATTATCCAGTTGCAGCATGAAAATTTACTTATTGGAGGTTTAATTCTGGGAGGTACTATATTCTTTTTTTTCCTCAAAAAACTTTACCGGAATAAGATTGTCATAAACTTCCTCCAGCGGTATTTTTTACTTTTGAAAGAATACACCTTAAAACTATTAATTGCCACTTTAACGTTAGGCTTTGTACGTTACGGTGTGTTTACGATTCAGTTTGTATGTGTTATCCACGCTATTGATACATCAATCTCCTTTCAGCTTCTCTTTTTTGTAGTGCCAGTGATTTTCCTTATAAAGACTATTTCTCCAAATCTTGGTGGATTTTTAGATTTAGGTATCAGAGAACTATCTACCTTGTATATTTTTGAATATTTCAGTTTGGACCCCAATACAGCTTTAGTCTCAGCGTTGATGATCTGGGGTATCAATATCCTTTTTCCTTCCCTAATTGGATTAGGAATACGATGGAAATTATAATCACTTTAATATCTTTAAGAACATGTTTGAAACATTTCTTTTAGTAAAAATTTGTCCTTTCAGAACGTAAGTTTATTAATTTTATCAATTATAGATTCTCTATTTTCTCAGAAATTTAATTGCCTCATAACCTAAAATGGAAAATTTTGACTATTAAAATATATATTCTAAATATGCTCTAAGATACATTGCGTTTCATACTGGGGTCCAAGTACGGGTCAGTGATATGATGGATAAATTCTTTAGCTAATTGAGCTAACTTTGATTCATTATTTTCTCTACCTAAAGTAAGCGCATTATAAACCGCGTATGTTTTTCTGAAATTCATTCCTGTTAACATTGCTGTCTGTTCAAAAGGTTTAATAAAATCATCCATGGTAAAGCTATTTGCACTTGATCTGCTGTAAGCTTCTTCAGGGCCTCCAACAGTAACTGCTGTCAGAAATTCTTTCCCTTTAAGTTTATCACCATCCAAGCCATAAGCAAAACCATGTTCTAATACATTTTCTACATATTTCTTTAAAATAGGAGTAACATTATACCAATGTAAAGGGAATTGAAAAACCACTCTATCCGCTCTTAGTAATGCATTTTTCTCAAAGGGAATATCAATTTTTCCATCAGGGTATAGTTCATTAAGTGGATGGAAATCAATAGCACATATTTTTTTGATCTCTTCAACAAACCTCCTGTTTATAATGGATTGGTTATAGTTTGGGTGTGCAAATACAACTAAGATATTCATGGCTTTAGGTGATTCATTAGTAATTAGGTTATTTGTATTGTATTAAAAATGGATGGATGACGCAAAAACCTTAACAATAAATCTTCAATCAGGACTATAAAAAAATAAGATATTACTATGGCATATTCCCAAATGGAAATTATATTAAGAAGTGTTTCAGAAATATTTTGAGTGAAACTATTATCAAAATTTATAAACCATTGAATATGAAACCCTCATGGACAAATTTCCACAGCCATACTTTTTATGATGATGGAAAATCCCCCTTGGAAGACTATATAACTGCAGCTATTGAACAGAATGTGAAATCTTATGGATTCTCTACGCATTCTCCAGTTCCTTTTCCTTCTACATGGAATATGAAAATGGAAAAATACAGGGAGTATTTAGCTGAAATTGAACGCCTGAAAGAAAAATACAAGGATCAAATTCAGATTTATGCTGGTTTAGAAGTGGATTATATTGAAGGAAAATGTGGTGTGCATAATTTTAGAGAATTAGATTATTCAGTGGGGTCAGTGCACTATGTCAATCAGTTTGAAGATGGCAATTATTGGGAGATTGACTATACAAAAACGCATTATGATAAAGGATTGCAGGAGATTTTTGGAGGAAGTATAAAAAGGGCCTTCCAAAGATATGTGGACCTAAATATCAAAATGATTGAAGAGGATACACCAACAGTATTAGGGCATTTGGATAAAATGAAAATGCACAACTCTACGGGAAAATGGTTTGAGGAAAGCGAAGAATGGTATCAGGAATTAATTGAAAAATACCTTGAAGTTATCAAAGCCAAAAACATTATTGTAGAAGTGAATACTAGAGGTTTTTACAAAGGCTATTCACAGCTTTATCCTAGTCCGTGGATTTTAGAAAAAGTACTAGAAAAAAATATACCTATTACCTTAAGCTCTGATGCTCATACTACTGCAGAAATTACCAAAGGTTTTGCAGAGACAGCATTACAACTTAAAGAAATAGGGTTCAAGACCATGCATGTACTATGGGACGGAGAATGGCAACCTTTCCCATTTGATGAAAAAGGCGTTTACCTGCCTTAATATACTTGGTTAGTATTTTACAAATTGACCTAGATTCACTTTTTCCTTGGAAGGTGAAGCAATGTAGCTTTCTAAAGCAAATGTAGAAGATTCAAAAGCGATCTCCTTCCATGGAATTTCATCCAGCTCAAAAAAGCGTACTTCCAAACTTTCAGAAGTAGAGGCTTCATATTCCTCTGAAGTTAAATCCACTAAGAATAAAAGGTATACCTGATTAAAATTAGGAAGTGAAAATACCGTATGCAAGCGGTTGACTTCACCTTTGGCACCTGTTTCCTCAAACAGTTCTCTCAAAGCACCATCTTCAGGGCTTTCACCGTTTTCTAAAAATCCCGCAGGAAGGTTCCAGAAACCATAACGCGGTTCAATAGCTCTTTTCGCTAATAATACTTTCCCTTCATACATAGGAACGCATCCCGCTATGATTCTTGGGTTTTGATAATGTATAGTATCACAATTTGGGCAGTAATAGCGGTGCTTATGATCCCCTTCTGGAATAATATATTCTAAATCTCCATTACCGCAATTGCTACAGAATTTCATAGTTTGATGTATGATTAATTAAGACTGAATTTGACTTGAGTGTTGGTTTGGTTCCCAATTTTCTTCAATGGGAGAAGCCAAACTTACTCTAAATTATAAAAAACTTTACAGAATAAAGAAAACTAATTTTTAATCCAAACGAAAGTAACTACTTTTGACTTCGATTATAGACACTCATTAAATTAAACAAAGTACCACGATATAAGTTTTCGTAGCATTTAATAATCGATCATTATTTCTAAGTACTAATTACACAAAACATAAAGTAATCAGGTATGTCTAAAAACGTAATACGTAAAAAGGACTCATTAGAGTACCATGAACAGCCTATTCCGGGTAAAATTGAAGTAATACCAACTAAAAAGACCAAAACACAACGTGACCTTTCTTTAGCTTATTCTCCAGGTGTGGCTGATCCATGTTTGGAAATTGCTGAAAGAAAAGAAGATGTTTATAAATATACAGCTAAGGGTAACTTAGTGGGAGTAGTTTCCAATGGTACAGCCGTTTTAGGTTTAGGTGATATTGGTCCTGAAGCCTCTAAACCTGTAATGGAAGGTAAAGGTGTATTATTCAAAATCTTTGCAGGTATCGACGTTTTTGATATTGAATTAGATGCCAGAGACCCAAAGAAATTTATTGAAGCGTGTAAAACGTTAGAGCCAACTTTCGGTGGTATCAACCTTGAGGATATCAAAGCACCAGATTGTTTTGAGATCGAGCAGACTTTAAAGAAGGAAATGAACATTCCTGTCATGCACGATGATCAGCATGGTACAGCTATCATTTCAGGTGCTGCTTTATTGAATGCGGCAGAGATTATTGGTAAAGATTTAAAAGATTTGAAAGTGGTAGTGTCAGGTGCAGGTGCATCGGCAGTATCATGTATTAATATATTCTTTGAATTAGGAGTTCAAAGAGAGAATGCCATTGTTTGTGACAGTAGAGGCGTAATCCGTAAAGACAGAGAAGGCTTAACGGGTAACAAATTAGATTTAGCTACTGACATCGATGTTCACAATTTAGAAGAAGCATTAGTAGGTGCAGACGTTTTCTTAGGATTGTCTAAAGGAAATGTGATGACTGCTGAGATGTTGAAATCGATGGCTGATAACCCTATCGTTTTTGCATTGGCAAACCCAACACCAGAAATCGCATACGATTTAGCGATGAGCACTAGAGATGATGTAATGATGGCGACAGGTCGTTCAGATCATCCTAACCAAGTGAACAACGTATTAGGTTTCCCTTATATTTTCAGAGGTGCTTTAGACGTTAGAGCGACTGAAATTAATGAGGAGATGAAGTTAGCTTGTGTAAGAGCGATTGCAGAATTGGCGAAAGAGCCAGTGCCTGAAGCAGTAACTCAAGCTTACAATGTAGACCGTTTGATTTTTGGTAGAGACTACTTTATTCCAAAACCATTAGATACTCGTTTATTGACAACAGTAGCACCAGCAGTTGCTCAAGCCGCTATGGACAGTGGTGTAGCTCAAGCTACTATTGATGATATGGAGGCTTACAAAGAAGAGCTGATCCAGAGAATGGGTACTGGTAATGACATTATGCGTCGTTTAGGTGTGAAAGCCAAAAATGCTTGCAAGCGTGTAGTATTTGCTGAAGCAGATAATCCGCATGTATTGAGAGCAGCGCGTATTGCCATGGATGAAGGTATCATTGAGCCAATCTTATTAGGACGCCGTTCGAGAATTAAAGCGATGATTGAAGCATTGGAATTGGATGAATTGATGAATGCAGAGATTCTAAATCCAAGATCGGACGACAGTAAAGAGAAGCGTGAAGAATACGGTCAGAAGTTCTACGCGAAACGTCAAAGAATGGGTACAACATTGTATGAGGCTCACGACTTGATGAGTAAGCGTAGTTATTTTGCTTCAATGATGGTAGAACAAGGAGATGCTGACGCAATGATTGCAGGTATTCACCGTAACTATATTTCATCATTAGCTCCTTCACTTCGTGTAATCGGTACTGTAGATGACAAGCCGGTAGCTACAATGTATATGGTATTGACCAACAAAGGACCATTATTCTTCGCAGATACAACGATGATCGAGAACCCTACAAAACAAGAAATTGTAGAGATCACTGAAGCTGTGACTAAGAGAGTAAAAGAATTCTTTAAGTTGGAGCCAAGAGTTGCATTGCTAAGTTACTCTAACTTTGGAGCATCGAAGAAAGGTGATGACGCCTCTAAGATGAGACAAGCAAGGGAAATCTTGAAGGAAAGAAATCCTAACTTGGTAGTGGATGGTGATATCCAAGCTGACTTTGCTTTGAACCCAGAGAAAACGAAAACAAATTTCCCATTCTCAGAGTTAGCAGAAAAATCAGCCAACGTATTGATCTTCCCTAATCTTTCATCTGCAAATATTGCATTGAAAATGTTAGAAGAAGTTTCTGATTCAACTGTTGTTGGTCCAATTGTAATGGGTATGAAAAAACCAGCCCATGTTCTTGAAATGGGAGCCAATGTACAGCAAATTTTGGATATGATTACAATTGCAAACCTTGATGCACAAAATCAAGTTTAATTTGAAATAACAATCAAGTCAGATGAACAAAACTGATTTGGAATCTGACTTGATTTTTCTTCAATAAAAGGATGAATAAGTGTAAATTATATACTTTTTTCCATTTTGAAAAAAGTAATGCAAGTCACCATAATTAAAAGGCTGATTCTATCTTTTTTGTAATGAAAACATACTTAAAAAGGGATATTTATAAGAAATATCCCTTTTTCTTTTGAAATATTTATTTTCCTCCTTAAAATTGCATGAGACCATAGGATAATGGTCTTTTCATTTTTACTATTAGTATAGTAAATCGATAGGGAATAAGATATAAAACTAGTAATATACTCATCATGCGTAGCTTTAGAACCGAACTTGAAAACCCAGTAGTGGAGCAGGATATCTTAGATTTAGAGAAAAAAATCAGATTGTTTCATGAGGGAAATATTGATGACGAAAAATTCCGTAGCCTTCGTTTAGCGAGAGGTGTTTATGGTCAGCGTCAGCCTGGTGTACAAATGATTCGTATTAAGATACCTTACGGTAAATTGACAATGAGACAATTGAACCGTATTTGTGAGGTTTCTGATACATACTCTAATGGTAAATTGCATATCACTACACGTCAGGATATTCAAATTCACTACGTTTCTTTAGATGATGCTCCACAATTATGGGCTGAGCTAGAGAAGGACGAAGTTACATTAAGAGAGGCTTGTGGTAACACAGTAAGAAACATCACTGCTTCAGAAAAAGCAGGTATTGATGCAGAAGAGCCATTTGACGTAACTCCTTATGCTCACGCTACATTTGAGTACTTCTTAAGAAATCCTATCTGTCAAGAGATGGGACGTAAGTTCAAAATCGCATTCTCATCATCAGAAGCAGATACAGCTTTTGCATTTATTCATGACGTTGGAGCTATTCCGGTAGTAAAAACAATTGATGGTGAAGAAAGAAGAGGTTTTAAAGTACTAATCGGTGGTGGTTTAGGTGCACAGCCTTACATCGCTGAAACTGCTGCTGAGTTTATGGAAGAGGAAAAATTAATCCCTTTCATTGAGTCATTAGTAAGAGTATTTGACCGTCATGGTGAGCGTAACCGTAGAATGAAAGCAAGAATGAAGTTCTTGTTACAGGATATCGGTAAAGAAGAATTATTACGTTTAGCAGAAGAGGAAAGAAAATCATTGAAGAACCAAGAGATTTGGGTAGACAGATCTAAAGTGGATTCAGTAGTGCTTCCTCAAGAACATGCTGCTGTTGAAGTAGAAGTAACGGACGAAGCGAAATTCCAAAAGTGGAAAGAAGCGAACGTATTTGCTCAAAAGCAAGAAGGTTTCTACGGTATCTTAGTTCGTTTGACTTTAGGTAACTTCGATACAACTACAGCAAGAGAATTAATCAAAATCGTTGAGAAGTACACTGCTGACGATTTCAGATTAACTATCCGCCAAGGTATCTTATTAAAGTACGTTCGTGAAGCTGATTTGAAAGCGATCTACAATGAGTTAGATAAAATCGGTTTTGCAGAACTAGGTTACGATACTACAGCAGATATCACAGCTTGTCCAGGTACTGATACTTGTGTATTGGGTATCTCATCAAGTACTGGTATTGCCAGAGTTTTAGAAGATTTAGTAAAAGTTGAATATCCTAACTTAGTGACGGATGATACTTTCAAAATAAAAATCAGTGGATGTCCAAACGCATGTGGTCAACACACTATTGCACAATTTGGTATTCACGGTAGTTCGTTGAGAAACAAAGCGAACAAAATGTTATTACCAGCAGCTCAAATCTTATTGGGTGGTGGTTTTGACAGTACAAACACTCCTCATATTGCAGATAAAGTGATCAAGATTCCTAGTAAGAGAATCGAAGATGCTTTCAGAATTGTAGTAGACAACTATGATGAAAACTCAACAGAGGGTGAGTACTTTGTAGATTATTACAAGCGTCAAGGTAAAGATTACTTCTATGATATCTTAAAGCCATTGGCAGTATTGGATGATCTTACACCAGAAGATTACTTGGATTGGTACACTGAAGAAGACAAATTCCAATTGCATAAAGCAGTAGGTGAGTGTGCAGGTGTAATCATTGACTTAGTTCAAACATTGATCTTCGAAGCAGAGGAGAAAGCAGGTTGGGCAGAAGAGGCCTTCAAGAAAGGTTTATTTGCTGATGCGATCTACCATGCTTACAGTAGCTATGTAAATGCAGCGAAAGCGTTGCTTTTAGATAAAAAGGTAAAATTAAACAGCCACATGACGGTGATCAACCGTTTTGCAGAACACTATGATGCTCAGTTCAATTTTGCTGAAGGTTCATTTGTTGATCATGTATTGAGAATCAACAAAAACGAACCATCAGAAGAGTTTGCTAAACAGTACATTGAAGAGTCGAAAGTATTCTTAAATGACGTTTCAAACTTAAGAAAAGAGGATTTAGCGACTGAAGACGCCTAGATACTACTATACCCCTGATTGACTTTAATGTCAGTCGGGGGACATTTAATCTATCAACAAACGAACACCAAGCGAATCACTATGACAAAGACTATACAACCAGAATTGACCCTTGTTGGGGCAGGGATTGGAGATCCGGATTTGATTACGGTAAAAGGGATGAAGGCACTAAGAAGAGCAGATGTGGTTTTGTATGATGCTTTGGTCTCAGAGGAACTCTTGGAATATGCACCCCAAGCAAAGAAAGTATATGTTGGTAAAAGAGTAGATCAGCATTCTTTCAAGCAAGAAGAAATCAATCGTCTGATTGTATCTCATGCGATGGGCGGAGGTCACGTTGTTCGTTTAAAAGGAGGAGATCCTTATGTTTTTGGTAGAGGGCACGAAGAAATGCTTTATGCACAGAAACATGGTATCAGAGTTAATTTAGTTCCAGGGATTAGTAGTTCAGTAGCTGCACCTGCATTACAAGGGATTCCTGTAACAAGAAGAGGAGACAGTCAAAGCTTTTGGGTAATCACTGGAACAACAAAAGAAGGTGATGTTTCTAAAGATATTGCATTAGCTGCTCAATCTTCAGCAACAGTAATCATCTTGATGGGTACTAAAAAGATCGATCAGATCATGGATAGTTTTAAGACGGCAGGGAAAGAAAATACACCTGTAGCCATTATCCAAAATGCTTCCACTCCTGAAGAGAGAATAGGTATAGGTCATGTTCATGATATCGCTGATATTATGAGAAGAGACAATTTAGGGTCTCCTGCAGTAATTGTGGTAGGTGATGTGGTTAGGCATCACGCCAAATATCCAAATAGACTTTCAGATGTAGTGGTAAACGCTACAGTCAATGCATAATAAACGATCAGTGCGTACGTGGCGTTGTGTGTTTTAATTTATCAATTAGAGGCATGCATCGGTTAGTGGTTCAACAGTGTCGTTGCGTACCGCTGATGGTTTTGACTCATTTTATTTAATAAGAGAGCAGGATATTGTTTCCTGCTTTTTTTATTTTTACATTTTGATTGACGTCATGTCAGCAATTATGAGCAAAGAATATTGGGATCTTTTATAACTTTAATTGTAAAAGATTTTATACTTCATACAATCAATATTTCTGTGTTGAAGTGATTACGGCTAATTTTTAAAATGAATTTTAAAACACTAGTAGCTCAATATTTGTTTTATAGACCATAAGATTTTTAAAACTAAAATACTTCCTATTATGAATCATATGTTTCCCATATTTATAAAGATGTCAGAAATCTCTACACTTATAGTAGGAGGTGGTAATGTAGGACATGAAAAATTAGAGGCCATATTGAAAAACAGCCCTAACGCTGTAGTATCGGTAGTTTCTATTGACTTTGGAGAAGCGTTATTGGATTTAGCCAAAGATTTTCCTAATGTGACATTGCATAAGAAAGCATTTGAGTTTTCAGATTTAGATCCTCATCATATCGCTTTATTGGCTACGGATGATTACGGTTTGCATGTTGAGATTCAAAAGGAAGCCAACAAAAGAAAAATGTTGGTCAATGTAGCAGATACGCCAGATTTATGTGATTTCTATTTAGGATCAGTAGTAACAAGAGGAGATTTGAAAATTGGTATTTCCACGAATGGTAAATCTCCAACTTTAGCGAAAAGAATGAGAGAGTTTTTAGAAGATGCTCTTCCAAATGAAACACAACAATTATTGGATAACCTTAGAACGATCCGAGATAAACTGAAAGGTGATTTTGCTTTTAAAGTGAAAAAGCTAAACGATATCACCCAGCAAGTTTTTGATAAAAAAGAATAAAACAGAGATGACACAATGATTTAAAAAATTAAATTGTTGTGTCATTTTTTTATAATTGATGATTCATATTATGATTAGCAAACTATATAAACAGAGAACGTATGCATATTTCAGACAAACATATTAATTATTTGATGTACTCTGACTTGTCATTAAATGAGATCTTAAGCAAACCATCAGATTGGGATCAATTATTCCAATTCATAGTTCCATTAATACAAAATATTGAAGGTAGAAATAGTTTGAAACTAAATGTGATTGCAGATGCTAAGAACATTAAGTTTGGAGATATGAGTATGAATGATAAAGCTTTAGAGAAAATAAAGGCAAAACTATTTGAGGAAAGACAAGATTTTTATATTTCCTCTTTAAAATCATTTATTCCAAGCATCAAATATTGTCATAAAAACCATACTACTCCTTCAGTTAGTCTTATCATTCATGATTCCTATCATATGAAAGCAGTAGGGAGTGGTACTCAATTAAGTTTCAATAAAGTGTTTTTTCAGCAATTTGGAGAAGATAAAGTGAGTGAAATTGTAGAGCAAGTATATCACTTACTCAAGTGCAAAGCAATATTCTATAATGTTCGTTCTTTTTGGAGTAAAAGTATTGATAACTCTTCTTCAGAAAGTATACAAGACTTTTTACCTTGTGCAATATTAGAATCTGAAAAAGACTACATATCTTTCTCAGACTACATTAATGTAGAAACGGTAGATTGGGAACCTTACACTTTAATAAAATAAACGATGAGTAAAACAGATGATAAATTTTACGAAAGAGCTGATGAACATATTAACCTTTCTAATTCACAACTACAAGAGACAGAAAAAGGGAAAGTCAGTGCTTCTATGATGTATAGTGTGGCTAGGTTTAATGCTTGGGTGACAGCTTGTGGTTTTTCAGAAAAGGAAGAAATGAAAGAGAAAAAAGAGGAAGTATTAGACTATTTTGTGACCCAATATAAAATCATGTTAGAGGAAAATCTTGATGAATATATTGAGAATTTTGAGGAATATATGAAATAGTCGATACTGACTAAATAATAAGGAAGGTTCCATTCATCCTTTAATCTGTAATTGAAAAAGAAGCAGTAATGGTTTTGAAAAGGAGATTATGTATCCACTTTAGAATTGAATAATTTAAATCCGTAACTTTGTGCTAACACTCTTCAATAATTTAATACAAATAAGAATGAAACTGCTACTACTGCTTTTATTTTTGCTTTCAGTGACAACATCCTATGCACAAGTGATTGATGCTTATAATTCTACCATTAATGAATACTTTGTGGAAGAATTTAATGACGCTAACAATCCTTGGGTTGGTTATACTTATGAAGATGAAGATGCTGTACATTATGAGTTTCATAATGGTTTAGCGTATTTGATGTCTTATGGAAATAAAACACCTGCTATCAAAATGATTACAGGGTTAGGGTATCCAAAACTGGACAATTATATAATAGAAGGCACAGTACATTATTTAGAAGGAGAAGGAACCAATTCTAATGATATGTTTTGGGGTGGAGCTCCAGATTTTTCCTCTGGGTTTAGAATGGGTTTCAATGCACAAGGACAGGTGCATGTGATGAAAGTTGAAAATGGTTATTGGGTAGATCTCTTACCTTGGACAGACAATCCTTATTTAGAGTATGATGATTTTAATATTCTAGCAGTTGAAAAAATCGGAAACGAATATCACTTGTTTGTCAATGATGATAATTTTTTCAGTTTTAAGGCAGAACCTATCCCTTCAGACCATGACCTTACAGGCTTTGTTGCAGATGGAACTTCCATTGCTTTAGATGAATTTATAGTCTATGAAGTCATCACAAAAACAAATAATACAGAGGAAAAGTCTACAGAGGAAATTCAATCCCAGCATTACAAATCAGTGCAGACAATAGTATCAAACCCGCCTGAACCAAAGAAAGAAGAAACCAAAAGTGAAACCAGGGCATTAAAAGTAATTAACGATAAAACAGGTTCTTCTACCAATGTAAAAGGAAATTATTATGCATTAATTATTGGGGTTCAGAATTACACACATAACTCAATTAAAGATTTACAATTTCCAATAAGAGATGCCAAACTATTCAGAGATATTTTGGTGTCTAAATACAGTTTTGCTTCAGAGAATATCGTTTTTCTTCAAGATCCCAATCGATCACAGATTTATAAAGCCTTTAATCAATTAAGAAACCGAATTACCAAAAATGATAATTTGATCATTTTCTACGCAGGTCATGGATTTTATGATGATAAAGTAAAAGAAGGGTATTGGTTGCCTTCCAATGCGGAAGAAGGAGATGATTCTGGGTGGATTGCTAATTCAGGACTCAGAACTAAGATTGACGCCATACACTCCAAACATACATTATTGATATCTGATGCCTGTTTTGGTGGAAGTATTTTCAAACCTTCACGATCAGCCTTTTCTGATGCGGGAAGGAGTATTGTTCAATCTTATGAAAAAGTCAGTAGGAAAGGTATGACAAGCGGTACATTGAAGACCGTGCCCGATGAAAGTGTTTTTATGAAATACTTGTTGAAAGCTTTGAGAGAAAACAAGAAAAAATATTTAACGGCCTCTTCGTTGTTTTATAGCTTTAATGAAGCAGTGGGGAATAATAGTTATAATGTACCGCAGTTTGGAGTATTGTTCCAAGTGGGGGATGAAGGTGGACAATTTGTTTTTATCAATCCAGAAGGAATGACGGGGGATTAAGTTGTTGATTTGTAATATACTAATGTGTTATTGTAGGATATTTATAAGTGTCGAAATTAAATAACATAAAAGTAAAAAAAGAAATATAACAATTGGGTTTACAGTCTTTAATTCATCTATAGTTTACTATTAATACATCACTAAGTTGCTTACTTCTTGTAATATTATTGCACAATTGGTACGTAATCAAAATTACTCTATAAACGATAAACTAATTTCGATTGAGTACTAAAAGTTTAGAAACCCAACGTGCTGAAATATTATGAAAAGTAATACTTATGACTTAATTGTTGGAGGGGCTGGAATCGTAGGACTATCACATGCTTTAGCTGCCGTCAAAAAAGGATTGAAAGTGGCTGTTATAGAAAGAACACCTAAACCAATGGGTGCTTCGGTAAGAAATTTTGGTTTCTACTGGCTAATCGGACAACAGAACGGTGAGCATTTTGACCTTGCATTGAGAAGCAGAGAGGTGTGGTTGGAAATGATTCAAGAAGCTAAGATATGGGCTCGTAAAAGAGGTTCTTTATTTTTAGCTAATTCAAAAACAGAAGCTGATGTATTAGATGAATTTCATTCGCTGACGCAGAATCAGCCTTATGAAACAACACTTTTGAATCGAGATGAACTTGGAAAGTATATTCCTTCAATGTCGTCATCTTCTATTGAGAAGGGACTTTTGAGTGCCACTGAAATTCAAGTTTCTCCTTTTCAAGCCATTTTTCAGCTGATAGAATACCTTAAATTTAAAGGGGTTGACATTTTCTTTTCAGAACCAATATTATATGTGGAGACAGGAAAAGTGATTACAAGCTCAAGAACATTGACTGCAAAGAAGGTGTTGCTGTCAACCGGTAGTGATATTTATAGCTTATTCCCAGAGGAAATCAAACATCAAAATACAACGCTGTGTACATTGCAGATGATGAAGTTGAAAGTACATGACAAAACCAAACTTCCTAAACTTCCCATCGCAACAGGCACTTCACTGACGCATTATCCTTCGTTTGATATTTGTCCTTCAATGAGTAAACTTAAAGAACAGCTTAGTGCTGATTCACCATTGCTTAATGAATGGGGGATTAATCTTATGATAGGAACAACTCCAAGTAAAGATGTGATTTTGGGAGATTCTCATGAATACGGTACAGAGAAGTTCAAGAATAATAATGAAATCAATGAATTTTTAATTAATCAGATGAAAGAGATTATTGACCTTGGGGATTTTAAAGTACAAGAAACTTGGAATGGTACTTATCTGAAAACAATTGGCAAAGCTTATTTTCATTCAGAAGTAGAAGAAAATGTTCATCTCGTCAATGGATTAGGCAGTAATGGTATGACACTATCATTTGGCTTAGCCGAAAAGCACATTAAGGAATGGTTAGGTGAAGGTATTCATAAAGAGAAAGAATTAATATAAAAATAGGGCTCAGGAATTTTACTTCTTGAGCCTTTCTTTTTATAGAAAACTAAAAATAAGTACAAATTCAAAAATAAATCATAGTTAATTTTGAATTTGTAATTAGAAGCTATTAAAAGCACTGTATTAATTTAAATGATTTACGATAGAGTAAAATGCGTTTAAGTCAAGTCCGTTTAAAGTATCATCTTTGGATAATGGTTGTGAAGATTGTTTTATGATAGCAATCTTATGATTGATGTCTAAGTAAATCCATTGTCCATGGATTCCAATAGCGACAATTGCTTCTTGGTCTTTGGTATGTTTTACCCACCACTGACCTCTATAACTCCATTCTCCTTTAGGAAAAACAACTCCATCGGATTCAGATCCCATGTCAAATGCATGAATGCTTCCGCCTTTCTCTAGTTTTTGAATGACATTTTGAGGGATAATCTGTTTATTATTCAGTTTTCCATCATTAATCATCATCATTCCAAATCGTGCAAGATTGTAAGGTGTAGCATTCAGTCCACCTCCAGCTACAATTGTAGCATTGTTGTCCAATAAAACATAGGTATCTCCTTCTGTTCCTAACTTAGACCAAAGTTGTTGGTAAAGTGCATCTTGAAAAGAAGCTTTATTTACTCTATTAGTTACCCAATTTACCACATCAGTTTTTGGAGTTTGGTAATGGAAAATTTCTCCATGCTGATGAAGTGGGTCTTTCTGCAAAGTCTGCAAATAATCATATAAGTTATTTTTATAATGAATTCCTTTTCCTTTTCTGTCCATCCAATTACAGCACCATATTGGCGAATACCTGATGTTGGGTCAGCATATGTTTCATCAAAATCCATTGAGTTGGTCATATCCAATACTTCCCTGAAAGTAGCATCTGAGAAAGCACCTGCCTTTTTTAACTCAGGTACGTAGTTGACTACGTAGTCGTCTTCTTTGATCAGCTTATTTTCAACAGCTAGCAAGCCAAGTAACCCTCCAAATGATTTGGTAACAGACATCATTTGATGTGGTTGGTCAGGGTGCATGCCGTTGTCATATTTTTCATATACAATATTTGTGTCTTTAATAACTACAATGGCATCCGAATATGTTTGTTGGAAATAGCTGTTCCAAGAAATAGAATCTTTTGATTCAGGATGAAATACTTTGATGTGATTAAAAGAAGTGTCAATGTTTTTTTCTAGAGAATAAGTCTTTTCAGCTGCACTAATGGGTGCTGTTGGATATATTTCTCTCATATGTAAATAAGACCAGCGGTTGTAGGGAGGAGTGAGTAATGCATTTTTTTTATTGACTTGTTTTTCAACTGGCGTTGGAAATCCTTCCATTAATCCAATCTCTTTTGCTGTAGCATATTTATTATAGATCAGTTTAGGGTTGTCAATCGTCTTCTTTTGATTAAAAGCGAAGAATAGTATCATCCCAATTAATCCTATAAGTAAACTTAATAATTTGTGTTGCGTCTTCATGATTGTAAATCTTTTTAGTAGTAACTATCTATTCAATATTAGAAGGGCAAAACAAAAAAGAAAACCCTAAAGCAATATGAAAAAAATATTGTTTTAGTATGAATAGGGTTTTAAGAAGAACTTGTGGTATTGAAATAATATAATTTCTTAAAATATTTACTGAAGTGTGAAATTTACGTTTAAATTATTAGGGAACTTAATTCCTATGGTTTATTTTTGTGTTACCATATCCTTAAACACATACCATAAATACTTATAAAATGAATCAGTTCAATTCGACATTATTGGATACAATTCCATTTGAACTTGATTTCAAGTGGAGTTTGAAAGTAAAAGAAGGAGTTGCTCATGCAGCTACTTTTGCATTTAAAGTATCGAGTGATAACATTTTTGAAAGTCGAGAAAGAACGGAAAGTATTATAAGAGAATTATTAAGTAATTACCGTTTTAGAGAAGACTTTCAGATTGAAGATGTCAATCACAACGAACTTGTGGTGTATAAGACAGTAGTTGGACAAAGACCTGAAGATTTGAATAGAAAAATGGAATTATTCAAAAAATGGGTTAGACAAGCACAGCAAGACGCACGTATGTCCATGAGAAAGTTTACACCGACATTATAAAAAAATTATAGAAAAATTATAGATAAAGTATTTAGAAAAACTGTTTCATGTTTGAAGCAGTTTTTTTTTGTTTTCATTTTTAAGTAGTGAAATGCGTATTTTTTCGATGATTACGTAAAAATAAGTATAAAATTAAGTAGTATTTTTTTTACCCTTTAGTTATTTAAGTAGTTGTACTTAATGTGTTTAAATATCTGTAAGTCAGTTTTTTAAATTATATAAACTGCTAAAATGCAGTTTTTGATTTGTTTAAAAAACATCTTTTTTTATGAAAAATACCGTTTATATTCTTTAAGGATCGGTCTATGTTTGCGTATAATCTAAGTATAATTACTTAAATACTTCAATCAGTTTAACAAACTTAAGGCTAATGAAAAAGTTTATTTACGCTATCGTATTGCTATTAGGTGTAGGATTCCAAGCTACTGCACAAGAGTTCAAATTATCAGCAGAGATAAGACCACGTTCTGAATTAAGAAACGGTTTTAAGAAGCTAAGAACAGATACTCAGGAGCCGGCATTTTTCACAGAGCAAAGATCGAGATTAAACCTTGACTATAAATCGGACAAATTTACAATGAGAATTTCATTACAAGATGTTCGTGTGTGGGGTTCTACTAATCAGATTTATAAGACAGATCCAAACTCTTTAACGAATATTTCAGAGGCATGGGCACAGTACAACTTCACTGAGAAGTTTGGTTTAAAAGTAGGTCGTCAAATGATCTCTTATGACAACCAAAGATTCTTAGGTGGATTAGAATGGGCACAACAAGGTAGAAGACACGATGCAGCTTTATTTATCTACGATGATAAAGCTTCAAAATTCAAAGTGCACGCAGGTTTTGCTTTCAACCAAGTTGGTTTTGAGCCAGGTATGTTAGTAGGTAACGATTACTCAGGAGTGAACAGTTACAAGTCTTTCCAATACTTATGGGCACATAAAGACTGGGAAAGCGGTAAAATTTCAGCTTTAGTATTCAATGACGGTTACCAATACGGTGCAACTTCAGACAGTGTTTCTCAAAGACAAACTTTAGGTTTAGTAGGTAGCAAGTCTTTCGGTGCTTTAACAATAGCAGGTGAAGGTTACTACCAAACAGGTACATTCGGGATGGCTGATGTAAATGCTTATTTACTAGATCTTAACCTTACTTTAAAGACAAAAGTTACTCCAATCACTTTAGGTTACCAAGTATTATCGGGTAATGATATCACTTCTGATGAGAACAATTCATTTGCTCCAGCTTACGGTACTAACCACAAATTCAATGGTTTCATGGATTACTTCTACGTAGGTAACCCTCATAAGAACGTAGGTTTACAGGACATCTACTTAAACACTGCTTTCAAAGTAGCAAAAGGTACATTCAAAGTTCAATTGCACCAATTCATGGCTGAGCAAACGAAATATATTTCAGGTGATACAGCAGCAGAATTAGATGGTTCAAACTTAGGTACTGAAATCGACTTGATCTACGCGAAATCATTAGGTAAAGACGCTTCATTAGTAGTTGGTTACTCTCAAATGTTCGCTACAGACAACATGGTAGCATTAAAAGGTGGTAACAAAGACTTGATCAATAACTGGGCATTCGTAATGCTTACATTCAAGCCAACATTATTTACTTCAAAGGCATCTAAATAATCAATAAAAATCTTATTACTCATGAAAAAGTTCAACTCATTCATCTCATCGCTTGTAGCGTTATCGCTTGCAGGGATGTTATTCAACTGCAGTGGTGCAAAATCTTCATCAGAAACTCAAAATTCTGTAACTGTAACAGCAGAAGAATCATCAACAAATCAATTAGAAATTGAAAAGCCACAATTGACTTTCGGTTTCATCAAGTTAACAGATATGGCTCCTTTAGCAATCGCTAAAGAGTTAGGATATTTCGAAGACGAAGGGTTATTCGTAACTATCGAAGCACAATCAAACTGGAAAAACGTATTGGACCGTGTGATTGATGGTGAATTAGATGGTTCTCACATGTTGGCAGGTCAGCCAATCGCAGCAGGAGCTGGATTTGGTCGTCAAGCAGACTTAGTGACTTCATTCTCAATGGACTTGAACGGTAACGGTATCACAGTATCAAACGATGTTTGGTCTAAAATGAAGCCGAATGTACCAATGAAAGATGGTAAACCAGTTCACCCAATCAAAGCTGACGCTTTAGTACCAGTAATCAAAGAGTACAAAAACGACGGTAAAGCTTTCAAAATGGGTATGGTATTCCCAGTTTCTACGCACAACTATGAAATTCGTTACTGGTTAGCAGCAGCAGGTGTTCACCCAGGTATGTATACTAAAGAGAACATTCAAGGTCAAGTAGATGCAGACGTATTATTGTCAGTAACTCCTCCACCGCAAATGCCAGCAACTTTAGAAGCAGGTACTATCTACGGTTACTGTGTAGGTGAGCCTTGGAACCAGCAAGCGGTATTTAAAGGAATTGGTGTTCCTGTGACTACAAACTACGATATCTGGAAAAACAACCCAGAAAAAGTATTCGTAATGACAAAAGAATTTACTGAGAAATATCCTAATACTTCAGTAGCAGTAACAAAAGCATTAATTAGAGCAGGTAAGTGGTTAGATGAGCCAGGAAACAGAGCAAAAGCTGTTGGTATCTTATCAATGCCAGAATACGTAGGTGCTGATTCAGTAGTAATCGCTAACTCAATGACAGGTACTTTCGAATTTGAGAAAGGTGACAAGCGTTCAATGCCTGACTTCAACGTATTCTTCCGTCATCATGCAACTTACCCATTCTATTCAGATGGTGTGTGGTTCTTAACTCAAATGAGAAGATGGGGTCAAATTCCAACAGCTAAAGCTAAAGGATGGTATGACGAAACGATCAAAGATATCTACAGACCTGATATCTGGTTAAAAGCAGCTAACCTATTAGTAGAAGAAGGTCACTTATCTAAGTCTGACATTCCTCAAACTGATGGATACAAAGCTCCAACAAAAGATTTTATCGATGGAAAACTATTTGATGGTAAAGACCCACTAGGTTACATCAATAGCTTCGAAATAGGTAATAAAGACGAAGCAATGTAATAATCATTCTTCAAGTTAGATTGTACAAGGGAGGTGCAGGACTTACACCTACATGTAGTACTGCATCGCCCTTATCATCTATTCTACTTCTACTAAACTGACATAATTATAATAATCAATTACAAAAGGAACTAAAAGAATAATACTATCATGAAAGAGAGAATACTGCAATTAACCGGAATCCAAGCTTTTCTAGCACCATGGATTAGCGTCATCAAAGGCGAGGAAGTACAGAAAAATGTACAAGCGTTGTTAAAGTCTTATATCTATCCACTTTTATCAATTTTATTATTTATCGGTATCTGGCACGCAGGTGCAACTTATCTATTCAGCAAAGAGGCAACAGCAAAGATTGAGAAAGCAAGAGCAGAAAGAGGTGATGCTGGAGCATTAGAAATGCAAAACTGTATTATATCAGGTGATGTAAGCTGTCAGCCAAACACATTGCCATCTCCGGCAAAAGTGTGGGATGCATACCTTTCATTATTAGCAGATCACAAGATTATCTCAGCGAAGAAAGATGCATTTGATTTAAAAGTAGCTAAAACAAACGAAAAAAGAATTGCAAAAGGTCAAGACCCAATTACTTATACAGGTAGACCTTCATTTGTAGATCAGATCAAAACAAGTTTGAAAACAGTATTCGCAGGATTTTTATTAGCAGCATTTATTGCTATTCCTATCGGTATTGTAATCGGTCTGAGCACAACCTTAAGAACTTCATTTAACTGGTTAATTCAGATTTTGAAGCCAGTATCGCCAGTAGTATGGTTATTATTAGTATTTATGATCGTGAAGACAGTAATGTCTGACTCGGATATGGATAAATCGTTTATGATTTCATTTATCTCAGTAGGTTTATGTTCAATGTGGGCAACACTTGTCAACACAAGTATGGGTGTTTCTACGGTAGATAAAGACTTCGTAAACGTTGCTAAAGTATTGAAACTTAGCATCGGTCAAAACATTTTCAAAGTAGTATTGCCATCGTCACTTCCAATGATTTTCACAGGTTTGAGAATTACACTTTCAGTAGCATGGATGGTATTGATTGCGATTGAATTATTAGCACAGTCGCCAGGTTTAGGTTCATTTGTTTGGGAAGAATTCCAAAACGGAGCAAGTGATTCAAACGCGAAGATCATCGTAGCCATGTTCGTGATCGGTATGATTGGTTTTATGTTAGATAGAATCATGATGGTAGTTCAAAAAATGATGTCATTTAACAAGTAATTCCTATGGCGTACTTAGAATTGAAAAACGTAAGCAAGGCTTACGGAACCGGAAAAGATAGAGTAGAAGTCTTAAAAGATATCAACTTAACGATTGAGGAAGGTGAGTTTGTGGCCATCGTAGGTTTTACCGGTAGTGGAAAAACAACCTTAATCAACCTGATCAACGGATTGGAATTTCCTGATGAGGGAGAGGTGCTTCTACAAGGAAAACCAATCACTGGCCCTGGTCCTGACAGGGGAGTAGTCTTCCAAAATTACTCATTGCTGCCATGGTTGACTGTGGCGCAGAATATTAAATTGGCGATTGATGAGGTGTATCCATCTGCTTCTAAAAATGAAAAGAAAGAGATGATAGAGAAATACGTAGGTATGGTACATCTCTCTCACGCCATTGACAAATTACCTTCGGAACTTTCTGGTGGTATGCGTCAGAGGGTATCTGTAGCAAGAGCCTTAGCTATGAATCCAAAAATGTTATTGATGGATGAGCCATTGAGTGCATTGGATGCTTTGACAAGGGGAACGCTTCAAGAAGAGATTGTCAACATATGGGGTGAGGATAGAAAAACTTGTCTTCTGATTACAAACGATGTGGATGAAGGGATTGTAATGGCAGATAGAATCATACCATTAAATCCAGGTCCTGAGGCAACACTTGGTCCTAATTTCAAGGTAGATCTTGCTCGTCCGAGAGTGATTGCAGAGATCAACAAAAACGATACTTACAAACACTTAAGAAACGAGATTCTGGAATACTTGATTGCTGTAGGAGCTTCAAGGTCAAGCCAGAAAACAACTCAATATGAGTTGCCAGATTTAAAACCAGTGATGCCAGGGCGTATCAAATGGGGACTTAGAAAGAAAAAGGAAAAACTGGAGTATTTCTAGATCAACAACATTTTCTAATTCATGTACAATCTAAATTATTAAGAAGATGAGCGTTATTGCAAAAGATATTTTAAAGCCGGAAATTATAGAGGATACAAGACCAGATATGTTGGTTTGTAAGGATATTGCTAAAATATATCCTACTCCTAAAGGCGATTATACAGTATTATCAGATCTACAATTAACCATCAAAAAAGGTGAATTTATCTCGATAATCGGCCATTCAGGATGTGGTAAGTCAACGTTGTTGACGATGATCGCAGGTCTGAATGAAATCAGTAAAGGTGCTGTGTATGTAGACGGTGATGAAGTGAGAGGTGCAGGACCTGATAGAGCAGTAGTATTCCAGTCGCCAAGTTTATTCCCTTGGATGACAGCATTACAAAACGTAATGATCGGGGTGAAGCAGGTATTCCCTCATGCTACTAAAAAACAAAAACAAGACATTTGTAAGTACTACTTAGACAAAGTAGGCTTAGGAAATGATTTCAATAAAAGAGCTTCAGAGTTGTCGCAAGGTATGCAGCAAAGGGTTGGTATTGCTAGAGGTTTTGCTTTAAAACCAAAAGTATTACTGCTTGATGAACCTTTCGGTATGCTGGATTCACTGACAAGAGGTGAATTGCAGGACGTACTTCTTGAAGTTTGGCAAAAAGAACAAATTACTGCCATTATGGTCACTCACGACGTGGACGAATCAATCTTCCTTGCTGATAGAGTAATTATGATGACAAGTGGACCTTTCGCAAAAATTGGTGATGAATTGAGAATCCCATTTGAAAGACCACGTAATAGAGTAGATATCCTAGAGCACCCTGATTATTATCAATATAGAGGGTATTTGATGGATTTCTTAAATCACTAGAAAGTTTTTGCTCTTGTGTAAAATGCACAAGAGCAATATCTTTTTCCTTTTAGTATGTATAATGAAAAATACTACTTTCATAGAACCGATTAAACATTTTACTGAAAAAGCAATCTCACGACTACAATACTAGACTATGAACAAGTATCTATTAAAAAATCCGAAGAAAAGATTTACGGCATCTTATGTCATTGCCCTTTCTATCATTGCATTACTTAGTATTGCTAGTCAGATCGTGATCAGATCAGTATTGAATAAGCAAGAAAAAGATGCTCGTGTAATTAACATTTCTGGTCGTCAAAGAATGCTGAGTCAAAAAATCAGTAAGTTAGCACTACAGTTGGAAAGAGCTGATAACCAAGTGGAATTTAAGGAAATTCAAAAAGAATTTTCTACTATTGTAGAACTTTGGTCTTCCTCTCACCATGGTTTGAGAGACCGTTTGCCAGAAATGGAACTTCAGGGAGAAAACAGTGCTACTATCAAACAAATGTTTGAGGATATAGCTCAAAATTTTGATGAGATGTATGAAGCTTCTCAAAGTATTTTACTAGCCAAAGAAGCTTATATTATAGATTCATTTGTCTCGCAGATCTTAAGAAATGAAGGATCATTTTTGAAACAAATGAACACCATTACCTTCCAATATGATCATGAATCAACAGCAAGAATACAACAAGTTAAATTGATTGAGATGATTCTTTTAGGGATCACATTACTTTCAATCTTCTTGGAAGCATTCTTCATCTTCAGGCCAGCAGTAACCGCTGTAGATAAATACCTTAGAGAGACAATCAACAGAGGTTTGGCACTTCGTGAGGCACATGATAATTTGTTGGCTTCAGAAGAGAAAAAAGAATCAGTGGAGAAGGAGCTTTATGAGCAACTAGAGAAAAATCATGAGCTTCAAGTGAACTTGAATAAAGAGCTAGAGCTTAAAATCAATGAAAGAACTAGAGAAATTCAAGATAAGAATGAAGAGATTTTGGCTCAAAGTAATGAGTTGAAACTGCAAAATGATTTGTTAGCCTCAGCTAGCCAAAAAGTAACAGAAAGCATTACCTATGCCACGAAACTTCAACACTCAATCTTAGGGTATAGACAAGAAATATTAGATGATTTCAAAGACGGTTTCATCTTAAATAAGCCAAAAGATATTATTTCCGGTGATTTCTACTGGTATTACAAAGCAGGGTCACTACGTTTCTTGATTGTAGCAGACTGTACAGGTCACGGTGTTTCAGCGGCGTTTATGACTATCATCGGTAACCTTCTGCTCAATGATATTATTGTAAACCAGCAGATCAAATCACCAAATGATGTACTTAATCTATTGGATATGGAGTTGTATTCATTATTGAACTTAAGAAACACGCATAAGGTGTATGACGGTATGGATTTAGGTTTGGTTGTGATCAATGAAGATCAACGAATCATAGAATTTAGTGGTGCTAAAAGGCCGTTTTATTTTGTGGGAGCAGATAATGAAATCAAAAAGGTAGCCGGTTCAAAATCAACGATCGGTTATTCTACTAAAAATATTAAAAAGAGTTTTGAGACTCAAACCATCAATTATCAAGGTGGTGATAGATTATATCTGTCATCAGACGGTTTTCAAGATCAATTCGGTGGGAATTCAAATAGTAAGTTTATGCAGAATCGCTTGATTGAGTCATTAAACAGAACGATGAATTATCCTATGGAAAAACAAAAGAAAGTCCTTGAAGGCGTCTTTGATAAATGGAAAGGAGATAACGCACAAACAGATGACGTTCTAATTGTAGGAGTAGAACTGTAATTGATTATTTATTGATTTGTAATTATGATCACCCGCTTCATGTTATTGGAGTGGGTGTTTTTTTATCTCTATTTTTATCGCTACGCCATTCATCATAAAAAGCTAATCTTATTCCATTATGTATCAAAAAAATCATCTGAAGGCTTTAAGAAAGCTAAGGTTGATTTAAGCTCTTAGCTACCGTTTTAACTAACAAAATAATTTGCTTTACATCTTCCATAGATGAAACTCTTTTCTAAGAATAGATGTAGTATAATGAGGAAAGTTACGTGTGATATATGTGATTTCCTGTAGGATAAATCAACATTCGTTAGTTCTTATATTGAGATTAGTTTTAATTCTTTCAAGATGAATAAAATACTCCCGCCCATAAGGCAGGAGCATAGTGACTAGTAAAGTAAGTCGTGTATCACTACACAACAATGTTAAAGTTTTTGTCTTATCGTATTTTAATAAAAGACGTCATACAATAAGGCAAAACCCACATTCTACTATATTGACCGCTTTTCTTTACTTTGCCACCATACAACCTTCCTAACGTTGGTTGGGATTAGTCCTAACCTTGGTTAGTTTGAAATTTTCAGATTTTAAATTACTGATAGTAAGTTTGTTGTTTTTTAATTGGTAGGGTTGTTATCACTTAATAAAAAGTGTTTTTTTAATCTTTTTTTAAAGAAAATTGTGTTGAAACCTTATTCAATAAAAAAGCCTTTGACTTGTAAGGCCAAAAGCTATTTATATTTTTGTTTGATTTTTAATTCTAATTATAAAGTTCACTTTGTTTAATCAGGTTGAGTAAATCATAATTAGTATTTACTTTATTTTTTAATCGAAGTTCCCTCATATGGTACTTAATATTACTTTCTGAAGTATTTAATTCTAAAGCTACAACAGCATACTTTTCATATTCTAAATAAAGTGGAAGGACTTTATTCAGTTGGTAATCTGATCCAATAATTTTTCGAATATCTACAGTAGTTTTTTCTTTTGTAAGTACTGTTTCATTAGTAGTTATTTTTTCAACTTCTTCTTCAGTATTTACATTTTTATGAATGATTTTCTTTAGACCGAGAAACACTGTTCCAATAGATATAAATAAGAAGAGGTAATAATATTTATTATTGGCATTAGAAGAAATAATTCCCGCTTTCATGACCTGTAACTCATTCCTGGTTCTACAGAAATTATCTCTAAAAAAAATGCCTTCCTCAGTTCTACATTTGTTAGGACTGTCATTCTCTAAAAATTTTGTGATCATTAAAATAGACTTATCAATAAGATCTTCTTCTTCTAAGATTTTAGCTTCCATGGCCGAGATATTGATTCGCTCATATTTAACACCACTGACGTTTTCATCATAATTCTCCAATACTTCATATGCCATATTAATGTAATCAATTGCATTTTCATTTTTTTGGAGGTGCAGTAACTCGGCTTTCTTTGTAAGAACCATACTCTTGAAAACTTTGTATCGGATATCTTGAGAGATTTCAGTTTTAGAAAGGTGATATAAAGACACTTCTAGAGTACTTAAAGCCTTGTCAATATTCTCCATTTTTTGGTGGCAAATTGCAGAAGCATACATTGAACGTGACAGTTTGAACTGTTTATAAATTTCAAATCTGTCTATTTTATCCTTTGAAAGGCTTTTAAATACAGCAGAGAAGTAGTCTTCAAAGTGATCAAGAGCTTTTGAGTATTCTTCTTTTTCTAACTCTATTAATCCTAAAGGATAGTGAAATAGATAATGGAAAGGTCTTTGATTAAGTATTTTATCGACATACAATTGCCCTCCTTTATAATAATATAATAATAAGTTGTGAACTAAAACGTTAGACATTTGATCAATTGGAATTTCTTTCAATTCATTAATAGCCTCAAGGTATTTAGTTTGGAGAAAGAGGTAATGCGACTTATGGTTACTATAAAACTTTTCATAAGGAGTACTTTTTTTCTTATTTTTTATCTTGTCAAGGTAAAAATCTACAGAATCTATATTTCCAACTATTCCATAAATTTGCACAGCTAAAAAATATGAATTGATTAATACATTCCTATCATCAGTTTGATGAGATAATGAGTAATTCAAATAGTAAAGAGCACTATCATTGTTAAAAAGTTCTTTTTCATACAAATAAGCTATAGACAAAGCCGAAAAAGCCTTATTACTTTCATTAGTATTACTGTGAAAAACCTCCTTATATGACTCAATAGATGTATTGATATCTTTTTTCCTGAATCCTTCTGCTAATACTAATAAACTATCGTAGTTAGTTGAGGTTTTAGCCTTACTAGCCCATGGAAGGAATATTATTAGTATAACTAAACATATTCTTAATCTTAAAATTTTATTTATTATGAAAACTTCATCTTTAAAAGTAATCGTTTTAGTAAGCCTTTGTGTTATCATGTTCGCATGTAATAGTTTTATAGAGAGTAATTTATATCCTGAAGGGGACCCTAATGCACCGGAAGAAGTAGAATCAAAAAAAGATACTGGAGATGATCCGAATGCACCAACTGAGATTGACTCTAAAAAGGATACCAAAGATGACCCTAATGCACCGGAAGAAGTAGAATCATATTATGATGCAAACTTAAACGACAGGCTTTAGTCTTAATTGGAACCTCTCAATTTCTAATTGATTTTATTCCGAGTAGTGCATATGTTTTATGTACTACTCTTTTTCAAAATTAACATTAAATAAACAATATAAAAAGTGTTACTTCAATATCTGTTTATCCTTTTCTTTTAAATATAAAAACAAAGGCAATCCTGCTGACACGCCAATGAAAAAAGTGGCTAGAATTGCTAATCCATAATATTGAACATTAGTCCTTCGATGTAGGATGAAAACGATCAAGACTACAGCTGAAATAATCACATCATAAGCAAAAAAACGGCTGATATTTGTCATTAGTAGCTGTTCAAAAAATAGATGAAAATTAAATCCATTAGTGAAGAGAAAATCAATCAATTCGTAATAGGGAACAATTGTTCCAAGAATAAATAGAAAGAAGTAAATAATTGAAATTTTCATCTGTTTTTATATTTAGTATTACTAAAAGTAGGTTATTATTTCTTTTGTAACTCAAGGCTATTATCTTATCAAAAGTACCACTTTACATTAAGTTTATGATTAAGCTGAAATAAAAGATATAAGTACAAATTCAAAATTATCTAATACTAATTCTATTTATTGTGTTGCGATTACTTCCTTCAAAAAACTTTTAATAGAACCACTATTAATACGTTTTTTAGCGTTGAACTCACAAAAAATAAATTAGAATTAACTATGATTTATTTTTGCCTTAGTACTTAAACCACTCAAATTACCAATTAAAATGAAGAATTCTCTTGAAATTATTTCTTCCATAAAATCTTTTCACCCTAAAGATGGGAATTGGCTTGAACTAGATGATCTTATTGATCAATTATGGACTTTGGATAAGCCTGAAGTTGGAATAAATGTTCTATTTAACCTTTTTGAAAAATATAATAAAAGCGATGGGGAAGGTGTGTTTTGGTCAATATTACATGGTTTGGAAACTTTGGATTATGAGGAGCAATTGTATCAATCTCTTCTATATAAGCCATCCTTTATGGGGATCATAATGCTGAATAGAATTGAAAATAGTGGCTCTGAATTAATAGCAGATAAATCGATTGCAGATTTAAAAGTACACATTAAAAACAACCCTGAAGTGGATCAAGAACTCTTAGCTGAGTTGTAATATTTTGTTACATACCATTGATAAAGAGAGTTGTTAGATTAAATTGTATTGCATGTTATCTTCAATAAGAATTGAAATTGCTTATGAAGCAATGGGAAAAGTAAATTAATTTAAAAGAAAAAAAATCTAGGAATATGCGGGTTTAAACTTAGTAGTAGGTGTATTTGATATAAATTATTGGTATTGTAAAATCGTAAAGTTGATTAGTATTACAGAACAAGAAATGTAAAACAAATACTTGGAACCATGCAAACAACTACTTTTTTGAAAAGAATTACTTACTTATTTTTATTGATATTTTTCACTCCAGCCATGCTTATGGCAGACCCTCCAGATCCTCCTGCAGGTAAAGTTTGGGTTTTGAATCATGAAATGAGTGATGAATTTGATGCCAACAGCCCTAATACCGATAAATGGAGATTGTTTGACAAAGCAGACTCTTGGGGAAGAACGGCTGCATTTGACAAAAGAATCTTAGAGCCTGTTAAAGATCCCAACTCAGACAATTATTATATGAGCATGAATCCCATGTGGTATTATGAAGACGAGCGTTTTCCACGTGGTAATGGTAAAGATTATTATTTTGCCGGAGGAGGTATGGACACCAAAGTATTACAGACTTATGGCTACTTTGAAGTACGTGTGAAACCTTCAGATTTCCCAATGGGTTCTGGTGTTTTTATGAATTCTAGAGGAACAACTTCTGATGACTGTAATACAAAGTATGCAACAGAGTTGGATATCATTGAAAATATGGGTTATACTGGCCCGTTTAATGAACACGGTGATGGTTCTTTCAATAATATTCAGCATGTAAATTCCCATTCAAAACCATTCAGTGATGCGAACGGTTCATGTGAACGTTTACCATTTGAATCTACTAACAGTGGTGTAAAAGCTCCTGGACTGGCTGAACCATTGGGATGGAATACAGTGGGTATGTGGTGGAAAGATGCTAATACGGCTATGTTCTATAACGATGACAAATATTTTGGTACAATCACTCCAACACGTGACTATTTTTTACCGATGCCGGTAATTATTGTAATGGAAACCTATAACTGGGGAGATGATGATGAGAAAAATGCAACCAATCCAAAGCCAGAAGAGTGGATGTTTGAGGATGATTTCAGAACAAAGGCACAACGTGCTGTAATGTATGATTGGGTAAGAGTTTGGAAGCTAGTAGATATTGATGAAGCATTATTTAATAATTCTACGGATAATATCAAAGGTTATGAGGAAACGATTACTGCTTATCCTTCTCGCCAATTTTCTACTACTTTAATTTATTCTGCATCTACTGCTAGAACAGTGAAAGTAACATTATATGACCCTACTAATAATGTATTGGCAGAAAAAACGTATGATGTTGCACAAGGTGTAAAATCAATTTTCACAGAATTTGATTTAGTTGAAGAGTTAGTCATTGGCACGGATTATAAAGTGGTTTATGAGATCAAAGAAGGAGATAATGTATTGAAAACTACTTCAACATTATTTGATGTGGTAGAGAAGCCATTGCAGAAGAAGTTGTGGAGTGAAGGTATTCCTACTTCATTATTACCTGGTGAGACCACTTACCCAATTAATGTGAAATATGAAGCTGATGAACCTTGTAAGATCAATATTGAAATTAGAAAACCTGATGGAAGCTGGTTTGGAAGTGGTAACCTTGATGTAGAAGCAGGAAATAGCGTAGCGACCATCAATGTGAGAACAAATTCTCCGGCTACAATCGGGGCAAATTATTTTTATAAAGTATATATGCATCGTCAAGGGTATGATTGGAGAGATCCTGAAGCGGTGTCTGTAGAACCTGTTATTTACTTCAATGTGGAAGAAGCAATTGAGCCAGCCATCAAACTTTTGACTGTGCCGACTGAAATCAAAGGAGATGCCACAGAAGTTGATATAGAGTTTTCTTACGGAACGTATGAGAATGGTACGTTGAAAATCGAATTGTTAGATAAAAACAACGCTGTGATGGCCAATGAAACACGTATTGAGCGTATTGGTCAACGTACTTTGACTAGAACGCTAAAAATAGATACTGATCTACCTCCTGCTGATGATTACAAAATCACTATAGAATTTACACCTGAAAACGGTAGTTTTGAAAAAGTGACAGATCAGATTGAAAATATCAAAGTAACAGAAGGTGTAACAAGCACTGACCTGATTGAAGCGAAAGATACGGTATTAAAAGTGTTCCCTAATCCTGTGGAAGGAACATTAAATATGACCCTGGAGGATAAGCGAAGTGAAATTCAGAAAATTGAAATTCTAAATGTAAGTGGAAGACTATTGAAGTTGGTCACACCTAAAAAAGGAGAAACAGTTACTGAGATTAAAGTCGCTGAATTAGCCTTAGGTACCTATTTATTGAAAGTTACAACTGGAGATGAAGTATATACCACGCGTTTTATTAAAAAATAAACTTACTTCTTCATGAAGTTGTCATATTCTTAAAGAAGACCTTCGTCAGTCATAGAATCCTGAGTTTGATATTTGTAGTGCAAATTTCTACTCAGGATTTATTTTTTAAGCAGACTAATATTGTGATTCACTATCAAAAACGCCAAATTTGAAACTCAACTTCTTCCATTAAAATTAGAGTTTGAATGCGTAAAGCTGAAGATATATTAGCATTAAAAGGTGTGAAACCCACTGCTGTTAGATTAAACCTATTAGAATTTCTTTTGGAACAAGATAAAGCTTTATCCTTGAAAGAGATGGAAATAGGACTTTTGCATATGGATCGAAGTTCTATTTTCAGGTCTTTGAAATCCTTCGAAGAGTACAAATTAATTCACAGTATCAATGATGGTACAGGTATGACCAAATACGCCGTATGTGCTGAAGGGTGTAATTGTGAATTAGAAGATCTGCATTATCATTTCTACTGTACTTCTTGTGAAAAAACATTTTGTTTGATGGATCACCCTATTCCATCCATAATACTTCCCAAAAACTTCAAAATGACGGATGCTAATATGGTCATAAAAGGCCTTTGTGATCAATGCAATAAGTAAACTTTGCAATCGAGTTGCACTGTCTTGAACCTACCTTTGTAATATACAAAATCACAAAGTATGGAAAAGACAATATTTAAAATTGAACAAATGGACTGTCCATCAGAGGAGACGCTAATCCGAATGAAATTGGATGGGATTTTAGAGATTAAAAACTTAGATTTTGATATACCCAATAGACAGCTTACGGTTTATCATAATGGGAGTTTAGAATCGATTGAAGAAGCAATAATAGATTTAAATTTAGGAGGACATCAACAAAGTACAGTGCAAATAGAGGAAGTTGATTTTGAAGAAGAAAGTAATCAAAAGAGATTACTTTGGATGGTATTGGTGATCAATTTCACATTTTTCATCATAGAAATTACTACTGGCTTGATTTCTCACTCGATGGGACTGGTGGCTGATAGTTTAGATATGCTTGCCGATGCGTTGGTTTATGGAATTAGTCTTCTGGCAGTTGGGAAAACAATAACAAAGAAGAAAAGAGTTGCAGTTATTTCAGGTTACTTTCAGATTTTCCTTGCCTTGGCCGGTTTTATAGAGGTGATCAGACGTTTTATTTTGAATGAACAAATGCCTGATTTTTCAACTATGATCACAGTTTCTTTATTTGCATTAGTGGCAAATGGCTTATGTCTGTATCTTCTACAGAAGTCAAAGAATAAAGAAGAGGCTCATATGCAAGCGAGTATGATTTTCACTTCCAATGATGTGATTATAAACGGAGGTGTTATATTGGCAGGTTTACTTGTCTATTGGTTGGAATCAAATAAACCTGACCTTATCGTTGGAACTATAGTTTTCGTAGTGGTTATCCAAGGAGCAATACGTATATTAAAATTGGGAAAGTAATTGTAGAGCTATGCCTCTTTTCTATATTCCACAGGTGACATCCCAATCTTTGATTTAAAAAGTTTACTAAAGTGATTGGGGTATTCAAAGCCCAATCCATATGCAATTTGACTTACTGCTTCTTTTGAACCTAATAGCCTTGTTTTGGCAAGGTCCATCAAGAAGTTGTAAATATGTTCTTGTGCTGAACTTCCCGTTTCTTTCTTCAGTAAATCACTCAAATAATGAGATGACATATTCAATTCTTCACCAAAATATTTTACAGTAGGAACACCAAGTTCTAGTTGTTTTTCATTGTCATAATAGGACTTAAGGCAAGCTTCAAATTGTACTACAAAATCTTTATTCAAATTAGTACGGGTATAAAACTGCCTGTCGTAATAACGGGTGCAATAGTCTAACAAAAGCTTTATATTAGAAACTATCAATTCTTGACTATGGCGGTCAATAATGTATTCATACTCTCTTTGTATTTTTTCAACAATTTCACTGAGTACTTTTTGCTCTTCATTAGAAATATGCAATGCTTCATAAATTGCATAAGCAAAAAAATCATAGTTATTAATTACTTTTCCAAGCTCTGATTTTCTCACTAAGTCAGGATGAAAAATAACGGTCCAGCCAGAAACATTCTCAAAGTTTTCTTGTGTAGAAAATTTCATACTTTGATTGGGTTTGGTAAAGACCATAGTCCCATCTTGGAAGTCATAAGAGTTTCGACCATAAGAAATACAACCTTCTATCCCTTTTTTCAAACTGATTTGATATAAATCCATCAAAAAAGTGAGATCTCCATAATTGGCAGTCACCATACGTTCATCAATGGGAAGCACAGTGATTAAAGGATGTTTAGGGCTGTCCAAACCTAAAAATTGATGAATTTGACTTACTTCAGTAATACGAATTACTTCACTCATTTTCAATAAAGTTTTTTAGTTGATGCAATAAACGCTCATAGGCTTTTTCTACAGGCGCAGGGTTCCAAAACGGTACCATCACTCCTCTATATTCTTCATGAATTCTAACTGTAGTACCAGAAGGAGAAGGCTCGATGAGGTACTGATGATTGAAGGTCAATACCAGTGGAACTCCACCTTTTTGTTGAATCATTTTTTGATGAACGATTTCCTCAACAGTTGCATTAATCCTTGATGACTTACCGTTTTCATCTTGGTAAAAATCATAATTGATGACATTGCCTTCCTGTAAATCTCCTTTTATAGGGATCAAAACCTTATTCCATTTTTTTACATTTTCAGCATTGAACAACGTTTCCCATACTTTCTCAGGAGAAGTATTGATTTGTACATGAGTACTAACAGATTTTTTACCAATCATATAAATAAAAGCTAGAAGTAGGAAAAAGACAAAAGTGGAAATTAACCATTTGGAATTGGGTAGGGTCATTTTATGCTATTTTAAATATTTATCAAACCAAAATAAAAGTTCTTCCGGATGCTTTGTGAGGTAATCATAACCTGCCGCTCTTTTCTTTTCCAAATCCAGCCAGATCATTTTTTTATCAACCTCTAAAGCGTCAAAATATTCATCTATGGATTGTTTATTCAAATACTCATCATTTTGGTTTTGTACCAATAGGGTAGGAACTGTAATATCTTTTACATGAGGCATAAAAGAAACCTCATCCATAGCAATTCCAGTTCTTTTATTATTGAGGTGTGTCACCCCTTTTCCAACAAAATTATCCAGCCCTAAAGCTTTGATAAAATCAAGATAGCGAAGTGGTTGAATAGCCACCATAGCTTTGATATTGTCAAATTTCTGTAAACCATCACCAAAAGCATAAGTGGAGGCAGCCGCACCCATACAGATACTCAAAAGTCCAATTTGAGCCTCTTTATAATCATTATGATGACGAATAAATTCTACTGCTCCAATTACATCTTTTCTTTCCTCTGGTCCCCAGGTGACCCAAGGCGTTGTTCCTTCATCACTGTTGCCGTGGTTTCTGAAATCATACATCAAGACTGTATAGCCTTTTTCATGAAGATGTTTAACATGCTTAAGAAAGGCAATATCTTCCTTCCACATTTTCATCATTCCTTTCCCTTCAGGAGTATAGCCAGATCTACTGGACTGCACGCCATAGTGAGATTGAATGATCACTTTGTCTGAATCACCTTTGATCAGCCAACCTGAAAGTTGTACACCGTCTTTTGCATTAAAAGTGACTTCTTCATAGGGCAACCCATAATCACTTGGAAGGTCAAACACTGGGGAAACACCGCCTTTAACAATGGAATTAGATAGTAATTTCGAAAGCATAACAATTTTATTTTTGATTACATTACAAAGTTCATCATTGTTCTCTTTGGTAAAGTACACATATTGCAGTAGGGCGGATATATATTGCAGAAATAGTCAATCTATATCCTCTAAAAATAGAACGTGTTAAGTAATATTAGTGATTAAAAGTGTTTTTTTCGTTGAAATACTATGAAATATTTATTTTATTAGAACTGTACTGTAGAACATTGTTATGCGAAAAACTATGTTTTTACTGCTTAATAAGAACAGTATATTTTTACCAATAAAAGAATGATGAAACTACCAAAACCATTTTAACGAAATGAACAACATTGAATTTTATAACAACCTGTACCATGAGTCTGTAACTAAAATAAAAACAGATAATTATCAGTTGGATAAACTGATTGATGCTAAAGATGATAGGAGATTTGGAATCTCTCTAATTTTAAAGCCTGATGAATTAGTTTTAAAAAATATTCAAGGGTTTCTTTCTCAGCTTAGAGCAGTCGAGCCACGACAGTATTTTTATCCTGATACAGATATTCACGTGACTGTGATGTCAATTATTACATGTTACGATGGCTTTAGTCTTGATAAAATTTCTATTGATGATTACATTAATACAATAAAGAAAAGCCTTGATTCAATAGAGAGTTTTGATGTCCTTTTTAAAGGATTGACAGCTTCACCATCTTGTATTTTACTTCAAGGATTTGTGAAGGATAATGTTTTGAATAATATCCGCAACCGATTGAGGAGTGAGTTTAAGTCTACAAGTTTAGAACAGTCCTTTGACATAAGGTATGTATTACAGACGGCTCATTCTACTATAGTGAGGTTGAAGGAAAGGCTTGAAGAAAAGAACAAGTTTCTAGATTTAGTAGAAAAGTATCGCAATTACTATTTCGGAACTGTAAAAGTAAAGAATATAGATTTGGTGTATAACGATTGGTATCAGCGCAAAGACAAAGTGAAGGGCTTGTACCAATTTCCATTACAATAGTGACCTTATTCTACACCTTATTTTTTTATTACTCAGAAAGAGACGTTTTTAGTACATGAAATGTCTCTTTTTTATCGGTTGAATAGAAGTAAAAAGATGTTTCTTGCACCATAGTTAACGATGGGCAGGTGATAATCCAACCTCATCAAATCTGAAGTCTTGAAGGTTGGTAACCAATTTTTGATAGAAATAATGTTATAAATTCAATTTTAATGCTGAACTTTAGTGTAACGAACTATTTTTCTATTAGCGAACATTATTGGTTACATGTACATACAGCAGATTTACAAACTAAAAAAATTAGCAGAAGAGCATAAATCATTGAGCAGACTGTTTGATGTTTTAGCTATTTTTCTGTTTCCATTTATCGTCTTATTGGGTTTTACAATCATCATAGCTTTTTGGGTAGTCAGTTGTGTCAAACCTATTAAGCCAATCAATGAAAAAATGCCAGAACCAGAATTAGTGGATGAAAAACCTATTTTGAGTGAAGCTTAAAAAATGAGGTAGTGGGATATTGTCTATTTATTGACAATTTATCAAGGCAAATATTTCTTTTTAATTAATATGAATTTACTGAGAAACCATATTGACTTTCAAGATATACTCTTTCAACCTTTTAATAATGAGGTATTTATTCAGTGGTTCTACTCTAATGAAGCATTATTACAATCAGATTATATCACATTTTATAATGCACTTTTGGAAGAAAGTGATGCTTTTTTATTTAACTCAACTAAAGTTAAAGAATTAGTGAAGCAGTATTTTATTGATGAGGAGGTATATGAATGGTGGGAGTTGAAATTCTATCTTAATCAGATTTTACAACCTCAGTTTTCTACAGAATTCGGTAGTTATCTTTATTACGATTATTATGAAGATAATGGTATTCAATTTCTATTTTACTTGTCAGATTTATTAGTTCTTTATTGCTTTGATAAAATAGAATTAGGCTTACCTCAATTGAAATCTCCAGCAAGATCTGAATTCAACTCAAATGTATTGTATCCAAGAATTTTGAATGAAGTAAATAAAGTTTTGACTATATCTACAGCGTCAACAATTGCAGAAAATGATAGTAATTGGGTAGAAAAGTATGGTTTATATCCATCTGATAGTTTTCAAAAAATACTGAATTGGTATAAGAATGAAATTAATTTGTTAGCGAGTAACTAGAAACTTCTTTTAAGGTTTGGGACAAGAATATCACAGTAGCTATTTTTATAATGTGAAACGATTTATGGTAAAACATAACCAATAGTCTTGGTATACATTTTCTTCATTGACATTTAAAACCTGAACTGACAATAAAATGACATTAGACAAACTATTAGTAGACTTCTACAGGGCCAATGGAATTCCTGATGACGGAGGGATAGATGATGATACTTTTGAGATCAATATCTTCGGAATCCAATTGACAATGCCTAATCCGCAATTCAGAAAAGATGCTTTGCATATTCACGATATACAACATATTCTCAATGACTGTGATACTTCTTGGAAAGGAGAAGGGTTTATCTGCGGGTGGGAAATTGCAACAGGAATGTGGAAGTATTTTTTGTTAGGGATATTGAGTCTATGGGCCATGGGATACGTGATGTGGATGCACCCCAAATCGGTATTGGAGGGTTATAAAAAAGGATTAAGTGATAGGGGAGTCATTGACTTGAAGATCAGTAAGGCAGATCTTATGAGGATGAAATTGGAAGATCTAAAGAGTTTGGTCCAAAAAGAGAAACCAACAAAAATGGGAATTTCTCAATGGCTTCAATTTATATTCTGGGTCTTAGTCAGTGAAGTGATTTTTCTATTTCCTTTGTTGTTGATCGGCTTGGGTATTTACTCACTCAATATTCTTATTTAATTGCACGGTGCAATCAACCAGAAAGGAGATATTGTCTATTTTAAGATAAATCAGAGCGGAGCGAATAGTGAATTGCCTGGTGATCTTGGATTTTGTACCTTATGCCTCCTAAATGCCAGACAGCATTGGTCGTAGGCAAACACTTTCCAGCGAAAATATTCTAAAAGTAGTAAAAAAGAAATCATAGACATTAATGACATATAAATTCATTGAAATAGGAAAAAATGATGATGTTGCAAGGTTAAAAATTCAGAAGGGAGAAGATAAATTATCATTTAAAGAGGTTTTTACACTTTGGCAAAAGGACCCCACATTTACAGCATTTTATGTAAATGATTTACTGCCTATTCTAGGGAACTCTTTCTTTTGGGAGCATCCTCCTTTAATGGAAAAACATCTTGATAAGGAATATGAATTGGTTATTCGAAAAACAAGAAGTTATGATTGTAAAATGCCAAATGAAGTCGCTTTTGAGGAGCATTTCTGTAATGGTGAGAAGGTTGCTACCTTTTATAATTTAGGAAAAAATGCACGCTTGATTGTTCCTGCAAAAATTGGTGAAAGTGAGCACTATAAACATTTAGGGGCCTTTATGGAACAGGCAGATCAAGAGCAAATTATAGAATTATTTGACAAAGTTGGTGCTCATGTATTAAATGAACTTAAGACTGGTCAGCAAATTTGGCTAAACACTGCTGGTCTGGGAGTGATATGGTTACATATCAGGTTAGATACTCGACCTAAATATTATAAGACCAAACGTTACAAAGACCGTCATTTTTTTGCTTGATATATAAATTCAAGTTTTGATATCTAGTTTTTTATTTAACAGTTAGATGCTTTTTGGACCTTATTGTGATAATAATAAACACTAAGCGTGTACTATGTTATAAGTTGTTTTTTTTTATTTATTAATATGTGATACAATTAATAAAATAGATATGAAATGTTTGACACTAAATGTATTAATATTAAGTTTGTACACCTGAAACTTAAAGTTAAATTATTCTTGTAAATAAAAATCAATAAAATAAAATCTAAGAGATATGTTTAAGTGTTACTTTGCTTTTTTAACTATTGTTTGTTTTTTTAAAATCATTAATACAGAAGCTCAAGTTGTTGAAAGAGGGTTAATTGGTTATTGGGAATTTAATGGAAAGTTAATGGATGAGAGTGTTAATTCTAACAATGGTACCCCGATAAACGCACCATCGTTTGTGAAAGATAGATTTGAAAATGAAAGTCAAGCAATCTTTTTTAATGGGAGTAACTCATTCGTAGATTTTGGAGATGTTTTAATAGATGGACTTAATAATTTTTCTTTTTCAGTTTGGGTTAAACCAAATTTTTTAATATCAAACCCTGGTAATTCCGGTCATAGTGCCAATGAAAATGCTGTACTTCATAAAGTAGGAGGGGCGGATGATAATTTGGGCTTTACTTTAACAGCTGAACGAGTAGCCTTTTATATTGATAATGGAGCAGACAATACCATATTTTATGAGTCTTCTCCTCAATTGGGAACTTGGACTCATTATGCTGGAACTTTTGGAAGTGGTCTCATGAATTTATACGTAAATGGTCAATTGGTTAGTAGTAGTAGTGTTTCTACTGCATCAATTATTGATAATACTAACTCTTTAAGATTAGGTGGATATCACCCAAATGCAGCAGACTATTTTTTCAAGGGAAGTATTGATCAACTTATGTTGTTTAATCAGGTTTTAACAGCAGAAGAAGTAGAATTAATATATAGAGATGGTTCATCTATGGGTAATGATTGTTCTGCATTATTTTGTGATGGTAATAATATAGGGATTGGTATTGCAGATACTCATGGTTATAAACTTGCAGTTGCAGGTAAAACAATAACAGAGGAAGTAAATGTTTCTTTGGTTGAACACTGGCCAGATTATGTATTTGAGGAAACTTATAATCTTCGATCTTTAGAAAATATAGAAAAATATATTTCTGATAAAGGTCATTTACCAGAAATTCCAAGTGAAACTGAAGTTGCAAATAAAGGGATAGATTTAGGAAAAATGAATGCAAAACTTCTTCAAAAAATAGAAGAGTTGACACTTTACCTAATTGAACAGAACCATCAAAATAAGCTTCAACAAGCTCAAATAGAAGAACTAGAAAAGAAAATATCTCAATTGCAGAATAAATAATGGAGTATCATCTACTCAAAGCATAGGTAATATAGGTGAATTTGAAGTTGTAAACAGGCTAACCTATTAAGGTTGAACACTGTCATATTAGTATGTGACGGTGTTCAACCTTAATAGGTCGCATGCTTTCCCATTAGTATGGGACAACCTGTCACATGATAAGGTGCTGATGTTTTCCCAATGTTCCGGAGGGGTCAGTCGCTTCATGCCTAGAACAGAGGAGTGATATAGTTGTATATTTGGTTCGATATTCGAATATAAGACCAAATATTACAAAGGCTATTATTTTTTAATCGACATATGAATTAATTAAAGCTTGAAAATTATTCATCAAACTACTTCTAAATTGAATTTCATTAAAAATTTACTGATTGCATTTTGCATAAGTTTTGGCATTATAATTTATGTACTGGGATTTGACTTTTTAGACAATGGTCAACTAGATATTCAACTCCACAACAATATTTTTCTTATACCAAAATATGTAGTTAGTATCGGGTTGTTTCTAAATGTATTCATTGTGCTGCTTATTAATTTATATGTTTTCAACCTAAGTATCAATAAGTATCTAATGGGCTTGTTTGGAGTACTCTCGTTGGTCTTTTTATTCAACATCGTTCATATGAAAAATGATTTACAGATGTTGGATTCCTTTCTTCAAGCAAATATGTTTTTATTTTCTGAGAATAAAGAAAATGTAAAGGAGCACCTATTCCTTCAAGATAAAATTGAATTAATCATCATGATTGAAATTCTATTGTTTGGTTTAAGTACAATTAATAGTATCACTTCTCTTTACAGGAAGTTAAATAAGAACAAAAGATCGTAGTTATGAACCCAATACTAAAATCAGTCATTCGACAAATTTTAATTTTCATGTTGTACATGTTGATACTTTATATTTGGATTTTTAATCGAACAGGAGGTATGGATATGGCGTATATATTGATGCTGATATATATTACAGGTTTCCATATCCTAATAAATATCATATTATCTATTTTGAAATACTTAAAATTTCCTGAATTGAAGTTTACTATAGTAGATGTTTTAGTTCCTCCATTACTACTGTTTTTGATGTTTCGGTTTAATGACGCTTTTTTTGACTTTATGTATTTTCTTGAAAAGATATTTCAATAAGAGATGTTTCGAATATGCTTTAATGGAGTTGTACTCAAAATTAAATTTACTATTCAAAACACTCATTTTGGTTAGAATAGACAGATCAATTAAATTAACCTTTTTTCTAAGGTCATTTCCTGCATAATTCAATCGAAATCCTTTCATTCAGTTTACCTTACTTCTAAATGAATTTGCTCAAGCAATATGAAACACTTCAAAACCATATCAGAATATTATAAAGCCATAGGTCTTTCGGAACCTGATCACCCGCATTTTGATATAAAAAGTTTTGAAGAAAATATGGGAAAGGTGAAAACAAAAATGCACCCTTTCAGACATGAATTTTATTTTATAGGCTTGAGAATAGAAGGGAAAGGGCAAACTCATTTAGGGCATAGTACAGAACTGCCTGAAGGTATTTCTATTTTTTTTAATTCACCTTTTCAAATTATTTCTTGGGATCATTCACCTGATTGGGAAGGGTACTATGTCCTATTCTCACAAGACTTTTTGACTTCTTCTTACCGCTTTGAGAAGTTGCTGGATGATTACCCTTTCTTAAAAATAGATCAGGCAGTCCCTTTTGAAATAGATAAAGATGAACTACCTGAGATTTTAAATATTTACGAGAAAATAAAAGAGGAATATACAAATGAAAGGGAAGATAAGATCAGTTTTATTGAAATATATGTGTTGCTTCTTTTAAATCAGGTCAAGAGAGTTTTCAACAAGAGTAAGGACAAAGACAAAATCAATAACAGCATACAAAAAGCGGATTTAGCCCACTTATCGCGATTTGAAACTTTGGTTGAAAGTAGTTTTTATCCTGATGCTGAAGTGGACGAAAAGGCTAACTTACATTCTCCTGCCTACTATGCAGAAATCTTAAATATCCATCCCAATCACCTGAATGCTGTAGTAAAATCTATTACTGGTCAAACTGCTTTAAACTATATCCACAATCATATTCTGAAGTTAGCCAAGGCCGCATTATCTCAAACCAGTAGCAGTGCAAAAGAAATTGCCTACAGTCTTTACTTCGATTCCCCAAGTCATTTCGGGGCATTTTTTAAGAAAAATACAGGCTTGACACCAATAGCTTACCGGAAAAAATAACGATACTTTGAAATCTGACATTCCTGCTTTGAAATCAAAGATTTGAACTATTTTCATCAACCTACCTTTGTCACATAGAAACACAAATTAAATCGATAGTAAATAATCATTGATGCTGTCTGATCATCTGTGTTTTATGTTAAGAAATAAAATTATCCTAAGATGAAAGAGTTCGAAAATAAAGTAATCGTATTGAGTGGTTCAGCATCAGGTATTGGAGCCTCAACAGTAAAGCTATTTATAAGTGAAGGAGCAAAAGTTATTGGCGTTGATTTGGCAAGTTCTGAAAAAACAGCGGAGGAGGTGAAGCATGAATTAGGCAGTTTTGATTCTATAGAAGGAGATGTTAGTAAAGAAGCTACTTGGGAGAGTGTTGCCAAATTAGCCGAGAAAAAAGGTGGGGCTGATGTACTGATCAATATTGCTGGATATAGTATGTTGGAGGATAATGCAGAAACACTAAGCGTAGAACTTTGGGATAAACTGATGGATGTCAACCTAAAAGGAAGTTGGCTGTCGGCGAAACATTTACTCCCTCAATTAAAACAAAAAGAACGTGCGGCGATTGTAAATACTTCATCTGCAACGGGCATCATTGGCGTTCCGAATCATGCGGCCTATAGTATGTCAAAAGGAGGACTGAATGCTTTGACTCGTCAGTTAGCAGTAGATTATGCAAAGTATAATGTGAGAGTAAATGCAATTGCTCCAGGGCCGGTAAGAACACCTATGATGAGTACAAATACAAAAGAAGCAATGGCTGAAATCGTAAATGCTGTTCCATTGAAAAGAATAGCAGAACCAGAAGAAATTGCAGCAATATTACGATTCCTCGCTTCAAAAGCGGCAAGTTCAATTACAGGTGTGATTCTTCCTGTAGAAGGAGGAATGAGTATTGCCATGTAGTACTGGTGTCAGCCAACATAAAACATCAATCTGATATTTTAGTTACACATGAATGACTTCTTTTTAGGGCATGTATGAAATATATTTTTTTACTAAATGAGATGTTTCAATTGTGCTCTTAATCTAACAAATCAATTATTCAACTAAACATCAACTCAGAAAAAATAATGAAAACAGATATGATATTCTCACCGTTTGAATACAAAGGTTTTAAGACCACAAACAGAATTGCAATGGCTCCAATGACAAGAGCTAGATCAAAAGAAGGTGAAGTGGTTACTGATTTAGCACCTTTATATTATTCACAAAGAGCAAGCGCTGGATTGATAATTACTGAAGGTGTGCCCGTCTCAGAAGAAGCAAGAGGCTATGCAATGACGCCGGGTATTTATACACAAGAACAAATAGAAGCTTGGAAAAAAGTAACTACAGCGGTTCATGAAAAAGGAGGTAAGATCTTCATTCAGTTATGGCATGTAGGTCGAAGAGCAACAAAAAGCACAACAGGTGGAGTGACACCTTTAGCTCCTTCAGCTACAAAGATTCCAGATAAAGTTTACGCCTCATTAGGAGATGGTACTTTTGGTATGGTAGAAACCGATATGCCTAAAGCAATGACTTTGGAAGATATCGAACGAACAAAAAATGATTTTCTCATCGCCTCTCAAAATGCCATAGAAGCGGGTTTTGATGGAGTAGAAATACACGGTGCACATGGATACCTTTTTGATCAATTTTTAAGAAAAGATACCAACCATAGAAATGACAATTATGGTGGAAGTGTTGAAAATAGAATCCGTTTTACTATGGAAACAGTAGAACTTCTAGTCAATGCAATAGGTGCAGATAAAGTGGGGCTTAGAATCTCACCGTTCTTAGGTGAGGGAGACAGTTATGATGTAGACATGCCCGAAACGGCACTGTACCTTATGGAGAAATTACAACCATTGCATCTTGCTTACTTACACTTTTCTGAAAATGTGGCAAACTTTGTAAAAGTACCGGATACCTACAGAGACAAAATTCGAGAGATTTATTCTAATCCTATCATTCTTTGTGGTAATTACAACAAAGAAGATGCTAACCAAATGATCGAAAAAGGATGGGCGGATATGGTCGCTTTTGGTAGACCTTATATTGTTAATCCTGACCTAGTAGAACGCTTTAAAAATAACTATCCTCTAACAGAAGTTTCGGCTGAAAACTCAAGTTCATTCTATGGTGGAGGAGCTGAAGGTTACACGGATTATTCTGTGTATCAGAAGTAATCAATAAATTATATATTGCATAATAGACCTTTTTTAATATACTTTTAAAAGAGGTCTATTTTTTTTATCTGAATAAAGATCCAGTCGCTATTTACCTACTACTTTGGAAGAACCTTTGTGAAAAGATTGATAATCTGTAATTTCATTGGCATTCAATTGAAAATGATAATATGAAGTTAACCAAGTCACAAGCCTTAGCCATTAAAAATGTCTTAGAATATATCAATACCCAAAAAGAAAAATCTATAGACAACATTGAGATGATTTTATATCAGTCCAATCTTCCAAAAGATAGTTACCAAGCATATATCAATAATGTGAGAGAAAAGGCCCCGATCGCCCTGCATTTTCATCCAGATCGTATTTTTTCAGGAGAAATGAATGTCATTGAGGGGATGGTTCAATCTGGAATTTATAAAAACCAATATGAAACTAAGATCTCCGCAGGGAGCGTTTCTGCTTTTACAGGTGGTGGGCGTGATGATTGGGAGAATATAGTTTTTAAAGGGGCGTATCACTCAGCATCTCCATTAGAACGTCCTAAGTATGGAGCATTAAACTTAACGATGACTAATGATGGACCTTCACCAAGGTTTGGTTCCTGCTATTTTTTATTGAAATCAGAGGTGAAAAACAGGTCAACTTTTACCTACGGTGATACTTATGATTCTCCAAAAGAGATTGGAACAATTGAACATTTTGAATTGATTCATTCTGCCATTCTCAAAGATTTATTTACAAGAGAAATGACTTTAGGAGAAAGGAACTTAAGTGTACAAGACTTTCTAAATCTCATTAATGAAAAACTATCACAGTTTTCAAACTCACTTGCATTGAGGCCTGCTTCAAAAAACCTTGATTTTTATATAGAAACTCAGGTTCATGGAGATATTTCGTTGGAGAGAGATGTAGAGAAAGTAATAGCAGACCTCTCTTATAAAGGCACAGAAATAGAATTTTTCTTCAAGAAATTATGCGAGAAGTATAACATTGAGTTGATTTGGAACTCAGGGTTGGAATTAGAGGTTTCAGCCTTCCCAAATAATTTTAGGGGCCCTGAAGTACCCGTTTATGCTAAAAAGTTGGAGAAAAGCGGAAAATTGAATGCTTACTTATTAGGGAAAATTGCCAAGGAACTTGACGTTGACCATAAAAACTTACAGATGTTGAAATACCTGTGGCATTGTATAGTGAGGTTTGGGCATGCCATCAAATAATATTCCTTCAAATGAATTATTGTAGTCAACCAAAGAATTCTTTAAATTGACTTTAGTGAAAAGTGCTAAGAACTTTTATTTTTAAACTCAAGGACAAAAAGGTAGAATATGCTAAACGTAGAATATACAGGATTAATTTTAGTTGATGTACAAGGTAACCTAGCAAGAAAAGTACATGAGAGTGAGGCTACTATTAAGAATATTAAAAACCTTTTGAAAGGGTGTCAGATTTTGGATATTCCAGTAGTCTGGTTGGAACAGAACCCTGATGGGTTAGGAAGTACAATAGAAGAAATAGCAGAGCATATTATTGACAATGCACCTATCGGAAAGTTTTGTTTTAATGCTATGGCTGAAAAGGAAGTAGAAAATAAGATAAAAGAACTCAATAAGCAAAACTGGATTATTTGTGGTATCGAAGCTCATATTTGTGTGTATCAGACAGTGATGGGATTGATTGGGAAAAACTACACAGTGGAGGTTGTGGCAGATGCAATTTCTTCAAGAAAAAAAGAAAATATTGATGTCGCATTACGAAAGTTCGAAAGGGCAGGGGTAGGAATTACCAATGTTGAAATGTGTCTTTATGAACTCATGAGAACTTCGCAGAGAGAAGAGTTTAAAGAAATTTTATCTTTGATCAAATAATTTGATTTTCCTCTCTTTATTTTTTAAAAAAAAAGCAAACTTATTTCAAATGAGAAAAACAATGATAATTTTCCTTTTTCTATTAGTGAATAGTTTAACTATCGCTCATGAAGACACACTTTTAAAAGTTGATGATAAAGGAAATATAGTGGGTTTACCTGATCAATTTTTACCAGCAAAGTTTGATCTTGATGCAAAGAAAATTAGAATTAAAGATACTGAAGTAACATTGCCTAAGTGCATGAGTAGCTACATAGCAGAACATGAAAATCTTGAAATAAAGATTACAGCTTCATGGTATCATTCCAAAGAGTTGATTCCATACTATATGAATATAAAACTATCTGATAAAGAAGGTAAGAGTGGATATTTTTTATTAGTTGGCTTAGAAACATTGGAGTTAATAGAAGCGAAAGAAATGATTCAAAATGGAAATGAAACAACTAATATTAATTTTGATCTATCATGTCTATCTACTTATAAGAATAATATCCAAGTACTCAAAAAATAGACCTTTAGAATAAGGAAAAATGAATTAGTAATAAGTTTAAAAGGAACAACATAAGAGGTTTTATAAAAGTGTGGGTGGTGAAAATATACCCATACTCTAATTATAGCATATTTGAAACAAAATTTATAAAGGAATAAGTTGGTTTTAGAATTGCAATAGATAAATAGTCATTGTTCTATCATGAAATCTATTTTCTCTTAAAGAACATTAAATTAAAAAATCAATAAAAAATGAAAGACTTATTCATCGTTGCTTTTATCTGCTTTACATTGTTTAGTTGTTCTAAAAGCACAACTTCTAATAATGTAACACCTACGGATTGTGATTTAGTGACTGTGGTTAGTGCTGAAGAATATACGAATGCACCCTCTGATTATGTAAAAATCAATAAAGTAGAAATTGAAGGAAATTGTTTATTGATCAACTTTAGTGCTAGTGGGTGTAGTGGCGATTCATGGGAAGTAAAATTAATAGATCAAGAGGTCATCTTAGAATCATTTCCTCCTCAAAGAAACTTGAGATTATCCATGAAAAATCCAGAGTCGTGTGAAGCGTATATTACTAAAGAACTTTCATTCGATATTTCAAATCTACAAGTAGGTGGAGATCAAGTGCAGTTGAATATTCAAGAGTATGAAGGAGGGATCTTATATAAATATTAAAACAAAAAAAGCCTCCAAAAAATGGAGGCTTTCAATATATTTTTTGGTGTGGACTACTCAGCACCTAATTCTACTAACTTGAATCCTTGACCGTGAACGTTTACAATACGTAAATTGTCGTCTGGCTTTAAGAATTTTCTAAGCTTCGTAATATATACGTCCATACTTCTTGAGTTGAAGTAGTTGTCATCTAACCAAATCTTCTTTAATGCTAAAGATCTGTCCATAATTTCGTTTTTATGGATAGCTAAAAGACGCAATAAAGCAGATTCCTTTGAAGTAAGGCGTTGCTCATGACCGTCTTCGTTGTATTTCAACATTTGAGCATTAAAGTCAAAAGTAAACTTACCAATCTCGAAAATAGTTTGTTTTTCTTTTGAATCTGTCTTGCTCTTCGTTCTTCTTAAGATCGATGTGATACGAGCTAAAAGCTCTTCCATACTAAATGGCTTAGTGATATAATCATCAGCACCCACTTCAAATCCTCTTAGCGTATCTTCTTTCATTGATTTTGCTGTAAGGAAAAATATTGGAATATCTACATCTGATTTACGGATACGCTCTGCAAGAGTATAACCATCCATTTTAGGCATCATTACGTCGAAGATACATAAGTCATGATCACCATCTTGGTAGGCTCTTAACGCTTCCTCACCATCTTGAGTACGTGTTACATCAAAGTTTTTAACTTCTAAATACTCAGTAAGTAACATTCCTAAGTTTGGATCATCCTCCGCAAGTAAAATTTTAATCTTGTCCATTTTCAGATATTGGTAGTTGTATAATAAATTCACTTCCTTTGCCTAGCTCACTCTTACAGCGAATGCTGCCTTTATGGGCTTCGACAATATTTTTGACATAGCTAAGGCCTAAACCAAAACCTTTTACATTGTGAACGTTGCCTGTTGGCACTCTGTAAAATTTATCAAAAATCTTACTAATATGTTCTCTCGGAATTCCCTGACCTTCATCTTTTATATGAATTTCCAGCATTTCTTTCTTTCGAATCGCAGAAAGGTCAATTTTTGGTGCCTCCGGAGAGTATTTATTAGCATTATCTAACAAGTTAAAAATAATATTAGATAAATGTAACTCATCCCCTTTAACATTTACCTCACCGGCTGCCCAATTGAAGGATAATTTTCCTCCGCGGTCCTCAATCTTGATCAAGGTGTTCTCGTAAGCAACCTGCATTATTTTATTCATGTTTACATCCACGTTTCGGAGTTTCAAATCACCACGTTCTATTCTAGCAATTTGCAGAACTCTTTCCACTTGTCTGCTTAAACGTTGATTTTCATCTTTTATAACACTGAGATAGCGACCTGTTATACTTGGCATCTTCTGAACATCGGGGTCCATCAAGGCCTCTGTCGCCAACGCCACGGTTGATATAGGGGTTTTCAACTCATGCGTCATATTACTAATGAAATCGTTTGTTATTTCTGAAATACGTTTCTGGTCAATTATAGTTTTAGCAGCAAATATGAAAGTAAGAAGTGTTAACAAAATAAATCCTAAAGAGGAGAAGAGCACAAACCTCATTTTGCTGATCAAAAACTTGTTTTCCTGAGGAAATTCTAGAAATAAAGTGTTAGAATTATCAAAAACATCCTTTGGAAAAAGAGTTACATGATAAGCACTCTTAATAATTTTAGGATTTCTTTCCACATTACTACTCATAATGACCGTCTCTCGGTCACCTTCTCTTTGTAAAACCGCAAAATCATAAACCGTTTTGAGTCCTTTATTCTCAATCTCCTGAGAGAGTAATGAGTCCAGCATCTCAAAGTTTACACGGTCTTGCAACATAGTGTTTTCTGCCAAAATCATCTCGCTGACCACCTGATTCACCAGGTCGGTCTTTTTCATGATCAAGTCCATGGCTATGTCCAGTCTCTTGCGGGCAGTAGAATCCGAAGTAATATTGCTGACTACTTTGGTCTGATTGGTAGAATCGTCCATGCCATATTTGGAGCCTTCAATTGTAGAAAGCATCGTTTTTGTGGCTGTTCCCGATTTCTTGATTTCTGCCTTTTCCTGTACTTTATAGGCTATGCCCTGTTTGGCTAGTTTATCAGAACTTATCGTTTGAGAGATTTTAATGTTCTGTTTACTAGTCCAGTAGGCTTCCTGTTTAGCGGAGTCATACCTAACATTGATATCACTGTTAGTCACAGAAATATCGTCCAAATATCTTTTGGTTACTTGTAGAACTTCTTGTTGTTCAAGTCGCTTGACTACATTTGTGAGAAGCTCACCAACTTCTTGTTCAAAGTGGCTTTTGCGTTCCTGAATAGCTTCTTTGATCCAATAATATTGGAGCGCCGCTAATCCGAACATCGCAATACACATTAAGGTTATTATTGTAATGAGCCTTCTTTTTGCCATATTATATTCTTTCGATAAGAAGTTAATACTACCTTTTTTATAATCTACTTAGAGCATAACTAAAAAGTATATTATTCTTTTATCAGTAGCTTAAATAGGTATAATTAAAAACTAAAAACCAATATGTTAAAAGTAACATTGATTACTGCAAATAAAAGTAATGTTTTACATTTTATTTAGTATTTAACAAATCTTATTTTAATTCTCCAATAATTACTTATTTTTTGTTTGTTTCGAAAAAGAATAATTTTTTTGATTCCTTAATGTTATATTATATTTATCGAAATACAAATATTAGTATTGATTTAAAAAACGCATTTCAATCTTCACTTCTTGATGCTGAAATGAGTGTTGATTACAAAAGAAATGAGCCCGATGAATAATGCTTTCAAGGGGCTCAGTAGACTAGATTTCTTTGTTTTTTCGCTTCCTTTTATGTTTTTTCGTTTTATCACTGTCAGATTCTGATATGTATTCTTTTTGAAGTGCCTCATCAATACTGTAGGAAAGCCGTTCTACTAAATCATGCTTATAACCTAGTGTATAATTAAAATAATTACCCTCTTTGTCTACCACAATATTGGTCGGGTACAGCTTTACATTAAATTTCTCACACAAGTATCTTCCATCATCAATTTGATGGTAATAGAAAGGATACTTTTTTTGGAAATTTTTAATTTTATAAATGTCAGCAATGGTAATAGCTACAAAGATAACATCAGTATTATTCATATATTTTTCATACAATTGATTAAGTTTTTTTACCTCTTTATCAATGTTCTTTTGTTTTACGAACCAAAAGTTGTAGACAATCACTTTTCCCTTTAGTGCTTTGGTGTTTATTTTTTGTCCATCAATTGTTTTCAATGTAAAATCATAAGCCTTGTTTCCAATCAATTCCATGTTGGCCTTTTCATTTGCTTGATGAGCTTCTTCTTTTATATAATTTCTGTGCTCATCGAATTCCTCTTTCGAAAAAATTCTATAATCTTTCAAACTGTAATCCTTTTCTTCTAATTTATGTATGATGACTGTATCAGCTTGAAATTTGTAATACCCAAAACGTTTTGAATACATAGGCTGTTCCATGATGAACTGTTGTCCTTCAATATCATAATTAGCCGTGTATTTTATACCAAAAGCATCTGTTGTATACAGGTATTTCTTTTCTCCTTTGATGTAGACTTCGTATTTCTGACATTCATAACCTGCAATTTCTTTTGTTTCTCCTTCAATTTTACGAGCCATTTTGGAGGGCTTCTTAAAAGGCATATAGTATCCTTCTCCTTTGTTAGTACCTCTGTATTTATAAAGAACATATTTTTTCTGTTCATCGAAGTCTTTTTGGGTGATTACAGAATAGATAGAGGCTTTAGGATTTTGATAAATTACTTTATGGACAAATTTTGATTTATTGAAATAGATTACTTTCTCATCAAAGTAACCTCTGAACTCTTGTTTTTTGATGAAAGGGACTTCTTCCTCAAAAAATGCTTTATAAGTAATGATGACATCGTCTTTGATTTTTTTTTGAGAATACGAAATTGTGCTCATCAAGGAAAGGAGCAGAGTGATTGTAATTAGTTTCATAGATTAATGAAGTTTGCTTGAACTAAATTTTCTCGAATTTAGAAGCTCACCTCCGTAACTGAAGAGGTTGAATGATTTGCCCATGTAGAAAAGATAAATCTCTACCTCTACATTTTTTGAAACCTCAAAAAATCAGTCTTCCATCGGTTGAAATACAAGTGAATTTATATTCATCAGCTGCTATTTGAATCTATTAAGATTGTGTAGAAAATATTAAGTATTTTTTACAACTATTGTTTAATTGATTAAGATGCTGAAAAATAGAGGTTTGAATTTATTACCAGTGTCTATTTAATTTTGTTAGCAAATGAGGATTGGAAAAGACTAGAAATAAGTAATTCTAGTTTGTATTATTGTATTAACCAATTAAGGCTAAGACCAAAAAATACTTTTAAAATCAACGAATTTAGCTCAGTGGTCAGAGCAGGACTTAATTTATTAAGTCAAGGACGTGGGTTCGATTCCCATATTTCGTTCTCATAGTAGAAAGTAGCAATGAGAAATAGCGAAAAAGAAGGCTTGTTTTACGAGCCTTTTTTTTATGTTTATATACGCTTTAAAAAAACAGCCATAATGTTATATTATGGCCTTTGTTTACAGTTTTCTAACGTCTTGGTAGCTTCCGTTAGGCGTATTCAAAAGTGATGGGATCAATTGTGCAATAGTCTTGCCTGCTTCAGTGCCGTTGGGCATTGCCTGCGTACCTCTTGCATCTTGTAACCTCTGAATACTAGGGAAGTCTTCATGATTCACTTCTCCACATAAATAGTCTTGCATACCAGTGTCTATTAAGCCTGGAGCTAATGCTGTGAAATGTGTGTCTTGATGTTCAGCAGCATAAAGTTTAATCATCATATTAAATGCTGCTTTAGAAATGGAATACCCTGACCATCCTTTATTGCCGTTGATAGATGCACCGGAAGAAATTCCTACGACTTGCTTCACCTTGATTCCTTTTTTCAACAAAGTATCCAAAATGACTTTATTTCCCCATAAATTCACATCCATAACATTCTGCATGCTGGAAATGTCGCTGTCCATCATTGTTTTGATGTCTCCAAGTACTCCAGCATTAAGAATAACCAAGTCCAATTCTTCTACACTTTCTAATGATTTCTCAACGGTACTTTCAATGGCAGTTAAATCCTGTAAGTCGATACTGTGATGCTTGAAGTTGGGAGAAGCCGAAAGTGTAGTGTCTTCACTTCTGCTGAATCCTAAAACATGATGGCCTTGTTGTACAAAATACTCGGCAAAGCCTTTTCCCAAACCTTTGCTAGTACCTGTAATAAAAATTGTACTCATTTATTTAATTCTTTCTTTAAGTGTGTCATAAATTATATCAGCATGAACTCTGGAATTTTCAATAAACCATGTATTGGTTTTCATGCCTCCGCATACCACTCCAGCAAGAAAAACATTCTCGATATTAGATTCGTGCGTCTCATCATTATAAGAAGGAGTCTTAAGCTCATCATTCGCTAGGGCAATGCCCATTTTAGAAAGAAAATCAAAGTTGGGCTGATAGCCAGTCATAGCCAGTACAAAGTCATTTGGAATTTCAATTTCAGTTCCCTTTGATTTGATCACTATTGACTTCTCTTTGATTTCTTCTACTTCACTTTCAAAATAGCACTGAATACTGCCTTCTTTAATTCTATTTTCAATATCAGGTTTTACCCAATACTTCACTCTGTCATTTATTTCATCTTCACGGATAATCAAAGTTACTCTAGCTCCTTTTCTGTAAGTTTCTAATGCCGCATCTATAGCTGAGTTTGCCCCTCCAATGACAGCCACGTCAGTAAATGCATACAGGTGTGGATCGTCATAATAATGTTTTACTTTGGGAAGAGACTCTCCTTCAACATTCATCAGGTTGGGAATATCATAAAAACCTGTCGCAATAGTGATGCTATAGGCTTTGTAAGACGTTTTGCTAGTGGTAACTTCATATACTCGTTTTCCGTCAATTTGAATAGCTTTTATACCAACTACTTCTTCAAATAAATGAACATTCAAATCCCAAAGAGTCTGTACCCTCCTGTAATATTCTAATGCTTCTCTTCTTACAGGTCTGTGATTGTGAGAAACAAATGGAGTATCACCAATTTCCAGCTTTTCAGAAGTAGAAAAGAAGGTCATATTCACAGGATAGTTATAAAGTGAATTGACCAGACATCCTTTCTCGATGATGATGTGTGAGAGGTCTCTTTTTTTAGCAGCAATACCGCAAGCCATACCAATAGGACCGCCACCAACAATCAGTGAATCGTATATTTTTTGTTCCATTATTTTTTCATTCTTATGAGGTTGACCTTATCCTGTACCTTCTTTAAATACTCAGGGTTTTCTAAAAGTGAAAAACCAAAATCATTGATCGACAGGGCCAGATCAATATGTTCTGTTTCAGTTAAGTCTTCAAATGTAGCTGTAAGGTGTGCTTTTTTACCATTCTGAAAAGTGGCATACATTGAGATCACTACCGTGTTGACAGTAGAGTAAACGAGCCTTCCACAGTGTTTATAGCGTTCCTGCATGATTTTGGAAGCCATCAGCGGTTCTTCTACAGTTTTGTACCACTCTTTTTCCATACCTCCTTTGAAGAAAGACCTTTCGTTGATCTTCTGCATCAGAATATTGAAATCAGAAACGAGCCCAAGTGGCATTCTATCAGACAAGAGAATCGCATATTCTTTATGCTTGCCAGGAACAAACTCAAAAGAATCTGTTTTTAAACCTAATGAGTCATTTACTAGAGTATCAAACAAGGCATAGGTATGTTTCCTGAATTCATTTACATTTTCACTTTTTATTTCGTTGACAAATTCTTGATGTGGAATCTGATACGGGTTGTGAATGTAAATGTTTGCTGAAGAAAAAGGGAAAAGTGCGGTGGTGTTATACATTTGAAAAGTTTGAACAGATGACATCACAGAGTCTAATCCTAGTCTTGAGATCATATAATCACCATTGGCGTCATTACCAAAATTGATAATACCACTGACAATTTCTCTCATTCTCACTTTTTTGTTCAGCAATTTTCTGGTTTGATTCAAGTAATCGTTCCATACTTTCATCTTGTTACTGGATGCATCAAAACGAGTTACATCTTCCAAAGGCACTCTTTCTGTAGCTGAAAAGTTATTATTTTCTACTTGCCTAACATATTCCAACGCAAAAAGCCAATAGACGAGCCCATTGACATTAGAAAGTTGTTCGTCGTTCCATTTGATCAGCTTTCCCTCTGTATCATGATATGTCATGTGAAACTTTTTGGGATTTTTTTCCATGAATTCCAAAAAGTAGGGTGGAGCCTTAATGTCTTGCCCTTGTATAAAAGGTGAAGTACAAGTGATCAATGCGATTAATAAAAAAAAGTATTTCATATATGTTTGATAGTAGATGAATCAAAAATAAGTACTTGATAAAAATACATTTTGTCTTATAACTCAAAAGTCTTCTAATAGAACGAGTTGAACTATTAGAAGACTTAAAGATAGCTATGCTTTTATATAAGTACCAAAACATAATTTACTAATGCTATTTCTTAGTATTTTTTGCAATTGCTGTCTTTGTAAAACGATCAAGAGGTTGACTATTGATAGGTGTGACGGCATTTATACTTAAAAGAAACGCATTTAGCTTTGGTGCTTTACGGATGTAGTAATTGCTATTCTAGGATCATCAATTTGGCAAAAGTGAGGATCAATGTCTTTTTACCTACTTCTTCAAACTCAATGGTAGCTCTGCGGTCCAAACCTTCTTCTGCAACTTTTTCCACAACACCATCACCAAATTTCATATGCCTTACTGTGAGACCCTCTTTGATTTCATCTGCTTTTGATGGTACAAATGGACGGTCGTCTTTTGGTGCAACTACTTTTTTTGTGAAGTTGGACGGTGCTTGACGGAGTGATCTGTAATTGGAGAAGCCAGGAACATTGCCAGGACCTAAATCATCATTGATACTGCTTCTTTTCATACTGATGTATTGAGGTGCAATTTCGTCAATGAATCGGCTTGGGTCACACATTATAGATTTACCGAAACGGTAGCGTTGCAAAGCATAAGTCATAAACAACTTGATTTTAGCTCTTGTAATGGCTACATAAAACAGTCGGCGTTCCTCTTCTAAATCTGCTCGTGTTTCCAGCATCATTTGTGATGGGAAAAGATTTTCTTCCATACCCACAAGGAAAACATAATCAAACTCCAGACCTTTAGACATGTGGATGGTCATCAAAGTGATGGCATCAGACATATCTTCTTTTTCAGCAGAAGTGATTAACGAAATTTCTTCCAAGTAGTTCGTCAAACTTTTATCTTCCTTCTCAGGATCATCCGTGAAGCCTTGAATACCGTTGAGAAGTTCTTGAAGGTTGTCGTATCGGTTTTTACCTTCTACTGTTTTATCGTCATAAAGTTCCTTTAAAATACCAGACCCTTTGGCTATAAAAGAAGCTAATTCAAAGGCATTTTTAGATTCCATCTGCATTTGGAATACCTTGATCATATTGGCAAAGTTCTCCACTTGTGTAGCTACTCTACCGCCAAAAAAGCGTCTTACATTGGCTACAACATCCCAAATACCTAGCTTATTTTCAGCTGCTTTTACAAATAGGTTGTTGACCGTAGTAGGACCGATTCCTCTTTTTGGATAATTGATTACTCTTTTGAAAGCTTCTTCATCCTTTGGATTAGTCACAAACTTTAAGTAAGCCACCATATCCTTGATTTCCTTTCTCTGATAGAAAGAAAGACCTCCAAAAATCTGAGCTTTGATACTCAGTTTTACCAAGGCTTCCTCTAGAGCTCTTGATTGAGAGTTGGTTCTATATAAAATAGCAATGTCCTGTGCAGGAATATGATCTCTCATCATTGCTGTTTGAATACTTTGGGCCACAGCTTTTGCTTCATCTAAATCTGTAGCAGAACGGATGACTTCTATACGTTCACCAATGGCATTCTGTGTGAAAGTATTCTTTTCAAGCTGATTCGTATTATGCTTGATCACAGAGTTGGCCGCTTCTACAATGGTTTGTGTAGAACGGTAATTCTGCTCTAGTTTGATGACTTTCAGTTCAGGATAATCCTTTTCAAAATTCAAGATGTTTTGAATATTGGCTCCTCTGAAAGCATAAATAGATTGAGCGTCATCACCCACTACACAAATATTTCTATTCTTTGCTGCTAGTTTTCTTGTGATATAATACTGAGAAATGTTCGTGTCTTGAAACTCATCAATCAGTACATATTTAAACTTATGCTGATACTTATTGAGAACATCAAGATGCTGATGGAAAAGGACATTGGTATTGAAAAGTAAATCGTCAAAATCCATGGCATTGGCTCTGAAACAACGGATCGCATATTCCTTGTAAATTTCAAAGATTTTAGGTCTGCCTGTCGCTTCATCTTCCAGTCTCCTGTCATTATTTCCTTCATAGGCTCTCCAAGAAATCAGGTCATTTTTAGCCGCAGAAATCCTACTTAATACCACACTTGGCTTATAAAGTTTATCATCCAAGCGGAAATCTTTTACGACACTTTTGATTACTGATTTTGCATCCTCAGAATCATAAATAGTGAAGTTGGATTGATATCCTAATTTGTCAGCTTCAAAACGTAAAATTTTAGCAAAAACAGAGTGGAATGTACCCATCCATAGGTTTTTAGCTTCATCACCAACAGCTTCTACAATACGTTCACGCATCTCTCTTGATGCTTTGTTGGTAAAAGTAAGAGATAAGATTTGGAAAGGTTCAACACCGTTGGCAATCAGGTGTGCAATTTTATAGGTCAAAACTCTTGTCTTACCAGATCCGGCACCAGCAATAATCATCATTGGGCCTTCCATATTTACAACAGCTTCTCGCTGTGGCGGGTTTAATCCTTCTAAATAATCCATACTTTTTTATTTCTGCGATTCGAAGTGCGAAGTTACAACCACTTTGTTACATTTTTATACATTTGCTCGGATTTTCGTTCAAAAGATGCACAAACAAATGTCAACCTTAAACTGTTTATCAATCTGAGCTATGCATTAAACAAAAAAAGACAATAAAAAGTTATTTCTGTACAGCTTCTCTTTAGTAGTTTTAAAATTTCTTAAAAAAATCAATTAAAAATGAACCTTTTTGAAAAATATGAATTATTATTTTTAGTGATTTTCTGTGAATTACGTGGTATTATTCCAATTTAATGTAAATACATTTTGCTTTTCTAGATGATATTTTGAAATTAAGGAACGAATAGTTTTCCACCGAAACTTATTAACTTTCTAAAGAAATATAGATGACTTTGAATTAGCCCCCTTTTGACTATGGATTTTACTATCAACTTTGGACAACGTCCTATCGAAAACGGAGATTTACTGCTTTCTGAACCTTACATGAAGGATCGCAATTTCGAGCGTGCTGTGATTTTAATATGCGAACATGACGAACAAAAAGGATCATTTGGTTTGATTCTCAACAAGCCCTCAATGGTCACTATTGAGGAGGTGGAATCACGCCTAGCTATTGATAGTCCAATTTATGTTGGTGGTCCGGTTGAACAAGACACATTGCATTATATTCATAAATTCAAAGATATCACAAACGCAGTTCCTCTAAAAGACGGTATTTACTGGGGGGGAGATTATGAGGAGATTCAGGAACTCAATACAAATGGTATTTTAAATGAAAGCAATTGCAGGTTCTTTATGGGATATGCAGGCTGGGAAAACCAACAGCTTCGCGGTGAGTTGAAGGAAGATTCATGGGTAGTTTCAAATGCAAGATTAAATCACATCCTTGATGAACCCGTTGATGAAATCTGGAAAAATACGCTCATTGAAATGGGTGGGAAATATAAAGTATTTGCCAACGCCGCAAAGAATATTAGAATGAATTAGATTTTTAATATAGATCATACGATATTGTATAGCCTTTAGTGATTTTATTAACGCTAAAGGCTATCTTTTTGAACAAAAAATAATACTTACATGAGCAATCCACTATTAGGAAATTTTACAGGCCCATTTGGAACAGCACCATTTTCAACAATCAAAGAAGAACATTTTATTCCCGCTTTTGATGCCGCTATTGCAGAAGCGAAGGAAAATATAAAGGCATTAGAAAATAATACAGATGCACCCACTTTTGAGAACAGTGTTGTTGCGTTAGAACACTGCTCAGACACATTGGGGCAAATAAGCAGTATATTTTTTAATCTGAATTCAGCTGAGACCAATGATGAGATTCAGAAAATTGCACAAGAGGTTTCTCCAAAATTAAGCTCACTTCAAAATGATATTTTATTAAATGAAAAACTGTTTGAAAGAGTAAAAGCAGTTTATGAGCAAAAAGATACATTAAACCTTGATGTAGAAGATGCTAGACTGCTAGAAAAAACATACAAAGATTTTTCTCTAAATGGAGCAGCATTAAATGCTGAGGATAAAGAGAAATTAAGAGAGGTTGATCTAAAATTATCTAAGCTTTCTTTGACATTTGGTGAGCACGTCTTGGCGGCTACCAATGCTTATGAATTGGTAATTGATAAGGAAGAAGATTTGGCGGGTTTACCAGAAGCTGTGATAGAAGGAGCGGCAATGACTGCCAAAGAAGCTGGCAAAGAAGGGAAGTGGCAATTCACATTGCAGTATCCAAGTTATATTCCTTTTATGACTTATGCTGAAAATAGAACATTAAGAAAAGATTTATTCACTGCGTTCGGAACGAGATGTTTTGATGGGGGTGATAATGATAATCAAAAAATCGTAAAAGAAATTGTTCAGTATAGAAATGAAAAAGCAAAATTATTAGGTTTTGATAACTATGCAGATTATGTCTTGGAGAAGAGAATGGCCCCCTCACCGAAGGCTGTTGTTGACTTTTTAACCGATTTAGAGCAAAAAGCACATCCTGCCGCAAACAAAGAGGTAGAGGATGTAGTTAACTATGCAAAGGAAAACGGTGCAGAAGAAGTGCAGCGTTGGGATTGGGGCTTCTGGTCTGAAAAATTGAAGAAGGAAAGATATGCTATTGATGATGAAGCATTGAAGCCTTATTTCAAATTGGAAAATGTATTGAATGGCGTTTTTGAGGTATCTTCAAAACTTTATGATTTACATTTCGAGGCTAGAACGGACATCGATAAGTATCATGAAGACGTCATGACTTATGAAGTGAAAGATGGTAAAGGAAGACATATTGCGGTTTTCTATGCTGATTTCTTCCCAAGAGCAGGAAAAAGAGGCGGTGCATGGATGACTTCTTTCAGAGGACAGTCAATTTATAATGGAGAGGAAAAAAGACCTCATGTTTCCATTGTTTGTAATTTTACAAAACCAACAGAAACAAAACCATCATTATTGACATTTAATGAAGTCACTACTTTATTCCATGAGTTTGGGCACGCTTTGCATGGCATGTTGGCGGAAGGAAAGTACGAAAGCCTAACAGGTACTTCTGTGTATTGGGATTTTGTGGAATTACCTTCACAAGTGTTAGAAAACTGGTGTTATGAGAAAGAGGCATTAGATCTCTTTGCAAGTCACTACGAAACAGGAGAGAAGATTCCTCAAGAAATGATTGATAAGATCAAGGCTTCCTCAACTTTCTTGGAAGGTTATCAAACCTTAAGACAAGTGAGTTTTGGTTTGTTGGACATGTCTTATCATCAATTGCATGATGGAAAAGTAGCAGATGTAAGTCAATTTGAGGAGATGGCAATGGAGCCAACTTCAATTGAGGCATTGCCAAAGGTAGACGGTGTGAATATGAGTGTGGCATTTTCTCATATTTTCCAAGGCGGTTATGCGGCCGGTTACTATTCTTACAAATGGGCTGAAGTTTTAGATGCTGACGCGTTTGAATTATTCAAAGAAAAAGGAATCTTTGACAAAAACACGGCAAGCAGCTTTAAAGATAACATACTCTCAAGAGGCGGTATTGAAGATCCAATGGAGCTTTATAAGCGTTTTAGAGGAGAGGAACCAAAGGTAGACGCCCTTCTTAGAAGAGCTGGGTTGTTGAACTAATAAAAAAGTAGTACCTTTGTTTTATTCACAAAAATTGTTTGAACAAATAAAAGGTTATCCTTTCTTAATTATATAGTTATGATAGATGTAACAGATGCAGCAGCAAAGCGCATTATTGACTTAAGAGAACAAGAAGGTCGAGGCGATGATCAAAATGTTCGAGTTTCTGTAAAAGGAGGAGGATGTTCTGGTTTGATGTACGACTTAACGTTCGATGCAGAAGTAAAAGATACTGATGATATCTTTGAAGATAAAGGTGTGAAAATCTATGTAGATAAGAAAAGCTTATTATACCTAGCAGGTACTACATTAGATTTTTCTGATGGACTGAATGGAAGAGGCTTTCAATTTGTAAATCCTAACGCAAGTAGAACTTGTGGTTGTGGAGAGAGTTTTTCCATTTAAGAAAAATCACTTAAAACAAAAAATAGCCATGGAATGCGTTCTGTGGCTATTTTTTTGTTTAAAAGGTAAGGTATCATTTAAATAAATAGAAATTATTTATACATTTACTCATTGAAGTAATTCTAGCTTATAGAAAGAGTTTTGTATTACTTACTTTATTTGTGCCAATTCAATTCGGAATGGTTGGTGCTTCTACTAACAGCGTTTCGTTATAATTACTTATGAATAATTATTTACTTATCTTTTTATCATTTTTTCTAACTACCAATACCTTTGGCCAAAATCTAGTTCCAGTAGAAATTCCTTTTTTTAAGGATGAGGTATTTATTCCTTCGTCAAAGATTCTTTTGTTAGAAGATCCTGATAACAATATTGAGATATCTGATATCCTGACAGACCCAGACAATCATTTTCAAACACCACAAAAAGACATGGTGTTGTTTTCAAAAGGAGTGAAAAGCTACTGGGTGAAACTTCAGATTCAAGGTAAACCTCTAGGTATGGATCAATGGTTTTTTGAGGTGCCCGACAGCCATGTAGGCAGTGTGAAAGCTTATGTACAAGTAGGTAAAAAACCCGTGATTTATGCTGAAACTGCAGGTTATGATCATGATTTCAGTAAAAGAAAATTTAAACACAAAAATATCATTTTTCCTATTACTGGTATAGAGTCGGGTGATGATGAGGTGGTTACGGTTTTCTTGAAATACAATAGTGAGTTCAACAATGTTCTGTTTTATAAACTTAGTCGAGCACATAATTTATTTTCTTATTCCATTACTGAGTACATGCTTTTAGGTTCGAATTATGGAATTTTGATTTGTCTAATTTTAGCGACAGTACTTTTGTTGCTTACGCTCAAGGATAAAGATATTTTATTGCTTACGGCATTTTTATTAGCGAGTATTTGTGTAGACCTTTCTGAAGATAATTTGGCGGCACAGTACCTTTTTGCCAATCATCCACATTGGAATTATATTCTGATGCGTTATTCTTCTACTTTGAGTATGCTGTCTATTGTGGCGTTGAGTGTGAGTGTATTGAAAATTAGAACAAAATCATTCAAGACCTATGTTACAATTTGGGGAATCACGCTCTTAAACACTTTCTACTTTATAGTTTTCAAATCTTTTAATGATAGTCTGTGGCAGTTGCCTACTTTCTTGGTGCCTTTTATGATCATTTTATTCTATATGCTTTTGGATATAAAAAGGTCAGAAGTAAAGGTGACTTACTTCTTTTTGGGGTATTTGGTTATCATAATAGGACTTTGTCTGCAAGTGCTTCGTGCTTATGAAATCTTTATATCACATGCCATTGTCGTTGTCTATTCTTATAATGTAGGTTTATTATTGACAGGACTTTTTATGACTTTGGGGCAATTCCAACGTTTTAAAATCCTTAAAGAAGAGAAAGAGCAGGCACAGGGACAATTGATCAAAAATTTACAGATCAGAGAAAAAATAATTGAAGATAAAGTTCAAGAAAGAACGGAAGAAATTGAAAAGCAAAAGGAGATCATTGCCCTCAAAAATGATGAATTGCAATGGGTCAATGATCAGTTGAATGAACATAGAAAGCAAATTCAGGAGATGAATGCACAACTTAAGGTAGAAAATGAGCAACTGCACGAGGATGTTGAGCAACTTGAGTCTGCCAGAGTATTGATGCAGGAAGTGACTTTTGATGAATTTGAAAAAATGTTTCCTTCAGATGAAAGTTGTTATGCCTATTTGGAAGAAATAAAATGGAAGAATGGATTCCAATGTAAAAAATGTGGCAATGATACTTATGCTAAAGGAGCGGGAGTGAATAGCAGAAGGTGTAAAAAATGTAATTATAATGAGTCTGTAACGGCAGGGACATTATTCCATAGACTGCATTTCCCAATTCAAAAAGCGTTTTATATGGTGTTTATTGTCTTTGCTAAAGATGGAGATATTTCTTCTACAAAACTCTCAGAAATCTTAGAAATGAGACAAAATACCTGCTGGAAATTCTCAAAGAAAATTAAAGAGACCATGCAAATCAAAACAGAAGAGTTGGGCTCGAAAGAGAAATTAAAGCACAAAGGCTGGGAGGAATTGATTTTGAAGGATTAAATCATTGTCAAGAAAAGAATAAATAAAGAAGCCACTTTTATGGAATTAACTCTATAAAAGTGGCTTCTTCATTCATCATTCTGAACAAATTATTCTTCCATCATCTTTTTATTGTAGAGTAGGATACCTAGGTTGAATAAAACCATGAAGTTATGATCTTCAGAATTATAGTGATTTACAGATAAACTGAATGGCCCAATAGGACTTTCATACACTAAGGAACCAGCCAAGGCGTAGTCCAGGTCATTAAAATCCCAGAAACTTTTATTGACAACACGAGGGAAAAGTGGTGTTTCCCCTCTTTCATATTTTACAGTAGAATGAAATGCATGTCCCTCTAATTGGATATTGAAGTTCTCAGACCATAAATGACGGATAATTTTTACGCCACCAGCTAAAAACTTTGGAGATCGAAAGGCATCAATAAAGAAAGATCTAGAATCCAATAAAGGGTAATAAGCCATAGCATTGGCCAGTGAAGTGGAGATGGTGATAGATTCTTCGTAATTGGAGTAAGCGGCGTGTCCTTTTACTCCTATAGTGAAGATTTTCATAGGGAAATATTGTTCATATTCTGCTTGAAGTGTGTACCAGTCTCTATTCCATTTTTCATCAATCACAGAATTCAATGTCATACTAAAACGATTCTCTGCGATAATTTGCTTGGCAGAAAGTTTAAAATATCTACCTTTTGTAGGGAATGTTTTTGCATTGAGCGTATTGGATTCCCATTTTAATCCAAATAGCCACCCGTTTAGCCGTTCATTACCTACCAAATCTACCGGAATAGCTTGATCAAGTGTAGAGTCTGTGATGACCAATACTTGATCATATTTATCTTCATTAAAAGTATAGCCGCCAAAAGCAGTCAATTTACTTTTTCTACCTGTTGCAAAGGCGGTGTTCAATCCAGCATAATTATCTCTTCTAAGCAAATTCAGCTTATCTCTTTGTTCAAAAATCAATTCCTGAGCATTAGCATAATTCCATCTGTTCAATAAAAACTCCCCACTGATTGAAAAAGGAATGTGCTTGGCAAACATTGTCTCAAGCTCAGCTTTGAAGGAATTGTAAAAAGCACCTGCAAAAGCATTGACTTTGAAAGTATTGAGTGATTGAGTGAAAATACTGAACTGACCGCTCACATAGGCTTGTCCTATATTTCTAGAGGCAATATTACCTCCAACACCTACACGAAGTTTTTTGTTTGGAGTTACATCGATATGTAATCTAGGGTCCAGGTCTAAAGAATCATAATAAAAATAAGCGTCAATATTACTGAAGTAGTTGTTGGAAATCAGCATATTGTATCCGTCGAGAAGTCCATTGATGGATGTGCTTTTTCTTCTTTGAGGCTTAACAATATTTCTTACAAACAACCTTTGATTGAAAGATAAATCATTACTCAGTTCTACAAATTTGATTTCTTTTAAATCGGGAGAAAAGAGATTGTCATAATTACTTTTCTTAGGAGAAACCCTCGGTTGGTCGTCACCGTAAATCTTCTTTATTTCATCAATTTTAGTAGAAGTGAATTCATACCCTATGCTTAATAATGAATCAACAGGCGTAAAATCAGCGGCTGAATAATCATCTACAGGCACGCCAAGGTAAACATCTTTTGTAAGATCAATGTCTTCTTCCGGATAGGTATTGTTCATGACAATGTATCGAAGCACATTACCTTTTACCAATTCTTCGTCATTATCATAAGGATATTCCTCTAGCATATCATGGGCTCCTAAATTGACTACTATAACCATATCTGGATTGAAGTCTCTTTTCATGACATCCACAGGCAAGTTGTTATAAACACCGCCATCATAGAGGTATTTATCATTGACCTTGATGGGTTTAAAAACCAATGGTACTGCCATAGAAGCACGAATTGCTCTCTCTAATTGACCTTCTTTGATGGTAACGGCCTTTCGCTCAAAAATATCACTTCCTATACATCTGAAAGGAGTGCTAAGACTGTCAAAGTTAAAATTAGCCTCATAAGAAGCTTTATAAAGACGAGCCGAAAAAGCGAAGTTCAGTGAGGCATCTTTAATGATGGTAGGGTCCCAAGAAACTGCGTAATTAGAATCGAGTTCAATGTTGAAGTTAATCCATTCCGCACCTCTTTCTTGTCTTCCAAAGTAAAACTCATCATCAGGGTCAATTTGTCCTGATACCCAGGCTTGGAAATCAGGGTCACGAATGAAACCTTCAATTTCTCCACTTGTGTATCCAGCGGCGTAAAAGCCCCCAACAATCGCTCCCATGGAAGTGCCAGTAATATAATCTATGGGTATTCCGTTTTCTTCTAAAACTTTAATAACACCAACGTGTGCAATACCTTTTGCTCCACCGCCACTCAGAACGAGGCCCACCGATTTTCTTTTTTTATTGTTTTCAGGAAACGCACTTTCGTCAGTTACTGATTGACAATAGCTATTTGAGGTGAAAAGAGTGAATAAGAAAATACAGAAAAAAAGATGCTTTATGAGTTTCATATAGTAAAAAAAAAGTCCTTGTTAGTGAAGCTACCAACAAGGACTCAGAAAAAAAACTTTTTCTATAAAAATACTTGAAATCTTAATTATAGATTAAAAGCAGACTTGATTTGATCTACGTAATCTAATTTCTCCCAAGTGAAGAATTCAACTTCTTTTTGCTCTTTAATAACAGTGCTGATTGTTTTGTCACCATCTTCTACAATTTCTGTACGGTTTACTTCTACAGTATCAGTGTAAGGTGCTTGTCCCATGTGACCGTAAGCGGCAGTAGGAGTGAAGATTGGGTTCGTTAAACCTAAACGTTCTACAATTGCACTTGGGCGCATATCAAAAATACCCTCAACTACTTTAGAAATTTCAGCATCCGTAAGGTCTACATTTGAAGTTCCGTAAGTTGTTACGTTCAATGAAACTGGAGTAGAAACACCAATCGCGTAAGCAACTTGAACTAATACTTCATCTGCAACACCTGCTGCTACTAAGTTCTTTGCGATATGTCTTGAAGCATATGCAGCAGAACGGTCTACCTTTGAAGGATCTTTACCTGAGAAGGCACCGCCACCGTGGGCACCTTTACCTCCGTAAGTATCTACAATGATTTTACGACCTGTTAGACCAGCATCACCGTGAGGACCACCAATAACGAATTTACCTGTTGGGTTGATGTGGAAGATTGTTTCATCGTCAATCAACTCAGAAGGAATAACAGCACTGATTACATGCTCTTTCACGTCTCTAGCAATTTGAGCTAAAGCTTCGTCATCTGAAATACCAGGGAACTCATCGTGTTGAGTAGAAACCACGATGGTGTGTACTCTTTTTGGAGTATTGTCTTCATTATATTCAATTGTTACTTGTGCCTTAGCATCAGGACGTAAGTAACCGATTAGGTCTGTGTGATTCTTACGGATTTCAGCCAAACGCTTCACTAAAGCATGAGAGAAAGCCAATGCCATTGGCATGAACTCTTTTGTTTCTTTAGTAGCATAACCGAACATCATACCTTGGTCACCAGCACCTTGTTCTTTATCAACACCCTCTCCAATGTTTACACCTTGAGCAATATCAGGAGACTGACTGTGAAGGGCTACTTGTACACCGCATGAGTGAGCAGCGAAAGAATAATCTTCTTTGTCATAACCAATTTTTTCAATTGTATCTCTTACAACGTCAGGAATTTCAACATATGCTTTTGTAGTAACTTCACCTGCAATGACTGCTAAACCTGTTGTCACCATTGTCTCACATGCAACACGAGACTTAGGATCTTGTTTTAACATAGCATCAAGGATTGAATCAGAGATCTGATCAGCAATTTTATCTGGATGTCCTTCAGAAACGGACTCGGATGTGAATAAATATGTCATTATTATCGTTATTTTTCTTTCTTAAATTTAATATTCCATTGGGTGATGTATTTATAGTGTTCATCATCCGGAATAGTACCTTTAAATAGTACTCCTGTAGAGCCTATTTGATCTATGTCATAAGACTTCAGCGTCTTAATTTCTCTATTTAATTGCCATTTATATGCATAATGAGCGGTGTCAATAGCATCAAGCATGGCATTTTTGGCTTCTGTAGAAGTAGGGAGGTTTTTAGTAATGATTGTCCTCCAGTCAATGTTTTGTGTCCACTCCGCCTTTTTTCTTTTCATGACCAAATACTCAACATCTTCTTTTCCATCAATTTTGGAAAGGGCGACATTAAGAGCATTAACATCAACAAAAGTGAATTGAATACCGATTTTCCAAAACGTAGAGTCTAAAATTTCTTTACAATTGTAGATTCCCGGAATGGTGTTCAAATCGTCACTAATCAAGGATAAAGGCTTTTTGAATTTATTTGCTTGAAATATAGTTTCTCCTTCGGGAGTAGTATAAGCAGAAATAATATCAAAGAGTTCTTTACTTTTTGAAAAGTCGAAAATAAAGGAATAATCTCCTTTTCCGTCTTTCATGACTTGCAACTGTTCATGCAACTCAAAACAGCTTGTCAAGAACAATAAAGAACAAAGTGTTAGTATTCTGATTTTCAATCTAAAACAAAAAATATTCTTTTATCATTAATTTAGTTTCACCTACCGAAAAAGAAAGCTTTTCGCTTTATACCATCATGTCATTTTGGAGATAAACTCATCTATTCCCGAACACCTTCGAGCTGGGAGTTAGCACCTTGCTATGGGGAGCGCAGGTTGCTAAGACATCATAGGGCCCAGTCCCTCTATCTTTCTTGATAAGTATAGTGATGCAAATATAGAAATTTGAAAGAAAATTCAAGGAATTATTATCAAACTTTTTCATTTCATGCGGGTTGTGTACATATGAAAAAACATAATTCAGATCATTTTTTTGAAAAATCTTAGTCAATCCATATTTCTACAGATTTCAAACAGATTTGCTGAATATGTTTGTAACGAACTTATAAATTCTATCAATTCATGTTGAAAAAAGCATACATACTATTAACACTTCTATCAATCGCGTTTCAAACTTTCGCAAATGACCCGCTGAAGCCTGGCGTGATCTCAGGCAAGGTGACTGATGGAGATTCAAATGTTGCTGTGGAATATGCCACGGTTTCTATTTTTGAGCAAACCACTCATACTTTAGTTGGAGGTACTGTTACTGCTGCTGATGGTATTTTCACAATCAAAAATATTGAAGAAGGAAACTATACTGTAGAGGTTACTTTTATAGGATTCCAAAAAACTGTTATTGAAAATGTAGCAGTAAGAAAACCCAACCTTAAAAAGAATTTAGGTGTGATTACTTTAAGCACTGATGCCGAAGTGTTGGATGCCGTTGAGGTAGTGGGTACGCAAAGTACTGTTTCTTATGACATTGATAAGAAAATTGTCAATGTGGGAACACAGTTTGCAGCCTTATCGGGTACCGCTGTAGACATACTTGAAAATATTCCATCCATCAATGTTGATGGTGATGGTAATGTAAGTCTAAGAGGTAGTTCTGGTTTTACAGTACTTATTGATGGCAGACCTTCGGTATTAGATGCTTCTGAAGCATTACAACAAATCCCAGCTTCAACAATCGAAAACATAGAATTGATTACTAACCCTTCTGCTAAATACGACCCAGACGGCACAGCCGGAATTATCAACATTATCACAAAGAAAAATAAATTAGAAGGAGTTAGTGGTGTATTTAATGCCACAGGTGGTATGTACGGCCGCTTAGGTGGAGATTTCCTGTTAAACTTTAAAAGAAAAAAATACAGCTTCTATGTGGGAGCGAATTACAACAAACGCCCAGGTCCTGGTACTTACAATTCTGAACGAATTACAACCAATGGTGATACAACTTCTTATATTATTTCAGAAGGAGATAGAGAGCGTACTTTTGAAATGTATGGTGCTCAAGCAGGAGTTGAATTTTACCTTTCTGAGAAAGACTTCTTGAAAATTTCAGGTAAGGTTGGAGAGTTCAAAATGTATGGTGGTATGGATGCTAATTTCTACGAGTATCAGAGAATTGGAGGTGTTGACGAGCCAATTAATGAGAGTAGATATATCTCTAGGGAAGATTGGAATAGAGGTGGTCTGTATTACAATGCTAATATTGCTTACCAGCATAAGTTTGCTAAAAAAGGTCATACTTTTGACGCCCAAGTAGACTATGGTGGACGTGATATGACTGAAGGTTCATTGAATGAATTATATCCTATTTATAGTGATGGCAGTGTTGCAGAAAGACCATCAAGCGGACAGCGATCGTCTGAGGTAGGACCAGGAGGTAGACTCAGAGCAAAAATTGATTATGTATTGCCTGTAGGTGTTAAAGACAAGATAGAAGCAGGGTGGCAGACACGTTGGAATCAAGCAGAAGATATCAATGAAGTGTACAATTACAACACTACTACTGGCGAGTACGAGTTCCAGCCTGATTACAGTTATATTACAAATTATACACAGACGATCCATTCACTATACGGTATTTATTCTGGTAAAGTGGGTAAGTTTGGTTATCAAGGTGGTGTGAGAGCGGAATATACTGGCCGTAATATTGAAGTAGAGGGTTCTGATGAAGAGTTTCCAGTAGATCAATGGAATTTATTCCCAACTGTACACTTATCTTATAATCTGCCTAAAGACGATCAGTTGATGTTAAGTTATTCAAGAAGAATCGAACGTCCTAGAGGTTGGTATTTAGAGCCGTTTGTTACATGGCAAGATGCTTTTAATGTTCGTAGAGGTAATCCAGGTTTATTGCCGGAAAACATTGATTCATTTGATTTTAGTTACTTGAAAAACATTAGTGAAAACGTTACTCTTTCTGTGGATGCTTATTACAGAATGACACACAACAAGATTGAAAGAGTGCAAACCGTTTGGCCTGATGATATAAATGTTATCATGCATACTTATGCTAACGTGGGAACGGATTATGCTTTAGGTACTGAAGTGTCTTTGAACTACCAGCCATTTAAATGGTGGACAATGGATTTGATGGGCAACTTGTATGATTACAGAGTAGAAGGTGAATTGGAAGGACAAAATTTTGACCGCCAAAATATAACATGGAGTAGCCGATTCAATAATACATTTAGAGTATCTAAAAATACACAGATTCAAATCAATAATAGATATACAGGTGAGACAGTAACGGCTCAGGGTAGAAATGAAGGCTTCTTTATGATGACTATGGCAGTGAAGCAAAACTTAATGAAAAAGAAATTGACATTAACAGCTTCTATGAATGATGTATTAGGTACAGCTCGTCGTGTGAGTCATTCATCAGGCGTAGGCTTCTACAACCTTACAGAAGACTTTAGATATCCTCATGTTTTCACTGCTACTTTAACGTATAGATTGAATAATTTCAAGCCTTCAAGAAGTGGCCGTGGTGAAGGAGGAGGAATGGATGATTTCTAGAAGTTAGAAGGTATTTTACTATCTTTCTTGCCGAAATTAAGGAGGACAATTCATGAAGTTATTATTAATAGAAGATAATAAAGAATTAGCAAATGATGTAACTACAGCCCTTAAGGATCAGAAAATCAACATTGAGCATGTAGATACACTTTCTCAAGCCAAAGAGAAAATCGGGGTTTACGAGTATGATATTCTAGTCGTAGACCTCGGTTTACCTGATGGAAATGGGCTTGAAATTGTTAAACTAATCAAACAAGTGGACCCAAATACTGGAGTGCTTATTGTCACAGCAAGAGATAGTGTTGATGATAAAGTACATGGTTTGGAGTTGGGGGCGGATGATTACATAACCAAGCCTTTCCATATGGCAGAACTGATTGCTAGAGTTCGTTCTCTTTTCAGAAGAAAAAAGTTCAAAGGAAGTAATACCATTGAAATTGGAGAATTGAAAGTGGATATTCTTTCTAAAAGTGTTTTTATCAAAGAAGAGGAAATTGAGTTGACAAAAAAAGAATATGACCTGTTGGTTTATTTTCTTTACAATAAAGACAAAATGCTGACCAAAGAAAATATTGCAGAACACCTTTGGGGAGATCATATAGATCAGGCAGACAGCTTCGATTTTATTTACTCACATATCAAAAACCTAAGAAAAAAACTTCAAAAAAATGGAGGAGTAGACAGAATAAAATCTGTATATGGTATGGGGTACAAATTTACTACTACTGTTTAATTAGAATTGTGACGATATGGCCAAGAAAAGGACCTTTAATTTATTATCAAGAATTACATTTTTCTACCTCCTTTTTACATTGGGTGTATTTTTGGCGTATGCTCAATTTTTAACTTCTGAAGCTGATGAATTTATAGATTCAGATTTAAACAGAAGATTTTCGTGGATAGAACGAAAAGTAAAATATCACTTGGATGAAGGTACACCTCCAGATTCTTTGATTGGACGTTCTGTGACTGCTATTGATGTTGTATCAAAAAGATGTAATAAAAAAGAATTCCCTATAGTGGAAGATGTTACCGTTTATCATGATGAATTGGACAGAAACCTTCTCCATCGTAAAAAAATTGTCCTGATCACTTCTAATGAAAAACTTTACCGTGTAGAAATGAATAGGGAGGTTCAAAATTATTATTATTTCCGTGATGATATTTATGAGCTGATTATACCTTCTTTCATCGTTTTGACAATTCTGATTGTACTTTCTAATGCTATGCTTTCGGGCTATTTCTTACAGCCTTTTAAAAGGATTTTGGAGCAAATGCAACTTTACAAAGTTGGGGGTGATAAACAATTGGAAAAAGTGGAAACTAACACTACTGAGTTTGTTGAAATGCAGGACTTGTTCAGTAAAATGGTGGAAAGAATTGATGCGGATTATAACCACCTAAAGGAATACACTGAAGATATAGCCCATGAAATGCAGACGCCTTTGGCTATCATTAGAAATAAGTCAGAAGCACTAATGATCTCTGAGAAATTGGAAGAGGAAGACGCTAGAACTATCAAGACAATCTATGACGAAGCTAACCATATTTCCAGAATTGGAACTACTCTTAATTTGATCACTAAAATTGAAAATGGTGAGTTTACGGATGTCAAAGAGATTGACACAAAAACTGAAATAGAAAAGCAGGTAGAAGCCATTGAAGAACTGGCAGAGTTGAAAAACTTGAAAATAGAAAAGAAATTAACTGATGAACTTAAGTTTCAAATTGATCCTTATCTTTTTGATATAGTACTGAAGAATTTACTAAAAAATGCCATCAGGTATGGTGCTACTGAAGGTCCAATTGTGATACAATCTTCAAAAACTGAATTAAAAATCAGTAATTATGGAGCTCCTCTTATCATTTCAGAAGATCAGATTTTTAAACGCTTTGTGAAAGGATCAACTTCAAGTCAGTCTTTAGGTTTAGGCTTGGCATTGGTCAGTAAAATATGCAAAGTTTCAAATTTGGAAATACAATATTCATATCAACAAAAACAGCATATATTTTCAATAAAATCCAGAAAAGTGAAGGCTTAGTTTGGAGTAGTAAAGAAGTCTTAATAAATTAATTACTGAAGCAAAGTGTGGAGCTAACCAAGAGTTTCACATTTGTATTTAGTAATAGTTATTCATTAGAAATAATGAATACAAACTCTTTACATCTCAAACTCTCCCTTTCTATGAAGCGTTTTGTAGGAATTTTATCAGGCACTATAACTATTGCCTCTCTTTATATTTTTGGAAATTTGTTTTTATTTGATTCCCGCCAATCAAAAATTTCAAGATTAGATTCTGGATATGTAAGCGACTCTGCTAAATATCATCTTTCAGAAGCAATACAAATCAAAACGGTCTCTTATGATGATCCTGATTTGATTGATTCATCAGAGTTTGTCAAGTTTAGAAATTACCTTCAGTATACGTACCCGACAGTTTTCAGTAACTCTGAATATCACCTTTTTGGTACTTATTCTTATTTGATAAAATGGGAAGGTAGTGATGCTTCTTTAAAGCCTATTGTATTGATGTCGCACTTTGACGTGGTGCCTGCTCTAGAAGAGAATATAGCAGAATGGAAATATCCTCCTTTCAGTGGTGCTATAAAGGATGGAGTAATATGGGGGAGAGGAGCAATTGATGATAAAGTGGGAGTGATTGGAATTTTGGAAGCAGTACAGTCGCTGATGAAATCAGGTTTCAAACCTAAAAGAACCATCTATATGGCATTTGGTCATGATGAAGAAATCAATGGTACACATGGAGCTAGTTCAATGGCACATTACCTCAAACAGCAAGGTATTGAAGCAGAATTTGTGCTGGATGAAGGTGGTTATATCACGCAAGGCTTAGTACCTGGAATGGAAAAAGATGTGGCTTTGGTGGGGACTACAGAAAAAGGATTTTTAACGGTAGAACTGTCAACAGACATTGAAGGAGGACATGCTTCCATGCCTAAAACTGAAAGTGCAATTAGTGTATTGACAAAAGCGGTAAATGACGTGGTCAATAATCCTTTTCCTTCTTATATCTCGCCTCCTTTGAAAGATTTTATTGATTTTGTGGGGCCAGAAATGCCTTTTGGCTTGAAAACAGTATTTGCTAATTCAGCTTTATTAGAACCCGTACTGATGTCGGTGTATGAAAAATCACCTTCTTCAAATGCTTTGGTAAGAACAACAATCGCCCCGACTATTATAAGTGCTGGTATGAAAAGCAATGTACTTCCCAAGAAAGCACATGCGGTATTGAATATTAGAATTCTTCCAGGTGAAACAGTAGATTATGTTTTCAATTCCATTAAAGAGAAAGTCAATAATGAAAGAGTTAAATTAAGAATACTCAATAAATCAGAAGCAGCACCAATTTCAGACGCCTATTCTGATTCTTTTAAACTGTTAGATCAATCTATAAAAGAGACATTTGGTGACATTGTTGTATCTCCTTACATCATGATTGCCGCTTCAGATTCTAGACATTACTCTCAAATTTCACAAAATGTTTTACGTTTCTGTCCTTTCCATTTAAATAAAGAAAACCTTGATACAATTCATGGTGAGAATGAGAGAATCGGAGTGGTGGAGTTTGAAAATTCAATTCGTTTCTATCAGCAATTAATCAAAAATACCACAAACTAAAATTATTGATTCTATTTATTGATAAGCTTATTCAATTTCTTTAAGTGAGTTGGATAAGCTTTTATCTAAAGCGTAATCAACTTATTGATGATGTGTTTTTATCACATCATTATGTTTTTGTAGATGATGTAGTGTAGTACTTTTTAGTTTTTAATATATTAATAATCAACATTGAATGTGTCGTTCTTTCAAGTGATAAGGTGTTGTAGTAGTTGATTATTTTTTAATGAAATCATTCTATTTGAAATTGCTTAAAATAAAACCAATATAGAATGAGAAACTATTTTTACTTACTAATTACTGTATTACATTTTTCTTGTAGTGTAAAACATCCTGTTTCAGAGGAAAGAAAACCAAACATCGTCTTGATTGTTGCAGATGATATGGGAATGGGAGATGCAGGGTATCTAGGAGCGAAAGACATCCGAACACCTAATATTGATCATTTGGCTTCATCAGGAGTCCAATTTAGCCAAGCTTATGTGACGGCATCTGTTTGTGGCCCCTCTAGATCAGGTTTAATGACGGGAGTTTACCAACAGCGTTTTGGTTATGGTGAAAATATTCCAGAGGAACGTTGGGTGACAGGGGAGTTGAACAACTTAGGTATTCCAGTGGATCAGCCAATGATGGCTGAAATCCTAAAAAAACAAGGTTATACTACTCAGCTTGTAGGAAAGTGGCATTTGGGGTTGGATGAACATCTTAGACCTAATGCAAGAGGATTTGATGAGTTTTATGGTTTTTTAAATGGCTCTCATGATTACTATAAGGCGAGTAAAGAATTTACTAAGAACAGGGATTTCTGGCCAATCTTTAGAAATAAAGAAATGGTGGATTATGAAGGATATACCACTGAGGTATTTACAGAGGAAGTAGTGAATTTTATAGATAAAAATAGTGCTAATCCATTTTTTACTTTGGTCTCTTATAATGCCGTACATTATCCTTGGCAAGTACCTCAAAAATACCTTGATCGACTAGAGCATATTGAAGAAGAAGAGCGTAAACTTTTTGCAGGTATGACGCTGGCAATGGATGATGGAATTGGTAAAATAATCGAAGCATTAAAGGAGAAAGGAGTGTATGACAATACTATTATCGTATTCATTTCAGATAATGGTTCTCCAAGAAGTGAAGAGGGAAGAATGTCAAGAACGGGAGGACTAAGAGGATGGAAAGGTGATACATATGAAGGAGGTATTAGAGTTCCTTACATCATAAGCTGGCCTTCAAAATTAGCCAAAGGGGCTTCATATAATTATCCGGTGAGTACTTTTGATATTTTACCTACAATCAGTCATTTACTAGGTGTTGAGAGTAATAATGCACAACATGATTTTGATGGTGTGAATTTAATTCCCTATCTCACTGGAGAAAGTGAAGGCAGACCTCATAAACATCTGTTTTTTAGAAGAGATAAAGATTTTGCATTACGTAAAGATGATTATAAAATCACATTTAATACAAGGGAAAAGGAATTAGGTGTTCAATTATTTAATTTATCCACTGATCCAAATGAAACGATGGATTTGAAGGAAATTGAAAAGAAAATTTATGATGAGTTACTGAATGAGTTCCACTCCTGGGATAGTAAATTACCTGATAATAGATGGTTAGGAAAACCAGAGAATAGAAAGTCTATTTAAGTTGAAGGTACTCCTTCAGGTATTGAAGAATGATGTATAAGAGCATGTTTGGAACATCTTTTTTAGTAAAAATCCACCCTTTCAGAACGTGAGTTTATTAATTTCATCAACTATAGAATCACTATTTTCTCTGAAATTAATTTCCCACAAACCCAAAAGGGCGAATTTTTACTTCTAAAATATATATCCCAAACATGCTCTGAAGGATTTTTTTTGACCTGTTATTCAAGATATTTTTCTTCCTCATAAGAAAGAACATTAAAAATAAATTAACTTGTATTATTGTTCGAATCAAAAAATAATAATTTGTTTTTTTTGTTAAATACTCATACCCGGGAAACGATACTGTCTAAATCCTATTTTTTTGCTTTTCTCTTAGGGTATTTTATTCTAAATCAGGCTAGTGCTCAAGATCAATATGAATTGAAAGGAAAAGTAATTGACGCAAACACATTACTGCCAGTTGGATATGTACATTTTACTTTAAGTCATATTTCTCAAGGGACAACTTCCTCAATTGATGGAGAATTTATTCTGCCATATGTCAATTCATCTGATACTATTCATGTTTCATGTTTAGGTTATACCTCTCAATCTATCGCTGTAGATTCATTGTCATTTACTGAAATCAATGTCATTAGATTACACAAAGACGTAAAAAAACTTCAAGAAGTTGTGGTAGGAAGAAAAGGGTATGAAAATCCAGCATGGGAAATCATTCGGTTGGCCATGAAAAATTCTCCAGACCATAACTTCCACGGCAACAAAGATTTCAACTATCAATCCTCCATAAGAACAAATGTATACATCACTGATACAAATGAAAGATTTCTCAATCAAAAATTAGTGAAAGAAGCCATTCGAAGAATGGAGGAAATTGATACTTTGTCCATAAACCAAGATGGAATGCCTAATATTCCTGTTTATTCTTCAACATCTGAACAAACAGTAACTTATCATGCTTCGCAAAGGGCAGAGGATAGGGAGCAATCTTATTATAAGGAAGCTTTCTTAGGGCCAGAGTTTGAAAATCAATTCAGACAAGGTTTAGATAATGAAAAAACTACAGTCAACTTCTATCAGCAGTGGTTGAGGTTTTTAGCAAAAGACTTTTCATCTCCATTGAATCCGACTTTCAAAAATTATTATGATTTTGAATTAGTGACTTATGAGAAAGTGGATGGAGATTGGTGCTATAGGATTGACTTTGTTCCAAGACGCCAAAACGATATGACTTTTGGCGGTACACTTTGGGTTACGGATGAAAATAAAGGTTTTGCAGTGAAAAAAGTCAAAGCAGAAATCGGACGAGCTTCTCCCATCAACTTTATTGATAGCATTACGGTGGATCAAAAGTTGGCGGCTATTGACACTTCCAAAATTTGGTTTCCTTATCAACAAAACATCAAAATGTGGGTGGGAGGTAAGTTGAATAAAGATTGGACAAAATTTTTGGTAGATATCAATACTAAAAATACCTTTCCATCAGAAGATTCTTTGTTGCATTCTCAACCTACAGATACAACAATATATGCCATGTTGGATACTGTAAAGCAAATGCCAGCCGTCAAAGCTACTGCCAAGGTGATTGATATTGGAGTAACAGGTTACTACAGGGCAGGAGGTTTTGATTTTGGGCCATTGACAGTATTGTATGCTCAAAATAATGTGGAGGGTAATCGAATGCAGTTTGGTGGATTGACTAATACACAATGGAACCCAAATCTAATAGGCGGTGGATATGTTGCTTATGGTACCAATGATCAGGAATGGAAATGGGGAGTGATGGGAAAGTACATTCTCAATCATGAAAATTGGACCTTTTTATATGCTCGTGCACAACATTCCCTTCAACGCTTAGGGGCAGGAATCACCTTCCCTGGCCAAGATCCCTATCTATGGATTTCTCAAGCTTGGGGTACATTTACAAATCCTTATTACTTGGATGAGGTCAATGTAATTGCGAGCTCATATGTTGCAGAAGGTATTCAACTTAGAGGTAGTTTCACTTATAAAGATGAGAATTACTTCACTACTGAGTTAACGGACACTTTAGCTTTTTCACAAATTACTACATCAGAGTTGGCAGGTTCCATTATTTTTGATTTTGGAAAAAGATACGTTTCAAGCCGTCATCTTAATCGATATATAGCCGCTAATGGGAAATTTCCAACCATCACTCTTTCTTATAAACGAGGTCTACCTACACTATTTGATGCTACAGATAGCTATCATAAATTAGAATTATTAATGAGCCACCGTTTCAAAATTGGAGCCTTAGGCCGAATGGATTATGTAGTATCCTCAGGTTGGACTCCCTCAACAGTTCCTTTTCCGTTGCTATTTGTACATAGAGGAAATAACCTAAAATATATTTATAACAGAACATCTTATAATCTTATGGATTTTGGAGAGTTTATGAGTGATAGATATGTAGGTCTTAGAATGTTCCATCATTTTGAAGGACTTTTTATCAATAGGATACCTATAGTGAAGAAAATGAATATTAAAGCATTTGGCATCGCTAACCTACTATGGGGAGGAGTTTCCGATGCCAACTTAGCTGCCAATGTGAATCCATGGGATCGTGATGAAGCAAGCTTCAAGAGTTTAGACCCTTCCAAACCTTATGTAGAAGTAGGTGGGGGAGTAGAAAATATTTTCAGAATGCTGAAAGTTATGTTTTTATACAGAGCTACTTACCAGGAAGATGCGTCAAGGAAATATGGGGTGATGTTTGCTATTACGCCGGAGTTCTAAGCTGGGATTTTGAGCCAGGATTTTTTAGGATTATAGGATTTGCAGGATTTTGTTTGTTCGGGATTTCAATATTCTCTTTCCATTTGGATTTTATTTTTATCTCAAAAAAGAGCCTGTAAATCATTTATGTCCAGATTAGCTTGAAAAGCCAAAAGAAATCCTGTAAATCCTATAATCCTAAAAAATCCTGGTACAGGAATTGGAGTAGTAAGTAGAAAATAACGTTTAACGATTCTAACTATGAGTAACTTCAACAACAACGACCTGACAGGTAGAATAATAAGCTGTGCTATGAAAGTACACCGAGTATTAGGCAATGGATTTCAAGAAGTCATCTACCAGCGATCACTAGCAATAGAATTAGAAAGACAAGGAATACCTTTCCAAAGGGAGATGGAAATGGATATTTATTATGAAGGAGTGCATGTAGGTAAGAGGAGAGTAGATTTTAATGTAGGTAATGTGATGGTTGAATTGAAAGCTGTGAAAATGTTAGAAGATGTACATTTAGCTCAAGCTAAAAACTATTGTGAAGCCTATAATGTTCCGACAGGTTTATTGATCAACTTTGGTGGAAGAAGTTTAGAGTTTAAGAGAATATATAACAGAGTGAAAAACTAAAAAAAGCCATCCCAATTATAAAATTAGGATGACCGGATAGGTTGAATCATAGATAGTTGAATATCATGTTTTTTGTTTCTTTTTCTTTGCGGCAGGGAATAATATATTATTCAAAATCAAACGGTAACCTGGAGAATTGGGATGGAGGTTTAAATCTGTAGGTTCTTCGCCTACAAAATGTCTGTAATCTTCAGGGTCATGTCCACCGTAAAATGTCCAAGTGCCTTTGCCGTAAGTTCCATGTATATATCGAGCCTCTTTTGCCGATTCAGCTTCGCCCAGAATAATGACATCATTTTTTATTAAACGCTTCTTGAAAGCAGTGGTCTGTCCCATAAAACCCTTGATAAGACGTTCATGATTTTGTGTTAACATGGTAGGAACAGGATCCCATTTTGCAGAAAAGGCGAATAATTCAAAGTAGTCGTTTTCTTCTCTCAATCCTCTTTCATAAGATTGGTTGTCAATCTCTGAATATTCATATTGATAAGGGTCTAATTTTAATTTGAAATCTTTAAAAGCAAAAGTGTTATTGTAATTCAATTTTTCATGGACATGAGTATCTACACCATCACCATCATACATATAATCGCAGATATCCACCCCATCAGCTGCTAACGCTATATCATATGTGTCAGTTGCAGAACACATGGCAAACAAGAATCCACCACCCGCACAGAAATCTCTAATTTTCTTAACCACTCCAGCTTTCAGCTGGGAAACCTTTTCAAAACCATGTCTTTTCGCTGAAGCCTCAAACTGTCTTTGAGCTTCCATATACCACTCCTCTCTACCATAAGTGGCATAAAATTTACCATATTGGCCCGTAAAATCTTCGTGATGTAAGTGAAGCCAGTCGTACTTGGGTAGTAGGTCTGCCATCACTTCATCATCGAAAATCACATCATAAGGAATTTCTGCATAAGTAAGTACCAAGGTGACTGCATCGTCCCATGGCTGTTTTGAAGGCGGTGAGTAAACTGCAATTCTTGGAACAGCGTCTAACCGCATAATATCCATATTTGATTCTGGGTGGGAAATTTCTTCTTTAATCTGAACTGCTTGAGCTCCTGAGATTACTTCATAGCTTACGCCTCTGATCACCAATTCCTGCTCGAATAGAGAAGAGTTTTGAAACATAAAACTGCCTCCTCTGTAATTCAGTAACCATTCTGCTTCTACATCCTGACCGAGCACCCAAAACGTCATCCCATAGGCTTTGAGATGATTGCTTTGGGTTTGGTCCATAGGAATTAAAATATAATTCGCGAAGCATGTTAAATGAGTTAATAGCACTAGGTAAATGGTGGTCAAAAATCTCATATGTTATTATTAGGGTTTAATAGTAGAGTGGTTTCTAAAGCAACTAATAGGTTAGTCCTATTGTTTTTGGCGATTCGGGTTAATAAGAACAACAATTGTTTAACAGGAAAAATATCTGTAATGCCGAACTTTTAATTTATATTTAATTTACAATACTTTTTAGAGTATATTTACTCAAAAAAATCACTTTATAAGAAAAATATTACATTGTAAAGTTTTTGATTTTTTTGAACTATATTGAACGGTAAAAGATTGTATTTTTCTTAGTTTTATCATTTGACACATGTATATACTAACCTATTTAGTAGAAGCCATCACTTCAGTAAAAGCAAATAAACTTAGGACTTTTCTAACATCTGCTATGATTGCTATAGGAATTATGTCATTAGTGGGCATTATGACGGCAATTGACGCGGTCCAAGATTCTATTAATGATGGGATGTCAGATCTGGGGGTAAATAACTTTACAATCAACGACTTGACGAGAAGACGAGGTGCTTTTGGGAAGAAGTTTACAAAAAAAAGTACAATTACATTCGAAGAAATTCGAAAATTCAAGAAATTATTACCTGTAGAGGGGAAAGTAAGTGTTAATACAACTATCTCTGGAAATGTAGAAATCAAGAGATTATCCAAAAAAACTACTCCGAATTACTCAGTAGTGGGTATTGATGAAATGTACTTTAAGAACAATGGTTACAACATCAATAAGGGGCGTACTTTTTCTTCTGTTGAACTGGCTCAAGGACAAAATGTAGCCATCATTGCTGAAGACGTATTCAATGCTTTGTTTAATAAAAATGAAGAACCCGTAGATCAGACTATCGGTTTTTATGGGAAGAAATATCGTGTTATTGGCTTGCTTGAAAAGAAAGGTGGAATTGGTGAAGGAGATGCTGATCGTAAGGTTTTTATTCCTTTGATTAATGCAAATAAGTTTGCTACCACAAGAACTCTGAATTATGTGGCAACTGTTAACTCTACAGATCCTCGAGGTATTGATTATGCCATGGGTGAGGCAAGAGGAATTTTGAGAGTAATTCGTAAAGATCAATTAGGTAAACCTGATTCTTTTGAAATTAGAAGATCTGATTCTTTAAATAGTGAATTTGATCAAATGACAGTTACCCTAAGAATTGGAGGAGTTGCAATTGCAATCGTTACTTTATTGGGTGCATCAATTGGATTGATGAATATCATGATGGTTTCTGTGACAGAAAGAACACGGGAAATTGGTATCAGAAAAGCTTTAGGGGCAACACCAAGGGCTATTCGTCAGCAGTTCCTTTTAGAAGCAATCTTCATTTGTATTTTAGGAGGTGTAGTGGGGTCTTTTATAGGTGCAGGAATCGGTAATGCAATTGCTGTGTTTTTAGATTCTACTTCTTTTGTATTGCCATGGGTTTGGATGATTGTATCATTAATAGTTTGTGTTGCTGTAGGAGTAATGTCTGGATATTATCCTGCACGAAAAGCATCATTATTAGATCCAATTGAATCATTAAGATTTGAATAAACCTGTAGAGATTGTAGGGGTAGACCTATGTGTTTACTCGCTGTATATAATTTAAAGATACAAAAAGAGGTTGTCTCAAATTTAGAGACAACCTCTTTCTATTATTACAATATCTAGGTAGACGGATTGGTCAGCCCTACGTATTTTTATAATTACACAATTTCTCGTACTCTCAAAGATGAACCATTTTGTTCAACTACTTCTACTGGAACATTTTTTCCAATAAAATCACCCTCAGAGGTAGCATCAAAAACTTTATCATTGATTTTCACTTTACCAGAAGGACGTAAAACAGAATGCGTAACGCCTGTCAACCCGACAAAAGAAGAGACAAGGAAATCAGCTGTATAGCCTTTTTCAGCGGTCATGTCATTATCTAAAACAACACCTTTCATCAATGGACTCCCTAACAGTTTATGCCCAAAGAAGAACATGCCCGATCCTCCGATAAGGATAGCGGAAGTAACACTGATCAAAGCCGTAGCTATTTTTGCACCAGGAACGAAAGTGAAATCAAGAAAATCATTCTCTAACATCACTAAAGTAAGACCGGCTACAGTAAGTGTAATACCTGAAATGCCCGTTATGCCAAAACCTGGCACGACAAAAACTTCCAAAAGGATCAATACAAAGCCAAGTCCAATGATCAATAACTCCCAGTTGGCTGCCATCCCATTTAAATAATAAGGTACTAAATACAGAACACCGGCAGTAATAGAAGCGGCGATGGGGAAGCCAATACCTGGGGATTGTAATTCAAAGTAAATTCCACCAAGTATAATTAGAATTAAGATACTGCTGATGGCAGGATTCAAGAAGATATTGATGATATGCTCAGTAGCAGAAGGTTCATATTTCACCATTTCATAATCAGTGATGTTATTTCGCTTTAAAATCTCACTGATAGAGTTGACCTCTGCTTCACAAAAACCATTTTTGATAGCCTCGTCTGTAGTGAATGTAATCACATCACCTTCCTTGGATATGCCTTCTACCACTAGGTCCTGATCCACCATTGCTTCAGCAATTTTTGGATTACGGTTGTTGGCTTCGGCAGTGGAACGCATCATAGAGCGCATGTATGATTGATATTTATCAGGAGCTTTTTCTCCCGTGCCTCCCATTACAACTGTAGCAGCGCCAATGTTGGCACCTTTCTCCATATAGATAGAGTCACAAGCAATGGAGATCAATGCTCCTGCACTTGCAGCATTTTTATTTATGTAAACAAAAACAGGTTGAGGGTAATCTAATATGAGTTGTCTTATATGGTCAGCGTCATTTACTGCACCGCCATATGTGTCAAGATCAATTATAACATAGTCTGCTTTTTCACTTGTGGCATCATTCAAGGCATTTTCAACATGTCTTGAGGTTCTTGGATCAATTTCAGCCTTTAAGTCAAATACATACACAATCGGTTCTTTTTCAGTAGATAATGCTGATAAAGAGATAAATAACAATAATAGTGTATTAATTAAAGATTTCATTTCTTTTATATTGAAATAGGTTGAAGCTATAAACTCAATGTCTATGACTTTCTTTCTTAAACAGGGAATTAACACAATAGTTTTTCTAATTAGCTAGAGGTTAATCGATACCTAAGCAATTTACAAAATTTATAGGGAACATAATAGAAGCGTACTCTTTGATTGATCCAATCGTAATAGAGGAGGTGGAAGTTCGCTTATTGAAAAGAATCCTTTTATTGTTGTGAATGAGAGGTTTAGTTTTGTTTTTGGAATTACAATAAAAAAAGCTAAATTGATTTTATTCAGTTTATCTCAAAGCTAACTTCTAGTATTTCTTACGTTATTTATCTCAATGCTTGGCAAATAATGATGCCATACAATTCTCAAAAAAATGAAAGACTGACAATAACGAAATAACACAATAGACAGAAGTTATTTTGATACGCTGCTTAATGAAAAACTAACTTTTGAAAACTAACTATGCTTGACGAAAAAATTCAATTCAGTCCGATGATAAAGGATTGTGATACTTTCTCTGTAACTAGAAAAGTAAGGTTCTCTCCACACTTGATAAGTAGAGGTGATGTCTTAGAAAGCTTCGAATTTTCTTATGAAATGGCTTTTGGAAAAGGGTTTCATCGTCATTACAGATCAGGAGGAGCAGTGGTAAGAAAACCAGGAGAAATTTTTGCCAATACGTTCCAAGGTAAACTTGCGGAATTTGCATTTTATCGCTTTCTAATTTCAAGAAATAAACCATGTCCGAAACCAGATTTAACAATAATGGGAGAGGCACTTTGGGATGATGCTGACTTTGAAATTATGAACCGTTCTATAAGCATTAAATCTGCTTGTTTTTTCAGTCAACTGTTACTTTTGGAAATAAAAGATTGGTCATCTGAAGGTATATACCTTCCGAACAATAAGAAGTATGATTATCATTTTTTGATCCGAATAAAAGGAGATGTCAAAAAGCTTCTGAAAAATAAACGATGGTTGTATAAAAACTATTTAAATAAAAGGGATTTGCATGGTTTAATTTTTTCAAAGCAATGGTACTCAGATATTCCTGGTTTTGTAACTCATCAAGATCTAGTTGAATGTATAAAGAGGAAGCAAATCATTTACAAGGGATCTTTTTTGAATTCAGCAAAGACCAAGATAGACGCATCAAATTATTATATACAGGCTGGAGACCTGAGAAAGATCAAATAGTATTGAAAATAGAGAGCAATAATTTCTGGCGTAAATTGACTTAGGATGATAAAAAGGTGTTATCCTAGTTTTTAGGCTAGAACTTCTTTACTTCCTACCACTTTCATAATATTATTTGCAATAGATTGAATCACAGGAACGCTTACTGAGTTGCCGGCTTGTTTGTATAAATGCGAGTTAGCAATTGGAGGTAATTTATAATCATCAGGAAACCCCTGGAAAAGAAAACATTCTCTTGGTGTTAATTTTCTAAAGCCATCAGAAGTAATTACGAGTGGTACATTATGCCCTCCAGTACCCATATTGGCAGTTAGAGTAGGACAGACACTTGATTTGTTCTCTCTAACGTATTTTCTTCTGAACTGATAGACTGTATTTTTATTAATCATGGCTTCTTTAAGCATATTGTACATATACTTGTCCTCTCTGTAGTAAAACTTCTCGTCTACTTTTTGGTCTTCTACAATGTCTGTGACTGTTTTGGTCAATGGTTCTTTATCGGGGAAAGTGAAACCTTCATATTCACCATCAGAGTAATAGTTTTTATCAAAGCAGATGATAAAAATACGTTCTCTATTATGGGGAACATTTCCATAATCTTTTGTATTCAAAACCATAGAATGAAAAGAATAATCACGCTTTTCAATTTCCTCTTTGATGACCTTGAAAGTGTTGCCGTCATCATGACCTACCAGGTTTTTGACATTCTCGAAAAATAGGATTTTTGGTTTCATTTCATCCACAAATTCTAGCATTCTGAAGAAGTGATTGCCTCTATTGTCGTTAAATCCTTTTCTATAGCCAGCCACAGAAAAAGGTTGACATGGAAAACCACCCGCAAGTAGATCAATTTTCTCTAAATTTTGGATGTCAATTTCCATGATATCCCCTTCAATTAGAGTATGATCAAAATTGTGTCTGTAGGTAATGCATGCTTTTTTATCAAATTCATTTGCCCAAGCTATTTGAAACCCTGCATTTTTCAGTCCCATACAGATTCCACCTACACCTGCGTATAAACTTCCAACTTTTAATGCCATAAATAAATGTTTAAAAAATGATCTGCAAAGTTATATGAAATTGGTTTTATCTTAAAATTTTATCACTTAAAGTATTGATGTCAAAAGTCAGTTTTTCAATCACTTTACATAAGATGAATTCAATTATATCTTATTGAGATGGAAGCGTGAGCTCTGATTTGTATTTCAAAATAGATGAGCATATTTGAGCTTGTTCTTCCTTTTTCAACCATGCGTTGTTGTTGCAACTGTGATACTTCTTTTATTTAAAAATCATTGAAGTTTTAAAGAAGAAACTTGCCCCAACATTATTGAAAATGGTGTATAATGTAGATCTTAGCAGTAGATTTTAATGGAAAAAGAATAGGATAACTTTGGAAAATAGATATACATTTGAAGCCCATGGTATTATTTGGAGAGTAATGTACGACCATTCTATTGGTGTGATTTTACTTGAAATGAGAGATGGAGAGCAGAAGGAAGTCAGTTTTGCTGCTTTAGAATTGAAAACAGGAGAGGTGCTTTGGGAAGGTCTTCAGTTGGAAGAAAATTGGTGGGTTTCTATGGCTGGGGTGAAAGATGGTTTCTTGTATTTTTCAGAATTTGATCAAAATGATGCCATTCCCAAAGTCAAAAACCTTCAGAAACTTAACATTAGAGAGGCTGTTTTGGTGGAAGATTATCAAGAAGACCCTGTTCAGCTTCTGAGTGCAGAAGCTTTTGAATTGCCTATTGTGTACCCTGTAGAGTCGGAGCATTATACCACGTTGAGAACGTTTTTACAGCAATTAGATCATGATATAGCAGAAAGCGATATTCATTATTATGAAACACCCAATCAAATAATTTTTGTATTCATTGAAAGGAAAAATAGTGTTCTTCAAAGAAAACTGCTAATTTGTAGCAGGAAGGGAGAGGTCCTATTTCAAGAGGTGATTGATACTGATATCCGTGGTCAAATTATGGATAGTTTTTTTATGGTCGATAATATGCTTTTGTATATTAAGGAGAAAGAAATATGGTGTGGACTATCTCTTGCATCCCTAAACAATTAAATACTCTATAATTAACAATTGACTTATGAGACTTCTAATCATAATTCTTTGCATTTTAAGCTTCTCTTTACAAAACAGTTTTGCACAAACTTCATTAAACCACACTGTAGAAGATCAGGAAACATTATTTTCGATATCAAGAAAATACAATGTAAGTGTAAGCGAGATTGTACAGGCTAATGCGATTCAAAACAATGTCATCAAAATTGGACAAGTATTGGTGATCCCTCAAACAGGAACCGTACAGGAAAATGAAAATCAATGGGATCAGCCAGCCACCGAAGTAGTGAAGGAAGCCTCTAAAACGTATAATGAAGCAGTGTACTATACTGCAAAAGAAGGTGAAACGTTAAGAGGTATTGCTTATACCTATCAAGTTCCCGTCGACAGTCTGTCGGTATGGAATGCATATTTACCTGATCAGCTTTTATCCAATGGACAGCAGATTGTGGTGAGTGTCAATGGAAACGTCAATCAATTGGATCAGAAAACCAAAGAAGTGCAATCCAAATCTTTTGCAGACCTGACACAAGAAGAAGCAAGGGATTATGATATTCCTATGCAAAAAGTAGAAAGAGGGAACGGTCAAGTGGTTGAATTGCCCAACAATACCAGTAAATTAATGGCCCTCCACCGTCAGGAAACGGTGGGATCTTATATAAAAGTAATTAATCCCAATAACGATTTAGAAGCAGTAGTGAGAGTAGTGGCGGCACTGCCCGATCAATCTATTGAGAATGGGGTGATTATTAAGATTTCTGAAGAAGTAGCCAAAAAAATCGGTGCTGTCAATCAAGAATTCAGAATTAGAGTAGAATACAATCAATAGTAATTTATGAGGATAGCATTTTTATCCACTTTTTATCCCTATAGAGGAGGAATTGCTCAATTTGGAGGAGCATTATATAAGGCATTGGAAGAACAGGGACATGAGGTGAAAGCATTCACTTTCAGTAGACAATATCCAGATTTTTTATTTCCTGGTAAGTCGCAGTATGTGGATGAGAATGATACTTCTGATAAAATACCTTCTGAAGAATTATTAGATTCTATCAATCCATTTTCTTATCTGAAAACGGCCAAAGAAATCAGGTCTTACCAGCCGGATGTGTTGGTGACGCAATTCTGGATGTCATTTTTCGGTCCTTCTTGTGGTACCGTGGCTCATTTTGTTGGAAAGGATTGTAAAGTTGTGGGGATCCTTCATAATGTTATTCCTCATGAGGGAAGGTTTTTCGATAAACCTTTTACAAAATATTTCTTGAAACCACATGATGCTTTTATCACCATGAGTGAAGCTGTGGAAAAGGATTTAAGAAAATACGAACCTTTGAAACCATCGGCATTGCGTCCCCATCCATTGTATGATCATTTTGGGGAAATAGCTGATAAAAAAGCTTCTCGAAGAGTATTGAAAGTCGATGAGGAATTAAAGACGATCCTTTTCTTTGGTTTTATTAGAGATTATAAAGGGTTGGATTTATTGATCGAAGCTTTTGATTTAATGGATGATTCCTATCAATTGATCATTGCTGGTGAGGTTTATGGTAGTTTTGAAAGTTATGAAAACCTTATCGCTAAAAATAAGAATAAGGAAAGAATCCATTGTTTTAATCAATACATTTCAGATCAAGAAGTAGCCACTTTTTTCTCTGCTTCAGATGCATGTGTTTTGCCTTACCGCTCGGCCACTCAAAGTGGTGTGACGGCAGTTTCACTTCACTTTGAAGTTCCTTTAATCGCTACTGATGTTGGTGGTTTAAAAGAATTGATCAAAACAGGTGAAACAGGGGAAATTGTGGCAGAAGCAAATGTACAGTTGTTGCATGAAGCACTTCAAAAACTCTTCTCCAACGATTTAGCAATCTATCAAAAACATATTCAAGATCTTAAATTAGAAATGTCTTGGGAGAAATTTGGAGAGAATTTAGTCCGTTTTATTGAGAACTTGAACTAATTAATCTTCAACAGGTTCTAGAAACTGCTCATATACATCACGGATAATATCATCTACCCAAAGTTTATATAAAGCTCCTGATGGATGAAGACCGTCTGAAGCAACTAATTCGGGACGTTCTTTTACTTGCCTTGTAAATGAGGTAATGTTGTGAAAAGCAACATAATTTCTTCTCGTTATACTTTCCTTAATACTGTTATATAGATCAATTTCCTGAGTAATAGCTGTAGAAGGTATAGTATAAGTATACCCATAATCAGGAATACTTAGAACAATTACTTTGCTGGGGTCACCTCCCGCAAAGTTGATTGCAGTTTGAAGAAGCTGATTATATTCTGTTCTGAAAACCTCAATATCAATTCTCTGATATTGATTGTTGACACCAATAAGTAGCGTTACTATATCATATTCCTCTTTGGTAGAGGTACGATCAATAGCATCTATTAGATTTTTTGTGGTCCATCCTGTCTGAGCAATATAGGTGATTTCATTGATATTATACTTCCTATATTCTAGTTCCTCTTTAAGTTGCTCATTCCATCGGTATTCCTTAGAAACGCTTGCACCTATCGTATAAGAATCACCTAAAGCAAGCATATCAAGAGCACGATCAGGAACTTTGAAAGCAGAGGTGTCTGCTGTGGCATTGTATATGTTTTGTGTTGTATTTGTAGTGATTTCTGGATCATCACTGCAAGAACAAAGAAGCAGACCTAGTAAGAGTATTAATGGATTTTTCATGGTGTTGAATTTTATAAATAACACTTTTAGGTAAACTTTTGTTTGTCATTCTTTGTGACCAATATGTCTTATTCTCAAAATTGAATGTAGATTTGTAGAAACTATATCCTATTGTCATGAAATATTTTTTACCTCTTATAGGTTTTATTCTTATCAATTTCAATGTATTCTCACAATCGAAAAAAATTGTGATTCTTCCTGAAACACCAAAAGGAGGTACGCTTTGTAATGCTTATAAAGTGTATAATAATAAGCTGATGATTGAAGGGATGGAGGAAGTTTATAGAAATAAAAAGTACTTCATTGTAAATTCCAGAAAAATGATTCAAGAGTTTGGTAACAATGGAGGCTGTTTTAAAGGCAATGATTGGGTAAAAGATAAATTGCTAAGTCAAAATAAACTGAACTTATATACGGTAGGAAAAGTAACGAAAAAAAATGGTTCCAAGGGAAGTTTTGTAGAACTGGAAATTGAAGTTTATAAAGCATCAAATGAAAAATTATTAGTAAGACAAAAAACGAAGTCAGAAGAGAAATTTACAAATGATCTGAAAGGTCAAGTAAGAGAAGCTTTTGATAAGGTTTTTGATCGATTGATGAGAACTGCGATTGCTAATTATAGAGCGAAGAAATACATTGAAGAGCCACAACTTTTTGCTATTCCACTTGTTGAAAAAGAAGAACAGGAAGTTCAAGTTGAAGAAGTAGTAGTGGAAGAGGAGGTGAAAGAGGAGAAGTTGGAAAGTGATGTAGATATAAATATTCCCATTACATCAAAAGTTAACGAAGATGCCATAGCTGTAATTATTGGCAATCAGAATTATAGAAAAGAAGGTGTGCCAGAAGTGAAATATGCTTTACATGATGCTCAAATCATGAAGCAATACTTGATTAAAACATTCGGTTTTAGAGAAGGTAATATCATTTATGTTGAAAATGCGACTCAGGCCGACTTCAATGCATTTTTTGGTGTTAAAAATAATCCTAAAGGAAAACTATTCAATTATGTGAAGCCTGAGAAATCAGATGTGTTTATCTATTACTCTGGTCATGGTGCACCAGATCCGGAATCACAGAAAGGTTATTTTGTTCCGGTGGATACAGATCCGTCATTGATTCTCTTCAACGGCTATTCTTTAAGTACTTTTTATGAAAATATAGGTTTAGTGCCTTATCGTTCTTTACAGGTGGTTTTGGATGTGTCGTTCAGTGGTGCTACGGATGATGGTATGTTGTTGAAAAATATTTCCCCAGTATTTATAAAAACAGAGAATAAAGTACTGAATGATGAGCAGGCTGTAATTCTAACTGCTGCTTCAACTGAGCAGGTTGCTTCACGTTATTCTGATCAATGTCACGGATTATTTACTTACTATTATTTGAAGGGAATACAAGGAGCTGCAGATCTTAATAATGATCAAAATATTACTTTGAAAGAAATCTCGTCCTACATTAATGAAAAAATTTCTTATCAAGCGAGATTGTTATCCAATAGAACGCAAACCCCTGAAATTCACGGACAACTTGATTTTATCATTAAGAAATAAGGGTATATATCACTATTATAATCTCGCCTTCCTCCTTTAAACACAAAAAAACGAGGTCTAAACTGTGATTTTTTCCAAATGATTTCTATTTTTGCCCTTGATAACAAATTTCTATGCAAAGAAACACGAACATATCATTTAAACTATTCCCTTTTTTAATGGCGATACTAATGCTTGTAGCACTAGGTGCAGAAGCTGTATATGCTGTTACGTCGGAAAAAAATGAGGTAAGTGTGAGTGTAGAAAAAGACGTTGATCAGGAAGAAGGACAACAGAAGCCTACTTACAATGTCTTAAAAGATCAGTCTACTGCAATCCCGCAGAGCACTGAAACAGTAAATTGGTGTAATGTATTTGTAAAGACATTGCCTCAATTAGAAAACTTCAGGTTAATTCTAAAGCCTGTTGCCAAAATTAAACCTACAAAAGAAGTTGTTGATACTTTCCTTTCAACAGCCGTAGCCTGCATCTATACCTATTATGCAGCGCCCAATGCACCCTAGTTATTTCTTATCCCCCTATTACGTATTGACACCGTTTTAACGCTTTTATGGCGTGTATAGCCCTATACACAAAATATCAAAGCCGTGTGTATATATATTAAATTAATCATTTCAGCTATCATATAGTACTTTAATTACAACTATGAGAAACAGAGGTTTTATCCTGTTTATAGCGGTTATTGTAACCCTATTCAGTTTATTTGACTTGTCATTCTCTTTCGTATCTCGCTCAATTCAAAGCGACGCGGATGAGTATGCAATGGATTCAGATGGTCACGTTGACTATTTCAAAAAACAATCTTACATCGACTCACTTTGGAAAACTCCAGTTTACGATTTAGGATTCACTTCATACACTTATGAAGAAGTAAAGAACAAAGAATTAGCTTTAGGTCTTGACTTACAAGGTGGTATGCACGTTACGCTTGAAGTATCTCCAGTAGAGGTAATCAAAGCAATGGCAGGTGCAAATGTTGATGCAGCATTTGAAACAGCATTAGCAGAAGCGGCAAAGGCACAAAAAGAAAACAGAGAGTCATTCACTACTAACTTCTTCGATGCATTAGAAGGTGCAGCTCCAAATGTTCCTTTCGCAACTTACTTTGCTTCATCAGCAAACCGTGGTCGTATTTCTTTCAACTCACCAAACAAGCAAGTAGTTGATTTAGTAGAAAGCGAAGTAGATGGTGCTGTAGATAGAGCATTCGAAATTATCCGTACTCGTATTGACAAGTTTGGTGTTACTCAACCAAACATCCAACGTTTACAAGGTACTAACCGTATTTCAATCGAATTACCAGGTGTAGATAACCCTGAGCGTGTACGTAACTTATTACAAGGTGTTGCAAAGTTAGAGTTCTTAGAAGTTTGGACTAACCAAGAAGCTCAGCCATTCATTTTCCAAATGAACCAAGAGTGGGTGAAACAAGAAGAAGCTCGTAAGAAATTAGCAGGTGACGTTCCTGCTCAAAAAGAAGAAAAAGCTGTTGCTTCAGACAACAACTCTTTATTCGAAGGTGATTCAACTAGTACAGCAGCTGATTCAACTCAAGTTGATGAGACAGTAATCTCTCCACTTTTATCAAAAATGCAAGGTGGTTTAGTTTACTCTGAGAACGATACTTCAGCAGTAAACAAAATGTTACGTGATGAAAACGTAACTTCAGTTGTTCCTTCAGATATGAAATTCTTATGGGGTCACAAAGCAGTGGCAACTCAAGAAGGTGTTAGCTACTTCGAGTTATTCGTAGTAAAGAAAGACCGTGAGGCTAAAATCTCAGGTGACGTAATTACAGACGCTATCCAGTCTTTCGACCAAAGAGCTCAACCTGCAGTATCTATGTCAATGAACGTAGAAGGTGCTAAGAAATGGAAGAAAATGACAGGCCAAAACTTAGGTCGTCGTATCGCTATCTCTTTAGATAACGAAGTATATACTGCTCCAACTGTAAACTCAGAAATCGACGGTGGTCGTTCAGAAATCACAGGTTCTTTTGACATCAACGAAGCAAAAGATTTAGCAAACGTATTAAAAGCAGGTAAATTACCAGCTCCTACTCGTATCATCGAGGAAGTTGTTGTTGGTCCTTCATTAGGTAAAGTTGCTCAATCAGAAGGTATGACTTCAATCCTTATCGGTTTAGGTTTAGTAATCGTATTTATGATTGCTTACTACGCTAAAGGTGGTGTGATTGCCAACGTTGCATTGGGTGCAAACATCTTCTTTATCTTCGGTATCTTAGCAGAGCTTGGTGCTGCATTAACTTTACCAGGTATTGCAGGTATCGTATTGACAATCGGTATGTCGATTGACGCCAACGTACTAATCTTCGAACGTATCCGTGAAGAGCAAAGAGCAGGTAGAGGTATTTTAGAAGCAATCAATAATGGTTTCGACCGTGCATTCTGGACAATCTTTGATGCCAACTTAACAACATTATTGACTGGTGCTTTCCTTTACACATTCGGTATGGGACCAATCAAAGGTTTCGCGGTAACATTAATGATCGGTATCGTTTGTTCATTCTTCTCAGCAGTATTCATTTCTCGTTTGATTGTTTCTTACTTCACTAAGAAGCACGGTGAGAACGTAAGCTTAAACTTCGAAACTGGTTTATCAAAGAAATTAGCGGGTCAGTCGAACTACGATTTCATGGGTAAACGTAAAATCGCTTACATTTTCTCAGCAATCATTATCACATTAGGTATCGGTTCTATCGCTCTAAGCGAAAACGGTCTTAACTTAGGTGTAGACTTTACAGGTGGTCGTACATATATTGTAAACTTCGAAGAAGCTGTTGTTCCTTCAAAATTACAAGGTTCATTAGTAAAAGAAGTAGAAGGTAAGTCAGTTGAAGTAAAAACTTACGGAAACGACAATACTTTAAAAATCACTACAGCTTACTTAGTAGATGATGAGTCTACTGCAGCTGATGATAAAGTACAAGCTGCTATCGTTAAAGGTATTGAGTCATTCACTGGCTTGAAATACTCAGATAAGCAAAAAGTAGATGCAGGTACATTCGTTATTCCTTCAACTTCAAAAGTAGGTGCTACGATTGCAGATGACATCACTGAAGGTGCAGAAGAGGCAGTATTATTCTCTTTAGCGGGTATCTTCTTATATATCTTATTACGTTTCGGTAAGTGGAACTTCGGTGCAGGTGCAGTTGTTGCCTTATTCCACGATACATTAGTTGTATTTGGTGCGTTCGGTATTGCTAACCTTTTAGGTGCAGGTTTCGAATTAGACCAAGTATTCATCGCAGCGGTATTAACAGTAATTGGTTACTCAATTAACGATACCGTGGTAGTATTTGACCGTGTTCGTGAAGAAACTTCAAATGCAACATCAGGTTCTAAAACAATTGATGTAATGAACTCTGCGATCAATGGTACATTAAACCGTACGATTATCACTTCATTCACAACTTTATTAGTAATCTTAGTATTATTAATCTTCGGTGGTGAGGCATTAAGAGGATTCTCATTCTCATTATTTATTGGTATCATGGTTGGTACATACTCTTCAGTATTTATCGCGGCTCCAGTAGTATTTGATACTTCGAAAAAAGAAATCAAAAAAGATCCTGAAGCTATCAAAGCTTAGTTCTTTTAAAAGATAAATTTTTGAAGCCTCCTGAGTGATCAGGGGGCTTTTTTCGTTAAAATAGGTTTTATTGATTAAATGAGTGTTTCTGAATGTAGTCAATACATTGTTATCCGTCGTTTGTAAAAGTTGAACAAACCGTTACCGATGACTATGGATAATCTAATGAACATTTCAAAACTGCTGGCCACAACATTCTTAGCTTTTATATCTTTTAATGGAATAGCCGCAGATGTAGATGATGGGGCTACCTATATTAATAAAAGAGCTTATGGAACCGTAGCCTTTTCCTTTCAGCCCAATGGAAAAGTACAATATGTTTTAGATTATTCTGATGGGAGTTTTTACGAGTTTGAAGGTACATATACAACTTCTGAAGGAAAGATCAACGTATCTCTTGAAGAGGGGCACGGTGAAAATTCAGCAGGTATTAAAATGGATCATTTAGCTCCAAATCGACCTGATATCAAATTGATCAAAGAGGGAGATTTACTCATTGATATGGCTTATGGAGGTAAGGTGATTTTCCATTCTATCGCTTCAAACACAGAAAAGTAGCCTTATTTTTTCTTTATTTAACTTCCTTTAATTACCTATAAATACATTATGAGGTAATTTTCTTTTGGAATTGATTATTTTTGGAAAACCTATCATAAGAATTTACGTCTTATTTTAAGGAATTAAATAACACAAATTTTACCGGAATGAAACTTATAAAAATCGCCTTTATAGCATTATTAAGCTCATTATCACTTTCAGCTTTTGCACAATCTTATCCTTTTGACAATCAATTGGTGTTTAGTCAGATGCATAACGGACGTGCTTTAGAATATCCAAAAGTATCTCTAATGATTGGAGAAAATGATTACTTGGGTGCTAGAGTAGTAATGGAAGAAGATGGAGGAACACAATATATGCTATGTGACTTTGAAAATAATAAATACTTGATTTTAATGCGTCAATTCGGCCAAAAGATTGCCATTGAATCTCCAGTTGATCCTTCTACAGTTGACGTTTATGGAATTAATTCTGTAAAAGCAGTTGAAAATAAGAAGATCAAAAAAGAAATCTTAGGTACTAAATGCCGTGTTTATGAAGGCGAAAAAGACGGCCAAAGAGTTTATATCTATATTGGCAAGTTGTCAGTGCCTGCAAAAGGTATCGAAAACTTGACAAAAGTAATGACGAAAGAGGTTGGTATAGATCTTTCTGATGGTGAAATGTTATTAGGTTTTAGCTTTATTGATGAAGCAAAAAATCAAAGAATGGATGTTGAGGCAACTCAAATTATCAACAAGAAGTACACTTTATCAACGGCAGGATATACTAAAATGAGTACAAGTGGTTTTGGTTTCTAATCCAAAATCAAATAAGAATATATTGAAGCCCATATCTTAACCTTAAGGTATGGGCTTTTTTATTTAATCAATTCTTCAAAAGATTTATGATATGCTTCTCCAAAAAAGCTAAGGTGATTCTTAGTGAATTTTGAATATTCTTGATGTGCTTGAATTTTCTTATCCATCAAAAGAAGCGTGTTTATTTTCAATATTAGAGCATCTTCATCTAACTTGTCATATTGGAAAATACAATCTGTAATTTGTTCTATCCATGGAATATGTTTTTTGGTTTTGGCAAACTTTAAAAGTGTATTGATTAGATCTGTTTTGAGATTAGAGATTGTATCATCTAAATATTCAAAGGCCATTGGTCGTAATAAATTTCCCTTTGCAACAATATGAAAGAAGGCAATAAAACAGTCGCTACTTTCAAAATTATCACTCTCTAATTGTGTTTTTAATTGCGTAAATACCTCAAATTCGTTGTAAAAGTCAGGGGCATATTCAAATGACCAACCTTTATTGTTGTACACAAGTTGAATTCCATCACATTGTTCTAGAATAATTCTTAATCTTCTAACAGTGACTGATCTATTGTTTTTTGATTTTGGTTTTGGTGCATTAGGCCACAAAAGTTGTGTCAACTCAGATGTGCTGACAGGTCGTTTGTGTGTATAAGGATAAAAAAGTACAATTAAGAACAGTTGTCGTAACTTCTCTGTAATTTGATCTGTTATTTTATTTCCATCACGGTCAATAAGCTCCAGTTTTCCAAAAATCAAGAATGCATTTTTGCCTTGAACTGGTGTACTGATATTCGGAATTTCTTCAGTATGATGTCTAGAAACCTTTTCCTCTACTTTTTCTTTTTTGGAAGGAGAAGAACCCTTGAAATTATGACTGATGACAAAGAAAAAAATGACGAGACCAACAATCAGAATGATATAGCTGTATTGAAAATTGGAAGGTGTGTATTTTTTATTTTTGCTTAACTCCACCATTTCCGAAGCACTAATTGGAGGGCCTTTTAATTCATATATAGTCAACTTTGATTTATTCTGGTCATAATTGCCGTTCAAGTGACAGAGGTAGAAAGAGTTGTTTTTAGAATTCTTGAATAGCTTTATTTGTGATTCAGTATCTCTATATTTTACCACTAAAGTATCACTGACTGTTTCTACATTTCCATCTTTGATATTGATTTTAGCCAGTTGAATTGTAGTGTTGTATTGACGATTGAGCAGTAGTATGCTGTAAAAATTTTCACCTTGTTTATCCAAATAGATATTCCCTGCATTGCTCATGTTTTTGATTGGAGGATCAAAGCTCCATAACTTATGGATTGAATCTGTTTTGGTGTCGATCTTATATAAATCATGAAAAAATTGAGTGCCTAGAACTTGATAGCCATTTTCATTTCCGACACCACCGTAAAGTAGATATTCTTTCGAATTGAGTTTATATTGTCCCATTCTGTAGCGTGGAGCTATGCTGTCCCCTTTTAATTCACAAGCTTCCCAACGTGCCCAGTATCGGTTGTATTTTCGGTAATCCGTTTTATATTTAAATCGTCCATATCCATTGATCTCTTTGAATTGACGACTGTGCTCATTATAAAAAATATTCGGGTACCAATAGTTGATCACCTTGTTGTTGTAAATTTTTCGAGTGGCCAGAGTGTCACCATGAGCTAAGGAGGAAACGGTATTTCCTCGTATGTCAAAAAGTAAGAAACGCTTCTCATTAGGAAGATGAAGCCCTTCAAAAATGCCATTGTCCACAGCTCTAAGAGGTACGTGCGTAGTAGTAATATTTCCAGATCGGACGTCATACCGATGAAGGAACTTCTGGTCAGCGGTTACGATTTCCTGCTTTAAGGAATCAAACATAATGGCAGGATGAAAACCACATTCTAATTCCGTAATTTTTCTCCAATGATGGTGATCCTTTAATATCCAGTGAGGATAGCTCACTTTACCATCTAATCCATGATGAATTTCTCTAGCAATGTTACCCTGATATTCATTTAATGGCCATTCATAAACATCACTCAAAGATGAAAATTTCACAGACTGAATTGTGAAAGAAGGAATATCGGTGATTTCAAAACCTTGCTGATTTGAAGCTCCAAATTCTAACTGTAATGATTTGAAAGTGGGAAGTGGAGGATATTCAGCTTTAAATTCATTTCCATCTAAAACTACAGTGAACTGCTGTGAATTTTGATCTACAATAAATTTAAAAAATGTCCAGTCAATATATTTTGAATACTTTTTAAGTGGAATACTAAGAATGTGATTTTTCTTGTCAAGTACAATTAATAAACTCTGATTGATACCATTAATACTTGGATTGTAGATGACATCAATGGTGTGTTCCTGTTCAGTAATAACTCTTAGAATACGACCGATTTCATTCCCTTTTTCAAGAGAAAAATCAAAACTTAATTCAAAATATGAATCAGTATTTATTCCATTTTCTTTAGGTAGTTTCAAAGAAGTTGGTCGTTCTTTTTCAATGGAAGAACCCTTGAATAGTAAACCTCCTTGTGCATAAGCTTTGTTGAAAATGAATGATTGTATAAGTATGAAATAGATAAAAAGTCTGTTCATATTAGTTGGTTCTAGTTGATGAAGTGGATCTGTTGGTGAATTGAAATAGTGATAGCTTTTGGATGTAGTACTTACCTGCGATTTCTTAAACATATTTTATTAAAGCAAACTCGTTACTTAGGATTGTTGATGTGTATTGTGTTGAGTGTCTAATTTTAGATTTATTAATAATTTTATCCCATTTGTACTCCCATTTGTAAGTGATAAATGCCTCCTATACCCTGTAACATTGTGATAAGCTTTTTAAGAAGAAAGTATAAAACTAACAAGAGGTTTCAGACTTGCTCTATTAAAAAGGATTTGTTCATAACGTTTCAATTCAGATAAAAATGTATAAACTAAAACTGTTTGCGTTCGTCATTTTTATAATAACGAACCTGACTTCTTACGCTCAAAATAATATCAATGGTCAAGTGCTCGATGCAAAAGACCAAGCCACGCTCCCTGGTGTAAATATTTCCATTCAAGGTACTTCAAATGGAGTGATCACAGATATGGATGGGAAGTTTACATTGGATGTAGAGTTAGGCCAGATAATGATTTTCACTTTTGTGGGATATCAGCAAAAAGAAGTAGAGGTGGTAAACCTAGAAAATATTACTGTAGTATTGGAGGAAGAAGTAGAAGAACTGAAAGAGGTAGTAGTGACGGCTCTCGGTATTTCTAAAGAAAAACAGGCTTTGGGATATGCTGTTTCTGAAGTGGGAGGAGATGATTTAACTCAAGTCAATACAGGTTCTGTAGCCAATAGTTTGGGGGGTAGAGTGACAGGAGTTCAGATTTCAGGAAACAGGCCTGGACAGGCATCATCTATTTCAATTCGAGGTAATGCATCCCTGAAGGGAAATAATTATCCGCTGATTGTCATTGATGGTGTGCCGATGGATGGAGGAACCAAAGGAGGTGTTGGTAAATGGGGTGGTACTGACAAAGGAGATGCCCTATCTATGATTAATCCAGATGATATTGCTTCAACAAGTGTATTGAAAGGTGCGGCTGCAACGGCATTGTATGGATCTAGAGCTTCAAATGGAGTTTTGTTGATTACGACAAAAACAGGTAAAAAGAAAGATGGAATAGGGGTAGACTTTAACTCTTCTATGATATGGAGTGTACCCAATGATATGTTGACTTCCCGACAAAATATTTATGGACAAGGTGTGCAGGGGAGAATACCTTCATCAGAAGCTGAAGTTAGAGATACAGGACTGTCAAGCTGGGGAGCTAAGATGAACGATCAAGATTATACGGGTTTTGATGGTAACACTTATCGTTATAGTGACCGATGGGACCCAATGTCATTATTCAGTACAGGTCATGTTTTTAATAATAGTATTGCGGTTTCGGCAGGAAATGAAGCTGTACAAACAAGGGTCTCTTATGCCAACCAACAGGTCCAAGACATACAACCTAATTCTACAATTAAAAGAAATTCAATATCAGCAAGAGTTAATACAGATCAATCGAAACGGTTATTTATAGATACAAAACTGACTTATATTCATCAAGATGCAAGCAGGTCCTCAGGTGGAGAGTCGACTTTTAATCCATCGAATGCTTATCACAAAATGCCTGCTACTCAATCTTCAGAAATCCTGAAAAGAAATCGAGCTCAGCCAAGCTTTATTAATGACGTTTATACATTGAATCCTTATTGGGTAATGGACAATCTGAACATTACAGATATTGAAAATAAGGTGCTATTATCAGCAAATGTTGGTTTTGAGTTATTCAAAGGGGTTAAAATTAATTATAGAAATGGCCTTGACTTTACTTCAGGGAGAGATTTGAGTATTACACCTGTGGGTACGCCTTACATCAGTAATGGAGAAAGTAAAGAAAGTATGAAAGAACGTTATGAAATGAATCATGATTTGTATTTAAGTTTGAATAAAGACTTCGGAAAGTTTAATATCTCAGGAATTATGGGGGCTAATATGATGCGATTTTCTCAGAATAATGTTGGGATAGAGATGACGCAATTTTATTCAGATTGGTATCATGTAAGTAATGCAGGTTTGGTGTCAGGAACACAAAATCATTCTGAAAAAGAAATGAATTCGATTTACGGATCTTTGGATTTTGGTTATGATAGCTGGTTGTATTTGACTGTGACAGGAAGAAATGATTGGACCTCAACATTACCTGCCGGAAATAATTCGTATTTCTATCCTTCTTTCAGTTCAAGTATTGTATTCTCTGAAAAAATAAACTTACCAGTTTGGTTCACATTGGCAAAGGTTAGAGGATCATGGGCACAAGTAGGTTCAGATACTGATCCTTATAAATTGTATCAGACTTTCAGAACAGCTGGCAATGGTTTCAACAATAAAAATGGAAATAGAATTTTGCCAGCAGGGTATTCTGGAGCAATGAATAATGCAGATTTATTACCAGAAATGACTTCTTCTATAGAGTTCGGAGCAGACCTTGGTTTCTTTCATGATAGAATCAATTTCAATTTCACTTACTATGATCAGGTGACAGAAGATCAGATTATCAATATGGATATTTCAGATGCTTCAGGTTTTACAAGCAGAATGGTGAATGCCGGAAGTATGAGCAATACTGGTTATGAAGTGTCGTTAAATCTTGTGCCTGTTGTGAATAGAAATTTCCATTGGAATGTTGGAATCCATTATACTCAAAATAAAAACAAAGTGAACAGTTTGATTGGTGATATGCAGAAAATTACCATCAGTGATTATGGTGATGTGAGAGTAGATGCCATCGTTGGTGAAGAATATGGAGTGATCATGGGTAGAGATTATTCAAGAAATGAGAATGGTGAAATTGAATACGATGAGAATGGAATTCCTAATTATACATCAGAGTTGGTGTCAATTGGAAGTATGAATCCCACAGCAATTTTAGGTTATACATCAAGCTTCAATTATAAGAAATTTTCATTGAATGTTGTATTGGATCAGCAGATTGGTGGACAGTTTTATTCTGGAACAAATGCTGATATGTATCAATCTGGAACACATATCAATACTTTAGAAGGAAGAGATCTTTATTATACTCAAGGTATTGGTCCAAATCCTGAAATCTACTACAACAGAATTTCAGAAATCAATTCAGAGTTTATCCGAGATGCTTCTTACATCAGAGTGAAAGAAATCAGTTTAGGTTATGGTTTTTCTAAATCATTATTAGAAAAAATACACTTGTCTTCTGCAAGAATATCGGCAGTGTTTAGTAATCCATTTTTTATTTGGAAAGCAACCGAAAATGTAGATCCGACAGCCATTCTAAACGCTTCAAGTACAGGTAGAGCTGTTGAAATGATAGCTCTTCCCTCTGTAAGAAGCTACGGTTTTAATCTAAATGTCTCATTCTAAATACTAAAACAATCATGCAAATTATATATAAAACAGCTTTAATTATCACACTTTGGTTTTCATTTTCCGCATGTGTAAACACAGATATCAACGTTGACCCAAATAAGTCAACGAACATGACACATGATAACATTTTAGCATATGCTATTTTGCATGGAGTGGGAGATGATTATGATGTTTGGAGAGGAAACCTGATTTATGCAGAGGAATTTGTACAGCATTTGTCAGCGACCTCAAAATCGTGGTCAGGTAATTATTATACTTATAATGAAGAGTATATGTCTGCTTTCTGGGAGAGAATTTTTAGAGAATGCACTAATAATTTGGAGATGATAGCTTATGAATTAAAAAATGAGAATGAAGAGAAGAATGCATTGAAATTGGCTGTGATTGAAGTGTTACAGGTTTGGAATTTTCACCGCTTATCAGATTTTTATGGACCAATTCCTTATTCTGAAGCAGGAAAAGGAGCAACGGAAGGGATTTTTGAACCAAGGTACGATAATGAAAAAGATATTTATTTAGGGAATGAGACAAAAAATATAAAAGGATTATTAGAACGATTGGAAGGTGTTCAGCAAGTTTTAAGTAATCCACCTTCCCAAGCTGAGGCTTTTATTGATGGTGATTTATTCTTTAGTGGGGATATCGATAAGTGGAATTTATTTTGTAATTCTTTAATGTTGAGGCTAGCATTAAGAGTATCTGACAAGGCGCCAGAGGTTGCTCGTAAATATGCTCAAAAAGCGTATGATAATGGCGTTTTACAATCTAATGCTGATAATATTTTTTTAAATCATTTCAGTGATAATAGCCGTTATATGAATCCCACTTCCAGAGTATTTTTTAATTATGGCGGAGTAGGAGCTCATCTATTCCGATACTCAGATACCTTTATTGATGTGTTGAGAAACTACTCTGATCAGGTAGATCCCAGGTTGGGTTTTCTAGCAGGCGTTTATAATTCAGATGAAAAGTATTTTTCAAATAGTGAAGATTATAAAGGGTTACCGAATGGTTTAGAAGTGAGTGAAATGATAGACCTTGCAAATGAGAATCAGTTTGATAGTCAATTTGAGAATGGGATTGGTGTTTATGGATTTGCTCAGCCACATCGTCAAAATTTAGTTCACCTTAATGCGCCTACAGTTATCCTGCATTACGCAGAAGTTCAGTTTTTATTAGCGGAAGCTCAATTAAAAGGATTGATAAATGGAGCAGGTGATGCTAATGCTTTATATAAAAGCGGTATCAAAGCAGGAATGGAATTAATGGAAATGTATAATGCTGAGCAGGCGTTAAAGTCTGATCAGGTAGATGATTATTTAGCTTCAATTCCTACATTAGGGAGTAATCCGGCAATGGGTTTAGAGGGGGCTTTGGATGAAATTCATACTCAAAAATGGGTTTCTTTATTGCTCAATGGATATGAATCTTATGCAGAATGGAGACGTACACATTATCCTTCTATTGTTACCAAAAAACAAATCAATCATCCAGATAATAGATCCAATGGGAAAATTCCAGGAAGAGTATTATATCCTAGCCGTGAACAAGGAGCCAACAGTAAAGGGTATAATTCGGGAATTCAAGCCTTGGAAAATGGAAGTAATGATTTTATGAGTGATTTATGGTGGGCAAAAGATCACCACTAATAGGACATAAAAAAACAGGCTAAGTCATTATCAAACAACTTAGCCTGTTTCATCTATAAAAGAGACGGGATTAGATTACACCGTATGCTAATAAAGCATCAGCAACTTTTACGAAGCCACCAATATTTGCTCCTTTCACATAATCAACCCATCCGTCTTCTTGACCATATTTCACACATTTAGCGTGGATTTTCTTCATGATACCTTGAAGTTTTTCATCAACTTCTTCAAAGCTCCACTGTAAACGCATTGAGTTTTGAGTCATTTCAAGACCTGAGATCGCTACACCACCTGCGTTGGCTGCTTTACCAGGACCGTACATGATTTTATTTTTCTCAAATACTTTAATCGCACCAATTGTTGAAGGCATGTTTGCTCCTTCACAAACTAAAATACATCCATTTGAGATAAGAGTTTCAGCATCTTTTTCATCCAACTCATTTTGAGTTGCAGATGGGAATGCTAAATCAGCTTTAATACCCCAAGGTCTTGCACCTTCAGTGTATTTTGCACCAGTGTATTTTTTAGTATATTCTTCTAAAGAGACTCTATCAACATTTTTTAGTTGTTGAATATGAGCTAATTTTTCTGCATCGATTCCATCAGGATCATGTAAGAAACCACCACGGTCTGATACTGTTACTACTTTTGCTCCTAATTGAATTAATTTTTCAACAGTATATTGTGCTACGTTGCCAGATCCTGATACTACAGCTACTTTACCGTTGAAGTCATCATTTCTAACAGCAAGCATTTCTTTAGCGAAGTAAACTGAACCATAACCTGTGGCTTCAGTTCTAGCATTTGATCCACCAAATGCTAAGTTTTTACCTGTAAGAACACCTGTATATTCGTTGGCAATACGACGGTACTGACCAAACATATAACTTACTTCTCTACCGCCAACACCAATATCGCCGGCAGGAACGTCCGTATCCTTACCAATATATCTGTAAAGTTCTGTCATAAAAGCTTGACAGAATCTCATAATTTCTGCTTCTGATTTTCCTTTAGGGTTGAAGTCAGAACCACCTTTTGCACCACCCATCGGTAATGTAGTTAGAGAGTTCTTTAAAACTTGCTCAAAACCTAAGAATTTTAAAGTACCTAATGATACTGATTTATCGAAACGAAGACCACCCTTATAAGGACCAATAGCACCGTTGAATTGTACACGGTGACCTCTATTTACACGAATGTTGCCTTCGTCGTCCATCCATGTTACACGGAAACTGATTACTCTATCAGGCTCTGTCATACGCTCCAAAATTGAAGCGTCTAAGTATTTGGGGTTTTCGTTGATGAATGGAATTAATTTCTCTGCCACTTCCTCCACAGCTTGGTGGAATTCTGGTTGTCCAGGATTTCTTCTGATTAAACCCTGCATGAAGCTATTTAACTCGAGCTTTTGCATTTAAATATAGGTTAGTAATTAATATAAGTAATAAAATATGTGTTTATTGCTTGTCAAGGTCCACCTTGCACGACAGTAATGTGATGTCATCGGCATAGGCTTGATGTCCCTTGAAAGTATTAAGGAGTGCAATAAGATTCTTATGCATTTTTTTCTGGTCGTATTGAATATTTGCATCCAAGAACTCTAATAACTTGTCATCTCCTAGCTCTTCATCTTCGTCATTATAGGTTTCTGTGAATCCATCTGTGAATCCAAAAATGAAGAACTTTCGCAAGTTATTAATTTCTCCAACTTCAATGAAAGGTAATTTTGTAAAAGACCCCAAAATTGTTGTACCTTCTTCTAAACGAGAGAATTTATTTTCATTATAGAGGAATGGAGGGTTGTGTCCTGCATTGATGTAGTGAATGCATTGTGTATCGGTATCGAACACCATGAAGAAAGCAGTGATGAAATTTTCACCTTGAGCACTTTCTAAAATTTGAGTATTGGCTTCATGAACAATACTCTCAATATCCATATTTCTTCTTGCTAAAGCTCGAATTGTTCCTTGGAAATTGGACATTAAAATAGCCGCTGGAACCCCTTTCCCGGATACATCAGCAATAGAAATTAAGAACTTTGTATCCGTCATTTGGATAAAGTCATAATAATCACCGCCGATCGAGTGGTGGGGCATGTAGCTTGCATGAATCGAAACAGGAACATCATCGCCGTAAGGCAAGTTTCTAGGGAAAAGCATTGTCTGCACCTGAGAGGCAATTTTCAACTGCTTTTTCGTTTCCTTCTGTTTCTCTTCTTTTCTTGCTAGCTTTTTATTTTCAATAGCTACCAAAATGATATTACTCAAAGCCTCTGTAAAGCCGGAGTCATGAAAATCAATATGTTTTTCTGATGCAACTCCAACCAATGCGTAAGCTAAAACATCATTTTTATGCTTGATTGGAATGATCGTATCAAAATTTTGAAATCCTTCAGGTTTTGAATTTAGCTTAGAAGTTTTTGTATAATCTTCAAAGGCTTTTGGAAAACGCTCTGTTAGATCATGGTCATGGTTGCCATAATTAACATAACGAACATGTTCTTGCAAATCCTCATCAAAAACAAATAGAAGAAGATTTGAAATACTAGGGTTTGATGAAAGCGTTAGTTTGTAGATAGTATAAAGATCTTCTTCCGATTTATTTGCGTTGATAGCACTTATCGTCTCAAAAAGAGATTCTAACTGCATTTCTTTCAGCATTAATCGTTTATCAATAGGATTCGCCATAGGTATATGAATACAATATATTTTATTTTGAATTAGAATGTGGGTCAAAGGCATCTCTAAGCCCGTTCCCAATTAAATTAAAGGCCAAAACAGTAAGGCTAATAGCAAGACAAGGGAAAATGATTAGATGCCAATGTCCACTAGGTGTTAATTCTGTTAAACCTTCTTTAATCATCGTTCCCCATGATGGCATAGATGGTGGTCCACCTAATCCTAGGAAACTTAAACCTGCTTCAATGAGTATTGCCGAAGCAAAATTAGAAGCACAAATTACAGCAAGAGGACTCAAGACATTAGGTAGTATGTGATGCCAAATGATTCTTGTATTAGAATATCCTAAAGCTCTTGCTGCTTCAACATAATCCTTTTGTTTGATGGATAGAATCTGTCCTCTGATCACACGAGCTACTTCAACCCACATCGTCAGACCAACAGCTACAAAAGTTACCCATACACCTTCACTTTGAAGTGCCAGACGAACAGCTACTACCAACATAATGGCAGGAATCGACCAAGTTATGGTCATTAGCCATAATGCTATTTTGTCAATGTAACCGCCAAAATAACCACTCATCGATCCAATTAAAATTCCGATGGTTAATGAAATGATCAGTGAAATAAATCCGATGGTTAATGATACTCTTGTACCAAATATCAGACGGCTTAATACATCACGTCCTATTTTATCAGTACCGAGTATAAAAGTTTTCTTTTCTATGTGCTTGCTTTCAAATTCCTTGATCAGGTCATTTCTATAGGCCTTTTGAACATTTTGTCTTTCGTTCAAGTAAATGGTTGAGTCGCCTCTTGTGATGTAGTTGTGAGGGAGATTCTTACCAAGAATTTCGGAAGGGGAAGAGTAAATTGATTTTACCACTTCGACCAGGGGAAGTCCCATTTCCAACCTTTTGGTAGTATGAAGTGATTTTTTTTCTAAGCCCGGATAGACTACAAAAAAGACAGAATCTCCAACAATTTTGGGAGTCCCGACAATTGGAATCTCAAAAAACTTATTCTCTTCACCATTCAATAAAATGTCAATGACAGAAGGAGTGTGTACCACTATATCCTTTTTCTGTTTCAGTACATCCACAGTAAACATTGGAGGTTTTTTAGAAGCTTCCAAAAGACCATCATTGGCAAAGTGGGTACCATCAGGCATGATCAAATAGCCGGCAATAGCCATACATGCCAATATGAAAATATAGACAATAGAGATCATGGCAGGAGTGTTCCGCTTTAGTCTCTTTTTGACAAAGTGTGATGGTGGTTTATGTACTTCGTACGCTGTCATCTATGCTATGTAAAAGAATAAGAGTTAGTGTCTTTATTGAGAATTATGAGCTAACAAGCCTTTCTTCGAGGCAAGATAATACAATGATGAGTATAAATTCTCAAAATCTGAAAGTTCAATTTCAATTTCTTCCGATGGAGAAGAAAAAGAACGTACCCAACCTTTTTCTATTAAACTCTTTAGTGTTGTTTTTAAGGTTTCTTCCTGTAGTGAAACCTCAGAAAGTAAATCTTTGAAACTCACAACAAAATAGAGTTCATCAAGAATGTCGTATTCAATATCAGTCATAAAAAAAAATCTTATTTCAAAAATAATAAATTTGGAAGATTAAGAGCATGTTTGGAAAATATTTTTCATGAAAAGGAAGCTTTCATAGCTGTTCTAAACATTATATTTTCTATTCTTCCACGAATACTTGCTAAAAGTGGCGAGCAAACCAATGCTAAATGCATAAAATGGATAGAGAAGGGAAACAAGTGGAATCCATTTTACAAGCCTGTGATCACCTTGCCATTTGAGCATAATCTTATTAAAGTACAACTCTATCAACAATCTTACTGCCAAACCTGAGAGCAATATTAACCAATTTCCAGAAAAGAAAGTAACAGAGGCCAATGAACCTATAAAACTAAAATGTAATAAGAAAATAAAAATAGCACTCAGCTGGGGTGATTTGTTATCATAATGCCTCCATTTACTAGCCCAGCGTATTCTTTGTTGTATAAACGAACTAAATCCCTCTGGTGGAGGAGTTTGCACAATAGCTTTGGAGTTTTTAATAAACCTGATTTTAGACGGATCTTCAGCGGCGATTTGATGCATCAGAAATTCATCATCACCGGTTGGGATATGAATGTGTTTTTCATAATTATTTTGATGAAGAAAAGCCTCTCGTTGAAATGCTAAGTTTGCCGCATTGCACATATTTGGCTGTTTATTCATGATAGAAGTGGCGCCAGTGAGTATCAGACTTCCAAACTCAATGGTCATGAGTTGTTGTAAAAAAGTATTGGAAGGAGAAAATTGAACAGGGCCTGATAGTAGTTTTGGTTTTTTGTATTGATGATAGTATGCAACAATCGTCTTAATCCAATCAGGATCATGCACGCAATCTGCATCTGTTGTAATGATGAGATCACCCTGTGCGTTTTCTACCCCTTTCCTTATAGCCATTTTTTTCCCTTCTTCATTTTTATTCAGAGAAATTACTTTAAACTGATCAGAGGCTGACTTTACTTTTTCTTCTAGTAGCAATGCAGTATTGTCGTCAGAATGATCATTGATAAAGCAACAATTGAAATGCTGATAAGACTGTTGTTTTAATGATTGAAATAATGTTTCGATATTCTTTTCCTCATTTCGCAAAGCAACAACAACCGTTACAGCAGTAGTCAACTCCTTGTTAGTTGGAATAGAAATAGAGCTGTTCCAAAGGTGTATTAATCTTAATAAGTAAAAAAAATAGAGAATACCCAGTACTAAAAAACAATATTCCAATGTATACTTCTGTGTTTAATCTTAATGATGGTTTTGATATGTTTTCATTCAAAATTACTACAAAAATAATTCTCTTGTGATAAACAAAACGAATTCTCAATCGTTACTTGTTTCAATAATGTGTTTTTTATGATTTAAGGAGATCTCATTTTTTGTAACTCCCTATGAAAATTCTACATTTGTCAACACACAACAAATTACACTAAAACAATACAATTATGTCATTAGAAATCGGACAGGCAGCTCCAGAATTCGAGAGCTTAGATCAAAATGGTAATACAGTAAAGCTTTCTGATTTTAAAGGAAAGAAAGTAGTACTTTATTTTTATCCGAAAGACATGACGCCTGGCTGTACAGCTCAAGCTTGTGACCTGAGAGACAACTATGAAAAACTAATGTCTGAAGGTTATGTGGTATTGGGTGTAAGTACTGATTCAGAAGAGCGTCACCAAAAATTTATTGCCAAACATGAGTTGCCATTTCCACTTTTGGCAGACGTAGATCACAAAGTTCATGACCTTTATGGTACTTGGCAATTGAAAAAAACGTTCGGAAAAGAGTACATGGGAACGGTCAGAACCACTTTTATCATCGATGAAGAGGGAATTTTAACGGACATTATTAAAAAGGTGAAGACGAAAGAGCATACTAAACAGATAATTGGTTAAGTTTGCAGTCGGAAAATAATAGTTGGGTGTAAAAACCCAATAAACATATAATAAATAGCTTACATCAAAGAAAGATGGCAGAGATAGCAGAATTGAAAAGAATAGCGTCTCAAGTAAGACGTGACATCGTTAGAATGGTAAACGGTGCAGGAAACGGTCACCCAGGCGGAGCCCTAGGATGTGCTGACTTATTTGTAGCACTTTACTTTAAGCACATGGAACACAACAAGGAGTTCAAAATGGATGCTGTAGGTGAAGATGTTTTCTATCTTTCAAACGGTCATATTTCAGCTGTTTTTTATAGCACGCTGGCTAGAGCTGGTTACTTCCCAGTATCTGAATTGGCTACTCACAGAAAAATCGACTCAAGATTACAAGGTCACCCAACTCCTTATGAGCACTTAGAAGGTGTACGTATGGCTTCTGGTTCATTAGGACAAGGTTTATCAGTTGCTGCAGGTACTGCATTGACGAAGAAATTAAACAATGACGACAAAATGGTCTATTGTTTAATGGGTGATGGTGAGCAACAAGAAGGTCAAATTTGGGAAGCAGCAATGTATGCCGCTCACAACAAAATTGACAACTTAGTAGGTATCATCGATTACAACAACCGTCAAATTGATGGTGATGTATCTGACGTATTAAGCTTGATCGATATTGAAGCGAAGTATAAAGCATTTGGTTGGGAGACTATCGTTGCTGAAGGTAACGACATGGAAAAATTAGATGCTGCATTGACGCAAGCAAAAGAGCTTTCAGGAAACGGTAAGCCAATCATGATCGTAATGAAGACTGAGATGGGCTTCCCAATCGATTATATGGTAGGTACGCACAAGTGGCACGGTGTTGCTCCAAACGCAGAGCAAACTGAAGCAGCTTTAGCGCAATTAGAAGAGACTTTAGGTGATTACTAATCAGTAATTCTCTGAATATTAAAAAGGCTAGGTGATTTTAGAATTACCTAGCCTTTTTTGTTTTATTTTTTTCTTGAATAATGGGTTTGAACAATTTGACCTAAAAGTAACTTAGAGCTAACGAACTCGAATTCTAACAGCTTGTCAGTTTCACCAAATAATGGAGATCCCCCGCCAAGTATTACTGGAATAGTAGAAATGATTAAATCATCTATCAAATCTTGCTTTAAGAAACTTTGTATGACAGAGCCTCCATCAATATATAAATCAAGGTAGTTTTGAGCGTAGAGCTTTTCCAGTACCTCATTTAATGGACCATTTATGATAGACACTTTTTCTGAGAGGTGGTCGGGAACTTCTTGAATGGAGTTGCTCAAAACGAATACAGGTTTGCTGTAAGGCCACTCTCCTCCAAAGCTTTTTACCATTTCATATGTTTTCCTCCCCATAATCAGAGCATCAATTGATTTCATGAAGTCTGCAAATCCCATATCATCATTTTTGGGATTAGGGACGGTTTGGAGCCAGTCCAGTCCTTCATTTTTGTCAGCAATAAAACCATCAATACTAGTGGCGATATAAACTTTGTTATTCATTTCAGTAGTTATTTATGTGTTGGGTTATTCAAAAAGGGTTAAATGAAAGTGTCAAGGATAAAATGAGTATTTATGTCCTAGTTCATATACATAATAACCAATATCTATCATAAAAAAAAGAGACTGTATCATTAACAGCCTCTATATATTGTTTTAGACGAATTGTTCCATTAAAACATGTGGAATCCCATCTTCTGTAAATTCATCACCTTTTACAGCAAAACCTTCATCTTCGTAAAACTGAGTTGCATACGTTTGAGCGTGAAGATACATTCTAGTGCCTTCTTCAGCCACATCTTCAATTTCAGAAAGGCTGGCTTGAAGTAAAGCATTGCCTATTCCTTGTCCTCTGTAAGGTTTTGATACTGCAAAACGTCCTAGTTTGTATCCTTCTTCAGTTGGGAAGAATCGGCAAACACCTGCCGGATGCCCGTCATCCAAAACTAATAAGTGAAAAGCATTGGGCTCGTTTTCATCAAACTCTAAAGCAATGTCGATTTCTTGTTCATCAACAAAAACTTCTTTACGGATTTGCATTACTGCAGGCCACCAATCAGAGTCAACACCTTGAAAAATGACAATGGATAATGTATCAGACATTGATAATTAAATTAAGATTCTTAATGGTGCAAATATCGGAAAAGATCTTAGGAATAGATAATCAGTTAAAAAATTAAAACACAAAAAAGCCTTCTTAAAATTAGAAAGTCTAAATCAAGAAGGCTTAAAAAAGGTGTATTTTTCAAGAATAGAATTAGTCGTCTAATCCGTATTCGTCGATGTAAGCTAAGATACCACCTTCTAAGTTTTCAAGGTTGGTGAAGCCAAACATGCTTTCAAGAGCTTGAATAGCGTTTGCAGATCTCTTACCGCTACGGCAATGAACGATCACTCTTTTGTCTTTGCTGAATTGTTCTACTTCTTCAACAACAGTAGCCAATGGAATCAAGATTCCACCTAAGTTAGCCTCCTCATACTCGTAGTCTTCACGTACATCTATAAGCTGGAAGTCAGCACCGCTATCCTGTAATTCTTTGAATTCTTCTACAGTAATACTTTTCATAGTTCCCTAATTTAGTTTGTATTCTCGTAATTTTATCAAACCTTTGTGTATTGAACAAATAATCAAGTATAAAAATTACATTCAGTCATGAAAATTGAACTAAATCGAGTAAACGAAGGCGTAAAATTCGAAGCTACCTCAGAAGAAGGGAACTCTTTATTCATTGATGCTGGTAAGGGCAAAATGGATGGCATGGGCGAAGGAAGTGCTTTTAGTCCAATGCAATTAGTTCTAACAGGTGTGGCTGGCTGTGCATGTTTTGACCTGATTCATATTCTGAAAAAACAACGTCAAGTAATCAACGATGTGAAAATTTCAGTAGAAGGTGACCGTGTAGATGCTGTTCCTGCTCCTTTCGAAAAGGTACATGTTCATTTTAAGCTATTCGGAGAAATCAACGAAGCAAAAGCAAAGCGTGCGGTAGAGTTAGCCGTAGAGAAATATTGTTCTGTAGCTGAGATGGTAAAATCAACTGCAACAATTACGCATTCTTTTGAAATTATTGCAGAATAAAGCAGTCCTAGAAAGTCTATTGTGTGCGATAACTGGCTTTAATTGCTCTTAAAAAATCACAATGGAAGACTTTATTTTCATTATTAATTAGTAATATTGAAACTTGATTGATAATCAAGTATCTAACTAACAAACTGTATGAGTCAAGAAGAGAAGAAATTTGAAACTATTGCGGTAAGAGCGCAAACACCCCGTTCGCAAAACAGAGAGCACTCTGTGCCCATTTATGCCACTTCAAGTTTTACATTTGAAGATGCTGACCATGCGAATGCTCTATTTTCAGATGAGGTAGAAGGTAATATTTATTCAAGATATTCTAACCCTAACAATGACGAGTTTATTGATAAGCTAGTACAATTGGAAGGTGCGGAAGCAGGTATTGCCACATCATCAGGTATGGCGGCCATGTTTTTGAGTATTGCTTCTTTTGTAAGTCAAGGAGATCATATTGTAGCTTCTCGTTCTTTATTTGGTTCTACACACCAAATTCTAACGCAGTTATTACCAAAATGGGGAGTCACTCATACATATGTTGATATTCATGATTTAGAAGGATTTGATAAAGCGATCACTCCAAACACGAAGATGATCTTTATCGAAACACCTTCCAATCCAGCATTAGACATTATTGATATTGAAGCTTTAGCGGCTATCGCTGATAAGCATGATGTCATTTTGAATGTAGATAACTGTTTCGCTACTCCTTATTTACAGAATCCTTTGAAATTAGGTGCTCATATTGTTACACACTCCGCTACTAAGTTCATTGATGGGCAGGGTAGAGTGTTAGCAGGTGCTATTCTAGGTTCAAAAGAATTGATGGAGAAAGTGAAATTTATGTCAAGACATACAGGTCCTGCATTATCACCTTTCCATGGTTGGATTCTTTCGAAATCGCTAGAAACTTTATCAATTAGAATGGAGAAGCACTGTGAAAGTGCTCACGCTGTTGCTACTGCTTTAGAAGGTCTTTCTGAAGTGGAGTTAGTAAAGTACCCATTCTTGGAGTCACATCCTGGTCATGAATTAGCGAAAAAGCAAATGAGATTAGGTGGTGCTTTAGTTTCTTTTGAAATAAAAGGTGGTGTGGAAGCTGGAAAAAAATTCTGGAACAGCTTAGCGTTAATTTCTAAGTCATCGAACTTAGGTGATACAAGAACAATTGCAACTCACCCTGCATCAACAACGCACTCTAAATTGACAGAGGAAGAAAGATTAGCCGTAGGGATCACGCCAGGTCTAATCCGTATTTCAGTTGGTTTGGAACATGTAGATGATATTTTAGCTGATATCAAACAAGCTTTAGCAAAAAGCCAAAGCTAATCATCAGCCTTAAAAATAAATGAGAACACCAATTTGGGAGCTATTCCTGAGTTGGTGTTTTTTTATTTTATAAATTCATGTATCAAGTGACTCCTATGGCTTAACAAAGGCGTCAGTAGGGAGCATGAGTTAAATGAAAACATTTATGAAAAAAAAAGTCTTAATTTCAATATTACTCTTGTTTTGTTTGGTTTATTTAAAATGTAGATTTATCGATACTAATCATAGTTTGACCTATGATTATTGTTTTAATAGGTTTGTATATATTCCAACTGAAACTGATAGTGTTACATATAATAATAATGTTGTCAATATATTAAGTTTCATAACTAAAAGGTTGAAAATAACTAAGGATGAATTAATTCAAGGAATAGATAATACTAGAATATTATTTATTATTGAATCCGATGGTACCATCAAAGACATATCTTTTAGGAACATATGTAATATTGATCAACACAATTCTTTGGAATTAAAAATAAGAAAGATTTTATTAGAAATGCCTAAATCTATTCCAGCTAAAAATAGTGATGGAAAACATATACCATTACAATATGAAATTTATTTTAAAATTTAATTTCCATCTATTCCCCCCTCACACTGTTCGATGTATTAAGCCGTAGGCGTTACCTCGAACTATCCAATTGAATAAGTTTGTAACTTATAACAAAAAACGAGTCAGTCTATCCGCATGTAGGTTGGCTATCAGTCCTCCCTCTGGCGCAAGTGTTAAGCCGATAGGCGTCACTTGTGTCTAACAATCGGAAAAGTCTCCAGACTTCCGAACCAACTAGACAAATTCCATGAACCTTTTTATCTGTAAAAATTGACCATTAACTTGTGGTGTAGGGAGTCAACAGACTCCTTACAAATATAGACACAAGTGACGCCTGCGGCTTAACACTTGCGCCAGGTGGGATTTGATGGTGCTTGCTTGTCTGTTGAACATGTTCATGGTTTAAGAATAGATATTTATACCTCCCCCAACTGCTCTAAGTCTTACACTGTTTGAAGTATTAAGCCGTAGGCGTTACTTCGAACGATCCAATTGAATAAGTTTGTAACTTATAACAACAAAGCAAGCCAATCTATCCGCATGTAGATTGGCTTGTTTTATATTACAATTAGCTTTATAGCTGTGATTTGAAATAAGGTGGATCCTGAATGAAATTGTGGTATGTATACATTAAAACGGTGCAAGTGCTAGGACTTACATAGTGTACATAGTAGCATGTACATCATGTAAGTCCTAGCACTCGCAACCTGTACGTCCCGGCATATACAGTGTGTATGTGCCGGGATGTACTGGTGTGGATCTATTGGAAGGCGTTGTTGTCCCATACTCATGGGAAAGAGAGGCTCATAGTAATGGGAAAAGGTGTCCCCTCTATATGGGAAACCCTTTCCCATATAGAGGGGAAAGAGGTTAAGTCGATATTTGTGTTTAACAATCGAATATGTCTCTAGACTTCCGAACCGACAGTGTCAAAAATATTCAGAATAGAATTACAAATTCCATTAATCCTTTCATCAGTAAAAATTGACCATTAATTTGTGGTGCAGGGAGTCAACAGATTCCTTCCAAATATAGATACAAGTAACGCCTCCTGCTTAACATTTGTCGCCAGTTGGGAGCAAAGTTTATAAATTTTCACAAGAAGAGTTTAAGGCCTATCATGGAAGCACGGATTACGTTGATTCTCTTAATAAGAAATAGAGTGATTAATTTATTATTAATGTTATTATTATCCTGTAGTGCGAATAATAGTGATAATAAATTTGAAAAGCTTAGTATGTCAAACAATGGCAATAGGGCCAAAAAAAACATTCTAGAAATCCCTTCAATTTGGGTGGGTAGTTATGAAGATGATTACGAAATAATGACTTTTTCTAAAAAGCACAATCCAAATAACGTAATTGATTTGTTTAATTCAGAAGACTATGAAATTGGTCCTCCATATTATTATTTAAAGTTTATTCAATTCGAGAAAAAAGAACCTATATATGAAAGTGATATAGCAATTAAACCTGTGTCGGATAATGTGTGTCATGTGTTGCAGTTGTTTTACCCTTTTAAAAAGGAGGCCGTTACTCATTACGAAGACACTTCTAAGTGGGTTGTTTTGCTATCTATTGAAAGAAAATATAGTTATGATTCTAGTCTATTATATATTCCACCTGAGGAGAAAGTATTGAATGTTGTTGATGGCTTAAAACTTTTAAAGGAATGGTTGATTTTGGAACCAACATCCCCTACAGGTCCAAGTAATAAGCTGTAGGGCGTTACTTAGGCCTGTCGAATTGAATAAGTTTATAACTTAAATTACAATTAACATTAAAATGTGATTTGAAATAAGCCGGGTCTCGAAAAAATCAATCAGTCCTCCTAGCTCTGGCATTAAGTCGATATTTGTATCTAAAAATCGGATAAGTCTCTAGACTTCCAAACCAATAGCGTCAAAAATATTCAGAATCGAATTACAAATTCCACAAACCATTTCATCAGTAAATATTGACCATTAATTTGTGGTGTAGGGAGTCAACAGACTCCTTCCAAATATAGACACAAGTGACGCCTCCGGCTTAACACTTGCGCCAGTTGGGGATTAGAATATAAATTTGGGCGCTATTACTGAGTTGTTTTTTTTTATTACAAACTTATCGAAGTACAATCGCTCCACCAAACCTTCCCGTTTGCCCAGGAGATGCTTTTCTTGCAGAGAAGAACCGTTCATCTGTATAGGTGTCGAAAGGAAGGAATTCAATGTTTTCCTCAAGAATGCCTAAAGTTCTGCATTGTGATTTTTGAGCTTCTGTGATATTAAGGTAGGCTTTTTCAGGGTTGGGGTGGGGTAATAGAATTTTATCTATATCGTTTGGAAAAGCGTCTTCATATTGAACGATTACATCCTTTCCAATTTCATAGTTGGCTTCTTTGATAAATGGACCGAAAGAGATTTTGATATCTTTTACCTCAGAATCAAAATCAGAAACCATCTGCTCTACCGCTTTTGTCAGAATTTTTAGTACCGTTCCTTTCCATCCAGAATGCACCGCACCTATCACTTTTTTTATAGGATCAAATAATAGGATAGGAGTACAATCAGCTGCTAAAGTCAGCAGACCAATATTTTTTACATTGGTCAACATACCATCAGAATCAGGAAATGGGTTTTCCATTTTCAGGTATTTCTCCACATTATTTTCAGTGATGGAGTAGACTTTGTTAGTGTGTTTTTGGTCGGCAATAAAAAGGCGTTGACAGCCTAAAGCGTCTTTGACAATTGCTCTGTTTTTTAGAACGGCCTCATGGTCATCATGAAGCATATTGCCAAGGTTCAAAGAAGCAAAAGGAGGGGCACTAACCCCTCCATTTCTTGTGGTGATGAAATGATCAATCTGACCTTTGTATTCACTAAACTGCTTAAAAACTAAGGTTTCAATGCTCATTTCTTACCAATCTATTTAGACATGTGTTGATATATATCCTCAATTGAGATCGTATTCTCATAAATGGCTTTTCCAACTACTACAGAAGGAATACCTGCTTCTTCCAAAGCAATCAAATCTTCAAATTTACTTACACCGCCACTCGCAATTAATTCGATATATGGGAAGTCTTTCATGATTTCGCCATACAACTCAGTGTTAGGACCTTGCATCATTCCATCTTTAGAAATGTCAGTACAAAGCACTTTTGTAATACCTTTAGCCGTATAGTCTTTCAAGTATTCAAACAAAGGTAGTTTAGAATCTTCTTGCCATCCACTTACAGCAATCATTTTATTTTTAGCATCTGCCGCTAAAATGATTCTATCGTTTCCGAATTTTGTAATCCATGAAGTAAATTTCTCTACCTCTTTTACTGCAATACTACCACAAGTTACCATTTCAGCACCATGGTCAAATACTTTCACCAAATCTTCGTCTGACTGAATTCCTCCACCGAAATCAACAATCAAAGAAGTATTTTTAGTGATTCTTTCCAAAACACCATAGTTGACAACTTGCTTCGCTTTAGCGCCATCTAAGTCTACCAAGTGCAATCTTTTGATTCCCGCATCTTCAAATTGTTTTGCGATTACCAATGGATCATCAGCATAAATTTTCTTTTGATTGTAATCTCCCTGTGATAAACGTACGCATTTACCATCAATCAGGTCGATAGCTGGAATGATATCTATTTTTGTAGACATATTAGATTTTTGTTAGAAAGTTTTCTATAATTTTTTGCCCAACATCACCACTTTTTTCAGGGTGAAACTGTGCGGCGTAGAAGTTGTCTTTATGTAATGACGCACTGTAAGGATTTACATAGTCAGTTACTGCAATTGTATTTTCACACAATTCAGCAAAGTAACTATGCACATAATACACATAATCCTCATTGCTGATTCCGTCATACAATGGTGTTTTCAAATCATGGATATTATTCCATCCCATGTGAGGAACTTTCAGTGCTTCACTTTCAAATTTTTTGACATTTACATCAAAAATTCCAAGACAATCCGTGTCTCTTTCTTCTGAATGCTTACACATTAACTGTAGACCAAGGCAAACCCCTAGTGTAGGTTGTTTTAAATCTTTGATCAATTGATCTAATTGACGTGCCTTAAGATAGTCCATTGCTGATTTTGCTTCTCCAACTCCAGGAAAAATCACCTTGTCGGCGCTTTTCAACTCTTCAGCATTGTCTGTCAAGATGGGATCAATCCCTAAACGTTGCAATGCATAACGCACAGATTGTACATTCCCCGCATTGTATTTTAAAATGGCAACTTTCATCTAACAGATAGTTTTATTGTTACGCAGTTACGCGATGTGATAATTGAAAATCAAAATTAAAACTCTTTCTATAGAATGAAAAAAACATTACTATTTTTCATACAAAAAGGAGTGAAATCTACCAAATAAGTAGAAATCACTCCTTTTTTTTGAATTTATCTTATGTCAAGATGATATTGTACTTAACCTATATCATCAGTGGTTACCTTGATAAGGTATTTAGGTCACAATATCATTTGATATTAAAATGAAAGATACAAAGCACCATATTTTTTAATTGGAATACTTAATCCTCTTTCATTTGCCTTGTCAAAATCAATGTCAATTGTATCACCAGAAATCAAATCCTTAGCACTGATTTTACTTTCTTTGATGCCAATTAAAGTCAATACTTCATTTGGAATAATCACCTCAGTTGTAATGTCTTTGTTTTCGAAATTGGCTACAATGAGCACTTTGTCGGTATTTGTATAGCGGATAAAACTATAAGTCTTGTCGACATTGTACTGTGAATTTGTGCGGTTAAACTGTTGTAAATCTATTAAATGACCCTTACGGATAGCTTCAGAACCCTTTGCCGCTTTTAGGAGATTTTTATAATCATTTCTCAACGTTTTCTGTTGATCGCTTAGAAGTTCACCATCATATTTATGACCATTCACCCATTTCTGATGTTCAGGAATTCCCCAATAATCAAAAATAGTCGATCTACCATCATCGCCACTGAAACCTGATTCGCCAATAGCAGGCTCACCCACTTCCTGACCGAAATAAACCATTACTGGACCACTGCCTAATGCAGCACTCACAGCCATGCCAGGAACACCCAATGCAGGGTCATTGGCAAATTCTTTAGAAGCAATTCTCTGCTCATCATGATTTTCCAAGAAACGAAGCATATGGTTATTGAATCCGTCCATGTCTTTCCATACCTTAGTAAGATGAGACAATGAAGAACCAGGTCTATCTTCCATCACAGCTCTCAATGAATCATATACCCCCACTTTGTCATACAAATAATCAAACTTACCATTGAAGATATAATTTTTGTATTCAGTCGGGTTATAGACTTCAGCAATAAAGCGGATATTAGGATTGATTTTTTTGATCTGAGGAATCATCCAATTCCAGTATTCTACAGGGACCATTTCAGCCATGTCACATCTAAATCCATCTACGCCTTTCTTTGTCCAGTAGGTCAAAACAGCTAAAGTTTTTTTCCAAGTAGAAGGAACATCTCCATTGATATCAAACACTTTTTCACCATTTCCAGAAATATGATTCACACCATAATTTAAACGAACAGTTTCAAACCAGTCATTGACAGTTGGGGCATAGGTCACAGCGCCATTTCCAGATACCTTAGCAGGAATTTCCTTGAATTTTCCATCAGAAGTGGGGAATTTATCACCTCCCAAAGGGTTGTATCCTTCAGGAACCTCAAATGGTTTACCAGGGATATAATAGAAGTTATTATTAGCATCAAAACCTTGTTTTACATTGTCTGAAGCACCAAAATCTTCCACTCCTTTCGGTTTTTTATCAGAATGGTATTTTCTAGCCACGTGATTCGGTACAAAGTCAATGATCACTTTCAGCCCATTGTCGTGGGTTCTCTTAATCAAAGCTTCAAATTCTTCCACTCTTTGATCTACATTGACCGCCAAATCAGGGTTGACATCATAATAATCCTTGATGGCATACGGAGAGCCAGCACGGCCTTTAACCACGTCAGCATCATCTAAAGGAATACCGAATTTTCTGTAGTCTGTGATCACAGCATGTTCGATCACCCCTGTGTACCAAACGTGAGTTGTGCCTAGATCTTTGATTCCTTGTAAAGCAGCATCATTGATATCATTAAATTTACCAACACCATTTTCGGTAAGAGTACCCCAAGGTTTATTCGTATTATTTGTATTACCAAAAAGGCGGGTCATCATTTGATAGATGATGATTTTGTGGTCTTCTATTTTTTCAGTGGATTGTGACTCCGCCAATAATTTTTTCACTTTCTTTTCTTCTTTGTCGTGTGATGTGGAGCAACCTGCGATGAGTAGTGATAGAAGTGCTCCTATAACAGTAATTTTTTTGATCATTTTCATTTAAGGAAAAGGAATTAATAAATAAAACAGCAAGTATAATCTTCAGTATTTATTCCTTTACACCTTTCTTGTTGTAAGGTCTTTTCTGGTTTAATGAATTGGCGATTTTATAAAGATCTACTTGATCTAAAATGGTATCATAGAGCATTCTATGTTTGTCTACATCTTTTAAATCATCTTGCATTTTTACAGCTACAGTGAAGGGGTTAGTGTCTTTCAATTGCTTTCTTAAAGCATTTAAATAGTCTTTATCTTTTTTGATTGCATTTAGAACAATTTGTTCAATTTCATTCATATTTTAATAAGGGAATAGGGTTGATATTTTAATAAATAGTATACAGTAATATTAATTAATTTTGAGCTGAATTTGAAATTAAATTACCATATTTTTGTTTAATAAGTTTATATAATAATTGAGAGAATTTATGAACATTTTTAATTATTCATTTTAATAAGTTAGTTTATATACTACACTTTTAATACGAAAATAACTATAGATATGTACTACTTAGTTGAAAGTATTAATAACCACTCCTTATAATTAATTACGTGAGAAAAATCTAGTCGTATTCCTCCAAAATTATATGTATTAAAATAAATGCATCTCATTAGGATACATTAACGGCTTGAGGTGGTTACAAAACATAACACACAGAGACTAATGTATACAAACTTCGTTATCTCATTTTTTTTGTTACTATGAAGATTAAATCTTGGTTACTCAATTATTTGTGTATCATTCAATTAATTAGCTGCTCAAATTATAATCAATTCAATGAAGCAGACCGAACAAAATTGCCACCTTTAACTCAAACAGGTAAAAATACATTTGGGTGTATGGTTGGTAAAGAACTTTTTTTAAGAGCAAACGATCGTGGCTTTTTTTCATCATCTGGGTTTTATTTTTATGAACAAGGAGATTCTGTCATTGTAATATGGTGTTATGGAAATGACAGTGAAAATATTCACCTTTTTATCCCTAAAGATGAGGTTATTGTTGGATCTTATTTTACAGTCAAAACAGATGTTTTGGAATTTGGAGATGACTTTAGGAAATATTCTTTTTATTCTTCAGATGGCAGTGTATATGGCAATGATAACCGGAAAGATTATATGTACTTCGCTAAAGAAGTTGAAATGATTTTTCATCGATTTGATGATAAAGTAGTAGCAGGAGAATTCTCTATGAAGCTATATGAAGCGACTATTAAAGATACCCTCTTGTCCGTTACAGAGGGTAGATTCGATTTGACAAATAGACACGATATTAATTTAAACTAATTATGAAATTTTTAAATCTCATTCCTTTATTTTTTTTATTCTTTCTATCTACAAACATTTTTGGACAATCTGTAGACTTGGAGAAAGAAGTCAAGGAAATTTATGCAAACATTAATAAAACGAAAGCCACAACAGGTTTTCTAAAGAATCAAGGTTTGTTCTTGATAGATCCAGAACCTTATAATGGAAAGTTATCAAGTTCGACCTTTATGGACGAATATACATGGGAAGTCCTTAATAGAGGATGGCTTTCAGCTAGGTTAACGAATAAACATAATAACTATTATGATGCAACAAATGTCTTAAGAGATATTCAGAATCAATTAATAGATGAAAAAGTTGCTCATTTGCCGATCAGTTTAGTGAGATATAATCAAATTTCATCTACTGCGGCAAGTAATAATTACTATCTCTATCAAAATGAACAGTTGGTGGATAATTATTCTTCAAACCTCAATCCTTTTGAAGAAAAGTATTTCTTTTCTGCTTATTTACCTCAACAAAAGGTATATCGAGGAGAGTTGAAAATTAAAATTACTAATGATTATTTTTTCTCTAATCATGCAGGAACCCTCTCTTCAATAGAATTTGATGCGGGAAATGGTTTAGGTTACCAAAGAGTAACTTTGGGAAGTACAAAAACATTCTCTTATGCTACTACAGGTTCAAAAACATGGAAGTTAAGAGTGAAATACAATGTTTCAGGCCAGATTAAAACCTATGAAACGCAGGGGAAAACATACGTTGTAAGTAAAACTTGTTCTAATTGTAGGTATACAATTGGAAATGTAGATTTAGAAACTATTCTTACTGCTAGAACAACATTTGGACTTTCTAATGCACGAGCACAAGGCCGAATTCGTGTTTTTCGAGATGGGGATCAAATAGATAAGCCTTTTATTGTATTTGGAGGGTATGGTTTAGAAGGTATGGAATATGGTGATGATTTTGTTGAAACATGGTTAGATGATAATAATCCTGAAGGACCAATGCAAGTAGGAACTTTACCAACTAGCTTAAATGATAATTTATTTGATGATGGGTATGATATTATTTTTGTGGATTACCTTAATGCAGGTGACTTTATTCAGAATAATGCATTATTAGCTCAAAGGGTGATTGAATGGGTCAATGATCAGAAAGTAGGTAATGAACCCAACGTTGTAATGGGAATAAGTATGGGAGGTTTAGTTGCTAATTTTGCTTTGAGATCTATGGAACTAGCTGGTGTAAATCATGATACAAGATTATTCATGACAATGGACTCTCCGCATCGCGGAGCAAATGTTCCTTTGTCACTGATTGCTTTAACTCAGAGAGCTTTTGAAGTTTATGGTGATAATCCATTCCATAGTTTAAGGCAATATCAAGAAATGCTTTTTAGTAATTCAGCAAGACAGATGCTTATTAATTATGTGAATGCAGAATCAGTTATAGTTACGAAGGATAATAGCATGCATGAGGCATTTATGAATGAGTATCATGGTGCTGGCAGACCTCAAAATTGTAGGGTTGTTGCACTTAGTAATAGTGCAAACCGCTCTTTAGGAAATGGTTGGAATGGAATTTATCCTGGTTCTGACTTAATTGATATTTCAGCATCTTGTAAGGCAAGTGATTTGGTAGATAATGCTGTTGCGTCTTTCTTTTTAAAGGTTCTTGGAGTATTCATAAGCTCAAAAGGATCGATTAGTTTAAACTTGAAAGCCTTGTCTTCCCAATCTAAACAAATTACTGACTTCAATATCAATTTTAAAGTAAAGGTTTTACTTATTTGGGAAAAGACCATTTATAATCAAGATATTGAATATACTTCTGAAAATGGAGAATTGCCATGGGATAGTGCACATGGAGGTTTAATCGGAGAGGGATTTGGAGGTGTTCCTAACTTAAATGAAAAAGTTGATGAGCTTGATTTTGGATGTATAAACGTTAATGAAAATCTTAATAATTTCTGTTTTATACCACAAGTGAGTGCATTAAATATTACTCCAGCAAATAATGGGAAATATACTGAAGCTCAATTGAAGAAAACATATAATGTTCAGAATGATTTAGCATTTATAGATTTTGATAATATTTATACTGAACCGTTAGGTAATCAGATGCATACTCGTTTTACTCAAGCAGCTGGTGATTTTATATGGACAGAAATAAGTAATCAACAGGAGTCAGCTGACTATTCAAAATTTGCTAGTTTTACATCTGGATTATCAATTAATTCTTCAAGTTGCATCGCTGATGGAACAAGTTTATCTTTATCTAAACCGTCTCCTGCAGGTCTGCAATTATCTTATAAGTGGGAAGTTTTGAATGTAGAATCTGCGACTGTAAGTAATTCAAATCTAAAGTCTGCAAGTGTTTCAAATGTTAAAGATGATGATGTATTTGCAATAATTAGATGTACAATCTCAGGACCATATCATACTGGAAATTTCAATTGGACATTTGTTGTTGATAAAAGAGTAACAACGAACACTCATAATATAAGTGTACAAGAAATGCCTCCCTTCAATATGTGTCGTACTAGTTCAGGTAATTTTGAAAATGTGATTGAATTGACAGGTTTACAGGGGACCTCTAGTCCAAACATTGTATTAACGAAAGAACCTACTAGTGTTGATTTTGCATATTATATATCAGGAACTAAAATTTATTTAATTCCAAATAGAATTGGTAAGATGAGATTTAGAGTTAATGTAATTAATGACTGCGGAGGATCTAATTATATGTTTTTCTTTATTAATGTCTCTAGTTGTTCAGGAGGCGGTGGAGGAGGATTCCCATTCTCATTATACCCAGTTCCAAGTTCAACAGAATTAAACATTGCACCACTTCAAGCTGAAGAAAATATTCAGCCTCTACAATTAATGACAATGAATTCATCTTTAGAAACAAATGATGTCGGAGTTATAAAAAATAGTAATAGATTAGAATTGTATAGTATTTTAATTATCAACGAACAGGGTGAGGAAGTGAAAAGGCTTGAAAATGTTGAATTAGACAATAATCTATCTTTAAACCTTAATGGGTTAAGGAATGGATTCTACTATATTCGTATTTTTAATAAAGAAAAGGATTACATGAAACGTATTGAAATAAGAAAATAATCCTTTTGTAAGATAGGCAGTCATTCTTAGGATGATTATAAGCTTTATAGTAAATGTGATAAACGAAGTTTGATTTTTACCTATTGAATAATGAGGTTTAGTTGCTGACTTTTATTTAGTCAGTGGCTAAACCTCATTATTTCTTTAAAAGAAATAAAAAAGACTCGATTAATTTGCATCAATAAAGCCTTTGTGAAATCTTATGAATTCAGTTATTGAACAATTGGGATTTTTAATTGGTAAATACCCTTATTACTTATTAATTCATAATTAAGTCTTTCTACATTAAAATCATTGATTTCTGTATAGGAGCAGCAATCACCACTTTTACGTTCAGCATCTACTGTTATTGTGCATAACGTCTCACCGTCATACAAAAATTTGAAGGACACTTTCTGAGTTTTCCATCCTATGCCGCCTGTTGTAATGATGTATTGATCAGTGAGGTTTTCTCCATTGAATTCTAAGTCGTCATTCGTTTCTACAGAGAAAAGTTGTGGGTCATAAGTACCATTTATAAATAGGTCCTCATTACTGTTGGCATCGATTAATTGAAAATAGAACGGTTGTGGAGGCGTAAAACAAGCAACACCCTCACATTTATTGAAAATGTCACATGATCCTGTTAGAAGTGTAATAAGAAGAAAGATTGCAAAATAGAGTTTTTTAGTCATGATTTAATTTGAGTTTACTTTAGTCTTATGACAATTACGGTTTCTCGTTTGACAAAATTATTTGACAACTTCTGATTTCTATACGATTGAAACCTTATCTTTGCGTCATTAAATAAAAGACTATGATTTCAGTTGATAATTTAGCCGTTGAATTTAGCGGTCAAACACTTTTTAGTGATGTAAACTTTGTGATTAACCCCACTGATAAAATTGCCTTGATGGGTAAGAACGGTGCAGGAAAATCTACAATGATGAAAATAGTAGCAGGTGTACAAAAAGCTACAAAAGGACAAGTGACAGCTCCTAAGGATGCGGTAATTGCTTATTTGCCCCAACATTTATTGACTGAGGATGATTGTACAGTATTTGAAGAGGCTTCCAAGGCATATCAGCATATTTTTGAGATGCGTGATGAGATGGAAGGACTGAATAAGCAACTGGAAACACGTACAGATTATGAAAGCGATGAGTACATGAAAATCATCGAGCGTGTAACGGATTTGAGCGAAAAATACTATGCAATTGAAGAGATAAACTATGATGCTGAAGTAGAAAAGGCATTAAAAGGTTTAGGTTTCAAACAAGAGGATTTCAAACGTCAAACAAGTGAGTTTAGTGGCGGTTGGAGAATGCGTATTGAATTAGCGAAGATTTTATTACAAAAGCCTGATTTAATTTTATTGGATGAGCCTACAAACCATATTGATATTGAATCTGTAATCTGGCTAGAAGATTTCTTGGTCAACAAAGCCAATGCAGTAATGGTCATCTCCCATGATAGAGCATTTATTGATAATATCACAAACCGTACTATTGAGGTAACAATGGGACGTATTTATGATTACAAGGCCAACTATTCTCATTACTTGGAGTTAAGAGAAGACCGCAGAGCTCAACAACTGAAGGCTTATCAAGAACAGCAGAAATTTATTGCTGAAACGAAAGCCTTTATTGAGCGTTTTAGAGGGACTTATTCCAAAACTAACCAAGTGAATTCTAGAGAAAGAATGTTGGAGAAACTGGAAATCATAGAGGTGGATGAGGTAGATACTTCGGCATTGAAATTGAAATTTCCTCCAGCTCCAAGATCAGGTGAAATTGCCGTAACGGTGTCTGATGTATCCAAATCATATGATGACAAAGTGATCTTTAAAGATGCCAATATGTCGATTCGTAGGGGAGAGAAAGTTGCTTTTGTAGGTAGAAACGGTGAAGGAAAATCTACGATGATCAAATCGATCTTAAAAGAGACTGGGATAGATTCTGGAGAGGCTGATTTAGGACACAATGTAAAAGTAGGTTACTTCGCACAAAACCAAGCGTCTTTATTAGATCCGAAATTGACTATTTTCCAAACGGTTGATGAAGTGGCGAAAGGAGATATCCGAAAGCATATCAACAACATTTTGGGACAGTTTATGTTTGGAGGTGAAGATGTTGATAAAAAAGTAGGTGTTCTTTCTGGTGGTGAGAAGACACGTTTGGCAATGGTCAAGTTATTATTGGAGCCAGTCAATCTCTTGATTCTTGATGAACCTACCAATCACTTGGACTTAAAATCAAAAGACGTACTGAAAGAAGCATTAAAAGACTTTGATGGAACTTTAATTTTAGTTTCTCATGATAGGGATTTCTTACAGGGCTTATCAGAGAAGGTATTTGAGTTTAAAGACCAGAGAGTAATTGAACATTTTGAAACGATTGATGCTTTCCTTGAAAGAAATAGAATAAAGAGTATTGCAGATATTAATCTTTCTAAGTAGCTCATTTTTAGAAGGATGAAGGTGCCGTTCAATGTTTTTTTGAACGGTTTTTTTTTGTCTTTTATTTAATGTTAGGGGTTTTGAATTGAAATATTATCAGTTTCTATAGGATAATAATATTAATTTTGAATTATTTTTTGGTTACCATTTAGTAAAAAACTTACATTCGTCATCATAAATAAAACCATTTCAAAAACTAAGTTATTACTTAAATAAAGACTAATTGTAAAAATGAACGACAAAAAACTAATCTTACTGCTTGGACTTATCATAGCGCCCCAAATGTTGCGTTATGCGTTCGACTTAAAAACGAATTTACTTTACATTGCATTTCAATGCATTGTAATCTTCTTGTTCTTTTTTGTATTGTACAAGAAGGTAAAAGTCACTGAATAAGGCTTTTACGAATAAAACCTCAACCTGTTAAAGGATGAGGTTTTATTCTTTTCCATTTAGTATAAATTATATAATAAATATACACCTAAAGGCTGTTAACACACAACACTCCCTGGATTCATGATTCCATTCGGGTCTATAATATCTTTTATGTTTTTCATTAAATGATAGCTATTATTTCCAATCTTTTCCTTCAACCATGGCGACAAAGCTCTGCCAATACCATGATGATGTGAAAGCGATCCTTTATTGGATAATATCGTGTTGACTAATCCCTCATGAAATTGTTGATAATCTTCAAGAGGAGCACTTTTATCAGTAGGAGAAATGAAGGTGAAATACAGATTAGCTCCATTTTCATATACATGTGAAATGTGGCACATGCAAACAGTATTAGGCCTTGATTTTACATAAGTACGAACGTTTTTCCAGAGCTTTTTTAAGTCTTTCCACATTACAGAAGTTTCAATAGTATCTGTCATCAACCCAAGGTCCATCAGCGGTTCACGCATATAAGCGGAGTGGAAACGTTGTGAGAGCCAATTTTTGGTAGGACGGCTGCCAATCGAACGCCCTCCGAATTTTTTGGAAGTGGATTTTATTTTATCCACTACAAACGAAGCATAATCCTTATCACCTTCCACTGAAATAAACATCAAAGATCTGCTGTTTGGTTTGTAACCAATGGCTTGCAGTGCTTTATCCGAAAAAGTGCCTTCAAAACCTTTCATCCTAAACGCTACTTCAGTTTCTTCGTGATCTGAAATGCGGAACAAGTGTGGTAAACCAAATTGTCCTTGGATACATGCTTTCATCGCTTCCTGTGCACTCTCAAAATCCTTGAAAATAATACATGCATTTTTACGGTTTTTGATCTCAAACTTTCTAATCTTGATCGTTGCTTGAGTGATTACTCCCAACGTTCCTTCTGCACCAATAAACAAAGGTATGAGGTCCCAGCCTTGAGCAGTTTTAGGATAATTTTCATTTTCAATAATCCCAATAGGAGTAATGGCTTTTAAACTCAACAACATGTCTTCAATCTTACCATACCCAGTAGAACATTGTCCTGCACCTTTTGCCGCTATCCAGCCGCCTAAAGTGGAGAATTCAAACGACTGAGGAAAGTGACCGCAGGTATATCCTTTTTGGTTTAAAAATTTCTCAAGAGCAGGACCACTGATGCCTGATTGGGCTGTAACCGTAAGGCTTTCTTCATCAAGACTGATGATTTGATTGAGGTGTTTGGTCAAATCCAAAGCAATACCACCGTCAGGCAGACCAATTCCTTTTGTCACAGAAGATCTCAGCCCTTGTGGGCAGATTGGTATTTTCCAGTCATTACATTTCTGAATAATCAATTCTACTTGAGACTCATCATTCGGACTAATCACTAGATCAGGTGGAGCTGTGACTTTTTCTTGTCTCAGTTCTAGTAATTCACTGTAAAACTTCCCGGCGGCGTGTTTTGCTCTTTCAAAATCAGAAGTTTTAATATTTTCAGCTCCAACTATTTCTGTAAATTCTTTGACATATTTTGGTTGAAGTTGAATTTCCCTTTCTACAATAACTTCTTTTTCGCCAGGTAAAAAAGTGGGCAAATTTACTTCAGAAACAGGAATGCCAACAAGTTCTTGAATAGTTTTTTTGACATCATCAGATAGCACTTCTTGATAATTAGGATCACCCCATTTAAGTATTTGCCTGTAAGTGTTTTTAAGCAATGTTTTCATTTCTTTACTCTTGATTCTGTATCAATTGATAATGGTTTAAAAAGTTATCTTTTTGCTGATTTAGTTGTTCATCATTGTAGTTTAATTTCTTCTTTAAAATTAAGCTTACTTTTTCAATGAGTTCATCAGAAGGTTGATTTAATGTTCCAAGACCCGTTCTTCTCAGAAATATATCTTCTAAAGTAAAAGCCATTTCATATTCAATAGCATAATAAATCTGTGCTAAAACTTCCCCTTCTTCTGATAGGTTCTCAGTGATTTTATTAAAATGGATTTCCAAAATTTCTTTCGCTTCCTCACCGTACATATTGACTAAGGTGTCAATTTGATGATGAATAGCTTTTGGAAATTCTTCCATTAAATACTTTTTGTAATTCTCAATGTGTAAAATTCCACATCCAAAGAGCGGTTGCTTTGCCGTTTGTTCATGCTTTTTATGTAATACAATCAGCGAAGAAACCTTTTCACCTAGCAATTCAGCCAAGTGTCTTGAAGTAGTATATTTTCCACCTTCAACTGTAAATAAATGCTTGAATCCCTCAGAAGCATGATCAACAATTTCATGTTTTCTGGATTGTTCATACGTATTTTCTGTATTTTGATCTACCAGCGGTCTTAATCCTCCGTAGTAATAGGTAATGTCCTCTTTTTTAAGAATCTGACTTCCATAGCAGGAGTTCACTTCCTCTATCAATTCATCTATACTATCTTGCGTTACTTTCCAATCATCCACTTTACCTTTGTACGGTTTATCTGTGGTACCAATGATAGTCTGACCTCTCCATGGAAGCAACATAATATGCCTGCCTTTTGGTGTGACAAGAGCCACTGCATATTTGTTTCCCAGCGAAGGGGTTACAATATGAATGCCTTCAGATCTCAGCGGTATGCGTTTTCTTTTTGGAGAATTGTCAAGTTGAAGAACATTGTTGGTCCATGCACCAGCACAGTTAATGATTACAGTTCCATTGAGCTGTACTTTCTGATGATGAATAAGGTCAACGGCTTCAACACCTTTTACAGTATTATTGATCACTTTGAAGTCAGTGACTTTGCAATAATTGCTCACTTCAGCACCATTCAACATGGCAGATTTGATAAAGCTTAGCGTTAATCTTTCAGCATAAGCGTTTTGACAATCATAATAAACGTAGCTTCCTAAGAGCCCATCTTCATGAATGACCTTCTCTCTTATGATTGTTTTTCTTTTGCTTAATGTTTGATAGTTAGGAAGGGCATTTTCCTCCAACTTTGTGTTTTTTTTGTCATACGAAAGGTAATCGTAAACTTCCATTCCAGCTTTAAGCATTAGTTGTTCCTTGAGTGAATAAAAAGGAAGCATAAAAGGAATGGGGCGTACAAAATTGGGGGCAATGTCTGATAGATAGCGCCTCTCTCTTAAAGATTCTCTGACAAGACCTACTTCAAAGTTTTTGAGATAACGTAAGCCTCCATGAATTAATTTAGAAGTTGCAGCGGAAGTACCACTGCCAAAATCACTCTTTTCCAACAAGGCAACAGAAGCTCCTTTCAAGCTTAATTCATAAGCAATGGAAGCACCTGTTATTCCGCCCCCAATGATGATTGCATCATAGTGAGGAGCAGAAAAGCCTCTATGAGACATAGGATGCTGCATAAGTGTTTATTTATTGGTTTGGTTCCAAAAAATAACGAATGCAATTCATATTTCAATAGAAATCATTCATTTATTTGTCTGTGTGACCCAGTGAACGCTCAGGATCAATCAAGTCTCTGATAGCTTGTTTCACTTTTTTAGGCTCAGGGAATCCTAGCTCTTTTCGATCCCAGATCAGCTGATCATTGACATAGATTTTAAAGACTCCACCGTCAGTAGGCTTCAAGCTGATCTCTTCAATTTTGTTGTTAAAAGTGTACAGTAATTCTTGCTGCATCCAAACTGCTCTTGGTGTCCACTGACAAAGTGTACAATATTCTATTGTGATTTTTATTTTTTCCATACTATTTACTTTTCTACCTATAGTTTAGCACTTAAGTTCTAAGACAAAATTATAGATCATAAATTCTTATTTTACGTTTACTACTTTAAAAAACGACTAATAGAATTACTATTCATTCGTTTTTCAGTGTTGTACTCTCAAAAAAATAATTATCATCTATTTTTGACTTAGCACTTAAATAGAAATAAAATTAAATAAATATTACATTTTTTGTACTTTGGTGCATTAAATAAAATAAATAAAGAGATGAAAAATTTATTAATTACTTTATTAGCATACTTTCTTTTTAACTCAGTTTTTGCACAGCAGCATTTTTATGTAGGAACTTACACTAGCACCACGTCAGAAGGAATCTATAAGATGCATATTGATGCAAAAAATGGAAAACTAATTTTGGATGGTGTAGCGGCAAAGTCAGAGCAACCTTCTTACTTGGCATTTTCAAAAGACCATCAATATGTGGTGGCTGTCAATGAAATTTCTGATACAAAACTGCCAGGGAAAGATGGAAAAGTAAGTTTGTTTAAAGTAGATAAAACAACAGGTGATCTTACTTTTGTAAACCAAGTTAACAGTGGTGGGGCACACCCTTGCCATGTGTCATTAGACCCGAGCAACAATGTTTTTGTAGCCAATTATTCTGGTGGAAATGTGGGTGTATTCAATATTCAAGATGGTCAATTGACAGAAAAAGAGGATTTGATTCAATACGAAGGAAACGGACCCAAAAAAAACAGACAAGAAGCGGCACACGCTCATTTTTCAAACTATGTACTGGGAAAAGAAAGAGTATATACCGTTGATTTAGGTAGTGATCAAGTTCATGAATATAAAGTAGTGGGCGGTAAATTAGAAGAAACAAACTCTATTGGCGTAACAGCTGGAGGTGGACCTCGTCATTTGATTTGGTCAAAAGGTGGAAAATATCTATATGTACTGAATGAATTGTCTAGTGTTGTTTCAGCTTATACTATGTCTGAAGGAGGTTTCTCGTTGATAGAAGAAGTTTCAACATTGCCTGCTGATTTTGATAAAAGTAAATTGAATACATGTGCTGCAATTAAGATTTCAAAAGATGGAAAGTACCTTTATGCTTCCAATAGAGGCCATAATAGTATTGTGATTTATAAAATTGATCAGAAAACAGGAAAACTAGAAAACCTTGGTTATGCAGACGTTCATGGTGATGCTCCTAGAGACTTCAGCATTAGTCCAAAACAGGATTTTGTGGTAGTTTCTAATCAACAGTCCAGCAACGTTGTTTTGTTTAAAAGAAATAAGAAAACAGGGATGTTGGAATTTAAAGACGAGGTAATGGTGCCATTGCCAGTGAATGTAGTTTTCTGGTAAATCTATCTGATAAGAAAAAAATAAACCCTGATGCAAAACATCAGGGTTTTTAGTTCCAATGATAAAATAGTATTGGTTTGGATTGTTAGTCCGAATACTTGTACCTAAGGGCCAAGTATTATCTATTGCATTATTTTCTTTTTGCTTTGATCAGCAATTGGTCATCTTGGTATAAATAAAGCTCTTTGCCGTCTACTTCATAACGGTTCACTTTATCAATTTGCATAAAGAATGCACCTTCAACATCATTATCGGCACACATCATTCTTGTAGCTGCTAAAGGACCAATTTTAATTGCCTTTGAGTAAGCATCTAATTCAAATTTCCCTTTGAAGTTATTACAGCTTCCAGTTCCATTTGCCTCAAGATCTTTTGATAAGAAGAAGTTTGGAATATTCTCTCCCATATCCGCAACACCTTCAATTTTAGTTACTTCCCAATTTCTAAATAACTCTCTGTGATTTTCTCCCTTTTTTGCAGAAACTAAAGCTTTTCCATCTTTATATAAAGTAAGAACATCGCCTTCTACTTTAAACTTGTTGAACTGTTCCAAGACTTTTCCTAAAGCTCTTTCATGCTCAGCTACCTCCTCACAGTACATCATTGTAGACATAAAAGGACCAGCACTTAATGTATCAGCTTCAGCATCATATTTCATGGATCCACCTAAACCGTTACAGCCTGCATAGCCTGAAATTCGGTCATTAGTAGGGTCAAATAAAATATATGTTTTTAATGGATCAGTAGCTTTTCCATCTAGACTTTCAATTACCCAAGTCGCTGAAAGTGCCATATATGGATCTTGTGTTTCTTTCAAAATCTTTACAAGTTTATAGTTAAGAGAAGAAGCATCTGCTGGCGGATTATCAACTTCTGTCACAGCTACTTCAATTTGGTATTCATATCCTTCTTTGTAATCAAATCCTTCAATAGCTCCATAGAAATTACTCCATTCTTGAGCTCCATCTTCTTTTACTAAATAGCATTTTTGTGGTCCTACTCCAGTGCAGTCCACTTGTTTACTGCCAATGATTAAGGTTTTTGTTGATAAACTAGGTTGTTTTGTTGCAGCACAACTTAATAATGAACCGATGCTTATAATAAATAAGGCGAATTTTAGTATTTTTGTCATATTATTTAAGTAGTTATGTTGAATGGAACTTAACGGTTCAAAAACGATTAAGTTTTTTTTCAAGCTTTAAATTGAAACATTACTTTTTAAATAAACTGTAAACCAGTTAGTTATTTAAGATTAAAAATAGTTAAAAGAAATAACGATCGACCCATAATTGGAAAATATTTGAGGACATTTTTTTGTTCAATCTATTTTTTTAATTGTCGTTATACAGAATGAATCAAAGTATTATGACTAGGTATATTATCAATTTACTAGCATCACTTTGCCTTTGCTTTTTATTTGTTGCATGTAGTCAGGAGGAAGAGTCCACAGTGACCGCCTGTGACAATGAAAATGTGGCAAATATGGTAGAGCAATATGATGAATTGTTTTTGAGGGCAATAGACAATGCAGACTGTGAAACAATTTTATCTGTTACAGCAGAAATCACAGATTTTATTGATGAGAACTACAATTGTCTTATCATCTATTATGTTTTGACAGATGATACAATTGAAACCGACAGAGATGCAGAACAACATCTTGAAGATGTGAAGGAATTAATGGAAGGCTTCAGTTATTTATGTGAAATTGAAGAGGCTCCTTTTTTTGATTAATCTTATTGTACTGCTTAACGATCTCGATACGACTGCTTTTTGTGCGAATTAAACCTAATACCCCCACTTAATTTTGCAATTATCTTAATGATAATATACAGGATGAGGTTTTTCCATTCTTATTTTTTTACATTTGTGATCCAAATGAGTATTTGAATGCTTATTCATGTACCCACTTATCTAGAAATTACAAAGTAATAATATAAAACTTATGAGTTTATTAACTGTAGGTTCAGTTGCTTTTGATGCAATTGAAACACCTTTTGGCAAAACTGATAAAATTATTGGAGGAGCTGGAACATATATCTCTATCTCATCTTCATTCTTCGTAAAACCTGTTAGAGTTGTAGCAGTAGTTGGAGACGATTTCCCACAAGAATACATCAAGACTTTACAAGATCAAGGTGTAGACACAGAAGGTCTTCAAATCAAAGAAGGAGAGAAAACATTCTTCTGGGCGGGTAAATATCACAATGATATGAACTCTAGAGACACTTTAGTGACAGAATTGAATGTTTTAGAGCATTTTGATCCAATCGTGCCAGACAGTTACCAAGGGACAGAATACGTGATGTTGGGCAACCTTTCACCACAAGTTCAAAGTACAGTTATTGAGCGTATGAATGATCGTCCAAAGTTGGTAGTGATGGATACTATGAACTTCTGGATGGACATTGCAATGGAAGATCTTGCTAAAACTATTTCTATGGTAGATGTTCTTTCTGTGAATGATGAGGAAGCTCGTCAGTTGTCAGGAGAGTATTCTCTAAGAAAAGCTGCGAAGAAAATCATGGCAATGGGGCCAAAGTACTTGATCATCAAAAAAGGTGAGCACGGTGCTTTATTATTCCACGAAGATCAAATTTTCTCTGCACCAGCTTTACCATTGGAAGAAGTATTTGATCCAACAGGAGCAGGTGATACTTTTGCAGGTGGCTTCATCGGTTATTTAGCAAAAACAGATGATATTTCATTCGAAAACATGAAAAAAGCAGTAATCTACGGATCAGCAATGGCTTCTTTCTGTGTTGAGAAATTCGGTACTGAGCGTTTATTAGAGATCACGGAAAAAGACCTAGAAGAGCGTGTTCAGGAATTCCATAAATTAACTTCATTTGATATGTCTTTCTAATTTGAAAGCATACATTTGTTGAAACTAAACTTCTCTGCTTATTTTTGAATTAAGTAGAGAAGTTTTTTTATGTATCAATATTTCAATTCACACACACATCACCTTTCTGATAATGCATTGGAGATCATCAATGCTTTTGTTCAAGATGAATTTATACCATCAGGCAAGAAGCTTATAAGTGCAGGGATTCATCCTTGGCATTTAGAAAATGTTGTTATCGAAGAAAGTCTTTCTAAACTTGAGCAGAAAGTCAAAAGCCTCACTGCCATCGGAGAAACGGGGTTGGATAGAGTGATTCAGTTTCCATTCGAAAAGCAAAAAGAAGTTTTCAAACATCATATAGAAATTGCAGAAAGGCATCAAAAACCTATGATTATTCATTGTGTGAGGGCTTATTCTGATGTGCTCCAAGTCAGAAAAGAGATGAAGTGTAAAATGCCTTGGGTTTTTCATGGTTTTATGGGAAATGTTCAAATTGCAAATCAGCTTATTACTAAAGGATGCTTTTTATCTTTTGGAAAAGCAATTCTACAGCAAAGACCTAAACTTCATAAAGTGATACAAGAAACGGATTCACGTTGCCACTTATTTGAGACAGATGATGATCCAGATTTGAAAATTGAGGAAGTATATCAAAAAGGAGCTTTGCTTTATCAATGTGATTTGAAGGACGTAATTGAAGAAAAATTACAAATAGCCAAAAACTTATTTCCCAAACTAAATGATCTTCTTTAGATTTGCAGTCGATTTTTAAAATTTACATTCAAAGAAGATGGGACACTGGCAAGAAAGAACGGAGTTGCTAATTGGTCAAGATGGCATTCAAACATTAGGAAGTAAACACGTATTGATAGTTGGAGTAGGTGGAGTAGGTGGATTTGCAGCAGAAGCGATTGCAAGAGCAGGCGTTGGAAAAATTACTATTGTAGATGGAGATGTTGTAGATGAAAGCAATAGAAACCGTCAGATTGCAGCTTTAATAAGCACAACTGCAAAACCAAAGGCGTCTGTAATCGGTGATAGAATCAAGGATATCAACCCGGACGTGGTGTTGGATATCAAAGAAACTTATCTTGAAGATGAAATGGCTATTCGTCAATTATTGGAAGAATACGATTACGACTATGTAGTAGAATGCATTGATACACTTACTCCAAAGGTTACTTTATTGTCAGCTTGTATGGAGAAAAAAATCAAGGTAATTAGCTCAATGGGTGCTGGCGGAAGAATGGACCCAACTCAAACAAAAGTGGGTAGATTGAAAGATACGTACAACTGCCTTCTAGCAAAACAAGTGAGAAAGCGCATTCCTCAGAAATCATACAGAAGAAAAATCAAATGTGTTTATTCTCCTGAATTGATTGATAAAAATAAAGTAGTGACAGTGGAAGGTGTAAAACATAAAGCATCAACGATTGGAACAATTTCTTATATGCCTGCAGTATTTGGCTTGACGGTCGCTTCTGTTGCCATTAGAGATTTATTAAAATAATAAGCGATTAGAAGCTACAAATTGCTCAGTTTTTAAATATGATGAAAAGAAGTTTAGAGACTGAGCATTTTTATGTTAAGTGCTTTTTGCAAACAAGGATGTGACTTCAAAAAGTACTTTTCATCTACTCTTAACATTGATTTAGAAAAAAAGCCTCTTTTTTTGTCACAAATCATCAGTTGATTCAGTCTTATGAAATAAGAAATTTTTAATGTCTTTCATTTAAAATCAAACCTATATACCCTTTTAAGGGAAGGAACAAAGCATGATACGATTAATTTTTCGTTTATTATTTAATTTAAATAAATGGTCATTGAGCATCGATCATATCGATCAAAATGATTTAAAAAAAAGTGTTTTTCTAGCTACTCCGCATACTTCTAATTGGGACGCTGTTTATATGGTGGCGGCCATGTTGAAAATTGGTGTGAAATTGAGGTTTGCCATCAAAAGAGAATGGATCAGATTTCCACTTAGTATTGCTCTTAAACCTATGGGTGCAATTGGCATTGACAGAAGACCACAAGGAGAAAGAAAAACCAAGTTGAGCATGGTGGAAGCCATGGCAAATTTATTTCAGCAAAGACAAGAACTTTCATTGGTTATTCCGCCAGAAGGATCAAGATCTCTTAGAGAAGAATGGAAGTCAGGTTTTTATTATGTAGCAACTACTGCTAAAGTGCCTATAGCATTGGCATATTTAGATTATGATAAGAAAACGGCAGGGGTTTATGAAGTTTTTCATCCCACAGGAAATTATGAAGAGGATATGAAATACATCATTTCAGTTTACAAGAAGCATAATCCAGGACCAAAATTTCCTGAATTGTTTACTTATGACAAAAGATTTGACTAGTCAGAATAAATAAGATATAACAAAGTAGAAATGAAAGTTTCTACTTTTTTTGTGCCTGAATAGTAGACAATGGATTGAAAAAGATGAGGTTAAGCCAGAGAAAATGCAATTCAGGATGTTTAACGAATTATAGTTGTAACAACTAAAAATGATTTTTTTTCGTTTGTAAATTATTATTCCAGAAATACACTCATTACTTTTAAAGTATAAAAAACTACTACTAGGTTATGGATAGTAAAGTAAAAAACGTGGAAAAAGATATAATCGCACAAATAAATTCAAATAAATGTATGTTTCAGATGCCTTCAAAACAGAAGGCAGAGGAATTTATTGATGATATGTTTGAATTCTTGTTTCCTGTAGTTTCAGGAGTAGAACAGGGATACTATGCAGCAGAGTTGGCATTGATCAGGCTTAAAGGAAAATTACAAGAGCTTTTCCTTCCTATTCGTGATCAATTTGAAGTAGGATGTAGTAGTGCCGCGGAGCGTTTCTTCGAGTGTTTACCTGAAGTACATGCCAAGCTGTTGAAAGATGCTCAGGCTATTTATGAAGGAGATCCTGCCGCTAATCATATAGAAGAAGTGATATTGGCTTATCCTGGCTTTTTTGCTGTGTTTGTTTACCGATTGTCACATCAGCTTTATCAATGCGAAGTGCCTATTGTACCTCGATTGTTTTCTGAATATGCACATAGCAAAACAGGTATAGATATCCATCCAGGAGCTAAAATAGGAGAGTACTTTTGCATAGATCATGGTACTGGAATAGTGGTCGGTGAAACAACCAATATTGGTAATTATGTGAAAATCTATCAAGGAGTAACTTTAGGTGCCTTGAGCGTGAGTAAAAACCTGGCAACCATGAAAAGGCACCCTACCATTGAGGATAATGTCATTATCTATTCGGGTACGACAATTCTTGGAGGAGAGACCGTTATTGGTGAAAACTCTATCATCGGAGGTAATGTTTGGCTGACCGAAAGTGTAGAACCTAACTCAACGGTATATAATCAGAGCACGGTAAGTGTTAGAAAGAAAAAAGTATAAAAATAATTGCCTTGAAATAAGTAATGCCTCAGTTGTTAAAGCTGAGGCATTTGTTTTATAAAAGAGAAATAAATAAAGGAATTTCTATTTTAAAAGATAGGACCTACCTATTCTTACAGTACTCAATGTGGCCAAGGGCATTATTAAGACCGTCAACACCATTATTGAGGTGTGCAATCGCATCATGAATATGATCCACTGCGGTCGTAAGATGTGAATGCATTTCATTCATATCTTCAGCATAATGCACATTTGTAAGTGTAGTGGAGGCAATATCGAAGACTACTTTCGCATCATGAAAAGAGCCATGTGCATCACCGGCTTTGTCTTTTGCATGTATACAAATTTCTTCCGCTTGTGCCTGAGCACTGTGAGACTCACCTTTTGCAAAGTGAGCATTTTTCATTGCTTCTTCTGCTTCTTGCTGTGCAATGTTTACATTTTCTTTAATGCATTCAATAGTATGACAATCAAAACATTCGCTGATAAAGTGTAAAGCGGTGTTAGCTCCTTCGTGCGAGGATTGATAATAGTCGTAGGCTTCATGTATGTCTGAAACGATGATGTGATGTTGAGCATTGATAAAATTGAAAATGTTAAGTAAAAACAGTAGTGATAAGAGTCGTTGCATAAAAAAGGCTTGGTTGTTTCGATTAGTCAACATATTCCAGCCATAATAAGTGCAGGGTATTAACAGTAATCACATCAAATATTCGAAAAGTGCAATGCTTATCTTTTAAAATTAAAAAATGCTCAAAAAAATAGGACAATTCGTATGGGTGAATTGTCCTTTAAAGTAATATTATATTATTGCTTATTTTTTAATTGCTCTTTCAATCTATCCAATTCAGAAGAACCTCCGCTTGAAGAAGAAGTTGAGCCAGTATTTGTATTATTTTCAGTATTTTGATTCAAACTAGCTTTTAATTTTTTCAGCTCATCTGAAGTTCCTAAAGAAGCTGCAGAAGCACCCCCTGATAAACCTAATGCTTGATCAATTTCAGTGTCAACTGTTTTATTGCTAAGGTCTGCAATTTCTCCATATGACTCTGCTAATGCTTCTTTTTCTTCTACTTTCTGTTTCATTTTCTCCAAACGAGCAATTGTTGTAGAAGAATCAACGCTTGATAATTGTTTATTTAATTTGGCAGAAGCATCACTTACAGTAGCTCTTGCTTTCAATGTCTTTAATTCATTTTCCCAGTTCGATATCTGAGATTTTAGACTTTGAACATTACTTTCCATTTTAGAAAGCATACCTGAATAATTATCAATATTTTTTTGATTAGCACCAGCTCTTTGCTCATACTGTTGTTTTCTTTCTAAAGCCTGACTTGCCAAACGATCTGCCTCATCAGCACTGATATGTCCACTTTGAGCTCTTTGTAATAATAATACCGCTTTTGATTCAAACTCTTTTGCGTTTCTATTATTTGACTCAAATTCTTTTTTTTCACGGATTGAAAGAGCTTTCACTTCTGCAAGTCCTTGCATGGACTTCGAAAGGTCAGTCTTTAAATCTCTAATTCCTTGTTCAGTTTGTTTAATAGGGTTTTCTAATTTATCTAAAACTGAATTTGCTTCTGCTTCTGCTATTCCAAAAAGTCTTTTTAACCATCCAAACATTTCGATTCTATAATTTTATTATTAATTTTTTAATTTCTTTTCAAAGTAATTGTAAGCCTCATTGATCTGTAAAGTAACTTTCTGAGCCATCTCTTGTTTAGCAGGATCGTCTGTATACAAATCTGGATGATATAATTTAACTAATTTTCTGTAAGATTTCTTTATTGTAGCAAAATCATCCCCTCTTTTTACTTCTAAAGCTTTATAATATTCATCTTCTTGCGACATCTGTTGGTTTTGCTGAGAGGAATATTGTTGCTCAGATTGACTTTGATATTGTTGTTGAGTGTTCTGATATTTGTAAGTATCATTTTTGATCTCCTCATAATATTTTTCCCATTCCTTTTTGTCATCATCATCAAAAAGGTTTTGAAGAACGGGATTGTTTTCAATCTGATCGTTGATTGTTGCTCTTAATATATTCTTAAATCTGTCGACTAACATTGTATAAATCTTACTGGCTTAATAAATTTAAATAAACGTCTTATTATATAAGACGAAAAGTTACTAAAAAAGATACTTTAATGCATAAAAAGTTATTTGTGAATGATTTTTCATTTATTTTTTTGGGAAATTCGTCATTAGGTGTATATTTGACAATTACTGAAGATGTGTTAATTAGCTCTCTTCAAAAGTACACACTCAAACATTTTTTTTATATTTTTGAGCAGTCATCGCCTTTAATCTTGTTGAAGGATTTGACTACTTAGATTTAATTATCTAATACTATACACATAAAGAGGTATTTACCTTTTTAATAACAACCGATAGTGCAAATGGAACAGAATTTCCCTTGGCATAAACACTATGCCGATTTTACTCCAAAAGAGATCAACCCGGATAATTACCACTCATTACTAAAGTTATTTGAGGAATCTTTCCAAAAATTTTCAAATAAAATAGCCTACGAAAACATGGGAGGTAAGTTGACGTAC
>NZ_LQAQ01000017.1 GCF_001583495.1 Flammeovirga sp. SJP92 | reverse complement strand
CAAAACAAAATCATCCCCTCTTTTTACTTCTAAAGCTTTATAATATTCATCTTCTTGCGACATCTGTTGGTTTTGCTGAGAGGAATATTGTTGCTCAGATTGACTTTGATATTGTTGTTGAGTGTTCTGATATTTGTAAGTATCATTTTTGATCTCCTCATAATATTTTTCCCATTCCTTTTTGTCATCATCATCAAAAAGGTTTTGAAGAACGGGATTGTTTTCAATCTGATCGTTGATTGTTGCTCTTAATATATTCTTAAATCTGTCGACTAACATTGTATAAATCTTACTGGCTTAATAAATTTAAATAAACGTCTTATTATATAAGACGAAAAGTTACTAAAAAAGATACTTTAATGCATAAAAAGTTATTTGTGAATGATTTTTCATTTATTTTTTTGGGAAATTCGTCATTAGGTGTATATTTGACAATTACTGAAGATGTGTTAATTAGCTCTCTTCAAAAGTACACACTCAAACATTTTTTTTATATTTTTGAGCAGTCATCGCCTTTAATCTTGTTGAAGGATTTGACTACTTAGATTTAATTATCTAATACTATACACATAAAGAGGTATTTACCTTTTTAATAACAACCGATAGTGCAAATGGAACAGAATTTCCCTTGGCATAAACACTATGCCGATTTTACTCCAAAAGAGATCAACCCGGATAATTACCACTCATTACTAAAGTTATTTGAGGAATCTTTCCAAAAATTTTCAAATAAAATAGCCTACGAAAACATGGGAGGTAAGTTGACGTACGAGGAAGTCGATTTGGCGTCTCAGCGTTTTGCTTCCTATTTACAGAACCAATGCAAAATGAAAAAAGGGGATCGTATTGCTATTCAAATGCCGAATACATTACAGTATCCAATTGCTATGATTGGTGCTATTCGTGCGGGTATGGTTGTGGTGAATACTAACCCTCTTTATACAGAGAGAGAAATGGAGCATCAATTTTCTGATGCAGGAGTGAAAACGGTCGTAATTTTAGCCAATTTTGCGGATAAACTTCAGAATATACAGGGTAGATTACCTGAATTGAAAAATATTATCATCACAGAATTAGGAGACTTGTTAGGTTTTCCAAAAAGCTTAATTGTCAACTCTGTGGTCAAGTACGTAAAGAAAATGGTGCCTGCTTTCAAATTACCAACAGCGGTGCCTTTTAAACAAGCCCTGCGTGAAGGTGCTAAAGGAGAGTACAAGCCACCTGTTATTACAGGTCAGGATCATGCTTTCTTACAGTATACGGGTGGAACAACAGGAGTAGCCAAAGGTGCTATTCTTACACATAGAAATATTGTTGCCAACTTGGAGCAGTCTAACGCTTGGTTGCAAGGTTGCCTTAATGAAGGAGAGGAATTAGTGATTACCGCTTTGCCTTTGTATCATATTTTTGCCCTAACGGTAAACTGTATGACAATGATGAAGATTGGTGCACATAACCTTCTTATCACCAATCCAAGAGATATGGATGCCTTCTTAAAGGAAATCAGTAAATATAAATTCTCTATTGTGACGGGTGTCAACACACTTTTCAATGGGATGTTGAATCATAAGAGATTTTCTGATATTGATTTCTCAAAATTGAAAGTAACAATTGGTGGCGGTATGGCTGTGCAGGAAGCAGTGGCTAAGCGCTGGGAAGAGGTAACAGGTTGTACTCTAGCAGAAGGATATGGTCTTACAGAAACTTCTCCAGTAGTTTGTGTTCATCGTTTGGATAGTCCTAAAATAGGTACCATTGGATTACCTTATCCTTCTACCAATGTGAAAATTTTGAATGAGGAAGGTGTTGAAATGCCGATTGGCGAGGAAGGAGAACTTTGTGTAAAAGGTCCTCAGGTGATGAAAGGATATTGGAAACGTGATGAGGAAACTGAAAAGACTTTCTTCCCGAACGGATGGTTGAGAACAGGTGATATTGCCACAATGGACCATCATGGTTATTTTAAAATTGTAGACCGTAAGAAGGATATGATTTTAGTATCTGGTTTCAATGTCTATCCAAATGAAGTAGAAGAGGTACTGGCTATGCATGACGGCGTAGGTGAATGTGCAGTCATTGGCGTGCCGGATGAAAAATCTACGGAAGCTGTAAAGTGTTTTATCGTGAAAAAGGATCAACACTTAACTGCAGAAGCTCTAAAAGACTTCTGTAAACAGAATTTGGCTGGATATAAAGTGCCTAAGCATTATGAATTTAGAACTGAACTACCTAAGTCTACTGTAGGTAAAATTTTAAGAAGATTATTGAAAGAAGAAGAAATGGATAAAACCAAAAAGGTTCTTCATTAATAAAATATATTTCAACTCAAGGTACTGCCCCACTGCAGTACCTTTTTTTATGCAAATATGGAACAACAGAAAAACTGGGTGCCTCTTCAAATTGAAGCCCCTTTTTATACTAACGGAGTACTAACAGAACAGACAGAACATCTTTGGATGGTTTTTCACGGATATGGTCAGTTGGCAGATCATTTTATGCGAAGGTTTGATATTTTATCATCTGAGGAGCATCATGTAGTCAGTTGCCAAGGTTTGTCGCGTTTTTATTTGGATAGCCAATATCAAAAAGTTGGAGCCTCTTGGATGACAAAACTAGATAGGGAAGCAGATATCAGACATCAACAGCTTTATATTTCTAATGTATTTGAAAATCGCCTGAATGCTTTGGGTGAAAAAAAGGTGAAGTATAACTATTTGGCCTTTTCTCAAGGAGGAGCTACTTTATTGAGGTGGTTGAATTATTATAAACCCAAAGTAGACAACTTGATCCTTTGGGCTGGTGATATTCCTAAAGAATTGACCGCAGAAGATTTCTCTTTTCTAACGCCTAATTCAAATGTAATGATGGTGTTAGGAGATAAAGACCCATTTAGAACTTTTATTGACGTAAAAAGGCAAAAAGAGTTATTAAACTCCTTAAATTGTAATTCAAAATTTATTAAATTTGATGGAGGGCATCATGTTAGAAGAGATGTTCTTGAAGAATGCGTAAAGCATCTTTAAATTCAAATTATTAATAAACTAATATCTCTTATTTTTATCAGTTAAATTACTATTAATTATACTTGGAGATACTAAACAAACTATTTTATGCATCCCATATTAAATAAGAATCAATTCTTTGTAAAAGAGCATGTAGGTATGTTCAAAGCGGCAAACAACTACGACATCTATGATCCAGTGACGAATGAGATCATAATGGAATGCCGTGAGGATTCTTTAGGTTTTTTTACTAAAATCCTGAGATTCACGGATTACAAGAGAATGACTCCCTTCCACATCGAAATCAGAACAATAACGGGACAAAAAATTCTAACAGTAAAAAGAGGAATTTCTATTTTCTTATCAGAAGTAGAGGTTTTAGATGAAAACGATCAATTGATTGGTGTATTCAAACAAAAACTATTTTCAATCGGAGGTAAGTTTGAAGTATTTGATGCTTCAGGCACTTCACTTTGTATGTTGAAAGGAAAGTGGACAAGCTGGGACTTCAGATTTGTGAAAGATAACTTTGAGTTTGCTCATGTAAGCAAGGAGTTTGCCGGTTTTGCCAAAGAATTATTTACTTCGGCTGATAACTATGGTTTAGAAATCAATCCTGAAGTACCTCAAGACCACAAACTGAGATTACTGATTATGGCGGCAGTAATGTGTATTGATATGGTATTGAAAGAATAACAGCAATAGATTTTCGAGGGTAGGAAGAATTACTTCTTACCCTTGTACTTTTCCCACATTTTTATTTCTCTTTCTAAAAGTGAATCAAACTTTGAAGGGTATTTGGTAGTGAGTTCTTTTCGTTTTTTATTTCTTGGATGAATAAATGAAATGAAAGTGCTGCTCAAGAAGAGTCCTTTTCCTTTTAGAGTATTTCCTTCCTCTCCGTATTCTTTATCCCCCACAATAGGGTGGCCCAGCATTGCAAGATGTTTTCTCAATTGATGTGTTCTTCCAGTGTGTGGTTCCAATTCAACTAATGTCAGTGTTTCACTTCTCAAAGACGGAATCTCTTTGTTAACGCTGTAAGAACTGTGGCAGGGTTTTCCTTCTAACTCGAAGTTGATTTCTCCCTTTTTTTTCTCAAATGTGCCCATCGCCACGGCATGGTATTTCTTTTTGATGGTTTTATCTTCAAACTGTTGCCCTAATTTGACTCTGGCCAATCTTGTTTTTGCAATTAATAAAAGACCAGAAGTAGGAGCATCTAAACGGTGGCAAGGTTTCGGCCAAGGCATAGCATCCGCTAATGTACTTTGAGAAATATTAAATAGAAGTGCATTTTCAATGGTCTTGAATTGATTACCACTTACAGGAATTCCTGAAGGTTTATAAATCACAGCTAGGTCTTCATCTTCAAAAATAACCTCAAGTTTTAATTCAAATACCTTTGGTGGTTTTGCATCTTCAGCATAGATTACAATTTCCTGGTCGGCAGTTATCCACTCCGCTCCATTTAAAATTTGATTCTTACAAATAACACGTTGTGCCTTAAATGCTTTTTTCAAGCCATTACGTGAAGTCATATATTTGCTGTTCGTTAACACAAAATCAAAAATCCTTATTTTGTGATCGACCTCACTTGGTGTTTTAATTTGTTCAAGAATCGTTTTTACCATGTTGAAAAATTATAATTGACATTGAAATCTTACTATTGGTTATTTGAAGAATTCCGTGATAAAGTTAGAGAAAAGAATAGAATTAAGTTTAATGATCTGTAAATATCATCCTATTTCATATTAATAATCACATCTACATACTAAAGTACATGAAACTGACGTGGGAGTATTTATGTTCTATGAATAACTGACTTAGTATTAAAACCAAAATAAAACTATCATGAAGGTCTATCTATTTATGCTGGGGTTTTGCTCGTTGGCCCTAGATGTGTTTGCAACTACCTATTATTCTCAAAGTAACGGTAACTTTTATTCGGATGCGATCTGGGCTACCACTGAAACAGAATCCAATTCTAGTAATTGGGTTAAAGCTGAAAATATCAGTACTCCATCTAATCACGATTTTGTTATTCAGCATAATGTAACCCTTCCAAATGTCAGTATATCAGTAGGAAGTATTGTAATTGAAAGTGGTAAATACCTTTATCATTTAGCATCAGGGACTGCAGGGCAAGCTACTTTAAGCGTAACCAATCTAAGTGTGGTGGGTATTTTATATATCAGGAATAATTATGTTAACCTCACTGTTGAAAATATTTTTTTCCTTGAAGGTTCTCATCTAAATCTTACGGAGTCAGTAGCCAATATCACTCATAACGGTATGTTTTATTCCAATAGTGTGACTACATTGACATTAGATCTAGCGTCTCCTGTCGTGTCTGGATTGTTGGGAGATTATATTTCGGGATCAATTTCAGCAGATAATACCTTACGTTATCCCTCGGCTTCAACAGAAAATACATTATCGAGTTTACCGTCTGCCTTTTTGAGTGAAACAGGTTCTATTACTTTAAAAAAAGACTATACTTTGAAAATAAGTACTGCTATTCCAAATACCTTTACAATTTCTGCCGGTTCAGGATCAAATGCTAGTGACAATGGAAGTATAGAATTTCTTTCAGGAGCATCAGGAACATTTATGCCAGCAAATGATGGTAATCCTTTTTTGAACTTTATCATGAATACTTCCTCAGGAATAACATTGGGGAGAGGTGTGAATATTGGTGGTGAATTAACGTTGACAGACGGCGTAATTACTACAAATGGAAATACTTTGGCCATCAAAACCGGCGGTAGCGTGAAAAATGCCTCCTATACCAACGATATTAATACTACGATTTCTGGAGGTTCTAATGCTTCTTACGTAGACGGGCAAATGTCAATGGAAGTAACGGGGACAAACAATTATGTACTTTTGCCAGTAGGGGATAACAATCTACTCAGAGTTGGCGGAGCCAAAAGTTTAGTGTCACCTTCACCTAGTGATTACACCTTATTTGTAAAGCATGTTCAATCTATTCCAACCAATAATACAGAACTCAATGATATAGCATTGAAAGTCAGTGGTTCTGAATATTGGGAAATTGAAGTGACAGGAAGTGATGTTGATAATGTTAATGAAAGGTATAATGTAATACTTTCATATCATACCACTTCAGGAGTCAATACCTCTTCTCTGAATACGGTTCATTTAATGCATTACAGAGGAGCTAAATGGTATTCTGAAGGAAGTATGGCAGGAGATGGAACGCATACTACTGATACTAATAATTATAATGAAAGTGTGGAAGGTTTTATTGAAGCTCCGACAGCCACTTTTAGCCCTTTCACCTTGGGAGGAGACAGTAACCATGACCTTCCTATTACTTTGAAATCTTTTGAAGTCGAAAGAAAAGAAGATGAGCTTCTCTTTCGTTGGATAACAGCTCAGGAAGTTGACAATGATTATTTTAAACTTGAAGGGTCTTCTGATAAAAAGCATTCTAAGGTACTGGCAAAAATAGAAGGAGCAGGAAACTCAAATGTAGAAATAAAATATGCCCATACACTTTCAAAAGAGCAATGGAATAAATATCAGTTTTTCAGATTGAAGCAAACTGATTTTGATGGAAAATATTCTTACTCTAGTTGGATTCATGTAGAGCATAATGAAACACCGAACAAGTTTGATTATATCATTTATCCAAACCCTTCAAGTCTAGCAATCAATGTGAAAATGACAGCTCTTGCCAATGAAACGATTAAAACGTATCAGATTTTTGATCTCAACGGAAAAAGGTATCATTCGACAAGCTGGAACCCTACACATCATACTATTGATATTTCTTCATTGCCAAAAGGAATTTATATGTTAATGATTTCAACGCTATCAGGAAAAAAGAAGATTCAACGTTTCACAGTCCAATGATCAATAACTAAATTAGCTATCGGAAATTAACAGACGATAGTTATGGACAAAAAATATATGTATAGAGCATTACAGCTCGCTCAGAAAGGAATGGGACATGTAAGCCCAAACCCTATGGTGGGAGCTGTAATTGTATATAAAGATCGAATTATTGGAGAGGGATATCATCAGAAATATGGTGAACCACATGCTGAACCTAATGCAATTGCTTCTGTAAAAAAAGAAGATCAACAGTATCTTTCTGAAGCAGATATGTATGTGACGTTAGAGCCTTGCAGTCATTATGGAAAAACACCTCCGTGTGCTGATCTGATTGTGAGAACAAAATTAAAGAATGTTTATGTCTGTAATCTTGATCCTAACCCACTTGTAGCGGGACGAGGAATCAAAAAGATGACAGATGCGGGCATACATGTTGAAACTGGAATATTAGAAGAGGAAGGTTTGGAAGTAAACAAGCGTTTCTTTAAAACTATGGTGCATAATAAGCCTTATGTGATCTTAAAATATGCTCAGACAGCTGATGGTTTTGTGGCTAGAGAAAATTACGATTCAAAATGGATCAGCAATGGATTATCGCGTCAGCTAGTACACAAAATGAGAGCAGAGGAAGATGCGATTATGGTGGGAAGTAATACCGCAAAGCATGATAATCCAACGTTGAATACTAGAGATTGGGCAGGCAAAAACCCGTTAAGAGTTGTCGTTGATAGAGAGCATAAACTTAATCAGAGTTTAGATCTTTTCGATAATGAATTGAAAACGATTTGTTATACGACTTCTTTTGATGAAGAAAACGAGAACCTCGCTTTTATTCCTTTAGGAAAAGATACATTCTTTGAAGACCTTTTGACAGATTTGATGGGGCGAAAAGTACGTTCAGTAATTGTAGAAGGAGGAAGTAGATTATTAACGCAGTTCATTGAGAAAGGATTATGGGATGAGGCTCATATTTTCACATCTTCAACTACTACTTTTGGGAAAGGTATTGAAGCACCAACTTTGACTAATGCTAGAAAAGTATCGTCTCAACAGATAGAAGGAGATGATTATTCCATTTACAAAAGAAGATAAAACCAGTACAATATTATAATGAAGTCTCCTGCTTAGTGCTCTAATCAGGAGATTTTTTTATTTTAGAATTCACATCATTCACTCAAACGAATTCAAGATGACAAAAAATGAAGTAATGGATGCCCTTTACAAAATGAGCAATGAAGGTACTAAATCTATTTATCTAAAGCATGGTGCTAAAGAACCCTTCTTTGGTGTAAAAGTAGGTGATTTGAAAACCATTCAAAAGAAGGTGAAAAAAGACCATGATTTGGCACTTGAACTGTACGCTACTGGCAACTCTGATGCAATGTATTTGGCAGGGTTGATTGCGGATAATAAAACCATCACAAAAGAAACTTTACAAGAATGGGTGAAGCAGGCTAATTGGTACATGCTGTCAGAATATACGGTGGCTTGGATCGCTTCGGAATCAAAATTTGGTTGGGAATTAGGGCTGGAATGGATTAATGACGCAGATGAAGGAATACAAAGTGCAGGTTGGTCTACTATTTCCAATTACATTGCTATCACAGCAGATGACCAAATTGATATAAAGAAAATAGAAGAATTACTAGACCAAGTCAATGCTGATATTCATGAATCATTAAATAGAGTGCGTTATACCAAAAATGGCTTTGTGATTTCAGTGGGTTCTTATATTCCGTCTTTAACAGAAAAGGCTATGGAAGTAGCTAAAAATATTGGAAAAGTGAGTGTCAATGTAGGGGAGACAAGCTGTAAAGTTCCTTTGGCCTCTGATTATATTCAGAAAATTATCGAGAAAGATAGAGTGGGGAAGAAGAAGAAAAAAGCAAGGTGTTAAGAGTATGTTTTTAATATGCTTTAAGTGTATGGTCAGTTTGAAGAAGGAAAAACTTCATGTTTCTTTCTTCATTATTTATTCCTTTTTTGTTAATACGTTAATCACATAGTTGCCGATTTTTATTTACTAGTTTTGTGTTTTCAAATCTAGGACAATGAGAAATAAACTAGCAACAGCAACTGACATCGAACTCTTACAGCTTCTTTTTGAAGAAGAAAATCTCTCTGCTTTTGATGAAATTTATGAGCGCTACTTTGAGCGTTTGTTCCGGTACGGAAATCAAATCTTAAATAACCAACAGTTAAGCGAGGATATTATACAAGAAATTTTTGTTACTCTCTGGACAAAAAAAGATGTGCTTCAAATTACTCACCTCAATGCCTATTTACATCAAGCTGTCAAATTTCAAACGGCAAAGCATTTCCGAAAAGCCGTTCTTACAGAGGAACAATTAGAGTTGGCTGAGAAAATATTTAGTCAGCAGAATACAGATGATTTAGTTATTGTCAATGAACTAACAGAAGAGGTCAATCACCTTATAGCAACATTACCTCATCGATGTAAAGAGGTATTTCAGTTGTCGAGGTTTGAACATTTGTCCAATCAGGAAATTGCAACAAAGATGAACATCTCTATTCGCACGGTAGAAACCCATATCAGCAATGCCTTGAAGTTCCTGAAAGAGAATATTTCGGTCACTTCCATGTTACTTTTTTATTTCTTATTCCTTTGAGAAAGTACGATTAAAATGAACAAACTATTACTTTAATAAACTGTTTGTGAATTCCCTCCAATTTTTAAAAAATCATTACGTGTGCCCTTCTCTTTTTGATACTAACAGGTGAAAACACGATAAAATGAAAGAAAAAGACTTTTTAAATATCATCGATAGGTACGCTTCTGAAGAAGAAAATGAAAATGAGGTAAAACTCGTAGATCACTTTTTTGATGAAAGTCAAAATACGGCTTCAAAAGAGTGGGATAAAGAGAATATCTTGTCAGCAAAGAAGAGAGTACAACATAGGATACATCAAGAAATAGGTGTAAGAAAAACAGTGCCCTTCTATTCCAGTGCTGTTTTCAAATCTGTTGCTTCAATTGTAATAGTCGGCTTATTGATGGGCTTGTATTTTACTTTTCAACCAAAAGATATAGAACAAGTGGTTGTTCAAACTGCTGTGGGGGAACAAAAGAAGGTAATTCTGCCAGATGGGTCCATCGTTCATCTCAATAATCTCAGTAGCCTGTCCTATTATAAGGACTTTCAAACGAACAGAACATTAGTGCTAGAAGGAGAAGCGTTTTTTGATGTTCAAAGAGATACCTTGCATCCATTTAAAGTATTCACACAAAATACAATTACGCAGGTATTAGGAACGTCATTTAATGTAAAATCCTATCATAAAACCGTTGTAGAGGTATTGGTGAAAACAGGAAAAGTAAATGTGAGAAGTAAAGTAAATCAGCATAATTCCATTGATCTTTTACCTCAGCAAATGACCCAGTATTATGGGGAGGAGCAACAATTAGTGAAAAGGGAAATCAAGGAAAATGAAGGTTTGCAGTGGATGAATAAAGTGATTGTTTTTGATCAAACACCAATAGAAGAGGCAATTGAAGAGCTGGAAAGATGGTACAATGTGAAGATTCAGATTGCTGACCAAGGGATCAAGAACTGTCAGTTAAACGGTCAATATAAAGTAAACAAGCTAGAGGAAATTCTCCAAGGGTTAGCCTTTATGAATAATATCCAATACCAGTTTCAAAAGAACGGCGTCATTGTTTTGAAGGGTAAAGGATGTCAATCGCAATAAATAAAAAACCCGACACTGTTGGCGCAGGACGGGTGATAAATCAATCGCAAAATTAATTTATTTATGAGTACAAATGTAAACAAATTGTTGATGAAACTATCAACAAAACGGCTTATTTATGCCTTAATTTTTATGAGCGTAATGGGATTCAATTCCACTGCTCAAGCTTATCATTTTGAAAATACACAAACCACAATACCTTTAGAGGTGGAAGGTATCACATTGCATGGTTTATTTAAAGCAATAGAAGGTAAAACAGATTTGGTCTTTATGTATGATCAGTCTGTAGAAAACAATACAACTTTATTTAATTTTTCATCATCAGACATTTCAGTAACTGAGATTCTAGAGCAAGTCACTCAAAAGACAGGATATACCTTTAAAGTCATCAATCAAACGGTATATGTAAAACAGCCAATTGATGCCTCAAGTACTTCTGAGAGTAATCAACAAGTTCAGCAAGAGGAAAGAATCATTGAAGGTCAGGTGATTGATCAGGAGACAAAAGAGCCTCTGATTGGAGCGTCCGTTTATATTAAAAATTCTACAAAAGGAGTTGTTACAGATTTCAATGGGAATTTTAGACTTAAAGTTCAAAGCACTACCGCTATGTTGGTTTGTTCTTATATCAGTTATCAAACACAAGAGGTGGCTATTGATGGGGATAATAACATTACAATTGCTTTGCAGGCTGATTTACAAGCACTCCAAGAAGTAGTAGTTGTAGGTTATGGAACACAGGAAGCCAAAGATGTAACAGGCGCTGTTGGTATGGTAAAAGAAGATGAATTTAACCAAGGAATGATCAATTCTCCAGAACAGCTTTTACAAGGAAAAATGGCAGGTGTTAATGTTGTAGCATCGAGTGGAGAGCCAGGAGCTGCCATGAATATTGTGATCCGTGGAGCAAGTTCAATAAGAAGTGGAAACTCTCCGCTTTATGTAATCGATGGAATGCCATTGGACAATTCTGATGTTTCACCTGAAGGAGCAGATATGGGTGTGGGAAGCTCGCAAGCAAAGAACCCGTTGAATTTTTTAAACCCTAATGATATCGCTTCCATCAACATTCTTAAGGATGCTTCTGCAACAGCAATTTATGGAGCGAGAGGTTCTAATGGTGTCATTTTAATTACAACTAAAAAAGGAAAAGAGGGGAAAGGTACTTTGAGTTATGCCGGATCTGCAGGGCTTTCGACTTTATCTAAAAGAATTGATGTTTTAGAAACTCCTGCTTTCATTACTGCTACAGATAGAATAGCAGAAGAAAATGGGACGGAGAATAATTACATCTACGATAGAAATGTAAACACAGATTGGCAAAAAGAAATGACCAGAACGGCCAAGACCCAAAACCATAATCTTTCGTTTTCAGGTGGAAAAGATCAATCTTCTTACCTAGCTTCTATCAACTATTTTGATCAGGAAGGTATCATGAAGCAGAGTCAGCAAACTCGATTTTCGGGAAGAATTAATGTTACTCAAAACTTCTTTGAAGATCGATTGAAACTGGGAGCTAATTTAACAGCAAGTCAAGTAGAAGACTCGGGTATTCCAAGAAGTAACGGTGCAGGATCTGGAGGAGAACTAATCACTAATATGCTAAAGTCTAATCCTACTTACCCTACGCATGATGAAAATGGAGAACTGTTTGTATTCCCTTCAGGTGTCAATCCTTATGCTTTCTTAGAGTTATACCAAGACTATACAAAGACGAACCGTATCATAGGTAATTTTAATGCTGAAATTCAATTATTAAAAGGATTGAGTTACAAATTGAATACAGGTGTTGACAATGCTACTTCCAATAGAAATCTACAGATTGACCCTAATAATATTGAATTCTTTAGCCCTAATGGCCGTGCAACAATTCTTAATGTAGAAAGTGAAAATAGATTGATAGAGAACTATTTTAACTATCAATTAAAAACAGGCAGACACAATATGAAATTTCTATTGGGTCATTCTTATCAGCGATTTTACAGAAGAACTTATGGTTTTACAGTCAATAACTTAACGACTACTGAAGTAGACGCGATTAATAATCCAAGTATCGGTTCTGATTTGACTTCAACTCCACCTACAGGTAGTGCTCAGATCAATGAACTACAGTCATTCTTCGGAAGAGTGAATTATACTTTCAATGAAAAATACATCTTTACAGCATCACTAAGAGCAGATGGTTCTTCGAAGTTTGGAGATAATAACAAGTATGGTATTTTCCCTTCTTTTGCAGCCGCTTGGCGATTAAGTGAGGAGCCATTTATTCAGAACTTAGGCGTATTTTCTAATCTCAAATTAAGAGCTGGCTGGGGACAAACGGGTAATCAGGAAATTCCAAATAAAATCACTCAAGCGTCTTATTCAACAAGCGTATCGAATGGCTATTGGTTGAATGAAGGTGGTGAAATTACGAATGGGATAACATTGGCTCGTACTGCAAATCCAGATATCAAATGGGAGGTAAATACACAGGCAAATATTGGTATTGACTTTGAACTTTTCCAAGGGAAATTGTATGGTACTTTCGATTATTTCAACAAAAAAACAACGGATTTACTATTAAAAATGACCTCTCAAGATCCATCACCTTCGCCTTACGTTTGGAAAAATGTTGATGGAACTATTACGAATAAAGGTTTCGAATTTTCATTAGGAGGTCATGTTATCACTAGAGGGAATTTTAATTGGAATGTAGATGCTAATGTGACTCGCATTCAAAACGAAATCAATAAACTGCCTTTGACTTTAATTTCTACAGGTTCATTGTCAGGTCCTGGTTTATCAGGAGCACAAGTCAATGCTTATGCAAATGGACAACCTATTGGCGCTTTTTACTTGCTAGAACATCTTGGGTTTGATGAAGAAGGTAAAAATATCTTTAATGATGTGGATGGAGATGGTACTATCACTAATAATGATAGAATCTTTGCAGGCAGTGCACTTCCAAATTATACATTAGGTCTTACGAATAATCTATCTTATAAGAATGTAGACTTGTCCTTTTCTTTGAATGGTAGTATAGGAAACAAGGTATATAATAATACAGCAAATGCTTATTTCTCTATCCCTTCATTGACCAATGGAAACAACATTACGAATGCCATTGCTAATACCAATGAAAGCAGTCAAAACGTTCCTCAGCCATCTACCTATTACTTGGAAGATGCCGATTTCTTAAGATTAAACTACCTCACAATTGGTTATAAGTTTAATACAAGCAAGTGGAACAACGTAAGTAATCTTCGTATTTATGCTACTGGTCAAAATTTGTTGACCATCACCAATTATTCAGGATTTGACCCTGAGGTAAACACTGATAAATCATCAGATGGAAACCTTTCATACGGTATTGATTATGCCAACTACCCAAGAGCGAGAACTTATATTTTGGGTGTCAATGTATCTTTCTAAATCTAATAACATCATGAAATCTCTTATCAAAGTATCTTATATATTTTTAGCTTCTGTAGTGGTCGGTTGTACAGACCTGAAAGAAGAAATTCTGGATGAAACGCTAAACAAAGATCTTATCACTTCTAATGAAGCGGCGGAGAGTGTTACAGCAGCTGCCTATGCTCGTTTGCGTTCTACATTTACAAATCATGCAAAAGTTTTCGGACTCCAAGAAATCACAACAGATGAAGCGATGTGTCCTACCAGAGGAACAGACTGGGATGACAATGGTCTTTACAGAGAATTGCATACACATACTTGGACGGCCAATAACGGAGCAATTCGTAATACTTGGAATGAATTGAATCAAGGTGTAGCAAAGTCGATGATTGCCATTAAAACAATGCAAGACATGGAGGGCAACTTTGACCGCTATATAGCAGAAACTACGGTCCTAAAAGCATTTTATATGATGCATTTATTGGACCTATATGGTCAGGTGCCTACAAGAGATGTTGAAATTTTGAAGTTTAACGATTCCCCTATGGTATTGAAAGGTGAGGAAGCAGTACAATACATAGCGGAAGATTTATTGAGTACTTTAGATCATTTAGGAAGCAAAGAAGAAATAGGCAATTCAAGAATCACAAAAGAAGCAGCTCAAGCTTTATTATCACGATTATACCTTAATTCTGCTGTATATATCAATCCGTATGCCTCTTCTTACAAATTTAAATCTGAAGATTTAACGAAAGTAATTCAATATGCATCTGAAGTCATAAATTCTTCAAGCTATCAATTAGAAACAGCTGATTACTTCTCTATTTTCGATACAGATAATCACGGGCATAGCGAAATGATATTTGCTGTTGATCAGCGTTTGGAATATAATTTAGGCGATAATCTTTTTTCAGTAGTTAGTTTGGCAAGATCGCAAAAGCCAACGCCAACAAGAAGAGGTTGGAATGGATTTTCTACATTGCCTGAATTTGTTGATACATGGGACATCACCGATCCACGTTACTCTAAGGTCAACTTTGTACAAGAAGAAGGTACGTTAGCACCTGAGCTCTACGAATTGAATAGAGGTTTCTTGTCAGGTCAACAATTCGGACCTGTTTTAAATGAGGATCAAAGTGATTTTGTAAAAGATGCATCCGGTCAGCTAATTATCACGGCACTGATGAATGATAGAGATGGACAGCCTACTAATTTTACAAAAGAGGTAAAACTTTTTGATAATCAATCTTCAGGAATTCGTGTAGCAAAATATCAATTTGATCACAATGGTTCTTCTAATGGGCGTGGTCAAGTAGACATTCCATTGGTAAGACTAGGAGATGTTTATTTGATGAGAGCTGAAGCTAAATTTAGAAATAATGATGTGTCAGGTGCACTTTCTGATATCAATACTTTAAGAACAGCAAGGGGAGCCAAACCATTGACTTCTCTAACTGAAGAAGCACTTTTTAATGAAAGAGGTTTTGAGCTGTATTGGGAAATGCAGAGAAGAACAGATATGATTCGTTTTGGAAAGTTTGAGGATAAGTGGACTGAAAAAAGCAGTTCAGATCCTAATAAAAGGGTTTTCCCTCTTCCTCAAACGGCATTAGATGCCAATCTTAATTTAGTACAAAATCAAGGTTATTAAACTTTTTCTAATCAATCTATAGGAGTATTCTTGATGCCATCAAGAGATAGAAAAAAAGCTATTGTGATGGCATTGAGTTTCTCCTTTTCTTACTATGAAATACGCTATCAACAGGCGCACTTTTTTAAGACTTTCAGCAACTACATTATCTGCTGTTCCTTTTCTTAGTTTTAGCAATATTATTTCCGAAAAACCATTTTTGCAATTTGGAATGATGACGGACTCTCATTACGCTGACTGCCCTTCAAGAGGAATACGTTTTTTTCAGGAGTCAAAAGCAAAGATGAAAGAGTGTGTTGACTTAATGAATCAACGAAAGGTAGATTTTATGATTCATTTGGGTGATTTGAAAGACGAATCCAAACCTGCTATTGAATCCGAAACGCTTCAATATTTGAAGGAAATTGAAAGTGTTTATGCTACATTTTCGGGACCGAGATTCCACGCTATCGGCAATCACGATTTGGACAGTATAAGCAAAAAACAATTCCTTGATCATATTGAAAATACAGGAATCCCAAAGGATAAAAGTTATTACTCTTTTGATCAAAATGGATTTCACTTCGTTGTTTTGGATGCCAATTATCTCAAAGATGGCACAGATCATGGCAACAACAATTTTCATTGGGAAGACACACAGTTGCCACCTGAAGAGCTTCAATGGTTAAAGGAGGATCTTAATAAAACCACTTTTCCCACTTTCGTTTTTTTACATCATACGCTTTATGATGTGGGTGAAATAGGAAAAAAATATCATGTTACCGATGCAGATCAAATCAGAAATATATTGGAAAAATCAGGTAAAGTGAAGGCTGTTTTTCAAGGGCATTATCATCGAGAGCAGTATCAAAAAATTAATGGTATTCATTACTATGTTCTTAAGGCGATGGTGGATTATTCAGGGAAAGAGAACAACAGTTATGCGATTGTGAAGCTGTATAAAAATGGCGTATTGGAGATAGAAGGGTTTCGTAGAGCAATAAGTAAATCTTTACACTTCAATTTAATTAAAAATGAAAACTAGAAACTATTTTTTATGGATGCTATTTCTATCTATGTTGCTTTTTTATGGTTGCAACAACAACAACGAAATGCATCAAATGCAGACGGCTCATCTCCAACAAAACAAAGTAATTGTTGATGAAGGGAAAGCAATTGCTGACTTCTACTTTTACAGTGATCAGGTTACTGTTTCTGAAGAAGGAGAGGTAAAAGGAAAAGGTGATGTTCTTTCGTTTAGAGTACACAATTGGTCAGAAAGTATGTTGGGTCGTCAACTTAAAGTGGCGGAAATGGGGAATGTAATATTGAGTAAATCCACCGGAGATTTAGAATCATTCATGGCAGGTTATTTATCGATTACTAAAAATGAAGATACTTATAATGTCACCTATTCAATCCAAAACCCCAATAAGAATTGGTCAGGGCAAGCAGAAATAACGTCTTGGATTAATAAAGCTTCAAGTAATCATAGAGCCATTAATACGGCATGTGGTACTTGCACAGATACCTATAATGAAGTACTCAATCCTTCTACAAGTTTGCAAGTGGCGGAGATGTTTGCACCCAGACTTTATTTTGATAAAGCAGCCAAAACCTTTCCGTCCACTGGTCAGAAAATTTTTGATATCTCAAAAAATAAAGATTGTGGACAACAATTGTCACTCAATTCAGGAATTGACAAATCAGGAAGCATTGCTGAAGCAGAAACCTACTATCAAATCACCAACTGTCCAGAAGATAACCGCAGATTGTTTATCACTTATTGGTGGACTTACATTCGACAAGACAATTGCTTTTTCAATGCTGGAGGTCACGATTATGATTGGGAAAGAATTGTGGTGCAAGTCAACAAAGATACATGGACAGCTACAACGGTGACTTATTATCAGCATGCCGGTTGGTATACTCATAAGCTGACTCAAAATAGAGCAACTGTTTATATCGGCAAAATTGGTCATGGTGCTTATCATAATTCCGGTGGAAGTGGCGGATGCTGTTATTGGGCCGACTACAGAAACCCGGGGCCACTTTGGGAGACATGGAAAAGCCCCATTAAGGAACTTCGTTGTGATGGTGAAAATTGGATGGCTTTTGATGGTAAATGGGGTAGCCCAGCTCAAGGACCATTGTATAGAGATAGAAATTACTGTGACCTTGACCCTTGTAAAGGATCTACAGTTTTAGGTTGTACAACCAGTGGTTGTGCGCGTAGTGAATATACTTCTACGAATTTGGGAGGTATTGATTACGGTTTCAATTAAGATAGTGAAAGCCAAGAGTCATGGATTTTTCGTGGCTTTTGGTGTTTTTTTATTTCTGTTTGGTAGTAACGATATAGCTTTAAAATAGAGCACAGGAAAGAAGAAGAAAACGAGATGTTAACCTTTGTAGGGTCAAGAGTGTTTAAGATCGAAAAATTACCTACATTCGCTTTTCAAAAATTGAAATAAGAATATGACCTACCAGGAAACTTTAGATTTTTTATACGCACAGCTTCCAATGTTCCAAAGAGAAGGGAAGTCTGCTTTTAAGAAAGATTTATCCAATACCATTGCTTTATGCGAGGCACTTGATCATCCTGAAAATGCATTCAAGTCCGTTCATGTTGCAGGAACAAACGGTAAAGGAAGTTCTTCACATATCCTTTCAGCTGTATTGCAATCGGCAGGGTATAAAGTAGGTTTATATACATCACCCCACCTGAAGAGCTTTACTGAAAGGGTGAAAATTAATGGTCAGCCTATTGCTGAAGATAAGGTTGTGGAGTTTGTAGGTGGCATTAAAAAGCATATAGAGGAGATACAGCCTTCATTTTTTGAATTGACAGTGGCGATGGCTTTTGATCATTTTAGAAATGAAAAAGTAGATATTGCCATTATTGAAGTAGGGTTGGGAGGAAGATTAGATTCTACAAATGTGATCAGCCCAGAAGTGAGCTTAATTACAAATATCGGTATGGATCATATGGATATGCTAGGGAATACTTTGGAATTAATAGCTGGCGAAAAAGCAGGAATCATAAAAACCGATACTCCAGTGGTGATCAGCCAAAAGCAAGAAGAAACGACACCAGTATTCCTAGAAAAGTCTTCTCAAGAGAAAGCACCTATTACTTTTGCAGAGGAAGTATATCAATGGGATGCATCTAACATTATGAAATCAAATCAGATTTTCTTAGAAAATGTAGTGTTAGAAGCCAAAGGAAATTATCAGAAGCATAATGCGTTGGGTGTGTTATCCGTAATTGATGCTTTAAACCAAAAAGGAGATTTCTTTATTTCAAAAGAAGCCATCAAAGAAGGGTTCAAAAACTTGAGTGCATTGAGTGGTTTAAAAGGACGCTGGCAAACTTTGCAAACAGCTCCTTTGATGATCACTGACGTTGGTCATAATGAGGACGGATGGCGATTTGTATTGGATCAGATTTCAACATTAAAATTCGATAAACTTTGGATGGTTTTGGGTGTGGTCCAAGAAAAAGACTTACCTAATATGTTGAGTAAACTGCCTGTAGAGGCCTATTATTTCTATTGTAAGCCTAATGTGCCAAGAGGATTGGATGCATCAGTTTTAGGTGAAGAAGCGGATAAAATTGGTTTAAAAGGAGAGGTGATTAGTGATGTAAATGAGGCTATTCAAGTGGCAAAAGAGAAGGCTTCAGAAGAAGATTTGATCTTTATTGGGGGCAGTACTTTTGTAGTGGCAGAGATCGAAAACCTTTAAAGTTGCTTAAAGTAATAAACATCTTTTAACTTAATAGAGTGGCGGAATTAGAATTTTATCTAATACATTTGCTCTTGATATGCAAGAAATCAATTCCATAAAGGGTTGATTTCTTTATGTTTAACGAACTTTCTAGTTTATGAAATGTAGAAAATTTTTCTACTTTATTATTGCCGTAACTGTATCAATTAGTTTTTATTCATGCGGAAGAACGGCAAATTCAATGAGCAAACACTCTTTGTGTTATGAAAAAATAATCAAGAGTGACCCTGTTAGAAGTGAGAACGGACAAATGATTTCTTTTATGGATTCCATGTTTCTTCAGTTAGATATTAACGGGAAGAACGTAAAAGGAACTTTTGAATGGATGCCCTCAAAAAGCAAGTACATAACAGGAACATTGAAAGGAAAAATTGAAGAGAATTTGATCAAAGCCATCTACACTTACCAAACTTCAGAAGGTTTAATGCAACAAGAAGAAAGGTATATCAAGTTGGAAGAAGATTCAGCTTACTTTAGGGTAGGAGGAAAGATGAGGCTCAAAGATGGAGTGTATGTTTACACTAATGATCAAGACAATATGCAATTTGGAGCAGCAATACCTTTGAAGTATTGTGGACTTTAAAAAAATAATTTGATTAAAAGTCAGAATTTTAAAAGAGATAGGGGAGGTCTTTCATTAATTTGGAAGGCCTTTTTTCGTTGACTGATAAAGTAGAAGAAGGTTTGATTCTTGTTCTTAATTCGGATAATTTAGCAGATCATCTCTGATTCATCAAATCTCACATCAATACAATGAACCAAACAAAAGAAAATCAAGAGCAAACTCAAAAAATTGTAACATTCAAACCATCTTCTGAACAGATAGAATATCAAGTTTTATTGGATGAAAAACAGGAAACTGTTTGGGCAACTGAATTAGAAATTGCAGAAATATTTGGTAGGGATCGTTCTGTGGTGAATAGACACATTAAAGGTGTTTACAGTGAGCAAGAATTAGAACAAGAGTCAACTAGTGCAAAATTTGCACAAGTTCGTTTTGAAGGTGATAGAGAAATTGAGCGTACCATTTTGCATTATAATCTAGATGTTATTATTGCTGTAGGTTATAGAGTAAAATCGCCTTTAGCAACCGAATTCAGAAGGTGGGCTACAAGAAAATTAAAAGAATATTTATTGAAAGGATACACCCTAAACGAGCAATTACTTACCCAAAAAAGTGGCCAAGTAGAAAGGTTGCAGGAAGAAATAGTACAGCTGAATCAAAAACTACTGGACAGTCAAAAAGAGATCACAACTGGCTTTTTGGGGGTTATTACAAATTATGCAAGATCCTTTGAATTGCTAAGTAAATATGACAACGAGGAGCTTACTACCTCAGGTCTGAATGAAGACATTATTTATGTCATCAACTATGAAGAAGTAAAAAGAGCAATCAAGGCGTTGAAAGAAGATTTAATGGGGAAAGAGGAAGCAGGAGAACTGTTTGGAAATGAGAAAGATGATTCATTCCAAGGTTTATTAGGAAGTATCTCACAGACCGTTTTTGGTCAACTGGCTTATCCAAGTATTGAAGAACAAGCGGCTCAGTTGCTTTATTCAGTCATCAAAGGCCATGCTTTTAGTGATGGCAATAAACGCATTGGATCATTTTTGTTTGTCTGGTTTTTAGAACAAAATCAGTTTCATCTTAAAATGGATGGCCAAAAGAAAATTACAGACAATACACTTGTTGTATTAGCATTGGCTGTAGCACAGAGTTTGCCAGAGCAAAGAGAATTAATAATTAAGTTGATTATCAATATAATTAAAACATAACACCCCGAAACCAATTGAAAGGTGTACGGGGTGTAGGTAAATGTAAAGTTAGAGTGTAGGTTAGTTTACACTTGTAGAATATGCAGTGACAGTAGTGATGTCTTCTGTGAAAATATCATTGATAAAATGCCAATCAGCCTTTGCTGATGCATTGGAGAATGTGGCTAATACAAAACCTCTTCGTGAAGCATCAGTATATTTTAAACCTTCGATAAGAGCAACATTTGCTTGTTCAAAGGGCTCAATAACAGAAGGGTTACTACCGAAGATGCCTTCAAACCCAGGAGAAGAAACTGAAGCGGTGGCAAATTCTTCACCGACTGTATTGCCAGATGCATCTATTAAATTACTGTTCCAAGCATTATGTGTATCCCCGGCAAGTGAGATAAGCTTTTTACCACCTGCCGCACTGTAGATCACTTCCCTTTCCACTGGGTATCCATCCCAAGCATCAAGGTTGTAAGGAAGCACAGTTGTTAATCGAGCTGTTTCCTCAGCTGTAACGGTCGGATCGCCAAGAGCAATTCTCTTTTTTATGGTCAAAAGTTCAGTAACGCTTTTTTGATATTGCAATAATAAATCTGAGGATGAAGTTCCAGAAGCGGCAATAGCGGCTACAATTTGAAGAAGTTCAATGGGAATAGTATAAGTCCCCATTAATACTTGACTTCCTAAAACTTGCCACTTAGCAGTGCCTGAAGCTAATTGTCCTGCTAGCCACCCTCTTTGCTCAATACCAAGAAGAGTTCTATTTTTGTTACCCCAATCAGCTAAAAATTTAGCACTGTCTATCCCTGACTCTGTAAAATAATTACTGTATTCCAATTGCTTTTCACGGCCAATAATACGCGTGTCCAACATGTGAAGGTCTACAATTCCACCAAAATCAAAACTGCGGTAAATTTTTGAATTATCACTTACTCTAGCCGGCAAGTATTCATGCCACACTTGAAGAGCATAAGCTTTTCTAGTTTCATAGTCTCCTTCCCCTTCATTGTGGTTTTCAGCACCATCTTTATAGGCATCATTTGTAATTTCATGATCATCCCAAACGCAGATAAATGGTTTTGATTGATGCAACTTTTGCAATTGCGTATCCTGTCTATATTGACGATAACGGGTTCTGTAATCATCTATGCTTAAAATTTCACCTTTAGGTTCGTGAAAGCGATCTAGTGAAGCTGTCAGTTCATTTACCCCATATCCAACTGCACCATATTCATAGATGTAGTCTCCAAGGTGAACCACAACATCAGCATCAGAAAGGGCAACCGCACCGTAAACATTAAAAAGTCCAGCTTGGTAATTAGCACAGGATACCACTGCCATTTTTATATCACTAGCTTCTCCAGAGGCAGGGAGTGTTTTTGTCATCCCAATGGGAGAAATGGTATTAGTAAAAGTATTAGAGAAACGGTAGTAATAGGTAGTATTGGACTGTAATCCTTTTACATCAACATTCACGGTATAGTCAGATGCTGTATCAATAATCACTTTCTCATTTGAAATAACATTAGAGAAATCTTTATCTGTTGCTACCTCAAGTGTTACCTCATTCGCTTTTTCATTGGTAGCAGGTGTATATCTGGTCCATAAAATGACCTGTGATTGTGTAGGGTCAAAACTAGCCACTCCTTCAAAGAAACCATATTCTCCTTCAGGTGTGATGTCTGGATTAATTTCATCTAGCTTTTCTTCTTCAGTACAAGCTGAAAGTGGAAGAAGAGTGGTTCCACTTGCTACGATAATAGAGTTCCGAATAAACTTACGGCGAGAAACCGCACTCATTGCATTCTTTTTCATTAATTGATGGGAAGTTTTTTGTGTTTAAGTTGAGACCAAAATTAAGTACAGCAAATGACCTTAAAGTGAATAGATTATTATTGAATGATTATTCATTTTATGCAATGTTATTCAAAAGTTAAGGACCATATAACATTGAGGCAGTCAATGGATGGTAAGCAATACATTGATTTTATTTGAAAGTGAAGGAGAAGTTTAAGCGAATTTATTGGAGTTGAAAATCACATAAAAATGTCTACTTTTGCATTAACATGTTATTATTTAATCCTAGATAAAGATAAGATGATGGATGAGAATATGATCGCAATGCAGTTTGCAAATGCGATAAATACAACTGAAGATGAAAACCAGATTGTACAAATGATGCAAGCCGCTTTCGGAATGTTACAGGGAATGAACCTTCCTGAAGAAAACATTAAAGATATTGCTGGTAAAGTATCTACTTTTTTATCTGAGTTAGAAGTTGAGGAGGGATCTCAAGCAGCAAAGAACAAAGCAAAAGCTGTAGAGACATTAGCAACATTGATCGGATAGTTTCATGACTATTCCTGCAGATAACAGAAAACACCTTATTTCGATGAGGTGTTTTTTTATGCTTTTATTATTTTTGATAAGTACTTAGAAAAATTAATATCAATGTTTAGATATTAAATTAACATAGGTCAAAAAAATGTTTATTAATAGTGCCTAAAGGCCTATTTTACACTTTTTATGACTGTAAACAAAAACTTTTTCTTTCACAACCGTATAATATTAAACAATCAGTAATAGAAAGAAGATTATCATTAAAAACTATTTATTATGAATACGACAGTTTTCAAAAATTGCATCATTGCATTGAGTTTAATTTTAGGCTTCTCATTATCCTCGTATGCTCAAGAAGCAGAATCAACATTATCAAAAAAAGAACAAAAAGCCTTAAAAAAGGAGCAAAAGAAAAAAGCTAAGGAAGAAAAAAAAGCACAAGCTGAGGCTTTTGAAAAGTTACAGCACGATCAAGCTTTAGCAGCAATAGATAGCCAACAATTTGTATTAGAAGCCAATCAGCTTTATGATAGAAGAGGCAGAACAGTCAATGTTCAGTCGAATATCAACTTTATCAAAGTACAAAAAGATGTGGGTACTTTACAGATCGGTTCGGCCAATTTGGTGGGATGGAACGGCGTTGGAGGTATTACCGTAGATGGTAGAATTTCTGACTGGAAAGTGAAGAAAGATGATAAGAACGGCAGAACTACAGTTTCTTTTAATATCATGGGTTCTATGCTCGTAGCAAGAGTGATTTATGATCTTGACGGTACAGGAAACTACTGTAATGTAAGAATTGATGGTGTATTCAGTGCACGTCAATTAAAAATGAGAGGAATTTTGGTGCCAAATAATATGAGTTCAACCTATGAGGGTATGATCAGATATTAAGACCTATAGTATATAAGTTAAAAAGCACTTGAAGGATGATTTGATTCATGATCCTTCAAGTGCTTTTTTTATAACTTTACCAGCTTCCTCAATTTTTTACGTTTTCGATAAAGGTATTCATATAAGCCAGTGATCAGCAATATATTGAAAAGCAACCCTAATAAAGGAATCAGTAATATGCTGTATTTATCAAAAATGAATTGGAATAATCTACCATTATGTAATTCAAACATATAGTTCCACAATGGCATTTTATATTCGTCTATGATTTCTTGAGGGAAATTGTAGAAAGTATCTTCTTGAGGAGGAGTGATGGCTAATAACCCTTGAGAATAGGCTGATATATATTTTTCTCCTTTAGGTGATGTAAATGAAGCAACAGTCATAAATTCACCCGGTTTTTGAATGCTTTGAAACAATGGTGTCCGCTCTCCAGTGAGAACATCTGTACTATATTCTTGCCCTTCTATATAATCAAATAAACCATAAAACGATCCCACTAAAAAGTGTTGACCTCCTAAAGGTTCAAAAATAGTTGCTCCCATAACAAAGATATTGACCTTCCAATTCAGCTTTTCAAAATCCGAAGAAGCATCACTTTTTCCAGCATAAATACCTTCTGTTGTATCTAAAATAATACGGTCCGTTTGAGTATCATACATTGCATTTCGGATAGAATGATACCATTCATTTTCTAAAAACCGATCAGGAATAATTGAAATAGGCACTTGTCCATTATATAAGGCTACAATCAATGGTGGACGCATAAACATTCCTGTTCCCCCAATTATCAATAAAAAAACAAAGGTCCATACTCCAATTTTGGTGTGATACTTAATAATGAATTTCTTGACCTTTTTTGAAAAAGAATTGGACACTTTTTTCTTTTTGAAAAATGTGATGTACAAAGAAGTGAGGGAAAGGAAAATTAAAATTAAGGAAAGACAATCATAAAATAACTTACCCGGAGTACCCCAAAGCCAACCGCTATGTAATGCAAACGTAAATTGAATCATATCAACATACTTCCGTTCCTTTTTGAAAATGGGATAAACTTCGAGTTGATGATCTGCAATTTTATAAATGTTGGATTGAGAAACAGCAAAAAGTTGTCCTTTGATATCAATGATTTTGACAAACTTCTCCGTATAGGATTGTGATGATTGTAGAGTTGTCCAATGATTCGTGTGAAGGTTTAGCTTATAAACACCTCCAAATGTTGCGGCGTAGATTTCATTTTGAAGCGTATCATAATGTAAGTCATTCACTTTTTGATAGTAAATAGCTTCAGGAAACCCATTATTCATTAAAGATTGAAAGGATTTTCCACTGTCATTGCTTTTCCAAACACCCTGTTTTCCACCGATAATTATCGTATCTTGACCGAGGTAAACAATGTCTTGAATCCCACCTCTATTCCAGTTGCTAGGAATATAATCATCAGGAAAATAGGTTTTTGAAACAGCAAAATCTGCAATGAGATCAGGGTGATTTAAAAGAATGCCTGACACGCTCATCCAAACTAAAATGATGGATAAAAGTAGTCCGAGATATTTATGCCAGCTCACCGCTGTTTTATAGATTTTCTTAAAAATCATTGGAAGTCTGTACTCCAGCCTAAGGTTGGAAAGGATAATTCTGATAAATGCTGAAGAACAATAAGCTACTGTTTTAATTCTGTTCTTCTTGAATACAAACCTATTATAAAAAATAATAAAAGACAAAAATATCTTTTAATATTTTCCTGTATTGACTCTTAAAAAGAGTATATTTGTGTACGGAACAATTTCAATACATAAAACTTTCAAAGAAAAATTGATGTTTTCAAAAGCGTGTACTTACGGTATCAGAGCACTAATTTTAATTACCCAAAGAAGTAATGAAGGGAAGAAAATAGGAGCAAAAGAAATTGCAGAGGTAACGGCAACACCTGAACCTTTTACCGCAAAAATTCTGCAACAGTTATCCAGGCAAGGTGTGATTCAATCCATAAAGGGGCCAAGGGGAGGTTTTTTCTTGGATGAGGCACAGCAAAATACGCCACTTTATGCTGTGGTTGAAGCAATAGATGGTGATCTGTTGATGACGGGTTGTGGTTTAGGTTTTTTAGAATGTTCTGATGACCAGCCTTGTCCAATGCATGCCAAGTTCAAGTCTATACGTGCTTCAATCAATCAGATGTTGAAATCAACAACTTTAAAAGATTTGAGTAATGATGTGGAAGGAGGTTTGTCCTTCTTAGCATTAAAATATTAAGCTGGAATATCTTTTTTACTAAGCTTGAAAAAGGATCTAACACTGTTTTTTATGACCACTTTTTGATATAAAAAATAATCTTTAGACGCTATATAAAGTAATTTATCTGTTTTAAACTGTGATTTTAGTAAAAACGCAAAACCAATATAAGGGACGCTGGCAAGATATGCTCCACCTACTGAAATTTGACTTTTCAGTCTCCATTTTATAAAAATAGCCTTTAGTGTGGCATTGGTTACTAAAAAGATAATTGGGATGGCAGTGGCTAAACTGATTTCTTGTTTAACAAAAGTGTAACCCGCCGCTCCAGGAATGAGAATATTATCGATCCAAACAGCTACAAAACTCCATACGATTAAGATATAGCCCACTCTGAATATCTTTGAAACGCCTTTTCCCAAACTGTGTTCCACTAAATAAGAACTTTCTTCAGGCGTATATTTATCACTGTTTTGAACGAAGTTGCAAAAGTTATCCCTTGCACACTCACAGTATTCATCAAAATCTTTCATTGTTTTTAGATAAAAATTACACTAATTCTCATTATTGTTTTGGGATTACTGCCTTCAAAAAAATGAAGTAGAACCATAAATAAGACGTTTTACTACGATATACTTACAAAAAATAATAAAAGAATTAGTGAAAAATTATATTTAGCCAAGTACTAGCACTACTAAAATAATGAAGAGTCATCCTCAATCCAACCCTTTTTTTCTTTTATCCAGTTCATTAAATGTTCATGAATTGAGGAACGGATAAGAATAGAAGGATTTCCTAAAAAGATCATTTGTTGTTTTGCTCTTGTGATCGCCACGTTAAGCTTTCTGTCCACCACTCCATCTTCTGTAAGTGAAAGCATGTTCTGAAGCTGGAAAGGCGTGTTGGCACAAAACGAAATTAATATCACTTCTCTCTGACTGCCCTGATAACGTTCAACGGTATCAATACTAATCTGATTTGCTTCTGCAAATCCAATTTCTTCTAATGCTTGACGAATTGCAGCAATTTGATTTCGATAAGGAGCAATAATTCCAAGCGTTTTATCAATATCAAAATGTCCTTTTTCTTCCAAATATCTTTTCCTTGTCAATACAGCAACTTGTGCAATTTTTCGAGCTTCCTCCATGTTGATTTTATCAGAAGTTGAAATGGAAGTGTTTCGAGTAGGGAAGAATAACAAACGTTTTTCTTTTAGTAATTTCTCAAGGGCTGTATCCGTTTCTTTGATCTCCCATTTGATACTTTCACTTTGCCAAGGCAGTGGCACAGTCATGAGGTTGCCTTGATAAAAATATTCATTGGCAAAATACCCAAGTTCCTCGTGCATCCTTCCTTGGTTTTTGAGTTGATCAAAAGCCCAGTCCCAATTGTTTTTCTGACATAAAGCAAAAATTCTTTCGAAGTAAGCATTACGCCTGTTAGTAAGGTGAATTTCATCCAAACCTTTAAATTTAATTTCAGATATACTCTTGTCTTGCTGAGTGATGGCAGGAAGCTGTTTTTGATCTCCAATCAATACAAAACGATTTACTTTTGTCAAGAGATCGACCAGCTGAGGTTCTAAAATTTGAGAGGCTTCATCAATAATAGCCATATCAAATTTCTTGATTTTAAATAAAGAAACTCTTCCAGAAATAGACGCCAAAGTAGTCACAAAAACTCTATGCTGTTCTATTCCTTTTCTAAGCGAAACCCTATTATTGGCACCTTCAGCCAATTTATTCATAAGATTATTTCTGTATTGAGGGGCACAGGAATGTTCCGATCCAATCCTCAAAAACTTTCTACCATCAGAAAGAGGTGTTGTAATAGCTTCTTCTAAAGCTTCACAAATTTCATCAACAGCTCTATTGGTGTAGGCAATAAATAATATATTTCTTTCCTTATCTGTATGGTAAAGTATATGTGCTAGGTTTTTCAGCATTCTTGATGTTTTTCCCGTACCAGGAGGGCCAACTACCAAACAATAATCCTCAGTTGATAAAGCTTTTGATAGCGTATTCAACTCCACTTTATTGAGGTTTTTATCTTGAGCCAATTCCAAAACTTCCTCATGCGTAAACATTTTGGAAGGGTAAGTAGGAGGTTGAAGGCCAAGTAGAATGTCTTTTTTCTTCTTATTATTCCAAGTAATAAATTGGTACAAGCCTCTGTACATCGCATTAAAAGAAGCTTCCATAAAGTCACCTTCTAGTGCCCAATGAGTAGCTGCGTCAAAGATTTCATCATTTCTCTGTTGGTGTCTCAATTGGATAATGATTTCGTCCTTACTGATTTTTGTAATTGTCCCTTTATTAATTTGTCCATGTGTAGGCAATTCTTCAGAAGAATTTCTTGGATAAAGCGTGACAATATCTCCTTCTCTAAAATTGACAAAAGCATTTTCGGGGTTTGTTCTTTTAAACACCAAAATAGGCGTAGGGTCATTGGCAAAATTTTCTGAGAGTTCTAAATCAAATAAAATTTTAAAACTATCTTTTTTCGTATCAAAATCATCTAGCCACAAAGAGGCAACACCTTGGTTGAAAATAGTATCACCCACTTTGGCCAATTGATGCTCTTTGGCAATAAAACTGATGAATGAGAAAAGATAGGCCCTTTCTAATTGTGTGAGGCTTCTAATATTCTGTATGAAATTATTGACTTCTTTTTTGACGAAAGGTGCAGCACCAGCAAAAGCGATTTCATTGACTTGACGCAATACAGCGCCAACATCCTGTAATGTTTCTGACTTAGAAAGAAGGAGTTCATTCAATACCATTTCATTTCTGGTATAAATGATCAATTGCTCCATTTTGGAAGTGTAAGTATCGTATCTTAATGGAGCTTGAGTAGCTTTTGAATAAAAGATCATCGGGAAGATACTTTGCTGTTCACATTGAAAAGCATCCTTCAATAACATTTGATACATCAAGGTTTGGACGGCATGATTGCTCCACAATCCCGCATTGCCTAATCCTGCTTGTGGAGGTTTACCAGACTTCAATTCAACAATTCTATATTCATGTTTTTCATTGTTGATGTGTAGAAGATCAAGACGTCCTTGAATACCGTATTTTGGAGAATAGAAAGAAGGTTCAATACTGCAACCATCTTTATCTATGCCCTGTTGTCTGAAGTTGTCATTGACTGTTTTAATGATGTTTTGAAACTGAAACTGAGCATTTTGCATAAATTCATTAAAACCCGATTTGCTTTCTAGTTCAGGCAGCGTGATGTAATCAAGCGGGTTCGCTTTGAAGGTTTTTGTAAATACATCGATAAACTTTAATGTATTTGGATCTTCTGCATGAATAGCTTCATCTAGAAAGAAGTTGGCCACACTACCCAGCAGTATTGGAACACTTGATGCTGAGGGAGTAAACTTCTTTAAAAGCATATTCAGTGGAATACTTCCAGTTCTTGTAAATGATTCTGCAACAGTGGTCACATCCACCAGAAAATCAGGTTCAAGTACAAAATGCTGAGGGATAAAATGATCATCACTGCTTAGTTTTACATTCAATAAGTGCAGTTGAATGCCTTCCCAAATTTTAGCGATCGTGGTGGTATAGATGTCATTGATATTCAGTACATCATACCTCACTTTGATGGGTGTTTCACTTTCAGCATCATCATCTTCAATGCAATACAGGAGTTTATTTTCCTCATCAATTTTGATTACTTCAACCCTTAATGTATCAATGAAATTTTCTTTCTGCTTTTTGGATTCTTCCATGGTTGGAAGTGGGGGCAAAGCTTTGTCTAATACGTTAAGGATCTCCTCGTTATATATAATTTTAACAGTTTCAGCAACACTCCTGCAGGCAAAGTTTATATCATGAAAACTAATGACTTTGGCAGTCCTTTTGGACAACCTATCATTAATTCTAACTTTTTGTAATCGCCATACTAAATGTTGAGGAAGCTTTAATTTTTGACCTATATAGGCTATTCGTGCAAATAAACTAGAAAGTAGAATCTTCTCACTTTTTGTCTGATCTTTACAAAGCCACTCTAATAAATCCTTGATTCTGTGATGTTTTTGTGGGAGGGTAAATTCTTCATTATTAATAGTGTTGTATAAATAATTATAATAATCTTTTGCTGTTAGCATATTGTATTTTAATGAGGTCAAAACAAATCTCCATCATCAAAAACAGGTAGAAAAATGGATCATCAATTGTGACAAAAAGTGATTTAATAGGAACTAAATATAAAATTAAATTAGATTTTAACCATGTTGTACAAAACATTTATTTTATTTGTATTAACGAATTGAAAAATGTGTTAAATTTACGTTCGTAACATGTTAATTGATGAATAACCTATCAATTGTATTTTTTGCTCTTAACTTTTTAAAAATGTATATACAAAAACTCTTTAGTCGAGCAGGGTTACTTGCATTAGCAGTAGCTATGATCTTTACTTCATGTGGACCTGATATAAACGAACTAGTAATCCCACCTTTAGAAAACTATAAAATTGGTATTCCATTGATCAATGGTAACAGTGGAGTTGGTTTTAGAGATCTCCTGTCAGAGGAAGACTTAGAAGACTTGCAAACAGATCCTGTTACAGGAGACTTATACTTTACTTTTGAAGACTCATTTGATATTGCTTCAACTAACGACCTTGTACAAGCTTTTGGTAGTGCAAGTGAGGATGATTTTTTCAGCATTGATTTTCCAGATCCTATTCCTACTGAAATCCCTTTTTTAACACCAATTAGTGTTGGCTTTAGTGCTGATGTTTCTGGAGGTTGTGAAGGGGCAAATTACTGTATTCCTTTAGGCAATGATATTCAAGATGATGTAACAATTTCTTATTTAAGATTTGAAAGAGGAGGTCTGCAGGTAGATTATAGAGCTACACCTGGAGACAAGGTTGTATTATCGATTTCAGGAATAGAAAGTGATCAAGGAACTTCAATTACAGTTTCAGAAACGGTTACTTCTTTCTCAACATCAACAATCACGTTGCCACTTACAAATGTAGCGTTGAGTCTGATGGGGAATACACCAACACTTTCCATTTCAATTACAGATGCAGATGGTGATCCTACAGGTTTTATCTCGGGAGTACAGTTGACACCTACAAATACTGCAGATAGAGTAAAGTTACTTTTTGGCAGTCAGCAGACAGCATCATTAGACATCCCGATGGAAGAAATTGATACAGACTATTTATCTGACGTTTTTCCAGAGGATGCTCAAATCAATTTCAAATCACCAACAGTTCAATTTAGATTCAACAATCCTATTGGTGCAGGTATCTCAATTGACCTAAGTGAAAATGGAGGAATCTATGGAGAAAATAAAAGTGGTGTAAGAGCCCCTCTAAACTTTAACAGTGATTCAACAGATGCAATTGAAGGAACATCTTGTTCTCAGTTGATCAATGTAAATCCAGCTACTTCATTTGATGAGGTGGAAGTGACGAACGTTTTTGCTTGTGAAACAGCTGATTTATTAAATATCAGACCTGTGAAGATTGCTTACGCAGGTGAAGCAAGTTATAATTTACAATCTGGCGATGAAGTGTTATTTTCAAAGGGCGCTGAGGTGAAAGCTTATTTCGCAGCAAGAATTCCTTTATACTTAGGATTTACAGATATGGCTTTTGAAAGTGGTTCTACTGTTGATTTTGATTTGACTAGTGAGATTCAAAGCATCAATTCAGCAATATTAAGGTCTGAAGTAACAAACGGTTTGCCGATTGAAGGTACTTTGAAGTTAACAACAAAGACATCAGAAAATGGCACAGTCACTTCAGAGATCTTTATTAATGGAGGAAATGATAATAACAAACTTATATTGGCTGCTGAAACATCAGCTGATGGTATTGTTACAGGACCTTCAACAAATTACCTGGAAACAGATTTAACAGAGGATCAGGTAAGAGCAATTTTAAATGCAGGTTATGTTGATATTAGTTTTGAGTTAGCAGCAGATGCTGACCCATCAACAGCAACTCCAGAGCCGGTCCAAATTACAGCAGATCAGAAAATGACGATTGAAATGGGCATTCTACTGGAAGGTACTATTGACATAGATTTTTAATTATCCTCTTATCTATTTAAAGCAAGATCCAATGAAAAATTTAAAATATATATTTTTTAGTTTATTTACACTTGCATTTGCATCTCAGGTCAGGGCACAGCAAGTGAATACTTTATATTTTATGAACAGCGTTGCTCAGTCCATGAAATATAATCCTGCAAAACAATCTGAGGCTAAATTTACATTAGCTTTTCCAGCGTTGAACAATTCTTTGCATGTTTACAATCAGTTTAATTTCAATGATGTTTACATGGAAAGAAATGATTCCACTATTCTTGATGTAAATGGTTTCTTGGATAAACTAGATCCAGAGAATACACAACTTTCTTCTGTTGCTACAGAAATTATCGGTGCTTACTACCAAAAAGATAAATGGGGAGTGAACTTGAGTGTAAATTATCAAGTGATTGAGCACCTTACTTATTCTGAAGGACTTTTCAGACCACTTTTAACAGGTACAGGACAAGATGAATATCTTGGAGTGAAGCATGATATAAGCACAATTGCAGATGTTTATGGATTTTATGATATCAGCTTAGGTGGTAATTATAGAATTAACGACAAGCTTGTAGTGGGTGCAACATTGAAATTCTTATTTGGAACACATCAATTGAATGGTCAAATCAATGGCTTTGTTCTTCAAGAAGATAATGCAGCAATGAACTTAAGTTTTGGTGGAGATATTGCCATGAGATCAAGAGGGTTAGGAGAAATTGTTGATGAAGAAGGAAATCTTGATGTAGATTTAGAAAATGATGAATTCACTAAATCATTTAGTTCACTATCAAATACCGGTTTTGCAATTGATTTAGGTGCGGTTTATCAATTCAATGATGAGTTGACTTTTGAAGCATCAGTTAGAAACTTAGGAGCAATCAAGTGGAAAGACAATAGTAATAACTATGTAGCACCACTAGACAATATTTCTTATTCTGGTGTTGATATTATTGAGCTATTTAATGGAAATGTTGATGATTCGTTCCCTTCTATTTCGGATTCTGTTATTTTCGAAAATACAGATACTTTGTCTGTGGAAAGCACCTCTACATTGCCTACAATCGTGAACTTAGCGACTACATATGAGGTTTGGAAACACACAACTGCGGGTGTTTTATTCTCTCAAATGTTCTACAAAGGAGATTATTATCCTTCATTGACTTTATCCTTAGATAAGCAATTTGGTAGATTTTTTGGCTTAGGTCTTAGTTATACAGCAGACAAGTCAAGCTATGCAAATCTTGGTGCATTGGTGTCATTTGGTTTCCCAGGATTCCAACTTTATGTTGTTTCAGACAATATTCTTACAGCAGGATTTCAATGGGATCAAGCAAAAACAGCTAATGTGAGGTTTGGTTTGAACTTACCTTTCGGTAAAGTATATAAAGACGATAAAATGCCGAATAGTTTAAAAAGAAGATTGAGAAATTAATTTGAAAATTTAGAGCATGTTGGAAACATCTCTTTTAGAAAAAATCACCCTTTCAAAGTGTTAGTTTTTACTTCTAAAATATATATTCCAGACATGCTCTCATAAAATACAAAAAGGCCAAGTAGTTTTGAATTACTTGGTCTTTTTATGTTTTATAGCTGTAATTAGAAAATTACTGACAGTATTCTAATACAGCCTCTCTGATGTGTGTGAAAGTTTCATGCAGTAAATCTTCATTCTCTTCAAGCAGTGTTACTCTGAAACCTTGTAAGTCTGAGCAGAATGATGAAATTGGAACTACACAAACTCCTTTTGCTGCTAGAAGATTGTAAACGAACCTTTTATCATGAGGCATTTCCTCGGCAGTCCATTCATCCAACATTTTCTTTATTTCAGGATTATCAACTTTCAGGGATTGTCCTTCTTTCAAGACACCATCTTTGAAAATGATGGTATTATAAAATGCACCGTATGTTTTATTGAATGTCAATTGTGGAAGATCTCCTAATAGCTCCGCAATGATCTCGGCTCTTCGGCCAATAGCATTATTAGCTTCATCTCTATACGGTTGGTATCTAGGATCTTTCATAATTCTAGGGATAGCCATTTGAGGTAATTTAGTTGAACAAACCTCAATCATTTTGGCATTATCCAAGGTCTGACAAAGGCCATCAAACTGTGGATCTTTGTCTTTATTGTAATATTCCATCCAGCCACAGCGAGAACCTGGCCAAGGGAATTCTTTTGAGATTCCCTTTAATGCAATACCTGGTACATCACCAATGTACTCTGCAAGTTGGTGAGCTTGTGCACCATTGTAAGTAACGTTGGAGTAAATCTCATCTGAAATAAGAATCAGATTGAACTCTTTGGCTATAGCGACAAATCGTTCTAAAATCTCCATTGGATACACCATGCCTGTAGGGTTGTCAGGGTTGATGATCAGAATACCTACAATATTAGGATTGTATTTTACTTGTAAATACAAATCTTCCATATCAGGGTACCAGTGATTTTCCGGGTCCAGTTTGTAAGTCAATGGAGTGGTGTTGGCGTGGGCGGCTTCGGCGGAAGAGTGAGTAGAGTAAGCAGGTGAAGGTCCAATGATTCTTGATGTGGGTAACAAGAACTGATACAATTTTGAAATTGCATCACCCAGACCGTTAAAAAACAGGATGTCATTCGCATCAATTTGAGCTCCTTGAAGTGTATTGGTGCGTTCTGCAAGAAATTCTCTTGTTTCTAAAACACCTTTTGAATGACAATACCCAAAAGTATCATTTTCATCCAATAAGTTGCTGATTATTTCTTTCATCCATGCTGGCATTTCGGCGTGTTTTTGAATGGGATCACCGATATTTTCCCAATAGATTTTCTGACCTAGTTTTCTTAAACTATCCGCTTTTTTTACGATACCGCGGATTTCATAACTAAGTTCATTTGCTCCTTCTCTTAAAAGTTTTTGTCTCATCTTCCGTGTTTTTTAGCAATTGCCCGCCAAAGTAATTGCTCAAGCATTATTTAATTATTGTACTAAATAATGCCTCCATTAAAAATATAAGCCTATTCCAAAATGCACTCACAGCATACATTTGTGAATAACATTTAGAATGTTAACCTCAAAATTGCTTGTTCATTGTGAGAATATCAATATTCTTAACTAGATTTTGATAAAATTTTATGAATAAGTTGAATATCTTGTAACTTTATAAGTATCTGTGTTTATGAAATGCTAAAAAACAGGGAGTTATTCACATTAACTGAATAACTCCCTGTTTTTTTATAACCCCTAGATGACTATGAAAATCAAAAAAGATGATATGTATGGTTTTTTAGTTGTTTTGTTTATTAATATCGTCTTTTTTGATATTATTTGTGTGCTAATTTTGTGAATATCTCTTCCATTGATTGGATTTGAGTATTCATTGCAATGATAGCCTGTTGATATTCTGCTGTTTTTCTAAAAATATCTCCTCTCAAATCCATTTCATTAGGATAATAGATCAAAACCTGTTGATTGTTCACATTTTCAATCTTTTCTACACCTTCCACACTTTCCAAGAATTGAGCATCTGTAGGTTTTTCAAAAGTGATATTCAAAATTGTTTTTGATCCTAAATGCCTCAAATTCTCTACACGGTCATTGGCTACAATATCACCTTTTCGGATAATAACAACTTTGTCACATAAGATTTGAACCTCTTGCATGATGTGAGTTGAGAGCATGACGGTTTTATCTTGGCTGACTTTTTTAATCAAGGCTCTGATATCTTCTAGCTGAATGGGATCAAGTCCAGTAGTAGGTTCATCTAGGATCAGTACTTCGGGATCATGAATCAATGCTTGAGCAAGACCGACTCTTTGACGATACCCTTTAGACAGTGCCCCAATCTTTTTCTTTCTCTCTTGAGTAAGGCCTGTCAGTTCAATCATTTCCTCTATTTTACTTTTCTTCTGCTGTCCCTTCAGTTTGTAAATAGAGGCACAGAAATCAAGGTACTCCCTCACGAACATATCTAAGTACAAAGGGTTGTGTTCTGGCAAATAACCTACTCTTTTTCTAACTTCAATTGGATTGTCAACAACATCATAACCACACACATTGATTGTTCCTTCTGTAGGAGGAATATAACAAGTGGCAATTTTCATTGTGGTTGATTTTCCAGCTCCATTGGGTCCTAAAAAGCCCAATATTTCTCCTGGTTTTGCTTCAAAAGAGATGTTATTGACGGCTTTTTGTTCTCCGTATATTTTTGTTAAGTTTTCTACTTTAATGCTCATAGGGCGAAGTTAAAAAAGTGTGAGTTCCAATTCAAAAATAATAGATCATTCAGCTACTTTTTAGGATAACCCGTGATTTTTTGAATCTTTTTATAAAGAGGCTGTAACTGAGGGTATATTTTAAGGTAAACTTCATTGTAGAGCTTCTGATAGGTTTGTACTTCCTTTGGTTGAGGGTGAAAAGTCTTTTCAAATCGGGTCATTTCTTTGATTGCAGTGTTCAGCGTATGTTTACCTAATCCTATGTAGCCGAGCATTGCAGCGCCCAATGAAGAGGTTTCAAAAGTATGGGGCCTGTGCGTTGGCAGATTGAAAATATCAGCGGTCAACTGCATTGCGGTATCACTTTGAGAGCCTCCTCCCGAAACTCTCAATTCAGTCATTTTAAATCCTGTTTTCTTTTCAGTTTGTTGAGCTCCTTTTTTTAATGCATATGAAATTCCTTCCAGGATGGCCTTATAGATATGTGCCTTGGTATGTACATCACCAAAACCAATGATACTTCCTTTGGCTTCTCTTCCTGGGTTTTTAATTCCAGGTGACCAAAAAGGTTGCAATGTGAGTCCCATTGATCCAGCAGGAATTTCTTTGATCATCTCTTCAAATAAAGTTTCTGGAGGTACATTCATTTCTTCGGCTTGAAGTATTTCCTGATGTCCGAATTCTTTTTTAAACCAGCTGATCATCCAGAAACCTCTATAAATCATAATTTCAGTGTTGTTGGTTTCCTTGATCGCACTGCTGTAAGAAGGAAAAAATGGAATAACTTCTTTGTATGAAGGAATGTTGGTAGAGATTGTGGCAGTAGTGCCAAAGCTTAAACATCCAATGTTTGGGGAATGAACACCTGCTCCTAGCATTTCGCAGGCTTTGTCAGAAGCGCCGGCAAAAAGAGGAACACCTTCTGGGATACCTGTAGCTTTTGATGCTTTTGGAGTGATATACCCAATACGCTCAGAAGGATTGACTAGTTCTGGCAGTTTATTTATGGGGATATTAAAAATGCGGTGTTTTTGATCGGAAGGTTTGGCCCATTGATGTTTCTTGTGATCAAAAGGAACAAATCCCACCATGTTGCCTGTTGATTCTTTGTATTGCCCAGTGAGCTTGAAATGAAAATAGCCAGCAAGGAACAGGTATTTGTAAGTTTTATCCCAGATCTCAGGTTGATTCTGACGGATCCAATTCGATTCACTTTCTAAAATAGCGTGTTCTACAATATCATAAAGCCCCAAACCTTTCATGACTGTTTTAAGAAAAGGTGAAGGATAATTTTCCATCTTAGCTTTCCTTTGATCTAGCCAGACTATCGCAGGCCGTAAAGGTTTTCCTTCATTGTCCACGTTAATAACAGTACCTCTCTGGGTAGTGATAACCACTCCTTCTATTTCAGCATCTTGCTTTGCTAAGAGAGATTTTATTGTAGAGCATGTATTGTCCCAATAATATTCAGGGTCTTGTTCTGCCCATCCTGCCTGAGGTGAATGATAGGGAATAATAGGTGTTTTTTTGAGTGCTACGATATTTCCTTTCTCATCAATCAAAGAAGCTCTGATAGATTGTGTTCCTGCGTCGATGGATAGTATCATGATGTTAGTTTTGTTTTGAATTGATGCTTATATTTCGGAAAAAAGTAATGATACTATAAAATGAGAAAAGGAACAAAAAGATATTATGGTCAAATGATCACTTCAAACAAAGCATCATTTGTAGGGAAAGAGTTGGATGTCATCATGAAAAATGGTCAGAGTTATCATGGTATCATTAAAGGAACCAATGAGAATGGATTTCAGATGAAAGATGGCTTGAATGGAAAACATGAGTTGTCTTTTTCTGATATTGATGAAATAATAGAAGTGATACCAGCAAAATACTAACTTTATTAAAATCTTATTTCTTCTTTAACTGATTGATAATTATTGCTTTTACATAGAGTAATATCAAAAAAATATTCATAAATTCTATAGTCGTTGCTTATGCGTTCAGTATTAGGTGACGACTATAAATTTTTACAAACTATTCTATTTCTTTCATTATTTAAAAATGAGAACTAACTATGCTGAAAAAAAATAAAAAAGTGAAAGACCCTAATTCACTTCACAACTCCATCAAATCTATCAGAAATCAAGTTCAAGTGCCTAAATACTCATTGCCTGAAGAGCAAATGGAGCCCGCTCAGGCTTACAATATCATCCATAATGAATTAATGCTGGATGGGAATGCGAGATTGAATATGGCCACTTTTGTTACTACTTGGATGGAACCGGAAGCTGAAAAGTTGATGGCAGAAACTTTTGATAAAAATATGATTGATAAAGATGAGTACCCTCAAACAGCAGAAATTGAGGAGCGTTGTATCAATATTGTATCAAAGCTTTTTCATGCTCCTGAAGATGGTGAGGCAGTGGGTTCTTCAGCTATTGGTTCTAGTGAGGCTGTAATGTTAGCAGGAATGGCTTTTAAGAAGAAATGGAAGGAGAGAAGAGAAAAAGCTGGACTATCCACCGACAAACCAAATTTAGTATTAGGAGCCAATGTGCAAGTGGTTTGGGAGAAATTCTGTAGGTATTGGGATGTGGAACCCAAATACATTCCCATGAAAAAAGGAAAATATGTAATCACTGCAGATGAAGTCATTAATACAATTGATGAAAATACCATTGGTGTAGTAGCTATCTTAGGAACTACGTTTACGGGAGAATTTGAACCTATTGAAGAAATTCATGATGCTATGGTAGAAAACAACAGCAAGACAGGTTGGGAAACGCCATTGCACGTAGATGCGGCAAGTGGAGGGTTTGTAGCACCTTTTATTCACCCTGGTTTGAAATGGGATTTTAGGTTGCCTCTTGTAAAATCCATCAACGTTTCTGGTCATAAATATGGTTTGGTATATCCAGGAATAGGTTGGGTGGTTTGGAGAGATGTTGCTGATCTTCCAGAGGATCTTATTTTTCACGTTAATTATTTAGGTGGTGATATGCCAACTTTTACATTGAATTTTTCACGTCCTGGAAATCAGGTTATTGGTCAATACTACAATTTTATCCGTTTAGGAAAACAAGGATATCGTCAGATCATGAAAGATCTTCAGTTTATTGCGATGAAGATTTCGTCTGAAGTAGAGAAATTGGGTTATTTTGAGTTGCTGAGTGATGGAAGTGCAATACCTGTTTTTGCATTTAGTGTTAAAGAAGGGATGAATTTCTCTGTGTATGATATTTCGAGTAAACTGAGAGAAAGAGGGTGGTTGGTTCCTGCTTATACTATGCCGGCTGACACAGAAGATGTGGCCGTGCTGAGAGTGGTAGTTCGTGAAGGTTTCAATAGTGATATGGCGACAATGCTGATCAGTGATATTCAAAAAGCTGCGGAGCATTTTATAGCAAGAGGAGAAAGAGAAATGAGAACATCAGGGTCAAGTTTCGCACATTAAGATATTGGCAGTTCAACAAAAAAATGTTGAGCTGCCTTTTTTATTAACGTAATGATCAAAATATGCATATACATTTACATCCTCTTACATCAAGAAGAATGGTGTTATGGATGTCGATATTATTTATGATAGGGGCATCTTGTTTTATCTATTCTAGTTTTACGTATTTACTCCCTAGCCCTAATGATACACTCTTGAATTCGATCTATTTTATAGGCTCTGTTCCTTTTACATTCGCTGCCTTTTTCCAATTACTTAATGCAACCAATCAAGAACAGCAGGAATGGAAGATTTTCGCTTACCGACCAAAAAATAGTGGGTATATCGCAGGTTTGACGCAGTGGTTGGGAACAATTTTGTTCAATATCAATACTTTTGATGCCACTAGAAAATTAGATTGGATGGAGCAAGATTTATTGGTTTGGACTCCGAATATGATGGGTTCTATTCTATTTCTAATCTCAGCGTTTTATTTATTGAAAGAAATCTCTTTTAAATGGATTTGGGGCGATAGAGAAAACCTTAGTGTTTGGATCAACATGCTGGGTTGTGTCGCCTTTATGATTTCAGCTATTGCTTCTATTTATCTGTCAGACCCATTGCCTACAGCCTTTGTACAGCTCGCTTTGGTCAATACAGGTGTTGGAGCAATATGTTTTTTTGTCTCGGCGTTTATTGGCCTGACAAGGTTGCCAAAATAGAAAAATAATTAATAAGTTTTTGAGAAAACAGAAGTGTTGCCAGCACGGTCCGTTACAATCATTTTGAATTTTCCTTTCAATGGTTGTTTTTCATTCAATAAACGTGTTTGAATGTAATCTTTCTTAGCATCGTATTCTAATAAAATAAATTTTCCATTTAAAGTAGCTTTATACGTTGCAATACCAGATTCTTCATCTTCAATTTTGAATCTTAATTGGTTGCTTTTCCACTGTTTTAATGGAATGATTTTAGGAGGTGTTGTCTCAGGTGAAATTGTGAATCGTCCGAGCTTTGAAGTTCTGAAACTGATCGTGTTGTCATTCCATTTTCCTCCCACAAAATGAGCTTTCCCTTTTTGATCTATTCTGAATACAAAATTATTTTTACTCACTAATGAAGAGTCATTGACTTCGTACTGAACGTTGACACTGGCGTGTAAAGGAGTATAGTATTCATTGATTTTAAGAAGGTTTGATTCTTCTTGAATGGTCAAATAAAGTGTATCAAATAAAGAGCGTTCCTTAAATTCCATATTGACATTTTTGCCGAAATATTTTAGTGATGAGTTGTGAGGAACTTGGTATTTTAAATGAGTGTCTACTTTAGTTGAATCCACAGAACACATAAATGGAAGTCCATCTCTTAAATCCCATAAATAATAATTGACATTACCTTTATGATAAGCAGGTTGAACACTTTGATTCCAGAGTGGAAAGTGCAACCGAAGCGGTTTTCCTTTTTCTGCAGGAATAGCCACTTTTAGAATATTTTCTTCAATACTGATCGAATCAAATTTTTTGCTTGCTCGTGGAATTGGATTTTGTCCTTTAATAGTAAACTTTGTGACTGTATGATTATCAAAACTATCCCAAAGTTCTATCCTAATATTTTTTCTCTCATTGGGATCAACTTCAATAAAGCCAGTAAGTGTACTATCGGGATAAATAGGTAGGTGATTACTGTCGAATTTGTATAACCTCTGATATCTTCTTTTAGTATCTAAAAAAGCCTTGTAATCTGTGAAGGTATTGATGTTGGCACTTTCATCAAAAGGAATTCTATTGATGATGTGCTCGTAGATCATTTTATCGTTCTCATAGACTTGAATTTTATTGATGCCGTATTTATTGTAGGTGCCATCCGCTCTGTCGTAAGTATCAATTTCTACCCCTACTTTTCCTAGTGCATTAAACGAAGAGGGGACCTGATAATAACCTGACTTGCCTGTCACAGATTTAAGAGCGGGTGAAAATTCTCCTTCCACTCTGCTGTAAATTTCCAAGGGTCTTAATCGAATCCCTCTTACGGTAGGAGGAATGTTGTCCATTACTTCATTGAATCCAAAATCTACAGGGTTCAAAGGCCTTTCCTCTTGGTCTCTTATTTCAAAGTGAAGATGAGGTCCTGCAGATGAACCTGTATTTCCTGAGTAACCGATGATGTCTCCTTTTTTTATCACAAATAAGTTGGAGGGTAGGTTTTCTAGATTGATTTCAAAAGACTCTTTTTCATACTGTTTTTTAACAATATACTCTTCCAGCTCAGGAGCGAAACGCTGTAAGTGCCCATATACAGTCCATTGACCATTGGGGTGCATCATGTATAAACCGCGACCGTATCCATAAGGATAAACCCTCATTCTAATAATATAACCATCTTCGGCAGCATAAATTGGAAGTCCCTCAACTCCCCTTGTTTTTATGTCTAAACCTCCGTGGAAATGCGTCGTTCTCAATTCACCCATAGATCCAGCAAAATAGTTTTGTTTGCCAGGTTCAATAGGGAATAAATAATCAGCTTTGTAAGATGTATCTTGAGCAGCACTGAGCATAGAAATGCTCATTAAGAAGAAGAACAATAGTAATTGTCTCATGGAAGTTTGATCAAAAAAATGAGGGATTAGCATGTAACTAAAACATACTGTATAAAAAAAGACCGATGTTACAGTAAATATAACATCGGTCTTTTGAAATCAAAGGGTTGGATTAACCTAATTTGAATGAAATTGGTAATACCATTCTTTGTTTTACTGCACGTCCACGTTGCTTACCAGGCTTCCATTTAGGAGCTTTCTTCAATACGCGAACAGCTTCTTCGTCACAACCAGCACCGATACCACGAACTACTTTGATGTCAGTAAGTGAACCGTCTTTGTCAACGACGAACTGAATGTATACTTTACCTTCCACACCCATACGCTTAGCTTGTGAAGGGTATTTCATGTTTTTACCTACCCACTTGTAGAATTTACCCATACCACCTGGGAAACCTGCAGGGTCCTCTACGATTTCGAAGATTTCCTCAACTGCTTCTTCTACTTCTTCTTCTTCAACTTCTACTGCTTCTTCAATTACAGTTTCCTCGTCAAATTCCTCTGGGATTTCGATTTCAATTTCGTCTTCGATTTCCTCTTCGTCTGGCACCTCAACGATTACTGGAGCAGTAACTTTTGGTGGTGGAGGTGGTTGCTGTTGAGTAACAGGTACGTCAACCATTTCTTCTTCAACAAAATCAACTGAACCTAAGTCCATTAACGTTTGATCCTCATACGAAGGGAATTCCAATGCCACTAATACAAAAAGAAGTGATAATGAAAGACCAATTAAACCGAATAATGCAGAATATTTTGAAACGTCTACATCATTGTACTTTTTCACAAGAATACTTCCTTCTTGTCCTGATTTCTTTCCTGCTAAAATATCAGACCCAGTTTTATTGATAACAAAACGGAAAATCTGAATTAATGCTAGGAAAAAGACTACGAATAAGACGGCTGTCCATGTCGCGCCTAAAGATCCTAAGATATCTACCATCTGAATACGAATTTAATGCTGCGAATAATCCAAATCATATTTTATTCAGCGCCCGAAATTACAACTCCTATCCGTTATTTACAAAAAGAAACTGTAAAAGACGGTTAAAATTTGTTTATACGTGTTTTGGAACGCAAAACAGAATATGTCACAAAATAATTATGTGAAATCTTATTATGAGTAAATTTAACTGTTTTAACAGTATGTTGTAAGGATTAGGTCCAATTTTAAGATTTATCTCCTTTTTTGAATGATTTTAGAAATGTAATGAGATGCTCAAAATCATCATCAGAATGGGCTGGAAAATTAGCAATTCGAAAAGAATTGTGTTTCCATGGGCCGTATCCATTTCCTAATAAAATACCTTTTTCAACCGCCTCTTCTTTAATCTGTTTTAATTCATCAGGATCACATTTTACACCAATTACTGTATTGGACTGTAGCTGTGAATTTCCTATTAGTGGAGTAAAACCAAGGCGTATCAATTCTTTGATCAAACGGTTTCCTCTTTTTCTTAAATGATCATGAACTTTTGAAATTGGAGGTCGGTTTTCCATCACTCTTTTCAAAAGGTAAATATTTAAGATGTTTGGTGTATGGGTGGTTTGAAGTTTCAGACTGTTATTATAAATAGAATGCAGAGAATTGTAATGGTAGTCTTCCTGTTTCATTTCTTTTATTAATCTTGGAGAACAAACCATAACAGACAACCCTGCTGGAAGCCCAAAGCATTTTTGTACTGAAGCATACCAAAAGTCAGCCGAAAGCCAATTTATATTCACTCCAGACATGGCACTTGTAGCGTCAACAAAAATCAACGATTTAGGAAACCTGCTTCTTATTTTTTGAATGGTTTTGGAATGCACCTTTGTGGTGTTAGAAGTTTCACAATTGGTCAGGCAAAAGATATTTTTCTGTGCCTTATTAACCTTGATTTTACTGATGCCAATTCTTTTTTGTGGCGAATAAGAGAAATGTGTCACGGTCTTATTGATTTGTTCATTATAAGACGCCCATTTCTTTCCGAAGGCACCATTATATATATGTACAAAGTTGGCATCAAATGATTGACTGCTGATCTCCCAGCATTCTGTGGCGCTTGAAGCAAAAAGTACAGTGTAGTTTTTGGGTATATTAAGTTTTTCTTTAACAACTTCTACACATGACTTCATCATTTCCATAAATTGAGGACTTCTATGGTTATATTCTATGAGTTGACTATCCATAGCATCTTGCATAAAGTCTTTGACAAGAGGTTCTATTTTACTAGGTCCGGGATAAAATGAAATCATTATTTTACTTTTTATTTAAAACAAGTCGCAAAGATAATAGTTCAAAAAGAATATAAATACCAGGCTCCAGGTTTTCAGAAAGGTGAGGTTTATGTAGTGAAGTTAGTTTACGATTGGAGATAGAACACAGTGATGGTAAAGAGCTTTTCAAACCCTTCAGAAATCTGATGGCTTGCCTAAAATTGTCTTGGTGTTTCAGGCAAAGTGATTTGCAATTGATCACAAGAAGTCTGTTATTTAAAAAACAATAATAATCTACAAACACGCTTTAAACTCTCTATGGAAGTTCAATACTCAAAGATGAATCAGCTTAAGGAAAATAAAACACAAGAAAAAAAATATCAGACACTCTATATTGGTCTGTGTGCCATTTTTATCACAAATGCCATCGTAGCAGAAATGGTAGGACCGAAGATTTTTTCATTAGAAACATTACTTGGCATTGCTCCGCTTCAATTAGAAATCATTGATTCCTTTGTATTAGATTTTAATCTTACAGCAGGTGTAGTGATTTGGCCTGTTGTATTTATCACTACTGATATTATCAATGAATATTATGGGAAAGAAGGAGTGAAAAAAATCTCCTTTATTACAGCAGGGTTGATTTCGTATGTATTTTTCGTGGTCTTAATGGTGACGGATTTACCTCCAGCACAATTTTGGTTGGATCTTAATAATGTAGACAGCCAAGGAAATCCTTTTAATATTGAAGAAGCTTTTGACAAAATATTCACGCAGGGATTAGGTATAATTATTGGTTCACTGACCGCTTTTTTGATAGGACAGTTCTTAGATGCGTACACTTTCCAGTGGTTGAGAAGGTTTACAGGGAGTAAGCAAATTTGGCTACGTGCCACAGGGTCAACATTGTTTTCTCAACTGGTAGATAGTTTTGTGGTATTGGGTGTTGCTTTTTATGTATTTGGCAACTGGTCTTTTGAACAAGTGGTGGCAGTTGGTATTATCAATTATATTTATAAATTTGGAATAGCGGTCTTGATGACTCCTATATTATATGTTGCACATTATATCATAGATGCATATCTTGGAAAAGATTACTCAGAATATGTGACAGACAGAGCATCTAAGACTAGTTTGTTCTAATATTAGATTGAAAAGATTTTTATTACTTCGAATACCCTTAATAATATCATGCTAGCAAATGTAGATTTTAACGGACTGTATGACATTGCCGATGGCGATGAGGAATTCTTGTTTTCTATACTTTTAGTCATCGAAAAGAACCTAAAAGAATATCCCGCTGAAATGTCTGCTTTATTGGATAATAATGCCGTTATAGAATTTGGTAAAAAAGCACACAAATTGAAATCAAGCACAGCTTATCTAGGTCATGAAGAATTGGAGGAACTTCTTATTTTTATGGAAGATGCCATCAATCATGATAAAGAAGATCTTGAAGCGAAATTAAAAGTCCTAATTACTTTATCGGAAGCCGTTCTTGTAGATATTCAAAAGAAAATTGAAGAATTATCTTAAATTTTAGAGATTGTTTTCAATAATTATTTAAAGAATACCTTAAAGTTCACGAACTTTGTGCTTTGATAAAGTACTTGGACGGGAACACCCTTTTGTTTTTGTGAGAGACTTTTCAAAATCTATGAATTTCATAGAGTGTTTTACTGCCGTGTAGGCAGCATGTTGAATTTCTAATTTATTTAGATGAAAAAGCGTACTCCTAATTCAGGAAAATCAAACTTGAGTCCTTTCAAAAAGTTCATCAAGGAAAAACCAAAAAGAGAAACTTTCTCTGAAAAGCCAGCTCCAAGAAGAAAACCTAGTAAAAAGCTAGAAGAAAAGCTTAAAGCGAAAAAAGATCAGAAAATCAAAGAAACAGTATACGGGTCATCTGATAAGCAAATCAAAAAACCTGTTTATGATGTAAAAAAAGTGATTTCTGTGGCAAAAAAAGTGAAGGAGGAAAGTGAGGAAGTCAAGCCAAAAAAAACAAACGAGGTACGATTAAATAAATATATTTCTAATGCAGGAGTTTGTTCAAGAAGGGAAGCGGACAAGCTGATTGCTGAAGGTCTTGTAAAAATCAATGGCGAAGTAGTGACAGAAATGGGCTACAAGGTAAAGCCAAATGATAGAGTAGAATATGACGGAAAGCTTTTAAAGAAAGAACAATATGTATATGTTCTTTTGAATAAGCCAAGAGGTTTTATCACTACTACAAAGGATCCGTTGGAAAGAAAAACGGTAATGCAGTTGGTGCAAAATGCTTGTGAAGAACGCATCTACCCGGTAGGCCGTTTGGACAGAAACACTACCGGCTTGTTGTTATTTACCAATGATGGAGAATTTGCAACAAAAGTAGCTCATCCTTCAAGTAACACACAGAAAATTTACCGCGTTGAGTTGGATCAACCTTTAAAAGAGGAAGACGAACTGACATTGCGTGACCGTAAGTTTGAATTAGAAGATGGTTCCCCATATATCGATGGTTTATCTGTAAACGAAGATGACCGTAGAGAAATTGGTATTGAGCTTCACTCGGGTAAAAACAGAATTGTAAGAAGAATTTTCGAACATTTCGGTTATACTGTTGAAGTATTAGATAGAACAGTTCTTGCTGGTTTAACAAAGAAAGATCTTCCAAGAGGTAAATGGAGATACTTATCTGAGCAAGAAATGATCTCTTTAAAATACCTTTCTGGTTTGGATAATAAGAAAAAGAAGTCTGCAAGGGACAAGAATAAAAAGAGAAGATAATTTAAATTATAATGTCTTTATAAATCCTGGTTTTGAATAGATGTATTCGAGATCAGGATTTTTTTTGCATTAGGTTACATGAAATAAAAGTTACTCTCTTGATAGAACACATTTCATTTAATATGGTATTGGGGTGAAATTTGAGGTTATATAAATAACAAAATCAATAAATGGAGTGGTATAAATCCATAATCCAATTAAAATTTGATAAGTCATTACTTCTACACGAAAAATCTATTGTATTAATGGACTTTTAGTATTTAAATGGTGTATTTTTATATCCAATAATAAACTATACAAAATTGGTATTCAGAATTATCTCAAATCATCACTTTTTGCAAATTTTTGACGATCAACTCTCGCTTACCACAATCAAAAAATTCACTGTTATATGGACAAAGTAATTGACGTACCAGACCTAGGTGTACCAAGAGTAGTAATTGTCGGAGGAGGTTTTGGAGGGTTAGAATTAGTACGAAACCTAAAGAAAACAGACTTCCAAGTAGTCTTATTAGACCGAAACAACTATCATACTTTTCAACCTTTATTATATCAAGTGGCTACAGCAGGTTTAGAGCCTGATTCGATTTCATTTCCTATTCGAAAACTTTTTCACGGATTTTCTAATTTTTACTTTCGATTAGCAGTTGTTCAAAAAGTAGATATTGAAGGGAGTAGAGTACTGACAGATATTGGTGAATTAAAATATGATCACTTAGTCATCTCTTCTGGATCTAGAACCAATTTCTTTGGTGACGAAAAAATCAAATATCACTGCATGCCATTGAAAACAGTGGTGCAGTCCCTTCAGCTGAGAAGCCTTTTATTACAGAACTTCGAACAAGCACTTCAAACAAAAGACCTTCAAGAAAGATCCGCACTGATGAATTTTGTAATTGTAGGTGGCGGACCAACAGGTGTGGAATTGGCTGGAGCCATTTCTGAATTGAAAAAATATGTTCTTCCCGTTGATTATCCAGAACTAGATGTCCGAAGAATGGAAGTCCATTTAGTAGACGCAGGAGATAGAGTACTGAATGCATTATCGCCAAAATCATCTCAAAGTTCTCAGAAATACTTGAAGAAACTGGGTGTTATTTTACATCAGAATACTTTTGTGACAAGCTATGATGGAGAAGTAGCAACCACTAAGAAAGGAGATCAAGATGGTGTGATTTACTCAAGAAACTTAATTTGGTCTGCAGGTGTGGAAGGAAATTCTCCAAAAGGTCTTGACTCATCTCTGATTACAGAAAGAGGAAATAGAATCTTAGTAGACGAATACAGTAAGGTGCTTGGGCAGGATAATGTATATGCAATAGGAGATGTGGCATGTATGAAAACAAAAGATTATCCAAATGGTCATCCAATGGTAGCACCTGCTGCAATACAGCAAGCAACTCAATTGGCGAAGAATTTTAAAAACGAGGCCAAAGGCAAGAAAAAAGAAACTTTTATTTATAAAGATAAAGGTAGTATGGCTACTATAGGTAAAAATAAAGCAGTAGTAGAAGTAGGAAGTTTTAAAAGTTCAGGCCCATTTGCATGGTTTATATGGATGTTTGTCCATATCATGTCATTATTGGGTATGAGGAACAAATCGATCGTATTTATCAACTGGTTTTGGAACTATTTAAATTATGATCGATCTAACAGATTGATTACAAATAGATTCAGTAAAGAGGAACGAAAACAGATGAGAGATCAGGGTAAAGCAGGCGTTGTGATTTAATACATAGGTCAGTTAATGCATTGCTAATGATCATTATTTTATAATAAGATAGGTAATTAAGATCATCTTAACTATGATTAAGAATTAAGATATTTGTTCCATAAATAAAGATAAGATTTAAAATTTTAATATAAATCTCAAACTTATTTACTTAATTTGTAATCAAAGGCAACTTTGTTTGCGTATTGTGTAAAGAATCAAATTATCTCATAATATTAATAATCGCAGAATGTCTAAAGAAACAGCAGTAACGCCACTGAGCGCCCTTGAGGTTGTGAAGAAGCATCTGGGTAAACCTTACGAGGACCTAGAGTTTTTACTTCAGTGTTTAAAAGAGGTATTAATCGAGAATGGCGAACAAGAACTAGCAAACGCAATTCCGTGGATTAACGAAGATACTTCATCCCTTAAAAAAATAGACGAGAAGCATATGCAGCTTTATTCTATCGTATTCCAATTATTGAATATGGTGGAAGTAAACGGAGCCGTGCAATCAAGACGTAAGAAAGAAAATGATTTTGGTCTTGCAAGCGTGAAAGGTTTATGGGGAGAAAGATTAAAAGACTTAAAGAACCAAGGTTATACGCAAGAGCAAATTGCTGAGCTTTTACCTCAAGTAATGGTTGAACCTGTATTAACAGCTCACCCTACAGAGGCTAAGAGATCAACAGTTTTAGAGCATCATAGAACATTGTATTTATTGTTAGTTCAAAGAGAGAACACAATGTACACTGGTATCGAGCAACGCTCTATCAACGCTCAAATTAAATTAATATTAGATACATTATGGAGAACAGGTGAGATCTTTGTTGAGAAGCCAGATGTAGCTTCTGAAAGAAGAAACGCTGTTCACTACCTTACAAACGTTTTCCCTGAGGTATTACCTATCTTAGATCAACGTTTCCAACAAGCTTGGGGTGAGGTTGGTTTTGATAAAGACCTTATCAGAAAAATCGGTAGCCGTCCAAGAGTATCATTCGGTAACTGGGTTGGTGGTGACCGTGATGGACACCCATTAGTAACTCATGAAGTTACAGAAGAAACATTAAGCGTATTACGTTTAAATGCTTTCGTATTAATCAGACGTTCGTTATTTAACTTAGTGAAAAAGCTTTCAGTATCTTGTGATATTGAGGATGCTCCAGCAGCATTACAAGCTCGTATCGCTGAGTTACAAAAAGAACTAGGTGAAGATGGCGATCAAGCTATCGCTAGAAATGTAGGTGAAGCATTCAGACAGTTTGTGAACTTATGTTTAGCAAAATTACCTGTAGATGTAAAAAGAGAGCATGCAGTAGAATTACTGGAAGCTGAAGGTAAATATAGAATGGCTGAAGAGTTAAAGGCTGATTTAGAATTACTACAATCAACTTTACTTGAGTACGGTGCCAACAGATTAGCTTATTCTTATGTAAATGATGCAATCAGAGTATTAGATACATTTGGATTCCACTTAGCTCGTCTTGACATCCGTCAAAACAGTGCATTTCACGACAAAGCAATTTCTCAAATCTTAAACGCGGCATCATTAGATGGTGATAGCTTCTTGACTTGGTCAGAAGAGAAGAGAGTAGCGTTTATGAACAACGAATTGCTTTCGAACAGACCTTTCACTCACCCGTCAACTCAATTGCCAACTGAGGCAAATGCAGTAATCTCTGTTTACAGAGTAGTAGCGGAGCACGTGAAAAACTTTGGTACAGCAGGTATCGGAGCATTCATTATCTCAATGACTCGTTCAGTATCTGACTTGATCGCAGTTTATCTATTAGCAAGAGAGGCAGGTTTGATGGAGCAAACTCCAGAAGGTTTAGTTTGTAAGCTTCCTGTAGTGCCATTATTTGAGACAATTGAAGATTTAGAAATCTCTCCTCAAGTAATGCAAAGCTTCTTGGATCACCCTATCACTCGTCGTAGCTTAGAATACCAAAAACGTCAAAGCGGTGCTAAGAAATTAACACAGATGGTAATGGTAGGTTACTCTGATAGTAACAAAGATGGTGGTATCCTTGCTTCACAGTGGGCATTACACCATGCTGAAACTAGCTTATATGAAGTAGGTGAAAACAGAGGTATTGCTATCAACTTCTTCCATGGTAAAGGTGGTACAATTTCTCGTGGTGCGGGTCCTACTCAATGGTTTATCCAAGCGTTACCTCACGGTGGTGTAAACGGTAACTTCCGTTTAACTGAGCAAGGTGAAACAATTGAGCAAAAGTATGCCAACAAAATGAACGCAAGCTACAACATGGAATTGTTATTAGCAGGTTCAGTAGGTAATACTGTAAAAGATAACTTAGGTAAGAAAGCGAAGCACGAGCTTGAAGGCGTTATCTCTTGGATGGCGAAAGAAAGTAGAAACTTCTATGTGAACTTATTGGAAGATCCTAAGTTTATCAAATTCTATGGTGAGGCTACTCCAATTGATGCAATTGAGTCATCAAGAATTGGTTCGCGTCCAGCACGTAGAACTGGTAGAAGAACATTAGCCGATCTTAGGGCTATTCCTTGGGTATTCTCATGGAGCCAAGCTCGTTTCAATATGACTTCTTGGTACGGTGTAGGTTATACTTTAGAGAAATTATCTAAAGAAAAGCCACAAGACTTTGCTAAGTTGAAAGAATTGATCAAAACAGATCCATTGATCAGATACGTATTCACTAACGTTGATACATCATTAGAAGCTACTAGTGAGGATATCATGAAGGATTACGCGGCAATGGTAACAGATAAAGATGTAAAAGATTCTATCTTAACTATGCTTCTTGAAGAATTAACAAGAACTAGAAAAATGATGGATAGCTTATTGAAAGTATCTTTTGCTGAAAGAAGAAGTAATCATTACTACTCAAGCTTTATCAGAGCTGAAGCTTTAACACCGCTTCATAAAACTCAAATTAGCTTGTTGAAGAAATGGCGTAAGATGAAGGCGGATGAGAAAGCCAACCCAGAAGATGTGGAGGCAGTATTATTCCAATTATTGACTTCAATCAACGCGATTGCATCAGCATTGAGAGCTACTGGTTGATACTTAGCTTTTATAGTAAATACAAAAAACGATTCTCTGAAAAGGGAATCGTTTTTTTGTGTTTATATTTAAACTTAGAACATGTTTGAAATATCTCTTTTACTATAAATTTATCCTTTCAGATCGTGAGTTTATTAATTTTATCAACTATAGAACTACTAATTTCTTAGAAATTATTTCCCTTATAACCTAAAATGGAAAATTTTAATTTATAAATATATATGTTCTAAACATGCTTTTAAAGATTCACTTATCATCACATGGTAATAAAGAGTGGAGTGTGATGACTACGATTTGGAATTTGAATACAAAAAATATTTCAAAATAATCTAACTGTTGCTATGAAAACCAAAGGATTATACCTAAATTTTATTAACAATAGAGAAGTGCGAAAAGTTAAACGCGATAAATAACTTCAAACATCTTCATAGGATTTTTTTCTTAAAACTATTTTTTAAGGCAAATGAAAACATTACTTCTTATAAGACACGCAGAAGCAGAGAGTGCTTACTTCGGTGTAGATGATAGGAGAAGGGAGCTAACCCAAGAAGGATTTACACAAGCAGTGCATCTTGGAAAAAAGATTGCCTCGGGAAATTTCCAACCAGAAATTATGTTCTATTCTGATGCTGTAAGAACAACAACGACTACTCAACTGATCCTGGAACAATTAGATATGCCTCAGGAAGCCATATTTGTAGAACCATCATTCTATGAAGCAAATGTGGGTAAACTACTTGATTTTATTAATCAAAGGTCAGATCAAGGGGACAGTTTGGCAATCGTTGGGCATAATCCAGCTATCAGCTTTTTAGCAGAATATCTTACAGGTGACGTTATTGGAAACTTATCACCTGCAGATGCTGTTGTTATTACTTTTGATTTAGAGTCATGGGACTTAGTCTCTCAAGCCACAGGGTCATTGCTGACCAGGCTATAATTCATCCAATAACTCGTTTAAGACATTAAAGTCATCTACAATAATATCTGGTTGTATGATGGCTTTTTCTGTTAATTCTGGTCTGTATTTTCCAGTTTTAACTTGTATGGCGGTCAATTGTGCTTCTTTTGCACCTTGAATATCTCCAATTATGTCATCACCGATCATCAAAAGTTCACTTGCTTTTAAACCGATTTTTTGAATAGCTGATTCATAAAAAGATTTATAGGGCTTTCCAATGCATACAGCGGTAGTAGAAGTAGCAAACTCTAACCCTTTGATAAAGGCTCCAATATCGATTCTAAGTCCTTCACTTGCTTTCCAGAAACGACCGTGATGCAAGCCTACAATCTTACTGCCGTTCATGACCTTTAAGAAAAGCTCATTCATCAATTTATAGTCCCAGTTTTTGCCAATATCTCCAATTACAATTACTTCAGGGTTTTCCAGATTCATTTCTATCTTTTCAAAGATCATTTCTTTGATAGAAGAACTGGCTAATACCTGTGCATTTTTGAAGTTATTATTCACTAGATAATCTCTTGTAGCCAATGGAGGACTCAATACTTCATCTTCTTTTAGGGGAATCCCCATTTTGTCTAATTTGTGAAATAGCTCATTGGATGTGATACCTGATGTATTGGTAACAAATAAGAATGGGTAGCCTTTTTGTTTAAGTTTTTTAATGGAATCCACAACGCCCTCAATCAGTACTCCATCATTGTAAAGTACACCGTCTAAATCACACAGAATGCCATTAATATGTTTTAAATTCATGGATATAAGTTGTATTTTTCTAATTTTAACTAAACATAACATCAAACAGTAAATTCAAACAATGATACTACTTACCTATGTTGTACTTTTGTATTAATAATTGAAAACTATATGAAGCTGTTATCTTCTTCAATATATGGATATGGTCTTTTGGTTGTTAGTATAATCATGCAATCTTGTGTGTCAGCTAATATTTCAAAAGAGTTTGAGAATGCTAGTTTGCGTTTTTCTAGAGGTACACCTATGCCTTCTCCAAGAGCGTATATGGGATATTGCAATACCAACAAAACTACTTTTGTAGTAGGAGGAACCAATAAAACAGACGAGCATTACAACACTATATTGTCCTATTCTCCTAAAAATGATACTTGGAATGAGGTTACGCCCATCAACATTACAGGTGAAAAGCTTATTAATACCACTATATCCGGGGGAAGTATGTTCTTATTCAATGGAACAAAAGGGAAAGAAAATGACCCAATGGCGAGTATAGATTTAAATGTTAGGGAAGTAGCCTATAATAATAGAGTCCCTGAGATCACAAATGTCTCGTTAAACCCTCAAGCTATTCATAAATCTTCTATTGCAGAATGGAAAGGGAAAGTCTTTTTATTTGGAGGTAGAATTGATAATGAAACATACTCTAACACCTTGTTTTCATTTGATGCAAAAAAGAAGAAATGGAAGCAATTGGCTCATATGCCAAAGCAAATGATTACCTACGGTACGATTGTCAATGGTAAGCTTTATGTATTTGGTGGTAGAAATGAAGCACCTATTGATGAAATCTACATGTATAATATTAAGGTAGATCGATGGGTGAAAGTTGGAAAGCTGGCAGAACCTATCGTAGATGCTACAATCACTAATTACGGTAGTAATATCATCATTTTTAGCAACGAACAACTATTTATTTATAATACAGATAAAGGCACATTAAAGCGTTATCATACTAATATTGGAAAATTAGTAGGTAACGGAATGACAATTTCTGCAGATAAATTGATTATTTTTGGCGGTGTGAAAACTAATAGTGTAGGCAAGAATGTTTATTCTTCAAATGTTTACACATTGGATATTCAAAAAATATTACAATAAGTTGTTTATTCTATCTGTATACCATGAACAAAACTAACATAGATATACAGTCATTGTTACGTGAGCACATCAGATCAATGACACCCTACTCATCTGCGAGAGATGAGTTTGAAGATGTATCAAAAGATAATATCTTTCTTGATGCAAATGAAAACCCTTATGGCACAGCGACAGGAGAACCTTACAATAGATACCCTGATCCTTACCAAAGAGCTGTAAAAGCAAAGTTATCTCCAATAAAGAATATTCCTACAGATCATATTTTCTTGGGTAATGGAAGTGATGAACCTATTGATTTATTGTTCAGAGCCTTTGTTGAGCCTCAAAAGGAAAATGTGATTATTCTACCACCTACTTATGGAATGTACAAAGTAAGTGCTGATCTTAATAATGTAGAAGTGAGAGAAGTAGCTTTAACAGCTGAATTGGATTTAGATGTGGAAGGTATTCTTGCAAAGGTAGATGAGCATACAAAAATCATTTTTGTCTGTTCTCCAAATAATCCAACAGGAGGAGCAGTTAGTGCTAATAAAATTGAACAGTTATTGTCTAACTTTGAAGGGTTGGTGATTGTAGATGAAGCTTATGTAGATTTTTCTTCTCAGCCATCATTTATTTCAAAGCTTTCAGAGTATAACAATCTTATTGTACTGCAAACTTTCTCCAAAGCATGGGGAATGGCAGGGCTTCGTTTAGGAATGATGTTCGCTTCATCAGAAATTATCAACGTATTCAATACTATCAAACCTCCATACAATATCAATCAATTGACACAGGAGAAAGCGTTAGAGGCGTTGGACAATGTGGAGAAAGTGGAAGAGATGGTGCGTAATATGCTGGCCGAAAGAGCAAGACTAGAACAGGCGTTAGATAAGTTATCTTTCGTGAAAAATAGATATCCTTCGGATGCAAATTTTATTTTAGTGCAAGTAGAAGGTGCGGATAAAATGTACAATGACTTGGTAGAAAAAGGAATTGTGATCAGAAACCGTTCTAAAGTTCTGTTGTGTGATCAAGGTCTTAGAATCTCTATCGGTACAGAAGAAGAAAATAATAAATTCTTGGAAGAGTTTAGCAAGTTAGGCTAATCAAATCTTATCATAAATGAAACACCTCATTATTGATTTTTAGTCAATGATGGGGTGTTTTTTATTTGAAAAGCTTAATCATAAGCCTGCTCGAAAACTTTTTTCCAGGCATCCACTACTTTATATTGCTTTTCGCCAATTTCTTTGATCATAGTCACGCCTGTCACATTTGTGGTCATCACGGTGTCAGCATCAAGTAATTCTGCTTTTCTGGCGAATACTTTTCTGACTTTATATCCTTTTTGTTCTAAGTGAGCAATGATGTTTTTTCTAGCAATTCCAGAAACGCAACCTACAGCTACTTTTGGAGTGTAAATTACTTTGTCTTTGATCCAGAATAAATTACCAGAAATGGTTTCAGCCAAGTAACCGTCGTAGTTAATTAAAATGAGATCATCCAGTTCTCTCGTTTTCTTCTCAATCCCTGCAAATGTATAAGTCATGGAAGACAAAGATTTGCAAAACGAAACAGGAGTGAGCGGTACTTTGATTGATTCTCCATAATCAACTGTCAAACTTTTTTTACTGTCTGCCTTTTCGAAAGGCTGTATAGATAAAAGCGTATAATAGTTTGAGTTGTTGGGAGTGTATAGCCCGCCTTCTTTTCTCCAGATCATTAATTTTATTCTGCAGTCGCCTTCAATTTCATTTTTCTTTTTCAATGATTTGAAAGCGTCATAGATATAGTCTTTGTCCTGAAATTCGGCTGGAAAGTTAATGTGTAACTCTTTTAATCCACGTTTTATTCTATCAATATGATCATCCAAAAAGCGGATAGTCCCATTCTGAGAGATCATGGTTTCAAACAGGCCGTCGCCATATTGAAACCCTCTATCAGAATAAGATACTCCCGTTTTAGATGCTTTTTCGATTTCGTTATTAAATAAGACGTAACTCATAAAGCTAGTATTTCATTCTAGATATCTCTCTTTTTTGATCTTTTTCTTTCAGATCATTACGCTTGTCATAAAGCTTTTTACCTCTTGCCAGGGCAATTTCTAATTTAGCTAAACCTCTGTCATTGATGAAAAGTTGAGTAGGGATAATTGTAAAACCTGTCTCTTTTGCTTTTCTATCTAATTTATCTAATTCTCTTCTTGTCAAGAGAAGTTTACGGTCAGCTTTTGCCTCGTGGTTATTGTATCCGCCCATTTCATAAGGAGCAATGTGCATGCTTCTTACAATCAGTTCATCTCCAATAAACAAGCAGAAAGCGTCTTGAAGACTCACTTTCTGCATACGAATAGATTTTATCTCAGAACCTTTCAAAGAAATCCCTGCTACGAGTTTTTCTACAAACTCATATTCATGCGATGCTTTTCGGTTCTTGATCTTTACTTTCTGTTTAATTTCTAATTTCTTTCCACCCATAATGCTGGTTTTAAATTGTTATTTCCCCATTCTTAAGAATAGGAAGTGCATTACAATAATCCTCCTGTGCACAAAAGGCAAGGTCAGATTTGGCTTTAAGACCACTTAATCTTTTAGCATGAGAAGCATTAAATTGTATGCTTTCTACCAAATTATCTTTACATGCTTTGTATTGTGTCAATGCCATAAATGAAGCATCATCTGTAAGATTACATTCTTCTTGTAACCTTTCAATGAGAGCGCCTGCAAACAATGTATCTTCAAGACTTGGGTTGCCTTTCCACCCTGCGCAGATGATCACAACATCTTTTCGAGCTGATTTTAAGAACTCAGCCACAGCAGAAACATTCAATAATGCACCGATAACGATTTGATCTGCTCTTTTACTTGCTTCAGTGATCGCTAAAGTACCATTTGTTGTGGTCATACAAATGTCTTTGCCACGGTATTCTTCCTGCATGTGTTCTTGAGGAGAGTTACCAATAGTAAACTCTTCCACTTTCACTCCGCCTCTTTCTCCAGCTGTAATATAGCCTTTTTTTGAATAATCAAGTGCTTCTTCCACTGTCATTACAGGGATAACACTTTTCACACCTGCATTTAAACCGGCAACCATACATGAAGTTGCTCTCAAAACATCTGTAACAACGGCAATTTTTCCTTCGAGTTGATGTAAGGATAAAATTTCCGGGGTGAGACAAGTCTCTATATTTATCATTTTCTAACCTATATTTTGACGCCTAAATTCTGACGCCTTCTTTAAAGTATCTAAGTTTAAGGCGGGCATTAATGAAGGTTGACCTTGGAGTGCCTCAATAAGTGATTCAGTGGCTAGGTTTCCAGTAAGACTGTCTTTAGCCATAGGACATCCTCCAAGTCCGCCAAGGGCTGTATCTATTCTTCTACAGCCAGCATCAATCGCTGCACTTGCTAGTTCAGTTGCCTTAAAAGGATTACAGTGCAAATGTACACCCAATTCTGTATTGGTCAACAATTTTGAGGCATTTTCAAATAAATCTTGAATATCTTTTGCATTTGCTGTGCCTATTGTATCGGACAATGAAATGACGGAAATCCCCATTTCAGAGAGCTCATGAGCCATTTCTAATACTTTTGAGGCCGAAAATTCTTCTTGATAAGGATTGCCGAAAGCCATAGACAAATAAGCAACGGTTACTTTATTATGCTTTTGTGCAATAGTATTGATTTTATCTAATTCTTGCTTTGCTTCAACTATAGATTTCTTTGTATTGCGTTGTTGAAATGTTTCTGATACTGATAATGGAAAACCTAAAAAATCAATTTCTGGATGTTGAACTGCATCATTTGCTCCTCTCTCATTGACGACAATGGATAGAAGTTTCGTTTTTGTATTATCTAAATCCAAGCCTTCCAAAACCTCTGTTGTATCCTTCATTTGAGGAATTGCTTTTGGCGATACAAAACTTCCGAAATCTAAGGTGTCAAACCCTACTTGAAGTAATAAATTGAGGTATTCAATTTTTGTGGGAGTTGGAATGAACTGAGACAAACCCTGCATTGCATCTCTTGGGCATTCAATGATTTTAACCATGTTAGTAGTGTTTATTATGTATTGTGTTGTGGATGAATAATTGAACTTAACGAAAAAAAATAAGAGCCCTAAATTTCCTCTTTAAAAAAATAAAAGCATTATGTTAATAGACTAACAATGAGTTACTTGTGCGAATAATTAAATGTTTTTACTGTGCTGTAAATGAGAGAGTTAAGCTTTTATTTCTCCTTAAAAATGAGTATATTGTAAGAATTAATTAAGTTCGAGAACTGCTGTTCTATTAAAATTTCAACCAATTAACAGACTATGGCTTACCTCAACGTAAACAACCAATCGTTGTATTATCAAGATCATGGAGATAAAGACGCTCCAGTTATACTTTTTATGCATGGCTTTTTGATGAGCTCAGAGATGTTCGACTCACAAATTGAATTCTTTTCCTCTTATCGAATTATTACTTTTGATGCAAGAGCCTTCGGTAAAACCAAATGGGATGGAAAGCCTTTCTCATTATACGATACGGTGAATGACTGTATGGCAATTTTGGATCATTTGGGGATTGAAAAGGTAATTTTAGCAGGAATGTCTCAAGGGGGATACGCTGCTTTGAGAGTTGCATTACGATTTCCTGTAAGAGTACAAGGCTTAATTTTGATCAGTACTTCTGCACATATTGATTCAGAAGAGGTCAAAGCGGGTTACAAAGAAGTGAGAGACACTTGGGTGGATCATGGATTAGTACCGCCACTTCATGAAAACCTCATGACAGGAATTATTGGACCAAAAGAAGGAAATGAATGCTATTGGGACAAATGGACGCCTTCATGGCAAGCAAGAACGGGAGAGGAAATTTTCCATGCGATGAATAATCTTTTAGATAGAGATGATATTCAATCCTTCTTGCCTGATATAAAATGTCCAACGCTTATTATTCATGGGGATCAAGATTTCGGAGTTCCATTTTCAATGGGGGAGTACCTTTACCAAAACCTTCCTAATGTGGTTGGTTTTATCAAAGTTGAAGATGCAGCCCATGGAGCAATTATGACGCATGCAGACACCGTCAATGGTACTTTGCTTTACCATTTGGAAAATCATTTATTGCCTCAGCTTGAAAAACAAGATTAGTTAAAATGATCAGCCAAAAGGTTAAACTGTTTTAATATTAAATTACCCCTTTTGATTTAAGATTTGTCAATGTGTAGTTTACTAGAACTTCAATCTAGTAAACTATTGTTGACATGAAATATACATTACTAATTATTGCCTTATTATCAATTTGTCATTCCTCTTTTTCTCAGAAGAAAAGGAAAAAGAATAAATCAGCTATTGAATACGATGCCTTTATAAGTAGTAAGGACCGAAGAATTCGAACTTCTGTTTCGTTGGATAAGAAGACAGGAGAGATAAAACTATTTGTTTTTCCTGAAAATGCCTTTGATCAATTTTTTCCCTATGGTGATGATGGTGTCAGCATTGATATTGTACAGAGAAGGCAATATGACTGTTCTAAACCTAAACGTACTCAAGTAGATAGACGTCCGAATTATAAGGGTAATTTTTTTAAAACTATCTATAGGAACGAGTTGCTTAAAAATAAAAAGGTCAGGAGTAATATGGCTATTATATCGCTAGGCTATTTACCAAGTAAATATCGTATTAGAGATGTTGAAGTAAATTATTTTGTCATTAGAGGAGGGGTTGAACATGATTACAACTGGAATTATAACATTAAGCAGGAGAAGCTTAGTGCTTTTGATTTGCCATTAATTTATTTTAAACCTCCCAAAAGCAATTCAATTCTCCATCAGGCCATACAAAACAGTGAAATTGAGTATAGCTTTTCTTTTAAAAAGAATGAAACACAATTTGATTCACTGGAATATAATAGACTATATACCTACTTTCAGTTAAACGATTACAAAATCACTTCTTTTTACATTAAGGCCTTTTCATCCATAGAAGGTGATACTGAACGAAATGCCAATTTATCTTATCTAAGAGCTGAAAATATCATCAATGAACTTTCCCATCTAATGGCAAAAGATGTGAAGTCTTTTATTGAGACAGGAGAAAACTGGGATCAATTTTATAAAGATATTATTGGAACGAGTAATGAACATTTTCTTCAAAAACCAAAGAGTGATATTAAAAGTATTATTAATAAGGAGCCTGAAAAATATGAGAGTATTTTATCCAAACAAAGAGTAGCGACAATTAAGGTTCGACTTGAAAAGTTAGTTTCCTATGAATCATTAAATGAAAAAGAATCTTATGAGTTATTTGGAGAATTAGTCTCAAAGGATCAACAAGAAGAAGCCTATTTATTACAAAGTTATATTATCGATAAGGTGAAGAATGGGGTGTATTCATTAGACAGTTTGAATAATAATATCCAATTACCTAAAAAGAAAAAGTATGTAATGTTATATCAGAATTTTCTCGTTTTACATGATGATATTTCAACTTATCGGTACATGTATCACTTGATAGACTCTTATAGAAAGCTATTAGAAATTGCCCCTCAAAATCCCACATTAATCTATAATTTAAGTGCCTTGCTGGCAAAAAATATTCAGTATAATAGGAATCGAGACCATGAAAAAGAGGTTGAGCAAAATATAGCTTACCTTCAATCTAGAGGTTTTAAAAAGGTGCTGTTAGATAAATTAATTCTTAATCGACTGATCATTTTGGCAAAAACTTCTTTTAAAGAGGGGAAATTTGAGATCTCAGATAATTATAATAACAGAATCTATAATTTCTTTACTCAATTAGATTTGAGTGAAGAGGATAAAATTAGGATGGCTCAGCACTTAATGTATTTCGCTTTAGGGGATAAAGCTATTGAACTTTTATCCACTGAAGTACTTAAAAAGGATTGTTCTGAGGATCTTATGTTCTATTTCATAAATCTTACCATTATAGATAATCAACAAACAAGAAGACCTTACTACTCAGAGCTTATGCAAAAGGCTGTTAAAATGAATAGAACCCGATTTTGTCATCTTTTTAACTCGAAAAATGATACTTACGAAGGGGTGACTTTTCAGCTTCTCGATCAACCAGTTTTAAAGAAAACCTATTGTGAGGAATGTGCTTCTCAAGTTTATTAATACTATAAATAAAAACCTTTCCCAATTCAAATATTAGGAAAGGTTTTTTTATATTCTTTGTAAAGTCCTAAAATAACGATACACTAAAACAATCGTTATTATGGAAGACAATAAAAGTCAATATGTTAAAAGAACTCAGAAGGATTATTCAATGTCCTTAAAACTTCAAATTGTCTCAGAAGTTGAAAGTGGTCA
>NZ_LQAQ01000016.1 GCF_001583495.1 Flammeovirga sp. SJP92 | reverse complement strand
TCAGATGCATAAAACAAGAGGTAAGAAACGAAGGACTTATCGGGCAGTAAAAGTCACACAATAAGCCTCGAAATTTATTGAGGTGAAATTGACAGCGAAGCGAATCAATTTTGCATCGATAAATTTGAGGAACTCGCGGTAGCGAAATAAAAACTGAAGGCTACCTATAAAAAAGACCCAATAATTTTTAAATTATTGAGTCTTATATCAAAATTAATTCACTAAAAAACTGTATCGTTTTTTCAGGGCATTACACTTGATAAGAGTTTACAGATTACTTCTTATTATCTACAGGCAACTTAATCGCCACTCTTAATTTAGCACTTCTTGCTCTTCTATTTCTAGCAATTTCTTCTTCAGAAGCAGTGATCGGCTTGCTTTTCAAAGGCTTCAATGGGCGTAAAAGATTACCATAGAAATCTTTGTTCATTTCCCCTTCAAAATTACCCGTTTTGAAAAAGTTCTTTACCAAGCGATCTTCCAAAGAATGGTAAGATTCAATTACAAAGTAACCACCTTCTTCTAAAACTTCGGCGCCTTGCTCGATCATCTCTTTAAGCGTTACCAATTCCTCGTTGACCTCAATTCTGATAGCCTGGAAAACTTGAGCATAGAAACGGTTTTCTTTCCCTCTTGGTGCCATTGGCTTTAAAGCATCCATCAATTGTTGTGTAGTTTCAATCTCTCCAGCAGAACGTGCATGGACAATTAAACTAGCTGCTTTATGAGGTTGGTTGAGTTCTCCATAAAGTTTAAACATTTTGCGAAGTTCAATTTCCTCATAATTATTGATCACCTCTTTAGCACTTAAAGCACCGCTTTGTGCCATACGCATATCCAAAGGAGCATCACCTCTAGTAGAAAAACCTCTTGATGTTTCATCAATTTGATGAGATGAGATACCAAGGTCACCTAAAATCCCAGCTACTTTTTTGATGCCATTCAATCTTAAATATCTTTTTAGATATCTAAAATTGGCAGCACAAAAAATCAGGCGGTCATCATTAATTGCCTCTGCATTTTTTCTCGCGTCAGGGTCTTGATCAAAGACCACCAATTTTCCCGTTGTTAAACGGCTTAATATTTCTTTTGTGTGTCCTCCGCCACCGAAAGTAACGTCAACATAAGTTTTAGTAGGGTCAATGTGTAAACCATCTACACACTCTTGCAGCATTACTGGAACGTGATAATCACTCATATTTTTTTAGTACTCGTTTTTTAAATCATCTTCACCAATTAGAGGGAGAATGATAGAAAATTCTGTAAAAGACTCTTCGCCAGAACTGTCGTTTTTATATTTTGATGAAACCATAATTTCACCTCCGTGCTTTTTTATGATTCCATAAGAGATGGACAAACCAAGCCCAGTTCCTTCACCAACTTCTTTGGTTGTAAAAAATGGATCGAAAATTTTGTCAATTATGGCTTGAGGCATACCTTCACCATTATCTCTTACCTTAATATTAATATGTTCATCTCCTTCTGTAAACGAGGAAGAAATTTTGATTTTACCAGTATTTTCATCTACAGCTTGAATGGCATTGTTGATGACATTCATAAATACTTGATTTAATCTTCCTGGTAAACATTTTATCTCAGGCAAATCTTTTTGAAGATCTACCTCTACTGAAATATCTTTTTTCCTCGCCTTATTATTCAAAATTGTAATAGTGGATTGAATGCCCTCATTGATGTTCGCACTTTTGAAAGTGTCTTCATCAAGCCTTGAGAATGTTCTTAAACCTAATACAATTTCTTTTGTTCGAAGTGCACCTTCTTCAATACCGTTTATCAACTCTTTGATCTCTTCAGTAATGACAGAAATTTCAATTTCTTCAGCCAGTTCATTGATTTCGCTTACCCTTTGTTGGAAAGCTTCTTTACTCTCAAATTCTTTGGTCAAGTCATTACAACTTTCTAAAAGTCGGATCAGATCATCAATATCATCTTTCAGAGGTTGTACGTTCGAACTCACAAAGTTAATAGGGTTATTGATTTCATGTGCAATACCGGCTGTTAACTGACCTAAAGAGGCCATTTTTTCTGAATTGATCAGCTGAACTTGTGCGGATTTGAGTTCTTGCATAGCTTCTTCCAACTTTTGATTGGTATAAAGCAAGCTTTCCGACTGCTGTCTCAGTTCTTCTTCAGAAGTCTGAATTTCATGATAGGCCTCAATGATTTTTCTTCTATCATTCTCTCGATCATCCAGCATTTTATTTGCCAATGTGGCCAACTGATCAAATTCTGCATAAGCCAACCGGTCTTTATTGATTTTGACATGCTCTTTAGAAGCTTCATCGAAAAAGTTGGAGAATTCCTCAATATTATTGGTGATTCCAGTGGCCACTTTTCTCAATCGCCACCAAAGAATGGCAATCAACAATGTTGAAAGAGACAAAATTCTGAAAAGTTCTGTCGTCAGTTCTGTAATCAATAAACTTCTCTTTGTCGCAATTTGATCATCCAATTCATCAAGATATACACCAGCACCAATAGTCCAGTCCCATTCTTTAAAATAAATGATATAAGAGAACTTTCTTTTGATTTCGTCAGAATTAGGCTTTTTATAGTCATAGTAATAAAAACCGCCTTTCTTTTCTGTGTTCATCAAGAAAAATGGCAAGTCTTTGAAATAGGTTGTGTCACCATTTTCATCTGTAATAGGAAGGCTTAAATGCTGCTCTTCCGTAAGTTGATAGGCTTCATCAAAATATTCCCAGTTCATCAACAAGGGATTTCCTCTTTTATTGACAAACAGATAACCATCTTTTCCAAACTGTATAGATGACATACGTTCCAAGGCCTGTTTCTGCATATCTCGAGTCACGTTGTCCATGTATTCGCCAGTGCCAATCACTAAGCCTAGAGGCTCGAAATACCTTAAGTAAGAAGTCTTAGGATATTGCTTGTCTCCATCCTGTCCAGGTTTAATCCAATAATACTGGAAGAAGCCTTTGCCTTTGGTTTTGGCAATTTCCATTTCTTTTCTGATGAAATAATCACCTCTAGCATCTTGAAGATCCATGATGGGCAACCCTTCAGATTCAGGTGAGGAGGCGTTCATTACAGCATATCCATCCACATGATCAATAAAATAATAACCTCTATTGCTATTGAACCGTATGGGTCTTAAAGAATCTTTGATGAGCTCAATAAGCTGTTTCTGGGTAAGCTTTCCATTGTTTCTTTTATAGATGTTGTCTACAATTTGAAAAGCTTCATCCACTCTGTTGACCAGATTTTCCTTTAATCTCTTTTCAGTGTTTTTTTCAAGGTATTGGATATATTTAAAGGCATTGTTTACTTCATTGACCGTAACATTTTTCTGTTTGTTAGTAAACTCAATTTCTAATTGACTAACATCAAGTTTATAATCTCTAAGTTCTTTGATAGACCATATACCAACCAAAAAAGTAATCGCGATTACCGATAAGGTCATTACTGGAATAAAGGTAGCCTCGGATACTCTTTCTTTCTTTTCTTTATGTGTAGTATTTTGCTCGAAGAGCTTCATCTTATTTTAATTAATATTAGAGAAGTCAGTGATAAAAAAATCAATTAATCTGACACCAACTGTTTACATAGGTCATTCACACAAAAATATCTGTTTTTCCGATAATATTAATATATATAGCTGAGTTTAGACTAAAAAAACAAGACTATTAACGAATATAAAGTATAGGGATATAACACTAAGTAATTCTTAAGGTTATTAAATGAGTAACATCTCTTTAACTAAATAGGTTGTTATGCAAGATTTTATCTGATATTTTTGCAGAACTTATTTTGCTGATAATGAATAAATATCATAATAGTGATTTATTCACCGGTAAAATGAAGTGTTCTCATTAATAGGAAATTAAAAGAAGTAATCTCTTGAAAACCAAGACACTTAAAGAAAATAAAGTCAATATTATTACACTCGGATGTTCTAAGAATATTGTAGACTCAGAGGTAATTATGACTCAGTTGAAAGGCAATGGCATTGATGTAGTGCACGAGGCTGAAGACGACAAATTCAATATTGTATTGATCAATACATGTGGATTTATTGGTCATGCTAAGACTGAATCTGTAGAAACTATTCTTCGTTATGCTGATGCTAAAAAAGAAGGATTGATTGATAAAGTGTATGTTTCTGGCTGTTTGTCGGAGAGGTACAAAGAAGATTTAGTACATGAAATTCCTGAAGTAGATGCTTTCTTTGGTACGCGTGAAGTGCCTAATTTATTAAGAGCATTGAATGCAGATTATAAAAAAGAACTTCTTGGAGAGCGTTTGTTGACTACAGATAAGCATTTCGGATACCTGAAAATTGCTGAAGGTTGTGACAGACCATGTTCTTTCTGTGCCATTCCATTGATGAGAGGCAAGCATGTTTCAGTGCCAATTGAGGATTTGGTGAAACAAGCGGAAGACATGGTAGCAAAAGGTGTAAAAGAGTTGTTATTGATTGCTCAAGACCTTACGTACTATGGATTGGATATCTACAAGGAAAGAAAGTTGGCTGATCTTTTAAGAGCATTATCTGATGTGGAAGGCTTAGAGTGGATTCGTTTGCACTATGCATATCCAACAGGTTTCCCGATGGATGTATTAGATGTTATGGCGGAGAGAGATAATATTGCCAAATACCTTGATATTCCATTACAGCACGGTTCAACAGCAATGTTGAAAAGAATGAGAAGAGGTACTTCTAGAGAAAAACAAGAAGACTTGATCAATAAAATCAGAGAGAGAGTTCCTGGTATTGCTATCCGTACTACTTTGATCACAGGTCACCCAGGTGAGACGGAAGAGGAGTATAATGAGATGTATGATTTCGTAGAAAGAATGCAGTTCGAGAGAGTGGGGGTATTCACTTACTCTCATGAAGAAGATACGCATGCTGGCGATGATATGGAAGACGATGTTCCTGAAGATGTAAAACAAGACCGTGCAGACGAGATTATGCAACTTCAAGAAGAAATTTCTGATGCGTTAAACCAGAAAAAAGTAGGAAAAGTTTACAAAGTATTATTCGATAAGATCGAAGGTGGATATTTTGTAGGTAGAACAGAATTTGATTCTCCTGAAGTAGATAACGAAGTTTTAGTACCTGTCACAGAAGAGAACCACGTTCGTTTAGGAGACTTTGCTAATGTGAAGATTACAAGTGCTGAACCGTTTGATTTATACGGTGAAGTTGTTAAATAAAAAGTTAAAAAACAGATACTGTCTGATATTTCATCTCTGATTATTAAAAAAGATTTGAAAAATTGAGTTGAAACTGTTAGAATAGTTGTATAAATATCGAAAGACGTGAAAAATCACTTTAAAGTAAATTTTTCACGTCTTTCGTTGTAAAGAAATGAACTTGTAAGATTTTTTAACATTAAAAATATATGAATACGATTTTAACACTATTAATCGTCTTAAATATATTTTCAGATCATAACGGAATCGGAAGAATCGCGGAAGCTAATAAACAAAAATCCGCAGGAGAGGAAGCATTTATTGCAAAAGATTATAAAACTGCAATTGATGCTTATACTATTCTACTGGACTCTATGAAAATTGAAGATGATGCGGCAATGCTTGATTTAGCACATTCTTATTTCCTTTCTGAAGATAAGGAGAATGCAACTAAACGCTATGCCAGCATTCAGAATTCAGCAAACAAGAAAATTGCTTCTATTGCAAACCAACAGTTAGGAGTGCTCAAAGCTCAAGAACAAAAGTTGGAGGAAGCGCTGGCCTTTTTGAAAGCGGCAATGAAGCATGACCCTCAAAATATGGGTGCAAGGTATGATTATGAGATGTTGTTGAAGCAAAAGAAAGAACAAGAGGAACAAGAACAGCAGAATCAGGATCAGAACCAAGATCAAAACGACGAAAATCAGGATAAGCAAGATCAACAGGATCAGCAGGACCAAAACCAAGATCAGAACGATCAAAATCAGGATCAGGAACAAGATCAAGACGAGAACCAAGAGCAACAGGATCAACAGGAAGGTGATCAGAAAGATAATAAAGATCAAAAAGATTCTCAGAATGGTGATCAAAAAGAGGGTGATCAGGAAGAGAATCAAGAGCAAGAAGGAGAACAGGGAGAGGAAACTGAGGAAGAGCGTAAAGAACGTGAAAAAGCGGAAGAACAAGCCAACTTCAATAACCGAATGGAGGAAATCAAAATGCCTGCCTCTCAAGCTCAGATGATTTTGGATGCCTTAAAAAATAAGGAAGTGCAATACTTCCAACAGCAAAAGAAAAAGTCCAAAAAACAGGATAGAAACAAGCCAGACTGGTAGAATGTTTCTGCTGAAAATGATAAAAAAAGAGACCACAGTTTTAAAAAAATGTGGTCTCTTTTTCTATTTTAAACCAATGGGATTCGCTCTAAAATTCCATCTCCATAAATTTTATCTTGCTCTAATTCTTGAAGATGAACATATCCTATATGACAACCGCAAGTAGTGTTAGAACATAATTTGGGCTGTAATGCCTCTTCAAAATTATCATGGTAGATATTCCCAATTTGATCTTTGATAAAGTGGCAGGAAGTCATATTGCCATCACCATCCACTGAAAAAGTAGTGGAGCCAGCATGGCAGGGTTTGCCTAGACTCTCATGCCGTTGATTGTTCCAATGGAATAATGGGTCCACTTCAAGGATTCTTTTCAAATGCTCTTGCTCATAATAATCGGTTTCTCTCTTGTAAGCGTTTACCCATAAATACACGGAGGAAGGAAGTCTTTTTCTTAATTGAGTAATCACATCAAGATCTTCTTTTAAACCCACAGTTCCCACACTAAATCTAATATTTTTCTCAATCAATGAATGGCATTTTTCCAGAAATGCGTCTAAGGACAATTGGCTAGGATGATAGGTGGTCCATAATGCAAAACTCTCCTTATTGACTTCATCCATCCAATCGGTACTACAGGATAAATTAGTTTGTATGGCGACCCTATAAACATTGTTCATATGACTCAATGCAGTCATCGCCTGTTGATAGTATTTTCGGATTAATCCTTCTCCCCAAGGCGTGAATAAAATACCAATTCTTTCACTTCTATGCTTTACCCAATTTTGAAACTGCATTAACTTTTGAGCATCAATCGCCAATTCTTCTCTTGTGTTTTTTGTTTTGGCAAAAGGGCAGTAGTGACAAGAATAATTACAGCTGGTCAATGGTCCTCTGTAAAGAATATTCCAAGTTTTATGCATTATACTAAGTCAAATTGAGCAATAGATTCTTTTATTGAATGAGAATACAACCAAGGGCCAATCACGTCTTCCAGTGTTCGTCCTTTTAGGTTGAGTTGGATGGATGATGTGCTGATGTCAATCAATTGGAGTTGGTACATCTCTTCTATTTCAAGTTTGAAATCCTCCAATACAGAAGAATTAAAGTAGGCTTGATAAGAAGCAATGGGTAAACCTGTTCCTTCGCAGAAGGACTTAATGAAATACCTTCTTTTCTCTTCTTCTAGATCAAGTTGAATACCATAATTCACTTTTTTGAACTCCTCCTTAGAAGTGTTGTTATAATTCTCGATAATATGCTTAATGGAAGATCTCCCGACAGCGTAATCGCTACTGTAATGCAGCGATTTGGTATAAGAGCGAGCTCCTACACCTAATCCTAACATTGCATTTTCTTGTGGTAAATAATCGGGGTGAGCAAATGAAGGAGCGTTCTTTTTCTTGAATTGTCTCATTGTGATTTGCTCATAGTCATTGCTCATTAAGAAATCCCTTGCCTGTAGGTATAACTTCATTCTGAAATCATCCCAAGCTTGTTCTTTCAATCCCAAACCTGTCAATGGTCTTACATACAAAGGGTAAAGAAAAACCTCTTCGGGTGAAATTTCTATCATTTGATCTAAGGTATATTGCCAACTTTCCGTTGTTTGATTTTCAGCTCCATAAATCAAATCCAAGTTGAGTAATGGAAATTGAGCTTCTTTTAAGTCTCTGATTGCTCTTCTCACTTCTTCCACTTTTTGGGGTCTTCCCATTGCCTTCACTTCCTGTTCAATGAAGCTTTGCACGCCCATACTTACCCGGAAGAAGCCTTTTTTTTTAAGGAGTTGAATTTTATCGGCCGTAATAGTTTTAGGAGAAACTTCAATAGCGGAATTGACGACTTCAGTTTTTAATCCTAAAGAGGAATTCAGCGTTGATAAAACAGACTGTAGTTCTTCTGCTGAAAGGTAACTTGGGGTACCTCCTCCAAAAGCAAAATTGGCAAAATGAAGGTCTCCTAATTCCTCTTTAACGGCTTCAACCTGTCTTGTCAATGCATTAAGAAACTCGTTTTGGAGGTTGCCTTTTGGATTGGCAATTGTAAATAGATTACAGAAGCCACATCTCATTTCACAAAAGGGAAGATGAAGGTATAGAAAAACATCACGCTTCTTTTCCACGCTCCACACTTCTTGGAGTGATAGTGGTTTTTCAAAGTTTCTATATGCCATTTTATGAGGGTAAGAGTAGGCATAAGAATGATAGTATGATTGGTTGATATATTCTTTTAAATTCATTTTTCATTCATTAAAAATTCAGCATAAGGGACATTCCAAACGACTTCATGGGCCAATCGATGTCCATTGAATCCGTCTTCCCCATAAGCAGTTCCGTGATCTCCCATAAGTAAAAATAAGGTTGGTCGTCCCTTGAAAGCATTCATCAAAATTTCCCATTGACTATCCACATACTCTAATGCTTTGGCATGTGTAGTGATTGAATCCACTTTGGCTCCTTGTTGGTAGAAATAATTGGGTTGGTGTATGGCTGAAATATTGATAAACAGAAAAAGCCTGTTTTGCTGATTTTGCTGTACAATTTCCTCTGCTTTTTGAAACTGGTATTTTGTAGAAAAAGGAGAGGTGACACCTAGACAGTCTTCCCAGTGACTTTCATCAAACATGGACGGAAACACGTTACTCAATGAAGTCCTTTTGTTGAAAAAGCCCACTCCACCAATGCAAGCTGTATGATATCCTTTTGCTTTTAACCCATCAATAATTGTGGCTTGTTCAAATGTGAAAGTGTTGGTGTTGGTTGTTTCACTCCCCGCAAACTGAGTGGCAAACAACCGTTCTTGCTTTGGTTGATCAATGGGAGTGGGGAAAAAGCCCGAAAAAATAGCATGATGAGAAGCATAGGTAAAACTCCCCGGTGCATGTCTTTTCTCCCAACCTGATTCTGGTAGATATTTTTGAAGTTGAGGTAATCGCTTTTCTTTAAAAAGTTGTTGGCTGACATCATATCTCAATGTGTCCAAAGTGATCAAAACAATATCATAATCACCCACTATTTTATTCGTATTGATCATATATAATTGGCTATTTCTTGAATGTCATTGATTTGAATATCCGCAATTGATTCTTTTGTTTTAGTAGGGTTGAGGTGAATTGTTTTCCATCCCATTTGATGAGCACCTTTGATATCCTTGTCATAATCGTCACCGATCATAACAATTTCTTCGGGCGTATACCCATATTCCATTTGAATTAAATGAAAGAAAAGTGGATTAGGCTTTTCAAAACTATAATCTCCTGATATGAAAGTAGAAGTTGGAGGGAAGATTTTAAATAATCCAGAGTTTACAATCTTTTTCTGTTGATTATGATTCCCTCCATTTGTTAGTAATACAAGGTGAAAATGTTCTTTTAATTCCGCTAAAAATTGAAGGATTGAAGTGTCTATTTTCTCCACAAAATCCCCAACGACATACTTCTTCTGAAACTCCTCAAATAATTTTTGATGAATGAATTTTGAAATAAGCCATTGATAAAAAGTATCTCTTGATCTGTACCCTTTATTATCGTATTCAAGAATGGTCGCTTTATTTTCAGTCCATATATTAGGTTGATTGACAAACTCAAATGCTTTTTCTAAGTAAGTACTGTAGGCTTTGTCTCTATCGATTAAAGTATTATCTAAATCGAAAACGAGACATTTAATATTTTTAGGTAAGGACTTCATCGAAAATGGATTTAATGATAAAAGCTTGTTCTTCATAGGTTGTTCTGCCTTCGGAATTGACAATTCTAGGCACTAAATCACCAAAAGCATTCACTTCAATAATTTTTACTTTATGACTGTTGGATTGGACCATCAAGTCAACTCCTGCCACCACAGCACCTTGAAATGATTTGACTGCTTGTATCGCTGTCTGTTCTATTTCTTCCCACTTTTCATTTCCCAAATAATCGATCAATCCATTGAGGTCTCCTCTCTCATTGCCAAGGTGTAGATTGGTCATCGGTGAGGTGCTGGATCTCATCACCACATGTTCTATTTTTTGACCAATGACGACCAATCGTAAATCAAATACTTTATTGTTGAAAGTAGCTTTAGGTTCCCATTTTTCAACAATAAGGTGCTCTTTCGCCAATTGATTGATGATCAATTCAATCTTAGTAGCATCACGATAAGTACTAATGTTTAATGAGTTATATAAAGCGGAAGATTTATCAATTTCAACAGACGTTTTTAATACTTCTCTACTTTTACTTCTTCTATAAGCCATTACTCCCGAAGAGGAAGAACCGTGTGTAAGCTTGATGAAAACTTGATGTTCTTTTGCTTGATCCATCATTTGATGTAATTCTTCATAACTCCGAACCGTCCCTAAGAATTTTGTTTTAGCAACATGATGTTCCAAAAGAATTTGATGGGCGTTCTTCTTATCAAACATCTGAAGAATAGCCGTAGGGGTATTAATAAACCTTACGTTATCCTTCTTTATGGCACAATTCTCTACAAACTTCAACGCTTCTTTAAACCCTAAGTAAGCTTGTCTAGAATATTGAATTCTACCTTTGTCATTAGGAAGAGAATCAATTTTCTCTTTAGAGATTTGATGAAATTCTTCTTTTTTTATGCTTTCACTTCCCCATTTCAATAATCCTTTAAAGACATCGAAATTCTCACCAAAGGAATCAATTTTTATGATGTCGTTTTCTTCAACAATGCTTTCAAAGGAATGAGGCGTGGATAGAAAATCTATCCACGCTATTGTTTGGTAGTTTAATTGATAAGAGTGTAGCGCTTCTTGCATCATCTGAAGCCTACGGTTCTCAGGATTGCCTATAAGTATTACTTTCAAAACAGGATTGATTATTCACCTACATCAACATAACGATAGGTTTCATCGTCATAAACATCTTCTTCTTTTTGTTCCCCCATTTTTAGTTCAATATGCGGGAATTTCTCTTTGATCTTTTGGCCAATTCCACTAGATAAATAATTACTACTTAGGTTTAAATAGCATAGTTGTGGCATACATGGTGCATTGAGTAAACCTTCAGCACTTTTATCTCCTAATGTCCCCATTGATAAGTCCAGAGAAAGAATTGTTTCTTGTAATGGAGTCACGGAAATCAACTGTACAATGTCATCAGCATCGATGCAGTTTTGAAGCCCTAAGTGAAATAGAGAAGGGAATTTACCTATTTCTAATAAAGGTAAAATATCAGCTTCTACTTCACAGTCGTAACCATAGTCATCTGTTCCTAACCAGATCTCCAAATGCTTTAACTTCGGTAATGCTGCATTACCAATTTCTTGAAGCACATTTTTGGACAAGCCCCCGGATTGAAGTACAAGTGTTTCTAGGTTTTGATGTTCTATTTCACCAAGTGACAGTCCTTCACTTCCTTTTATTTGTAGCATCTTAAGGTTCGGGAAGTTTTTGAAGATAGCATTGAGGTTGGCTTGTTGAATCCATGAAATTTCACATTCATCATAGTCCATGTCACCAATAAATAGTGCTTCAATGTGTTGTAAACGCTCTTTTTCCTCAACGAGTTTGTTGATAAAACTTTCACAATCTGAATCGTAGGCATTAGGCCAAACACCGATGCTTAGTCCGACTACATCTTTTAATTTTGGATCATCAAGAAAAGCATCAATCAGTTCAATTAAGGTTTGATCATCATCATCTTCCATGTATTCCACTCCAAGACGATAGACTGAATTCTTCTCAGTGATTCCTTCACTTTTTGAGTATTGATGAACTTTCTGGTTATAAAAAAAATCGGTTGCCATTTTTACTTTGTTTTGAGTTGTTGCTTCAGTAAATATTTGATATTCTAAAATTAGAGATGAAGAACGTAAAGTTGATACGTTTAAGATTTTTTATACTAGAAAGTCTATTAGACATTGTAACTATTAGGTACTAAGCTTGAAATGGAGGATAATTGATTTTGTCTTAGTACTTAATATGAGAGCATAAAAAAAGCACCTATTCCTTTGGTGCTTTCTTCTGATTGTGCTTTTTGACTTAATGTTTTAAGATCCTAGGTAATAGATATACCCATAAAATAATAGCTGCGGGGACAAAAAGTAATTGTGTTTTTTTTGAACTGACTTTTAATAAGGGATCTAGTTTTTGGCCTCCCCAGAAATAGAAATAAAATCCAAAAATTAACCCGCAACTGAAATAGATCTTAAATAGAAGTAGGAATATAAGTACTGTTTGTTCTATAATGGTCATAGTAGTTTGGGCTGTAGGATTGATATACTTTAAGTTACAGATTGACATTGATTGTCAAACTTACTATAATATAAAATTTTTTTATGCATAATTCAACTCTCAAAATGAATTCTTAATGTTAGTTCTTTATGTTAAACATTTTATTAATAAATCTGATTATCTTAGTTATAAGTATTAAACCAAAGTAATTCTTGGCTTAATACATCAAAAATTAACTACTCGAGCTCACTATGATAAAAATTCAAAGGTTAAATATGGACAATTCATGGTACATTGAATTAGATTCATTGAAACTGCTAGTAGACCCTTGGCTAGAAGGTGCCGAAATAGATTATTTCTCTTGGTTTAATAAACAGTGGCATCGTACTCCTCCATTAAAATATGATGAAATACCTACTTATGATATCGTATTGATTACCCAAAAATATCCCGATCATTTTCATCGTAAAACTTTAAAGAAACTGAAGCCTCAAAAAGTGATGGGTCCTGAAAGTATTCGAAGAAAAGTAAAAAGAATATTACCAAAAGCTGAATTTATTTCTTTCAATAAAAAGAAAAAGCAACAATCAGTTGATGGGGTGACATTTCATTTTTTGCCCACCAAAAGATGGATGGACCCAATTTATGATGCTTTTTTGATTGATGATGGAAACGAAAGTATATGCTTGGCCACACATGGTTTTGATATAGATTATACATACATCAAAGAAATGGGAGAGTTTAGTCCTGTTACTTTACTAATGACTCCCTTTAACTTTTATCAATTGCCCGCTTTTCTTGGAGGAACAGTCTCTCCTGGTTTAGAAGGTGTGAGGCAATTGGCTGAAGAATTTAATCCAACTTGTGTGGTACCTACCCATGATGAAGATAAGCACGCAAGAGGTATAGTATCTAAGTTCGCTAAAATCATCAAGTCTATGTCGAAAGAAGATTTAAGAAAAATACCTTGGCTTGAAGAAACATATCAACCCTTAAATCATTATCACCTTACAAAAATCTCATGAACAAAAAACAACAAGCTCTTTTTGAAATCACTATTATATATCTGACTGTAGGTATAGTAGGTTTTTTCACTTTTCAATATGCAGATTATGAATCGTTGACCATTCGTTTTCTAATGGCAGATTTGGCTATGACGGTTGTGACATTTATTTTTTCATTAATAAAGAAAAATAGCAGTGTTTATGATGCCTATTGGAGTGTAATTCCATTTTATTTTATACTTCAATACTTCTATTTATTTAATGGAACAGATTGGAGTATTCCACAATGGGTTTGTGCATTTGTGGTTTCCTTCTGGTCTTGGAGGTTGACACTGAGTTGGGGAAGGGGGTGGCCCGGTTGGCATCATGAAGATTTCAGATATGCTGATTTTAGAGTTCAGTTTAAATCCTTTTTTCAACCTATTAATTTTTTAGCAATCCACTTGTACCCGACATGTATTGTTTTTTTGAGTATATGGGGAATAGAGTGGGTTTACTCAGGGGCAGAGTTGAGTAATCTCTGGTTGTTTATGTTGGGAGCCTTGACTGCTTTTATAGGGACAATATTTGAATATTTAGCAGACAATGAATTAGACAAATTCCGAAAAAGACCCAATAAGCAAAAGACGGATATTTTGAGGACAGGAATTTGGGCAAAATCAAGGAATCCTAATTATTTAGGTGAGATGATGTTTTGGTTTGGAGTGGCTATGATGGGATTGGCTTATAGTGCACCATGGTATACCGCTTTAGGTTCCGTTGGAATGTGGCTTATGTTTATGTTTGCTTCCATTCCTTTAAAAGATAAGCAAATGATGAAAAACAGACCTGAAGCATTTCAGAAATACAAAGATGAAGTTTCTAGGGTTTTACCTTTCTAAATAAAAATGGCGATCTATTTTCAGATCGCCATTTTTATTATCTAACTCTTATTGTTCTGCCAACTCTTAAGGTAGTTCGTTTCGAAATACCATTCAAGCTGCAGATTTTAGTGATAGATGTTCCATATCTTCTACTGATCTTCCAAAGAGAGTCACCACTTCTGATTCTATGGTAAACATTCTTTTTCGATTCAATCAATAACTCGTAATTTTTTGCTGAAAGGGTGAAATCAGGAGTAGGAATGATCTCATGATTGGCAAAGTCAATCATGTCTTCAGGGTTAAAAGCATAACCTTGGTACCTGATCTCAAAGTGAAGATGAGGACCTGTACTTCTTCCTGTATTTCCTCCAAGACCAATCACTTCGCCAGCTTTTACTTCTTGTCCTGGTCTCACTAAGTATCTACTCATATGACCGTACAATGTTTCAAGACCGTTTTTATGACGGATCATTACATAATAGCCATATCCTCTTCTGTTGTACTTTGCAATTCTGACAACACCGTCAAACATAGATCTTAGCGTGTCACCAACAGCCAATTTTACATCAATGCCATGGTGGAACCTCCATCTTCTGAAGCCATATTTTGATGTTACTTTTCTTTGCTCATCTAAAGGAAAAGCCCAAGCTAAAGTGTCTCCTTCATCATATAAGTGGAGGTTTACACTGTCTTTTAGAACCTTCGATGGAATATTGTAAGGGTTTACATTCCAATTATCCCAATTATTATAATAATCAAATCCAGTCAGATAAGTGGCATCTACAAATTTACCCTCTTGAATCTCCACAAGGTTTTGACATTGCTCAATTTCATTAAGATTAATTCTTTTATAGCCTTCAGGAAATGAGGCTAATTCATCTTGATGTTGACAGTCCTCTACCCCGTTTTCTAAAGTGAATTTAGGGGCTGTGATGTTAACTTCAGGAATAATTTCTTCTTGTACTATCTCAGTACTTGCTTTTTTTTCTTTTCCTTTAAATATCTTTTTAAAGAAACCTTGTCCATAGGATTCTGTTGAAGAAAATTGGACCACACACAAGAATAAAACAGTAAATATGTAAGTAGGCTTCGAAATATGATTCAAGTTCATGATTTAATTTGTCACGGATGAACTAAAAAATAAAGTTTTTTGTTCGTTTAAATTAATATAGGATACAAGAATACTAAAGTAATTGCTAAAAGGCAATGCATGTTAAATAGTATTTGTCATGTAAACGTTAAATATCATGATACATTATGTGACAAATCAAAAAAGGTGTGATAAAATGAATTATCACACCTTTTTCTATCAATATTAATAAAGGTTAGTCCTCAAGCTCAACTAAATATCTTTCAGCTTCTAAAGCCGCCATACATCCAGTACCTGCTGCAGTAACTGCTTGTCTGTAAATTGTATCTTGAACGTCACCTGCTGCAAACACACCTTTGATGTTTGTTTGAGTGCTGTCAGGCTTAGTAATTAAGTAACCTGCATCGTCCATGTCCAATTGACCTTTGAAGATATCAGTGTTAGGCTTGTGACCAATAGCAACAAAGAATCCAGTCACGTCAATAGTACTTTCCTCATTTGTTTTGTTATTGATTACTCTTACACCTTCCACAGCATCTTTACCTAATACTTCTTTTGTTTCAGTATTCCAGTGAATTGTGATGTTTTCTTTCTTCATTACACGCTCTTGCATAATTTTAGAAGCTCTCATCTCATCACGACGTACTAATAGGTGTACATTTGCTGCAAGATTTGATAAATAATGCGCCTCTTCAGCGGCTGAGTCACCAGCACCTACAACAACAACATCTTGTCCTCTATAGAAGAAACCGTCACAAACAGCACAAGCAGAAACACCCATTCCGTTTAAACGAGACTCAGATTCTAATCCTAACCACTTTGCAGAAGCACCAGTAGAAATAATGATAGAATCAGCTTCGATTTCAGTCTCTTCATTGACAGTTGCAACGTGAGGACCATCCTCGTTAAATTGAACATTTGTTACAAAGCCAGTGCGAATATCAGTACCAAAACGCTCTGCTTGCTCTTGTAATTCCATCATCATTTGAGGACCCATGATTCCTTTAGGATAACCTGGGAAGTTCTCAACATCATTTGTAATAGTCAACTGACCACCAGGTTGAGGACCTTGGTATAATACAGGCGATAAGTTAGCTCTTGAAGCATAAATGGCTGCAGTATAACCTGCAGGGCCTGAACCAATGATGAGGGTTTTTACACGTTCTCTTGACATCTTTTTATTTTTATTTTATATCTAATTCAACTTTATAAGTACTCTTAAAGTATTTGTAGAAAAACTTTGTTTGAGTGCTTATTAAAAATAATAACTGTAATAACGGTGAGAGCGATCTTTCTTCATGATTTCAATAATCACTCTACCTCTAATTTTTGAAAGAATCTTAGCGAAATCTTTAGGATCATCTAAAGGGTAACGGTTGATAGAAACCAATATCATCCCCTGTTTTAATCCCATTTCGCTGATCAAACCATTTCTTTCCACTTCCTCAATTCGAATACCCGTTTCAAGATTTAGTTTGGATCTTTCTATTTTCGAAATCGCCGTAAATTTAGCACCGATTTCTTTAGCATCGTAAATCTTCTTCTCATTTACGTTAGTTGTTCCATCAATGTTTGTTAAAACAACATTTTTTTCTATTTTCTTTCCTTCACGTAATATTTCTATTGAAATTTTATCGCCAGGTACATAATAACTGAGTTGTTCATCATAAGCAGCCTCCGTCTCAATGGAGAAGTTATCGATGGATAAAATGACATCACCTACTTCCAATTTATTCTTTTCAGCTGCTCCTCCTTCAATTTTAGTGATCACAACTCCGTTAATCTCTTTCATGTTGAGTTTTTCTGCAATCTTTTCGTTCACTGCTTTAATACTCACACCTAGAAAGGCTTTTTGAACCTCGCCGTATTTCTTTAAATCATTAACTACCTTAGCTACGATATCTGAAGGAACTGCAAATCCGTAACCTGCGTAACTTCCTGTTTTCGATAAAATAGCGGTATTAATTCCTACTAAATCACCGTGCAAATTGACAAGTGCTCCTCCAGAGTTGCCTGGGTTAATAGCAGCATCAGTTTGTATGAAGGATTCAATCGGAAATACATCATTCATGATTCCTATTTTTCTGCCTTTCGCACTGACAATTCCTGCGGTAACAGTGCTTGTTAAGTTAAAAGGATTACCCACGGCTAATACCCAATCACCCACTCTTACTGCTTTGGAAGAAGCAATTTGAATGGCAGGGAGATTGTCTTTTTCTATTTTCAGCAAAGCAATATCCGTTGATGGGTCTATACCAATCAACTTTGCTTCATAAGTTCTTTTATTATAATTGACTTCTATTTTATCAGCTCCTTTGACTACGTGATTGTTTGTAACGATGTATCCGTCTTTCGAAAAAATCACTCCTGAGCCAGAGCCGGCAGCAATGCCTTGAGGATTCTTTTGAGTAGGCCTTCCGAAAAATAAATCACTCCATGTTCTTCTGTTGCTATACCTGTCTTTTACATAAGTGACAATATAGACCACAGATTGCGTACTGACAGCTGAAGCTTCAGCAAAGTCTGCTAAGTTTAATTCTCTAGAGTTTTCATCCGTAAAATCGTCAGATGAAATATTAGTAAGAGGGGTAGGTAGAGGTTGATTTTGAATGGTGTTGTTGGCAAATTTGAACTCTTCCTGTTCTGTGTTTGCAAAATATTCATGATAGAATAAAGCACCTCCAAAGCCACTCAATAAGCTAATTGATATTGTAATTAGGATCTGTTTCATCTTGTTAGTGTTTATCTTTATTTTATTATTACCATTCAATTAAAATGCCTTTTCTACTTTACTGCCAATATGACTTATGGATGTATTAAATCAGATGATAAGTTGACAGTTTCAAACTGCATTTTCAGTTCTTTTTCGTAAAGCTCTTTATTAGAGGTTTGGATGGATAATTCTATATTGTTGGATAATTTTTGTTTGATAAGTGAAATGGAGTTTAGGTGTATCTCTTGGATTGTCACAGTGTCAACTCCTGTTTGGTGGCTTATTTTGAGTATTTCTTTCCATTCTTTTTCCTCGATGAACGTATTAGGTATTCTCAATCCATGAAGGACTTCATAGGAGTGTGCAGTTTTAGAAAGTTGTAAGCTTTCGATTTTGCACCAACCTGGATTGGTTCTCAGCGCTCCAATATTTAGGGTTGAAACGACTTCATTGACACCTACTTTAATCAACTCTTTCATAGCAAATACCTTTGTTTGAATAAGGTCATTACCGTCAAGACTGCCCGCATTGGATTGAATAATAAGTGCTTTGTTTTGAAGTTCTCTTGCTACTTTTTTCACCCAAAAAGCAGGAACATTGATCCCTTTCAAGGGAAGCTGTTTCCCAAGTTGAATTACTTGGTCCACATCTTCCTCTGAGGCAAAGGGATTATTCAAATCATATATGATTTGTTCAAATTGCATTACTTCAACTGCTTTAGATAAAGTTGAATAGTATTTTCAAGACCTAAATATAGAGCATCACAAACTAAAGCATGACCAATAGAAACCTCGTCTAAACCTTTGATATTGTCATTGAAATATTTAAGGTTATCCAAATCAAGATCATGTCCTGCATTTAAACCTAACCCAAATTCAACTGCTTTCTCTGCCGCTTTTATATAAGGGGCAATTGCCTCTTCTTTGTTTTCGTGAAACTGAGCAGCATAAGGTTCTGTATAAAGTTCTACTCTATCTGCACCACATGCAGCAGCACCTTCTACCATTTTAGGATCTGGATCTACGAAAATAGAAACTCTTATTCCTTTGGCCTTTAACTTTGCTGTTACTTCTGTAAGAAATTCCTTGTTTTTAATTGTATCCCAACCTGCATTTGAAGTGATGGCATCATCTGCATCAGGAACTAAAGTGGCTTGTTCTGGAACAACATCCAGTACCAATTCCATAAAACGAGGCTCAGGATTTCCTTCAATATTATATTCAGTTGTAACAACTGGTTTTAAATCGTATGTATCTTGCCTAGTAATATGTCTCTCGTCTGGACGAGGGTGGATTGTAATACCCTCTGCACCAAAACGTTCAGCATCCTTTGCAACTTTCACCAAATTTGGATTGTCCCCACCTCTTGCATTCCTAATGGTCGCAATCTTATTCACGTTGACGCTTAATCGAGTCATAATTCTATTTTCTAGTTTAATTTAAAGTTCATGCAAAAATGCTTTATTCCATTTATAAAAGCATAACAAAAGGGAAAATTAATAAACTGTAAAGGAAAAATAGACTAAAAATTACGTTCCTTTTCGAGGTAATAACAAAATTTAGAGGGTTTCTGTTCTAGAATTAGGCTTATCCAATTGCATTTTAAAGGTATTTCAGAAGGTTTTTTGTAACTTGATAGTAAACGTGCAATAAGTTGCTATTTTTGTAGGTGAAAATGGATTTTAAATCTTAACATAAATACAATGAGCTTAAAGGCAAAAGTACAAGAGGCTATGAAAACGGCCATGAAAAATAAAGATAAAGCAACTTTAGGTACGTTAAAACAGTTAAAGGCGAAGATTCAGTTAGCAGAGACAGCACAAGGAAAAGAATATGTTCTAACTACTGAAGAAGAATTGAAGCTTTTAATGAAAGAAGCGAAGCAAAGAAAAGAGTCTGCAGAAACTTACCAAAGCTCAGGTAGAGAAGATTTAGCTGAAATTGAATTAGCGGAGTTGGCAGTGATTGAGACATACTTACCAAAGCAAATGTCTGATGAGGAGATTGTTGCAGGAGTAAAAGAATTGATTGCTGAAGTGGGTGCGTCATCGCCAAAGGATATGGGTAAAGTGATGGGTGCAGCTGGTAAGAAGTTTGCAGGAGTTGCAGATATGAAAGTTGTTTCTGCAAAAGTAAAAGAAGCGTTAATGTAATTCAAAAAATTTAATATAGACAGTGGAACAAGACTTAGGATTTTTTACATCATACATCAGAATCACAGACATCATTCTTGCTGGAATGATTGTATATGGTGCCTATAAAGGATTTAAAAGAGGCTTTTTATTAGAGATAATATCGACATTGGTATTTGTAGTAGGTGCTTCTTTAATTTTCTTTGGTGTTGCTGGAGCTTTTTCTTCATCAAGGACTTATGTTAATACACCTAAATCCACTGTGTTCTTTGCTTATGTCGTTTTCTTTTTTGCAGGAACTATGGGACTGAATCTGTTAGGAAAATGGCTGCAAAATAAGATCGACTATTCTGTATTGGATGATTTGGATAATGTAGCTGCACTTTTGTTAGGTGGTTTTAAATATGCATTATCCCTGTCTGTAATATTAGGCCTTTTTAATTCAGCAGGTTTAGGTTTGCCCAAAGATGTCACAGAAGATTCAGTGGTTTATCCCAAATTGTTGGAGTTAAACGATTGGGTATTAGATGCCGGCGGTACCATAATGCCAAGCATGAAAAGGTATAGTAAAGAGATTCATGAATTATTTGAAGAAAATTTATAAAGAAAAGGGAAGTTAAATGACTTCCCTTTTTTATTTTTGTGCTCAAATAAACTAAGCATCATGATTTTATTATTAGACAATTTTGACTCATTTACATATAATTTAGTAGATTATTTCACTCAATTAGGACAGAAGGTGGAAGTAGTAAGAAATACTACCCCTTTAGAAGAAATTGTAGTTTATAAATATGATGCTATCGTATTATCACCTGGACCAGAGACTCCAGATAAAGCGGGTAATATGTTAGAGGTAATTGATTATTATCATAAAACACATCCTATATTAGGTATATGTTTAGGTCATCAAGCTATTGGAGAGTATTTTGGAGGGAAGGTAGTAAAAGCACTAAAACCAATGCACGGGAAGATATCACAAATTGATGCCCAACCATCACCTTTATTCCAAAAAATTCCTGCAGAGTTTTCAGTAGTGAGATATCACTCCTTGATATTATCAAATGTACCAGATGCTGTCAAAGTAGTTGCATCTTCAAAAGAAGGTGAAGTAATGGCGATTGCACATGAAAATTTGCCAGTTTTTGGTGTTCAATTTCATCCTGAAGCAATATTAACTGAATTTGGATTGGATATTTTAAAGAATTGGATTGGAACTTGGAAAGAGAATAATTGAAAAACGTGATTTTACTTTTTATATCCAATAACACCATGAAATAATACATCGGTTTTTAAAAATCAATTCTTATATTTATATATGAGAAGTATAGAAAAATTAAGTATTTCGATAAAAGTTTACTATTTTTATTGCTACTAAACCTCATCTTCTTGATTAAGGCATACTTTCTCGAATTGTCTCTTCAACGCAATAATAAAGCACTCAGTATCTAATTTATGGCGAGGTTAAAACATATCATAAAGCAATTATCTGAAAAAGACTACGAAGCAATAAGGAATTCTCTTATGGAAAGTAATGCTGAGAAATCGGCATATCTACTATCTTCTATGCGAGAAAAGAAGATATCTGATCAGCAGGTAATGTCTGAATTAGATGTGAATACAAATGCTTATTATACTTTAAGATCAAGGCTGAATCAAAAAATTGAAGAATATTTGCTGCAGCAGATGGAAAGCCCAAGGGCTGACTTACTGAAGAAAGTGGCCAATATTCATGAGATGGTTTTTACCAAAAAAAGAGCTATTTCAATTGTTACACTCAAAAAACTGGAAAAAGAACTTTTGGATTATGATTTGTCCAATGAGTTGACAGTTGTGTATAAAGCTTTGAAAAGGCTTCATATTAATTCACCTGATTATTTCGTCTATTCTCAGTTGTACAATAAGCATGTTGCTTACATGCTAGCGGTGGATAAAATCGAAGATATATTGGCAGATTATTTCAAAAAGTTTGGAGTTTATGCCTTTACAGGTGATGAAATCGATAAAATGGGATTGGATCTCCTGCATCAGGAAATGCAGAATACTTGTAAATTGTATGAGTCACACAGGCCTTTTGTATATCAAAGTTGTATGAATATTTTTCATCGCTTATTTATAGAAGACAACTCAAATGTCAAGTTTTCAGACACTGAAGATGTAGAACCAATTGAGGATATTTTCTTGAAAATAGATCAGGTATTTGACCAATATCAGATGGATTCCATCTATTTTCACCTTCACAATGTTTTCGAATTTTTAAAGCTTGAATATTACACTCACTATGGTGTATTTAGAAAAGCAAGCAAATATTTTGATTCTGTCAATGAGGATGTGGTTCCGTTATTAATGCATAGTAATTTGTATACTTTCCCATCCCAGTTCCTTCAGACAAAATTACAAAGGGCTTTACAGACCGATACCCAAACCGAATTATTTGAATCTAATAAAGATATTTTTGCTGATTATGAGCCAGATAAGGAAGATATTCCTAACTACGTGTCTTATGTAGTATACAGAGCAATGTCGGCTTATCATGCAAAAGAATTTGATGAGGCAGCTCGTTTCTTAAATAACCTATTAAACGAAGTGAGTTTGAAAAAATATCCTCACGCATTTTTGGAGGTGAAATGCCTGTTGGCTTTACAATATGTTTGTATCAGGGATTACGAACTGTTTAATCAATTGGCTAACAGTATTCAAAGACAAATCCGTTTGATGGGAAAAGAAAGTTGTCCTTCTATTTCACTGTTTTTGAAAATGCTCAAAACAGGTATGAGTGAGGCAAAACGGGATAAAATGTCAAAAGTATCGAACATTATTACAAAGTATACTCAGATAAAATCCCCGTATATTTTTGCTCCTACTCGACAAATCAGAATGGATGATCAATTTATTCGTTATGTAAGCGGTGAAAATGAATAGAAATTGAGATAAAGGGCATGTCATAACGTTCATTTGGTATGATAAGCCCATAGTCCGTTGAATATATGAGAATGAAAAAGGTATTGATTTTACATCAATACCTTTTATGTTAATAAAAAAGTAAGAAAATTATGAGAACAATTTCGTCTCCTTAAAATTCTCACTTTGCTAATTAAAGACTTACTTCAACATGTTTAACAATGATACTGTTACATGTGTGTATATTTAAATTTCTAGTAATGACAAGTTTTTCTGAGTCAACGGCTTGTTGACATATTTCTTCACGTAACTATAGTTTTGTGATCTGCTTATATCTTGAGGGTTAATCGAAGAGGTAAGCATGACTATATTACATTTGCTTTTCGTTTTTTCATCCAATTGATCAAATAGGTCCAGAAATTGAAAACCGTCCATAAGAGGCATATCAATGTCTAAAAAAATAAGTTCAGGTAAAACTTGATCGGCTATATCTCCAAGCTTTTCTATGTTACGAAGAAACTCAATTGCACTTTTTGCTCCTGAATGGATAAATATATTGTCGCTTATTTTAGAAGCTTCAATCATTTTTTGGTTTATAAGATTGTCGATTTCATTGTCATCAATCAACATCACAGAAAAGTATTTGTTTTGAGCCATAAAGTAATGTTAAAGCTGATAGGTATATACTATTGTATGTAAAGAGAGTAATGAGAAAACCCAACAGTATTAGTTAAATAATCTCTAATTCAATATAACTAATGAAGGAGCAATCTCAAAAAAAATAGACCATTAAATGATCCATTATTTCCCTTTTTAATGTAAGGTTTAATGTGTATGATAAGAAAAAGAGCTTCAAACCTTTTAAACTTGAAGCTCTTTTTACGTGCTTAAATGTCGAATTTAATACCTTGGGCTAAAGGTAAGACTCTACCATAATTAATAGTGTTGGTTTGTCTTCTCATGTAAGCTTTCCAAGAATCTGAACCGGATTCTCTTCCTCCGCCAGTTTCTTTTTCACCACCGAAAGCACCACCGATTTCTGCTCCTGATGTTCCGATGTTGACATTGGCAATACCACAGTCAGAACCTGCTGCACTTAAAAACGCTTCTGATTCTAAAAGGTGATTAGTGAATATAGCTGAAGATAAGCCCTGTTTTACATCATTTTGGATTTGAATAGCATTCTCTACTTCACCAGTATATTTGATCAGATATAAAATAGGAGCAAAGGTTTCATCCTGCACAATTTCATAATGATTTTCAGCTTCAATAATTGCTGGGTAAACATAATTGCCGGAAAGCCCTTCAGCATAGAATGAATCACCTCCAATTAGTAATTTTCCACCTTCTGACTTTGCTTTCTCAATTGCATTTTTGAAAGCATCAACAGCATCTTTGTCAATCAGTGGACCCACCAATTTACTTTCATCTAAAGGATTGCCAATTGATAATGATGGGTATATTTTTAATAGACGTTCTTTCACTTGTTCGTAAACGTTCGAGTGAACAATTAGTCTACGAGTAGAAGTACACCTTTGGCCACACGTTCCTACTGCTCCAAAAACTGTTGCTCTGATGGCCATTTCAATATCTGCATTTTCAGTGATGATCAATGCATTGTTTCCACCCAGTTCGAGCAATGATTTACCTAAACGGGCTCCCACTGCTTCTCCTACTTTCTTACCCATACGAGTAGATCCTGTGGCAGAGATCAGAGGGAAACGTTGATCATGAGACATTTTCGCTCCAATTGAAGCATCTCCAATGATATAACTGAATAAACCTTCTGGTAAATCATTTTCATTCAACACATCTTGAAGAATGTATTGGCATGCAATAGCTGTAAGAGGCGTTTTTTCTGAAGGTTTCCAGATACAAACATTTCCTGCAATTGAGGCAATCATTGAATTCCATGACCAAACAGCAACTGGGAAGTTGAAAGCTGAAATAATCCCTACAATTCCTAGTGGATGCCATTGTTCAAACATTCTATGATCTTGTCTCTCTGACTTCATTTCAAGACCATAAAGCTGTCTTGATTGCCCAACAGCAAAGTCACAGATATCAATCATTTCTTGTACTTCTCCAAGACCTTCTTGATAAATTTTACCCATTTCATAAGTAACCAATTTACCAAGAGGCTCTTTATATTTTCTTAGTGCTTCTCCAATCTGACGGACAACTTCACCTCTTTTTGGAGCAGGTAAAACTTTCCATATTTCAAAAGCTTTTTGAGCTTCTTCAATGATAATTTCAAGATCAGCTTCAGTAGCCATTTCTACTTCAGCTATCAATTCACCGTCAGCAGGGGAGTAGATTTTACGGGTTTCACGGGTTTCATCTAGTTTTGCAAACTTTCTACCAGTAGAATAGGCAGGGTTGCGTTGTTCAATCCCTAATTCTTTAAGGAAGTCTAATTGAACCGAAGTTGTATTCATGTTATATATGTAATGTGTTTAAATGGTGGAACAAAGTTGAAAAAAAAGTAGATGAAGACAAAGAAAAACCTTAAAAATAAACGTATTAATTACGTTTGTATTTTTAAGGTTATTTATCGAATCAAAAAATTCAGATGTATTTGGATTAATTTTGCATTAAGAATGCCTTGATGAAATCATCTAAATCTCCATCTAATACTTTCTGAACATCTGTTTTTTCTACACCTGTTCTGATATCTTTTACCAATTTATAAGGATGCATTGTGTAGTTTCTGATCTGAGAACCAAAATCTACTCTTTTCTTAGAGTTTTCTACCTTAGCTTTCTCTGCATTCCTTTTTTCTACCTCTTGTTGGTAGAGTCTTGATTTCAACATTTTAATGGCTTTCTCTTTGTTTTGTAATTGAGAACGCTCTTGTTGACATTCAACTATAATGCCTGATGTGTGACGTAAACGAACGGCAGTTTCTACTTTATTGACGTTTTGTCCACCGGCACCACCAGAACGGAAAGTTTCCCAAGTAATATCGGCAGGATTTACCTCAATTTCAATAGAATCATCTACTACGGGATAAACGAAGACAGATCCAAAAGTGGTATGTCTTTTACCACTGGAATCAAATGGACTTAATCGTACCATTCTATGTACACCAATTTCAGATTGAAGATAACCGTAAGCAAAATCGCCCTCAAATTCAAGTGTTGCTTGTTTAAAACCTACAACATCTCCTTCATTAGTATTGACGACTTTTACTTTATAGCCATGTGATTCACCCCACATTTTATACATCCTGAAAAGCATCTCTACCCAGTCATTGGATTCTGTACCGCCAGCACCAGAATTGATTTCCATCATTGCACTTAGGCTGTCTTCTTCATTACTCAACATCTTTTGTAATTCCAACGCCTCAATAGCCTCTTCTGTTTTCTTTCCTTCAGCATCCAATTCCTCTTCATCAACATCACCTGCTTCAAAAAATTCAAATAGTGTTTCTAAATCCTCAAGCAATGCACTGATTTCATCAAACTTATCAACCCAGGATTTCAAACCTTTGATTTCTTTAAGAAGACCTTCCGCTGTTTTGGGGTCATCCCAAAAGCCTGCCACGGTAGTTTCAGCTTCTTTGGTTTCTATTTCATTTTTCTTTGAAGATATATCAAGGTATCCATCTAATGCGTTGACACGGTTTTTCAACTCTTTCAGCTGAGATGCATTCATATTAAAATTCTTACTTTATGTAAAAACTTGATTCCATATCCGGTCAAGTCTTTTTATCCATTAAAGTCCAAATATAGGAGATTTTTTCGAGCTTAACCTGTGTTCAAGGGTATTTAGAATTGATGTTTGGGATTAAATTTAAAGAATTTTAATACTTTTTTTTCATCAAAAAGGGAGTATTGTGTGTCACGAATAATGCACGGCAATTCTAATTAATTAAATTTGCCCTTATGATTAAGAAAAACTTCTACATATATAGCTTGATAGGCTTACTCTTGTTTGCCTCATCATGTGATCAAATTAAAGAATCATTTTCAAAGGCAATAGAAGAAGAGAATATACAGAATTCTAGGATTCCATTGGCTAGAGTAAACGACAAAGTGTTATATGATACTGAAATAAAAAATCTTTTTACAGCAAGAATGTCACGAAAAGATTCTATCAATATCAGAGACAGATACATTAATACGTGGGTTAGAAAAGTAATTACTCTTGAAAAGGCCGCTTCTAAAGTAGATGTGGAGAAATTGGATTTAGATAGGAGATTAGAAGAGTATAAGTTCCAATTGATCATGCATGAATATGAGCGAGAGTATATTACATCACATCTTGATACGGTGGTGACAGAGGGACAAGTCAAGTCTTACTATCATCAGAATTCAGATGATTTTATACTTAAAACAAATATCGTTAGAGGATCATTTTTAAGATATCCAAATTCGGCTCCGGAATTAAAAAAGGTGAAAGGCTGGATAAAGAGTAAAAAAGAGGGAGATAAAGAAAAATTGAGATCTTCTGCTTTTGCTTATGCAGATTTTGTACATTTGGAAGATTCTGTGTGGTTAGATTTGGATGAACTTCTTTTTGGAACTCCATTTATGAACTCACAATCTGAGGTAACCAAATTATTGAAGAGAGATAAACTTTGGGAGGCTAGTGATGAATCAAATACATATATCTTTAAAATCGATGATTATAAGATAGTTGATCAGACACCACCTTTACAATTTGTGTCTCAACAAGTAAAGAAAGTGATCTTAGGTAAAAGAAAATTAAAGCTTCGTAGTGAGTTGGAAAGTCAATTATATGACGAAGCTACAAAGAATAATGAATATGAGATTTTTGTCTCAGAAGAATAAACGCTAAACAGAAAATACTTTAAAAATAGAAGTATAGAGTCAATATGAATCAACGTACTTACACCTTAATAGGATTTTTACTCCTTTTTGCAACATCGCTTTTCGCACAAGATGATGCTGTGCCTGTAGATAAAATTATAGCCAAAGTAGATAATAACATTATATTATTATCTGAAGTTGAGGCTGGTTATCAGCAAATGCTTGCCAATGGACAATATCCTAATGATAAACAAGAAGCAAAATGTGATATCCTGAAAGGATTGATCGTGAATAAGATTATGTATGCAAAAGCTCAGATTGACTCCATTGAAGTGGATGATGCTAGAGTGTCTGACGAATTAGAAAGACGTATGCAATACTTTATTCTCCAAGCAGGTTCTCAAGAAAAACTGGAGAAAACATTGGGTAGTTCTGTAAATGATCTTAGAGATGATTTGAGAGACCAAGTAAAAGAACAAATGACGGTGCAGACAATGCAACAGCAAATCATTTCTGATGTTACAATTACTCCTAAGCAAGTAAAAAAATACTTTGAGTCTATACCTCAAGACAGTATTCCTTTCTTATCAGCAGAAGTGAAGGTAGGTCAGATTGTAAGAGAACCACAAGTGTCAGAATCTGAAAAGGAAAAAGCAAAGCAACAATTGATCGACATCAAAAAACGAATCTTAGATGGTGAAGATTTTGGAGTTTTAGCAAAGCAATACTCTCAGGATTATGGATCAGCTAGGAAAGGTGGAGACCTTGGATGGCATGGTAGAGGTGAGTTGGTACCAGAATTCGAAGAAATCGCATTGACAGTTGAGCCTAATGAAATTGCAGATCCAGTAGAATCAGATTTTGGATATCATTTGATTCAGTTGTTGGAAAGACGAGGTGGTAGATTTAGAGCTAGACACATCTTAATTAGACCGAAATCAAATTACCAAGATGTAAAAGATGCTGTAGCCTTCCTTGATAGTATTAGAACGTTGATAGCAGATTCAGATACTTTGGGGTTTGAAAAAGCGGTAAACTTATATTCTGATGATCAACCCACACGTGCCAACGCTGGGTATTTTAAAAACAACGTGACAGGTAGTTCTTACATGGCCACAGATGAGTTGGATCCGGTTGTATTCTTCGCTATTGATACGATGACAGTAGGCAATACTTCCAAGCCTTTAAAATACCGTACAGAGGATGGGCAAGATGCAGTTAGAATTATTTATTATTCTGATTACAAACCTCCACATTATGCTAATTTGAAAGACGACTATCAGAAGTTACAGCAAGCAACGCTCAATAGTCAGAAAAATGAGATCTTAGAAAAGTGGATTAAAACAGCAAAAAATGATGTCTTCATCGAAATTGATCCTGAATTTGATGGATGTAATATTTTAGAAGGTATATAATAAATCAAATATATAATTGCATTGGTTTAATAAGGGCATAATAACAAAAATTATTATGCCCTTTTTGTTTTGTAATTAACAAACATTAACAATGTGTTTTATTTAGTATTACAAGCGTGTTTTCCCTTGATTTTTAGTTTTTTATGAAGTGAAGTTGATGTTTTGTTAATAAAAGGTGTATTGAATTATCAAATATTATGGTATACATTTGTGACGTAAATTAATTATTTCAAAAAATGTTAAAAATGAGTAAGCTAACTATTATTACTTCCTTACTCCTGTTAACGTTTTTTCATGCCAATGCACAGACTGTTAATGACTCAGAAACAACTACTGAAACTGTATCCTCTTCAGAGGGGCAAGCAGATGATGCTAGTACTTCAGATGCTTATTCTGGAGATGATGAGTATGCCTACAGCAAATTTGGTTATGGAGTTACGCTAGGAGGAACGGCAAGTACGTTTGAAGGATACTCAGGGACACGTTACGGCCTTGCTCTGGGTGCTTATGGATCCTACTCAATTTTTGACGGACTTAATGTTAGAGGTGAGGTTCTCTATTTTCAGACTGGTGGAAGTAAGCCAGATGAAATCAGAACTTACAACATTGGTTCAGTAGACCAAGTAAAAGTACACGATAGAAGTGTATTGTTGCAAAACGTCTCGGTTCCAGTGATGCTGACATACGAGTTGCCAGTCGGAAGTGTTGCTCCTTATGTTGGAGCTGGTGGTATCTATCATTTTAATTTTGCTGCACATGAGAACGCAAAAAGAACTTATTCTTTAGGCGATGCAATGGAGACTTCTCCAACTCAAGCACAAAATGTCTATGACGAATATAAACGTCATACGTGGGGACTAATTTTTTCACTTGGTGTTAAAATTCCAGAGATTGTAAATGATTACTCAATGAGAATTGAAGCTCGTTACAATTTAGGAATGGACGACGTCAACGCTTCACAGTTAAACACTGAAGCACAAACTGGTAAAGAGTTAAAGAATAATTCTTTCATGCTAACTATTTCATTTGGGTATTAATGTTACAATGTATCAATTTTAACTATTTCATTCATTAATAATCTCCCAATCAAATAGAAAACATCAATCTATTAAAAAACTATTACAACAAAATCATGAATTACAGTTGGAAAAACTGGAAAGGCTTAGTTATTGCCTCTTCCTTCCTTTTCGCGGGTTTAATCGGATGTAATAAAGAGTATTCCGAGCAAGATTTCTTAAATGATCAGGCCAATCTCGCAGAACAAAACGCTTTACTCCAAGACTCTCTTGAGAAGGCAAGAATCATGGACAGCCTTAAGACAAATGGCTATTTAATCGATTATACAGTAAAGGTAGTTTCTGGTAATGAAGCTTCTTTCAGTTCTAACAATGCTAGAACAATGGATACTCACTCAGGAGCATCTGCTGTTGTAACTTTCATCCAAGGTGATTCATTAGCGACAATTACTGCTAATGAGCAAGGATTTGCGTTCTTCGCTAACGTAAAGCCAGGTGTAGCAACTGTTAATGTTGAATTAGCAGACCATACTCCTGTTTCAATGAACATTGAATTCCTTTCTCCTGAGGCTCTTTCTTTAGTAGGTCCTTTCTCGTCAAATGACTCTACTTATTACTACAATGAGAAAGATTCGGTTTGGATGCCAACTTTCTTAGAAAAGGATAAAGATATTTTACAATATAGACATGCGTCTACTATTATTCCAGTATTCAACACTGCGGATTCTTTAGGAACATCATCTATCAGCGGTAAAGCTGTTTATGTTTCTAGTTTAGTATCAGCAACAAGAACTGCAATTCCTGACGGTGTTAGAATTTCTGCTTCAATTGATGCTTCAAACGAAGATTTCACTGAGCGTTATTTAGATAACTACGCAGGAGACTCGCACATGTCAAATGGAGAAATTGATGGTATCGACTACCAAGACTTCTTATCTCCACGTATCTTAAAAGCAGTATACGAGGGATCAGTTTCTTCAACAACAACAACAGGTGGTACATACAACTTAAGAGTTCCTACTGCTGTTAAAGGTTTACCGATTTGCTTGAAATTTAGTGACTTCTCTGCTGACCAAGAGATCGCTTTCAACAAAATCAAAGGTGAAAACATGAAAAAACCAAGAGTTGAGTCTATCGCAGCTACATTCTCTTCTGTTTATTTAGAAACTGAGCCTAGCTCAAGTGATTATGTAGACCAAGATATTCCAGACGTATTGGGTGCAACTATTGAAATTGAAACTCCTCCAGTAGCTGGTAGCGGTGCAACTTTAACAGGTTCAGTAGTTCCAAGATCATTGACTGATGATGAGTGGGTAACAGATGCTGATCGTAACAGTGGTGAAAACTATGACTTAGTGGTAATCACAAATGCTGGTAGCGGTTATACTGGTGGTGAAGGAGATGATGCAGTAAACATTGAAATCTCAGGTTCTACTACTGATGTTGACGCTTGTGCTTATACAAGAATTGAAGGAACAGTTGCTTCTGTTACAATCAAAACTCAAAGTGCAGATTATTTTATATGGGATGATAACACTTTAAACGATGTAGTTGATTTAGAGATTACTCCTATGAATGACCTTAACCCTGTAGAAGGTGATCAAGTTGATTTAATGACTTCAGTTTCATTCTCAGGTATGGTTGACGGAATCACTGTAACAAACGGCGGTAAAGGTTATACTTCAGTGCCAAACGTAACAATTTCTGGAGGAAGTGGTTCTGGAGCTACAGCAGTAGCTACAGTAGATGGTAGTATTGCTGAATTAACTTCATTAAGCGGAGGTAGCGGTTATGCATTTAGTGCTGGTACTCCAACTATCACAGCTACACCATCTAATGGTAGTTCATTTGTATCAAACCTTTCAGGTTCTTTCTCAGAAGTAACTCTTGCAGGTGGAGGTAGTGGTTATACTAATAGCCGTCGTCCTACAATTACAATTGACGAAGAGTATGGTGCTGGTTCTGGTGCTGTAATTGATTTTGATATCGAAGGTCCTGTTAACAACATTGTTCAAGTAAGTGCAGGTGAAGGTTACCAATTCTCTGGTGACAACAACGATGCTTTTGATGATGCAGCAACTAAGCCTACAGTTACTTTCTCTACAGGTGTAGATTCTGATAATGCAACGGCAACGTTTGGTGATTTAGAGGATGCTTCAGTTACAGGGTTCACTTTAACAACTGCAATTACTGGTTTAACTGCTTCTGAAGATTACTATATTGTAGTGTCTAATGGTGGTGACGAAATTGGTAGATTTAACGCTACTGCTGATGGTTCAGGTGAAATTGCTGGTCCATTTACAACAAACGTTTCAACTGAAGTAGCAACAGTATCTTCATTATCAATTACTAATATTGAAGTATTCGAAGAAGCTACAGACGCTGCTGCAGGTACAATTACTGTAGGTGATATTGGAACAGTAACTATGATTGGTGGTTTAAACCTAATCTTGGATGAGACAGGTACTTATAACTCTGAGCCAACAATTACAATTACAGATACTAATAAAACAGGTTCTGAAGTAGCTTCTTACTTAGCATATATTAACGGTAGTATTACAAACGTAACACTTTCGTCTGCAGGTTCAGGTTACCGTTGGGGTAATATTGCAGATGATGCAACAGATCCTACAAACACTACATACTACACAATCAGTATTGATGTAAGTGATCCACAAAACTATGTTGATTACTCTGGAGGATCATCAACTGGTTCAGTTAGTTTCGATCTTTTAGGTGCAGTGAATGAGGTAATCGTTACAAATGACGGTTCTAACTTCGATGATACTCCAACTATCGATATCGCTCACCCAGGTACTTTATCAGGTACACAAGCAACAGTTTCAGCTGTTTTAGGATTCGAAGTAGATGGTATTACAATTACTAACGTAGGTTCAGGTTATACTGCTAAGCCAACTGTTACAATTGACGCTCCAACAGGTACTGGTTTCACAAGACAAGCATTTGTTGAAGCTGATGATATTACTCTTAAGGGTGAAATCACTGCTGTAAACATCGAGAAAAATGGTTACTATGCGATCGAGTCAGGTCCAACTGAAGATCACCAAGGTTACATTAAAATTACATCTAACTCTGACAGTGATTTCGAAGCTGTGGGTATGTTAAATGGTAAAGTAACTGGTATCTATATCGAAGATGGTAAAGGTGGTAGAGATTACGTTGATACACCTACAATCACTATTTCAGGTGGTAACGGTGCTGACGCTGCTGCAACTTGGTCATTATTTGGTAAGCAATATGCATTTGCAGTAAATGCAGGTGGATCAAGCTACTTCCAAAAACCTCGTGTCTTAGAAGATAAATCTGGTGCTATCCTTGGTGTATCTACATCAGATGGAACTGGTAGCTCAATTGGTGGTGAATTATATAACCATGATGGTAGCTTTGAAATCACTGCTGGTGAATTAGTAATGTCTTATGTTGGAAACATGATGAAAACAGAAGGATACTACTTAGCTGAGCCAACAATCGTTGTTGAAGCTAAACAACCAGTAGCTCCTAAAGCAGAAGTAAGAATTAACTCTCATGGAGAAGTGACTGGTTTTGAGGTTACTGATGAAGGTGAAGGTTATGATAAAACTACTGTGCCTGCTATTACTATCACAACTGTTGGTCCTGCTGAAGTAGAAACTGCATCATTAGCATGGATTCCTTCAGTTTTCCAAGATATGGATGGTGATATCTGGGACAACACTTTTGATGACGGTGATTTAATCATTGTTGGTGGTAAAGGTTACAGAGAAAATGTAAACGAAATCACAAGTAACCAAAGCTTCCAAATTCTTGGAGGTGAGCCTGATTTTGATTCAAGTAATGGAGTAACATCTATTATGGCTCTTCCAGGTGTTGACATCGTATTAGATGTTGATTACGGAACAGGTAGAAGAGAAGTTGAAGTTGAATAAACATAGATTGATGTAGCTCATTTTTGAGATCATTCTTCAATTAGAGGGCTTTCCTTGAAATATAGGAAGGCCCTTTCATTTTTTACTATCTGACTTATCTTTGAAATACAGAGAAGTTTTGTTGTTAGACATATGAATTGATTCTTGATTTATTCCCTAAAAACAACTAATTTCAATTGTCCTAAAATTTAGGATGAATTGATAAGTGAATACTTCATTGATTTTTTATTTTGCTTTTAGCAATCAATAATGTCGCTAGAATAACAATTAAAACATGACATCAAAAATCACTTTTGGATCTGATAAAGAAGCAGCAGATGCATTACATAAAAAATATAATCAATTAAAAGCGGAAATAGGGAAAGTTGTAATTGGTCAGGAAGATACCGTGCATTTTGTATTGACGGCTATTTTTAGTCAAGGACATGCCTTATTACAAGGTGTTCCAGGATTAGCGAAAACCCTATTGATCAATACTGTGGCTCAGGCTTTAGATTTAGACTTTAGTAGAATTCAGTTTACGCCAGACTTGATGCCTTCAGATATTTTGGGTGCGGAGACCATGGATCAAGATCGTAAATTCAAATTCGTTAAGGGTCCCATTTTTTCAAACATTATTCTAGCTGATGAGATTAACCGTACACCTCCAAAAACACAGTCTGCTCTTTTGGAAGCAATGCAAGAATATAAGGTGACGATTGCTAACCAAGAGTTTCAATTAGAGAAGCCTTTCTTTGTACTAGCAACACAAAACCCTATTGAGCAAGAAGGTACTTACCCTTTGCCTGAAGCACAGTTAGATCGTTTTATGTTTAATATTATTTTGGATTACCCTTCGTATGCAGATGAGGTAAATGTTGTGAAAGCAACTACTAATGATGAGAAAAAAGAGGTACAGAGAGTAATGGGATCGGAAGAGATTTTATATTTCCAACATTTAATCCGCAGAGTTCCAATTGCTGATAATGTGGTTGAATATGCCGTGAAATTAGTGCATAAAACTCGTCCAAATTCTGAGTTGGCAGATGATTATACTAATAAATTCGTGGATTGGGGTGCAGGGCCAAGAGCATCACAATATTTAGTGATAGCAGCAAAGTGTCATGCAATCTTATCCGGTAAATATTCCCCTGATATAGAAGATATCAAAGCTGTAGCTGTAAGCGTTTTACGACATAGGGTTGTAAGAAACTTTAAGGCAGAAGCAGAAGGGATTACTATTGTAGATATTATTAAAAAACTTTTATAAAGTATAAATACAAGGTCAAATAAAGAGCATTATTTGACCTTTTTTATTTATTTTCATAAAATGATACATCTGTAAAGGTGGAATAAACACTATATACTTTAAACTAAATTATTTGAATTGCTTCATGTACAATAAAATGACAAAATCCGTTCTATTTCTTTTTTGCTTATTGATATTTCAATCATCTTTTGCACAAAAGAAAAAAAACTATTCAGATACAGCACAAGGTGTAAGCTTTGATATGGTTTTCGTAAAAGGAAGCACTTTTAAAATGGGAGACAAAAAAGGAGATCTTTTATTAGATAATGGAGTAAATCCGTCTGTTCCTGTTCATGAGGTTACTATTGATGGTTTTTTCGTTGGTAAATATGAAGTGACACAAGCACTTTGGGGAGCTGTAATGGGTAATAATCCCAGTGAGATGAAAATGGGGAACCATCCAGTGGAAACAGTTTCATGGGATGATTGTCAGGAGTTTTTGAAAAAGTTAAATACATTGACAGGTAAAGATTACCGTTTACTTACCGAATCTGAATGGGAATATGTTGCTCGAGGAGGAAAGAAAGTATCTGAGACAGATGTTGCTTCTCAGAATATCTCCCAAAGAGCTTGGATTATCACAAATGCACAGGATAATCAACATCAAGAAGTTGGTACTAAAGTAGCAAATGAATTGGGAATTTATGATCTGCAAGGTAATGTATGGGAGTGGGTCAATGATTGGTACAGTGAGTCTTCTTATAAACAGGCCACTAAAACTAATCCTCAAGGCGTTCAAAATGGAACTACAAAAGTGTATAGAGGAGGGTCTTTTATAAGTGAAGAAGTTTTCTGCCGGCCAGCTTACCGTAATTTTGATAAACCTGATGTAAAGATGAACTTCTTAGGTTTGAGAATAGCGAGGTCACTTTAATTTTCTTTTTGAATTTCTTTCTTTTTGTTCCTAGCAATAAATAGGAAACCTAAAGGAGCAAAAATCAAAGTTGGAACTGTTGATAATTCCGGGTTAGGGGTTCCTTTAAAGGAATGAACTGTATAAGTTGCAATAATTGCTATAGTTGAAGGAATCAAAACTCCTTTTATAAACTCACCTTTCGAGGTATATCTCTCACAAAGTGCCGATACATAGCCACCAAAAAGGAATGTATAGGCACTTTGTTTTAATGCCGCAGTTGTGGCTAAAGGAATAGATTGTGCATCATAGTAATTGATACCAAAAACTAAAACACCTAAAAAGAGAGCTCCAGCTAAACCATATCTTATACTAATGTATGTTTTTATGTAGTGTTTTATCGATTCAATCATCTCTGTCCTTCAATTTTATTTTTTAACTTGGAGTTTTAAACTCAACTTAAACCATAGCTAATTTAATAATTAGTGATTTAAACCATAATAAACAAACGAGACTATGAAAGAAAATGTTGAACAGTTCAGTAGTAAATGGGGTGTAATTTTAGCTTCATTAGGAATGGCTATTGGAGCAGGGAACTTATGGAGGTTTCCACGTTTGGCAGGGCAGTATGGGGGAACATTTATCATTCTATGGTTTTTATTCTTATTTATATGGTCAATTCCAATTTTACTTTCAGAGTTTTCTATCGGAAAAAAGTTTAAACAAGGAGTAATAGCTTCTTTTGCTCAAGCGGCAGGAAAAAAGTACACTTGGATGGGGTTCTTTATTACGGTTTGTACACTGGGTATTACGTTTTATTATTCTGTAGTAACAGCTTGGGGGTTGAGATATGTAGGGCTTTCAACAACGTTATTAGAAGATAAAACAGCTCTTGAAAATTTGAATCAAAGTTTTCTAGATCAATATTGGCTGAATGTAGCGAATGGGAGTGTATTGACTGTATCACTGCATATTGGAGTGGTTTTGTTTGCCGTTTTTATGTTATACAAAGGTATACAGCAAGGTTTGGAGAGAGTAAATAAAATACTCATTCCGTCGCTCCTTTTTTTGATGCTGTTAGTTTCAGCAGTGGCATTATCGACAGAAAATGGACCAAAAGGGTTACAATACATGTTTCATATTGACCCTACATTATTTTTCAATTCAAAAGTTTGGATAGAAGCTGTTACACAGTCCGCATGGAGTACAGGAGCAGGTTGGGGGTTGATGCTAACAATTGCCTCTTATTCCAGAGAAAAAGAAGATGTGACTTTTAATATCTTGATTAGTGGGATTGGCAATAATGTAGCGTCTTTAATAGCGGGTATAGCCATTTTGCCTGCCGTTTTTGCAATTGCTGTTGATGATACTCAAGCGATCTCTTATTTACAATCTGGGAACACAGCTTTGACGTTTACGATTATTCCATTACTTTTTGCTAGAATTCCTTATGGAGAGTTTCTAGGGGTTATATTTTTTATCGCATTCACAATGGCCGCTTTTAGTTCTTTAATCAGTATGATTGAGTTGTGCATTAAAACATTTACAGATTTGGAATTCAAAAGAACGAAGGCTAGTATCATTACGGCTATTTTATGTATTGCTTTTGGAATGCCATCTGCCATTTCTTTGGACTTTTTCTCGAATCAAGATTGGGTATGGGGACTTGGATTATTGATTTCAGGTTTATTTATCAATTTTGCTGTGCAAAAGAATGGAATTGAAAAATTTAAAGAAGGTTATATCGATAAAGACTCCAGTATTATTATACCAACATTACTTTATAAAATAGCAATGTACCTTAATATAGGTATCGGTGTATTCCTTGTTTGGTGGTGGATGTCTCAAGGGTATAGTGAGGCACCATGGTTTACGAAAGAAGGTAAATGGAATTTCTTTGATGTATATTCAAATGCCACTATTATAACACAATGGGGGATTTTAATTATAATAGGCTTGATTTTTAATAATTGGTTATACAGAAAATTCGTCAAGTAACGTATAGATTAATCATTTCAATTCGTAACTTCGCTGTTCCAAGTAAAACTACAATCGTCAATTGAATAATGATTTCCTTTCCAAACGCTAAAATTAATATTGGTTTAGCCATAACAAACAAAAGAGAAGATGGGTACCATGATATAGCATCGTGTTTCTATCCAATAGGATGGACTGATGTTCTAGAAATTGTGCCAAGTGAAGAATTGTCCTTTTCCAGTACTGGGATTAATATACCTGGTGATGCTGAAGGAAATTTATGTTTAAAAGCTTATCACTTATTAAAAAAAGATTATGATATCTCACCTGTAGCAATGCATTTGCATAAAGCTATTCCAATTGGAGCAGGTTTAGGTGGAGGTTCTGCTGATGGTGCCTATGCTTTGAAAATGTTGAATGATATTTTTGAATTAAATCTATCTGTTGAAAAACTAGAAGAATACGCTTTGGAGTTAGGAAGTGATTGTCCATTTTTTATTACCAATAACCCGATGTGGGTAACAGGTAGAGGGGAAGTGTTTTCTAAAATTGATTTATCCCTTTCAGGGAAATGGATTATGATGGTCAATCCTAATATTCATATCTCAACAAAAGAGGCTTATTCAGGAGTGGTTCCAATGGAATTAGAAGAAGACTTGAAAAAGGTGGTAGAAGGTGAAGTGACAGTTTGGAAGGAGAAAGTCAATAATGATTTTGAGCAAGGCATCTTTAAAAATTATCCGCAGATAAAAGAGATAAAGGAGCAATTGTATAAGGAAGGAGCAATGTATGCTAGTATGACTGGCTCGGGTTCCACTCTTTTTGGAATTTTTGAAACTAAACCCGTTGAAACGAACTTTTCAGCCTTTACTACTTGGGTTGGGATGTTAGAATCATAAAGGTAAAATATAGTAATTTAATGAAAGGTTATGAATTGGCGAAAATTCGTAGCCTTTTTTTATGCATTTACATTAATTTGAAAAGATGACTTTTGTTTCCTTTTAAAGGAAACATTTTACTTTTACAAGTGTCTTGTCGACTATTAAATCTTATTTACAAGGTTGTATTGCATTGTAATTCAGTGTTATATGAACAGAGAAATCTAGGCAGAAAGTGAACTGTTTGTGTTGTTTAGATTTATTCAAAATAAGGTTCTGCTGACCACGATTATTGTATCTGTTTTAGTTGAGGTATAATTTTGCAACGAAATAAATTAGAGAACTATCTCACCACAATATTTATCTAAACGTTAATTTTTATGAGTTGGCAGAAATCGTTGAGTAGTACAATCGGGAGAAAGATTATGATGTCTCTCTCAGGTATTTTACTCATCTTATTCTTAGCCGGACACGTGTCTGGTAACATGACGTTATTATTTGGAAAGGCTGAAGCTTTTAATGTTTACGCACATTTTATGTCTACCAATCCTGCAGTTCAATTTATTGCAACTGTATTTAAGGCATTCTTCGTAGCTCACATTGTTTACGCAATTATTTTAACTGCACAAAACAAAAAAGCTAGAGGCGGAGAAGCTTACAAAGTAACAAACAAAGACGGTTCTCAAGTATCGAAGTACATGGGAGTGTTAGGATCTGTAATCGCAGTATTCTTAGTAGTTCACTTAGCACAATACTGGGCAGTGATGCACGAATTAAGAGGCGAAATTTCAACTACAACTATTGATGGTGTAGTAATGAAAGACCTTTATTCTGTAGTTGCCGTATCTTATGCTAATCCAATGATTGTTGCAGCTTACGTAATTTCTATGTTTGTATTGGCATTCCACTTATGGCATGGCTTTGCAAGTGCTTTCCAAACATTAGGATTAAATAATAAGAGATACACTCCAATTATCGCTTTATTAGGTAAAGCATATTCTATTATCGTTCCAGCATTATTTGGAGCAATTCCAGTTGTAATGTTTTTGAACAGTTAATAAAACAACTTTTCAAAACAAAACATTACAGAGTTATTAATCAATAACATTAAAATATAGAATAGAATGTCATTAGAATCAAAAATCCCTGCAGGCCCATTAGCCGAGAAGTGGGAAAAACATAAATTCAACGTAAAACTTGTTAACCCTGCGAACAAGAGAAAATTTAATATCATTGTCGTAGGTACAGGTTTAGCAGGAGCATCAGCTGCTGCAACTTTAGCAGAATTAGGATACAATGTAGACGCGTTCTGTTTCCAAGATTCACCTCGTCGTGCTCACTCAATTGCAGCACAAGGTGGTATCAACGCCGCTAAAAACTATCAAAATGACGGTGACTCAGTTTTCCGTTTATTCTACGATACAATTAAAGGTGGTGACTATAGATCACGTGAAGCAAACGTTCACCGTTTAGCGGAAGTATCTACAGAAATTATTGACCAATGTGTAGCTCAAGGTGTACCATTCGCTCGTGATTACGGTGGGTTATTGGACAACCGTTCATTCGGTGGTGCTCAAGTATCCCGTACGTTCTACGCTCGTGGTCAAACGGGACAACAATTACTATTAGGTGCATACTCAGCGTTGACTAAAATGGTGAACACTGGTAAAGTAAAAATGCACACACGTAAAGAAATGCTTGACGTAGTAACTATCGACGGTGCTGCTAAAGGTATTGTAACTCGTGATTTAGTAACTGGTAAAGTTGAATCTCACGCAGGTCACGCTGTATTGCTTTGTACTGGTGGTTACGGTAACGTATTCTTCCTTTCTACAAACGCAATGGCTTCAAATGGTTCTGCTGCTTGGAGAGCATACAAGAAAGGAGCTAAGTTTGCTAACCCTTGTTTCACGCAAATTCACCCTACTTGTATTCCTGTACACGGTGATTACCAATCGAAATTAACGTTGATGTCAGAGTCATTACGTAACGATGGTCGTGTTTGGGTTCCAAAAGATAAAAAACATGCGAAGATCACAGCTGCTGAAGCTATGAAACTTCCTGAATCAGAAAGAGATTACTACTTAGAAAGAAGATATCCTTCATTCGGTAACTTGGTACCTCGTGACGTAGCATCTCGTAACGCGAAGATGGTATGTGACGAAGGAAGAGGTGTTGGTGTTACTGGTCTTGCTGTATTCTTAGATTTCGCTGATGCAATCAAGCGTGATGGACAGAAAACAATCGAGGCGAAGTATGGTAACTTGTTTGACATGTACAAGCAAATTACTGACGACAACCCTTACGAGGTTCCAATGATGATTTACCCTGCAGTTCACTATACAATGGGTGGTCTTTGGGTAGATTACAATTTATCAACTAACGTTCCTGGTCTTTATGCATTAGGAGAGGCGAACTTCTCTGATCACGGTGCTAACCGTTTAGGTGCATCAGCATTAATGCAAGGTTTAGCGGATGGTTACTTCGTAATCCCTTACACAATTGGTGATTACATTGCAACACTTCCATTAGGTCAAGCTGTTGATAAATCAAATCCTGCTTTTGCTCAAGCTGAAAAAGAAGCGCAAGCAAGAATCGATAAATTATTAAATATCAAGGGTAACCAAACTCCTGATGATATCCACAAGAAATTAGGCCACATCATGTGGGAATACTGTGGTATGTCACGTAACAAAGAAGGTTTGGAGAAAGCTCGTGGTATGATCCAAGAATTACGTAAAGAGTTCAACAAAGACTTGAAAGTAATCGGTGCTAACGAGGAGTTAAACATGACGCTTGAGAAAGCATTACGTTTAGAAGACTTCTTAGAATTAGGTGAGTTGATGGTAATTGACGCACACAACCGTTCTGAGTCTTGTGGTGGTCACTTCCGTGAAGAATCACAAACTGAAGAAGGTGAGGCATTACGTCAGGACGAAGAGTTCTCGTATGTTGCAGCTTGGGGTTATGAAGGAGAAGGTAAAGATCCTTCATTAACTAAGGAAGACCTTGTATTCGAAAACGTGAAGTTAACGCAACGTTCTTACAAGTAATTTATCGAAGGGTTGGGGTGACTCAACTCTTCTTCAAACAAAATCAACAAACAGGTTGTTAGCAAACTAACACCTACAATTTGAAGATCATGGCAGGAAAAACAATTAATATAAAACTTAAAATTTGGCGTCAGGCTGGTGAAAACAAGCCGGGTAAATTTGAGTCATATGAAGTAAAGGATGTATCAGTTGATATGTCTTTCCTAGAAATGTTAGACGTTCTTAACGAGAACGAATTAAAGAAAGGTAACGACCCTATCCACTTCGATCACGATTGTCGTGAAGGTATTTGTGGTATGTGTTCTTTATATATCAATGGTAAGCCTCACGGTCCTAAGCACGGTATCACTACTTGTCAGTTGCATATGCGTACTTTCAATGACGGTGAAACTATCGTTGTTGAGCCTTGGAGAGCTTCTGCATTCCCAGTATTGAAAGATTTGGTTGTAGACCGTACTTCTTTTGATAGAATCATGCAAGCTGGTGGTTACGTTACAGTATCTACTGGTGGTGTACCTGACGCAAATGAAATTGCTATCCCTAAAACTGTAGCGGATGAGGCAATGGATGCTGCGCAGTGTATCGGTTGTGGTGCTTGTGTTGCTGCATGTAAAAATGCTTCAGCAATGCTATTCACTTCAGCGAAAGTATCTCAGTTAGCTTTATTACCTCAAGGTGGTGCAGAGCGTAAGCGTCGTGCGATCGCAATGGTAGAGCAACATGATGCTGAAGGTTTCGGTGCTTGTACTAACACAGGTGCATGTGAGGCTGTATGTCCGAAAGAAATCTCTATTTCTCATATCGCAAGATTGAACAGAGAATTCACTCGTGCATCATTCTCAGGTAACGAGACTGATTATCAGAACTAATTTTAACGTTTAGTTATATTTGAAGGGTTAAGCACTTAGTGTTTAGCCCTTTTTTGTTTGCCCTTATATTTATAATCGATTCACAAATAATATCCATTTAAAATTCATAAGTAGCTGATCATAATTAAATATAGTTTAAATGCATTTAAGCTATAGATAATTTTGAACAGGTACTTAAGTCTTGATTTATACGGAATATACAATCTTACAAGAATTCTAATAAAACATGCAACCTAGCTTATTGAAAATCGTATTATATAATAAGTGTCAATTAAAAACAAATAGTAAAATGAAATCAAGTTTAGTTGCTTATTTATTGTGGTTCTTCTTCGGACTTTTAGGAATACATAGATTTTATTTAGGAAAAACAACTTCAGGAATTGTTTATCTTTTAACAGGAGGAGTTTTTGGAATAGGATGGATAATAGATTTATTCCTTATTGGAGGAATGGTTGATGAAGCCAATTTTAAAGCAGGAAATATAGCAGCAATGGAAAATATGATGCACAGATAGTCATATAAATTATAGATATAACAAAGGTCTAACATTAACATGTTAGGCCTTTTTTCTTTTAAAAAGAATTATATTTGAAAAATAAACTATTTATTAAACAAACTCCTCTTTAATTTATGAAGTTGATATTAACATTAATGATCTGCTGTTTTTCTTTTACAGCGTTCGGACAAATGAAAATACAATGGAAAGAAGATATTGAACTAACATTTGAAGATTTTCGATCTCCTAGCACCCAAGTATCAAATACACTATCATCTTATTCTATTCAATCAGGAGTGATGTTGGAAATGGGGTACCAAATGACTGGGTATGAATTAATGTTTAAGAAAAATTTTAATCAAGCATTTAAAGCTACATTTAATTCTAACGCTGCAATTATAACAGCACCTAATATGGAGATGGCACAGAGTATGGTTGATTATGCACAAGTAGAATTTGATTTAGCAGAATTGTACACAAGGAAAATCAGAAAAGAGTTATTTTTGAATAAAAAAACATTTTCCAACATCTCAATTTTTCAATCCTATTTTACAATGCATCATCAAAAAATGTTATCCGAAATGTCTCAGCTTCTTAATGAATCTGATTTTGGGAGAAAAAAAGAGGTTCTAGAGAGTAAACATTTAGAGATTCAAAGTGAGTTAGAAAAGTTATCGGACTTCTGTTTCGATTGTACTCCAGTTAAAAAGAAAAAAAACAAAAAAAAGCGCGACTCATAATTCGTTTATGAATCGCGCTTTTTTCACCGTGTGATATGAATTGAACTTAAATATTAGTTCAAGAGGTTTCCAATTTTCACTTCAAAGAAAAACATTCTAGGAGTAATAGGACCATAAACGAAGGCGGCGTCTTTATCAGGACCACTTACAAATTGATCTTGCATTTGGTTGAAGATGTTCTTTACCCCACCACCGAATTGGATATTCGCATTCTTGCTTAATTTAGTAGTGTAAGACACTTTTACACTCATATCCATAAATGATTCTGTTTTAATCAGCTCCTCTTCAGTTGTCAATTCACCATTGATAAAACCTCCAGGAATGTAAGGTACATGCATGCTACCAGTATAAACACCTGTCAGTGAAGTTTGCCACTTTTGTGCAGGACGGTAATTCATCGTAAATGATCCGTACTGATTAGGTGTTCTTAGTATATATTTTGAAGTACTTGTTTCTTCATCACCCCATTGGTTTTCCTCTTCATATTCTGCAGTCTGAATAGTAAAGCCAGCTTGGAAATCTAAGTTCTGAGAAGGGGCTACTTTAGCTTCGATATTGAAACCTTGAACTACTGCATCAGAAAGGGAATTTCTCTTGTAGTTGATTAAAGTGCCATCGTCAAGTTCAGTCAATTGGTTATCAAATCTATCTTTGATTCTTGTATGAAAACCTTCAACTAAGAAGTAGGTTTGTACATTACCAATTTTCTTCTCCCAATCCCACGCTAAATTATAAGAAAGTGAAGTTTCAGGCTTTAAGTCTGGATCTAAAACAGTTCTCACCGCTTGTCCTCCTTGTACTTCAACGTGCAAATCTTCAGAGAACATTTGAGGTGCTCTAAAGCCAGTAGCAAAACCACCTCTTATTTGCATATCTTTTGTTAAGTTATACTTTAAGTTGATTCTAGGGTTAATAGCAGGTACACTCTTATTATTTTCAGCGTTTGCCAAGTCATTAATCTGAACATAATCCATTCTTGCTCCAACTAATACAGAAAGCTTTTTTCCTTTCCATTCATTTTGAGCAAAAACAGCCATTGTGCTAGACTCTTGATCAGAGATGATAGCATTTCCTACTTTTTCACCTGTTTCAGGATCAGTATAACCATTTTTCTGATCTTCAATTTTATCGAAAATATATTCAACACCTGCTACAAAATAAGTGTTTGCATTGAACATTTTACCAAGGTCTCTATTTACTTGAGCACCTCCAACGTAAGTTGTACCTGTTGTCAAACCATATCCATCAGGAGCTTGGTTTGCTCCGTAATAACTGTCCCTATTGACATATTGAAGATTAGAATAGGCATTGACATGTGTTTTCTTGTCTTGGCTAAACCAGTCGTAATTCACACTTCCTCCTAAGATATTCATATCAATCATCTCAGTAATATCGGTTTCATGTGGTGCTAAATCTAATTTGTTTCCACCTCGTCTATGTTCATTCAAGTATTTAAAATCTGCTGTGATTTTATTTTGATCATTGAATTGATGATAAACTTTAGTACCAATAGAAGCCGTTTTTAACTCTGGCAATTGTGAGAAGTTATCTTTAATTGGGTTTGCTTGATTGATGTCGTCTTCATGATACCAGATATCATTAGGGTTAGCATTCCAAGCATCTCTATGTCTATAAGAACCATAAATGTAGGCTCCTGTTTTGTCATTTTTTGAAACTAATGAAGTGTTGAAATAAGTATTGATATCGTTTGATTTTCCATCAATTGTACCAAAGTTAGTACCTACTTCATAAGAGTTGAATTGAGGGGCTTTAGTAATAATATTTACAGTACCGCCAATAGCATTTGCACCAAATAATACAGATCCCCCACCTCTTACGACTTCTACTTGATCAACCATTGATACAGGAATCTGCTCTAAACCATAAACACCTACAAGACCATTAAAAACAGGTCTGCTATCTACCAAAATCTGAGTGTAAGGTCCTTCAAGTCCATTTAATCTTAAAGCACTTGCACCACAATTACCACATGTATTTTCAACTCTAGCTCCTGAAACAAAGTTTAATCCATCCGCAACCACTTTTGAGTTACTTGCCATAAAAATTTCTTTACCCACAACATTAACCACTGCTGATGTTTCCTTACGGCTTTGTTCTCTTCTACTGCTTGAAACAATCACTTCATTTAATTGTAGAAGGTCTTTTTCCAAGTCGAAGTGAATTTCAGACCCGCCTCTAGCTTTGAAACTTTGTGTGACAGGTAAATAACCTACAGCAGAAATCATTATTGAATATTCAATTCCTTTTTCTAATTGGATTTGAAAATGCCCAGTCTCGTCTGACGATGTTCCAAATTCACCGTCGTTTACTGAAATTGTAGCAAAAGGTATATGTTCATTATGAGAAGTAACATGTCCTTTGACAGTTATTTTATCTCCTCCAAAGCTAAGTAAATTAATAGCTAAAAATATAAATGTAGTTAGGTAGGCCTTCATGGCTTGTTGTTTCGTTTTCTATTTGACTAATTATCTGTTGTTGCAAATCTAGGTAAAAAATTTAGACAAGCCTAAAAATATTTATTTATTAATTGTTATTTTGTTTTTGTTGACCTAAAATTAGTTGAAGGTATATGACAAGTGTAGTGTCATTCAATAATCTGAGGGTGATAAAATGGAGCTTTTGAAAAGGATAAAGTATCATCAGTTGTTGAGACTCAATTGATTGAATCTGTAATTGAACTTTACTCTAAATTGATTTACATAATAAAAGGTAACAGAGGTTGTGATCAACAGTATCAGATTTATTTTTGTATATTATATATCAATAACTTTCTGTAAATAAGAACAATGAATCGTTACCTGCTTTTGGTAATTCTACCACTAACTTTCTTTTCTTGCCAAATCCATCAGAAGGAGAAGAAGCCAAAAAACACCGTTATTTTAGTTTCTATAGATGGATTTCGATACGATTATTCCGAAAAGTACAACACACCCAATCTGGATAAGATTGCAAGGGATGGAGTGAAAGCAAAGTCTATGATTCCTGCTTATCCTAGCAAAACTTTTCCTAACCATTATTCTATTGTGACAGGTATGTACCCTCAAAACAATGGTTTGGTGCACAATAATTTTTATGATCCTGAGCGTGAACAACATTATAAAGTTGGGCTTGGTAAAAAAGATGGATCGTGGTTTAAAGGAACGCCATTATGGAATTTGGCAGAACAGCAAGGGCAGAAATCAGCTACATTTTATTGGCCGGTATCTGACGCAAGAGTAGAAGGGATGACACCTTCATATTATTTTAAATACAACAAACCTACACCTTATTTTGAAAGGGTAGATCAAATAGAAAAATGGCTAGCATTGGATGATGATGTTCGACCTACTTTTATCGCTACTTATTTTTCATTAGTAGATACACAAGGACATTTATTCGGGCCTGATGCAAATGAAACAAAAGAAGCTGTAGAATATTTAGATCAAGTAATTGGAAAACTATACGAAGTTGTAAAAGCCTCTGCTCATCCTATTGATTTGATTATTGTTTCGGATCATGGTATGCAACAGGTGGATGTAGAGAATTCAATTGTTTTAGAAAGCCTTGGAAGATATAAGGATTTTGAATGTGTGAATGGAGGTGGAATTCAATACTTCTTATATCCTAAAAAAGGAGCTGATATCGAAAAAGCCTATCAAGAATTGAAAGCACAAGAAAATAAAGGTTTTGTAGTTTATAAAAAAGAAGAAGTACCTGAAAGACTTCATTTTTCAAAAGGACAACGTATTCCAGCTATTTTCTGTGAGGCAATTCCTCCTATGACCTTCAGGAATCTAAGAGGAAGTGTGAGTAATGGTATGCATGGCTATGATCCATATAAAGTGAAAAATATGCATGCAGTTTTTTATGGTGTGGGTGATCATTTTCAAAAAGGGAAAACAATAGATTCCTTTGAAAATATACACATCTATCCTTTAGTGGCTAAGATTTTAGGATTAAAAGTTCCTGATGATATTGATGGGGATGTGAATGTGTTATCACCATCATTAAAAAAGCAATAAAAAAAGCCTTGTGAAAATTACTACAATTCACAAGGCTTTTTTCTTGAAGAATATTTTTACAAAGGCTCCTCCCCATAAAAATAATCCATCGAAGTAATCTTCACCTTAGGATTTTCCTTTTCCAATTTATCTTTATGATCCTTGGCCATTTTATTCCATTTTTTGACCGCGTTATTATAATATCCTCTTGTAAAAGTATCTCTAGCACTTGCGTCAGAAACTTCTGAAAGCATCATCTCTGTTTCTTCCTGAGCATCTAAATCATCAACAGAGTCAATCAAATCATTGAGGGCGGCAATCATTTCACTGATACGTAGATCGTATTGCATCACTTCTTCATTATTATTGAAATTAGAGTTAGAATACTTTGCTTTTGAAGCTTTAGAAATAGCTGACTTTGCCGTTTTCTTTTTCTCTTTATCTAATTTCGCATTGGAGCGATTAAGAATCTGAACAATCATTTTGGCTTTCGAAATTTTCAACTCTTCAGAAGCAAAAGCCTCTTTTTTAAGAGAATCAATTTCAAGATATAATGCTTTAGAATCTACTTTACTTAAATCTTCTACTTCCACTTCATATTCCTCTTCTCCTGATTCCTTTTGTGTTTGTTCTGTTGAACATGAAAAAATAAGGAAGAATAATGCCGCCAAGGTAAGGTGAATCTTTTTCATTATGTTTAATCTTTTATACGATCAATTAAGTTATCACTTATGACTATATCAATTCGCAGACCAAAATTAGTTTAATCCAATTTTTTCATTCTTCTGGAAATCATAAAGCGTGAAAACTCTTAATCTATAAAAAGAAAGCCAATACTCTTTCAAGGCCGCTAGATACTCCTTTGTAGCATTGTCTTTGTCTCTTAATGTAATATTCAAGTCCGTCACACTAATTTTACCGACCAAGTATCTTTGTCTTGCAATTTCATAACTCTTCTCAGAAACCAGCTTTGCTCGCTCAGTGGAAAGAACTCTTGTTCTGATGATTGGAATTTGCCTTGCCAGCATATAGATTTCTTGCGTAAAGCGTTGCTCTTGCAGTGCAATCGTACTTTCTTCCAGTCTTTGATTCGAAAGGGCTGTTTCTACTCTTGACTTTCTTCTTCCCCAATCGACAAGGGGTATATTGAAGCCCAAACGAAACTGTTGCTGATCATTCGGATTTTGATATACACCTGAAGGTTGACCGGCCTGCTGTGTTAAACCAAACTGACCATTTAAATTGACTTGCAAACCTGTTTCACCCTTCGCTTGAGCAACGGCTCTTTCTGCTTCTAATTTTCTTCTGTGAAAACTAATGTATTGTTGTCTGTTGAGTTTTGCTTGAGCCACAGCCACATCAGAACTGATCGATATATCTGGGATTTCTGAAGGGAGAGATAGTTTTACACCATTGTCAGAAGGTGTTAAACCTAGAAAAGTAAAAAGGTTTAAAGTGGCTCTTTCAACTTCCAGATTGGCAGACTGTAAATTCCTTTCTGAAGTAATAACACTTAATTCGAGCTGGAGTAATTCATTCTCAGCAATCTTCCCCAAGTTATAACGGCCTTGACCAATTTTGAAGATAGTATCATTATTTGAAAGGTTAGTTTCGGCCACCTTTTTGTTGACTTGAGCAAGCAGTAAATTGAAATAATACTCAGTGGCATCATATCCCACTTGTTCCATTTCCTCGGAAAACTTCTTTTGAGATTCCTCATATTTCAAAGGCTCAATGACTTTATCATATTTGTAAGGATTGAAATTAAAAAGCGGTTGATTGAAACCAATAACCAAAGGCTGACCGGCATAACTAACACCTTGATTCAAACCTTCAAAATTATCAATTCTTTGTAGACTTGATCCAACATAAATTGAACCGCCTGTTAAACCAACATTTTGTTGTAAAGCTAAATTTAGTTGAGAAGTGGACATACTTACACCTCTAAATTCGTTCGATCCGTCGGGCTGTGTTACGGGTGTGATGGAACGGTTGAAATCAGGTAAATAGCCATCTAAAACAAGTTGAGGAAGGTAATTGGATTTAAATTGTTTGTAAACCCAGTAATTATTTTCCTTTCTATTTTCTGCTTGCTGAGAAGAAAGTGACTGCCCTTTGGCAATACTGATTACCTGATCCAGCGACATCAATTCTTGAGCAAATAGGGGAGTGTTCAAGAATAGAAGAATATATATAAAAGCGTTTTTAAAGTTCATTTGAAGTAATGGTTTGTTTATTCGTATCTCAAAGATTCAATTGGGTCTTGATTAGCGGCTTTTCTTGCTGGTGAAATACCAAAGATCACCCCGATAGAAGTGGCCACACCAAATGAAATAAGTACAGAGGAGAAAGAAACGATCGTTGGAATGTCGGCTATATTAGAAATCATTACAGCCAAGACGATACCTAGTATCACACCAGTTGTACCTCCTGAAAGACTAATTAAGACAGCCTCTAATAGAAACTGAAGAATGATGTCGTGCTTTTTGGCACCTAGAGAAATTCTCAATCCAATTTCCTTAATCCTTTCCAGTACAGAAGCCAGCATAATGTTCATGATCCCAATCCCGCCAACAATAAGAGAGATAGAAGCAATGGCACCTAAGACAATATTGAATATATCTTTGGTCCTTCTCTGCTGTTTTAAGAGCATTTCAGGAATTGAAATTTCAAAGTCAATTTTGTCCAAATGTCTTCTGGTCAACATTCTTTGTAGAACTTCAGAGGCTAAAGCAAGCTCGTTACTTTCAGACATTTGAATCACCACTTTATCTAATTGATGATAGTTGACTGTTTTTGGTTCTTCTTCATCATTGTTATTTCTATTCTCATCTCTAGCCGCTTGCTGAATATCAGACTTTGTGACTTTTGCTCTGTCCTGATATCGAATCAACATGGTTTGAAGAGGGATATAAACATCCAAATTGGCATTTCTAATCCCCAATTTTTCTAAGTTTTTAGATGCTGAACTTCTCTCTTTTAAAACTCCTACAACAGTAAGCCACTGACCACCACATTTGATTTGTTTTCCAATGGGATCTTCTTTACTGAAAAATCTAGTTTGAATACCACGACCAATAATACAGACGGCTTGACCAAATTTGAAATGAGTACCAGAAAATAAAGTACCAGAGGATAAGGTGTGATTATAGATTTCAAAATAGGCATTTTCGACCCCAATTAATTTTGTAGACCTTCTGATACCATTTTTAATAATATAAGTTTCAAGCTCAATTTCAGGGCTGACTTTTTGAATGTTGGGGATGGTATGTTTAATATTTTCAAGATCGAGCATTGTCAATCCTGGAGAATATTTCTCCTTGTCTCCTTGATTCATTTGAGCAATTTTCTCTTCAGATTGCTCTTTTTTTGGAGTGATCACAATATTATTCACACCCACCAGTTTCATCTGATCCAAAATTTCCTGTTGTGCACCTTGACCAACGGCAAGCATGGCAATCACAGCACTTACACCGAAAATGATACCCAAAGCAGTTAAGATGGATCGTACGGTGTTGGCTAAAATGGCTTCAAGTGCAATTGACAGGTTGATAAGTATTCTGTCCATTGCTTATTGAATTAAAATAATATCTTTAGAAACGTTGGTAGGTGTAGACAATGCCACCACATCATCAGGAGAAAGTCCTTCTAAAATCTCAATATCTTTATCATTCATTTCACCAGTTTTCACTTCTCTTTTTTCAAACCCACTGACAGCTTTTTTATAAACATAATTGATAGAATCACCTTCAGCATGGATGGCTTCTAAAGGCAGAAGTAATGTGTTTTCAATAAAATTGGTCTGAATCACATTAGAAGTAGTCATAGAAGGTCGGAGGGTGCTGTCAGATTCATTGACAAGAATAATCACCTCAAAAACTTTAGCGTCGGAGTTAGGTTTCTGTTCTCCTACGTTGGCTACTTTGGTTACCTTTCCAGTCAGTGCTTTATCAGGAAAAGCATCCAATCCTAACATTACTTTTTGCTCTGGTTTAATTTTACGGATGTCGACTTCATTGACATAAGTTTTTGAAATCATAACAGATAAATCGGGCAAAGTAGCCACCACGGGGTCCCATCCTCTGATGGTAGATCCTTCTTTCTTTTTCTTGCCATTCCAGTCTTTTGCATAAATCACCATTCCTTCTTCAGGGGCAAAAATGGTAAACTCTGCAAACAAGTCTTGTAGAAACTGAACCTTCCTTTTCGCTTCATTTAGAGTGGCAGTAATTTCCCTCATTTTGGCACTTAGCTGCTGTTGCTTCACGCTGTAATTTGACTTTGTTTGCTTTAAATCTCTTTCTGCTTTGAGCACTTCTATTTCTGCTTGTTTGATTGTGGCAGGGGGTTCAAAAGCAGATTGTTCCAATGCTAATTTTTTCTCTTCAACACTAAATTCAAGGTTGATAATTTTGTCTCTTTCCTGACTAAGCTGAAGTGCCGTGTCCAATTTATTTTGTTCCCATTGTGATTCGGCTTTTGTAAGGTCAGATTGACGTTGTGTGAGTTTGTCAGCCAAAGATGAAGCATCTAATTGAGCTACTTTATCCCCTTTTTTGACAACAGTTCCCTCAGGAACCAAAGAGTTGAGTTTTGTTTCCCAAATTCCGGCCTGTTGCATTTTCATAGGCCCTTGAATTTCCACGAAGTTTTTGGCTTCTAGTTCACCCGTAGTGGAAACGTTGATATGCAGGTCTCCAAACCTTGCTTTAGTCAGTAATACTTCTTCTGAGGATTCATTAAAAAAGAAAAAATACGATAGGATTAACACTATAACACCAGCACTTCCTGCTAGGATTGGTTTGCTTTTCATTAGTCGATAGAGTTAGATGAATTTAAAGAATAACAGATGTTGTAAATCTGAATTAATAAAACGGAACTATTTTTAATTGGTACTATCCATTTCAACATTCTATTCTACTCAAAATAATTGGCAGGACATACTTTTGCGTATTAACCTTTGTTAATTATGACTTAGAGACATCAATTCGAATAGAATCAATATAAAAGAGTGCATAAATCATTAAATCGTTGTAAAGTAACTATAAAACTAGGCTAAACTTTTTATATTTGTGCTCAATTTTCGACATACATATTTAGTATGTCATTTTTATTTTAAACATTTAAACTACCACGCAAGTGAAAAGAACAAAGATTAAAGACTTGCTGGCCCACGGTGAAGTTGGAGCCAAAGTAACTGTAAAAGGATGGATTAGAACATTTAGAAGCAATCGTTTCATTGCCTTGAATGACGGTTCTACTATCAATAATTTGCAAGCAGTGGTAGATTTTGAAAATACAGACGAAGATCTACTTAAAAGATTAACTACTAGTGCTGCTGTATCAATTGACGGTGAAGTAGTTGAATCTCAAGGTAAAGGTCAAAGCATCGAAATCGTTGTTGAGAAGATAGAAATTTTAGGTGATGCGGATCCAGATGAGTATCCTTTGCAACCAAAAAGACACTCTTTAGAATTCTTAAGAGAGAAAGCTCACTTACGCCCTCGTACACAAGTAATGAGTGCGGTATACAGAGTAAGAAACGCTTTAGCATACGGTATCCATAAGTTCTTCAACGAAAAAGGATTCCTTTATATGCACACGCCTATCATCACAGGTTCTGATGCTGAAGGTGCAGGTGAGATGTTCAGAGTAACAAACTTCGATCCTTTAAACCCTCCAAAAACAGAGGACGGTGAAGTGGATTACAAAGAAGATTTCTTTGGTAAAGCAGTGAACTTATCAGTATCTGGTCAGTTGGAAGCAGAAGTTGGAGCAATGTCAATGGGTGAGGTTTATACATTTGGACCTACATTCCGTGCAGAAAACTCAAACACTTCTCGTCACTTGGCGGAATTCTGGATGATTGAGCCGGAGATGGCGTTCTATGACTTGGATGACAACATGGATCTTGCTGAAGAAATGATCAAATACTTGATCGACTTCGCTATGGAGCAATGTCCTGATGACTTGAAGTTCTTAGACCAGCGTTATGCTCAAGAGCAAAAAGGTAAGCCTCAAAATGAGCGTTCAGACCTTGGTTTATTAGAGCGTTTAGACTTTGTTTCTAAAAATGACTTCGAAAGATTGACTTATACTGAAGCTATCGAAGTATTGAAGAGATCTAAGCCATTCAAGAAAGGTAAATTCAAATATCCTGTAGATTGGGGTATTGATTTACAATCTGAGCACGAAAGATACTTAGTAGAAAAAGAATATAAGAAGCCAGTAATTCTTACAGATTACCCTAAAGACATCAAATCATTCTACATGAAACAAAATGATGATGGTAAAACAGTAAGAGCAATGGACGTTTTATTCCCTGGTATTGGTGAAATCATCGGTGGTTCTCAAAGAGAGGAGTCGTATGACAAGCTGTTGACTAGAATGAATGAGATGGGCGTTCCTCAAGAGGAGCTTTGGTGGTACTTGGAGCTTCGTAAGTTCGGTACAGCACCTCACTCTGGTTTCGGTTTAGGATTCGAAAGAATTGTATTGTTTGTGACAGGTATGGGTAACATCCGTGACGTAATACCTTTCCCAAGAGCACCAAAAAGTGCTGAATTCTAGAAAAGAGTTTTTGTAATGCCCTGAAAAAACGATACAGTTTTTTAGTGAATTAATTTTGATATAAGACTCAATAATTTAAAAATTATTGGGTCTTTTTTATAGGTATCCTTCAGTTTTTATTTCGCTACCGCGAGTTCCTCAAATTTATTG
>NZ_LQAQ01000015.1 GCF_001583495.1 Flammeovirga sp. SJP92 | reverse complement strand
TCTAACAGTTCTTGTTCAGGTGTTTTCTTCTTCATGGTACTGACTTTATGGTTCCAGTCAAAGTTACCATATTTTTGTAACCAAACCTTTACTGTTCTATCTCCCTGTATTCCATATTTACGTGTAGCTCCTTTTAAACTTAATTGACCACTTTCAACTTCTGAGACAATTTGAAGTTTTAAGGACATTGAATAATCCTTCTGAGTTCTTTTAACATATTGACTTTTATTGTCTTCCATAATAACGATTGTTTTAGTGTATCGTTATTTTAGGACTTTACACTTTACATTTAAATAAAAAAAGCGGTCTTGGATATCATCATCCAAGACCGCTTTTTTATACTCAAAAATTTTATTTAAAAGATTTAACCTGAGTTGTTTGATTATCTACAGGTCTCCATCCAAGAGAAGGGAAATACTTATAAGTATAAATTTTCCATTTTACCTCTTCAGACTTCTTCTTTGTTTTCTGTGCTTGCCAGATAATCATTGCTTTCTGACCATCACTGTAATCCGTATACACACGAACAAAATCCTTTCCTTCAACTAATTTGTCGAAAAGAATATTTTCAGTTTGACGGTCGATCAGCATTTTATGCTTTCCTTCAGTAAACAACTCCAAAGTGGCGTCATCACCAATGCCTCTGGTGAAAGGTGCTGTTTTTAGTTTAGGAGCATTTGAAGCATCATAGTTTTTGTTCCTGTTTTTTTCATCCTCTGCATTGTCTGCAAAAAGCATGTTCGAGAATAATAACAGGGAGGTAAAGAATAGGGTTATAGATTTCATGTAATTAATAAGGTTGGTTTACAACATTAAATACATGATGTATAGAACCTTAGTTGATGTACTTAGTATTTGTTATATAGTGTTTGGTGTTATTTATTAAAATAGATATACATATTTTAATAAATGTTTAATCGAGAACAATGTTATATAGAAGGGCTGTTTTTCCTGAATCAGCTTCTTTTTTAAATATTTTTTTATCTAAATAATAAATTTTTCTAACTATTTGTTAATAAGAGCGTTGTGTATATTGTTTGGTTGAAATTAATAAGCAGAAGTTGTTAAATTAGTACTGTCTTAAAGGAACTATGTTAAGACGAGTGTTACTGCATAAATTTTTTAATATTAATAACTCCTTATTTATCGTTAAATGGAAATTACTACCAAACACACACTATCATTAAGTATAGTTGCTGTACTATTAGTCTTTATCGTGATTTTTGAATCATGTATGTCAACCTCTGTAGAATTACCTTGTCAAAAACGTACTTGGTATTCTGGAGTCATCAAATCATCAAATGAAAAAGATGTAGACATGAAAATGTCTGTAAAGTTTACAGATGAGTATGCATTAGTTGAATTAATGAATGACCAACTTCATGAGGTATACAAATTATTGCCTTCTGAAAAGACGGAGAATGAAATTGTATTTCAAACTGACGAGAGGTTGATGAAAAGGTATCATAATGCTAAACTTGTACTTGCTCAAAAAAGCAATGCTGATCAAATTGAAGTGTCATTTAATGATTTCATTAAAAACTATAGTTATAGCAATCACGCATTGCAGGTGAAAACTAAAGTATAAAGATTTACAGATTTTGAATAAAGGTTAGTATTTATGAAAATGCTAACCTTTTTTTTGTTTATATTCTATGTAAATTTGTTGTCAAAAATAACTTGATATGCAAATAAGGCCCATTACTTCATCTGATAATGATGAAATAGGACAATTAATACAAAGTGTGTTGGAAGAACATGAGGCAAATTTGCCAGGTACAGCTTATTATGATGAACAGCTTTTTAACCTGAGTGAAGTTTATCAATCTGAAAATGCCATTTATTATGTCATTGAGGACCAAAATCAAATTATTGGAGGAGCAGGGATCAACATATTGGAGGGAGCGGAGAGAACAGTTTGTGAACTCCAGAAAATATATTTGAAGAAAGAAGGAAGAGGAAAGGGCTTAGGCAGGAAACTGATTGAAAAATGCTTGACCTTTGCCGAGAATAAAAACTATACTTGTTGTTATTTAGAAACGATGCCTCAACTATCAAAAGGGATTGCACTTTATGAAAAAGTAGGTTTTGAAAGGCTTCATAAACCTTTAGGAGCTACTTCACATCATGGATGTTCAATTTGGATGTTAAAAAAATTATCATAATGCCGATTATTAATTCTCAATTTTCACCAAACTTTTGGTTTAAAAACCCACATTTTAATACCATTTTCTCTAACCGTATTAAAAGACAAAAAACACCAAAATACTTAAGGAAACGTTACCAAACTGTAGACAATGATTTTTTTGATGTAGATACTATTCTGAGTGAATCAGATACTGCTGTCATTATACTTCATGGTCTTGAAGGTTCGTCAAAATCAGGCTATATATTGGAAATAGCGGATTACTTTTCCAAAACATGGGATGTATGGGCTATGAACCATAAAAGTTGCAGTGGAGAACTTAACTTAAGAAAAACGTCTTATCATAGTGGTAGAACTGAAGAATTGGAATTTCTCTTGAATGAAATTCATGATCATTACCGCAAAATTTACCTTATTGGTTTTAGTTTAGGAGGGAATATTACGTTGAAATATTTGGGAGAAAATGCTGAAGATCTTCATCCTAAAATAAAAGCAGCAGTTGCAGTATCTGTTCCCGTCCACCTTAATTCATCAGCAAGAACTTTACAGCAAAAAAAGAATTGGTTTTACCTCAATGATTTCTTGGTTTCTCTAAAAAAGAAAGCAATTGAAAAAATCAGAAGGGAAGATCCTGATTCAGCAAAAATACTGTTGATTGAAAAAGCAACTTCCTTTGTTGAGTTTGATAATTTATATACAGCTCCGGTACACGGTTTCTCAGATGCAGAAGACTATTGGACCAAATGTAGTTCAAAACAGTTCCTTCCAGATATTTCTATTCCAACTTTGATCTTGAATGCTGAAGATGATCCTTTCTTATCCCATGAATGCTATCCCTATGTGGAGGCAATGGGGAACGATCAACTGTATTTGGAGGTGCCAAAATATGGAGGTCATGTTGGTTTCTTAGAATCTTCAGGAAGAGATAGATGGTATTTACGTCGTTTGATGACCTTCTTAAAAAACTACTAGAGAGCAAGATAAAGTTAATTTGATGCATTTATTGTTGTTTTTTGTGATTACTTCGCACAAAAAGTGATAATAACGGTTAGTCATGCATTTTAAAGTTGTACTCCCAAAAAATAACCAATAACTTTGCTGTAATTATTTCTGTCTGTTTACAAATAAACTTTTCACTATATAATTATGCATGGTTACTTATTTACATTGGTAGGAATTATAATGGTTGTTTGTTCTTTTACAATTTATAAAGATGAAGCAACAATTAAATACTCTATGTTAGTGGCTTCTTTCTTTTTATTTATTTTTGGGTCTTTTATCAAATTCAAAACGCTCGTGAAATTGAAGAAAGATATGAATGATAAATTAGAAGCAGCTCAAAAAGAGAGAGAACGAGAATTACAGAATTAATTTCTAGCTCAAAAAGCTACATAATACAAGAGGAGAAAATCTGAAATTTTTATTTTATATAAATACTAATAAATGTATATGAGATGACGTTGTCTTTTAGGGATTATTTAATATTCACAGACGTTATAATAAACATTCCTAAAAGTATATAATGTTCTTTTATATCCATTGAATACGTTGTTTATTGTGTTCTGAATTTACATCGTTCTGAATAAATCCAGAATTATTATAATTTTTAAATATGAAAATGAAATATCTACTAACCCTCTTGATGAGTATCACTATACTCCAGCTTTCTCATGCGAAAGCAAAAGTATCTATAGACCGTGTAGAACCTGCTTTTTGGTGGGTTGGAATGGTCAATCCTGAACTGCAAGTGCTTGTGCATGGTGAAAACATCAACGATTTAGATCCTTCAATTGCTTATGAAGGAGTGACTTTGGAACAAGTAATCAAGGTAGAAAACCCTAACTACTTGTTTTTGAATCTAAGACTTAGTGATGCTGTTAAACCGGGTAAGTTTCCAATCCAATTCAAAAGAAAAGGTAAAGTAGTTTTTACTTATGACTATGAATTGAAAGCAAGAGCAAAAAACTCAGCAAACAGAAAAGGTTTTTCCAACAAAGATGTGATGTACCTGATTACTCCAGATCGTTTTGCAAATGCAATTCCTGAAAATGATCATGTAGAAGGAATGTATGAAGATACAGACCGATCTGACAATGGCAAGCGTCATGGTGGTGACTTACAAGGTATCATTGATAACTTAGATTATATCAAAGGTCTTGGTTTTACAGCCATTTGGATTTGTCCTGTTTTAGAAAGTAATCAAGTGGACTACTCTTACCATGGTTATGCAATCACTGACTATTATAAAGTAGACGCTCGCTACGGTTCTAATGAAGACTATGTTAGATTAGTAGAAGAAGCGAAGAAAAGAGGTATTAAAATTATCATGGACCAAGTGGAGAACCACGCAGGTTTAAATCACTGGTGGACAAAAGATCTTCCCACAAAAGATTGGTATCACCATGCTGAAATGGCTGAAAAGCCAATGACAAATCACAATAGAGCTTCTTTAGCAGATCCGTATACTACTGAGTCAGAAAAGAAAGCATTTAGTGATGGATGGTTCGTTGATAGAATGCCAGACTTGAATCAGTCTAATCCACTGATGGCAAAATATTTAATTCAAAACTCAATCTGGTGGGTAGAATTTGCAGGTTTAGGTGGAATTCGTCAAGATACTTTCTCTTATCCTGATGCAGATTTTATGAGTGATTGGTCGAGAAGCATCATGGAAGAGTATCCAAACTTCAATATTGTAGGTGAGGAGTGGACATCAAATCCAGCAATTATTGCAAGATGGCAAGCAGGCCAAGTAAACAGAGATGGTTACCAATGTTTTATGCCGTCAATGATGGATTTCCCGAACCAAGAAGCATTTGTGAAATCATTGAACGTTTCTCCAGAGGAATCATGGCAAGATAGCTTTGGTGCTGCTTTTGAAATGCTGGCAAATGATTTCTTATATGTAGATCCATACAACTTAGTTACTTTTATGGATAACCACGATATGGCTCGTATTTATGATCAAGTGAACCAGAACTATGACTTATATAAAATGGCAATGGTTTACTTATATACGCTGAGAGGTATACCGCAGGTATATTATGGTACTGAGATTACAATGTCTTATCCAGAAAACCCAGGCGATCACGGCGGATTGAGAATTGATATGCCAGGTGGCTGGGAAGGTGACAAGGTTAATGCGTTTACAGGAGCAGGCTTGAATGAGCAGCAAAAAAATGCAATGAACTTGATCAAGACATTAAACCAATACAGAACAAAGACAACTGCATTACAATCAGGTAAGTTGATCCATTACTACCCAAAGAATGAAACATATGTAATGTTCAGATTTGATGATCAAACAAAAGTAATGACAGTGTTCAATAAGAATTCTGATAACATTGAGTTGAAATTAGATCGTTTTGAGGAAACTCTACAAGGGGCTAAATCAGCAACAGACATTCTTACTGGGAAAAAGTATGATTTATCAAGTGGGGTGATCTCATTGGATCCAACTTCTGTATTAATGTTAGAAGTCAAATAATTGAAGTAGTATTTTTGGTTAGTAGCATTCGTTTTTTGAAGGTGAACAAGCTTAAAATAACTTGAATCAAAATATAAATCATTAAAAAAGAGGCACCTTGAAAGGGTGTCTCTTTTGTATTTTGAAAAAAATCATGATATTATTGTCATCTGAAGAGTTTTGATTGTCCTATTCAAGACAATAGTATTATCGTGATGAAGAGTATTTATTTACCGTTTTTTATTGTAACCATCTTTCTGTTTTCTTCATGTATGAGTGACGAAGATAGTGCAGATGAGTTTGTGTTGGATCCAGTGCAGCATGTATTCCATGATGCCATTGAAGTAGAAGTTGAGGACTCTCTAACTCAGTTAGCTATTGATGTGAAAATAGTAGGCTGGCAAAAAAGTGAAAGAGGCTTCTACAGTCTTCATTATAAATTTTCTAAAAGAGAAAAAAGTACTAATATTATAAATAGTGAAAGCATTCCTTATAATCAAATTCAAATCAGAGATGATGTTCTGACAGAAAATCTTTTCTTTGATGAATTGGATTCTCTGACAGAATATTGTTTGGAATTGCAATCAAGTTATAGAGATGAAGTAACAAGAACAGATACTTATTTCTTTAGTACGAAAGGGGATACAACCACAAATGAAATGGAATAGCATCAGCTATTCCATTTTTTGTATATAATTTCTTGCATTTCTTTATGAATACTTGGCGGTGCCGCAATAATTTCACGCTCCTCAATGTAAGTTGGATTGTTGGAAAAAGTAGAAACTACTCCACCTGCTTCTTTCACAATTATAGCCCCAGCGGCAACATCCCAAGCATTAAGGTTATATTCAAAGAACCCTTCCAAACGGCCACAAGCTACGTAAGCTAAATCTACAGCTGCAGATCCTAGCCTTCTTACGCCGTGACATCCTTCCATCATTCCCATTAAAATATTCATATACTGAGGCATTTTCTCAAAATCATAATAAGGGAAGCCTGTAGCAATTAATCCACTTTTAAGTTCAGTTTGTCTAGAAACATGAATAGGTGCTCCATTTAAAAAGGCTCCGCCGTCTTTCCAAGCATAAAAACACTCATCAAGATTTACTTCTCTTACAACTCCAAGACAATAATCGGTTTCACTGATCAAGCCAATACTAATAGAGAAAATAGGAATACCATGAATAAAGTTCGTGGTGCCATCCAGCGGATCAATAATCCATTTCAAGCCGTTGTTGGAGCTCTTGTTAGTACCTTCTTCGCCTATGAAACCGGCTTCAGGCATTATTGCTTCAAGACCTTCCACAATTTTTTTTTCTGCGGTTTTATCCACGTAAGAAACAAGGTCATTCAAACCTTTGTATTCAATCTTGCTGTCATCGAAATTTTGTCTCTCAGAAGCAATGAAATGACCCACTTCCTCTGTCAGTTTGATCACTTTATGGCATATGTCTTTATAATTGTATTGGCTCATAATGTTTATCTAAAAAGTAAGAAATAGAACAATTATACTTATCAATTTTATATAAGTTCTTTGTGAGATGAGAACATCTATCTCTTTAAAAAGTTTATCTTAATAAGTTGTTTATCTTTATTATGGATGATAACAACAATATTAATCAAAATTATTTTTTTGAGCCTATAGAAGAGACATTATTTCTCGGCGGAATGAAGGTTTGATAGAGTGTGATTTCAGCTTTTTGACTTTTTTACCACTCAAAATACCATTTGTTTCTTCTTATTCTGGACAGTAAAATTGGAATTGATTAGTTTCTCTGATTTGAATCTTAATCGTTTCTCAGCTTTCACATTTGTAAATATTTTGTTTGTTACTAAAAGTAAATCATTTTGAATGACATTTTAATGAAGACTCTAATTCAATAGATCTACCTCCGCCATATCAAAAACAGGATTGCCAAATAATTTTATGCTTTTAAGGTTAGGGCAACTTTTTAATGCAGGAGGTATAACTTTAATCTTATTATGTTCTAAGTTCAAACTTGATAAAGTTTTAAGCCTTCCGATACCATCTGGTATTTTTTGAATATTACCATTTGCAAGGTTACAAAGCTCAAGATTGTACATATTTCCAATACCCGTAATATCAGAAATTTGATGTCCTGTCACCCACAAAGTATTGGCTTCACTGAAGAAAATACCACTTGGCATACTTTTCCACTTTGTATTTTCAGCTCTAATTGTTCCGACTTGTAATCCCTTAGGTACACTTCTGAGTTGATGGCACCCTGATAAATCTAGCACACCAATACTGACATTTTCAATGCCTCTGGGTAAGGCAGTAAGTCGCTCACAACCATCAAGCATCAATCCCCAAAACTTTTTCACATTTCCAATTGAGTTAGGAAGCTTGACTAAGTTTTTACAATCTCTAAGGTCTAAGTCTTCAAGGTTTTTTAGATTGCCAAAGTTTTCCGGTAAGTATTTCGCTTTGCTGTTATATAGCTTTAGCCATTCCATACTTTCAATGGTGTCAATATATTTGAAACTATTTAATTCAGCAGTGAGCCAGTTGAGTTTTTTAAACGTACCAATATCTGAAGGTAATTCATCTAAAGGGTTGAGATACAAAGCCTCTAATGTGTTCTTCCATTTATATAAAATTGGAGGGAAACCCTCAATTTTAGAGTCTTTGATAATTATGCCTACCATAGGAATTTCCGAATAGGATTCAGGAATCTTAGAAATATTAGTACTCGAAATATTTAAATCAGTTAAAGTTTTAATTTCACTAAGAAACTCTGGTAATTCTTCAATTGGATTATCGCTTAATGAAATTTCTTTCAAGCTATTAAATTGGGTAACAAATTCTGGAATTTCTTTAATATTACAACCTAGCAACCAAATTCTTTCTAGCTTAGTGAAAGCTTTTAATTCTTCAGGAAATTCACTTAGATCTTTCGAATCCTCAATTCTTATTTTAATAACATATTCTTTATTTTCATCAAGAGTATAACCAAAGTCCTCAAAATTTTTATCCTTAAGAGCTTGAATAGCTTGTTTTTCGTCCATCGTATTATAATTTTTACAGCTATACAATAGCGTAAGTAGAAGCATTAATAAACTAATAAATTTGTTTTCCATATATTATATTTTCTAGTAATAAAGGATACAGTATTTCATTTTCAAACTCTACTGAGAAGTCCTGCTCTTCCTCATTATCATTTTTTAAAATTTTCTTCATTAAGTTTGAAGCTTTAATATCTCCAACTTTCAATCCATTATGATCTGCTTTGTTTCCTCTATTTGTCATTCTGCTTCTGTTTTTTTCTTTAATATATCGAACAATATCCTTTATATCTCCTAGATAATAATAAGCCTGTTCGCTTGTTAACTCCTTTAGCTTACACCTACTCCATGAAGCATCTTTCGGGTCATCAATAGTTTTTACATAATCGTAAACACTTGTTTTTACATCTAATGCAAAACTTGTAGCAAGTGACTTTATTTCTTTGGGGCTACCAGACATTCCCCTAGTTTTCTTAAATTTTTCCCATTGTCCATGACCGATACCTTCTCCTAATAATTTTTCTTTCAATTTCACAAATTCAGGATCTGTAGAATTGAAGCTTTTAAAAAGTTGACTAGTTGTAAGAATAGGAGGTTGATGCTTTAAGGCTGGAAGTTCATCAAACAGTTGTTGAGCGATATTATTTAAGAACACTTTTTGTTGCTCACTAAATGAACTAATAGAGAAAACAGAATTAGTACCATTTTGATTAGAAAGGTCATTTCTAAATGATGCCATAATTTTGCTATACTGATTTCTTTGACGGAGTAAGTATCCTTTATGTAAACCATCTAATGGTGGAAGTTGAAGGGGTTTTTGGTTTTCATGATAGCTGTTTTCAAGATCTTTAACATAGTCTTCTAGAAGATATATAGAGTCTTCTTTCAAAAAGAAAAATAAGCTGTAAGGTCCTTGATCTTTTACAGTTGTAACCGCTTGATCTATGAATATTTTTAACTGATCTTTCTCTTCATCATTCAACCTGTTGATGGCTTCTCTATGAATACCATTGTATACGGTTGATACGTAGCTAATCGTATTGTCGCCTAAGGACTCATAGATTTGAAATTCCACAGATCCGTTAAATTCGGCTTCTGTAGAAACTATTCCTGTATCAACACCTGCTTTAACTTGAATTTTGCCACCTTCTGTAATTCTAAAATATTGTTTGTGGTACTCGTTATTAATGTCAATAAAGTTCCATTCAAAACGAGTATACTCATCGATTTTACCGGTTAAACTTTTATCAAATTTCTTCTTCAGAGCAGGTTGAGCTTTTAGCTCTTCTTTTAATTTAGTAGCATTACCCTTAATTTTATTGACCATATCTCTTCTTAGAAGATCTCTTTCTTTTTTTAGTTTATTTTGATCTCTGGTCAATTCAATATTTTCTCTTTGAATTCCTCTTCTTTCTGGTCTCATACCTCTCTGATGCATGAGATCGTCAATTTTCCCCTGGTTTTGATGAATTACTTCATCAAATGACGCAATACCTTTATTCAGCTCTCTATTTCTTTTTATACCTTGTGTAATAGGATGATTTTTGAGATCGATAGAGCCTTTAATTCCCTTCCAAATATCTCTTCCAGGAATAGTAATACTTATGTTTAGGTATTTACCAAGATTATCCTTGTTGATGTCAAAATCATATTCAGACATGCTTATACTGAGTTTGGTGCCATCGCCAATTTCTAAATTAGCATAGTTAGTATAGCTATGATCATCTTTAAGCGCTCGTTGATAATAGACGTCATCAGACTTGTTTAAGTCGTCCATATTTTTAATTCCGTCTACTCTCAGACTTTGAGAAGAACTCCATTCTCTTCCCATATTCAATGAAAAAACGGAATCAATTCCTGCTTCAGCTTGAACGTGTGTTGAGGTTCTGACTTTTCTTGTATACCCTTTATTCAATTCTTTCCATACATCGCCGTCATTGTCTAATTCAGACTGCCAGTATCCGTCATCAATGCCATGCTTTACTAATTCATGATGCATACCATTGTCTTTCATAAATAAATAGAGAGATCTTGAGAAGAAAGCTTCAAAGTGTTTGTAAGAGTTATAACTGCCATTTAAAGAATTGAAATGCGTTGGATTCAAACTTCTTTTTCCACCTGCTTCAAGACCAGCATTGGCTACGTTTTTCTTGCCAAAACCAGCACTAAGATTTAAAAAACACTGTGAGTTTACAGTAAAGTTTCTAGCGTCTCCAGATGCCATATTAACACCTCCGCCAAATTTGACACCGATATAGAATAATGCTGATACTTGAGCATTGATATCAAGAGAAATTTCAAACTGAGCTCCAAAAGTCTTGGTGTTGTCGTCAATAGAATTGATTTTCTCTGCCAATTTATCTTTCAATTCAAGGAAGCTAGAACTTCTTATGGGGATTTTCTTATACTGACCTTGATTTTTAACAGCCTTAATTCCTTCTTTGGTAAATCGGTCATAGATATAAAAAGTTTCATTATTTAAAGGTTGAAACCCTTCGGGAAGTTCTAGGAGATCCCCTTCCATTAGCCAGTGAGGATCTGTTCCAATGATGTATCTTCCTTGTTCGTCAAAACCGTCCCACCAGTTTGTGTCACTAAGTTCTTCTTTGCTTATTCTGAATCTTGTTTCTATGCCTGAAAAATTATCATTTTGTTTTACGATATAACCGTAAGCACCAGTGTCATTGTAGCGGATAAGTACCCCTTCTGAAAAAGGAGTGCTCATTTTTGCATAATCTGGATGTTCATCATTTCGTTCAAGCATTTCCTCCATATTATAATAAACATCTTCAACATAAGAAGTATCTACCCAGTTGATGAGGTTTGATTTAGGTAACAGGTAAGAGAGTTCTTCATGAATGCCTATTTCCATGAGGATTTCATGTAGAGCTTTACCACCTAAAGCTTCTGTCATATTGAGTTGTTCGACAGACTTGGCGTTGAGTTGGAGTTTTTCTAATTCTTTCTGAATTCCAGATTGAATGTTTTTTCTTAATCGTCTGTTAATTTGCCTGTTTCTGTTGTTTACTCTAGTATTATATTGAGTAATATTTTTTTTCTCATTGAAATATCTTGTATGATATTTCATAATATTGGTGCCGATTGTTTCATAAGGTAGGTCCAACGCTGTATCTCTCGTATTAGGAATATATTGTAAACATATCTTCCTGTGTTCAGGCATTGCCTCAATTAAAAAAGACCTTAAATCTTTTTCACCTGGATAAAGTGCTGTGAAAGTTTCTTCTAGTTTTCTGATAGAAGGGGGGTGATTATGGATTTTAACTAATTCATCAAATATGACATCATCGTCAGGACCAATAAAAAAGTGATATAGATCTGTATATGCCGCTTTTGTTAAATCTCTTTGATCTTTCAGGGTTTGCACAAACCTGTCTATTGGTCCTTTCCTGAAATCAAAATAGTTGAATGCTGATTTTAGAAGTGTTTTGAAATACCCATATTCTGGATTAACTTCTTGGTAAAAAGCTTTTGCTATGTTTTCATAGTCGATGTTCTTTGGCTTCTGTGCTTGAAAATAGACATAATTTTGATTGAATTGAGCTTCATATTTCTGAGACAATCCATAATACTGAAGAAGCTCACTGAGTTGGATGCCATCTTCTCTATCATGAATAGGATAATGACCATTATGTCCTTGAATTTTTGATAAAGGAGTTTTTTGACTTAAGCTAGAAAATGATTCACTACTTTTTGTCTCCTCATCAATTTTTTGATTATCCTCTTCAGAAAAGAGTGCTCTGAGAGTAGGAGATGTTACTTTTGAACTTTCATTCTGAATATATTTTACACCGCTGAAATTTATTTTCAGTTTTTGCTGTAAAATCTCAATGATACTGTTAGGCAGTTTTAGTTCATGTTCAATAAATGAATCTCTCCAATCAAAAATGATGTGACAGGGCCTTTCAATTGAATTATTTTCAAAATAACCTTTGCTTAGAGCAATATAAATTGTTGTATCTGCCTTATCATTATTCTGTACTGTTTTACTTCTTATATAAACCTTAACAGGTTCTGGATTTTTTGGATCGATGGTTGGAGTTGGAATATCCCAAAATTTAGCCATTTGAAAAAAGCTACTTTGAGTCTTATCCTCATTTTTTTCTCTTTCTTGATAATCGAACATGAGTAATTAGTTTATTTAATCAGTTAGTTTCGCATGTTCAAATTAGCAAAGAATCTCATCGATTGCAAATAAGTTTAATCTGTGTTACGGTCAATAATAATTATAATTTTTACAAATAATCAAAAACATGTTTTCTATCGTCAATTTGAACTGTTTGATTACTTTCAGCAGTACCTTCTAAACTATTATAATTGCTTTTCCTTTAATACTCATTTTTCTTCTTCTTTTTGTTGGACAATGATTGGAATTATTTGATATAAAGTGCCCTGCATTGAAGTTATTCTAATGGTTAGCTCAGTAAAGCAATTTCATTTTTGATATTCTTTTGAGCTTGATCTTCATATTTTTTTTGAAAGGTTGATGTTAAAAATAGATCCCCATTCAAGAAATGATTAAGTACTTTTTTTCTTCCTTTATTATAAATGAAATCAGGATAAATGGAATACTCAGCCCGAACACCTTCCATATATTCTTGATAGGTGCTCCATTCTTTTCCTAGTATTGCCATATCAATATCTATGAGATAGTTTGAATCCATAGAAGAGGTCGCTTCATGACTTTTGGTCGAAATAATATGTCTTTCACACTCCTTTATAATGATTTTATCAATCCCTAATTCTGCTAATCTTTTTACTGCTAGTTCTGCACTTTTCAATTCATTATTGTTTTTTAGAGGATTATAAATGATATCATGATAATAGATAGCCAAAACTACTGCTTCTTTATTTTCTATGTCATTTTCTACTTCCTTTAATTCTATCATCATGTTTTCAATATGCTTTAAGTTATGATATTTCCTTTTTGGAGAGGAATACGCTTTTTCAATTTCCAGCCAATTCTTCTCTATTAAATTGATATCTTCAGTAAAGGTTGAGAGTAGAGTGATGTACTTTTCTTTTATACTATTTTGATGCATTTTTCTTTTTTTATAATACGTCCAATAACAAAGCAAAATCAAGATGACTGCCTGAGATAAAATATCCTTTTACCTTATTTCAGGAGCTTTAAAGCTATGCCGATAATCAGCACAACGAATATCATCTTCCTGACTGATAAAATAGCTTAATTTTGTTATCAATACTAAATAAATCACTGTATTACGCTTTTTCTATACAAAATTGAAGAAAACTTCAGATTAGCAGAAATGAAAAAAATATTATTCTTATCACTCTTTCAGATGTGTTTTGTAATTGGGCTTTATGCTCAAAATAAAACGATAAATGTCATGAGTTTCAATATTAGAATGAATACTCCAAATGACGGTGAAAACGCATGGCCAAACCGAAAGCAATGGGTAGGTGATGTTATAAAATTTAATAGTGTAGATATTCTTGGATGCCAAGAGGTATTAGTTGATCAGTTGCATGATTTAGAAAAAGAATTGCCTCATATGTCTTACGTTGGAGTAGGCAGAGATGATGGAAAAGAAGGAGGGGAATTTTCTCCAATTTTTTACAATACAAAAGAATTTAAATTAATTGATTCTGGAACTTTCTGGCTTTCAAAAAACCCCGAAGAACCGAGTAAGGGATGGGATGCAGCACTACCAAGAATTTGTACTTGGATAAAAGTAAAGCACAAGCATTCCAAAAGAACAATGATAGTGATGAACACCCACTATGATCACATGGGTGATGAAGCTAGAATTGAATCGTCGAAACTAATTGCCAAAAAAGCACAAGAGTTTTCCAATAATGGCAAAATATCAGTAGTCTTGATGGGAGATTTAAACAGTTCTCCTAACTCTACTGCTGTTATGGAACTTCAAAATGTTTTCCAAGATACTAAAACGTTAAGTCTTACAAACCCTTTAGGTCCTGCAGGAACTTTTCAAGCCTTTGATTACAATGCAGAATTAAAAGAACAAATAGACTTTATTATGACTTATGGTTACTTTAAAGTCTTAAGATATGCTCATATTGCGGAAGCAAGAGATAAAAAATTCCCTTCAGACCATTTACCAGTTTTTGTAGAAATCCAATAATTATCAATCAATGAATAAGTTAAAAATATTGCTTTATATCTTCTTCGTAAGTTTGTTTATGAGTTCTTGTACTCCAACTTACCTTACCTCCACTTCTCCTGATGAAACTTTAATTCTAGAATTCGATTTAGATGATGAAGGCAAACCATGGTATCAGGTGACATGGAATGGAACACCAATTGTTAGAAAGTCTTATTTAGGTTTTGATCTTAAAGATCAGGCTCCTTTAAAAGGAAACTTTAAAGTTGTAGGAGAATTGAGAAATACTTTAAATCAAACTTGGACACAGCCTTGGGGTGAGAATAAGAAAGTATTAGATCATCATAATGAACTGACCGTATTTTTGGAAGAAAAAGATGGGGCGAAAAGAAAGATGAACATTATCTTCAGAATGTTTAATGATGGTGTTGGATTTAGATATGAAATTCCTGAACAACCTAATTTAAAAGATTTTGTGATCATGGAGGAGAACACTGAATTTGTTCTTAATGATAACCATGATGCTTGGTGGATTTGGGCAGACTACAATACTTATGAAAAGCTTTATAACCAAACGAATGTAGATTCTGCCACTTGGGTAGCAACTCCTGTTACTTTCAAAACAAAAGATAACTTTTATATCTCTCTGCATGAAGCCGCATTGACAGATTATGCAGGAATGACATTGAAGTTAGATGATGATAAGAAATATACTTATAATGCTTCTTTAGTGCCTTGGGCAAATGGCGATAAAGTAAGAGCTACAGCTCCAATGAAAACACCTTGGAGAACAATTCAAGTTGGACACAAAGCACCTGATTTGGTCAATTCAAATCTTATCATCAATCTTAATGAACCATCAAAAATTGAAGATCCTTCATGGATTCAGCCTATGCAATATTTAGGTATTTGGTGGGAATTCCATATTGGTACAAAAGAATGGAAAGAAGGACCTCGTCAAGGAGCAACAACTGAATCAGCGAAAAAATACATCGACTTTGCTTCTGAAAATAATATCGGAGGGGTTGTAGTAGAAGGCTGGAACTCAGGATGGGACAAATGGGGTGAAAAAGATGCTTTTGACCACATTACTCCAGCAAAAGGCTATGATTTAGAAGAAGTGGCAGGTTATGCTAAAGATAAAGGGGTTTACTTGATCATGCATAATGAGACAGGTGGTGATATCCCTGCTTATGAAAAATACATGGACCAAGCTTTTAAACTATATGAGGAGTTAGGAATCCACGCTTTGAAAACAGGTTATGCTGGAGGAATTTATCCAAGAGGAGAACATCATCATGGTCAGTTTATGGTTAATCATTATAGAAAAGTGGTTGAAATGGCCGCAAAACATAAAATCATGCTGGATGCTCACGAACCTATCAAACCTACCGGTATTCGTAGAACTTGGCCTAATATGATGACAAGAGAAGGCGTAAGAGGTATGGAATGGAACGGTTGGAGTGATGGCAACCCTCCAAATCACACCGTAATAATTCCTTTTACAAGAATGTTAGGCGGGCCAGTAGATTACACACCTGGTATTTTTGATGTACAATATGAAAATAACCCTGATCGTGTAGCATGGAATACAACAGCGGAGATCATGAACGAGGCCAGAGTGCACACAACATTGGTGAAACAGTTGGCATTATCTATCATTCTTTATAGTCCATTGCAAATGGCAGCAGATTTAGTAGAAAATTATGAAAAGGATATGAAAGCATTCAAGTTTTTATCATCTTCTACTGCTGACTGGGATGAAAGTAAGATGCTTGCAGGCGAGATTGGTGAATTTGCAATTACGGCAAGAAGAGCGGGTAAAGAATGGTTCTTAGGTGCGGCAACAGACGCAACAGGAAGAGCTGTTAGTGTAAACCTTGACTTCTTGGAGCCCAATAAGCTTTACAAAGCAATTATCTATGCAGATGCTCCTGGTACAACACATTTAAATGATCCCAAGAAATATGTGGTTTCTGAAAAGAATGTAACATCCACAGAGGCCATGCTTATTCAAATGAATGCTGGCGGTGGTGCAGCTATCCATTTTAAAATATTGGATTAGTAGAAATCATTAAATGAATCTTAAATGGTTGGGTCTTTGAATAGGAGAGAAGGCTCAACCATTTTTTGTGTAATAGTGATGCCATTTTTATTAATAGCAATAGCACAAAAAAAGGGTTGCTACTTTCAGAAGTAACAACCCTTTTTTGCGAGACAAAAATTATTAGTCTTCCTGAGATAATAAATTTAAGTCCAAATTTCTTTCTTTAATTTGCTGGAAAACTTCTTTGTTTTCTTCTGCAGTAATGAATTTGTCACTCGTAACGTCATATACGTAAAAATCAATAGCGCCAAGAGTAACTACAATAAGAGCGATAGAAGCGTAGCCTTTTAAAGGAGAAAAGTACTGTAAAAATGCTTTATACAATTTAAATAAAATAGCAATATTCGAAATCACTAAGTAAATTAACAAGATAGTATTAAATAAAAAAACCATAATATATTTAGTGTAATAACGTAAGTTGTGTCATATTAACTTTCATTTAAGACTTCTTACGCAAGCTTAAAAATTATGTTATTATGTCGTTGAATTTTCTTGTAAGAAATACCATTTATACCATAGAAAATATTGTTCCAAATTATCAATACAATCCATAATCTTCTGTATTAAATACAATTATACTAAATAAACGTAAGGTTTAATAGGATTATTATATAAAAAAAGATCTTTCTTTTAAGAAAGATCTTACGTAAGCTTTTTCTTATTAAATGTTTATAAGTGTGTTTGAAAGAAACTTAAAACATTTAATAATGATAGGTTTTGGTATTAACTTATTGATTAATAAGCAATAAGGTTGATGTTTTTCCACCCAGAGTCACTAATAAAGTCCTCTCCAGTTTCCAACATATCCTCATCGTCTTTTTTATAGTACCAATTCACTACCGCGTCACCTTTTCCTTTTTCTTGATATTCTTGAAGCATTTCAATGATCTTGAAAAAGCTTTTCGACGATGCTGTATTGAAGTAAGTCATCTTATAATTTAAAGTGACGTTAAGACCACTTGTTTCCAAATACTTTGATACCCAAACAAATAAAGGTTCAAAAAACTCAGCAGTATACTCGTGATATGATTGGCCTGAGATTTCAAGTAGACCTTTAGTAGGATCGAAGTTTACCTCCGGGACAAATTCCTTCTTTTTTATAAATAATTTTTCCACGCGCTGTTTAGTTATTTTTTAACAATATATACTTTTATAACCGGTTTACATAAAAAACTGACTTTTTTATTTTTGATGTTCCTGTTGGTATTTACCTACTAGCAAAGCCATCAAAATAGCCATATAAAACTGTCCTACCATTGCAAAAATGACTGTGAAGGCTTTAGTTTCATCAGTGGTAGGAGATATATCTCCGTAGCCAACAGTTGTTAATGTAACAAAACTAAAATAAATTATATCAGAAATATCCACAATTCTATTAAAAGCGGTTCCATTATATAATAAATCACATATTTTAAATAAGATAAATGCAATTACTCCTATTTGAATATATCCTGCTATTGCTCCCAAAATTGTATTAACATCTACTTTTTTTGAATGCCATACTTCCTGTAATAAGACAAACAAAAACATTGTGAAATAGACAAGCATTGCACTCCAAGTCACAAAGTCAATGTTATCAATATGCAAGCTCAAGGAGGCACTTTTGCTAAGGCTGACAAAGACAAAAAAGACAACTGTGACTCTCCTATACAATTTTCGTTCCCTAGTGAAGTTAATAATAGCAATCATGAGAACAATCAATGTAATATCTGATATTTCATCAGAATAAATAAAAGCTTGGAATATTATTGGAGCCCAGAGCACTGAGACCAATGATATTAATAAGATGACGTATTTCTTATCGTAGAGTATATCCTTAAGTTTTTGGCTAATCAAAGGCATTTTGTCTGAATTCTACTACTTTTTGTTCTAATTGAGGAAAAAAGGCTTTGTGGCAATCTAAGAAAAAATCGTAATCATTCTGAAGCCATTCTACAGATTTTGAGATAGGAGCAAGATTTTTAATCCTTCTTTCCATTCCAAAAAAAACTTTCTCCAACCCATCAAAATGCTGGTAGGCGTTGAGCCAGTCGTACATCTTTAGATATGGATACATGTTTAAAGCTTTCTCAGGAACCCAGTTTTCTTTCCATAACTCATGCTGATAAAAGGTATCGGCAAAGTCACGTAAGCTTTGCTGATGACGGTTGTTCCAGTTTTTAGCTAAAAAATGATCATGGTATATATCTGTCACCACCATCGAAAATCTACCGGCATGAGGCTTCAATTTATTGGACATTTCTTTAGTAATTGGATGCTGATCTGTGAAGTCATCAATAAATCGGTGCAGTTTTATTCCTTGCTGGATCTTTGCAGGATAGGAGGAAAGATTCTTTCCTTTTGCAAAATCTCCAATAAAGTTGCCAAACATCTCTTCCGAGTCTGTATATGATAGATATAGGTGTGCGAGATAATTCAAATTCTATTCTTTAATACCTTTGAGCTAATTTTTTTATTTCGTTGGCGATTCCTTTTCTTAAAGCAAATGGAGAAAGTACTTCTACCTGATTGCCCCAGCTTAAGATCATAGATCGTAACTCCATGTTGTCTACCAAACGTAGTTTTATTTCTAAACCGTTGTGATTTTCAGCAATAATTTCCTGCGTCTCATGTATAGGCGTATTTTTTATAAAGTTGGCAGCAAACTCACCGTTGAAGAGTAATCGAATTTCCTGCGGATTGCCTTTTAAGGTTACACCCAAACAGTTTTCAAAATAAACATCTCTGTTGAAATCTACTTGATGAGGTTCGAAAAATATCAATTGAGACTGTAATTCTATGCCTTGAACTCTGTCAATAGCCAATGTTCTTATACCTTGTCTATTTTCTGCATAACCAGTGATATACCACAACCCTTTAAATTCCTTGAGCAGGTATGGGTGAAAAGTGTAATTGTCTTCGTACAACGCTCCAAATTTTTTGTAGGCAACGTTGATAACTTTATGATCTTTGGTAGCCGAAATCAATTCAGAAAAAATAGAAGTGCCTTTTGTATATAAAGACTTTTCAATTTGAATATAGTTTTCAAACTGTTCCTTTTTCTCGTTCTTGAACTTTTTTGTGATTTCTAAACCATCTAACACTTTATCCACAGCCGTTGAGAAACTGCCTAGTACAGGAAGATCTTTGAATTCCTCAAGGAAAGTTTCTACAAAATTTAATGCCTCCAAGTGTTCTCCTGTTAAACTTACTCCAAGCAGTTTGTAAGAAGAATCTGTATAGTAATAGCCTCCTTCTTTTTTATTATAGGCCAAAGGGGCATCAAACTCATACCTGAGAGCCTGAATATCTTTTTCAATAGTGGATGGAGAGTTGACTCCAAATTCCTCACTGCACTTATCCAGTAACCTTTGCTTGGAAGGAAAAGGATATTGTTTACTGCGGATGAGTTTATCTATTAGAAGGTATCTTAAAAAAGAAAGCTTACTACTTTTCATTGGTTAAATTTGTTCTAAAAACAAGAATGCTAAGTAACCGAACTAAAATGACTTAATCTATTTATTGTAGTTATTTTACGGTTACTAAATAAAAAATAATTTTTTTTTATCGTTTAAACAAGCATTTTTGAGTAATTAAAAATGGTATATGTTTGGTATTTTGGCCAACATATTTTCAATATAGAAAACTAATTTGACATACAAAGTTAGAATGTTTAATCAAAAGATTGTTGAGACTAAGGTATTAATCCGAAAAATTTCTATTCGAAAATTATGGAATGCTTTTTTGGTGTTGATCACTTTTTATTTATCGAAGTGGTTGAAAAGACCAATTCATCTTGGCAAACCAATAAGTCTTTCAATTGAACCGACAACTTCTTGTAATTTAAGATGCCCTGAGTGTCCCAGTGGATTGAGATCTTTTACAAGGCCTACGGGCATGCTATCTGTCAGTATGTTCAAACAGTTGATTGATGAATTAAAAGATACCTTGATTTATCTGACTTTTTATTTCCAAGGGGAACCATTTCTGCACCCAAAGTTCCTTCAGATGGTCAAATTGGCACATCAAGCTGGTATTTATACTTCAACCTCCACCAATGCTCATTACTTTTCAGATCAAGTGGCCAAGGAAACGGTTGAATCGGGTTTGGATCAATTGATTGTTTCTTTAGATGGCATCACACAGGAGGTGTATGAACAATATAGAATTGGAGGTAACCTCAATAAGGTGCTGGAAGGAACAAATAAAGTAATTGAATGGAAAAAGAAGTTAAATAGTGCAACTCCAAGAATCGTGTTTCAATTTCTTGTTGTGAAACCCAATGAGCATCAAATTGAAGAAGCTGAACAGTTAGCCAATAGTATGGGAGTGGATAAAATCGTTTTCAAAACAGCTCAGATTTATGATTATGAAAATGGTTCTCCGTTGATTCCCAGCATCAAAAAATACTCAAGATATAAAGAGAATTCAGATGGCACTTTTTCTTTTAAAGGAAGTTTGGAGAGAAGTTGTTGGAGAATGTGGCATTCGGCAGTGTTGACTTGGGACGGAAAAGTGGCTCCTTGTTGTTTTGATAAAGATGCAGAACATGTATTAGGGTCTTTAAAAAATGATTATATTAGATTTTTGGATATTTGGAATGCTCCTTCATATACTAATTTTAGAAAGCAGTTATTGGAAGGGAGGGAGAATATAGATATTTGTAAAAATTGTACTGAAGGGATCAAAATTTTTGAATGATCTCATCAGCCGCCGATAATTTTAGGGTTAAGCTAAAAAATGAACATAGAGATGAATGATCCTACAATAGAAAGAGCCTTGTGGTTGGTAGTGATAGCATTATTAGTAATTTTAATAATAATATTAGAGCTGGTGCGAAGAAAACAATACAAAGTCAGCAAGCGTTCGTATTATGCTCAAAAAGAAAAAATTGCTTATCTGGAAGAAAAATTAAAAGAACAGGAAGCACAGAAGATTAACCCTCCTAAGGTTAACAAACCGAAAGTCAATGAAGTGCAGGAGGAAGTTTCAGCCTTCCAATCTTCCCGTTTACAGGCAATGTCAAGTAATAAAATGCTGGAAGTGGAGGAGAATGACGACTTGGAAGATTTGACTATTGCTTCTACACACAACATTGGAAAGAAAAAAGAAATGCATCCCAAGGAGTTGTTGGAAGACACTATTGAGAGCGTAAAGCATTCTTTGCCTGATAATGTAAGCATTGTGACACAAATCGGAGGTGCGCCAAAGGTAACAGTTAACCAAAATCTGTTTACAAAATCTTTGGGTGCGTTAATTCGTTGCTCTGCCAAAACTATTAAAGGAAATGGAAAAGTGACACTTTCATTGTATGCATCAATGGGAGAAGCTCAAATTAGCATTTCTGACAATGGACAAGGTTGGGGGTATAAAGGGCAGAATCCTGATGAATTGAAAGCATTAGAGATGGCTCAGAAGATTTTGGAATCTCAAGACGCCACTTTCGAAATGAATACTCAAGAAGATAAAGGAACAGAGATGGTCATTACAATCAGTAATAAATAATCATCACAATACAATCAAAAAAGGCAACATCCTGTAGGTGTTGCCTTTTTTGTGTTTATTATTTTTTCATTACCATTTAATAATGGCAGATGCCCAAGTGAAACCTGAACCAAAAGCGGCAAGACAAATTAAATCACCTTTCTTGATTCTACCTTGTTTGAATGCAGTTGTTAAACTGATTGGAATAGAAGCGGCAGTAGTGTTGCCGTACTTTTGGATGGTGTTGATCACTTTCTCATCAGGCAATCCCATTTTTGCCTGTACAAAGTTGGAGATTCTTAAGTTGGCCTGATGAGGCACAAGCAAGTCAATATCTGAAGGTTTTAAGTTATTGGCGGCTAAAGCTTCAGCAATCACTTCTTGGAAACGAACTACAGCATTTTTAAATACCAATTGACCGTCCATATAAGGGAATGCAGAACCACCTGGCTTCCAATAATCAGGATTGTTTCTTTCAGGCTTTGTGAAACCTGGATCAATTACAGCTAGCTTTTCAGCAAACTCACCTTCAGAGTGCATATGAGTAGACAAAATACCGCAATCTTCATCTGTCGCAGAAAGAATTGTAGCACCAGCGCCATCACCAAATAATACAGTTACAGCACGACCTTCATCACTAAAATCTAATCCACGTGAATGAATTTCAGATCCTACAACAAGCACATTTTTATACATGCCTGATTTGATGTATTGATCAGCAATAGAAATTCCATATACAAAACCAGAACATTGTTGACGGATATCTAAGGCAGGGACAGTTCTGAACCCCAACTCTCTTTGTAATAAAACACCAGAACCTGGGAAGATATAATCAGCACTCAACGTACAATAAATGATCATATCAATGTCTTTCGGTTCCATTTCGGCCATTGCCAAAGCTTCTTTCGTTGCTTCTGCCGCTAAATGATAGTTGGTTTGATCAGGAGCGGCATATCTACGTTCCTCAATACCTGATCGTTCACGAATCCACTCGTCTGAAGTTGTAATCTTTTGTGCTAGGTCGTCGTTGGTTACCACTTGTTCAGGAACATAAAATCCTAAACCTGCAATTTTTGCATTACTCATACTATTGTTGCTTATATGTTGTTATATAGAATAGCTGAACCTTCACCCAACATCACACCTAGTCAGGGGAAGACTCAACTATAGTTTATGCTTATAAATATTGGTCCAATAACTGAGACATTTCATCTCTCAGTTTTTTCGCTTCTTGTCTTGCCACATCCGCAAAATCTTCTCCATTTGAAGCGTAAATAATTCCTCTAGAAGAGTTGACTAACAGACCGCATTCTTTGGTCATTCCATATTTTGCTACACCTTGTAAGTCGCCTCCTTGAGCACCAACTCCAGGTACTAAAAGGAAGTTGTCTGGAGCTACTTTTCTGACATCAAGCAAACTTTCAGCTCTTGTGGCACCCACCACAAACATCAATTGTTCACTTGAAGCCCACTCTCTGTTCTTTAGAATGACATCTTGGAATAAATAATTTCCAGTTTCTTGATTGACAATTCTTTGAAAATCAAGTCCGCCTTTGTTAGAAGTGTGTGCCAAAACAATTACCCATTTTCCATTCATTAAAAACGGCGTGACAGAGTCTTCACCCATATATGGAGCGACTGTGATAGAATCGAAAGACATGTTTTCAAAAAACGCTTTCGCATACATATTTGAAGTGTTGCCAATATCTCCTCTTTTTGCATCTGCAATAGAGAAATGAGATTTAGGCATATATTCTAATGTCTTTTGGAGGGATTCCCAACCTTTTGGCCCTAAAGATTCGTAGAAGGCAATGTTGGGTTTGTATGACACACAGTAATCAGCTGTAGCATCAATAATTTGTTTGTTAAAAGCAAAAATAGGATCCTCTTCTTTCTGTAGATGAGCTGGAATTTTATTAGGATCAGTATCTAATCCTACACATAAAAAACTTTCTTTTTTCTTGATCTCATCAAAAAGTTCTTGCTTTGTCATGACGCTATATATGGTTACTAGAATAAGAAGCAAAAAGGCTTCTTCATTATAAAATAGACCTATCTGAGTATCAAAAACGCACTCAAATTATGCAAAGTTATAAATTACAATGAAAAAGCCCCTTTTATTCTAGTTAAAATTTTCTTGCAAATTAGGAGCTGCAAGAAAGCATAGAACAGCCCACTTTGTGTCTAGCCCAGTCTGGCCTTTTGGCAAACCACTTCTGACTATCAGGTTGTTCATCATAAGGTCGTTTCAATAATTGGAAGAACTCATCGATCAATTCATAATTTCCCTTGTCAGCTTCATCAATGGCCAATTGAGCCATGTAGTTTCTAAGCACGTATTTAGGGTTAACTTGATCCATTTTTTCTTTTCTTTCCTGATCTGAATCTATTTCGATAGCAAGTCTTTCAAAATATTTCTCAAACCAAGTGCTCCATTGTCTTTTGATTTCATCATTTAAGTCATCCCAAGTATAAAAAGCGTCTTTTACAACAGAAAGAGGATCTTGACTTTTATCTTTCTTCAAATTTGATAGTAAACGAAAGAATATTGTCATGTCCGTTTCAGTTTTATGTAATGCTTTTTCAAGCTCTTGGATGAAGATGCTTTCGTCTTCAAATTCTTTAGAAAGACCAAGTTTTTCCAGCATCATTTTATTATACCTCTGAATGTAATTGTCCTTGTAATCTTCTAAAGCATCTTGCAAACCTTCAGCTTCACCGATCAATGGGTAAATTGCATTGGCCAATTTAAATAAATTCCATCCTACAATTTCACCTTGTGTACCATAGCGATACCTTTTAAATTGTGAATCTGTAGTGTTGGGAGTCCAACCAAAATCATAACCTTCCAGCCAGCCATATGGACCGTAATCGATGGTTAATCCTAAGATGGACATATTATCAGTGTTCATCACACCATGAACAAAACCAACTCTCTGCCAAGCCAATACCATTTCCATACTTCTTTCAGCTACCTCTTTGAAGAAAGCTAAATAGGTTTCTTTGGAAGGAGTGCCAAGGTGAGGATAGAATTCTTTAATCACATAATCTGCCAGATTTTTTAAAGTGTCATGATCTTGATTAGCGGCCAAGATTTCAAAGTTGCCAAACCTTACAAAAGATTCAGCTACTCTGCATACAACAGCTCCTTTTTCATATGCAGAATTTCCATTGTACATGACGTCTCTCAATACTTCATCACCAGACAAACCTAAACTTAAAGCTCTGGTAGTGGGAATGCCTAAATGATACATAGCTTCACTGCAGAGGTATTCTCTAATAGAGGATCTCAGTACAGCCAATCCATCTGCAGATCTTGAATAGGGAGTTTCTCCAGCTCCTTTCAATTGAACGGCCCATAACTTTTCATTATGTTCTACTTCAAAAAGATTGATCGCCCTTCCGTCTCCTAATTGTCCTGCCCACTGACCAAATTGATGGCCTCCGTAGCACATGGCAAAGGGAGTACTGTTGGGATAAGTGCTGTTGCCTGTAAATAAATCTCTGAATTCATCAGATTGACTTTCTTCTTTCGAAATGCCAAGTGATTGAAGCATTTCATCCGATGTATGTATAATGAAAGGTTGAGCTGTTTTCTTAGGGGTAACATAAGAAAAACAAGCATTAATAACCTGTCTTCTATAATTTTCTTTTTCCGGATCAGCCGGTAGTTGAGTGAAAGTGTTTTTTAAGTTGAGATGCATGTCTATTCGTGATTTTAATTCAAAGTTAATCATTGGACTTCACAACTCTTCAAAATGTTTTGAAAAAGGAAAGATAGAATTATTGCATTAACAAGAAGGTTTATTGAAATACGAATATACCTCTGTGGCGTATTAGGATACTTTTGATAAGAAATGTAAAAGAATTGATGTTGTAACCGATTGCAATAAAAATCATATTGTATGTATGAACATTCTGTTTGTAAATTGTACGTAGTGACAAAGCTATGTGCCACTTCAATGAGTAGGTTTATTTTGAAAGTACAAACTACTCACCATTAAATAAGAAAACCTTTAATTATCAAGTATATCGAGAATGAAAAAATACATCCATAAGAGTGTTTTATTACTTACTTTCGCATGCGGTTTTGCAGCATGTTCAGAACAGAAAAATGAATTATTATACTCCTCTGACACTTACAAAGTGTACAAAGATCATGTTATCCAAGGAAAATATGAAGCAAAGGTGGTTTCTGATAAAGAAATGACTTCCAATTACAAAAGTCCGATGCAAGATGCGTATAGCAGAGCAGTGGAGTTTAAGTTTAGTATCAATGGTAAAGACGATGAGCTTCCATACGGTATTAACCATAGAGTGGTGATCAAACCCGAAAATGGAGCATTTACTACTGAAACCATCAAATTTGGAGAGCCTTGGGCAATGGATGAAAAGGTGGACCCGATGGATTGGCTGGAAAAAAATACAAAGGTAACTTTCAAATTGGATATGTCACCTGTATTGAATGCTTTCAAGGAAAAAGGCTATTATGAAGACCTGCATGGAGATAAAATCTATAAAGATGATTTCAAAGGGGTATTTATTGCTGGAGGAAGTGCTCCACTTAGATGGGATTTTGAAAATCTAAGTGAAAGAGAGCAACTACAAGACATCAACGGAGATGGTATTTATGAAGCTACTTTTGTGATGAATGCTCCAGATCCTGAAAAGCAAACTTCACCAGTATGGAAATCTTCAAAAAATATATCTAAATACCCTACGTTCACTTCAGATATTCCATTGATCAATGCTCTGTATAATTTAGCATTAAATGAATTAGTGGCGGATTCTGAAGCTGATGGTACTTTTAGAACAGGTAAAGAATGGGGCGGTGTCTGGACAAGAGATATCAGTTATTCTATTGTATTGAGCTTGTCAATTCTTGATCCTGATAGAGCGATTACTTCATTAAGAAAGAAAGTGAAGAGAAACCGTGTGATTCAAGACACAGGTTCTGGTGGAGCTTGGCCAGTTTCTTCTGATAGAATGACTTGGGCTTTGGCAGCTTGGAATGTCTATACTGTAACAGGTGATAAAGCATGGTTGAAAGAGGCGTATAAAGTGATTTCAAATTCAATTGAAGATGATATATTGGTCGTTTATGATGAGGAGACAGGTTTGATGAGAGGTGAATCATCCTTCTTGGACTGGAGAAAGCAAACGTATCCAAGATGGATGGATAATAACGATATTTACAGATCATTGAATTTGGGGACAAATGTAGTACATTTTGAGGCTATGAATATTGCTTCAAGAATGGCTAGTGTTTTAGGGAAAAGTAAAGACGCGGAACGTTATTCTACTTTAGCCATTGATTTGAAAAAGGCCATTAACAAACACTTATGGATGGAGAAGGAAGGCTATTATGCACAGTATATGTATGGTAGAAATGAAATGATTTTAGCACCTAAATATGAAGCATTGGGTGAAGCTTTAGCTATCATTTTTGATGTGAGTGATGCTGAAAGAAGTAAAGAAATTGTGGCAAAATCACCAATCGTTCCTTATGGAGCGGCGTGTGTTTACCCTCAAATTCCAGGTATTCCTCCTTATCATAATAATGGTATTTGGCCATTTGTACAGGCTTACTGGAATATCGCGACAGCAAAAGCAGCCAACGGTACAGCACTAGAGCAAGGTTTGGCTTCTATTTACAGACCAGCGGCACTTTTCTTGACCAACAAAGAAAACTTTGTGGCAGAAGATGGTGATTACATGGGAACAGAAGTGAACTCTGATGAAATGTTATGGAGTTTGTCTGGAAATATGGCAATGATTTATAAAGTGTTCTTCGGAATTAATGTAGATCAGAATGGGGTTCTAACATTCAATCCTGTTGTACCAAAAGTATATGGAGGCAAGAAGCAACTAAATAATGTAAAGTTATGGAATGATAACCTTTCAATAGCTTTAGTGGGTTATGGTAATCAAATCAAGAGTTTCAAAGTAGATGGAAAAGAAGTGGCTTCAAAATCACTTGCTTTAGTAGACGGAGGTTCTCATAAAATTGAAATTCTATTGGCAGACAATGATATTACAGAAGGTACATCAAGTAATAAAGTGCCGAATAGGTTCCATCTAAAAACACCTCAAGCCGATTTAAAAGGAGAAACTTTGACTTGGAAAGCAATTGAAGGAGCTGTAAAGTATGAAGTTGTAGTGAACGGAAAAGTGGTTGCTTCTCCAACTTCAACAGAATACAAATTATCACCCTTAAAAAATAGACTAGAAGAATACGCAGTTAGAGCTGTAGATAAATATGGTTATTTATCCTACATTTCGGAGCCTGTTTTAAACAATAACTATCAGTCGAAAAATATTGCTAAAGTTGCTAAAGTAGATCGAAAAGTAACGATCAAAGGAGCTCCAAGCAATGTTGTTGAAGTATCGAAGACTAAAAACAAGAAAGTAAACTTTGAACTCAATGTAAAAGAAGCCGGTGACTATGTGGTTTGGTTCTCATATGCAAATGGTAGTGGTCCATGGAATACAGATAATAAATGTGCAATCCGTGCATTGGTGGTCAATGGGGATGAAGCAGAGACTATTGTAATGGCACAAAGAGGAACAGATGAGTGGTCAAGCATCGGGAATTCCAATAGAATGAAGGTGAACCTGAATGCAGGTAAGAACAAACTTCAAATTCTCTTCAAAGACCATAATGAAAATATGAATGTTGATGTTAATACTGCATTAATTGAAAATATATATTACGGTAAGACAAAATAAAGTTTTCGTACGTGTTAAGAAAAGGTTCCAAATAAAGTGTTTGGAACCTTTTTTTGTTTAACGAAGACGGTATTTGTAATATATTATTTATAATTAGTTGAAATATAGGCTGAATGCTCATTTTTTTTGGATTACTTAAACAATTCCCGATCGTTTTTGTTTATATTCTTGTCTTAAATAGTTAAACAAAATACTTCAACTAAAATATGGCATCAATAGGTATAATAGGTTCAGGTTTTTCAGGTTTGTCAGCGGCAATTACTCTCGCTGATCAAGGGCATGAAGTGCATGTCTATGAAAAGAACGAACAGATTGGTGGTAGAGCTAGAACTAAGACGATTAATGACTTCACTTTTGATCTAGGACCATCATGGTATTGGATGCCTGATGTGTTCGAAAACTTTTTTGGGAAGTTTGGAAAAAAAGTGTCTGACTACTACGAATTAGAAAGATTAGATCCCTCATATAGAATTTATTGGTCAAGTACTGACTACACAGATATTCCTGCTGATGTAAATAAGCTTGGAGATCTGTTTGAAGAGTGGGAAACAGGTGCAAAGCAAAAACTTATGCAGTTTATGCATGAGGCTGAAATCAAATATCAGATTGGTATGAATGATTTCGTTCACCGCCCGTCTTACTCTATCATGGAATTTGCAGAGTGGCAGGTGATCAAAAATATTCCTAGACTTCATTTAATTTCTGATTTTGCGAGTTACATCAGAAAATACTTCAAGAATGAGAAAATTCTCAAAATTTTGGAATTCCCTGTTTTGTTCTTGGGTGATGTAGCCAAAAGAACACCAGCATTGTACAGTTTGATGAATTATGCGGATCTTAAACTAGGAACATGGTATCCTAAAGGAGGGTTGGGTATGGTCATTAAAGGATTTGAAAGTTTAGCCATTGAAAAGGGGGTGACATTTCATACTGCCACTCCAATTGATAAAGTAAATTGTGAAGGAAGAACTGTTATTTCAATGGAAAGTAATGGAAAAAACCTACAGCACGATGAATGGGTAGGAACTTGTGATTACAATTTCTTTGAGCAGAAGCTATTACCAAAACAGTATAGAAACTATACAAAGGAATATTGGGACAACCGAAAAATGGCACCTTCATGTCTGCTGTATTACATAGGATTGGATACAAAGTTTGACAATATTCATCATCATAATCTGTATTTTGATACGCCTTTTGAGCCACATGCAGAAGAAATTTATGATCATCCAGCTTGGCCTAAAAAACCTTTATTCTACATGTGTGCCCCTTCAGTAAGTGATAACACAATTTCACCTGAAGGAACAGAAAATTTAATGCTTCTTATTCCTGTAGCACCAGGTTTAGAAGACACTGAAGAAATTAAAGAGCACTACTTCAATGTGATTTGCGATCGATTAAAATCCTCAACAGGAATTGACATCCGTGAACACTTGATTGTGAAGGAAACATTTGCTCACAATGATTTTGTTGAAGCTTATAATGCCTTTAAAGGGAATGCTTATGGCCTTTCTAACGTTCTTAAACAAACGGCCTTTTTAAAACCATCAATCCGTTTTAAAAAACTGGACAATATTTTAATGGCAGGGCAGTTGACTGTTCCGGGCCCTGGTGTACCGCCTTCAATCATTTCAGGAGAATTAGTAGCTCGTGAAATACTAAAGAAAAAAGGATTGAAAGCACCAGAAAAAGTAGTTTAATGTATTCACTGATTTCCTTTACTTCTGCAAACTCATTTACACAGGTAAAAGAACATTTATATTTTTAATCTCATCTCCCAGTATTCATAATAACTTATTGATACACACTGAACAAAAATTACACTATAACTTGAAACACTTAATGTAATGAAAAAGATTTATGATGACCTTTCTTATAACTTATCGAAATCTCTAACGTTAAAGTATACTACGTCTTTTGCAATTGGAATTCGATTCTTGGCACCTTCACTTCGTCCTGCGATTTATGCAATTTATGGATTTGTGAGAGTGGCAGACGAAATTGTAGATTCCTTTCATGGATATGATAAGGAGCAATTGCTTGACGATTTTGAAAGAGATTGTTATAAAGCCATCGATGATAAAATTAGTATCAACCCTATATTGCATTGCTTTCAGGAAGTAGTGAATGAGTATGGTATTGAAAGAGAGTTGATTTCTTTATTTATCAGAAGTATGCGTATGGACCTGGATAAAACGGAATATTCTGAAGAGGAATATAAAAACTATATTCTAGGTTCTGCAGAAGTAGTGGGCTTAATGTGTTTGAGGGTTTTCTTAGAAGGTGATGAAGTAGAGTATAGAAGATTGGAGCCACTGGCCATGTCTTTAGGTTCTGCATTCCAGAAAATCAACTTCTTAAGAGACTTAAAAGCAGATGTACGTGATTTAGGTAGAGTTTATTTCCCTAACATTGATATATCGGTATTCAATGATGAGGTGAAAAAAGAAATTGAAGCTGACATTCAGAAAGACTTTGATCAAGGGTTTGAAGGAATAAAGCAATTGCCTAAAAAAGCAAGATTTGGAGTTTATTTAGCTTATATCTATTACACTAGGTTATTCAGCAAAGTGAAAAATGCTCCAGCAGAAACAATATTAAAAGAAAGGTTGAGAATTCCAGATCCAAAAAAATACATGATCCTTTGTCAATCTTATATTCGTCATCAGGTAAATATACTGTAAGCTATGGAGAGAAATGATGTAATACTAGTTGATAAAAATGATCAACAGGTTGGGGTAATGGAGAAGCTTCAGGCCCATGTAGAAGGAAAATTGCACAGAGCCTTTTCTGTCTTCATCTTTAATAATGAAGGTAAGCTTTTACTGCAGCAACGTGCATTGACAAAATATCACTCAGGTGGCCTATGGACCAACACTTGTTGTAGTCACCCCAAACCAGGAGAAGAGGTACATGATGGTGCAAATCGTCGCTTGGTGGAAGAAATGGGCTTTAGTACTGAAATAGAATGGGTAGATCATGTATTGTATAAAGCTGCTTTCGGAAATGGACTGATTGAGCATGAATACGATCATGTATTTGTAGGTTATTATGATGGTATCATTAAACCAAACCCAGAGGAAGTGGAAAGCATTAAGTGGATTGATATTGCTGATCTGGAAGCGTGGATGAAGAAAAAGCCTTCTGATTTTACCGCTTGGTTTGGTTTGTGTTTAGAAAAAGTAAAGTATTTTTTAGACGTAAAGAAACAAGCAATTGCATAACTAAAACTGAATGAAACAAGCTGTAATTATAGGAGGGGGAATAGCAGGTATTGCCTCCTCATTAAGACTTAATAAACTAGGCTATAATGTAACCCTTTTAGAAGCCTCTGATACACTGGGAGGAAAATTAAGGCAATTTGAAGCAGAAGGTTTTCGATTTGATCAAGGACCTTCACTTTTTACATTGCCTCATTTAGTAGAAGAACTTTTTTTATTGTATGGAAAAAAAGTCAAAGATTATTTTCAATATGAAGAATCAGAAATAGCCACTCAGTATTTTTTTTCAGATAAATCTATTTTTACAGCATATTCAGACCCTGAAAAATTTTCAAGTGAAGTATTAAAGAAATGGGATGTTGATGTCACTGATGTGCTTCATAATATCATTGATGACTACAACAAAACTTCACCAATATTTATAGAAAACAGTCTTACAAAAATATCTGATCTTCTGACTAAAGAGGTGTGGGTTGCTTTGCCAGTTTTGACTAGGATTGGTGTTTTTGAATCACTGCATCAATTCAATAAAAAACATTTCAAACATCCGCAATTGGTACAGTTGTTTGATCGATATGCAACGTATAACGGCTCAAATCCCTATCAAACTCCCTCAATAATGAGAGTTATCAGTGCACTTGAACATCAGGATGGTGTTTTTTTTCCTAAAAGGGGAATGCGCTCAATTGTTACTTCATTAGTGAAATTGGCAGAGGAGGAAGGAGTGAATTTTCTGAAAAATAGAAAGGTGGAAAGTATCAGTATCAGCAATAATAAGAGCATAAGAAGTGTCAAAACCAAAGATGAAATTTTTGAAGCTGACTTGGTAGTTTCTAATGTTGATGTCAACTTTTTTATTCCTAATATTCTTGATAAGAAAATAAGAGTACCAAAAGAAAAAGAGCTGTCATCATCAGCCATGGTTTTCTATTGGGGAGTGAACCACTCTTTCGATCAGCTTCATTTGCATAATATTTTCTTCTCTGAAGATTACCAAAAAGAATTTAAAGAGATTTTTGAGGAGTTTAAAATACCATCAGATCCAACAATTTATGTGCATATCAGTAGTAAAATCAATATCAATGATGCACCCGAAGGAAGTGAGAACTGGTTTGTAATGATCAACGTTCCTCCAAAACCAGAATTATTTACCAATGAAGTAATTCGGGGAATAGAGAAGAAAGTGATGTCAATTTTATCAAAACAATTGGATACAAACCTTGAGGAGTTGATTTCTTATTCTTCTTATTGGTCTCCAAAATTGATAGAGCAAGATACGCAAAGTTGGAAAGGTGCCCTTTATGGACTCAACAGTAATAAGCTGAATAGTGCCTTTTATCGCCAAAGAAATAAATCAAAAGATATTGATAATTTGTATTTTGTAGGAGGAAGTGTTCATCCAGGTGGAGGTATTCCATTATGCTTGAACAGTGCAAAAATAGTAGAAGAACTAATCACAAACCAATGAAATCAACCTTATTTATATCGACTGCAAAATCCTTCTCAACGGAAAAATGGGTGAAAATATTCTTATTCATTTTTTATGCTGTAGGTTGTGTAGCGGCCTTTTTTCCGCTCAATCAACTCATTCTTCCTTTTACACCTTTTTTACTTTTTACCACATTTCTTGTCTTACTTTACTTTGAAGATCAAAAGACCACAAAGTTAAAGATATGGTATGCTTTTGTATTTGTGGGAAGTTTCTTAGTAGAATGGGTTGGAGTACATAAAGGTTTTTTATTTGGTGAATATGTCTATTTGGAGAATTTAGGTTTTAAATTAGACGGAGTTCCATTATTAATTGCTATTAATTGGTTGATTTTAGCAGTGGCAGGTGTTACATTTAGCAAGAAAATAAAACTCAATATCTATTTTAAGTCAATCATTGCCGCAGCGCTTGTAGTATTGCTTGATGTTTTGATTGAGAGAGTTTGTGAACCTTTAGGTTTTTGGAAGTGGAGTGGAGGAATGCCCCCGTTGAAAAACTATATCAGCTGGTGGTTTTTTATGTCGTTGTTTATTTTTTTACGATTGAAATTTTTAAGGTCTAATAATTCAATTTCAGTCTATATTTATATCTTATTTTTCACTTATTTTATATTCCAAAACTTAGCGCTTATCCAACTTTAATTATGATTTTGAATATTCTAATAGTACTAGTGACGTTCTTATTTATGGAATTCACAGCATGGGCAGCACATAAATATGTGATGCACGGTTTTTTATGGAGTTTGCACCAGGATCATCATGAACCTCACAAGTCATTCTTTGAGAAAAACGATTTATTTTTCTTGATTTTTGCCATACCGTCTTGGTTGGGCATTATGTTGGGTATGATGTATAATCATTATGTGTTTGTATGGATAGGAGCAGGAATCGCTTTGTATGGTCTGTGTTATTTTCTAACACATGATGTATTAATTCATAGAAGATTTAAATGGTTTGACAATACAAACAATAGGTATTTCAGAGCGATTAGAAAAGCACATAAAGTTCATCATAAAAAATTGACAAAAGAAGACGGTGAATGTTTTGGTATGTTGATCGTTCCTCTTAAATTTTGGAAAGAAGCAAAAAGTATTAAACAAAAAAAGAAGAATGCCAGCACTGTCTGATATCTATTTGATCATAAATATTTTGGCCCTCATGGGGCCTTTACTATTAAGCTTTGACAAAAAAGTAGCTTTTTATAAGAGTTGGATAAGATTTGTTCCCGCGTTTTTTACAATGGGAGCTGTGTACCTTCCATGGGATATCATTTTCACTTATATGATGTATTGGGGTTTTAATCCTGATTATTTAGTAGGGCTCACCATTTTTTATCTTCCAATTGAGGAATGGATGTTTTTCTTTATTATCCCTTACTGCTTTTTGTTCATTTATGAATGCGTTATTGCTTATTTCCCGAGTACGTTGAAGAAAACATACCTTCCAGCCTACTTTTTTATTGGAGTAGCCATTTCACAAGCTTATTATGGAGGAATTTATTCTACTACTAATTTTTATGTCGTTTGTATAGCATTGGTAGTAGTGTATAAATTTCTTAATCAAGCTTTCTGGTGGTCTTATTTGATCACGTTATTTCCATTTCTGATTTTTAATGGAATCCTAACAGGATCATTTACGCCTGATCCAATTGTTTGGTACAACAGTGAGGTATTTTCCAATGTCAGAATCTTTACCATTCCAGCTGAAGATTTTGTTTATCTTTTAGGAATGATGTTGCTCTGTTTTAGAGGTTGGAATATGCGATTGTATCCTTCAGATTATGAAAAAGAATAAATAGAGAGGTAGTTTTTAGTGTATGAAAGACTAGAAACTATCTCTTTTCTTTTGTTACAATATTATTTCTATTCCATAATGGCAGGTAGGAATGTGACAAGTTTCGGAAAGCTTATTATTAAAACAATCAATAATAGTTGGATACATATATAAGGAATGATGCCTTTGTAAATTTGACTAGTTTTAATGCTTTTAGGAGCAACACCTTTGAGATAGAATAATGAAAAACCGAAAGGTGGAGTTAAAAATGAGGTTTGAAGATTAAGAGAAACCAAAATGGCTACCCAAAGTAAATCAAGCCCATATAAAGCAAAAATTGGAGTCACTACAGGCATGAAAATGAAAATGATTTCGATGAAATCAATAAAGAAGCCTGCAAGGAAAATTCCAAACAATACTAAGGCCAAAAACATATAGGGAGAAAGGTCTGAACTTTGAATAAATTCGACCAAAATTTCATCACCTCCTAATCCTCTAAAAACCAATCCAAAAGCAGTAGCACCTACAAGAATCATAAATACCATGCTGGTCAGAGATCCACTTTCAAGAGCTGATTCTTTGACTGCTGTCCAAGTTAATTTTTTCTCTAAAGCTGTCAATAGAGTAGCTGCTAAAGCTCCAACTCCAGCCGCTTCAGTAGGAGAAGCAATTCCCATAAATATGGAGCCAAGAACAGCAATGATCAGAACAAAAGGTAAAACAAACGTTTTCAATAAAGAAGTAAAGCTTAACGATTGCTTAAATTCATCGATCTCCTTTTTGGATATGGCAGGAACTTTTTCAGGGTTTAAACTTGCATAGATATAAACATATATAATATAGAAAGTCACTAGAAGCATTCCTGGGATAACAGCTGCAACAAATAAATCTCCGATGGAAATATTCATGACACTTCCCATTAAAATAAGTACAATACTTGGAGGGATAATTTGTCCTAATGTTCCACTTGCTGCTATAATACCTGTTGAATATTCGGCTGAATAACCTCTTTTAAGCATACTTGGTAAACTCATCAATCCCATTGTCACTACTGTAGCTCCAACAATACCAGTAGAAGCCGCTAACATTGCTCCAACAATTGCCACCGAAATTGCTAATCCCCCTTTAACTTTTCCAAGTAAAATAGCCATGGTATTCAAGAGCCGGCTCGCAATACCTGATTTTTCGAGCATCACACCCATATAAACAAAAAGAGGAACAGAAATGAGTATTTGGTTACTCATAGTACCGAAGATGCGCAGTGGAAGTAAATAAAATAAATCGACTCCAAAAGTAAAGTAGCCAAAAATCAAAGAAACTCCTGCTAAAGTAAATGCAACAGGATAGCCAAGTAGTAATGCCCCAAAAAGGCAAATGAATAATAGTGCGAGAAGCATGTTGTTATTGTATAGTTTTTAAAGAATACAGTCCCTCAATTGTATTGCCAATGCCTTGAAGTAATAATAAAATCATACTAATTGGAATAGTAGCTTTGATAATAAAACGATAGGGTAGACCGCTTGGATCAGTGGAGTGCTCCATTATTTTATAAGAGTTGATAATGTAAGGGAGACTTGCATCAATGATCAGCAGACAAAATGGAGTTAGGAAAAAGAAAAAACCAAACGTATTGATGTAGACCTTTGAGCGTGGAGAGAGTTTTGAATAGAAAGCGTCCACTCTCACATGTTTGTCCTGACGTAAAGTATTTCCTGCATTCAATAGAAAAATACAGGCAAACAAGTGCCACTCCATTTCTGCGATCGAGGCAGAGGTCACATTAAAAAAGTAACGCATTAAAACATCGAAACAAACGATGATAATGAGAAGTAGAGAGAAATAAGAGACAAAATTTCCTATTTTTTTATTAACTAAGTTTAATTTGCTAGAAAATCTATTCATAGAGCATTTGTTGTGTTAAAAAATAGTATCTCATTGATACTGTGTACACAGCGTAAAATAGTTTATCGTATGTAGAATGTTAACTTGTGTAAAAATACATTATTCTTATAAATATGTACTATTAGTTTTCATTTCAAAACTGTTTTTTGTTGTTATCTGCTCTATTTATCTTTAATTTCGCCCTTCAGCAAAGTAATATTATTAAATTGGATTACTGAGCTAAGTTTTGTTTTAGACAATTTTTAGAATGGATTACACGTTAGATAAGGCGAATGTACCTAATCACATTGCTATTATTATGGATGGTAATGGACGTTGGGCTAAAGGGAAAGGTGCAAAGCGAATCTTTGGACACAACAATGCTATTAAAGCAGTACGTGAAGCAACAGAGGGATGTGCTGAATTGGGAGTAGATTATTTAACTCTATATGCTTTTTCTACTGAAAATTGGAATAGGCCAAAAGCCGAAGTTTTAGGACTGATGAAATTGTTGGTTTCAACGATCCGCTCTGAAACAAAAACATTGATGAAGAACAATGTTCGCTTGAAAGCAATTGGTGATTTAGAACAATTGCCAAGAGATTGTCAGAAAGAATTAGATGAGTCAATACAACTAACCAAAGAGAATACGGGTCTAACATTAGTGTTGGCACTTAGCTATAGTGGTAGATGGGATTTGATTCAAGCTACGGAGAAGATGTGTCAAGCATTTAAGTTGGGAGAAATTGATGCTGTAAATGAAGATACCATCAAGAATTATTTGTCTACAGCTGATATGCCTGATCCAGAACTTCTCATTCGTACTAGTGGCGAACATAGAGTGAGTAACTTCCTATTATGGGAAATTGCTTATACTGAATTATTTTTTACTAATGTACTTTGGCCTGACTTTAGGAAGAATAACCTCCACGAAGCAATTTTTTCTTACCAAGGACGTGAAAGACGTTATGGTAAAACAAGTGAACAACTTTCATAAAGATCAAGGACAATATTAAAAGAGATCAAGCAAAACGCATGATATCAACTAAAAAAGCAGTGTATACACTGTTAACGTTCATCTCAATTTGGACATTCGCAATAACTACAACTTATGCTCAGTTTGGTACAAACTATGGTTCACAGAGTGGTAAGTACAAGGTAGACTATGGTACCCCTGTAGAATATACAATTGCAGGTATTGACGTTGTTGGTGCAGATTTTAATGATAAAAATGCATTAATCAATATCGCTGGATTTAAGGTAGGGGAGAAAATTAAAATCCCTGGTGATGCTATCAGTAAAGCCGTGAAGAAGCTTTGGAGATTAGGTATTGTTGGTGATGTTCAAATTAACGTTACGGAGATTCAAGGAAATGATGTTTACCTTCAAATAGCCTTGAAAGAAAGACCTAAGTTATCAAAGTTCTATTTTGAAGGGGTCAAAAAAGGACAAGCTAAAACACTTACTGACAAAGTACAGTTAGTGAGAGGCCGTATTGTAACGGAATCGATGATCCGTAATACTCAAAACCTGATTAAAGAGCATTATGCTGAAAAAGGTTTTAAAAATACGGAAGTGAAGATTGTCCGTGAGAAAGATCCTGTTTTAGCCAATTCTGTGATTCTTAGAATTGATGTTAACAAAAACAGCAAGGTGAAAATCGAAGAGCTGAAGTTGGCGGGCGTTGAAGAGTTAACAGAGAAGAAAGTGAAGCGAAAGCTGAAGAAAACGAAAGAAAAACGTTTTGGTAGAATCTTTACTCCTTCAAAGTTTATTGCAGAAGAATATAAGAATGATAAAAAATCATTGATCGAATACTATAATGAGGAAGGTTTCCGTGATGCTGAAATCGTTAGAGATTCTGTTTATGATGTCACTGATAAATTGGTGAATGTTGAAATTGATATGTATGAAGGTAAACGTTACTATTACAGAAGTATCAATTGGACAGGTAACTATAAGTATACAGATGAGCAACTTGGTAGAGTATTAGGTATTTCTCCAGGTGATGTTTATAACACTACAGAATTGAATAAGCGTTTGTCATTCAACCCTAATGGAGCAGATATTTCAGCTCTATATATGGATGATGGTTATTTATTCTTCAATGTTACTCCAGTAGAAGTATTGGTTGTAGGTGACTCTGTAGATATTGAAATGAGAGTTTTTGAAGGTGAACAAGCTTATATTTCTAAGATTATTGTAAACGGTAACACTAAAACTTCAGATCACGTAGTTTATCGTGAAATCAGAACCTTGCCAGGTCAGAAGTTTAGCCGTGCAGACTTGATCAGAACGCAACGTGAACTTTCAACTTTAGGATATTTTGATCCAGAAACGATTGATATTCAACCAAAGCCAAATATGTCAAATGGTACAGTGGATATTCAATATGGATTAACTGAAAAAGCCAATGACCAGATTGAACTTTCAGGTGGTTGGGGTGGTTTCTACGGTTTTGTTGGTACTGTGGGCCTAGTTTTCAACAACTTCTCACTTAGAAACGTAGGAGATTTTTCTAAATGGAGACCTTTACCATCAGGTGACGGACAAAGATTACAATTGAGAGTACAAGCTTCTGGTATTCAGTATCAGACTTACTCAGTTTCATTTACTGAACCTTGGCTAGGTGGTAGAAAGCCAAACTCATTGACAGTAAGTTATAACTATTCGAATCAAAACTCTTATAGTGGTAACACAAAAATTGGTAGTTTAGGTATTAATGCAGCAACAGTAGCCCTAGGTCGTCGTTTAAAATGGCCTGATGACTGGTTTACAATGTCCAATTCATTATCATTTATGGTGTATGACTTGAACAACTGGTTTGCTACAGGTTTTGGTGATTATAACAATGGTAAGTCATATAACTTTACATTTAATACTACCATTTCACGAAATAGTATTGACCAGCCTACCTATCCGCGTAGAGGATCACAGGTTTCATTGAGTATCAGTTTAACTCCTCCTTATTCATTATTCCAGGATAAAGATTTCTCTTCTTCTGAAATCAGTGATGAAGATAGATATAGATGGGTGGAATACAATAAGTGGATGTTTGATAATGCATGGTACCAAGCAATCATTGGTGACCTAGTATTAGCAACTAGAGCTCACATGGGTTTCTTGAATGCATATAATGAAGATAAAGGATTAGGTCCATTTGAACGTTTCATTATGGGTGGTGATGGTTTAACTCAACAATTTGCCTTACTTGGTACGGAGACAATTGGTTTAAGAGGTTATCAAAACAACTCCATTGTTCCTTATGAGACAAATGGTTTAGGTGGTGTTGTTTATAATAAATTCGTAATGGAATTAAGATACCCAGTTTCATTGAATCCATCAGCAACAATTTATGTTCTCGGATTTATGGAAGGCGGTAATAACTGGGCTTCATTTGATGAGTTCAACCCATTTGATTTATATAAATCAGCAGGTTTCGGTGCTCGTATCTTCATGCCAGCATTTGGTATGTTAGGTATTGACTGGGCTTATGGTTTCGATGCACCTCCAGGTCAGAGAGATATCAGTGGTAGCCAATTCCACTTTACAATTGGTCAACAGCTTAGATAATAAGATATTAATTATAATAGATGAAAGCCTCTCGGATACGGGAGGCTTTTTTTGTACATTTTAATGATAATGCATTGGATTAAAATGTTGTCATAATTGTACAATTCTAATGTGATGCTACCTATTCTCGTTGTTTTTTAATATTGAAACGTTTATTCCACACTTAAAAGCTTTTTCTTTAGACGAAGCTTTGTATATTTGAGCAAACATTCACAATAAACACAACCTAAATTTACCAATTTACACACATGAATTTTAAACTAACAGAAGAGCAGCAAGCGGTTAAAGACGCTGCTCGTGATTTCGCTCAGGCTGAATTGTTGGAAGGAGTAATTGAAAGGGATACTGAGCAAAGGTTCCCAGCACAACAGGTTCGTCAAATGGGAGAATTGGGTTTTATGTCCATGATGGTAGACCCAAAATACGGTGGAGGCGGAATGGATACAATCTCTTATGTATTGGCAATGGAAGAAATCTCGAAAATTGATGCATCAGCCTCAGTTTCCATGTCTGTCAATAACTCATTGGTATGTTGGGGCTTGGAAAAGTTTGGTTCAGAAGAACAAAAACAGAAATATTTGCCAAGACTTTGTTCAGGAGAAGCTATAGGAGCGTTTTGTTTATCTGAGCCAGAAGCTGGAAGTGACGCTACTTCTCAGGTAACCGAAGCTATTGATCAAGGGGATCATTATCTATTGAATGGTACTAAGAACTGGATTACTAATGGTAATTCTGCTTCAATATACTTGGTGATAGCACAAACAGACCGTGAGAAAGGACACAGAGGAATCAATTGCCTTATTGTAGAGAAGGGTATGGATGGTTTTGTAGTTGGCAAAAAAGAAGATAAATTAGGTATCAGAGGTTCAGATACTCACATGCTAAGTTTCACTGATGTGAAAGTTCCTAAAGAAAATAGAATAGGCGAAGATGGCTTTGGTTTTAAATTCGCGATGGGAACACTTAATGGAGGTAGAATCGGTATTGCAGCTCAAGCGTTAGGCATTGCAGCAGGAGCATATGAGTTAGCATTGAAATATTCAAAGGAGAGAAAAACGTTTGGGAAGCCAATTAGCGAACATCAGGCAATCGCGTTTAAGTTGGCTGATATGGCAACCAAAATTGAAGCAGCAAGGCACTTAGTTTACAAAGCAGCTTGGTTAAAAGATCAAGGAGAAGATTACAGTGAAGCTTCAGCGATGGCAAAATTATATGCCTCAGAAGTAGCAATGGATGTAACTGTAGAAGCTGTTCAAATACATGGGGGATATGGATATGTGAAAGAATATCATGTAGAGCGATTAATGCGTGATGCCAAGATTACACAAATCTATGAAGGAACATCTGAAATTCAGAAAATTGTAATTTCAAGAAGCATTTTAAAAGACTAATAAAAAAAGAAAGCCGGTCAGTTACGCTGACCGGCTTATATATTTAAAAAGCATTATAAAAACTAACGCTCAAGTGTAATCTGATATGCTTTAATATAATAATCGTATAAAGCATCCCAGTCAAAGTGAATTGAACTTTGCTCAACAGCACTTCTCTGAGAAATTCTATCTCTCCTTTCGGTTGTCACAAAATCATACATGAAATTGGCTAACTCTTCAGCAGAATGGGAATAATCACTATGCTTTCTGTGGATCACTTCAATGCCATCTACTCTCGTTCTCTTCAAATCGTTAATCACAAAGTCACCAAATCCGGCTAAATCTGAAGTTACAGCAGGAATACCTCTTGCTACACATTCCATTGGTGTATACCCCCAAGGCTCATAATAAGAAGGGAAAACACCTAAATGGCACCCTCTTACGAAGTCATCATAGTCAATACCAAAAAGAGGGTTCATTGAAGATACAAAATCAGGGTGGTAAACGAGTTTTACTCTATCACCTTCAAAGTTCAATAAACCAGAAGAGCGTGCAAAGTTCAAAATGTCATCTTTGCTGTCGTCTTGTAGGTTATGCGTAGTAATGAAAGGTAAACGGTCTGTTTTCCATGACTGAACTGTTCTTCTTAATTGAAGTCTTAAACTTTCAGGAATAAGGTCTTCAATAGAAGGAGTAGAGTACGTATCACCTTTAGAAGCCATATAGAATAATCTTTCACCTACAGAGCGTTCCATAGCGTCACAAATTTTTCTAATTTCTCCTAATACCGCTCTTGATTCTAATTCAATAGGGTTGATGGAGTTGTATTCTTTCTTTGTGATGAAGAAAGTAACGACTGTTTTATTGATATTATTGACGCGGAGTTTATGATTTAAACGAGCTAATGCTTCTAATGTTAAATCAAAACCTTTGTTCTTAAATTCGTATCTGCCAGAAGTAAAGAAGTATAAAGTATTGTCAAGATCGAAAGAGTAAGATTGGAAAAAATGTCCCATTACAAACTCATGAATCTTTTCTTTATAAATCTGATGTAAATTTTGAGATTCGTGTAAAGCTTCAAAGCGGTTGATGTTGATACCATTTGGTACAATTGCATCAATGTCTCTGCCTAACAGGTATTTACACTCAACGGCGGTTAGTCTACTTACAGTACTGAACGTGTGAGCACCGTGTGCAGCAGCTCTTTCAATAGCTACTTGAGGGAGAATATTGAAATGTGTTGCTTCTTTTTCCCATTCATATACACCCTTTTCTAAGTTATCATAGAAGCTAGGGTCATTCATTGCTAGATATCTACCTAATAACGTTGCATGGGTTGTAAATACACATTTGATATCTAAATTTCTTCTTCTGATTTCAGGAATTGGGATACCTGCCATCCACTCGTGCATATGAGCGATGACTTTTTGTTGATGTTGGTTTTGCTCGTGTAGTTCCTGGAAGAAGTCAGTGATTTGGCTTGCCAGCATAATCGTTTGATCAAAAAGATCGTTGCCATCAAAAGAAGGAATATTGTGACTTTCCCAATTTGATTTTTTTATGTCTGTAAGTTTCCAAGCTTCCATGTGAGGATTGAAAAGAACGACTCTTGGGCGACCTGAAACTAACCATCTTCCATAATTTACTTCATATCCACGGGCTCTCAATGAACGTACGGTTCTAGAAACTAAGTCATTTCCTTCATCTGAGATTGGTTCAAAAATCGCGGATACATTGCTGTTTACATAAGGACCGATCAAACAATAGTTATCATCTCCAAAAGAAGAGAGAACGTTTAATATTTTTGACTTGATTACTGTATAGATCCCGCCTACTTGGTTACACACTTCCCAAGCTCCTTCAATTAAAAGGGGGGAGTCTTTAAGATGATTATTTTTTGGCATATAGAATTTGGTAGTTTATTTTATCATTGAAATTTGCTTCAACCGATTGCACCAAATATACTATTCCTTTTTCTAAAAATTTTTCATTGCTGATAAAAAATATCCAAAAAAATATTTTTTTATTGATAACGTGCTTTTTATATCGATTTTTTATTAAATATTAATTATTTCTACTCTTTTTAGTATCTAAATTCTAGTTATATTCGTATTATCAGTTATTAATAAATTAAATTACAATACAATGAGTTACTTTGAAAAAGTAAAGGGCTATTTGCTAAACCTCGGATACGACATAAAAAGTGAAGACCTAGAGGAGGAACTTTTTATTGTTTCTGACGAAGAAGAGGGGCTGATTAATGTTATTGTGGACTGTGAGGACCCAATCCTAATTGTAGAAATGCACATCTTGGATATCAACAACAACGACCCAGAATTCTACAGAACTTTACTTGAAAAAAACCGTACTAGTGTACATGGAGCATTTGTAATTGATGCTGAAGGTAATAGAGTGTTATTCAGAGATACACTTGAGCTGGAAAACTTGGATGAAAATGAAATTGAAGGAACGCTGAATGCATTCAAATTGATGATCAGTGAGAACTACGATTTATTATTAAATTACGCACAAAACTAAACAAAAAAATATGTCATTCTTTAAGAGAATTTTCGGGTGGATGTCAGCAGAATCTCATGCTGTCATGGATAATTTGGAGGATCCTATCAAAATGACGGATCAGGGTATACGTGAATTGAAAGGTGATTTAGATAAAAGTTTACAAGGTTTAGCTCAGGTAAAAGCAATTTCTATTAGAACTAGAAAAGAGTATGAGCAACATAAACAAGCGGCAGCAGATTGGGAAAGAAAAGCAGTTTTGCTGTTGCAGAAAGCAAACACAGGTCAATTGGACGTTGCTGAAGCAGACCGTCTAGCTACAGAGGCATTGAGTAAAAAAGAACAAGCTGTTGCGGCTGCTCAAACGCACGAGAAAATGGTTGTTCAAAATGAGGCTCAAGTCACTAAAATGGAGCAAAATGTACAACGTTTGAAATCTCAAATTTCACAATGGGAGAATGAAGCGAAGACATTGAAAGCAAGAGCAAAAGTGAGTGAAGCTTCTTCTAAAATCAATAAGCAGCTGGCAAGTATTGATTCTAGCAGCACTGTTGCAATGTTAGAAAGAATGAAGAACAAGGTGGAAGAAACTGAAGCTTTAGCAGAATCATATGGTGATATTGCAGACGCTAATGTTTCTGTTGATGAGGAAATCAATAAAGCAATTGGTCCTGGTAGTGGAACTTCTTCTTTAGCATTAGAACAATTGAAAGAAAAAATGAGACTAGGTGATGGAAGTGCTTCTACTGGTAACACAGCGTCATCAGAAGGTGCATCAGCTCCTCAAGAAGAGTCAGAATTGGATAAATTAAAAAATCAATTGAAGAATAATCAGTAATATTTATTTCTTCATAATTGTAGTACAAATATCCAAGCTCATTTTATAATACATGATTTACTTTAAATAGTTATATTTTGTATTATAAGATGAGTTTTTTTTATGTCTCACTAATTATTTTTTGTACTAAAAATGGAAATTTGAGCATGATTCATTAGTTTTATAATAAGAATTGGAATTGTATCACTACTATTGATTTCGGATTAGTTTTTTGAACTAATTTTCATTGATAATGTAATACAATTTAAAATATAATTTAAAATTACAATTTTATTCTCCTGAAACGATCCTTGGATATAATGAAAAATCAAATCTTACCTATTGCGCTTATTATTTTTTCATTCATGTTAGCGCCGGATTCTTTTGCTCAAAGTAAGAAAAAGTTGAAGCAAATGAATGCTCAGTTAACTACTGAAAATACAGAATTAAGAAAAAGCAAAACAGAACTAGAGAAGAAATCGAATTCATTGCAAGCAATGAACGATCAAATGAAATATGAGGTAGAAGGTTTAAAAGCTGATATTAATTCTCTTCAACAGAAAAATGAAGCATTGCAAAATGAGGTAAATGCATTATCTGAGTCTAATGAGGCGTATGAAGAAAAATTAGAATCATATTCAACTTCTGGGAGTGGCGGAAACGTTGCTACAGCTGGGAACAACATGCCTGCTAATTCTTCACAATGTTCAAGCCGTCAAGGTAAATTACAAAACAACCGTACTTACTTTGTGGACTTAAGTAGCCAAATTATCTCACATGGTTGGGGAGTTCAAGTTTACTCAACTGCTAACCTATGTGATGCACAAGGTTATGCAGAGAAGTTTGAAGCTCACTACAAAATGTGGAAGACTTATGTAAAAGTAACGGAGCAAAATGGTAAGCAAGTGTATAGTGTTGTGTACGGATCATTGAAGTACCAAGATCAAGCAAAAGTTTACTTAGAAAACTTTAAGAAGATTGGAAGAAACCAAGACGAGCAAAATGCTACTTTGGTACAACACTAAGAAAATATTCTCTTATAATATGGAAAAGGAGGCAACTGCCTCCTTTTTTTTGAATCTATTATTTTTAGTACTTCTATTTTTTTATAATTACATATCAGGAGTAGAGACTATTACCAAATTATCTGTAATAATTGATGAATGGAATATTTATTGCATCTAACCCTATTACAAAATTTAAATTTTTAGAGAAGAAGTGAAAAATCCTACTGTTGCCTATACATGGAGAAAAGTGATTCGTTGGTTCTACGTCTACTTTGTAGCCTGTTTTTTAATTGCAGTGGGTAACTTTAGTTCCTTCAGGCAAATTGAAGATCATGATGCTGTACTTGAAAAAGTATTAGACATCCGTCAGAAGTCAATGAGAATGACACTTGCTGCACAGGAGTTCCTTTCTTATGAAGCACACTATGAAGACTTTCATAAATCTAGGGAGGCCACCCCAATCATGAAGGAATACCATAAGATAGATAAAAACTTAGAGCTTTATATTTCTTCAATCCTTACTTCGAATACTTCTTGGAAGGTGGAATATGAATCTGATTTGGATGCATTCTTTAAATTATTAAAGACCCACAGAAAAACATTTTCCAAAATCATTACCCAATTAAAATACAGAGGTTCACAGAACTCAGGTATGATAGGAGACCTTCAGAAGCGAACAAAAGCGTTAGCCGTTGATCCATATGTCAATATCGTATCTTTGGAAAGAATGAAGCTATTAGAGAAAAGCTACCTTCTTTCAGCAGATACTTCAGAATTCTATAAAATCAGAGAGTTGAATCATCAAATGCAAAAGGAAATAAAGAATATTCCTATGGCTGAAAATCATAGGTATACACTTTTGAATAATTTGAAAAGATACAATTCTACGCTTTTGAAGATTGTAAATGTTGACTTGACAATTGGATTTAGAGGAGACAAAGGCTTGACACTTAACCTTCAGAAAAATACAGAAGATATCATTAACTTGTCTCAAAAAATGTATAATGAGGCTAAGAAAGAAAAAGATGATTGGATGTCTTACAGTAGGTGGCTTTCGGTGATATTCGGTACGCTATCAATCAGTGTGCTACTAGTATTAAGCCTAACCTCTCATGAATTGCTGAGTAAAATGAAATAAGATTACTCCGTGTGAATTTGATTGAACCCTTCACAAATTTATTCATGAGCTAACGAAAGAGTTAAGTATTTTTTGAACTCAACACCCAATAAATTTCTCTTGGTATTGAATACTAAAATCAGAAAAGAAATGTGCCTGAAAAGATGACTAAATTTTTTCAGGCGTAATTTTTTGTAACTTAAAAATCCATCGAGCGAGTGGCATAGCCAGGATTGCAAATGCAATAATAAAGGCTCCTCCGTAGAAATATAAATCCATAATTTCACTTTCCCCAAAAAAGAAATAAGCAATTACACCTCCATAAATAGGGGCTAAATTATTGGCTAATGATATACTGAATGGTGTGATTTTCTTCATCACTTTCACAATAGATGAATAAGCGATAATAGAGAAAACGATGGCCAATACAATAATCAATAAGATATCTTCAGGAGTAGGCATTGAAAAAGGGCCTTGCTTAATGAATTTAAGATAATATGGAAGCACTGCGGCAGTTGCTAGAAAAGCCCCAAGCATTTGGTAAAAAGTAATAACTAGATAATGATACTGACGGGATAGTTTTGAAGTGAGGATGGTTACTATAGCAGCGAAAAATGCGGCTAATATAGCTGTAAACATACCTTCACTGTAAGCAAAGCTCGAGCTGAAAATCATATATACTCCAAACAAAGCCGATAATCCCGTCATCATCTCATTGAAAGTAGGTCTCTTCTTAGAGAATATAGGGTATACAAAACTAACCCATACAGGCGTTGTCGCCATACCTACTAAGGTTACTGAGGTATTGGAGGTTTTTGCCGCAATTACAAACAATACCCAATAAATTGATGTGAGCATGCCTGTAAATACGAGCAGAAGCATATGCGACGTTTTTACTTTTATAGGTATTTTCTTTATCATCAGAAAGAAAAATATCATTACAAAAGCAGTCATCGTTCTGAGGAAAACAATTTCAACAGAAGAAAGGGATATGTAGATATTAATAATTGGAATGGTACTAGAACACAATATCCAAAAGTGCAACTCTAAATAAGCACGCTTATTATCAGTAGTTGCGAGTTTATTAATAATTTTATCAAGTGACATTGAGCAATAAAAAAATGAATGATATCAACTTCCAAATTACCATTAATTTTTAACTATCCCTAATAAGCTTCTTGGTAGGCCTCTTAAATATGATGATAATAATATTTTATCACTTATTGATCTATTTATAAGTTCAAAAGTCCTTATCATTAAATCATTTTACCGAGAATTTCCTCCTTTTAAACCTTGTCAATAGTGAGAGCAATAGCTATAGATAATGAAGTTTTCTATTTGGCTTTTCTGTTAGAGGTGGTATTTTTTCTCTCCGGCATTAATTTCTACAGTCATCTGATTTTCTAATGGAGGTAGAGGGCAATCATAACTGTCATTATAAGCACAGTAAGGATTGTAAGCTCTATTAAAGTCTATAACAGTTTGCATAGATCCTTTTTTAAGCCCTCTTAGTTCTATGTAACGACCAGCGCCATAGGTTGTTTTTCCAGAAGTCTGATCACGGAAAAGTACCATTGTTAGACCTTTTGTGAGGGGATTTGGAAAAGCGTTTTGAAGTAAAACTAATTTTTGTTCCTGATTATCGATTTTGAAAGAGGCCCAAGCAACTTTTTTGTAGGTTCTAGGTTCCCCATTTGTAGAGGCAATTTTGATGGATTCAGGTTTTTCTGCCCATTCCAGTTTTGCATTGATGATATATTGCTTGTCAGGCGAATAATAATTCAATGAAGTGAAGCTTTTTAGTTCTTCTTCTTTTAATGGAGAGGTCTTTTCATCCTTAAATTCTTCATTTTTCTCTGCTCTTTCAATATTCATTTTTTCAAGATACTTACCTTGATCCAAATTGGAGTTGGAAGAAAGATAAGTATAAGCAATGACCACAGCTATTAGGGCAAATAAAGCAATTTTTATGATTTGAGACAGTTTCATAATATTTATCTTAAGACTTTTTTATGAATTTAAATATATGATTTTTTTAAGAAAAAATAAAACCTAGTTTAGTTTTATAGGAATATTATTATAAAATATTGTATATTGCTAATAATTACTAAATGTTATAATAATGATTCTATGGTTAAACCTTTTACTCACAGCGAAGAAAAAGATTTACTATCTAATCTAAGTAGAACACTTCTCTTTGAAGGTTTTGTTGCAGGTTTTCAGTACTATTCTGATAAAGATACGGAATGGGGAATTATGCGACAACCTATTAAATTAGTCAGAAATTCTGCCAATGAATACGATGAGTTTGCAACCGCCGTTTTCGCTGGAAACAGAATGATTGGTTATGTTCCAAGAGAAGTGAGTAAATCAATTGCTGAAAAATTGGAAAGCGAAGAAGTAATCGAAGCCGAACTTGTTGAGGTAGATCCTTCTGCACCTGACCAGAAAAAAGTGTTCTTTCGAATTTGGAATTACCACTACGAAGAAACAATTTAGATACTGTTGATATTTTGTACTGCTGTTAATTTCTACGTTTTAATCTAAATTTCGGTCCCGCATTTTCAAATAATTGATCCGGGAGAGTATTTATCACTTTTGTAAAAAACTGTGCTTGAAATTGGATACTTTTTAGCAAATCCAATCTATTGATTACCGCTATTTCAGATCTATAATATTTCTGCAAGTCTTTATTTAGAGGTTTTCTTTCTCTATACTCTTGAAGTATGAGTTGGAAAACCTTTTGTTTATCCCATGTACCCACTTTTTGTTCGTCAGTTAAACCGGCAATTTTTTGAGTAGTATTGATTGCAATGTCGCTTTCCTCACTTTCCTCAGTGATTTCACTAAACGTAAAATGAATATCTTCAATAGCAGTTGTACCTGCTTGGAATATTTCTTTACCCATTTTAGCCCAAGACCAAAAGTCATTTAATAACGGAATTCTAGGCGGTAAGGCTTTGAGTTCTTTTTCAAAATCGTTTTGATAAAGAGGATGGTTCAAGATGGCAAAGCAATAATAGAAAATGTTCTCTTTTGATAAGGCTTTTACTTTCGTATCATTTTCAATCTTGCCTTTTTCCAGTTCGCCGATAGTGCTAATGATTTTTTGAGAAGATTTATTGATTTCCTGCATCATGACTTTTTTCTCAGTAGAACCTCTGAAAAGTTGATACATCTTTTGTGTGAGTTGATGCAGTAGTTTTGTTACATCATCTAGGCTGTTTTCCTTATCTTCTGTGAGAACAGAAAGTTGTTTTGTGAATTTATGGAGTACAGGAAGTCTATTTGTTTGTCGTTCAATCAATTTGATTTCACTTTCTAGAAGTTCCTGAATAGAACCCACAGAATTATTCAATTCTACCTTAGGAAGTCTTGAAACATAATATTGTTTAAAGCGGTCCAGCGCCCAGTCACTAATATTACTATTATAAGAATGATCTTCTTTATAGATATTGAGAGGTAATATTGTAGAATATTGATTTCTGCTATAATAAGTAGAAAGCAATGCTTGATTAGTAGGTGTTACCTCAAGTCCTAGGTCTTTATGCATTGAAAGAGCAAAAGTAGGATTCTCCAATTGAAAACCATGATGCTGTAGTGTATCCCAGTTCTCAACATCCCTTTTAGAGACATAAGCCCATTTTTTTAAAAACGGTTTTATATAAATTCGACTTAACTGAGCGTCAGAAACAACAGTGTCCTCATCTAAATCAAGTGTCTCTTTTTTCTTTTGATTTTTATAATAGAGATTGACTTTTTGAATCAACTGTTTTTTGTTGAAATCAGTATGCCAAGATTTATTTTTAAGGTTTAATGTAGGAAGAGTCTGATTGAAAATACTTTTCTCCTTGTCAGAGATCAAACATAAGAAGTTCTTATATTCATCAGAAGATAATGTGATCCAATCGTCTGAGTCTTCATGCACATGGGCAAAGTCTTCCAAATAACTTGGAGCATAAAAAACACCTTCTTTTTCATCTTCTTTACTGAAAATAAAACAATAAATGACTTGAGAAGAATATTGTTGTGCTTGTATATAAACTCTTTGGCAAATCTTAGCAACTGTTTTTCTCCAATTTTTGTATTCAGGTGCGGCTGCTAAAGAGTGATCCCCTCTAATAACCAAAATACCATTATTGCCCAATCGTTCTTTAGCCCATAAAAACCAATAAGAAACAGGATTTCTATGAGAATCATTTTTGAAAGTCTTTTTTACCTTGTTGACCCAATCTTTATGTGCTGTTCTATTGCCCAAAGACATTTGTTGAATCGTCCCAAAGACAATCTGAACAGGATCTCTATTCAAGTTGATCAGTTTATTGAGATTGCTATCATCTTCAATGAAATCTAAATGCTTTTGTCCTTGAGGTTTTATGTTGACAAAACATAAACTGTTACCAAAAGAACGTGTACTTGCTGGGATTATAATAGCACTCCAATAATAAGCCAGTAAATCATAACAGACTATAGTATTGGATTTTGCTTCAATATCTAAGAATGGAGGCAATGTAAAAGAAGGGTAAAGATACTGAGCATTTGTTCCAGAATTATTCAAATGCTTTTTCATCAGTGACCGGAACATTCCCAAAAAGTAATTGGGCAGAGGTTCTCCTTCTTCTCTTGCCATTAGAGTGGTAAAGAGTGCCTCTTTGTTATCTTGTTCAGCAAATAGATGGTTTATATTTTCTGAGACAGTTTGAAATGTTTTCTGAAACAGTTCTTCGTCAATTGTTTTTGAAACGAGTTCTTCAAAAGCATTATAAATGGAGTCATTTAAGAGGTCATTTAAATGGTCGCTGTCTAATAGAATAGAGATGATATGTTTACTTACAATATGCTCGCTTACAAATCTCAAAAGGTCTTCCACTTCAAAAGTGGGAAAGAAAGACTTCTTAAAGACTTTAATTAATCCAGTGCTATTTTCTTGAATTAATGATTTATAATTACCAGCATATAAAAGTTGCTGTTGTAAGTTCTGTATCGCTTCTCCTACCAAACCTCTTTACTTTTTTAAGTTCAAACTAGAACAGATGAATCAGTACACCAATGGTATTGAAATACCTTTTTTAAAATCAAATAATGGATTTTGATTCATCATCTGCTTCAAATTGTCAATTGAATTGCAAATATTATTGCAAACGTACAACAAGAATATAAATCTTCGAAATCCGATTAGTATATTCGTACAAAAATTAAGATATAACTGCAAAATCACGAATGCTAAGCAAGATCAGAGATTGATTTCGTGATTTTAATATTAGAAACTGAATATAGCGTCTTTTTGACCAACTAAATTATGAAAAAATTATTTCTGCTTGATGGCATGGCCCTAATTTTCCGTGCCCATTTTGCCTTAATACGTAATCCGCGTATCAATTCTAAAGGAGTAAATACGAGTGCTCCAATGGGTTTTGTCAACTCATTATTGGAGATACTTAAGAAGCAGAATCCTACACATATTGGTGTTTCATTTGATTTATCTGGCCCTACTTTTAGACATGAAATGTACAAAGAGTACAAAGCCAATAGACAAGAAACGCCCGAAGATATTTCTATTGCTATTCCAATCGTCAAGAAAATCGTTGATGCGTTTAATATTCCAAGATTAGAAGTGGAAGGTTATGAGGCTGATGATGTGATTGGTACTTTGGCAAAAGAAGCTTCAAAACAAGGCTTTCAGACGTTTATGATGACGCCTGATAAAGATTATGCTCAATTAGTGGATGAGAATACTTTCTTATACCGACCTTCTACGAAGGGTGGAATTGAGATTTTAGGTGAAAAGGAAGTCTTAGAAAAGTTTGACCTGGATAGAATCGACCAAGTAATTGATCTTTTAGGTTTGCAAGGTGATGCTGTTGATAATATTCCAGGTATTCCGGGTGTTGGCCCTAAAACTGCTGTGAAGTTATTGAAACAATACAGTACTGTAGAAGGCATTCTTGAGCATTCTTCGGAGTTAAAAGGGAAACTGAAGGAAAGAGTAGAAGGTAATAAAGAGCAAGCCATTCTTTCTAAAGAATTAGCGACCATTAAAATAGATGTACCGATTGCATTTGAAGAAGATAAACTTTTAGTGCAGGAACCTAATAAAGAGGAAATCATTAAGATTTTCAATGATCTTGAATTTAAGACCTTATTAGGAAGGTTATTCCCTGATGCAAAACCTGCTCCTGCTAAAAAAGTAGTGAAAGCAGGGGAGCAAGCTTCATTGTTCGGTGCTCCAGCTTCATCTTCATCTGCCTCAAAAGTTGAGATGATAGAAGAGGTTGTAGAAGAAGAGGAGTTGAAAGGGCCTGATACCATTGGTTCATTGGACAAGAATTATAGAATGATTGATTCAGAGGAGCGTTATGCTGAATTGATCAATTACCTTTCAAGACAAAAGGAATTTGCCTTTGATACTGAAACATCTTCTTTAGATGCTTTGGAAGCTCAGATTGTAGGAATGTCTTTTTCTGCTCAAAAAGATGAGGCTTACTATGTTCCCGTTCCGTTGGAAAAAGAAGAAGCGGATAAAGTTTTAGCTCACTTTCAGCCATTGTTTGAGAATAAAGAAATCTTGAAAATTGGTCAAAACTTGAAGTATGACCTTCAGGTGATGGATACGGCCGGTGTAAAAGTGCAAGGACCATTCTTTGATACAATGTTGGCCCATTACTTAATAGAGCCAGACAAACGTCATGGTATGGACAGCCTTTCAGAAACATATTTAAATTATGTTCCGGTTTCGATCGAGACTGTATTAGGTAAAAAAGGGAAGAAGCAGAAAAATATGAAAGATTTGCCTGCTTCGGAAATTTATGAATATGCGTGTGAGGATGCTGATGTTACACTTCAGTTGAAAGAGAAATTCTTGCCAATATTGGAAGAAAAAGGCTTGAAAGAGTTATTCGAAAATCTTGAAATGCCATTGTTGGAAACGTTGAAAGATATGGAAAAAGAAGGGGTGAATTTAGATGTACCCTCTTTAGAACACTATTCCATTCAAATTGGTAAAGAAGTTGAGCAGTTAGAAAAAGATATTTATGCCTTGGCAGGTGAAGAGTTTACCATTTCATCTCCTAAACAATTAGGTGTGATTCTTTTTGAAAAAATGAAACTGGTTGATAAACCAAAAAAGACAAAAACGGGTCAATATGCTACAGGGGAAGAAATTCTTCAAGGTTTGAAGCAACATGAAATCGTTGAAAAGATTTTAGATTTCAGACAGTTAGCGAAGTTGAAGAGTACGTATGTAGATGCCCTTCCAAAGTTGATCAAGGCAGATGGAAGAGTACATACTACTTACAATCAGGCGGTGGCAGCAACAGGCCGTTTAAGTTCTACAGATCCTAATTTGCAGAACATTCCGATTAAGACTTCAAGAGGTAGAGAGATCAGAAAGGCTTTTGTAGCGAGAGATGAAAACTACACATTTGTTGCAGCGGATTATTCTCAGGTAGAATTGAGAATTATGGCAGCGTTCAGTAAAGATGAAGAAATGCTCAATGCTTTCAAGGAAGGGAGAGACATTCACACTGCTACAGCTGCTAAAGTCTTTAAAGTAGATGAAAAAGACGTTGAACCGGAAATGAGAAGAAGAGCTAAAACGGCCAACTTCGGTATTATTTATGGTGTTTCAGCATTTGGTCTTTCTCAGCAATTGAATATCGCTAGAAGTGAGGCGAAGGAATTGATTGATAATTATTTTGTAGAGTTTCCTGCCATCAAGAAATACATGGATGATGTGATTGCGAAAGCAAGAGACAACGAATATGTAGAGACGTTGATGGGAAGAAGAAGATACTTAAGAGATATCAATTCACGTAATTTCACGGTGAGAGGAATGGCAGAACGAAATGCCATCAATGCACCAATTCAGGGTACTGCAGCGGATATCATCAAGAAAGCGATGATTGAAATTCAGGAATGGATGAATGGACAAGATTTGAAATCAAAAATGATTCTTCAGGTACATGATGAATTGATTTTTGATGTTCATAATGATGAATTAGAATTAATGACTTCTAAAATAAAGGAAATGATGGAAAATGCATATGACATTGGAGTTCCTTTAGAAGTAGAAGTTGGTAAAGGCATAAATTGGTTAGAAGCCCATTAATACAATGAGTAAACCACAAACAGAACAAACTTTTTTTATCAACTTTAAAGACTTTTTGAGTCTCATAAGAGCGAATAACCTTCTCATCATATTGTTTACACAATGGATGGGAAGGATTTTCTTGGTAGGGCCAAGTGCCGACTGGAAATATCTTCTGCAAGATGTTTCATTTTGGTTATTGACGCTTTCCACATTACTGATTGCTGCCTCGGGCTACATCATCAATGATTATTATGATATAAAAATTGATGCTGTCAATCGTCCAAACAAGCAGGTTATTGGGAAAGTAATGAAAAGAAGAGTAGCCATACTCACCCATACCGTGTTTAATTTTACGGGTATTTTTATAGGATTTTATTTGTCAAAAGAAGTAGGGATTGTATGCTTTATTGCTTCCTTCTGGCTTTGGCTTTATTCCAATGAATTGAAAAGAAGAGCTTTTATTGGTAATGTGAGTGTGGCGGCAATAACAGCTTTATCCATCTTTTTGATCAATATTTATTTTGCTGAGCACAATAGAGCAGTCTATGAATTTGGTATTTTTTCATTCTTTGTTTCTCTGATTCGTGAAATTATCAAGGATCTAGAGGATAAAGAAGGTGATATGAAGTTTGGATGTAAAACGTTACCTATCATTTGGGGTGATCAAAAGACAAAGAAGCTGATTTACTTGCTATTCGCTTTATTTATTGGAATTTCGTTTGTGATCGTCTATGAGATGGAAGAGCCATACATCCAATATTATTTTTGTATACTATCTCTTCCTGCATTTACGATGATGTATAAGCTGGTGAAAGCTGTATCAAGTAAAGATTATGGCAATATCAGTTCTTTTATAAAATACTATATGGTAGCAGGAATATTAGGTATGTTTTTTATCTAAAATTATCCTTAAGGCTGTATAAAAAAAGAAACCCCACAATATGTAGGGTTTCTTTAATTCTCTAAGTTCTAGATAATCCTGAATTGGTTAGAAAAAGGTGTTCGATAATCAAATGTTCTATAACGTATAACTTTAGAAATGTTCATGTCTGTATAAATCGTTATTTCGAAAGTGCAGTGTCTGTACTTTCAAATATTTTATCTGCAGAAGAAGCGATGAAGCCTTCGAAAAGTTCTCCAGTATTGCCTTCGTATCTTTTAGCAAATTCATAATAGCAAGAAGGAACTTCATATTCACCTTCTTGGAAATGTACTTTTACTTTGTCAGCAAGGATACTTGATTGCTCTAAAAGCTGTTCCTTGCTTCCTTTGATTTCACCGCCAGAAGTATTCATCTTAAATCCATTATCTTTCAAGAATTGATTAACATCTTCAAGTGTATCAAAATTATTCAATTTGTTGCAGTGGATTGTGAAGTGATTGGCTCTGAAACCAAATACATACATCCAACCAGCGTATTCAGATTCTTCTACTAATCTCTCATAGATTTTGTAAGAAGGTTTTTCCCAAAGACAACCACTTAGAAGTAATTCCTCAATATCCATATGTTCAATTCCTGAAGTTGCGATAATTGAATCTGCAACATCCTGAACAAACTCACTACAAAGTTCTAAACGTAATTCAGAAATGAAGATTTTTGGAGCGTCCTTGTCTGAACGGTGTTGGAAGTGTGCTGCTTTTAATTTTTTTGCCTCAAAAACATATTCACCCTTTTTTTCATATCCCATACGAATAAAAGGTTCTGATAGGCGGTCAACATTCACTAAAGGATTGTTGAATGTACGAATAGCAATATGATCGTTTTCGATTTTTTCGCCTTTGTCCTCAAAAATGGACTGGATCTTAGCTGCGGAAGGAGTAATTTCCACGTACTGATCCCAAAGCTTCTCAAGGATATTTTTCATGTGTTTAAATTGGTTGTGTTTGGTTTATTTATATAAATGTAAAAAATACGTTTATTGGTAGTGCAAATATACAAATCATATTTATCAGGCAAAGAAAAAAATGAAATATTTTATTTCAGATTAAAATTTTGAGTATATAATTCTGGTTTCTGAAGGGTAAAATGTGTAGAAAAGAGCTAAAAAACTACCTGTATGAGTTTTTAAAAACATACAGGTAGTATAGAAAAACGTGATATTAGTGAGCTACTTCAACACCGCCTTTTAATTTTGGGAGAGAAAGTTTTAATGACTTACTTTCCTTTGAATCATTCACTTGAAGGAAAATAACTAGGGGTAGTAGGGCATGTGGTGCTCTTAAAATTACAGCTGGTAGCCATTGTAAAAGTGTATTGCCAAGAAAGTCCAAATGGAAATGTCCTGTTAGTCTAGCTACAGATGTTAGAGTTCCCCAAACGATCATATAGGCTAACATTGGCTTTTGGATTTTTGGAAGAAATATTCCGGCAGCAACAATAAAATCAATAACTCCTGCTGCAAAAAGTAGATCTTTAGAGGTGTTTTCGGAAACGCCTAATGTTGCAATGGTCATATCAATGAACTTTCCGGGTACAGGATAAAAGCCAACTGCGTAGAGCCCGTGACAAATAAATGTCAAAGCAATAACACATTTTGCAAAGAATACCGGAAACTCTTTTTCTTTATTAGAAATCACATACCAAAGAAAAACAGGAGCTGTGAACTGCGCTGAATATTCCAGCAATTGTCCAATTTGCATGAACTTTTCTTTTGAATATAAAAAAGCCAGAAAGAGAAGGCCTATTGCACCGACAACTTGAAGTTTTAAGCCAACGCTTTTGAAAAAACCACCTTTATGAAGTAGTAAGATAGAGAAAGCAGCCAATAGATAAAGTATTCCAAAAGCAGTCACACTAGTATTGATCCATTGGTCAGCAATAGGACTTGTAACGTAATCAAACCAATCAATACCCAATATATTTTCCACAGGGCCTTTCAATAATTGTTCGTCCCAAAGCAATGTTCTAAAAGGAGCATCCCAAACTAAGTGCTGTATTGCTCTTCCAAGGAAAACACAAAAAGCACTTATAGCGATATAAATATTTATTTTCGATTTCATATGTCTATTTTAAAACAATGACCATCTCCGAGAAAAGCATTTGAAATGATTCCCTCAGAGATGGAGAATTACATTATGGTGATTTCTATTTTATCAACTTGATCGTTTTAGAAATTCCTGCCCCGATGATTTGAGCAGTGTAAGTACCTGCTTTCAAACCCTCTGTTACCACTTTGACCTTATTGTGACCCACTGTAATTGTTGCCCCATGATTTTTGACAAGTTTGCCTGAAGCATCAAAGAATGAGATTTGAACCTGACCTGGAATTATGGCTTCAAACTCTAAGTTTAAGACATGGCTCATTGGGTTTGGATAAGCTATGAACTCCTTCGCTTCTTCAAATTCTACAAATTTTCTAGCATTTGAACCTGGAGCACTTTCATAGGTAACCACAAGTAGTGGCGCTGCACTCGATGAACCATCATATGATTCTGCTACTCTTCTGCCGTATCCTTCAATAATGAATGCCATTGGATTACCTGCTGTCCAAGCTGAACGGTTAACGACTTCTTGTACCAACGATTTTAGATCAGGAGTTCTCTGTGCTGAACCAGAACTACCTACTGTTGACCAAGTTGATGGGTTCCAATTGACATAAGCAGATGTTTTTGGTCTGTATGAAATATCATAACTAGAAGAAGAAAAATAATCTGCATTACTTTGGTCTTGAGCATAAATGCTAAGTGTACCAGAGTTATTGATATTCTCATCGACTGTGAATTGAATATAAGCACCCGTGATATTTGCTCCATTTGGGATATTAAGTGATTGGAAACGGATGCCTACTTTTTGATAACCAGCAGAATTATGAGAATCATAAACTAATTCCAAATCTGAACTGTTGAGGTACATTGTACCGTTTTCAGCTTCTTCTGCATCATCATAACTAGAAATTACTCGTTTTGAAATAGTAACTTCTACAGGGTCTGTATCATTATCAATAGTTCTGAAGTTGGCTGTGATTGATTTGTCAGCATTCATTGTCACCGTAACAGGGTTTTGACTTCCTGATAAACTTCCTGACCATCCAATAAATTCATAACCGTTATTTGGAGTAGCAGATAAAGTCACATTTGTTCCATCTTCAAAACTGTTTTGATTAGGTGATTTTGAAACAATGCCATTGGATGCACTTATGGAAAGCGTATGGAAGTCTGGAGGAGTAGTTGTATTGCCATAAGTGTAGCTTACTGTTAAAAGCGCTGCACTAGAACTTGAACCTTCATAAGCTTCTGCAGTTCTTTCTCCAGTACCATTAATAATAAAAGTCATGTTGTTACCACTTGACCATCCAGAACGGTCCACGACTTCTTGTATTAATGTTTTTAAATTTGGAGTACGTTGAGAAGTACTTGACTGACCAACAGAAGACCAGCTTGAAGGAGACCAATTGACAGATGCTGATGTTTTTGATCTGCCAGAAACATTGTAGCTTGAAGTACTAAATGCTGAAGAATTACTAACATCTTCTGCTCTTATTGTTAGTGTTCCAGAAGACCCGCCCGTTTCATCTGTAGTGAATTGAATGTAGGCCGTGTTAATCGTAGCACCTTGTGGAATAGCTAAATCTTGGAAACGTAAACCGACAGTCTGATTACTTCCGTCGTATACAAGTTCAATATCTGAACTGTTAGTATACATAGTTCCTCCACTGCTTTCTTCAACGTCATCATCTCCTGAACTGATACGGACGTTGATTGTATTTTGAACTACGCCAACATTAAATGTTCTCGTTTCAGAAGTTTTAGAATTACCCTCGTTGTCCTCTGCAATAGCAGTAAATGTATAATTTCCATCTGAAGGAATAGCGTAATTTACTTGGTAAGGAGTAGTGTAATCTTGTCCTACATAATTTCCATTGATATAAAATCGAACGCTAGAAATGCTACCATCACTGTCACTTGCTGAAGCACTAAGTGTAATAGTTTGTGGAGAAGTGTAGTATTGTTGATCAGCAGGTGAAATCAAACCAATATCAGGAAGGCCCGCATTAGCATTTCGGATAGTGACCACTGAGCCATTTGATGGAGACCAGATATCAAGGTTAGATGGTGCTGTAAAAATATTATTATCACTTACAGTGCCAACGTAATAAGCGTTGTCTACTCTGACGGTTCTCACTTCAATTTTTGATTTTTCAATGAATATCCATTTGACTTGATTGAACATACCACTGTTTCTTGTCCATGCTTTGTTATCGTTGTTAGAACGTAAAGGAGCACCCCAACATCCTTCACCAGTATATACTGTACCATTTACATCATCTCTAACGAAACCTTCATCGCTTCCACTGCTTGTAGATGGTCTAACGGGCCATGTTGTTTTTACAGTGTGAGCATCACATTCCACTACAAGCTTTACATTGTTCTGATAAAATAAATTGGCCCAGCTACTGTATTGTGTGTTTCCTTCAGACTTACTGCTTACATGCGGGCGCATTGGTTTGTGGTACTGAGCAGATTTCCAAGTGACATTGGAATTTCTAGCCAGGTCATTAGCAAGCCACGATGTCTGATTACCGCTGATTGACATTTCAGTATTAAGCGTGTAGGCTCTGAAAAGATCTGTACCGAAAGTGATGGCATAATAAACATCACTTGATGGAGTATCAAATAAGGTGTAAACCATGCTGTTAGAACTTTCGTGGTTACCACGAGCGGCGATGATTGGAATCATTCGTCCATCACTGCCAATGGTCAGTTGCCAGTCATCAAACCAGTCTTGCCATTCTGATTCTGTTCCCGAAGATGTCATATCACCTCCAAATAATACCGCATGAGGGCGAAGTCTTGCCACAATCCTATTGGCATTTTGACGAGGTGTACGGTTGTTTCTAGAATCACCTCCTGCCACGAAAGAAAGCTTCTCGGAAGAAGAGGAAGGTGCAGTTTTAAACCAGTAACGCTTACTTGTACCTTGACTATCTCTAATTACAAAGTAGTACGCTGTGTTAGGTTTTAGTCCTGTGAGACGAGCAAATTGGTTGTTCATTCCTTTGTAATACACGGATCTGTCCACTGTTTTGCTGTTTGAATAGTAGCTGTAGTTGGTGCCGTAATCTGTTGTGCCATAGTAAACAACTGGGTTACTGCCTGAAACTTGGTTCCATCCAATTGTGATTGTTGTAGCTGGATTGTCTCTTAGTGTAAGACGGTATTTTTCGGTGTTGGCATAAGAAGCCAAAGAAATCCCGAACAGTATTGATGTAGCAATACAGGTTGAGCGTAATAGAAAATTTCTCATTGTTGTGTTTGAAATATATAGTTTTATTAGGTTTCCATTATCTACCTCTCCCTCACAGGTATGATGATAAAAAAATTTCGCTGGAATTATTTAATTGGTTTTTTAAAATTATTTAGATCGTAATGTGAAAAGAGAGTTCTTATTTAGAAACTGTGCGCAAAGTAATATATAATTCGTTAAATCAATAAAAATAAATCATTAATGAATGAGAAATTTATATATGAATATTAAATAGAAAGAGTGACTTTCTTCTTTCAAATGAGAAATAATTGAGGAAATTAGCATTACAGAATAGAATACTGTTATGATAAAATGAATAGAATTTGAAAGAAAATAATCCTCAATTTGAGCTAACGAAAATTAGTTCTTTCAATAAAGAAGCTTTTATCAAGAAGAGTGTGAAAATAGAAGAGTATTTTACTCTTTATGAAGATGTTATGATAGTTTGAATTCCTGCTGTTTATTACTTCAATATGAAGTAAAAGGTTGATTGTCTTTTACTTTGATAAATAAAATGTGACTATTTTATTTTTGAGAATATAATTAAACCGTTTTCTAGTTCTACTTTTTCATATTGCTTTTGAATGATTGTAATATAGTCCAGTAGCTTTTGTCCATCACCATTAAGATCTACAATCACATCAGGCATATCTTTTTCAAAAGCATTATAGATTTGACGGATTTCATCATAGTTGTCAATCTTCTTAAAGAACTGACGGCTTACGTTATAATTAAGGTAAGGTGTAGCGAGGTTGTGGGTTTGGTAGTATTTATAATCCATTCCGAAAACCAGCATTTTATCTCCATATTCGTTTAGATTTGGCACATCAATAGCCCAAGCATTTGTATAAGGAGATTCTATTTTTTTTGGCAAAATGTCAAATGCTGTACCCATCATTAATGCAATAAAAAGAAGACTGTAGGTCCACAAGGTAATTTCAGCCATTAGACGTTTTCTAATAATCAACAATTGATGAGCACTGAAAAAGCTCAATGCAGGAACGTAAAGAATCAATTGGTAGGATATGGTAAAGGAAGAGAACACAATACTTAATGTGGCAGTAATTACCCAAATCAGCATTACTTGTTGTATGTTTTGCTGAGAATTGATGAAAGCATTATAACTGAATGTTTTGAACATCCCCATCAGCAAAATAAAAGCAGGAATCACAGAAAGCATCAGCATTTGTTCCCATGTTAATTGGAAATCATGTTGAAGATCTGGTATAGCAAGCATACACAAATTGACAAACTCTTCTAATCCATCAATATAATAGAGGTAAACCAAGTAGCTTCCCCAAACGATGGTAAAACCAACAAAGGCTAGAAAAAGTCGATTAAAAGAAGAGACTCTGAATGTGGCCAATGCAAAAATACCCATCAGAAGGAAAGAGAAAGAAGGCATATAAGCCAATGATGCTAAGCCAAAAAAGATACCTGTATTTAAGATACTTTGTTCAACATCAGTTCTTTCCATTCTTAATAAATTCCTCAAACCAAACAACAGGAATGTAAGAGAAATGAGGGTGGGGGAAAGCGTCATGAAATCATAACTGATATTGGAGAAAAGAAGATACATCAACCCAGGAACAAATGTTTTTTGTTTATAGGCCTCACTTCTATTCATCATCAGGTTGAATAAATAGGATTGAACTAATGTGAGAAAAGCGGCAAAGCCAAAATAAACGACTTGGGAAGTGCCAAATATTGAGGCAATCATCCAATACACACCAGCTGAAAGTGGTGCAATATTATCCCAAATGTCCACATACATACTATTACCTTCGGCTAATTTATCGCCCAAAGTAAACCAATGAATTTCATCAGAAAGCAATGGAATATCACCAATCCAGATTGGAAGGCGAATGATGACCAAAAGGAATAAAAGAATGATTAAACGTAGGGGATCGTTGATCTTAAAAAATGCCAGCATGTTCTGCTAAGTATATCCTATAAATTCAAAAAAAAGTAGGTGTTGCTATTGTGATTACAACACAAAGAGCATGTCTGAACAATGAAGTTGCTCAAACATGCTCTTCAAAAATTAACGTGTGTAGATATCGTCATCATCGTCATCTTCCTTCTTTTCAGGGATGTCGATGTTTTCAAATAACTTGTCAATTTTCTCTGCTTCCTCTGCAGTATTGTCATGATAGAAGCGTAATTCAGGAATTACTCTTGCTTGATGACGGATACGTTGCGCCAAGAGGTTACGAATAGATTTATTTTGTTCTTCAATCTCCTCAATTTTACCTTCAGGATCTTTTGTTAACAAAAAGCTTAAATATACTTTCGCCAAACCTAAGTCAGGAGAAATTTCAACATGCGTTACAGAGATAAAAGCACCTCCGAACATAGAAACTGAGTTCTGTTGGAAAATTTCACCTAGATCTTTCTGGATTAAACGAGAAAATTTATGTTGTCTTTTACTGTCCATTTTCCTTGTGATCTAATTTATTTTAGAAGCCTCATTTTCTAGTGAAAATAGGGTGAGAGACTTTTTATACTTTCGTATCTTGCAAATTTCGGAAAAAAATAAGAGATGCCATACTTAAAATGAGGTTTAGTCATCTTCCTCTTCATAATAATTATCATTTTCAAAGTCGTTCAAATTGAATTGAGGGGTTTCGCCGTCTTCATCAGCTCCAAAAAGCTGTTGTTGAGAAGCAGCATAGGAGTCGCCGTCAAATTCGTCCTCCTCTTCAAAATCTGAGTCTTCTCCAAATTGCTCATCTTCTTCCAAGTGTGATTCATTGTCATGAACAAAAGCTTCTTCTTGCACTGGAGCATTCTCATACACATGATCATCTTCCGTAGAATCACCGAAGTTGTTATTGATCTGTGTTGGTGGTGCCTCTTCTGGAACAGGGTCATTCAGAGTGTGTGCTACTGTTAGGATCATTTCCATATCACGGTATAATTCCTTCAGGATGAATGAGCGTTTTAGAGAGTGCGTGGTGTCGACTTTAAAGAGTTCTTTGCGGACATCAAGAAAAACATAAAGCTTGCCTCCTTTCATTACACAATTTACTCTGGCATTGAAGTGTTTTCTGATTTTATAAAGTCTTTTGATAAAATCATCTTTCAGAGATTTCTCTGCATCAGCTCTGTTGGTTGCATACACTTTGAAGTACTTTCTGAATTCTGGATCTTTAATTGGCACATAAGTACCGTAGCGGTCATCTTTTTCTTCAATCAAACGCCCTACATGTCCCCAGTTTTTTTGAATGTGATCTTCAAAGATATAGATCTCAGTAGATGGCGGATCATCCAAATCCACAATCATGAAGAAGCCATGGAATTCTTTTTTATATTTTTCTTTCTGTTGTTTTTTCTTATTGAGATACCAATTGGATTTTGGGGGCTGAAGGTGGCTGACCATAACTTCTGACATTTGGAGTGAGGTTCCTTCAATAGAACCCTCGATTAAGTCATCGCCAGTGTAATCGTCAGGAATAGTGGGATTTACACCACTTTCTATCCATTGTTTCAGTGGAATGTAATCTTGTGGAGAGTACCTTAAACTATTGTCCATAAACCGGATCATTTCTCTAACTACCAACTCTTTGTATTCCTCTTCTATGGTGTCGTCTTGAAAATTATTATTGAAATAATTCATAGACGTAAGTGGAGCGAAAATACACATAAAGTAAACGCCGTATTCATTGATTTGATCCAAGTACAGCAACATCAAAGAAAATGAAATCATCAACATTGTTAAGCCACCAAACTGAAGACGCTTGTTGTGCATATAAAAGCGTTTGTCTTCAATCTGATCTAACTGACCTGCAATGTTTTCTTTGAAATGATTTTTAAATTCTTCGAATGACTTCATGAATGGGTACTTACTTTTTACCTAAATCCAATATGAAGATAGGGAGTAAAAAAGGATTAAAAAAGAAGTTTTCAATCTCGCTTTATTAATCTATTCTTTTTGAGACTAATAATTGAAGAACCAAAGGATAACTATAAATTTTGTAGATATAGACTTCAATTATTGCAATATTCATTATGAAATGAGATTTTTACGGCATGAAAAAATTCTTAGTGATCCAGACGGCATTTATCGGAGATGTCATTATGGCTACAGCTGTTGTGGAGAAGTTAATTAAGTTTTACCCAGATGCGACAATTGATTTTGTGGTAAGAAATGGAAATGAGGGATTATTGAGAAACAATCCTCATATCAACGAAGTTATAATTTGGAATAAAAAAGTAGATAAAAATAAAAACCTCTTGAAGGTTTCTGCAGAAATAAGACGTCGTAAATATGATCGAGTAATCAATTTGCAACGCTTTTTTTCTACAGGATTAATGACCTTTTTATCATCTGCAAAATCTACTGCAGGTTTTGATAAGAATCCATTGAGTGCATTTTTCTCCATCAAAAAAACACATGAAGTGGGATTGGGAAGAGAAAAAGAGCATCATGAAGTGAGCCGTTATCTTTCTTTGGTAGAAGATATAACGGACGCGGAATTTGTGGGACCAAAACTATACCCTAGAGAAATTGACTATGAGAAAGCAAAATTCGACGGGAAATACGTTACTATGGGACCAAGTTCTGTGTGGTACACCAAACAACACCATAAAGACAAGTGGGTGGAGTTTATCAATAAAGTACCTGAAGATACTGCCGTGATATTGATTGGAGGTCCTGGTGACCGAGATCTGTGTGATGAGATTGTGGAAAAAGTAGATCGAGAAAATATGTGGAATTGGGCGGGGAAACTTTCGTTTTTACAGTCTGCCGCATTGATGAAAGGAGCTGTAATGAATTATGTCAACGATTCTGCTCCTCAACACATGGCTTCTTCAATGAATGCTCCTGTTACAGCAATTTTCTGCTCTACAATTCCTGAGTTTGGGTTCGGACCGCTTTCGACTAATTCAAGAATTGTTGAAGTCAAAGAAGATTTAAGTTGTAGACCTTGTGGCATTCACGGGCATAAAAAATGTCCAAAGGGGCACTTTAAGTGTTCTATGGATATAGATACAAATGAATTACTCATTTCCGATTGGAAAATAAAAGAGGCATAAGTACTCAGTACTTAAACCCTAACTAAACAGACTAATATGAAAAAGTTTCATCTAACAGCAGGACCAAGTGAGCTGTATTTTACTGTAGAACAGCATATTCAACAAGCCTTAAAGGAAAATGTTGCTGTCATCTCCCACCGTAGCGGTGCCTTCCAAGAGATCTTTTCTTTTACAGTAAAGCAGGTGAAAGAAATGTTGGGCGTACCAGAAGATTACCATGTAGTTTTCACAGGTTCGGCAACAGAAGTATGGGAAAGACTAGCGCAGGACTGCATTGCTCAAAAAAGTGCTCATTTTGTAAATGGCTCCTTTTCTGAACGTTTTCACGCTTTTGCGGAAGCTTGGGGACATCAAACTCAAAAAATTGAAAAACCTTTAGGTGAAGGTTTTTCTGAGGAAGATTTTAAAATTGACGTTGATGTAGATCTGATCTCTATTACTCAAAATGAGACAAGTACAGGTGTTCAATTTCCTGTAGAAGATATTTATAAAATCAGAGAAGAAAATCCTGAGGCTTTGATTACGGTGGACGCCGTTTCTTCTATTCCATATTTAGAGATCGATTTCACTAAAATCGATAGTTTATATTTCTCTGTGCAGAAAGGAATGGGTTGCCCTGCAGGTTTAGGTGTTTGGATCTTCAATGAGAAATGTGTTGACAGAGCAAAAACACTAAAAGCAGAAGGCAGACTGATGGGTGGTTACCATGATATGTTTACGTTGTTGAAAAATGCATCAAAAAACATGACGCCAGCTACACCAAATGCTATTGCTATTTATACTTTAGGTAAAGTTTGTGAAGATATGATCCGCAGAGAAATGAAAATTATCAGAAGCGAATCAGATTATAAATCTTCATTACTTTATGCCGCAGTAGGTGCACATAAGGATTTAGACTATGCCGTAAAAGAAGAAAGAGTTCGTTCTAAAACGGTAATTGTCATAGAAGTGAAAGAAGGCCGTGATGCCAAAGACTTAATGGCTTACCTTTCAGTGCAAGGCTTGGAAGTCAGTACTGGATATGGTCCTAAAAAAGCGACTCAAGTACGTATTGCCAACTTCCCAACTATTTCTAAAGAGGTTTACTTTAGATTGGTTGATTTGATAGAAGCTTGGTAATCTTTCAATAATCATATGTCAATCCCCAATTGGTACTTTCAATCAATTGGGGATTCTTATTTTTAGTTTATGAATTCCACAATGACAATACAATGGGGGACTAAAAATATCATTTCAAATGGTATTTACCTGGTTTTATCTCTCCTGTTTACAATTACCCTAGGACACTTATTCAGCAATGCAGAAGGTTTGAATACCAATGTCAAATTTTCTTACAGTTTGCTGACCATTCTTGGTGGTTTTGCTTCTTTTGCATCGCTTTGGAACCTTTTAAAAGCCAAAAAAGGAAGTTCTGATATCATAATAGACCGTGAAAAAGTTCTAATAAAGAACAGAAGTCTAGGTTATAAGGAAGATGTTGAATTTGAGATAACTTCATTGAAGTCCTTGACTCTAGCCAAAACTGGAGCCTCTTTTGGAGATAAATTAATGGACCCGCTTTTAAGTATGTTAACAGGAAAGGAGTATGCCTACCATTTATGTGTAACCTTAAAAAATAAAGAAGGAATCATAAAGTTATTTCCTCAAGCTAGTTTGTCAGTGGAGGAATTGAAAGCTATTGCGGATCAAATGCAACAAAAAATACAAGAAGCGAAAATTAATTCTTAACTATTCTATACATATTGAGGAAAGTTCTCTTCGATGATTTCCATGAGTTTTTCTTTTGTCAGAGGCTTGTGCGTAAAATCGTCTACAATATTGAACCTTTTTGCTCTGTCTCTTTCTGATGGATCTTTTGAAGTTGTAATCATACAGATGATTTCACCAGCTTTCATTTCCTTGTCCAGCTTTTCATACTCATCTAAAAACTCCCATCCAGACATATTAGGCATATTGATATCCAACAGCACAATATTGGGCTTTGGATAACAACCTTCTATTTTTTGGGATAAATATTCCAATGCTTCCTGTGCTCCAAACGCAGTAATTATATTATTGGTCACTTCTGCTTTGTTGATAATTCTTTTCATAATGAATACATCTGCTTCAGAATCATCAATAATCAATATTTTATCTAGCTTTTTCTTCATTTGTTAAGTTCTTGTTTATACTGAAATAGAAACGGCTTCCCATTCCTTTTTCTGATTCAACCCATATTTTTCCTTGGTGTAATTCTATAATCTTTTTACAAAATGCCAGGCCTATTCCTTGACCTTTGTATAATTTGTCAGAGTGTAGCTTATTGAACATCTGAAATATTTCATGGTGCTTTTTATGGTCAATTCCTATTCCATTGTCAGCAATGCAAAATATCCATGAATTGGCGTCATAGTGGTCTGTAATCCATAATTCAGGTGGTTTAGTATTGTCTTGAAATTTGATTCCATTAGAAATTAAGTTTTGAAAGACCTGTTTGAGTTCTGATTTCAAACCAAAAATCTGAGGCATTACAGTACAATTAATGATGACTTTCTTATTCTGAATCAAATTATGAAGGTCTAATTGCACTTCATCAAGCACTTTATTAATGTCAGTGACCTCAAATTGTTTACCCTTTCCTAAACGCGTATACTCCAACAAATTATCAATCATGTCTTGCATTCTTTTCAAGGCATCATGAATAAAATGGAAGTATTCCTTAGCGTTTTCATTAGAATCATCATGATATTCTTCTTTGATGATTTCTACAAAGTTATCCACCGTACGTAAAGGTTCGTGCAAATCATGAGAGGCAATGGAAGCAAATTGTTCTAATTCTATATTTTTTTCTTCAAGCTGTTGTGTTTTTAGACTTAGGTGATTGGAATAATAATCGGTTTCTCTCTCGAAAAAGAAATAAAGAGCGTAAATCAGTAAGAATATTAAACAATCAATAAGTAGAAAAGTATCATCATTTACATCAATAGATATAAAAGGTCTATTTTTAATAAAGTAAAAATAGAGTAGAATATAAAAAACTAACATTAAACTAGAAAGAAGATACTTCCATTTTTTCAATTCTTTGCCAAATAATATAAGAGGATACCCCGTTAAAGCAAATAAAAAGTATTGAATATGCAGTTTTGGTCCAAAATACAGCGTTAGTAATATTACATCAAAAGCCGCTGCAAGTACAAATACAACTCTTGATAAAGTCGTTTTTTGATAAAAGTTTAAAATTGGGGGAACAAAGGTGGAAACAACAGTAATTCCAATTATAAATCCAATTAAATCAGACCATTGAGTGAAAAAGAAAATCAAGAGAAACAAAATTGAGGTCAAAATCCCCATTAATGACATGGAGTTGGCAAACCGAATTCTTCTACTTCTTTCTAAACTGGTTTTGGGATGTATTCCTAATTCAATAAATTTAATAAGATATTTTTTCATCGTAAATTTGTAAAAAAGTAAGCATGAAAGAGCGAAGACTAAAAATATTACTCATTGAAAATAACCCTGCTGATATTCGGTTGATTTCTTACCATATCAATAAAGCATCTTCAAAAGCTGTGATCAGGGTGACGGATGATTTTGATGCCACTAAAGAGTTAATCAATGATTTTAACCCGAATATAATACTTTGTGATTATCATTTAAATGGGTTCACGGGATTAGACGTTTTAGAGCACTTGAGGAATACAAATAGTTTTATCAGGTTGATTTTTGTGACTGGTCAAATCAATGATGAGGAGTTGGCGGCACAGACTATTCTAGCCGGTGCCTCAGGGTATATTCTTAAGAAAAATATGTCAAGTTTATTCGAAAAATTACAGCCTTACTTCAATGAAGTCTTCAAAAGAATGGATTTAGAAGAAACGGAGGATGTTGAGTTGAAGTCTCAACTTGATGATGTAATGACAAAACTTGGACAACTGGCTCATAAGAGTAAACTCTATCAGGATGAAGTTTTAAAAAAAGCAGGTCTCAACAGAGACCAACTTACTTAAACATCTTCACCGTATTTTTTAATAAAGTAATATCTCCTACACCTCCATGTCCTGGAACTACAACTTCCACTTCAGGAAAATCCAGCATCGTTTTCATCACAGAGTTAGACCATTCAGTTGTATCAGCATCTTCTAGATTTCCTTTTCCCCATCCTTTGGCTTTGATCAAACAGCCACCAAACAGTACTTTATCGCCAGGAATATACGCAACGATATTGTCGTGCGTATGCCCCGCACCTTCATACTTTAGGAGAATTGGATGATCATCCACATGAAGCGTTAACGTATCTGTAAATGTATTTTGAGGAACAGCTTGATTGTTTTCAGCGGCTAACTGTGCTGTTAGTTGAGCACTGAAGGAAGGAATGTTTTGGGAATGATAATACTTCAGCCCTGCAAGACAGTCGATATGAAAATGAGTTGGTACTACGCCTTTTACTTTTACATCTTGTTTGTTAAGCCAATCGAGTAGTTCAATGGCACTTTCTTCTGTAGTGGGGGAGTCAATGATTATAGCTTCACCATCGTCTAACACCACAACGCCGTTACAGGGTACTCTTCCAAAACTTTGTGTTTCTAAAAATGAAGTGTGTAATAATACATGTTCCGTAAGTGGTCTTATGACTAGGGTTTTTGAAACATAAGCTTCCGGCTCTTCATCTTGTTCTTTTTCTTGTGAACAGGATACAAATAAGAGAGGTAATAACAAGGTTAAAAAGTAAAAAGATCTCATCGAATAATGATTTTAAAAAATTAGAAAACTCAGAAGTTTGTACCTCTGAGTTGACAATAAATTTCAGCATTATTCCGATCTATTCCTAGCTTTTAGATAAAATGAATTCTTTTACTTTTGGATGAAAACTTAAAGCAAATGAATATCCGGCAACGATAAAACCAATCATTGCTTTGGCTGGAATAGAGACAATGAAGTCAAAGACTATAATGGCCCTGTATAATTGTAGCTTTCCGTTTAAAGCTGTTGCAATCAACCCTATCAGATTTACCACATAGATAAATGCAGTGTATAAAATATACTGAGGATTGGCATTCGGTATTTCTAATTTTCCAGTGCTGATAGCAAAGTAAAGTCCAAATGCTATAAATACTTTCAATAAGAAAGAAACCATAATGATACGAAGAGCAACAGGCTTTTTAAGATCTGATTTTAATGTAATAGTTTCCATAGTAGAGACTTATTTTTTAGTAATTGATATGATACAAAGATCATGGTTACTACCTGGAAACTATTGGAGAAAAAGTCCAAAAACTTGAAAAATAAGGTCACGTAATGTAGACTAAAATGACACTATTTTGTGGAGGTCTTTTAATGCTGATTTTAGTAAAGTAAAAGTGCTTAAGAAGCATTTTGGTTGGTGTACTCTTTGTTGCAATTGTCAAAGATCTGGAAAATTTTTTGCGTTTTATCCTTGTTCAGAGGTTTAGAAATATAAGCTTTTACAGATTCATAGGATTTAGATCGAATTCGATCTTGTGCCAAGTCAGAGTTGCTTAAAACAATGATATTATAAGTGTCACTGAGGCCTACAATATCTATTTCATCCAGAATATCCCATCCGCTTACAAGAGGCATATTGATATCTAGTAAAATGTTGTTACACTCACGGTTTTTTCTTAGAAAATGCAGGAAGTTAGCACTCTTGTTGAACTCTTGAATACTCACATCTTCTTTACATCTTTGAAGATAAATTTTAGAGATTTGATTGGCAATAGCATCATCATCTACCAGGATAATTTCATAGTTGTGGGTCATCATAAATAGCAATTTGAATTCTATTGTTAATAAAAGAGATTCCTATTTTGGAGGAATATACGTTGTTATTGGGTGCAAGAATTTTACAATCAATTATAGCCTTGGTTTTCCTCTCGAAGATAGCTGATTCTAATGCACCATTGATTTCAACAGGGAAAAGATCAAAAAGATGTAAATAGCTCTCACTGTGTGTTGTATATTTTGAAGAAAACATTTCAGAACAACTGAATAATACGAGGTCATCATTGAATGAAGCGTATACTAATTGTTTATTAAGAAGTGCCTTATTAATACTAGAGAGGCGTTGTTCAAGATTATCTACCTTGGATTGGATTACCATTTTTAATAATTGATTAAATACTGTTTTAATTTTTTACGATTAATTGAAGATTATTATTTAATGGTCTAATTATTTAAGGGTACTCATTGGTTAAAGGGTTATATTGTAAATCTGGGTATTTTTTATTTTGATACTTATTCAAGATAAGTATGAAATCTATTAATTAATACAAAGAATAAAAATATTTATTCAGATTGTTATGAGAGTGCAATTTTATGAGTTGACAGTTTAATATGTTGATTTATTGAGTTTTAGGGAGAGGTTGGGGTTATATGGGTTCTCTGTTTCGATAAACAAAATAAAATTGTATTAATCTAATATTTTTATATAAATAAAAACAGCTACTGTATCATACACTGATACAATAGCTGTTGTATATTATTACCCCATCAATTTATGAATGGGATGGTAAATCTTTCTAATGGCTGAAGCTCTCTACGTCTTTAGGATCATGTTTGTGCTTGAAAGAGACAGCAAACAGTAATGCTACAACTAAAGAATAGGCGGCAAATGCGAACCAGATATTTGGCCAGTCACGTACTCCATCAGCACTGGTAAAGAATTGATCAATCATTACACCCGATACCGAAGAACCTAGTACAGCACCAAAACCGTTGGTCATCATCATAAATAAACCTTGACCAGAAGCTCTGATACTTTGATCTGTTTGCGACTCTACATACAGTGAACCTGAAATGTTGAAAAAGTCAAACGCCATACCGTATACGATACACGAAATGATAATCCATACTAAACCAGAACCTGGATCACCAATACCGAATAATCCGAAACGCAATACCCAGGCAAACATACTCATCAGCATTACATTTTTAATACCGAAACGTTTTAAGAAGAATGGGATGGCTAGGATAAATAAAGTTTCAGAAACTTGTGAGATTGACATGATGATAGCAGGATATTTCACAGCTATACTGTCTGCAAAAAGAGGGTTGCTGTCAAATTCATGTAAGAAAATATCTCCATATGCATTGGTAAGTTGTAATGCAGCGCCTAAAAGCATTGAGAAGATAAAAAACAATGCCATTTTTCTTTGCTTGAATAACTTGAAGGCGTCTAAACCAAGTGCTTCAATCCAAGTTTTGTTGTTTTCACCTTTGTTGGTGTCACATTTAGGCAACGTCAATGCGTATAAACCTAAACTGATTGAAGCAATAGCGGCAACATAAAATTGAGCGGGAGAAGTTTCTATTTTAAGTAAACTTACCACCCACATGGCTACAATGAATCCAATTGTACCCCAAACTCTTATTGGAGGGTAGACTTTTACAATGTCTAAGTTTGCTTTTTGAAGTGCCGAGTAGGCTACTGTAATTGACAGTGAAATGGTAGGCATGTAGAAGATCATATTGATCAGCATGACTACAAAGAAAGTAGAAGGATCGTTGACCTGCGGGAGGTAACATAAAATTCCAGCTCCAATGATATGGAAAATACCTAATAGTTTTTCTGCATTAATATATCTGTCAGCGATGATGCCAGAAAGGGCGGGCATAAATATGGACGCAATGCCCATGGTAGAGAAGATAGCCCCAAATTCTGTTCCGGACCACTGCTTAGTTTTAAACCAGTAGCCTCCAATAGTAATCAACCATGCTCCCCAAATAAAGAACTGTAAGAAGTTCATTATGGTTAGACGTAGTTTTAAACTCATATCTATATTTGATATAATGAATTAAATAATTGTATTGGATACAAATATAGACTTTCTGATGAATTTATTAAGTTGTTTTTTGACAGTAAAACTTAATGAATTTTATCAACTTTAAAAATTGATGATAACAAAGCAATGAAGGCCTGTTACTTAGGTCAATTTTGAGTTTTTCCTATTGAAATACAAACTTTATGATTTGCAGAGAGATAATTGTAATTCAGCTTAAGATCTTACCACATTGAGTAGTGAATTGACTTTTTCTTTGCTCAAAGGTTTGTTGACAAAAAAGTCAACTACAGTAAGGTTTTCTGCTTTCTGTTTGTCTTTGGGGTTCAATGAGGTTGTTAAAATTGCCAATTGAGGTTGCTTGAATTTAAATTGAATCGCCTCGTAAATCTCTGTAAATTCCCAACCGTTCATATCTGGCATATTAATGTCGAGTAAAATTAAATCGGGAATATTTTCTTCATTGTCTATATTCATCAAATAGAAGAGGGCACTTTTGGCTTCATTAAAAACAATAATGTCTTTATTGATGTCTTCCATTTTATTTAATATCAATTTATTGATGAAAATAGACATTTCTTCGTCATCAATAAGCATTACTTTTTTTAGATCTTTCATCATTTGGGTAGTTTTAAGTAAAAAGTTGTTCCTTCTCCTTGAGTGGAGTCCAGCCATATTTTGCCTTGATGCAAATCCATTATTTTTTTGCAATGTGCTAGACCAATTCCGGTTCCTTCGTATTTACTGTAAATGTTGAGTTTTGTGAAAATGTCAAATATTTTTTCGTAGTTCTTCTTTTCAATACCAATTCCGTTATCTGTTATTTCAAAGAGGTAGTGCTGTGGTTGTAGATTACAAGTGATGGTGATACGAGGCGGATGTCCTTTAACGTGAAATTTGACACCATTGCTGATAATGTTCTGAAACAAAATTCTCAACTCTGTTTCATTCCCCTTAAGGTGTTTGGGCAAAGTGTCAATTTTGAAAGTCGCACCCGTATCGTGAATTATTTTATCAAGATCCTGTAGTACATCTTGAATAAGATGGTTGCAATCCACAGTTTCTATTTTTCTGTCCAGCCCAATGTTAGAATGTTCTAGGAGCCCTAAAATCAGTTTTCCCATTCGGTCAGCCGATTCGGAAATAAAACCTAACATTTGCTTGGAGGTTTCAGAAAGTTGATTTGCTCGATCATCACTCAATAAATCCGCGAAACTCTTAATGCTGTTAATGGGTTCTTGGAGGTCATGAGAGGCCACATAGGCAAATTTCTCCAGCTCTTGATTTTTCTTTTCCAGCTGTGCCGTATACTTTCTCTCTTTTTCTATTTTTTTTCTTTTGGTAATGTCAATATGATAACCCACCATCCGGATTGGATTCCAGTCTTCATCCCATTCAATCACTTTTCCCTCACATTGCACCCATATAATTGAACCGTTTTTATGAAAAAAGCGTACTTCAGTGATGTAGGGTTCCTGTCCTCTGCCTTTGATATAATGATCAAAATTTTCCTTTACCATATTCAGGTCGTCTGGATGCATGATTTTCATCCAAGACTCGGGAGAATTCTCCATTTCATGGTCCTCATACCCAAACATTTTTTTGAAGGTGGGGCTCAGGTACTCATAATTATCCTGAATGTACCAATCCCAAAATCCAGCCATTGTACCTTCAAGAATACTATCAATGATTATTTCTTTTTGTTTTAGCTGATTTTGAACGTGGGTAAGTTCTGATTTTAAATTCGTTATCTGATCAATATCGTGCATATAGTTTTTCGGGTTATAGATGTGAATTGGAGTGTTTCGAGCATGTAATGTATCAAAAAGCTAATCAAAAATAACCTTATATCAAATCTACAATCTTGTATAATGCACTATTATGTTGGTAAAGTGATACTTACGTAGGTTTAGAGAGTTTTATTAAAAAAATGAATAAATGATATTAGAATATTCCTAAGCGTATGTTTTTAGACGTTTTGAGACTATTTTAATTGTTTTATTACAAAAGTAGCACCACCTCTTTCATCACTGAATAGTCCAAAATCCCATTGGTGTTTTACCAAAATGTCTCTGCAAAGCATTAACCCAATACCTTGACCGGTAGGCTTACTGCTATAAAATGGAGTAAATAGTTTTTCTTCAACTTCTTTTGGTATAGAAGGACCGGAGTTCCATATTTCCAGTTCTTTATCTTTTACGTTGAAGTCGATCTTTATCTTTCTTTGGTCTTCCGTTTCCAATAGTGCTTCTTTGGCGTTTTTGATGATATTGATAAAAAGCTGTTCCAGTAAACTCTTGTCTGCAGAGACGAAAGTATTGGTTGGAATATTTAATTCAAATTCAATTTGATGCTTCTTAAAATCTGCTTTATAAATATCTGTGAGGTAGGTCATAAGTTTACCTAGATCAATCGATTCAAAATCCGGTTCCGGCACTTTTACAACTGAAGCAAAATTTTTCATAAATAATGCCATAGCCTCATTTCTATCTTTGATAATGCTTAAAGCATCCATATAGTCTTCCTTGATTTCTTCATCAGTTGGGGCGAACATTTTCAAAGTATCTACAAAAGAATTGATAGCACCTACTGAATTATTGACTTCATGACTCATCATACGGATTACTTTACTGTAGGCTTGCTTTTCCTTTTTTATATCTTCTAGATAAAGATCTTGAATAATGATAAACTGCTGTTGGAAGCCTTGGAAGATAAATGATGATTTATGGCACCTGAATTTTCTTCCACCTGAAAATTGAATGTCCTCTGCTACTTCAAGTGGTAATTTATGAATGACATTTAAAAGAGGAGAGTCCAATTCATCTAATCCTTTAAGTAGAAGAGTATCAAAATCCATTTCCAGCATATTGATAGCAGTAGGGTTAGACTTAATGATTTTTTGATCGTAGTCTAAAATTATAATGCCATGTGGAGTAGCTTTAATTAAATGCTCCAAGAAATAACTTTGCTCTCTTTGTTCTACTCTCTCTTGATGTATTCTATCAATCATCTTGTTAAACACTGTCACTAATTTATTGACAATGGGGTGAGGAGTAGGGAGTAACCTTGATTGAAAATCGTTGTTGGTCAGTAACCTTAAGGCATTATTTAGCTCTTTGAGGGGTTTGCTCACAAATAAATAGAGTCTGATCAGCCATAATACCACAATGACTGATACCACTTCAGCAGTCAAAAAAAGTAAAGGACTCTCTAGTCTGTTTGTATAAGTAACGCCTAAAAGTGTTCCAACGATAAGTAACGATAGTAAGCTATATTCAATCTTGAGCATCCGTAATTTCGTATTTTTCTATTTTTCTATAAAGTGCATTTCTTGAGATTCCCAATTGCTTGGCGGAAGGAGCAATTTTATAACGGTTATCTTCCAAAGCATTTTTGATCATCAAAATTTCCATTTCCTCAAGTGTCATTCCATTAGGTACGATCTCTTCTTTGATTTCGTCATTTTGAAATGCATGAATATTAGTGGGGTTGTTTTCAAAATCACTGATTTGGAGTACATCACTTGTACTCATCAAAACAGAACTTTCCACCCAGTTTTTCAATTCTCTGATATTTCCTTTCAGCGGTTGTTTCTGTAACCATTTCAAAGTGTCAGGAGCAAATGCTTTTCCTGTGATACCATAAGAAGTTTCCAATTGAACCAAGAAATGTTCAGCCAATAAAGGAATATCTCCCTTACGTTCTCTCAAAGGAGGAAGTACAACTGTAATCAAATTAATTCTAAAGAAAAGATCTTCTCTGAATTTTCCTTCTTTTACTAATTCTGGTAAAGTCTTATTGGTTGCCGATATTACTCTGAAATCTGCTGTTTGTGTTTTAGAAGACCCTAAAGGTTCAAACTTTCTCTCCTGCAAAACTCTCAATAGTTTCACCTGAGAAGAAAGATCCAATTCACCCATTTCATCCAGAAAAATACTCCCTTGATCAGCAACAGCAAAACGTCCTTCACGATCTGTATAAGCTCCAGTAAAGGACCCTTTTTTATGACCAAACATTTCAGATTCAAACAGAGACTGAGAAATACCACCAAGATTGACCTTCACAAATTCATTTTCGTTCCTAGGACTATTATTATGTACCGCTTCCGCAATCAGTTCCTTACCTGTACCGCTTTCTCCCATAATCAAAATAGGAGCATTGGTTTTGGCTACCCTGCCAACTGTCTCCAGTACTTGCAGTAACTTAGGATCTTGCCCAATAATATTAGAAATATTGTATTGACTTTCGATTTTCTTCCTACTAGAAGTTTTCTCTGTAGGTTGAGCTTTTGCTTTATTTTTTTCTACCGCAATGGCATCCTTGATGCACTTTAATAAGTTGTCATTATCCCACGGTTTATTTATAAAGTCAGATGCCCCCAATTTCATTCCTTCGATAGCCAATTGCATACTTCCCCATCCTGTAAATAAGATAACGGGAAGGCTCGGGTTGGTCTTCTTTATCTTTTTTAAAGCAGTAAGGCCTTCATCACCTGTGGTCTCCACTTTGAAGTTCATATCCAATAGAACACATGAAAATTTGAACTCAGAAAGCAGAGGATAAGCTTCTTTGGGATGGGGTGCAAGAATAGGTTTGAATCCATTCATTTTAAGGAACAAACCGATGGATTTACGAACAGCTTCGTCGTCGTCAATAATTAGTATATAGGAATTGGTCATCTTGAAAATTTGTTAATCTTTAAAGATAAAGTAGATCTTTGTTTTATACTATATTAAGAATGTGATTTATCGTTTTTTAATTTTATTATCAATTTGCTCATCATTGTACTAATGAAGCATAAGAAAATAATGGTAGGTTAATAAAATTAGATTATCATGAAATTCTTGTTTTAAAAGGAAGTGCTTTTCCCTCACCAACACTAATTTTGCTGAATTAAATACAAGAACAGTTGAGGTCACCACTGCTTTCCTTGCCTTGGATTTCTATTGCTACTCTTTTTGTTCCATCCAGATTAATTTTTTGTTCAACAAATTCGGAATTATCGGTTTGTCCGATCACCTGACCCTTTTCATTTTTGATGACAATATTAAATTCTCCTTTTGAATGGGAAGACTTTAGCATTAATGCTGTTGAACTCTCACTGCAGTTGATTTTGAAATTGTCTTTCCCTGAAAAGGATTTAAATTTCATATCGATGTTCTCATCAGTTTGATTTAATTTGACGTTTCTATAATTCGCTCCTGATATAAGAGAAGCTGTGGTAGCACATGAAGTAAGTGCTGTAAATGCGATGATTAAAATTAATTTAGTTCTCATAAGTTTTAACATTTAAGGTATAGGAGATACTACTCCCAATATATTTGACACTGGAATTATTGATTGAAATATAAAAGGATTAAGTGCTATGTAATTTATCTTGAGGTGATTGGAGAGTTTCAGTAAATTCAAAAACTGATACTTTGTAAACTATAAGTCCTTATTCTGAAAGTTTGGCTTTGCGTAAAAATCTTCCAGAGAATTTGTATATAAACAGTAATCGATATTTGAATTATAAAACGGAACTCGTTTTAATTCTTCAGCACCTAAAGGAAGCAACATCAAGCTCCTCATCCCATTAATTTTATAGGTTTGACTTTTATTATAGCACTGATCTAGACTGATATCTAAATGATACAGATAATTATAGATGAAATCATTATAAATATTCTTATATCTAGATTCAGGGTGAAGTGTTTTTAATTCTACTTCATCGTAATGATGTGTTAGTGCATTTTGAAATTCAACAGAATTTAATGGAATACCGTTTAGCATAGGCATAGTATTCATTTGTCCATCGAGGAAAACCCATTTTTGTAAATCATTAAGATAAACTTCAGTGATTACATGTCCACAAGCATTCTTACTTGTAGCAGCATCGTTCGTTTTTAAATAAACTGTTCTAGCTGTATATCCTAAAGTTTGTAATTGATCTTTGAGTACAATGGCATAAGCAAAACATGGAAATTGTTTCCCTTCATTAGCTTCATCCAAGATAGTAATCGCATCATTTTTTGATGGAGAATTATTTCCATTATGATTCCATCTTGTTGCCACCCAGTTTAAGACTTCTAATACAACTTCAGTATCTGATTTAGAGTGGTCAAGAAAATCTAGAGGATACTTTTGAGCCAACTGCTTTAGGTATTCATTTGGCTTACTTTGGTATTTGATTTCATATCCCAATCCGTTTTTCTGATCATATTCGATCTTTTTAAACGTAAAAGGTTTCGCCTGAATATTTAACCTCACTATAGAGTCGGTTTCAAAAACCACCTCAATTATCTGATTAGTGTTTTGCACTAAATCATACTCAACAGAATCAGTATCGGACTTAATTTTAAGTTTTTCCGATTGAGCATAGCAATTCAATACCCAATCAACTTCTTTTGCTAGTGTATCTACTTTCAGCCAGTTAAAATGACTATCAACACCTTCGTTGATAAAAGCGGTAAGTTGGCCGGATTTAGTGTGAATCACTAGTTTCTCATTGGTCGTTTGTTTTTTAGAGGTAGAACAACCAATATTTAGGATTAATAAAATGAAGAATAAATTGAAGTTCGATAAATGATTCATAATTGGAGTTTGTTTTTAGAGTTCATGTAATGCCTCATTCGGCGTTACTTTCGTGGCTAGTTTACTTGGATAGTACCCACAAGCAACCGTAATGAGTAGTACGAAACCTAAAGATAATAAAGCTCCCATAAAATATTCTGTATTACTATAGTTAAATGCACCTAGTATTGGGAATTGAATAGCGAAAACTCCTCCAAGGATTACTCCAATGATAAATAATAATATCACTTCGCTAAACATCTGTAAGAAGATGTCTTGTTTAGATGCACCCATCGCTCTGCGGATTCCGATTTCACTTTTTCTTTTTGTGATGTTGTACCAAAGTACACCGTATAATCCTAAAGCGATATTAATCACTAAGAAAAAGGCAACAAAGGATATCAAGAAAAGAGGTAAAATTTCCCATTGATTTTTTTCTGCTTGAAGATCTTCAAAATAGTCAATTCCTATTTTTAAATCAGGGTTTAACCTTTCTAATGAATTAACAATACTAGCTTCAATCTTTCTAGGATCATTTTTAGTTTTTACAAAAATATTGCTTTGGTGACCGTCTTTGAACCAATCATAATGATCAAAACATCTAATAGCAAGATCCTCTTGATCCTCAAAGTCACTACTTCGGTTATAATAATCGATGACTCCAAAGATTTTAATTTTTACTTCCTCACTAATCAACATGTCCTCTTCATTGAGATAAGGCTTAAGTTTTTCATAGAAGTAATTGGTAACAATAACGGGTTCATAATCGTGTTGAGCATCTTCAAAAGTAAAAGGTCCACCTTTTATATAATTGAAGTCCATAAACTTCACAGCACTTGGTCTAAGGTTTTGTTCAATAGGCCAGAAAGTCACCCCATCGTCTAATTTCCATCGAGTTGAATTGGTACTGCCCGAGTAGGGGTGTGCATAATCCATCTCTGCAATTTCTTTTACTTCTGTATTTTGAGCAATAACCTGCTTTACGGCATCATAAAGAGCATGTTGTCCCTCTTTAGAAGTATTTTCTTCGGGTAGTTGACTTAAGTCTAGTTTCACAATCATCACATTTTCAGTTTTAAAACCTACTGGATGAGCATAGTTTTGAAACTTATTGTAAAGAAGTGAGAAAAGTAAAAATAAGATGATGAAAGAAAAAGCAATCTCAACTACCATTAGTGCGTTTTTCTTTTTTCTTGTCCAAAGGATCTGAAGTGAATGCTTTATCATTATTGCTTGTCGTTTTTAAGTGAAGAAATAATACCGAAATTGGAAATTTTGAGGGCAGGGTAGAAACCCGATAGGATACTGAAGAATAATGTACAGGTAAATCCATACCCTAATAAAATGAAGTGAATTTCAAGCCTTTCATCCTCACCCATCCAACTGTAATGATTGAATAAGGCTACAACTCCGAACGTCATGATCATTCCAATCACTCCACCAATGAGCGTTGTAAATACATTTTCTACTAATAGCTGTTTTAATAGATCAGAAGAGGAAGCTCCAAATGCTTTTCTAATCCCCATTTCTGAGGTTCTTTCTGAGATACGAGTGATATTTAGATTAATCAAACTAAGGGCTGGAATAAACATACATATGAAAGCAATGAGACTTAGGTAAACTCCAAACATTCTCTCATCATCTACATCAAGCATATTCCAAAATAATAATGCCTTCTCCGTTAAAGCTTTAGCTTCATTTTTCACTTCATTTTTTGAAGCATCGATTGGGAGTGAGGCTACTATTTCTTGGAACTCATTCTGTCCTCTAACCAGGTCTTCCTGATTTTTAAATTTCATATAGAATACACTTGAACCTAAGAACACGTGCCATTCTTGATCAGGTTTTTGATGAATGTTATAAGGCGTGTAAATATCAGCAAACACTCTTCTCCTTAATTTATTTTCTTTTTTAACCACACCAACCACTTCATAGTATCTTGACTTAGTCTTGATTTTCTTTCCTAAAGGCTCTTCATCCCCAAATAATTCATCAGCAAGCTGATCAGTAATAATGGCTACTTGTTTTCTTTGCTCTAAATCTTCTAAAGTAAATGCACGACCTTTTACAAATTCTAATGGGAATATCTTCGTGAAGTTGTGATCGATATCTTCTCTTGAAACTTTCTTTCCTAATTCTTTATAATACACATTGGCAAACCAGTGGCTTTCGCTGACTGAGCTGACTTCAGGGGTTTTCATTTTCGAAAAGTAATCCTTGTAAGCATTGTAAGAAAAAGAGGAGTTGGAGTAACCGTTTTCTCCACTTCTAATAACTTTTAAGTTTGATGCGATTAATATTCTATCGATGTCTTTGTAAGTACCGTTTGCTCCATAAGATGTATCTAAAATAGATCCGACAAACATGATTACCATAATGGTCATGCTAATCCCAAAAAGGATGATAAAAGAGAAGAAGGGATTTTTCTTCAAAGAGTACCAAGCGAGTTTTATATACGTTACCATAATTATGCAGTTTCAAAGTTGTTTTTAGCTTGAACAGATACTTGACGGCCATCAAAAATTCTTACAATTCTATCCGTCATTTTAGCTTGTTGCTCGTCGTGCGTAACCATCACGATGGTAGCTCCCTCTTTATTGAGTTTCATCAACATTTGCATTACTTCTTCCCCCATTACAGAGTCTAAGTTACCTGTAGGCTCATCAGCAAAAATGAGAGAAGGATTTCCAACAATTGCTCTTGCGATTGCTACTCTCTGACGTTGACCACCAGAAAGTTGAGTAGGTTTGTGATCCATACGATGTGATAATCCCACACGCTCTAACGCTTCCTCCACTCTTTTCTTTGTTTCTTTAGAAGAGATACTTCTATATAATAAAGGCATTGCTACGTTTTCTCTTACACTCAAATCGTTGATCAAGTGGAACGATTGGAATACAAAACCTAAATGTTCGTTTCTAAATTTAGCCAGTTTCTTATCCGATAGTTGTAATGGATTATTTCCATTAATCTCAATTGTTCCATCAGAAGGTAAATCCAATAAACCCATAATACTTAAGAGCGTTGACTTGCCACAACCTGAAGGTCCCATGATAGAAATAAATTCACCTTTCTCAATCTTCAATGATATATTCTCTAATGCCCAAGTTTCAACGGCATCTGTTTTAAATACTTTACTGATATTTTTTAATTCGATCATGATGGTAATCTTTTAGTTTTTAATTTGACACGAGTAGAAAACTCAAACGAACTGTACCAAAGTTCACTATTACTTATGAAAAAAGTATTCAAAAATAATTAAGATACTGATTAGTAGATGTTTGAGTTGTGTTGTAGGTGTTTTGAGTAGATTAGGAATGATTCGATTAATTGCAAAGTGTTCCGTTTTGTAGCACTTTGTGAATTGGGTTTCTTTTATTGGTTTGTGATTTTAATTCTGCTAAATTGATATTATCATTCAGATCATATGAATCATAAGAAGAATTAAACTATTTATGCAAACTACCTCCAAGCCTCTCCTTATTTTAGACATTGATGAAACATTAATTTTTGCCACGAAAGAAGAATTAGAACACCCTGCCCATTTTACAATGGACAAGTACTTTGTGTACATTAGACCATTTTTAGAAGAATTTATCAATGAGGTCAAAAATGATTATAGATTGGCAGTATGGTCTTCTGCCGGAGATGATTATGTGCATGAGATTGTAAGTCAATTGAAAGTTTTAGACAATCAATTAGAGTTTGTGTGGGCAAGAAGTAAATGTAAAAGAAAATATGTTCCACAAATGGATGAAGATGGCTATTATGATACAGATCCCAAAAGTCATTATTACTTTGTGAAACCACTCAAAAAAGTAAAACGAAAAGGGTACTCTTTAGAAAGAATATTAATTCTTGATGATACATTTAGAAAGTCTGAAGAAAATTATGGAAATGCAATTTACCCTGCACCCTATTTTGGACATGAAATCGATAATGAACTTCAAAAAGTAGCTTTGTACCTCAAGAAAATAAAAGATGTGGAGAATTTTAGAGCTATTGAGAAAAGAGATTGGAGGGAGAGGCTCTGAATTTTTCATTAGAAATTATTATATCTGTCTTATGCTCGAAAAGAAATGTGTTTATTATTTTTGAGGTAATGAATATGCGATAAGGTCGCAATTAAAAAATAAAATGAGTACAAACCAATTGAATCCCACTGCTAAAAAAAGAATATCTTCTATTGATATATTAAGAGGTCTAGTAATGTTAATAATGTTGTTGGATCATGTGAGAGAAAGATTCTTTTATCATATGCCCGTATCAGACCCTATTAATATAGATGATATATCCGTTGGATTATTCTTTTCTAGGATTTTGGCTCATTTGTGTGCACCAATCTTTGTGTTTTTAACGGGTTTATCGGCATGGTTATATGCTCACCCAAAAGGAAAGGCTCCACGTTCAGCAAGTAGCTTTTTATGGAAAAGAGGTTTGTTTCTTATTCTAATTGAAATCACATTGATTAATTTCTCTTGGTTTGGGAATTATCAAACGCTCTATTTACAGGTGATTTGGGCTATTGGTGTGAGTATGATTAGTCTTGCATTCTTGAGTAAGTTGAAGCATGAGTGGGTTGGAGTGTTAGGCTTTTTGATTGTTTTTGGCCACAACTTACTGACTTCAATTCATCTCAATGAAGATCAGATAGGTTACACTATTTGGTCCGTTTTATATCAGAGAGGATTTATTCTTCCAAATGATTTTATCGCTATAAAAGCTTCTTACCCTGTTTTGCCTTGGATAGGAGTAATTCTGTTGGGGTATTGTACTGGGCCTCTTTTTGGTGAGAAGTTCAATGCTGAAGCTAGGTTGAGAGCCTTAGTAAAAATTGGTTGCAGTAGCTTAGGTTTACTGTTGGTAATAAGAGGTTTTAATATCTATGGAGAGACTTTACCTTGGGAAGTGCGAGATACTTTTATACAATCTTTGATGTCATTTCTTAATTTCAAAAAGTATCCTCCTTCATTGGATTTTATTCTTTTGACGATTGGAGTAGGCTGTTTCTTATTATGTCTTTTTGAAAAAGTAGAAAACCGTTTTACTGAGTTTCTAAGGACGTATGGATCAGCCCCCATGTTTTTCTATATACTCCACCTTTATGTACTATTAGTTGCCTATAAAATCTTAGTCAATATCTACGGAACAAACCAAGGGGAATACTTTGGCTTTGATCACCTTTGGCAAATTTGGTTATGTACCATTGCACTTTCATTAATTTTATATTTACCTGCAAAGAAGTTTTCTGAGTATAAAAGGGAAAGTACCTCGAAGTGGATCAAGTATTTCTAATAATTGAATTTCTATTTTAAGGATAATCCAGATTTAGATTATCCTTAAAATTACTGTATCACATATCTAATGTTCTCTTCCGTTTCAAAATCATATAACGTAACGGTTCTCAACTGATAATAACTCACCCAATACGATTTCAAAGTATTGATATAAGCATTTTTTGCCTGATCTTTTTCATCAGTTGACCAAACCAATTCACGAATATTGATATCTCCTAATTCATAGCGTTGCAAAGCAATAGAGTATTTCTTTTGTGCTACCTCATCGGCTTTTTGAATATAATTCACTTGTTCTGCCATCGTTTCCAATTGCTCACTGGCATTGATGACTTCTCGATGAAAATCTAGTTTATCTTGTTCGATTTGAGCCTGTGTGAGTTCGTAACTAGTAACGGCAGAGTGGATTCTTGCTCTTGCTCTTCCCCAGTCCAATACCGGTACAGCCAATGTAACATTGAATTGTTGTGATTGAATATTATTACTGTAAGCCTGGCTGATATCGTTGGACTGATTACTCAAACCAAATGCGACTTCGACATTAGCTTGGAATCGGTTATCTCGTTTAGCTTTTGCAATTTGACTTTCACCCTCTACCGTTCTTCTCTGGTAATTGATAAAATCCTTACGATTTCTTTTGGCAAATTCCCATGCTTTATCGGTATTAATTTGACTAAGGTTAAAACTAGCAGGAACCAATAATTGAATGTCTACTTCGTTGTAAGAATCTACCTGCAAGTAATTCAACAACGCCCTCATAGCTGTTCTGTAATTAAGGTTGGCCGAAGCAAAAGTTTGTTCTGCTGAAATTACATTTAATTCCACTTGTAACACCTCACTTTCAGACGCCCTGCCCATTTCTTTTTTTGCTTTCGTGATTCTCACAATCTTTTTATTGTCTTCCACATTTTGAAGTGCAATTTCACTATTCAATTGTGAAACTAAAGCATCAAAATAAAACTGTGTAGTCTGAACCGCAATCCATTCCATGTCCTCAATAAATTGTTTTTCAGCTTCCTGAAGTTGTAGAGGAGCCAACTTTTTTTGCCATTTCAATTGGTTGTATTGGAAAATAGGTTGATTGTACCCCACATAAAAAGGTTGAGCTTGGTATTGATGAACATCACTTTGGAAATCATCAAAACGGTTGATCTGACTACCAACAAAAACGGATCCACCTGTTGCTGCAATTTGTTGTGTAAGATTCAATTGCATGTTGATATTGTTTTGTTCCACAGCTTGGTAGACCACACTTCCATCAGGTTGTGTAATGGGATTGTAGTTTTTACCATAAGAAGTAGGAGTGCCTTGTAACATCATTTGTGGTCTTAAATCGGTCTGGAAAGATTTGAAGTTTGCTCTTTCAATTTCTAATGTTTTTCCAGCAATTTTTACATAGTTTGAATTGGCTTGAGCAAGGTCGATAGCTTGTTTAAGGCTCAATACTTTTTGACCAAATAAAGAGGAAGTTATAAAAAGCAGAAGGCTCAATAATGATAGGTTTTTCATTCTGAAATTCATTTATCTGTCAAAAATTATTTTAATTCAATTTGCGGTGAATTGATAAACTTATCTGTAGGGGAGATTATGATGGAGTCACCCTCTTGCACAACATTTTTTAATTCCACCCAATCAGAATTTCTGAATCCAGTGTTGATCGTTACTTTTTCAGCCTTGCCATTTTTGATGATAAATACTTTTTCATTCTTCACACCTTTGAATGCTCCACGATTTCTAATTCTTAATACATTTTCATGTTGCTCTCTGATGATGGAAAGGTCTACAATCATGTCAGGACGTAATAAATCTAGGCCTTCTTGTTCATCAATCTGTACTAAAACAGTGATCATGCCATTGTCAGAAGAAGGAGAGATACTTGTTACACTTCCAGTGTAATTGGATTTGGAAGTTTTGGCCAAAACATCCATTCCAATAGAAAGCGAAGCCACATATTGTTCAGATACTTTTCCACGGATTCTAAACTGATCCATATTGGCCACTCTTGCCAATACTTCACCTTCAGTAATTGAAGCACCCACTTTATCTTTGATGAAGGTGATGACTCCGTCCATTCCAGTTTTTGTTTTGGCTTTCTCTAATTTCCTTTCCTGTTCTTTTATACTCTTTAATTGGATAGATAAGGACAATTCTAATGATTTAATTTCTTGAAGAATCCCTTGCTCTTTGATTTTAAGGTTATGATTTAATTGCTCTTGCTTTAGTTTTTCAACTTCTAATAACGTTTTTGCTTGCTTTACTTTTTCTTCAGTAGAACCACCAATTTCCAGGAGCTTCGTTTCACTTTTCAGTGCTTCTTCTCTGCTGCGTAATTGAAGGTTGTTAATTTCCGTTTCCTTTTTAAGATCGAAAAGTTCTTTATTCAATCTTAGCTTTTCTTTATTGATTTCTACACGTTTCATTTCCGCCTCATCTTTCATTGATGAAAGCTTATTTTCTGCTTCAGCAACATTGATTTGTAAAAGGGCTTCATCACTTTTTACGTAATCACCAATTCCTTTATGAGTGGCTTCAATAAATGATGAAAAAGGAGATGTAATTGCTTTTTGAAGTGTAGGCTCAATTTTTCCACTTCCGGAAATAGTCAAGGCCACATTTCCTCTCTCAACAATACCAATAGAGATGTCTTTTCGGTCAATTTTTTTAGTTAAATAACTATTTACTAAATAAAGTATTCCTAACCCAAGGATTAACCCAATACCAATTTTAAAATATTTCTTCTTTTGGTCTTTTTGTTTCTCTTCTTTTGTAATTATTCTGTCCATTTTTGATGCTTTTAATGTGATGCACCATTATTAATGAAAAGAATAAGCCGTAGAATGTTTTGTTGTTGTAAATGAGTGAGTTAAGTTTGTTTTTCTATTTATAAAAGAAAGGAATAATGTATTTGAAAGTAACAAAGTGCTCCATAATGACGCACTTTTATGATTTACTACACTGTAAACTAAGTTTTCGAATATTTATGGTATTTAGAAATTAGGAGATTTCTGATGATCTGTAGGACACAAATGATGCTAACGCTTAACATTCACACTAGTGGGCTTTCTACCATTTTTAGTTTGGTAGTGCTTCCCCCGGCCTTGAAGGGAAAAGCGTTAAGAATTCCATATATTGAGCCGTTAAAAATGATTTTCTTGTTTGAGCATCTCAAAACGACATAGTTTTGATCGAGTTTAAAATCATTTAGGCGAGAGGAGTGGAATTTAGCTTTTGACTTCTAAGCCTAGATTTTTTGCTTCGTTTTTCATCAATGGAAAAATGAAGAGGAAGTAAGCTTGGAAGTAGGACATAAAAAGCTTGCAGAAAAATCGATTGAAAGTTGACGATAATTTAGTTTACAGAGTATTTACCTTTCCCATTCCATAATTTGACTAGCTCGAGTTTGCCTTTTGTTGAGGTAGTTTTGCTTTACATAACCGAAATTAAGGTTGACACCAAATCGAATGCCAAGAGATTGAGAGTCTTTCCAGTTTGTAATATTTTTAACCAAATCATCTGAAATAGCATATACTTTTATTCCTGGAAACCCAATAGATATAGCACCACCAATGCGGGAAATTCCACTTTTATCTGCAGTGTAATTCAATCCCAATCCTAAGAAATCTGCAAATCTTTTATTCATGCTGAAAGAGACTCTAGGGTTGAAATAATTTTCTATATAGCTAAAACCCGCAGTACAACCCACAATAAATTTATGCCCCAAATCTATACTTGCTGCTACGTTCGTATACATTGGAAGTGTGGTGGTGTATGTTCCTCCCTCACTATTTTCCAATTCATGGAAATCAAATAGTTTAACTAAAGAGTCGTATTGAGGATTGGGCTCATCAAAGTTTTCGCTGTTGAAAACATCTTGGGGGTTCGACCCAGTAAGCACCACAGTGTTATAGTTCTCAGCCCCAAGCTTATAATCTTGTCTGGAGTTACTCCAAATGATCTGACCGATATTGGTGGCAGTCAATTCAAGTAAAACTCTATCGGTTAATTGATACGTTAATCCAAAGTCAAAAGCAAAACCATTACCGGCGCCTCCTGCTAAATAAGAACCCAGTTCGGCAGTGGAGATATTTTTATCTGATGTCAATAGCTTATTAAAACCAGCAGTTCTGATAGGTGTATCTCCCATTGAAACAGTGATGGGGTAGTTGGCTGCATCTTCAGTTTGCAAAGTGATTTTAGCATCCTGCATACTGATGTTCATCAGGCCCGAAAGGTATTTGGCATTGACACCAAAAGTCCACCGGTCTTTGATATTATAATTAAAACCAAAACCATATTCTCTGTAATGACTTAGATTGAAAGAAGGAGCAACATTGAATTCTTTATTAAGGTTATCAGGATGGGCAGTACCTTTGGCAAAGAGTTCTCCTACATCCTCTTTAATTTGCATTACACTTGAAATTCGTTCTCTGACAAATAAGCTAAAACTGATTTTATCTGAAGTAATCGTTAGCCCCACAAGATCCACTACAGCAGTAGATTCCATTATATTTTGATCTTGCAGTTTTTCAAATAATTTTTCTAAATCAACATTGGTCCCATCCAAATCTTCTGTAAATATGTTATTGTAAGAGAAGGTAGTAGATTCTGCATTCATGTAGACTGAAGGCAAAATTATAGAGGTTTTATAAACACTTTTATGGGCAGGGTTGAGCTGTAAAGACTGAGGCATGTCTTTCATAAAATAAAGCATAGTTTCCTGCTGTCCAAAACAGACCAAAGTGCTTAAAAGCAAGCCTATTAAAAAAATATATTTCTTACAATTATAAGTCATCAGGCGATAGAGTTACTGAAGCAAAAATACCTGCTTTAATCAATAATTTTTGTCCAGGGACAAAAGGAACAACTTTCCCGTTAGGAGTACTGAACCTTCCTTCTACATAAAGATAGTTGGCTTTGAGGATTCTTTGTGCATCTTCTTGCGTAATTCTGAAAGCACTTTGTATGGTGGTCGGGTTGACAACATTGTCATTTTCATCCAATTCTGCAGCTTTCATAAATACAAAATCATTCTGATTTATTTCAGAACTCAAATCAATCTGAAACGGAGCTTCATCTTCCATGCTTTCTTTAGTATAAATCGATAAAACACCATCCATAGGAAAATGATTTTCGAGTTCTAGGCGAATGGATGCAGAGTCTAACGCTGAAATACTTTCTTGAAAATCCTGTTGTCTGACTATTGTAGTTGAAAAAGCTACATTATCCATACCAATTTCAAATGGTATCTTGAGTATAAATTGCTCTTTGATATAGGAGTCTGATTCAATATAATAATCAGTTCCCCTCTTCATCTTGATTTGAAGTTGACCATTCATAATCAGTTTATTAGGTTTAAGCGTTAATGCCGCTTCAGGCTTCAAAACCGATAAAGTGTCTATTTTCTCATTGAATTCATTTCTAGGTCTGCCTATTTGAGAAGAAGTGAAAATGATGGGTGTCAGTGCACTATCAATTGAACTTTGTGCAAACACTTCAATATTACCTGCAAAAATATCTAAACCAAATGTGTTGTAAGAAATAACGTCCAATTGAAAATCCGATAATGTAACCCCCCCATTTTCAAGGGAATTGTCAAAAATACTGATATTCATAAAACGCTCATTGATTGGAATATCAAGGTCCACATCTGCATAAGGAGTAAAATGCAAGCCACCCACTTCTTTAATATGAATGCCTTGATCAGGCGATGGATCTATCTGATAAGGAGCATTTTTACCTCTGATTATATTTCTAAAACGTAATGCTGTTTTTAGATTATCTGAACTATGCACAACAGCATTTCTGATGTTCAGTTTTAATTCATTGCTGACATTGGGTTGAATAAAGTATTCTGCTTTTTCAATGATGGTGGTATCCTTGTCATTGAATTGAATCAATTCCATGGTGAATGTAGTGGCAGTGAGTGCTTTATTGATAAAAGAGGCCTTGAATTCTCCAGTTGCAACTGTTATGGTATTGACTTCAAAAAAAGGATTGACAGTAGTGACGGGCACCATGATCTCTTTTTGAATAATGATGTTTTCAAATGAATTAAGAAGAGGAACGGCAAGGCTCGTTTGAAGTTTAAAATACTCATCGTTTAATATTTCTGTCCCCGTTACGAGAGGAGTTACGGTGTCTTTTTGGGCCTGTGTGTTCCAAGATCTATACTCTAGATACCACGGAACTTCATCAGTATTAAGGTGAGTACGGTCAGCTCTTGACAGTAAATCCTGTAATTCTACATTTCCATCCAGTAAAGGAACTGCGACAGATTTAGATTCTAAGGGTTTAACACCAACGTCGTTAAAATCATTGGGATCAAAACCACAAGACATGCACAGTACAATGAACAGTAACTTTATTAGTTGAGTTAACTTCATATTTAAAAAGTAATTGAATTGTAAAATTAAGCTTTTTTTAGAGTTGTGCTATTTTTAATCTAAAAATCCCATCAATTGTAAATGCTTCTGTGTAAAGTGTGATCTCGTTTAAAAATGTTAAAAACTTAGAAAAAGTGTATTTATTACATGAATATTGGTAATTAAGTATATATATGCTAATTAAGTATACTTTATTGTACTATTCTATTTATCAGAAATACAGAAGTACTTATTCATTTTTATGACAATATCAGAATTATCCTGTCCGAAATGTGAAAGTAATAGCTTTATAAAGAGTGGCTTTGTGAAAGGAAAGCAACGTTATAAATGCAAGAACTGTCACTATAATTTTTCCGTTGCCAAAAAAGGAAGGGAGGTAGAACGGAAGTATGTGATCAAAGCATTGCAATTGTATTTAGAAGGGGTGAGTTATAGAGAGATTGAAAGAATTTTAGGGGTTAGTCATGTCTCAGTGATGAACTGGGTGAAGAAATATAATATTCCGCGTTTGGAAACCGATGCCTACGCACCTTCTTATCAATTGATGAATCACAGTGAATTATTGACCTATATTATCAATAGGGAAAATCTGAAAACATCTTCCTCCGTCATCACACAAGTGGGAGATAAGTATATGGTCATCTCATGGCAAATGAAAAAATAACTATACTAAATTAGCGTAAGTATAGTTAAATCTCTTTTTTTTATTTCTCAGTCTCTATATTCAAATTCGAAAACTTCAGTAATATTTTAAACACTTAAGACTTTAATAGTAATGTATTTAAGCTGAATTGATGCTTGATACACCGTCTATTACTCAAACTTTACGACACTAATGATTAGCAGAATTAACAACTTGGAAGACTACGCTGTAGCCTATAGACGCAGTGTGAGCGAACCTGAACGCTTTTGGTCAGAAGTAGCGGAACAATTTGTATGGAGAAAGAAATGGGACAAAACTGTCGAATTTGATTTCGATAATTACAATGTCAGTTGGTTTACAAATGGTAAACTCAACATCACCGAAAACTGCTTGGACCGTCACTTACTTTCTAGAGGTGACAAGACAGCCATTCATTGGGTAGCCAATGATCCTCATGAAAAAGACAGAATTTTCTCTTATCGTGAACTGCACGAACAAGTATGTCTTTTTGCCAATGTTTTAAAGAGAAATGGCGTAGGAAAAGGCGATAGAGTTTGTCTTTACATGCCGATGGTACCAGAACTGGCGATTGCTGTATTGGCATGTGCTAGAATCGGAGCCATTCACTCTGTAATTTTTGGAGGATTCTCGGCTCAAGCATTAGCAGACAGAATCAATGACGCTGGTGCAAAAATCTTGATCACAGCGGATCAAGGCCCTCGTGGTAACAAAGTAGTTGAATTGAAGAATATTGCAGATGAAGCTTTATTCCAATGTCCTGATGTGGACAAAGTAATTGTGTACCAACGTACGGGAGGTGACGTGAAAATGGATCCTGAACGTGATGTATATTGGCACGATGAAATCAAATCTGTACCAACAGTTTGTGATCCAGAAGTGATGGATTCAGAAGATCCTTTATTTATTCTATATACCTCAGGATCAACAGGAAAGCCTAAAGGTGTAGTGCACTCAACAGGTGGGTACATGGTTTACACTTGGTATTCATTCAGAAATGTATTCCAATACCAAGAAAATGATGTGTATTGGTGTACAGCAGATATCGGTTGGATTACAGGTCACTCTTATATTGTATACGGACCATTGTTGGAAGGAGCCACTTCAGTGATGTTTGAAGGTGTGCCGACTTTCCCTGATGCCGGACGTTTCTGGAGAGTAGTTGACCGTTTGAAAGTAAATATTTTCTACACAGCTCCAACAGCAATCAGAGCGTTGATGGCTCAAGGTTTGGAATATGTAGAGTTATATAAATTGGATAGCTTGAGAGTTTTAGGTACGGTAGGGGAACCTATCAACCGTGAAGCTTGGGAGTGGTATCACCAACATATTGGTAAAGGAAGATGCCCGATTGTGGATACTTGGTGGCAAACGGAAACGGGTGGCATCATGATATCACCTATAGCAGGCGTTATTCCGACCAAACCAACTTATGCAACTCTTCCATTACCAGGTATTCAACCTGTCTTGGTAGATGGTGAAGGTAATGAGATTGAAGGAAAAGGAGTGGAAGGAAACCTTTGTGTGAAATATCCTTGGCCTTCAATGTTGAGAACCACTTGGGGTGATCACGAACGTTGTAAGTCGACTTACTTCTCTACTTTCAAAGGATTATACTTTACAGGTGACGGTTGTCGTCGTGATGAGGATGGTTACTACAGAATTCTTGGTCGTGTGGATGATGTAATGAACGTATCAGGTCACAGATTAGGAACTGCAGAAGTAGAAAATGCCATCAACATGCACAATGCAGTGGTAGAATCTGCAGTAGTGGGTTATCCACATGATATCAAAGGTCAAGGTATCTATGCTTATGTGGTTTGTGATTCTGCGGAATTGGAAGTGAGCACTATTTCAGAATTGAAAGAACAAATTCTAGAAGTGGTGATTGACAAAATCGGTAAGATTGCAAGACCAGATAAAGTACAAATCGTAAGAGGTTTACCAAAGACAAGGTCGGGTAAAATCATGCGTCGTATTTTAAGAAAAGTTGCTGAAGGTCAGACTGACAACTTCGGTGATACTTCTACTTTATTAGATCCTTCAATTGTGGAAGCAATTAAAGAGGGTGTGGTAAAGGATGATGCAGTTAAGGTGTAATTAACACAAGACGAATATATAATTTAAAGGATCGAACGGTTAAATGTTCGATCCTTTTTTTTATGTTTTTACCCTTTTCTAAGTAACTTACTTCCATGAAAACTAAATTAATTACAACGGTACTTTTATTGATTTCTTCTTTCACTTTGGGACAAAATACCATTGTGATTCAGTATGACTCTCTCTATTCTAATGATTTTTTTGACCCTATGATATGGAAACTGATTGGAGGAGAAACTGTCTCAGGTCATGACTTTAAATTTGAATCTAACAGTAATTTTGAAGGTGATTTTCCTGCAACTTATCATTCTGCTACATTAAACTCAACAATTAAAAACTTACAATTTGCATCCGTTTTTAATGATACAATCTCTGTTGCTTATCATAGTAATCTTCATGAAATGAATTTTACTGCTATGAAATATTTTTATAAACCTATAGAAGAGAATACCTTTTTAAGCGATAAAATCCAACATGTCGATACAATAAACATACATATAAGAGTAACGGGGTGTTTTCATTCAAGTGAAAAGGGGATAGGGTTAGTAATCGATTTTGAAAATGATACCATATTGAAGATTGACCGTAAAAAGCAAACCGAAAGACAAGTCTCAATAAACCTATTAAAGTCTATCAAATATATCGAGAAACATAAAGGGGATAATTGTGGAAGTACTTCCTCACAAACTATCTATTTAGAGCTAAATCATGAAATTTTAACCATAAGATGTGATGTTTGTGAAGAGAAGTTTGAGAAGGTATTAGCTGAAATTATAAATTAAACAGTGGTTCAATGAATAAGCTTTCCATCAAACCACTGAAATAAGTTTTACACTATTACCTTAAAACTCTTCCTCACCAACAAATTCCCCTCTTCATCAAAAGCACTCATTTTATATTCCCCTGCAATCAGTTCCTCTTCACTTTCAAAATGCCATCCTAAGAAAATATTAGAATTGCTTAATCCGTTTTGCCTCCATGAAGATTGAGTGTAGGAAATTGCTCCATTCTCATCTTTAATTGGATGATCAATGCGAACCATATGCTGACAAACCTTTGGAGCTTTATCATGATTTTTTACTGTAAAACGTAGACCGATATACTGATTGATTTTAGCTGATATTTGGTCAGTTTCTTCTAATAGAACTGGTTCATTAGCTATTTTACGTTCTCCACCTTCATCAGTATTGCCTAGCATCTTATAGATCCCAAAATCCACAATAACGTATTCAATGACCTTCTCTTTCAATTGATATTTTTCAATCAACATTTTCACATGTTCTTTGATTTTAGCAGAGCTACTATTTTCCAAAGAAATGATATATTGATAGTACTTTGGAAGGTGGGCCATGATGGAAAGCATAGGGATTTTAATCTCTGTTTTTTCACTTTCTATTAATGGAGCACCATCTGTTTCTTTGAATATCTGTAGATAAATATTCGGATTGGAGAGTTTGGTTTGAGATAAAAAGTATCTGAAAATGGTTGAATAATCTACCTTACTTATTTCTAGTAATTCGAAGTATTCTTGAGGTGATTTTTTTAAGTTAAGAACTAAAGCCTCCTCAGAAATACAGCCTAGTAAGTAGAGTACCCTTTTTTGTAAAGCATCAGGGAGATGATCAAAAAGGTCTTTAATTGAAGTTTCAGAATAATCATCCTCTTGATTAAATCTCCATTTATCGATTCCATATTGACTAATCAGTTCCACTTTTTCTTTGTCACCGCCGTAAAGTAAAAATGACTTGATGCTGTTTCTCCAAATCTCTTTATAATTGAATCTCATGTCAGAAGATAGTAATTCCTTTAGATAATCGGCAGGGCAATTTTGATCTATGATAATACAATGCGTGTGAGCATAATAAATATTCTCTTGATCAAACCCTTGTTGCAATAACGATAACACTCGCTCACCATAAATAGGCGTTAATTTTTCTCCATTTTTTTGAAGAATAATGTAACGCCACCCCTTGATCTTCCATAATTCCTCTTGGGCTTCTTTTGGGTTAAGCTCATCCTCATGTTCGACTTTGATATCTTTAATAATGGTTTGTAACAACTCCTTATGATGTTGCCAAGTGTCCCATTTGATGTATTCACAAAAGATTTTTTCACCTTCAAGTCTATTCTTTAGATAAATAGGGTTGTCCTCGAAGATAAACTCCTTTCGAAGTTTGCGATCAAAGTATTCTACAATCGACTTTTTATAATTCACCTCTAAGGGAGCGACTCCTACTACCTTCTTTGCTTCAGCTAATAATTTGTTTTGAAGTCTAAAAGGTAGTTTTTGAATACCTTTAGTAAGGCTAGATTGATTGGGTGTACACTCACATTTTACACTGAATGCCATGTTTCTTGTACCCTGCCAAATGCACAACATTTCCTTGTACTCAATGCTATCTTCAGGGTTTGAAGTATGGTAAAATTGTTCCATTGCATAACCCCAATACCCTTCTTCTGTAAGACCAAATTGGAGCAATAAATCGAGCATATTCAAAAACTGCTGAGGAGTGTCGTATCGATAGGGATGTTCTTTATAAACCTTATCTAGGAAATGAACTGTTTTTACTGGGGCAATTTGAAAAGCTGATTTTAATACAAAACGTAAAGCCTTAATTTGATGGATTTCTTTTTCATTAAAAATATAATGAATAGCCACTAATAACTTTTGCGTTTTATCAGAAAAATTATCCATCCATTCAATATGAGGTTGCTCTTTTGAAATAGGGCTGTCTTCCTCTGTTTTTAGATGTTTCTCTAACAATTGAAAAGTCTCAATACCTAAATTTTCAGATTTTAAATGATCTATAAAAAGGTGATAATCATTTGCTAAAACTTCATATTCCAATCTTTGTTTTTCTTGATAGTAATCTGGTGCTTTTTGAACTACCCCTTTTTTAATAATCAAATCAGAGAATGTCATAGATCGAATTAAATCACTCACTACTGAATCATATAAGTGCTTTTTAATGAAATCAATAGCATTTATAGTCAAAGCATCTTGATATTTCTTTTTTCTGTCATTATGAACTAAATAAGAGGCAAGCACTAATACTTCTACATTGCCATAACTTTTGTGTGAGCGACTTTTTTTCTGATGAAATAAAGATTGATTTAAAAGTGAAATTGCCTCTTGACGATTTTCTTCGATTAATAAATAACCTTTCTCAAGTTGTTCCCTTGTAACAGTACTTGAATAGCCACCAAATTCATTTAATACAAACTCTAGTTCTGAAAACCAATGCGCTTTGTATCTCGATTGAAACTCTGAATCAGAACAAATCTGATGCTTTGCTAAAATTGTTTGTGTATCATTTTCAAAAGGCTTTCTATTTAACCATCTAAAAATAAGATCTAAGAGTCGAAGAGCCATTTGTTTTTCAGCGTTTTTGATGTTTCCTTCTTTTGTCCAATGAATAAAGTGAGCCTTTAAAACTCGATCAAGGTCTTCATATAAATCACCATTACTATGAATGTATTCTTGCTCAAACAGTAAGATCAAATCAGCATCATGAGCATCGATTTTTTGATACAGATCAATTGCTTCAACTTCAGAAAAATTAAACACCTGCTCACCCGTTTTGATGTAGTTCCAAATTTGTATTCCATTAGAAAAGGAGTCTAGAATAAAAGGTTTCCAGCATCCTTCTAAATCGGTTTTAGGTGCACGTTTTTCTTTGATGGATTGAATGTAGGCTACATATTCTTTGTGACTAGGGACAATAGGTTGCTGATTGACATCTTCGATGTATTTTGTGATTTCATCAATTTCCTCTCTCGCTGATTTATGGATAAAAGTGTGCTCTAGGTATTCTATTTCATCGAAATCATCTCCCTCTTCAGGATGATGAACCATGAGGAGTTCAATGACGATTTCCTTAATTGGATTTTCAATATAATAGCGTTCATCATCAGTATGTTGTAAAAAGGGAAGAGTTTTAAATCTTTCTGCTAATGTCTTTTTGAAAAAATCATAAGAGGAAGGATCATTTCTGAAATGAGTAATTAAATCGAAATGACAATCCACTTTTTCAAAAGAATAACCATAGATGTCAAATCCTAGCATCACCTTTCTTGCAGAACTGTTGTCACAGTAACAGTAAGCTTTGATGGTATCTGAATTAATGCCGAATTGATCACTCCATGAAGAAAGTGATTCAAGTGAATCAGGCATATGTTCATCATCCCAATAAGGAATAAAAAAGCTTCCCAACAGATAACCGTATTTTGGATAAACTGACGCAAATAGCATCAACCATTCTAAAGCAAAAGGCTCTTCACAATTGATCCACATTTCAGAAGAATCATTCGTTTCCCTTGAGAAAGTCACTACATCTTCTGCTACAGATTTTACAACTTCTTCAAGTTCCGGAAATCGTAATGCATTGGCAAAGAATAGTGTCTCGGTCAACATTGAATCTTCTAAGTTTTCAGTTGTTGTATCGTACTTTGACTTTACAAGTTTATTCAATTTGGCATGCTCCGCAAATACGTCTTTTGTAATTGCTTCTGAAGGTTTGAATTGAATCACACAATAGTCGTCCCTAAATCCTCTTTTTGAAAGGACCAAGTTTGCATATTTTTTTGATGCCTCAATGATAGATTCAATATCATTTGGGTTATAATCTAGGACATATTTTGCCTCGTATTCTTCGTACATTTTGATGGAGTAATAATTTGAGGCGTAGAGAAATAAGCCTCATGATTAGAATTTAATTATTTGTTGGATGTCTTCTAAAAATCTCTCGATTTAATAGGTCCTACATTCCATATCTTCTTTACAATCCTCACTAACTCTCAAACCCTGAAGTGCTTCTTCTGATATAAAAAAGCTGTAAAGATCACTTTCATTACGAAAGAAATGGATTTCGTTTAGTTCAGGTTTTCCTTCAAGAATAAAAGTGTTTTCATCAGAACCATCAGATTGTAAATTGTCTTCAGAAAGATTGAAATTCATATAAGCATGGCTTACTTTATCCACAATATCTCCATCTCTATCTTCCACTTTTGCAGGGGTGAGTTCGCAACCGACATAGAAGTGAATATTCTGCTTTAACCTTCCATAATCAAATACAAAAAGATTAATGTATGGAGTGAAATTGATCAACATTTCAGGTTCACAACCAAACATTCTTTGCGTTGCATCATCATAGAAATTGGACCAGTTCTCTTTATTTATTTTGATTAATTTTCTCATTTCGATGTTTAGTTTGATGTTACCACTTCCAGTTTTTCTAGGATTTCCGAACCAATGATTTCTTGTAGTTCATCTCTGATCACTTTCTTAAATATTAAATTGGAAGTTTGATTTTCAATAGTGAAAATGAGTGTGTTTTGATGAACTTCCGTTTCCTCCGAACCGAAATAAATAGTGGGTTTTATAAGGTAATAAGGAATCGATTTGCCATCTGAAGTATTGATGAGGGCAGGGATGAAGAAACATCCAAATGGATGATGCTTACCAATTGCTTTTGCTACTTTTTCAGAAACCAAAACATAATCACAAATAATGATATTGTTAAGGTCACTTTCTGAAACTCCATAACCATCAAATTCAACAGCTTTATTAGGTACAATGGGTTGATTATTTCTTAATAGTTGCTCTCCTTCCTCTATTACAATTCCTTCTGTTTTTGGACTACAGAAAGTGTAGTAACCATCACTTTGCTCTTCCTCATTATGAACTTGTTTAAGTTGAGTAAGCACTTCAGATTCTATTAAAAATGACTTTTCAGCGATAAGATTTCTTCGCCAATCATAGATTTTAAAACTATACTCACCAGAGATTAATTCATCTGCAGTCTCAAAAGTCCAACCTGCAAAAATTGCTTGTCCATTTTTCCCTTGTTGTGTCCATTCACTGCGTTCCGATGTTTTGGCACCATCTTTTATAATTGGATGTTGAACATATACAGTGTGATTTATAATATCTCTATCATCATTTTTGCCGACGACAAAACGAAGACCAAATGTAGTTCCTATGATAGCAACAATCTTATCAGTTTGATTCTGAAGATTTATTTCAGAAGCACAATAATCGTATACCCCAAAGTCATAGAGGTTTTCGCATTCTTCTTCAACAGGTTCTTGCACCTTGAGTTTTTGAAGAATATGACGAGCTTTGTCTTTAATTTTTCTAGAAGAATCATCTTTGAAAAGACCTATAAGCTGTTCTGCACCTGATTGGTCTTTAAAATGATCAATCAGACTATTCTTCCTAGATTTATTCAATTCAGAAACGACATCATCTAATTCACCTCTTCTTCCAAGTTTCCCTAGATAATTACCATAAGCTTTTTCCTCCTGATCAATACAGTATTTTATCAAACGAATTTTATCAGCACCTAACGAGAAAACTCTATTAATATAGTAGGCATGTGCTTGCTCTTTTATTTCATCATCTTTAAAGTCAAGATCAATGATATCTTTGAATTTAAGCTGTCCTTCTCTGACTAACTTTTCTTTATAACCTCTTTCTAAACCATTAAACAAAATGGAGAAAGAGGCAGAAGTGCCATTCGATAATAATTTGATCAAACGATCTTGTTTACTTTCGCGAAGTCCCCAGAAAAATTGTTCAAAAGAATAAGATTTATAGCTATCCACATAAGTATGAAATCTCTTGCCTTTAATTTTTGACCAGAAAAGAGGAGCAAAAGTATCGTAATCCAAATTGCCTTCTATGTAGTCTATCATTTTTGCGACCATATCAGCAATGCCCTCTTTGGAATCGTCTTTCCAGTTTAATGTAAAAAAAACATGTAGATAATCATGAAATAAACTTTCCGTTTCCTTGTCAAAATTATACCCCTCATCAGAAGCTGACAGATCACGATGGAATTGAACTACATTAATATCATCTGCAGATTTCAAGCCCTCTTTCAATTGTTCCACTCTGTAATGAAGCATATCAAACATTGCATCGTTTTTATCCATTTGCTGGACCAGCTTAAATGTATTGATCCAAGGTAAATATCTTTTGAGATCTTTTACTGTTCCTTTTCCATAACTATTCTGAGATTTGACGATTTCAAATGCAAATAGGAGAGAGTCGGGAACGCCTACTTCAGAGAGAGATTGGAAGAACGCTTTTTCTTTTTGAGGAGATTCAAATTCCAAATCACCATAAGAGGAAGAAGCAGTTTTAAGTATTTTATTCAATACCCAAAAAGGTGAAAGTGCCAACATCAAATTCCAAAATCTTTTGGCTCTTGGATCATCTTTAGAGTATGAAAGTGTTTGAGCCCAGAAAGAGAAAATTAGAACCTTTGATATATTGTCATCGAATCTTAAAATGTAATAGCTTCTTTGCGTTTTTGAAAAATGATGTACTCTAGCTCCATTATACTCTTCTTCATAAGGAACAAGTGTATCATTTAAGAGCGCCATCATTTCCTCTTGACTTAGTAGAGGAGTATCTATAGCAGTGATATAATTGTTGATTTTCTCTTTGGTGTCTTCAGAAATAAGATCTGAAAAACGGTCTCTTTCAGTAAAAATAGAAGCTACTTTTTCCCACTGAAATGCCTGTAAATATTCTTTTAGTTGTAAGGTGTATTGATCTTCGATTCCATTTTGCTCATCCATTTTTAGCATATAGCTGGCAAGGGCTATATCACCTGCATTATGCTTACCTAAATGATCGGTATTATAACATCCTCTTGATGTAGAAAGACAATAATCTAGTTTTTTTAATAGATCAGTATCGATTGAATCTCTGTCATATGGAGTGGAAAACTCTTCCACAATAGAGGCCATTTGTTTCACCAAAAGGGGAGGTAATTTGCCATTTTCTGCATAATTTTCCTCGCTATATCGATCATAAAACTCTGCGGTGGAGAGACAATACTCTTCCTTATCTTCAATGATACGTTCACATACATCATCTACAAAAGTGGGTTTACCCAACAACACATAGAAGACATCCAACACTCTGATTAGTTGCTGATATCTTACTTCACCTCTATGTTCAGGTAGTGGATTGAAAGCTTGAGGGATGTCATCTGCGTAAAGAGATTCATCATTAAATAATGTAAGGTCATCAATGATTTCTCGTAGACAATGATCCATTTCATCCACCAACCCTTTGTTTTTATTCATTGGGTTGCAATCATCATCAAGATCTACACCAGGGAGGTGATAACTGATCTTGTGATAAAGTGCAGGACTACTTTCTAATGCTAACCCCATCACATCCACTTTGTCCAATGAATTAATAAGCTCCGCATTCTCTCCATTCTCCACGTACTGCCATATTTGAGCACCATATTCTAAGGCCATCACAAATGCCCTAAAATCCATAATGCCTTCACCTGGAGTATAGGTGTCTTTGTCAGTATATTGTCTTGCCTCTTTTTCTAGTTCTCCCTCACCATCCAATCGCATTAATGGCTGGTCGGTACTATTAAGGATGGAATTGTAAAGATCGGTAGCTTCGTTTTCTATTGTATCAGAAATAAAGAATTCAGAGATAAATTCATCCTCCTCATCATGGATAGCATCTACACTTCCATTTAATGTATAATAAAGGCTTAGTACGGGATTCTCACTATCGTCTTCCCCTTTATAGTACAGCATAGGTTCATCTAATAACCTCTCTTTTATACTTTCTTTGAACCAAGCATATTCTTCTGGATTTTCTTTTAAGAAATGAAACAAAGTAGGATTTTCATCTTGTGGGAGGTTGCCATGATAATACCCTATTCTCATCATTCCAGCCCTGAAATTAGGGTTGTCACAATACAAATAGGCTTTGATTAATGGGCGAATCCAACCGTGTTGCTTCACTAATTCAAAGAGATAGCAATCATAATCACAAGTATAGCGTTCATCCCAATACGGAATAAGGTATTGAGCAAGTATATAAGCATAATTGATGTCATTACAGGTTAATATATACAAGGCAACAGCACCATAAGCACTAGAATTGTAGGTCCACATGGACTCACTATTGTTATAATGACGACTGATTTCAGCAATTCCTTTTGCTGTTTTGATAACCTCTTCTTTAAGTTCTTCGTGTTCCAAAGCAAGAGAAAATAATAGAGGTTCAGAGAGAAGTGAAGCTTCAAAGTCATCTCTATAAGAGTCCTCTTGTTTCATTTGATCAAAAGAAGGGCTTCGTACAGCAAAGGCTTTTTTAAAGGTTTCAAAATCCTTAATATCTGATGTTTTCAGGTTTCTTGGTTCATCACCAGAATCTTCCATAAATTTCACATCCATTTCCATGTGAAATCCTTTATTCGAGATAGCCGTTCGGTTATTTAATACTACTTGATATTTCTGTAGAGCATTTTTGATTGATGCAACGTTATCTTTCTGTAGGTAGATAACTTGGTTTTTGGTGTATTCTCCCACTGTAATTTATTTTTTCAGATGTTATTTATTTAATGTGGGAGTGAATTTATAATGTTATGTGCAAGTGTTGAATTATAATTGATAAGTGTATTTTAAAAATTGATAAGTGCGTTGAAGACCTAATTAATGTTAGTAGAAAAAGCTTTTGGATGTATTTAAATATTTAGAAATAATGAAAGTTTAATCTAGTTGAGTTTTCAATAAGACATGTCTATTAAAAAATAGAAGTTGTATCTCTTTTTTTGATCTGTGATAGCTAAGAATGAATACCTTTTCAATCAAATACCTACTTTTTCCGCCATAATAATGCACTTAATAAAGTCTAATGTCAATAACTCATAACATATTTTTTAATCAAAAATAAGCCTGTGATATTAGTTGATGAAGTACAACTAACTACAGATACGATTGAAGATCTAAATTATATATGAGAATTTTTTTAACTGTATTGCAAATGTGTTTTGTATTGAGTCTCTCAGGACAAACACTAAGTGATTCTCAATTTGATACACTAAATGATTTAATCCGTAAAGGATCAGCTGATGGAACTGTCGTTCATAAAATTGACAGTCTATTTAAAAATAATGAGAATACAGAACGTGATAAAGCAAGATTGTATTATTTAAAGGCAATCTATTATGCTGATATTGAAAATTCACATGAAGCAATTATACTTTTCAAAAAGTCACTTAATTATTTTATAAAAGAGGGAGACTTGACTTTTGAAGCGAGGATACGTTTGGGCTTGTCAAGAATTTATGCTGATGATAATCTTTTTGTAGAGTCTTGTACGGAGCTTTTCAAAGCAAGAAAAAATGCAATTGAAGTGGATGATAAAGTGCTGACCGCTAAAATCATTGAAAGTCTTGCCCATTTATATTATAAAAAGGGAGATTTGACACATGCTTTAATTGAATTGGAAAAAATTATTCCTTATTATGTGGAGTTTGATGATAGTGTGAAACTCTCTAGAGTGTGTAATAACCTAGCTGTATTGTATAAAAACCAAGGCGCTTATCAAAAAGCAATAGCTTATAATGTGCGGTCGCTAGAGTATGGAATTTCTTACAGTAATAAGTGGGAGATCTCTCAGTCTTATAATAATATCGGGACCAATTACCTCAATATGTTTTTAGAGACGGATAGTTTGTATTATGCAGATATTGCAATTTGGTATTATAATAAATCCGCAAAATTAAAAAAACTATATCCTCACAAATGGAATAATGCACTGGCGAACTTGGAAGAAGTTTACAATGCGATGGGGGAGGGAGATCTTGCAGTGAAGTATGATAAGGAATTAATAAAGCATACTTACAATTCTCCCAAATACATGAAAGTGATCTATGAGAAGAGTTTGAAATATGCTATTCAGAACAAGCAGACAAAGAAAGCTTTAATGTATTATTCTAAGTTGGATTCTGTAGAAAATATTCTGAAAGAAAAGATTTCCTATGATTTCGAACAGATGTTGAATACACAAGACCAACTTTTTAAATCGGAAAGAGAGAAAGAGAAAATCAAGCAAGAAGAAGAGGAAAAGCGATTAGAGGCTGAAAGAGAATTTGAGAGAATTATTCTAACACTAACGGCGGTTACTGTCATAGTCGTAATTTTATTTTTACTGTTCCTGCTTTATTACAAGAATATTCAGCATAAAAATGAGCAAGAACGTACTCAGTTAAAAAATACAATATTGAGGAATCAGATGAATCCACATTTCATTTTCAATGTACTTACTGCAATACAAAATACATTATTTGATAATGACCCTTTGACTACTTCTTCGTATATCTCACGTTTTTCAAAGTTGATTAGGCAAAATTTTGATTTGACACATAAAGAAAAAATCACCTTGTCAGAGGATTTGAGTGCGTTGACCAATTATATAGAAACGCAACGGATTCGTTTTGGACATAAATTTAATTATAGAATATCAGTAGAAGAGCAAGTGGATTTAGAGTATTCAGAAATACCTCCAATGATGCTACAGCCACTTTGTGAAAATGCCATTGAACACGGACTTCGTAAGATCAAAAAAGATGGTTTTCTAGAAGTGAAAGTGACTAAAAATGAGGGGAAATTATATTTTGAAGTCATTGATAATGGCATTGGTCTTCAGGGAGTTTCTGACGATAAAAAAGAACATTCGCTTTCTGTATTAAAAGCTCGATTGGCCATTATGGGTAATGGTGATGAACATACACTTTCAATTAATAATAGAGATGACAGCACTGGAGCTGTTGTCAGCTTTTCACTCACACTAAACTAAATGATATGTATAAGATAGTGATCATAGAAGATGAGTTTAACGCTCAAGAGGCATTAAGTAAGATGCTCAAACTACTTTATCAATCTATTGAAATTATAGGAATCTTTCCTTCCATCCATGAGGGGGGTGCTTTCTTAAATCAAAATAAAGATGTGGATCTTATCTTTTTAGATGTTGAGCTTGAAGATGGGAATAGTTTTGAGCTGTTGAACCAGTTGTCTTCCATTCATTTTAAAATTATTTTTACCACTGGATTGGAAAATTATGCTATTGATGCCATCAAGCGAAATGCCGTAGATTACTTATTAAAACCAATTGACCCAAATGAATTAAAAATTGCAGTAGATAAAGCTTTTGTTCAAATTGAAGAACAGAAAAAAGCAACAGCCATTATCTCTCAGTTTGAAGAAGAACAGAAGGAAAAGGAGCAAAAAATCATTGTAAAAACGGCTGATAATACTCATTTCATAGAAGTCAATAGCATTATTCTCTTTGAGTCAGAAGGAGCGTATACCAAGATTGTTTGCCTAGATCAAACCATTCTGGCTTCAAAGCATTTGAAGTATTTTGAGAACATTGAAGAACTAAATGCCTTTATTAGAGTACATCATTCTTTTTTAATAAATCCATCACATGTAATCAATATTTCCAAAACAGGAATAAGCTTGACAGAGGGGTATATGGCAAAAGTTTCGACTAGAAAATACTCACAAGTAGTCCAACAATTGAAAACAACTTAATTTCAATAGAAAGCGTATTTGATCATTTATTAATTATACCTCTGCATTTATCAATTGGTTTTGGGATATAAATATAGAACTGTCAATTTCGAATCATCAACTAAACACAAACAGATTCTATTTAAATATAAATTATGATCAACAGATACTTTTTATTGATTTTTTTATTCCTATCAGCTATAAATACTAATGCGAAAAATAATCCAAGTCAGCTGTTAAACAATATTCCATCAGAAGGTTTATCATTCTTATTTTATTATGATGCAAACCGCCTTCTTGAACAAGAATATTTGAAAGATGTATTCTCGTCTGATTTTAAAGAAATTTTTGAAATTAGCAAAGAAGCAGTCGTCTTTGTACAAGATGTTGATGCTTATTGTGGTTTGACAATACGTTTTAAGTTAAATGAAGGAGTCGATTTTAATAAGATTCATGAAGTGATAGAATCTTCTAAATTGCAGGTGAGTAGTACGAAAGGAAACTTTATTTACTTAAAAGAAGAACAGAATTCTCAATTTGGTTATGTAATGAAAGGGGAAGAATATCTTATTGTAAAGATTTTTTACAATAAAGGTATCATTGATAAAAAATACAGTGAGCAGTCTTATGAAGTTTATCAAGAGTTTAGATTAAATAAAATCACTTATGATGAGTATTCTACGGTAAGAGATTCACTTCATGCTTTAGATGAAGTAAACATTGTACCTTATTTCAATAAACTGATTGCTAACGATGAAAAAGTAATTTCAGAGCAGAAAGTATTTAAGAAGCAGGCACAGATTCCAAGTGATTTATCAGGTTCACCTTTTATTCTCCATTTTAATGAAAAAACCTTTTTTTCTTTAATCACAATCATAGGGTATGACAATTCAGTATTCGACTTTATACTTAAACCAAAATCCAATGACTTTTTTGAAATTTTAGAGCAGTTTCAAAAGTTTCATTTATATGAAACATCTTGGATTGGATGTGATTTTGAAAAAAATAAATTGTCAATTGTCAGTGTGACTTCTTCAAAAGAGGAACCTAAGAAAGTAGGGATTGACATGGATTTAGTACAATATATGCCAGAGCAAGTGTCAAGTTTTATATGTTACGGGGCGGATTTGGGTATGTTTAGAGATAAAATAATGGATCATATCAATTACGATGTTGATAGAACTTTATCAGAGATGAAGCTAGGCTTTTTGATGCTGGATGATGACTTTCTTAACTTTTTCCAATCAGGGATGATAGCTTTTGATATGGAACCTAATAGTCTTGATCAAGAATTCATACTTAAGGCAGCTTTTAAAATGCCAAATGAGAAAAAAGGGAAGCAGTTATTGAAGTTGTTGAGTGAATTTGATTATATCCAAAAGGTTGATGAAAGCCAAGAAGATTACCTTATTACTTATTCAGGTTTAAATGATACAACCTATTTAGTGATTGAAGGAAATGTTTGGATTTTCGGTACTCAAACACCTAGACAATTGAGAAAGAAAAGTAAGAAAATGTTGAAGAAGAACCCTGAACTTTCAGGTAGCAAAACAACATTAGTAGCAAAACTTCAAGGTGATATTATGGGGCGTGATATTGGAATCGGTGAAATTTATTCTAAATCAGATTTTCTCGATAAGAAGACCATAAGAAACATCATTACAGTCGAAATCAATAAAGAAATATTATAGTGTGTATAGTTTGCCTATTTTGAGATTTACCTAATTGTATTAGCCCATTAACATAAACTACAGAAGCCACCCTATTTTGAGGTGGCTTCTTGTTTTTTATACAAGGGTATTGAAATTTATTGAAGTACAATGTCGTGTTCTGAAGCCCAAGTTTTAATGTCATTTTTCTGTATTGCTGACGCCATCATATCAGGGAACAAATCTGGAGTGCAGGCAAAAACAGGAATGTTGTTATTGGCAAAAAATGTGGCGTTTTGTTTATCGTACCAAGGAGTGCCATTGTCATCTAAAGCTAAAAGGCAAATTACTTGAACACCTGATTCTACTAGTGATAAAGCACGTTTTTTCATTTGTTGCAGATCTCCACCCTCACATAAGTCAGTGACTAAAACCAAAATTGTATCATCCGGTTTTTCGACTAATGTTTCACAGTACTGTAGTGCTTTATTGATGTCTGTACCTCCGCCTAATTGCACGCCAAAAAGTAAATCAACAGGGTCTTCTAATTCTTCAGTCAAGTCAGCGATCTGAGTGTCAAATACCACCATTTTGGTTTTTACATTTGGAAGAGAAGCCATCACAGCTCCGAAAATGCCAGAGTAAATCACGGATTCACCCATTGAACCACTTTGGTCAAGACATAAGATGATGTCTTTTAAAGAGCGTTTTGATTTCTTTCCATAACCCACTTTCACTTCAGGAATGATCGTTTTGTATTCCGGCTGATAGTGCTTCAAGTTCTTTTTGATAGTAGCCGACCAGTTGATTTCATTGTGTCTTGGTCTGAAACTTCTAGCACTTTTATCCAAAGCACCTGATAAACTAGCAATGGTCTTCTGCTCCAATTTATCCATCAGCTCATCCACTACTTTTTTGACCACCATTCTAGCGGTTTCTTTGGTTTTTTCAGGAATCAATTTGCCCATTTCCATTAAGGAAGCCACTAAATGAACATCAGCTTCCGCCTTTTCTAAAATCTCAGGCTCCATGATCATTTTTTCTTTCAGACGCTCATTTTTCATCGCATCTGCCTGCATGACATTCACCACAGACTGAGGGAAATATTTTCGGATGTCACCCAACCACCTCGCAATAGAAGGAGTACCTTTTCCTCTTCCTCCTTTACTGCTTTTCTTTTTTCCATCAGGACCATAATCAAAACTTCCTTTGCGTTCAAATTCATACAACGCACTCAAAGTTTGATCTAATTCAGTAAGTTCTTCAGATAATTGGTGACCTGTGCCATCAGCATCTTCACCACCTAACATCAATCTCCATCTTTCCAAGTTCTGTTGCTTGCTTTCGGGAGTTTCCATTACTATATCATTATTTTGATTCATGTTTTTCAATTTAAATTCCCATCAATTCACTTAACACTGGAAGGATTTGACTTGCTCTTTCTGTATCAAAATCACTGTCTTCATTATTATCAGTAAATGCATCTGAAGTGACTAAACCTCTTTTGGCTTTTTGACCTATTTGGAGACGGTCTTCAGGTTCAAATTGAGAAAAGGCTCTTCTTAACATCGGCAACATTTCAATAAAAATGTCTTTGGCTAAAGACCCAACCCAAGTATAAAGCAAGTTCCATAAGTGGTTGTCGTAAATAAGAATACTGGCATTGCCTCTTAAAAAACCTTCAATCCAAGATGCAACTTCTTGAGGAGGATTACCCACAGATAAATTGGTGGAAATCTCTTTTTCAGTTACTTCTTGTGTGAGGAATTGAGCATCTGAAAGCAAACGGCAAGTACAACCTCTGATAATAGCGTGAACTCCAGATGATTGCATTACTTTGTGCAATGCCTGATACCACTGTGCCGTTAATTCTTTATCTTGATAGATTCTTACTGCATTATTGACATCTAAAATCAATTTGAACATCTTATTGGAATTCTCCTCATCCAATTGATAACAAGCATTCGGCAGGTTGATGTAAACTTTGATCAATAGATTATCAACGATATTACTCAACACCGTCAAGTCTGATTTTCTCACATTACCATATCTGCTTAGATCCACTAACTGTGGTAAGGCAGACATCAAATCCTTGACATCAGAAGAAATAGCGGAAAGCTCATTGATGCGATCCAGTATAAATTCAATGGCTTTGAAAAGTTCGGCAGGTATACAAGCCTTGAGTAATGAAGCCGCATTGGAAATTTCATTGATCTGTTTGCCGTCTTCAATCACTTTACTTTGAGTGGCCGTTTCAATCGAATTACCTAAGTAAGCATGCTCAATTATTTTGACCATGATCTCTGGCTCCCAGTCCAGTAACCATAATTCCTTAAAAGTACCCTTTGATGTGGCGTGCGTTTTTTTGGCCCAAGGGACTTCCAGTAATTCTAAACGGTGGAAAAAGATACTTTTATTTAGATCATTTTCTTTACGGAGATCAAGTTTTACTTCTTTGGCAAGCGTATTTAATTTCAGCCTGAATTTCTTCACCCACTTCTCAAAATCCTCTTGCAATGGAACTTTAGGAACGGAATCCGGAACTTCACCAATTTTCTCAGCGAGCACTAATTTTTCCTTTATCAATTCCATTTTGATTTCATCTCCCATGCACATGACAGACAAAACCGCTTCATCTAGAGTTTGTTTATTGACAAAAGAGTGTCCTCTTAAAGTAGCCAATGCCACAGCAAGTTTGTAAGCTTCCATGATATGTGCAGTAGACATATCGATGTCTTTCTTACGGTAGGTATTTGCCACTTTTGTTAGCCAGCTGATTTCAACATCCTTCTTGGTTTTCCATTGATGTTCGTACCACCCAGGTGATGTAATGCCTGCTCCGTACCCCGAAGCATAGCTCAATCTTGAGTTGGTCCATGGAATCCAAGTAGCCGAAATTTTGAGCTTACGTTTAGGAACCGTTTTTAATATTTTGTTGTCCTTTTTAGAATCAGAGAAATCGTCTTTTAAGGCAGGTCCGTGCCATGCACCACACACAATAGCAATGGTGTGGTGCATTTCATTTTTTGCTTCGCGAATAATATTTCGCATATAAGCCTCACGGATTTCATTTTCAGCTTCCATTGTAGACGGAATACCTTCTTCACGCAATGCCTCCATGGCATACATAACTGCCTCAAAATGCTCTTCTGAAGAACCAGAATTTTGCTCAAACTGTTGGTCCCACCATTCTTCCGAATTAGAATATCCAGCCGCTTTGGCTAAATACCCCAACGGATCAGTGATGGGAGCTTTTGGTTCCTCCTCAAGCACATCTTCCAATTCGTTCTCCTCCAATTTTTTGAGCAGTTCTTCTTCTTTCTTTTTCTGCATCAAAAAAGAAGCAGCTGCAGGTAGATCCATTGCTCTTACCTCCACATTATTTTGCTGTCCATAATTTATGGTGACCCATTCTGGAGAGTAAGAAGCAAAAGGATAAAAGCTTGATTGTTTGGGGTCCATAGTGTTGTACACCAACAAGGCCAATGGCGGTTTGAACGTTTTTTGATCCACCATTTTAAAAAGTTCACTCACTTCAGGAGGACCTTCAACTAGAATGAGGTCGGGTTGAAGTCTTTCTAACTCCTTTTGTACTTGTTTGGCAGAACCAACACCATGATGTCTTATACCTAAAATATGAACGCTCATAAATTATGCTTCTAATAGTTCTTGGATATCAGCAAGTACTTCTGAATAAAATACTGCTGGAACATCTTTTAATGTAAATTGTTTTTTTCCGTCTCCTGAAGAGCAAGAGTAGAAATGACGACCTTCAGGTCCAAAATAAATGGTTTCAACAGTAGCTTCTTCTTCACCCATATAGAACATTGCAGGACCTTCAATATACGGGTAAGCAGCAATTCCTTTTGTATGGTGAATTTTCTTAAACTCAGCACTGCCTCCACCGGAAGCCTCTTTTCTCCAGCTTCTTCTCTCTAAGAAAGTGCCTACAAAAGAAGCTCCTCTTGGTACTTTTTGACCTTTAAATCTATTTGTTTTATTACTTTCTAATTCCTCCTGTGTAGGGTGAATTATTTTTCTTTCAAGAATTGGGAAAACGGTTTTAATATCATTGTCATACACTACTTGTTTCCAAGCTTGTAATTGCTCTTCTGATAAATAAATAGGGTGGAGGATGCCAATAAAGTGCTCTTCCTCTAATTCCACTTCATCACCTTCTGCATTGTAAAAACACATATCCTCATCACAATAAAAACTCTCTTGTAATGCTCCTTTTTCATCAAATGCTCCCCAAATCAATTGGCTGGCGTAGACAAATAAAATTGGGTTATTGAAAAAGAAAGATTGCCACTCCTCATTTTTCCATCTTCTTTCCTCAACAAGGTATCGTTCCAAACGAAGCGTTTGTCCCTTTGTAGCCTCTTTGATTCCTTTCTCAATCTCTTTTAGCTCTTTCTTGACTTCAGCAGAGATGCCTTTTGGCATTGATTTACGCATCTTATTGTCTTCATTCAAATAGTTTAATTTGAAATCAGAGTTAATAAATGCTCTATATTCTTCACCTTCCACCTCGAAGGTTTTAAAGTTATCTTCAAAATCAAAGTTCGGAATGATACGATCAGCTAAATCATCAAGCGTAATATTTAACTCATTTGCAGCCACTACTAAAGACGTTTTTGCCACTTCAGCTAAAGAAGGTTTTTTGTTCATGTACTTACGGTACACTTGATCAATCATTCTTAAAGCTTTATCAGTGCCAACCATAGCAAGTGCTCCTAAAATATATTCGCACATTTTCATTCTTGTGTCACGCATGCTTTGATTGAAAAGTGTTATCAATTGTGCAGTCACCTGATCGTCTCCTAATAAGCCAGCCAATGTTAGATAATACTTGATTTTAGTATCTGCATTAGAATCCTTAAAAGTCTGAATTAATGTTTTCGCAAACTTATCCGCTTTTTGAAGGTCAATGAGTTGTAATAATTGTTTTGCTTCAATGTCAGAATTGATTCCTTTTGCTCTTTTCATTCTATAGAAAAGAAAACGAACCGCTTTTTCGTCAAGTTCTGAACCATCCTTATAATAGAGTTTAGGCAATGAGCTTTCGTCTAATTTTTTCTCACCCCATTTCGAGAGCTTCTTACGTAAAGCAGCCGCCTCAATCATCGCTTCTACTTTTTCTTTTGTAAAGGCCTTTTCAAAACGTATATGATGAATTTTTTGAAGAATACTATCTCTTGAATCATCATTCCCTTCTAGCTCTACAATTTCAGCTAAAGCAATTAATGATTTTTCTCCTTCTAGTTTATTTAAAACCTGAACAGCAATGACTCTTTCTTTGGCTTTTTTACTTTTTGTCAATTCTAAACACCTCGCAATGCCCGCATCTGATTTACTGATTAAACCACATATCGCATCTTTAGGATCTTTTAATGTGCATTTAAAAGCGAAGTCAAATAATTCATCAACGCATTCGTCTAAATTTGATTGTAGAAATGCTTCTGTCAGGCTTTCAAAATAAAAGCGACTCTCCTTATACGTTTGTTTGTCTTTTTTCAATCCTAAAATGAGAAGAGGTTGCATCTCTTCTTTATAATTATTTTTTAGGAAGTCAAAATGATGTGATAGGAGGTAAGGTGATTCAACAAAGAACGTTGAGATTCTTTCAAATGCAGCCGCCTTATCCTGTTTCATTAAGTAATCAAAATAGGCTTCACTGATATATGGTTCTCTCTTATGAGTAAAAATTTCTTCTTTACGACGAAGTTCTCCTTTTATGAATGTTGTTTCTAAATATCTTTCACCACATTGTTTTATTTGTTCATCATACTTTTCGTCAGCTTCATTGAATAATATATACATTGTAAGTTGTTCAGCAATAGTTGCTTCCTTATCATCCATCATGTGTTGGATAATGGTTTCTATATACCCTTCTGTATCAAGTTTGATGAAGAATTTTAAGGCATCAAAATCAATTTTCTCATTTCTGTAATTTCCATTACGCTTTGTAAGCCCTACAAAACTCTTTTTAAATACGTCTTTAAAATAAGCACGTAAGAAATAAACTAATTCTAATTTATGTTCTCTATAATTATTGAAATGAACATCTTTTCCAATTAAAAAGTCAAATAGTTTATTAGTAGGAGTGTTAGCTAAATAAGCCTTTAATACTTCTCCAAATTTGGTTAAAGAAAGCTCTTGACCTTTGTCAACTGAAGATGAAAATTCTTTGTGATAATGATATTGATATAAGAAATTATCATTATATCTTTCGAAATTAAAATTAAATATCTGTGCTTCAGAATAACCTAAGTCTAAAATGAAATGAAAATTTTCTATTGCTTTATCCGTCTCCAAAAATTCCACACTTCGTCTTAAAAATACTCCAACTGAATCAGTTAAATAATACTTATCTGCTACCGTTTTTTCTAGGAGAGAAGATAAAAATTGGCGTTGATTCAAGACCCATGATAACTCTGAATTAGTAAAGGCTTCATGAATTACCTTTGATAGGAAAGAACGTGTTTCTGAAAGATAGCTTTTATTCACTTTATCCAAAAAAGCTGTATTTACCTTTTCGTTTTTAGGAATAAATGTAGCAAGTTCTCGGATAGTTTCCGCTTCCAAAGCTCTTGATTCATCATCTCTGCTATAGTAATAATCTTCGCTATTTAGACGAGTAATAACCTTATCTGTAAATTGATTTAAATTATGATTGATTTCAATAGTACTCATGATAATAATAGGTTTTTAGTTTAATATTTAATGGTTTAGTTTTAGAAGGATAGTTCTTTACAAGCTCTATAGATATCGCTCCACTCTTTTCTTGGTTTTACAATCACCTCAAGGTATTCATTCCATACCGTGGCATCTTGAACAGGATCTTTGACAATAGCACCGATCAAGCCCGAAGCAATGTCGTGAGCATTTAAAGTACCATCACCAAAATGAGCGGCAAGTGATAAGCCATTGTTCACTACAGAGATAGCTTCAGCTGTACTGACTGTACTTGTAGGCGTTTTGATTTTAGTACGTCCATCTTCTGTAACACCATTGCGAAGCTCTCTAAAAATGCTTACCACTCTTTGAATTTCTTTTAAAGTAGGTTCTGCGGCAGGTAAACCTAAGGCTTTGATGGATGAAGAAACTCTACTTTGTACAATATTGATTTCTTCTTTTGCTGTTGCAGGAACTGGAAGGATCACAGTATTAAAACGTCTTTTCAAAGCAGAAGAAAGTTCATTGACCCCTTTGTCTCTGTTGTTGGCTGTCGCGATGATATTGAACCCGCCAACAGCTTGAATTTCCGTATTCAATTCTGGAATTGGCATTGCTTTCTCTGATAAAACGGTCAGTAAAGTATCTTGAACATCAGAAGGAATACGAGTAAGTTCTTCAATTCTCGCAATTTTACCATTTTTCATCGCTCTCATCATTGGCGTTTCTACCAATGCACCTTCTGTAGGTCCTTCAGCCAATAATTTGGCATAATTCCAACCGTAACGAATAGCCTCTTCTGAAGTACCGGCAGTACCTTGAATCAACATCGTGGAATCGCCAGTAACCGCAGCTGTTATATGTTCTGATACCCAAGATTTCGCAGTACCAGGAATTCCATATAATAATAAAGCTCTATCTGTAGTTAAAGTGGCTACTGCAATTTCCATTAGTCTTTGGTTACCAATATATTTTGGAGTGATTTCAAAACCGTTGTCCAGTTTTCCACCCATTAGGTATTTTACAACAGCCTGTGGCGATAATTCCCAATTAGTAGGTCGGTGGGCTTTATCTTGACTTTTTAATGCTTCTAGTTCTTCAGCAAATTGTTGTTCGGCATGTTGTCTTAATACTGTACTCATTGTTTTTATATTATTAGTTTGATGATTATGTCTTAATTATTCAGTTACAAGTTCTTCCTCTTCTTCTAAAAGAGTTCGAATTTCTATTACTTCTTTGATAGGGATATAGATTTTATTCTTCCAAGTTTGCAGATCTTCTTCTTTTGCATCGTGGCTCATGTCTTTGGCTAAAGTCATACTTTCTACTTTTTTATTGATAATTTCTAATTCTCCCAAAATGTCTTTTGAAAGAATAAGCCCTAATTGGTCAGTGCTCACTCCATATCTCCAGTCTTCAGACTTTCTTTGAATTTTTTGAAGAAGTTTTTTACTTAAACTATAAGAGAAGTTTAAGTCTGGAACTTCAGAAGAATAGTTGCACATGATATTTATTGAAGTTCTGTAAATGTTGTTTTTGACAATCAATTCTTCAATTTCATCAGGTTGAAGTGAAAAGAGAATATCTTTCAACTCATAATCATTGTGATTTCTTCTTTCAATAAAAGCTTGAACAAGTTTAACAGAACTTTGTGCTTGATAGAACCTCACTTTATGGGTTAGTTCATTGATAAACATAGATTCAACACCGTCTGCATATTTTATTTTTTGCTGCAATTCTTTACTATCAAAAAGACAATTGATAATATGTTCCTCTTTTGTGTTCAAAGCATCCGCAAAAGCTTGGAAAGGAATGTATTGGATAAAATAGGCCATCCAACCTTCTTCTTTGGTAGAATGATTGTGTGGCATAAATCCATTGATATCCAAACCATACTTTTGCAACATACTTTTTTCATTCCAGAAGCCGTCACTTTGTTCCTTGGGAAAGTTCAGCTTCCATTTCAGTTTGCTTATTAGTGCTCGTTTAGTAAAGCAAGGAACGAGTTGTTGTAATGTTTCCTGACTTAATTTTGAGGATGGAAACATTAATAATATTTTAGAGAGAATAGCACGGCCTTCTCTTTGTTTTTCTTTCTCTGTTTCAGAAAACTGATACTCATTATCATAAAGCTTTTCTAAAAAAGGAACTAAACTTTCTGAAGGTTTTTCAAAAATTGTATTCAGCAAAGACACCTTGTTGTTGAGAGTCTCTTGAGGCCATGCTTCTTCAAGTAATGCAATCGCTTTTGGAATATCTTGCCCTAACAAGTATTCGAGGTAACTTTTTCGTTCTGCCATTTTGCCGGTATACCAACCTTCTTCAGAAATAGGAGTGGCAATCCAGTTGTTGTTGACTTGATGAAATTGCATACAAGCTTTCAGTGTATTTCTTGAAAGGACTTTAGTAATTTTATCCTTAATTTCTACGCCCTTTCTTTCGCCAAACTTGATCAAGTCCTTAAATAAAGGATAGCCGACAACTTGTTCTTTTTTAATAATAAGGTCCAGCCAAAGGTGTATTAATTTAGTTTTAGTGAAAGAGGTGTCAAGGTTATTGATTCTACTGAAAATCAACTGCATTGAATGAGGAATTTCAAAACGCTTTTCTTCCATATATTCTGCAAGAACTTCTCCTTCATATTTCTTTGCCACTTCACCGCTTTCATTGTAATACTGAGCGAATGACAGTAGCGTAAGAAAGTGATTTTCTTTGTCTTGCTCATCTACTTTTTCAAGTTGGTTGAGAAGTTGTTCAGGAAGCTGATCCTTTTGGATTTGCTTTCGGTCAGTTCCTAAAAACCCGGTTTCTACAAGGTGCTTCCACATTATAATTTGAGGTATTTCTGTTGATTAAAAAGTCCAAGTGGTAATAATTTACCATTCCTAAATAAACCTACAATATGTGCAGGAGAGGAGCCTTCTAAAGCATACCAATTCAATAACACATCTTCTGGGCATTCGTCTTCAATGGGAATGTAGTTTTGAAAAGTATCACAAATTAGACTCCCTTTTTCCTGAAGTACTAATTGAACCGATTTCAAACAGACTAATTGTTCTAATTCCCAAGGGTTTTTCTTCAGAGTTTCAGCTCTCAATTGATAGATTTCATTCATATTATCAATGAAATCAGGTAAAACTTCGAGCTCTTTCAGGTTAAAATTTTGCTTTGAAACCACAGCCCTCAACGGAGTGATGGAAGGAAAGAACTTCAGTGTTCCTTCAAACAACATTCCCGTTGAAAGGGAGTGGTCAAAGTTAGAGTAATTGGTTTTAAAGCTAAGAATTAACGCTTTTCTGTTAGTCTGTAAGCCCAATAACCAACTTTTTTGAGTAGTAATGCCGTCTCTTTCAGTAGTTTCCTGGCCTACTACTAACCAATGATCTTCCAAACTTTCAGCTTCTGGATCGTTGATTAATTCTTTGGTTGATTGGTTCCACCCCACTAGCGTTTTAATAGTTTGCTGCCATAAAGGGGAAAGTTGATCATAGTTGTTAAATGTTTTGATTAGGAGAAATAACCTCGCTGTAGTTTTCAAGGCTTCTTCTCTCCATATCTGCTCATTGTTGAAATTCAGTTCGGCATAAGATCTTACCCAATTCGAGAGACGAGTTGCTTTAGCATCAATCATTCTTTTAGATAATGCATCAATCTTCTTTCTTTGATTAGGTAATTCTAGAAAACCTATACGAACCATGTCTTTCAGCCAGAGTTCTAGTTCTTCTATGCCCGATTTCACCTCTGCAAATCGCTTTGCTTCAGTTTTTAGTTTATTATTATTTTTTTTAGCTATGTCTTCTTCTGTCAGCTCTTCCTTTTCGGTTACTTTTTCCTTTTTGACGGTACGTTTATCCAGCCATTCTTTTACCCATTCAGGTTCATCTTTCTCCTCCACTTTTCCGTCTAAACCTACATATAAAAGCATTAAAGCTATACCATGTTTGCAAGGAAACTGTCTCGAAGGACAAGAGCATTTGTATGCAAAATCAACCGTGTCGATTTGAGTTCTATATGGTTTTTTACCACTTCCTTTTAATTCTCCCCATAGCCCTCTTTCACTTTTTCCATAAGACAGCCACTTTGCAGGAATTGATAACTTTTTTCCCGCACTAAATGCTGTAGTTGTTGGAGCTATAGATTGAATATATTCTTCCGTAATATTCATGCTTTGAGTTGTTGCTTAGTGTGCTTTATAGCTGTATGGCATTTAAAATGTTTTATCCAGTATTATAGTTCAAAATAATAGTTTTAAAATGTATAACAAATGACTTTACCCGTTTGATAAAGGTGATTTGTATTTTTTTGATACTACAAAGTAAGAGGAGAAGAACGTAAAGTGATTACGTAGTTAAAATTTTTTCAAAAAAAATTAGAAGGCATCTTCTAAATGTAGAATTTCCAAGACTTCATTCTTGTTCATAATGAGGCTGATAATGTCATACCTTACCAGTAAAAAGGTACCACTATATTCATTTTGATATTGAATTGAGGCTTCTTGGATACAGTTGATTTGTTTTTGAGAGACGTGTTCTTCGGGATTGCCGAATGATTTACTTTTTCGTGTTTTAACTTCAACAAAGACTAAAAAATTATCTTTTTGACAGATAATATCAATCTCATTTCTTTTATATCTATAATTACGTTCTAGGATTTTGTATCCTTTTTCAATTAAAAAATCTGAAGCAATAGCTTCACCTTTTGTTCCAGTTTGTTGTTGTTGAGTTTTAGTTGATGTCATCCATATTGTATTTTTTCAGCAAGCGGTGCCATGAATCTTTATCAATATTATCCACGATTTCAGAATTGATTTTCTTATATAGCTTACTATTTCTTGGCATAAAGAAGGAATAATAATTTTGCTTGAAGTTGGCAGGTGAAATTTCAAATAGATTGCTTGCACCTCTTTCTTTGATGACGTGACGCATAATAGGCTTATCATGTACAAAAGCGATAATTTCACCATTATTCAAAGCGTCTAGTCCTTCATCAGGGTTCACAAACGTGGCAGGATTGATTTGATGTTTTAAAAGATAGCTTTCTGCACCAGAGTGGGCAGTAACACCAATTTGCCCTTTCATTTTTCTCAAATCTGCTACAGATTTTATTTGAGCTTCCAATTGATTAATTGTTAAGGTAGATGTAATTGTTGCCGTAAAACTTGAAATCAAACTGATTGCGACAAACATCCAAACCATTGAAATTACTCTTCCTAGAGTGGTTTTTGGCGTTTTATCACCATAGCCTACAGTAGTAATAGTTACAGTAGACCACCAAATACCATCCATTACGCCATCAATTCCATCTCTAAAATCAGAAGCGTTATATTTTTTTTCGACCCACCAAACCAAGGTGCCAAATAAGAATACAATGACTATCAGCGTAAAAAAGAGCTTCATAAACCCAATAGAAAACAGGTTACTGAAGAAAAGAGTAATTTGATCTTGTTCATTCTTTTTGACCACCACACCTAGAGACGTAGTCATAAAAGGGTACGTCACGTCCAATTGTCGAATTCTTGTAGAACTAACAGGCATTGGATTCGCTGAAATATCGATTTGTCTTCTTGAAAGGGCCAAAATTAAGCCGGGCATATGTTTGTATTCGACAAACTCATAAACCAGGTGTAAATCTTCTGCCACCATATGCCAAAGGTCAATACTTAACCCATAAAAAGAACCGTCCACGCTTTTGATTACAAAAGGAGGGTCTTCCCTAACGCCAACTCTTAAGATATGATTTTCAAGTATCTTTTTTCTTGAACTAAGACCTTTTTCTTGAGCAACAGAAGTAGTGGAAATAAATAGAATAAAAAAAAGTAGAAAATGACGAATCATTCAGGTGTTTTTAATGGTGATTATAGATTGAATAGATCTTACTAATTTAAATATAGAAAAGTATTTATAAAATATCACCCTATGATCTTGTTTTAAATATAAATCAAACTCATGAAATGGGATAGAGGTATTGTAAGAACAAACTAATGTAGTATATAAGGGAGGCGAGAATTATGGAGTCTCATTTATAGAATATTATCTTTTTGGAAAAAGATATTAAATGCTGATCAACAAGTAGACTTTTTTCATTATATATCTATAGGTGATAGCTTGATAAAATACTTTTGATATGAGTTAAGTGTTTGTTCTACAGTTTATTAGTTTTAGTCCTTTTAATATTATGATTACAAAAAATATTTGCTGAATTGTAGTTGTTAATACCGGAATGTAAAAATGTTTTAGTGAAAGAAATACTAAAAATAATGCTGCTTTTCGAGTTGTATTAACAAAAAATACATCAAAAATGGGGGTGTTTTACTCAAAATAGGATTTAAATTCTGAAAGATGTTATGAAAATGAGGAGTTTAAATTTAAATTTGGGTCTGGAACTACATACACTACTGCAAGCTCTAAATTTTTTATTAAATGAATTTTTCTAATCGTATTTATTTTTACTTACTAGCTGCGCTCACTATTCCAACCACCAAGAATATTCTAGCAGCTGTTTTTACATCGATTCAATCTAGAAGCCTTGTTAACTTTTCTAGGTTCTATGATTTAGAAGGTCATCTCCAAAAGATAGGTCTTGAAGGTGCATTATTTCCAAATAATAGTTTCACATTATACAATTAACCCTAAAAATTGAATTAGCACGGGTTTATCAATTCAATTTGGTAATAAATGGGTTCAAAAAAAACTAAATATTAATCACTCGTTCAAATAATTGCTGTTACTAATAGAAGTAGCATTGTGGCATTGTTGTGTTAATTTTCGAGTTGCATTATTTGGTGATTTTTTTGGATTAAATTTATTGCTAAACTTAACTTCAATCATTAAAATACACTCTATAATTTATAATTAAATGAAACTTAATAATAACTTTTTTTCGTTTATAGCTCTTTTTCTTTTGTTATTTGCTACAGCCGTTGAGGCACAAACTACTTTTCGACCTAATAAATTAGGTACTTTAAATATTTCATCTACTGGAGATTGGCAAACCGCAAGCAATTGGGATTGTGGAGGTTGTGGGAGTTTTCCTGGGAGTGGAGATATAGTATTATTTGGAAATGATAATATTTATTGGGGAGACGCAGCAATTATAATTGAAAATGTTACTTTAAGTGGTATAACCTTTACAGCTTCTGCTGAAGGTGCTGCACTAACTATAGGAAGTGGTGCTACGGTTAATGCTACAAGTATCAACGAAATCGGAAAAAATACAATTTCAATTAATTCTGGAGGAACGCTTACAATAAATAATTCTCTTACATTAGATAATGATGGAACAGCTTTTAATGTAGATGGAGATGTAACTATAAATGGAGACCTTATTCTATCTGGCGGAGCAGCTCAAACTATTAATTCGTCAGGAACACTAACAGTAAATGGAGATTTAAGTACAGAAGGAGGTTCTCTAAACGTAACAGGTGGTAATGTAGGAATTACTGGAGATTGGACAATTCCATCAGATCAAGCCAATGGAAATAATGGTATTTCAATTAGTTCAGGTGCTTCAGTTGCTATTGGTGGTGATATAGCGTTCCTTGGAAATAATTCTATCCCAAATCCAGATTCTCAGATTAATATAGACGGATCATTCACTTTTAATGGTAGTTGTACCAATAATGATGGTGGTAATGATCTATGCCAAACATTTCAAGACATCAATGATGATTCCCTACCTGTAGTCCTTATTTCTTTATTTGGTATACAAACTGAAGAAGGTTTCTTGGTGAAATGGACAACAGCTTCTGAGCAAAATAATTCACATTTTATTATTGAAGGATCTAATTCAACTGATAATTGGAAAGAAATTGCTGAAGTAGATGGACAAGGAAATACGAATACTTCAACGGATTATGAAATTGTTTTAAAAGGAGAACAATACAGTTACTATAGATTGATTCAATATGATTTTGATGGTTCATTTGAAATTTTCGGAATCTTAAATCAAGATATTTCAAATACAGATAGATCAGTACATATTTTTCCTAATGAAGTAAATCAAGGTCAGTTTATCAATCTATTATTTGCAAACGGTAATGCAGATTTATCAATTACATTACAGTTGTATGATTTGATTGGTAATGTGTTGGATTATCAATCAGTACCCAACTATAATTCTTCATTATATCAATATAAAGTGCCTAATACTGCCAAAGATGGCGGGTACTATATTTTGAGTGTACTAATTGGAAATAAAAGATTCCATCAAAAAGTCTTGATTAAATAGTATTTTTTCTTTTTTATAAGACATATTTAAAAAAAATCCTCAGTCAGCATCATTATGTTGAAGACTGAGGATTTTTTTAGTTGAAACGATTGTTAGTTAAGTGCTGGTATTTAGTATCCCTACTGGAACTAAGTGAATTCTTAACAATCTATTTCAATCGATGAATTTTTTATATCTAAAACCTTTGAGCTTTGCAACTGTACTTTTACTTTTTATTGAGAGCAATATTTTTGGTGCAGTATTTAAACCCATTCCAACCGGATCTACGGTTACTTTCTCTAATAATTCAGAAACAGGTGGATGGCGTGATACTTCAAAATGGTCGCTGGTAAGTGGTGGTCCCGCTGCTTATAATTATCCTAGTGAAGGAGATGAAGTGCAGTTTGGTAATCCTGGGCATGAAACTGGGTTAGTAATAAACTTTAACCTTGCGGCTAATTATCCATCCATTATTTTATCTTCTAATAGTGATGGGTCTGAGTTGACTATTGGTTCAGATGGCGTGGTGACAGCATCGGCATTAAATGTGAGTGATAGAGTAACAATTACGGTCAATAGTGGTGGTGCTTTTACGGTAACTTCTGCAGTAAGTATCACTAATACTAATTCAATTATAGATAATGGAGGAACACTGCGTTTGCAAGCCGGGCTTACATTGCCGGGAGGTGGCGCCAAAACATTCAATAATTCTGGAGATACTTATATTACTGGTGATTTTACAATGTCAGCCACGGATGTCAATATAACAGCAGGGAGTTTTAATGTAACAGGAAGCTGGGTGATTCCAAATGCTGAAGGTAATGGAAATAATGCTGTTGAGGTGGCAAGTGGTGCTTCTATGAGCATAGGTGGAAGTGTCAATTTTGACAATCAGGCTATAACAGGGGACTTGAGTACGAAAATACAAATATCGGGTACTTTTGAAGCGAATGGCTGTAATGATAATGGTAGTTCAGTTTGTGATGAAATAGAATCTCAGGGTGGTGATTTGCCTGTAGTGCTCATAGCTTTATTTGGAGTGCAAACAGATGAAGGATACCTCATTAAATGGACTACAGCTTCAGAGCAAAATAATTCTCATTTTATAATTGAAGGTGCTCACTCAATTGGTCAATGGAAGGAAATTGTGTCAATTGAAGGGCAAGGAAATTCCAATACACCTACCGATTATGAAATTGTTTTAAAAAGGGAGCAATACCGTCATTATAGATTGGTTCAATATGATTTTGATGGCTCATTTGAAATTTTTGGAACTCTAACTCAAGAGATTTCCAGTACAAATAGAACTGTTCAAATCATTCCAAATGAAATAAATCAAGGACAATTCGTCAATTTATTGTTTTCTAATATTGATTCGGATATACCAATAACGTTACAATTATTTGATCTAATTGGTAATGTATTAGACTACCAATCTTTATCAAGGACAGCTTCATCTGTTTACCTTTATAAAATTCCAAGTTCATCAAGGTGTGGTTACTATGTTTTGAGTGTTTTGGTAGGAAATAAAAGATATCATCAAAAGATTTTGGTCAAATAATGAATAGGTTTCAATTAATGACATAAATATTACTGAGGTAAGAGTAGCGGTGACATAATGTTACAAGTGGTTGTTTTTAAAGTGTAAAGCTTTGTTAGAGAAAGAATTACGTATAGTTTTAAAACGTCAAAACTAAATGAATTCTAACAATCTAATTGAATCAATGAACGCTTTCAATCTAAATCACTTTTATTTAATCATTGCATTTTTTATTTCATCAAGCCCTACAGTATTAGCCGCAGTTTTTGAACCTTATGTTGGAAATACAGGTACAGCAGTTTATAATAATGCTGGGGATTGGCAAGATTCTGACAATTGGATTCTAGTCAGTGGAACTTCAGCTTATAATTACCCTGTATCTGGAGATCAAATAAATTTTGGTAGTAGTACTCAATATGGGAACAATGCCCTTGAAGTTAATTTTGATGTAACCTCTGATTTAGGGTATACAGGTTTTATTCTTGAGTCCAACAGTTATGAGTCGTCAGTTACTATTGGCGACGGTGGTAATTTGTCTATTCAATCATTAAATGATAACAATAAGATCTTTATTAATGTTGAATCTGGCGGTACTTTGTCTGTTTCTGATAAGTTAATATTGGATGCTACTAGTACTGAAGTTACTGTTGGAGGAACTTTAAATCTTAATGGAGGTTTCCAATTTGGAGGTGGCGGTAGTCAGATATTTAATAATACAGGAACTACAAATGTGACAGGTGATTTTACGATGGAAGCTGGAGATATTAATATCACCTCAGGAAGTTTCAATATTTCAGGAGACTGGATCATTCCTTCTTCCAATGGTAATAATACTAACGCAATCGAAATATCTAGTGGAGCTTCAATGTCTGTTCGCAGTGTTGATTTTGTAAACCAAGCTATTACGGGTGATTTATCAACGAAAATACAAATTTCAGGATCTTTTACAGCAGCGAGTGGATGTGATGATGCTGGTAGTTCAGTTTGCGAAGAAATCGAAGCAAGTGGAGGGGTTCTTCCTGTTGTTCTTACGTCTTTATTCGGACTTCAAACAGAGGAGGGGTACCTTATTAAATGGACAACCGCCTCAGAGCAGAATAACTCTCACTTTATGATTGAAGCTTCTAATTCTAAAAACAATTGGATAGAAGTAGCAGAAATTGATGGGCAAGGAAATACAAATACCTCCACTGATTATGAGATTTTATTAAAAGGAGAGCAGTATACCTATTACAGGTTAGTGCAATATGATTTTGATGGTTCTTTTGAGATTTTTGGAATTCTAGCTCAAGATATTTCAAACTTAAGTAATGGATTACAGATTTTTCCTAATGCTTTAAATAAAGGGCAATCAGTTAACCTATTTTTCTCGAATGCTAGTGCAGATACTATGCTCTCATTACAGTTGTTTGATTTGAGTGGCAATGTTATAGAGCAACAAGTTGATCGTGACTATTCATCTTCTTACTGTCAGTTTGCATTACCTTACACATTAAAAAGTGGTATTTATCTCTTAAATATCATTGTGGGCAAGGATAAATATATTAAAAAAATCGTTGTCTACTAGAATATAAATCTCAATCACTAATAGCTTATTTGTCAAGTTTTATTCCTTTGTGAAAAGGTAAACTTAATAGAAAGTTTTTAATGAAATAAGAAAATAATTCTACACGAAAAAGCACTCTTGTAACTTCTGTAAGAGTGCTTTTTTTGTCATTTTAAAAATTAGTAATTGAAATATTTATTTATAAAATCAAGTTCAATTAATAGCTCTTAAAAACAACAGACTAGAATGAACATAATTTTTGAAATTTGTAATTATTATACAATAAAATAGAGGTAATGATAGGCGTAGAAATAAATGATAATTAAAATTTTAATTGAATTGATGTATTTGAGTAATTGCTTAGACAAATATTGTAAATAAAATTGTTTTAGTATGTTTGTCCCGGAGCAAGTAAATAACCTCAACAAACACATGGACAAGTATTCTTATATCGCTAACGCTCATGGAGATTACATCGAACAGATGTACGAGTCGTATAAGCAAGATCCAAGCTCAATTGACGAGTCTTGGAGCAGATTTTTTGAGGGTTTTGAATTTTCTATTGAGAAATTCGGAGAAAACCCTGAACTGGACAACAAAGCATCCCACTCAAACGGAGTAGCTACAAAGGCTACAGGAGGTATTTCAGAAGAAATGCTTCAAAAAGAAGTTGCGGTAAGACAGTTGATTAACGCTTACCGATCTAGAGCTCACTTGCTTTCTGATACGAACCCAGTTCGTAAGAGAAAGGATAGAAAAGCACTATTGGATTTAGAAGACTTCGGTCTTTCTAATGCTGATTTGAATACTAAATTCTCAGCAGGTTCTTATTTAGGTATGGGAACTGTTCCTTTGAAGGATATCGTAGAGAGATTGAAAAAAATCTATTACGGTAAAATCGGTTTTGAATTTATGTCAATCCGTGAGCCTGAAGTATTGGCTTGGATCAAAGACAAAATTGAAAACGAGTATCCAGGTCATGAGTTCTCACAAGAGGACAAGAAAAGAATTCTTAGCAAGCTAAATGAAGCTGTAGTATTCGAAAATTTCCTTCATACAAAATATGTTGGACAAAAACGTTTCTCTCTTGAAGGTGGTGAATCAACAATCGCCGGATTAGATACAGCCATCTTTACAGGTGCTGATCTTGGAGTAGAGGAAGTAGTAATCGGTATGGCACACCGTGGTCGTTTGAATGTATTGACGAACGTCATGGGCAAGACTTACGAAGAAGTATTCAACGAATTCGAAGGTCAGGCAGTACCAGAAGAAACAATGGGAGACGGTGATGTGAAATATCACTTAGGTTTCTCTTCTCAAATTGAAACACACAATGGTAAGAAAGTACGTTTGGACTTATCGCCAAACCCGTCTCACTTAGAAGCAGTTGACCCTGTAGTTTTAGGTGTGGTACGTGCGAAAGTAGATTCTATCTACGATAAGGATTCAAGACGTATTCTTCCAATCTTAATACATGGTGATGCAGCTATCGCCGGTCAAGGTATTGTTTATGAAACAGTACAAATGTCAAACCTTGCGGGTTATGATGTAGGTGGTACAATCCACTTCGTGATTAACAACCAAGTAGGTTTTACCACTGACTTTGACGATGCTCGTTCATCAATCTACTGTACAGACGTTTCTCAATTAATTGAGTCACCTGTACTTCACGTAAATGGTGACCACCCTGAGGAAGTTGCTTATGCAATGAAATTAGCGGTTGAATTCCGTCAACGTTACAACAGAGACATCTTCGTTGATATGGTTTGTTACCGTCGTCATGGACACAACGAATCAGATGAGCCTAAGTTCACGCAACCTAAGCTTTATAATATCATTGCGAAGCACCAAAACCCTCGTGAGATTTATATCAAGAAATTAGTCGAGCAAGGTGAAATGAACGCTCAGTTAGCAAAATCAATGGACAAAGAGTTCCGTCGTTTGCTACAAGATCGTTTAAATAACGTGCGTCAAAATCCACTTCCATATAGACCTCAAGAATTAGAGATCCAATGGAAACAATTGAAAAGAGGTAAAGAGGCAGATTTCGATAACTCTCCTGATACTTCTATTTCAGAAACAACAATTGAAGCAGTTGGTCACGCTTTAACAACAGTGCCTGACGGTTTCAAACCATTAAAGCAAATCGATAAGTTGATTGCAGAGCGTAAGGAGATGTTCTTCGATAAGAAGGAATTCAACTGGGCAGCTGCTGAATTATTAGCTTACGGTTCTGTTCTTTTAGATGGTAAAATTGTTCGTTTATCAGGACAAGACGTTCAGCGTGGTACTTTCTCACACCGTCATGCAGTATTGAACGATGCGGAGACGAACGAGAAGTACAATTCATTAGCGAACATAAGTAAGCTTCAAGGTCCTTTCTACATCTACAACTCATTACTTTCTGAGTACGGTGTGTTAGGTTTTGAATATGGATATGCAATGGCCAATCCTGGTGCATTGACAATTTGGGAAGCACAATTCGGTGATTTCTCAAACGGTGCACAAACAATGATTGACCAATTTATTACTTCAGGTGAAAGCAAGTGGGGTAGAAGTAATGGTATGGTGATGTTATTACCACACGGTTACGAAGGACAAGGTCCAGAACACTCAAACGCTCGTCCTGAAAGATATTTACAATTAGCGGCACAGTCGAACATTGTAGTGGGTAACTTCACTACTCCTGCCAACTTCTTCCACGCTATTAGAAGACAGTTGACTTGGGACTTCAGAAAGCCATTAATCGTAATGACTCCTAAGTCAATGTTACGTCATCCGAAGTGTATTTCTTCACTTGAAGACTTTACAAAAGGAAAATTTGAAGAAGTTTATGATGATGCATCAGTAAAAAATGCCAAGAAAGTAGAAAAAGTACTACTTTGCACAGGCAAAATTTACTACGACTTATTGGAGAGAAAGGAAAGAGACAAGCGTGACGATGTTGCGATTGTAAGAGTGGAGCAAATCCATCCTTTCCCAGAGAAGAAAGTAAATGCCATTTTAAAGAAATATTCTAACCGTAAATCATTGAAGTGGGTTCAAGAAGAACCTGTGAATATGGGATACTGGACCTTTATTATGAGAGCATTTAGAAACGAGGAGGAGTTGATCAACATGAAGTTAGTTTCACGTAAACCTTCAGCATCTCCAGCGACTGGCTTCCCTAAAGTTCACAAAGAGGAGACAGAACGTATTGTTTCGGTTGCTTTTGACAAAGAGGACCTATAAACATTAAATTATGATTATTAAAGAAGTAGCTTTTAATTCCGCTGACCACAAATTAACAGTAGCATTACGTGACGAAGTTTTACGTAAACCACTTGGATTACAATTTTCAGAGGAGGAATTATCTGAAGAGTTCGATAGCTATCACTTAGCAGCTATGAACGATAATGATGAAGTTGTTGCTTGCCTAGTATTAAAACCGATTTCTCCAGAAGAAATTAAAATGAGACAAGTATCTGTTAGGGAAGATCAGAGAGGTAAAGGCTTAGGTTCTTTAATGGTCCAGTTTAGTGAGTTTTTCTCAATGGATCACGGTTTCGAAACGATGTCTTTGCATGCAAGAGCAGTAGCAAAGGAGTTTTATGAAAAAATGAACTACGAAGTAGTGGGTGATCAGTTTGAGGAGGTAGGAATCCCTCATTATAAATTTATAAAAAAACTAGTTTAGAACTCTCGCGAGGAATCGCAAAAAATATAAAATTATGAGCTTACAAATGAATGTTCCAGCTGTCGGTGAGTCGATCACTGAAGTAACTATCGCAAGATGGTTAGTAGAAAGCGGCGATACAGTTGAATTGGATGATGTCCTTTGTGAATTAGAATCTGATAAAGCTACTTTTGAGTTAGTAGCAGAAGCAGACGGTGTAATCACAATCGCAGAAGGTGCTGAAGAAGATGCAACTTTAGAGATTGGTGCATTATTATGTACTATCGAAGAAGGTGCCGGTGGTGCTCCAAAAGCAGCATCAACTGAAGAAGCGGCTCCAGCATCGGCAGCGTCATCAGAAGGTCCAAAAGCAACTGGTGAAGTAATGGAAATGGTTGTGCCTACAGTAGGTGAATCTATTTCTGAAGTTACAATTGCTTCATGGGCGAAAGAAGACGGCGATTATGTGGAATTAGATGATCTTCTTTGCGAGATCGAGTCTGATAAAGCAACGTTTGAATTGACAGCAGAAGAGTCAGGTATCTTAAGAATCATTGCTCAAGAAGATGAGACTTTAGAAATCGGTGCTCCAATTTGTAAGATCGAAGTAATGGAAGGTGGTGCTCCGGCGGCCGCTGCAAGTTCAGATGCTCCAGCAGCATCAGCTCCTTCTGCAGCAGTTTCAGGTGACACTACTTATGCTACAGGTCACGCTTCTCCAGCAGCGGCGAAGATCTTAGCTGAAAAAGGTATTGATCCATCTACTGTAAAAGGTACAGGTGTTGATGGTCGTATCACGAAGGAAGATGCAGAGAAAGCGCAAAAGCCTGCTGCAGCTCCTAAGAAATCTGCACCGAAAGCAGCTGAAGCTCCGGCTCCAGTAGCAGCTCCAGGTGAAAGAGTTCAAAGAAGAGAGAAAATGACTGCTCTTCGTAAAACAGTTTCTCGTCGTTTGGTTTCAGTGAAGAACGAAACGGCTATGTTGACTACTTTCAACGAAGTAGACATGAAGCCTGTAATGGATCTTCGTAAGAAATACAAAGAGATGTTTAAAGACAAGCATGAGATTGGATTAGGTTTCATGTCATTCTTTACAAAAGCTGTAACTGTAGCCTTACAAGAGTGGCCAGCAGTAAACGCTTACATCGACGGAAACGAATTAGTATACAATGACTATGCAGATGTTTCTATTGCGGTTTCTGCTCCAAAAGGTTTAGTAGTACCAGTAATCAGAAATGCGGAGTCATTAAGTCTAGCTGATATCGAGAAAGAGGTAAGACGTTTAGCGTTAAAAGCTCGTGATAATAAATTGACTATTCCAGAGATGGAAGGAGGTACATTCACAATTACAAACGGTGGTGTATTCGGTTCAATGTTATCGACTCCAATTATCAATGCTCCACAGTCGGCAATCTTAGGAATGCACAACATTGTGGAACGTCCAGTAGCAATCAACGGAGAGGTACATATCAGACCTATCATGTACGTTGCCTTGTCTTATGATCACAGAATCATTGACGGACGTGAATCAGTGAGCTTCTTGAAGCGTGTGAAAGAATTGCTTGAGGATCCAATCCGTTTATTATTAGACGTATAGATCTAAGCTTTTGAGCGTTGTTGGAACAGCTCTAACCGTAGATTTAATTACTTTAATTAAACTACACAAAACAAACTTACTAAAATAAACACTAAGGAATGCTGGAAACATTTCTAGCATTCCTTTCTTTAAAATACCTTTTTAGGATCAGATATGACATACGATTTAACAGTGATCGGTTCAGGTCCCGGCGGTTATATTGCTGCCATCCGTGCTGCTCAATTAGGAATGAAAGTAGCATTAATTGAAAAATACTCTACTCTTGGTGGAACATGTTTGAATGTTGGATGTATTCCTTCAAAAGCATTGTTAGACTCTTCAGAATTGTATCATCAGGCGGTTCACCGTTTTGCTGATCACGGTTTAGAAGTAGAGACTCCAAAAATTGACTTTGGTAAAATGATCGCAAGAAAGGGTGAAGTAGTAAAACAAACTACGGACGGTATCGCTTTCTTGATGAAGAAAAATAAAATTGACGTTTACGAAGGTTTTGGTTCATTTGTAGATAAAAATACAATCAAAATCGACGGTGAAGAGTCAAAAGTAATCAACACTCAAAAAACAGTTATCGCAACAGGTTCTAAGCCTACAATGCTTCCTTTTATTGAGTTTGATAAGAAAAGAGTAATCACTTCTACTGAGGCTTTAAAACTAGAAGAAATTCCTAAGCACCTTATCGTAATTGGTGGTGGTGTAATCGGATTGGAATTAGGTTCAGTTTACGCACGTTTAGGTGCTGAAGTAACAGTAGTAGAATATGCTGATTCTTTAATCCCTACAATGGACGTTTCTTTAGGAAAAGAAATGCAAAAGGTATTGAAGAAAGAAGGTTTCAAATTCAACTTGAAGACAAAAGTAGAGTCAGTAAAAGTTGAAGGAGAAGAAGTTGTAGTAAAAGCAACAGACAAAAAAGGTAAAGAGATTGAGATCAAAGGTGATTATTGCCTAGTTTCTATCGGACGTCGTCCTTACACTGATAAATTGAATTTCGAAGAAATCGGTGGTAAAATGGATGAACGCGGTAGAATTGATGTCAACGAGCACTTACAAACTTCAGTAGAAGGTATCTACGCTATCGGTGACGTTGTGAAAGGAGCAATGTTAGCACACAAAGCGGAAGAAGAAGGTGTTTATGTTGCTGAACACATCAATGGTGAAAAGCCTCATATCAACTATAAATTAATTCCTGGTGTAGTTTACACATGGCCAGAAGTGGCTTCAGTAGGTTACACTGAGCAGGAGTTGAAAGAATCGAAGCGTGCTTACAAAGCAGGTTCATTCCCATTCAGAGCATCAGGTAGAGCAAGAGCCTCTATGGATATTGATGGTTTGGTGAAAGTTTTAGCGGATAAAGAAACAGACGAAATCTTAGGAATGCACATTATCGGTCCAAGAGCGGCAGATATGATTTCTGAAGGTGTAGTAGCTATGGAATACAGAGCGTCAGCAGAAGACATCTCAAGAATGTCTCATGCTCACCCTACTTATTCTGAAGCAATCAAAGAGGCTTGTTTAGCTGCTACAGGTGACAGAGCATTGAATATGTAATAACAATTCAAAGTTGTTCATCAAAAAAGCCATCAGGATTTAGGTCTTGATGGCTTTTTTTGGTGGTTACTTTTTTCTACAAGTAGAAAGAAATACCAAGTTTTGGTGAATTCAATACTGTTTCAAAAGTGAAGTCATTACTTACATATTTATCTTTAGAAACCTTAAATGTGGTATAGCTGTAGTTGATATTTCCTAGGACTAAGTTCAAACCAAATTTAGGAGTAATGAAATACAAAAGTCCAGCACCTGTGCCTACGTTTAAATTGAAATAACCGTCGGGAGTATTATCACCTAAGTATTTTGCTGAGCTAAGTCGTGGCTGTATATACATAACTAACTTTTCTTTTAAGGTGAAATGAATTCTAGTATAAATACCATAATGTAATGTTCTACTATTATCTTCTAAGGTTCTAGCTTCACTTGAAGTAGAAGACCGATATTCTAAAAATCCACCTAAAGCCACTTTGTCACTTAACATAATATAATCCCTATGGAAGGAGAAAACTTATAAGTAGAAGTTTTAACCTTATCATCTGAGTTGGCATAACCAAAAGAAGTAGAAGTGAAACTTAAATCACCTTCTAAAATAACTTGATTAGTTTGCTGTGCGAATAGGAAATTAAGACCCGTGAATAGAGTCATAATAATTACAGAAATAAATTTCTTCATGAATAGTTCAAAAATTTGAAGAGTTAAAAAAAATAATTAAGACCTACCTATGGTATATTATTACTAGATATTAGGTTTTGACTCTTACATGAAATTAAAGTAGAGTCTGTTACTTATAGTTTGCAAATAAAAAAATACCAGTTGAAGTCACATCATTTTAAAGGTAGTTAAATATATTATGTAATCTAAAAAATATTTACTCATTGTATGATGATCATTGTGAATGTTTGTAAAGCAATTTTCATAGAGATTAATTAATGCTTTTTTGTCCATATTTTCACTAGTATAAAAAGTCCATATCCTTGAACGTTTTGTCCATTTTCTTAAAAGTTCTATCCATGATATTTGTATCATAAGAAAAACAAAAAAAGAAAAGAAGATGAAAGTTTCAGAAAAAATAGCGACCGCATTTATAGCCTTGTTTTTATTTATGCCGGGCTTGGTGAAGTTTACAGATCAATTTTCTTATAATTTTGCTACGCAGATTGAGATAGCAGGATTGCCATTTCCAAAGTTATCCTTCTTCATAGGTCAAAGTAGTGAAATTATAGTCGGTGCAATCGCCCTTCTATTACTCTTCTTTTACAATAAAATAAAACCCGAATTGGCAGATAAGCTTTTTTATGGTATGAGCATTATGGTGCTTCCTATTATGATTGTAGCCTTATTTGTGCATTCCGATCCCAATGTGCCCGTAGAAGTGTTGCCTTTTGAAAGTAGACCGCCTGTATTGGCTGTTTTATTAATCCTGGCATCAACACTGAATCTATCAGTTCACAACCGAAAGATCACATTATTTTAATTCATTAATCAATGAATTCTTAAGGCCTTCAAAAAGTAGGTCTAGGAATCTAACACCCTAAATTTTATTAGATCATGGCAAATTTTAAAATCCACAATTCAGAAACAGCTCCTCAAGAAAGCAAAGAATTATTAGAAGGAAAGAAAAAAGCATTTGGTTTTGTACCGAACTTGATTGGTACATTAGCTAACTCTCCTCAATTAGCGAAAGCTTATGATTATTTACATGAGGCCTTTGCAAACACGTCTTTCAATAATGATGAACTGACAGTTGTATGGCAAACCATTAATGTCGAGAACGAATGTCACTACTGTGTTCCTGCTCACACTGCTATTGCTAATGCTATGAATATTGCTCCTGAAATCACAGAGGCATTGAGAAATGAAACGCCTTTGCCCAATGAAAAATTGGAAGCATTGAGAACATTTACAGTAGCCTTGGTACGTGAAAGAGGTTTCGTAAATAATGAGCAGTTGGATGCGTTTTTCAAGGCAGGGTATACACAAACAAATGTATTGGAAATTATACTAGGGCTGGCACAGAAGACCATTAGTAATTATACGAATCATGTGGCTAAAACACCACTAGATAACGCTTTTCAACCTTTTGCATGGGATAAGAAAGGTGTAGAGCATGTTTAACATGAACAGCTCAGCAGTTTAAATTTTATAAAAGAGGTGATTGTTTGATCATCTCTTTTTTCAGTATCTTCACCTTATGAAAATGGAAGGAGCAATTAGTTTTAACTACCAAGGGAGGCCTCTTATTGAGAAAACAACCATCAAAGTGCCTTATACTAAGGAGAGAGTCTTTCAAAATGAGGGATGTTTTCTGTATATGAAAGATGCTCATATAAAGTTGCATTCAGGACAAGATAATGTGGAAGTGAAGAAAAAGGAAGCTATTTTATTACGATGTGATACTTACTTTTTGGAGTTTCTACAAAGGCAAGAAAAAGATAGCGTTGAAGTAATAGCAGTACATCTATTTCCAGATTTATTAAAGAAATTGTATATTAATGAGCTCCCAAAGTTGATTGAAAAACAAATGACTAACCCTAAAACAAGAATTGTAGAGGATGAGGCAATCATTGCCCGTTTTATTGATTCATTAGAATTCTATTTTGATAATCCGTCTTTGGTCAATGAAGATTTATTGGAACTGAAAATTAAAGAGTTGGTGCTTTTGTTGATTCAAACCAACAATGTTTCTTCGGTGATGGAATTAATCAACGATCTTTATTCCCCACGTACTTCTCAATTAAAAAAAGTCATTGAATTGCACACTTTTTCTAATTTGTCTTTAGAAGAATTGGCCAAACTATGTCATTTAAGTTTATCGTCTTTTAAAAGAGAATTTCAGAAAGTTTATGAAGAAACTCCGTCAAAGTATTTATCTAGTCAAAGGATAAAAAAAGCCAAAGAATTATTACAGTCCACTTCGTTACCTATTAATGAGATAGCGTATGATTTAGGATATAATGACCCACTTTATTTTACAAGAATCTTTAAAAAGAAAGAAGGGATTTCACCTTCACAATTCCGTAGTACCCAAAAGTAGAAATTGTATTATTGCTGTGTGTAAGTAACTTTTATGAGAATAGTAAGCTGTTGTAATAGTAATATTTTGTAGTTTATGATTGATTTCATAACTTATAAATATTGAATATTAAAAAAAAATCAATAAAAGTTGAGTACAATTGAATCAATACATCCTTTCTATGGATAGATATTGATTGAAATCACAACCATTACGCTTTACACACTTATTCTTAATACACTATGAGAAAGACTTATTTTGTTATTTTACTGCTATGCACTTTTTTTATGAATTGTTCCAACAGCAATGAGGATGATTCTAATGTGACACCTCAAGACCAAACTTCCGACGACAACGATATCAATGATGATAGTTCTAATGATGACAACTCAGATGATGATTCTAACGATGATTCAACTGTAGATTTGTCCGTTTATAGAAAGATTTATGCAGCTTCTGATATTTACGTGGAAGGAGATTATGTGGTGATAGAGGTAGACGGTTTGCCAGATCACGGCAGCCCTTATTATCAAGATACAGAGTGGAGTAGTCGTTATGAGGCATACAACAGTAATGACTTTCATTTGAACCCTAATAGAATTGCATCTTTCGATCGCGTAGTGAAGCTTCCATTGCATCCTCAAGAGGCAACAAATCATCAGCCTACTTCATTAGGTACAATGGGGATCGCTGTCAATGGTGTTTCTTTTTATAACCAATATGCGGGGCCAAATAATCAACCTCTGACAGATGAAATCTATAGTTTTGATCAATATAATGGTCATCCTCAAAAAACGGGTGAATATCACTATCATTTAGAACCTACTTACTTGACAAGCCAAGATACAATTGGTACTGAAGGCTTACTAGGTTTCTTACTGGACGGTTTCCCTGTTTATGGACCCAGAGAAAATGGAACAGCTGTCAGCAATGACGATTTAGATGATTATCACGGTCACTCACATGCTACAGAAGATTACCCTGATGGTACTTATCATTATCATGTTACAGCAGAAGACCCGTACATCAATGGAAATGGATATTATGGAACGCCAGGTACTTCAACTAATTAGTATATCACTCTTCCTAGTGGTTTTCTCTTTTTCTTGTGAACAAAAGCAGGAAAAAGAGAAAGTTTTACAATTAGAAACGGTTCTTGCTGATACCGTCAAAGTAAAGTCATCGAAGGGCGTTTTTTATGTCGATGGAAAACGTTTCAGTGGCACAATCTACTGGAATTACCCTAATGGTTTGGATACACTTCGTGTCAGAAGATACTATGATGGTTTGAAAGAGGGGACATGGTCAAGGTACTACCCCAATAAAATGTTAGAGGAAGTGAGAACTTATAAGGAAGGGAAAAAAGAAGGAACGCAAGTGGGGTATTTTCCTGATGGTAGAACTCGATTTATCACTCATTTTAAAAATGATCTTTATGAAGGGAATGCTCAGGCTTGGAGTGTAATGGGAAGATTGATCAGAAATCAGAACTATCATGAAGGGCAGGAGACTGGAGTACAGCAGGTGTGGTATGACAATGGAAAAGTCAAAGCCAATTACGTCATCAAAGATGGCAGAAGGTTTGGATTGTTGGGAACAAAAAATTGTATTAATGTATCAGATGAGACGTTTTAATTGGATTGCAATAGTGGCTGTTGTTTTCATTCATATGAGTTGTTCAAAAAGTGAAAAACAGTTGCCGTTTTATAATACACCAGATTTCACACCTCATTTTCTGGCAACAGATCAGGAGGTAAATGAAAAAATCACACATTCAATTGGTGATTTTGAAATGAGAAATCAGCATAATCAGGTTGTGACTCAAAAAGCCATAGAGGGGAAAGTACATGTGGCCAACTTTATTTTTACAAGTTGTGGTAGTATTTGTCCTGTGATGACCGAAAATATGAAAATCATAGATGATCAATATGCGAATGATGAGGATGTACAGTTGATGTCTTACACAGTGACTCCTTGGATTGACAATGTAGAAGTACTTCATGAATATGTAACGGCCAAGGAAATCACTTCAAAAAACTGGTATTTTCTGACGGGAACCAAAGGAGAGATTTATCAGTTGGCAAGACAGTCTTATTTTGCGGAGGAAGACTTAGGTTTTACAAAAGACAGTACAGAGTTTTTACATACCGAACATTTTATTTTAGTAGATCAGAATAAGAAAATCAGAGGCATTTATAATGGTACACTCAAATTGGAAATGCGTCAATTGGTCAAAGACATTCAAACATTAAAAGAAGAAGCATAAAAAAAGTCCAATTTCTTGAGGAATATACACCTGAGGAAATTGGACTTTTTGGTTGTTAAGAAATTAATTTAACTAATCTTGTTCACTGCACAGTTGGTCATAAACATAAACATGCTCAGCAAAATCTCTCCAATTGAAGTTGTCATCTCCATAATATTTATTGAAAATATCAGGACACTTGCTGAAGATAACGCTTTGAGCCTCCTTTTTATATTTCTTCTTTTGAAGAAGAACAGCCCTGTTGGAACCCGTGTCACAAACTAAATAAGACTTATCGATTCCTCCAGTTACTTTCACACCTGAAATACTTAAACTCCCCGTTTCGTTGGCATTCGGATCTTTATAGACCTTCACTACATGATCAAATCCTGGGTTTAACAATTGCATTAAAGCAAATTTATTTTTCTTGCCAGGAAGAATTGCCTGCTCATAATAAACGTACTCTTGATCAACAACCTGATCAAATTCTCTTCCTATTAATTCTTGGATAGAACCGGCAGTCATGGATTGCTCAAATTGAAAAACATCCGTTGGCTTGACAGCAAGAATTTTAATGTCTACGGCCTTGAATTTGTATTTTACACCATCCTTTGATTTGATATTGACACTTTTCAAGATGTCGTTGACCAAAGTGGCAGAACTGATTTTTCCTTCTATTTTAGTTCCATCGTTTTTGATCACATACACCTCTTTAGAGGCGGTCATTCCATCTACAGATAAAACTGGAACAAAAGATTGCCCAAAACAGATTGAGCTTAAAAGTAGCAAGTAAATAAGCGTGAAAGTTCTCATAGTATATTAAAATGTTAATTCGGGTACTAGGGCAGAAGTAATTTTTCATTTCAAAGCCCTAGTACGTATTTGCGATTAAATGCAGGATTTAAAAGGCGTATCCCACCTGTATGACAAACCGGAGTCCGCCGGTCCATGTCCGGAAATCTCCATTGGTATTTATTTCTTCTCCATCTAATAAGCCATCAAGCACAGGAAATTTATTGACAAGTCCATTTTTAATTTCCTGTAATACTTCAGCTTCTTCAGGTATAGTAACGTCACTATTAAGCTTCAATGTACCGCTGTACATTCCCCATCCGGGGCCAATCATAATGAGGTCAACAGCGATCCTTTTTTTGATTACGAATTGATACCCCAACTCAACGCCAATAGTGAAAATATCCGCACTGCCTTCCATTTTCGCTTGAATAGGATCTCCTTGTACGGGCATTCCTCCTAAACTATCAAAAGAGACATTGTTGCTCAAGTTGTATCTATAGTAAGCAACATAAGGTCCCCAATACAGACCGTCAGGAGCAAATCCTCTATTTCTTTTCTTGAAATAGCGTCTGTAGTCGATAGCGAAACTGTAACCTGTGTTTTTAAAATCTCTTGCGACTCCAGTTCCTAGAGGGAGATTGACCAATTTGGGAAAGGTCAGACTTCCTACATTCAATGAAATGGTTTGGAAATCATTAATTCTCCTTTCATAGCCAAAAACATAATTGCCGCTTCCCCATAGCAAATAAGGTGTCAAATTGAAGCGGACAATATTATTACGCATCATCGTAATGGTGGAATCGTGCTCTATAGTTTGCACCGTTTTCTTGCCTTGAGCAAAAGAAATATTGAACAGCAAAAAGAGAGATATGAACAGTAGAGAGGTAGCTTTCATTTTTAAAAAGATATTGGTTTTTAAGTACTAAGTCAAAAATAAATCATAGTTAACTCTAATTTATTTTTTGTGAGTACAACGCTAAAAAACGTATTAATAGTGGTTCTATTAAAAGTTTTTTGAAGGAAGTAATCGCAAAACAATAAATAGAATTAGTATTACTAATTTATTTTTTGTGAGTACAACGCTAAAAAACGTATTAATAGTGGTTCTATTAAAAGTTTTTTGAAGGAAGTAATCGCAAAACAATAAATAGAATTAGTATTAGGTAATTTTGAATTTGTACTTATATCTATAATTTACTCTTTTAATACAAAAGAAACTAATTGAATCAGCCCGAAATCTAACATGGCGCCAATTGGTAAACCAAGGAAGAAACCATAGATAATCAACCTTCTGAAATACATGCCTGCAAAACCATAAAACAGTTCTTCAATTTTGGCAGGGTCCATTTGATTGATCTCATTGACCACAATTCCTTGAAAATCGATGGTTCTGATGAGTGCTCCTGTGTGAGGTGAAGCAGATTTCATCAGTCCATCCAGCATCTTACTCAAAAGATAATTCTTCGTTTCTGTGGTGAGGCATTTATTGAAATCATTGAGGAATATTACAGAGAGATTTTTGATTAACTCTCTGATCACTTCTTGATTTTTATTGTTTTCTAACGACTTTGCAATCCCCCTTTCTACATCATAAATAAGTTGTTCATGATTTACAATTTCAGAGATGCCATTATTTTCAAGGTACTCTGCGATGTGATGGGCAATCGTACTGATGAATTTTTGAGAGGATCTAGAATTCAATAAAATAGTAAATGTATTCTTAATGCCCTCACGCAGATCATCTTCCTTAGTATTTTTGAAAATATCTTTAACCTTTTTAGAAAGAATCACTTTTTTAGAGATTTCTTTGATGATATCCGAAAGCTCATTGATAACCTTTTCTTTCTTTTCATCATTAGAAATTTGATCGGAGAGGTGATTACGGATAATTTCAATTTCAGGAGCGAGGTTCTGACTTAATTGATCATAAAGCTCTCCTTCGGAAATAGAGCCTACACTTAATATTTTCTCGATCTTTGTTTCAAAAATTTCATCCACAATGCGGTTCAATACAAACTGAACACTTGTGAGCAATCTATGGTTTTGAAGCAATCCTAAAATAGTATCCTTGATAGGCTCATTGTTGATGGCAACATTTAAATCTTTGATCTTCGTTTCTCTGGCAATAATTGAAATTCTATCCTGTATTTTTTTTGTAATGTCAGGTAATCCTTTCATTAACAGATCAGGGATTTTTTTATTGGTCAATGCCATTGAAGTTCTTTTGATATTCCCTTCATAAAGAGCAGCCATTCTTCGTTTCTTGATCACAGAAGTGTAAACATCTTCAGCAATTTTCTCATCATTCTCTTTGAGATGATTGATGACTCTATGTATCAATTGATCCACAATTTGGATGCTATTGGCCTGTAAAGCTTCATAAGGTTTACCTCCAAAAAGTGTTCTGATCGGTTGCTCTTGATTTGAAATGTCCAGCAACTGTTTTTCAAAGAAGTATAGGATTTTTCTCTGGAAATCATCCTTTTGAAGTGTGTCAATCATCAATTTCCAAATGCTTTCTTTGATTTTGATCTTATTGTTGCTGAAAATCGGAATATCATTGAGCGACTTACTTCTATATTCAATCAGTTTGTCTCTGAAGACTTTTTTCAACTCATCAAATAAATCGTCTTTTAAGATCCATTGATGTGCTTTATCCAGTTGCTTTTTCAGTATTTGTTTTACAGCGTCAAACATCTGGTCCACAAACTTGTCTGGAATAGCATCATTGAGCATTAAGTCATTGTTGAAAAGGTCGATCACCTTATCAGTCAAGAATTTAGATAAGGTTTCATAAACTGCATCTTTATGTGCAAAGTCAATGAACTTTGTTTGTAAAGAACTTGCAGGGAATGAATCGATCTTAACAAGTTCCTCTTCTATTTTATTAGCAAACGTCTGAGCGTATTCATACCTTTTTGAGAAGAGGTTATGTGTGAAGTCTTTACTGACTTTTTTTGCAATACCCTTCTTTTCTGTTTCTAATAGGATGTCCAGCGTACGGTAATCCGTTTCAACAAAAGTATTGTAAATATTGTCTTTCAGTGTAGATAACTTTCCTTGTATGTCATTGCCAATGGATTCTTCATTGAGAAGTTGTTGCCCTACGAATTTACCCATATTATTGGCAAAATTCTGCTTGTTGGCAGAAACAACACTTGGCGTAAAAGGTACTTGCATTCCAAATACATACTTTGGTGCGTACGGCCTGAAAATCATTTTAATGGCAATCCAGTTCGTGGCAAGACCTGTGATGCCATACACCAATGCAATGTTCAAGCCTAGGCTCAAAGGATTTTCACCCATTGGTACATATGCTGTCAGCCCACCTGCTATTGCACCTAAAAAGGCCCCGAAGTAGGTAATAGGTTTCATGTTTTCACCCATAAACCCTTTCACCATTTCAGGTAATTTATTGTGTTTATTCTGAAGATTATCTGCTACAATCCTGCTGACTTGCCCTTTCATCAGACGATTGATATTTCGATCAATATAACCGACTATTCCGGAAGTTAATTTCTTAGGGAGAGAAGCACTTTTTTGAGCAATCTTCACCAAGTCATGAATCGGACGTTTTTTTCCTTTCTCAAATTCATCCTTGATAAAGGAAACCGAAAGTTTCTTTAATTTTGGAGTCCATTTTTCTACAGTATTAGCTCCAATTAATGCCGAAAAAGGCTTTTGTGTGATTTCTTTATCAATTATACCTTCCAATGTCTTGGAGATATTTACTTTTTCGGAAAGCATGATTTCTTCAGAGAAATTTTGTGTCTTAGTTCCAAAATTTGAAATCGTAGCATCTGTGAATAAAGAGTACAGAGGTTGATCTTTGATACGGTCCAGACGCTCACTTACAATTTTTTTAGCTTTTTCTGTTGATTTCTTTTGATAGATGAATTTCGAGATCAGTTGTTCATCAATCAAAAAGTTGAAAAGCTTAGAAAGGTCTTCATGTTGTCTGTCGGATGACCAAATACTTTCAATTCGTCTATCCATAATGGAAGACATAGAGTTGGCACCTTGCCCTAAGAGCTTTTCATCCACTAAAGTTTTCAAAAGAGCATGAATGGTATCAATCAATCCCTTTTGGTCAAACTTCTGAATCAAACTGCCAATGCTATTCTTTTTTAAATAATCCAGCATAAACTCAGCTCCTTGTTCTGCAAGTGCTTTTGAGTTCTGATCTGTTTTTTGATCATTGGCAATATGAATGATCTCATCTACCACTTTGAAACGCTCACTGACGCTGTCCACAAAAATTCCCATGAGCCAACGGCCAATAAACGTAGCTTCTTCTTCAAAAGCCTCATTGACCAAGTGATTGATTTCTTCTCTATTTTCTTGAATCCATTCTACAACGGCATCTAGAATAATAGGAATATTATTTCTGAGGAAGTTCTCAAAATTTTCAGCAATGGTAGGAGGGAGAATATCAAAAATAGTCGTTTCCTCTTGACTCACCACATCAATTAAAATATTGATTAGTCTCTTGATGGGCGCACTTTCACTTTGATCCTGAAGTTCCATGTCCAGAATTCGGTGCACCTCTTTGGCAATATTCACATGATCGCCTGAGCCTAACAGTTCACTGATACTTTTTTGAGAGATGGATTGACTCAATTTTAAAATCAATTCATCGTTCTCGATTTGCTTCAAAAAGTTATCAATGAAATTGTTCAGTGGCAGTTCATCATTTTTGATCAACTCATGAAGTTCATCAAAGAAATCACCAGTGTATTGATCAAGCGCTTCAAAAAGAATAGGGGAGACAACACTCTTCACTTGTTCCCTTTTGAACTCGTGCCATATATCATTAGTCAGCATTTCGATAAGGTTCTCTTTCTTTAGAATAGAAAGAATAATATCAAAAGACTGATCACAGATATAACGTATGTGTTGTTTTGAAGTAAAATCAGTGATGTGAGAATTCATCAAAAGACCATTCAACCCTTTTCGGATAGTGTCTTTTGATTGTTCGTCTATCAATGCGATAAACCTGTCAATAGAAGTGTCGATTTCTGGAATCTCTGCAATAAGTTCATCTTCTCGGAACGCTTCCTTCAAATGCGTCTCAATAAACTCCGTCAGCATGAGTTGCAAAGCGTTTTGGAAGCTTTCTTTTTTCACTTCCTCGCTGATGTTGTCATGTCTGATGATTTCGGATTCAACTAATTGACTGATATTATTAATAAATTCATCCTTTGTCTGCTCCACAATACTGGGGATACCCATCACTTTTTCGAATAACATTCTAAGTGCGAGATCGTTAGTGGTGTAACCAACGACAGAACCTGAAAATATTTTTAATAGAACTTCACTGATCATATTTAAAGTTGCAATAAACTCCTATGAATGCAAACATTTTTTGAATAGAATTAAAAAAAAAGAAATATATTTCAAGTGAAAAGGGGTTTCAGCGGAATTTATAACAAATGTTTTTATTTGTTAAAATGTGACTCTAAAATGATGATATTGGATAAAACTGATAAGTGTCATTCTTACTTTCAAAATTCTAAATCTATATTGCAAACGGTTTAGGTTTTTTAAGGGATAATGAATTAAAGTATTATTCGTCCTATTATTTTGATCACTAATGAGTCCACTTAAAACACTTTTTAATTAACAATTTTGTCTCAAAACGATGAGTGAAACTATAGAAAAAACGATTGTGAAAGACGTTCAAACTAAAAAAAACAACACAGGGCCTTTCCTAATTATGGTAGGCTTAATGTTCATTGTAGGTTTCTTAACTGTAGTAAACCAACAATTCCAAGCTCCTTTACAGGAAGCGTTACTTTCTGAAGCAGGTGCTTTACAAAACACATTAGCAACGTTCATTACGTTTGCATTCTTTATGGGTTATCCAACTATGGGTAATATTGCCTCTAGCTGGGTAGATAACAAAGGTCATAAAGCTACATTGATCAGAGGTCTGATTATGCTTGTAGCAGCCTTAGGAATTGAAGCTTTATCTGCTAAATTTGCTGATTTGCCATCAGTTGCTATTGGAGAGTCAAGTGTTCCTCAAGCGTTCTTTATCTTCTTAGTAGGATCATATGCTTTAGGATGTGCAATGGCGGTATTGCAGACTGTTATTAACCCATTCATCGCGGTTTGTGTTGTTCCTGGAACATCTTCTGTAACTCGTTTAAGTATTGCTGGTGCTTTGAACTCTATTGGTACTACTATCGCTCCAATTTTCGTAGCGAGTATTATCTTTGGTGGTGTAGCTCCAGAAGTAGCTCAAATCTTATTACCATTATCAATTCTGATGGTAATTATTGCAGTAGTTGCTGGCGTTTTAGGTAAAATTGATTTGCCAAACCCAATGGCTTCAGAAGACGGAGAAGAAGTTGACCCTTCTACTCTTACAAAATCTATTTGGAGCTTCAAGCACTTAACTTTAGGTGTAATTGCCATCTTCGTTTATGTAGGTGCTGAGGTAGCAGTAGGTTCAAATATTGTTCTTCATGCAAAGCAAATTGGTATTCCTAAAGAAACGTATGCATTCATGGCTACATTATACTGGGGATCAATGTTAGTAGGTCGTCTTTGTGGTTCTTTCTTAGCGAAAATTCCTGGACAAACTCAATTATTAGTAACTGCAGGAATTGCTTTAGTATTAACTGTAGCAGGTATGTTGACTCAACAATTATGGTTATTAGTAGGTATTGGTTTAATGCACTCAATCATGTGGGGAGCAATCTTCGCTTTAGCGATTGATAAATTAGGTCCATATACTGCAAAAGGTTCAGGTGCATTAATGATTGGTGTTGCAGGTGGTGCTATCCTTCCTTGGTTGCAAGGTGTTAGTGCTGATGCATTAGGCGATTGGCAAATGACTTGGACAATTGTAATCATTTGTGAGGCTTACCTTATATACTACGCTTTAGTTGGATATAAACATAACTTAGACTAAGTCAGTCAGGTTATTTGAATATAAAATAGAAACATCTTACCAGAAACGGTAAGGTGTTTTTTTTATATCTCGAAAATCTGACCGGATAAAATCTTAATTACTCTATTGATATGCTTCGCGAATAAATCCACCTTCAGAGTTAAGAATCTGACCAGTGATCCATTCTCCTTCTTTGCTAACCAAAAAAGAAATCAATCGAGCAACATCTTCGGGAGCACCAATTCTTCCCATTGGAAATCTTTTTAGAAACATTTCTTTTTGAGCATCATCAAGCCATCCCGTATCGGTCAGTCCAGGGTTGACGGCATTAATTGTGATTTTCTTTGATGCAATTTCTTGTGCAATGGTACGAGTAAAAGTATCAATTGCTCCTTTTGTCACGGCATAGGCCACTTCTTCATTCATTACACTCAAATTCTGACCAGAAGAAAGGTTGATGATTCTACCGCCATGTTCATTTTCTTTAAAATTCTTGATGAATCGTGAAGTAAGAAGAATCACCGCTTTCATGTTGACAAGATAGTGAGCTTCTAATTCTTGCGAAGTGATATTCGAAATGTTGGTGGATGTGCTGTAAGTCGCATTATTGATCAAAATGGTTGGAGCTCCCATTTTTGCATTTACTTGATAAAATAATAAATCTACAGCTCCTTCTTCTTTTAGGTTTAAGGCCAATTTTTCACATTGTACACCATAGTTTTGTATTTCTTTCTGGATCAAATCAGGTTCATTCTCCTGTACACCCCAAGGCATAGTGTCATCATATTCTAGCCAATAGGTAAAGAAAATGTCAATCCCATTTTTGGCAAGGGCGGTACATATTGCTTTACCAATCCCTTTTAATCGACTTACCCCGGTTACAATTGCTATTTGATTATCTTTTTGTGTCATACTTATTTATACATATTCTTTCGGTCAACCTTGTCTAAATCACAAAGGAACTCGCTCAGCTTTTTTGTGACCGCTTTAAAATAGTTTTCGCCTTTTTCTTTTGTGGCTAAGGCAAATGATAATTATGTGCTTCTGTAGCACCCCAAAGTAAAATAGTAACTTCGAAGTCAGCGTGCTGAAGAGTTTCCTAATGGCACTCGGCTAAAATGTAAGGTCTGTTTTTCATGATTTAATTGGTTTTATTAGTTCAACTTTGCTTTCGTAAATCGAAAAGATGATTTTGTAATGATCAGTTATGAAAAATAGTATAGGGTCTTAAGGATAGGAATATATTGTTTGTTCAGCGGATCATCAATGAAATGTATTATTAATAACAAATATTTGTAGATCTAAGGAAGATCATTTTTCTAATGTTGCAATTTTTTGATTTTTACTTTTCAAACTAAACCGTATCAGCATGGAAAATCCTTGGTTAACTATTCAACATTCAGACTATGAAAATCATATGCTTGAAGTAGGGCAGGCACAAGCTCTCAATAAATTAACTTCTTACTGCCTTAAAAAATATAAACCTGAGCGTTTTGCTCTCCTGGGATGTGCGACTGGTAATGGACTAGAACATATCGACCCCAATTTCACCCAGTCAGTTTATGCGATTGATATCAATGGTGATTATCTCAAAAAATTAAAAGCAACTTTTCAAGAGGAGATTACAGGTCTTGAGGTTTTAAATATAGATGTACAACATGAGCAATTAGATTTAGAGCAAATTGATTTATGTTTTGTGGGATTAGTACTTGAATATGTAGATGCAGAGAAAGTGTGTTCTAAAATAATCAAGACATTAAGAGAAAAGGGTTGTTTGATTATTGTGATCCAAAAAAATGATCAAACTACTTTTGTTTCAAAAACGAGATATACCTCGCTTGAATCTTTGTCAAGTATTTCTCAACTGATCAATGAGAAAGAGTTAGAAAGCTGGATGGCTTTTCAGGAAATGGAACTTATTAAAAAAGAAGAGTTGAAACTGACAGAAACAAAGTCGTTTGTAGTGTATGAGTACCATAAATGAAGAATAATAAGTTAAAGAGAAGTCAGTCATTGTGATTCAACCTTTATAAATTCTATTTTTTTGCTGAAAATTCAAAACAATGACTATTATCAGTAAATGAAACTACCTAAAAACAGGTTTTATACTGTTATCAGTGCATAATATCTCCTACGTATTGAAAAACAAGGATTTTATAGAAATGAATAAATGCTCATTTCAATATTAACTCTGGGTGAATAAAAGTAATTTAACATTATTTAACATTATTTTTTTACGATAAGTGTATGCTCATACACTTTACGAACATTTTTTTATATAAATGCAAATACTCATAACAATGCTATAGGATCAACTTACACTTAATAGGTGAAAATGAATAAAGTGTAATCTGTACAAAATATTATTATTTAAATTCAAATTAAACTTTTGAAATATTTCGATGATTTTCATTTTGACGACAGAAAATAATCACACACCTTTGTGATGTAATCAAAACACAACGAAACGAAAAATTAAATACACATACTATGAAAAAGTTAACACTATTATTCGCATCGCTATTAATCTCTTTTAGTATAACAGCTAAAGATTATTATTTACCATTTAACGGAATTTCTTATTTCTTTAAAGCTTCTACTGATGGAACATCAGCATCTATTATTTTCGAAAATTTAGAAGGAGAAGAAATTAGTTTTCAAATAGCAGACGAAGCTGGAAAAGTTTATACATCAAAAACAGTTATCGCATCTGGAAAAGTAAAAGAAGACATTAATTTTAAAAGTTTACCGGAAGGAAAATATACTTTTAAAATGAAGTTTGAAGATAAAATGTTAGTAAGAGAGTTTTTTGTTACTCCATCAAATACAGCAGTAATGATGAATTACCAATTAGCTACTTCAAAACAAAAATTTAAAATATCTGTAGCAAAAGAAAACTTGAACATCATTTTAGGTAAAGATGTTGAGGGATTTGTAAAAGTGAGATTATCAAAAGACAGTGGCGAAACTGTTTATCACTCAAGATTTGTAGCAGGCGCAAAAAACATTAAGCGTTTTGACCTTTCTACATTACCTACAGGTACTTATACTGCAGAATTGGAAATCGACGGAGTTTCATACTCGGATTCATTCTCAGTACTTTAACAAAGACAGTTAGATTAAATAAAAATATAAGTAATAATTCATTTCATTTCATACTTTATTGGAGAGGCTATCATACAAATGGTAGCCTCTTTTGTTTTTATGGAGAATCTCTAAGTTAAATAACTTAGTATACCTCTCAACTAAAAAAGTCCGGCCTAATAGGTCGGACTTTTCCTCATTCTGTAACTGATGAACTATTGTGCTATCTATTTCTCTATTTACTACTCTAATTCTGACTTATAACTTATATCTAGGTTTAACAGGAATTTCTTCTTACTGTTTTAGTATATAACAAATGTACACCTGTCTTACTTCCTAAACATGAGTTTAATACCTAATCAGTATAGGTATAATACCTATTTTAAGCTTTTAAGTCCGAAAAGAGCTTGTGTTTGATAGCATACATCACCAATCCAGCCACATTTCTTTGTCCTGTTTTATCCAGAAGATTTCTTTTGTGAGCGTCCACAGTACGCGGTGAGATGTAAAGCTTTTCAGAGATTTCTTTATTGGTGCACTGATCAATAATCAGACGTAATACTTCTTTCTCTCTTAGAGTGAGAACAAAATGGGCATCATTAGCATTGGCAGGGCGTGCTTCTTTTTCTTTATAACTGCTAATAATATTCTTAGTGGCAGAAGAGCAATAATAGCTGTCGCCATCTCTTACGGCCCTTGCAGCTTTTAGAATTTCCTCTTCCGTACAGTCTTTAAATAAATAGCCGTCTGCACCAGCATTAACCATATTTTTGATATAGTCGCTGTCCATCATCATGCTCAGTGCAATTACTTTTATTTTGGGAAATGTTTCTTTTATCATTTTTGTAGCACTGATGCCATCCATTCCTTTCATAGAGATATCCATAAAGATCAGGTCCACATTCATTGCATTTAAAGCCTTGAAGGCTCTTTCTCCGCAATCTGCTTCGGCAATTACTTCAAAGTCATCACAGTTTTTAAAATAAGATCTGATACCGTGACGTATCACACTGTGGTCATCGACAAGTAATATTTTGGTTTTCATAATTTATAGCCTGGTTTTATTAGGTTTTTGAGTAGTACGTACACGTATTTAATTAGTAAATGTCTTCAATTGAATAATAATGCAAGTGCCATAATTAGGAGAGGAGTCAATATCAATTGTCCCTTCGATCGTTCTGACCCTGTCTTTCATACTGAGTAATCCCAATCCGTTTTCTTCCTTCTTCAAGGTGTTTTTCACATCAAAACCACAACCATTGTCCTCAATCATTAAAGTAATTAAGTCTAGGTTTTGGTTTAATGAAATAGAGACTTCTTTGGCTTTTCCGTGTTTAAAAGCATTTTGAATCGCTTCCTGTGTCACTCTCAGCAGTATATGCTGTTGTGCAAAGGACATCGCATTCTTTTCAATTTTATAAAAGAAGTTGACTTCTTTATTATTGATGGTGCGGTAGGTGTCTACAAGCTTTTCGATAGAGCCCACAAGTCCAAGTTTTTCAATGCATGTAGGCATAATGTTATGTGCTATATTTCTTCCTTCCTTGGTAGCATCTCTAACTTGTTCTCTAATTCTTTGGATGATTTTTCGTTCCTCCTCATTGAGGTTTTGGGTGTTTTTGAGAAATTCATCCAACTGATAAATAGAAGCAGTAAGCGTTTGCCCCAAACCATCATGAATTTCTTTGGCGAAACGTTCTCTTTCTTTATCCTCCGTCTGTAATACTGCTTTCTGAATATTGTCTGTGTGATTTTTAAAGAAAGTGATATCAGAGTGTTTCCCAATCACGCGGATGACCTTTCCATCCACATCTTTCTGAACAGCCACTTTTAGGAGTACCCATAGCGTTTTTCCTGCAGGTGTGATCATTCTGAAAATGGATTGAAAGCCATTTTTAATCAGAATATCCCTCTGTAACATCCGGATGGTATTCGGTCGGTCTTCAGGATGAATGAGGTTCAACAATGCAGAAATATCTTCTTCATTTTCCTGCTTGTCTATACCCATCATCTGATAAAAAGATTTAGAATAATACACCTTTCTAGTGATGTGATTCCAATCCCAAAGCCCTTCTTTGGAGGCTTCAAAGGATAAACGCTGACGCTCTTCATTTTCAAAGATTGCTTGTGCACTGTTGGCGGTGTATTCCAGTTCCATTGGCAAATCAGATAACAGTGTAAGGTCATCACTGTTTTCTATTTTACCTTCCAACATTTCATTCAGTGCTTTTGCTTGAAGTAGTGCTTGCAGGTTTTTCTCTTTGGTAAGCAGTAGTGTCACTTTCTCTTTTAAACGAATCACTTCTTTGGCCTTATCCTGATCCACTTTATGATCCAATTCAAGCCCAACCCACACGTAATAATTTTGGTGTTTAGAAAGTGAAATACTGTGTTTTTTGTGATCACTCTTATGTAAAAGGTAACCGGACCAACTTTCTTGATCCGATATTAAAACTTTAGGTGTTTTATCTTTTAAAGTACCGAAGTCATAATACTGGTGAATGCTTTGTAACGAACTACCTTTTTTGTTGGTGCTGATTACATTGCCAAAATCGTTTAAAATAGCTATAAACAATAGCTTATTGAAGATATAATCATGTAATTCCTCGATATGAAAAGAGGAATTATTAGGTGTTTTCTGGGCTGTCATACAAACTATAGCGATTGAAAAAGCGAGTTTTTAGGTCTATATAATTTACCATTAATCACGCTTTTAAAAAAGTGCTATGTATGATCTGCCTAATTATTGAAGAAACTTGGGACTAAAGTAAACTCAGGAATTTGTACTTCAAATAAGGTATTATCTTCGATTTTTCGCATTACATAAGTACCCGACATTTTACCACATGGGGATGGGAAATGACAACCCGAATTGTACTCAAAAGACTCGCCTGGAATCATGATTGGTTCTTTGCCTACAACTCCTTTCCCATTGACCACATTTCTCACATCACCAGTGATGTCCGTGATTTCCCAATTCCTTCTTAGCAATTGAATTTTATTGGCACTAAGGTTTTCAATTTTGATCTTATAGCTAAATACGTAGTGTCGTCTTGATGGAACAGAATACTCAGGGAGATAGAAGGTTTCAACACTGACTTTGATTCCGTCTGTTATTGCAATTTCCATAGCAGATAAATTTAATGATTACATCTAATCACGATGTCATATACAAAAAGTAGAGTAGATGAGATGTTAATGATAATTGTAATTTAATACACAATTTCTTTAAAGTTAGTGATTTATATTCTATTTACCATATTTTATGTAAGTACTTACATATTTTTGAGCCTTTCCTTGTAAATATGTAAGTACTTATATACTTTTGGGTAAAACAAAGAAATATGGATTTTTATCAATCAGCAGGAACACTTGTATTGGGGAGTAGACTTAGGAGGTTAGGAGAGCGTTTTCTCTCTGAAGTTTCTAAAGTTTATGAAGCCAAAGGGATAGAATTTGATCCATCATGGTTTCCCGTTTTTTATTTGTTAGATGAACATAAAAAGCTGTCAATGAGAGCTATTTCTGATCAATTAAATGTAAGTCACTCGGCAGTGAGTCAATTGACTACAGCATTGATCAAGAAAAAATTACTCAAAGTTGAAAAGGATGAAAATGATGGAAGAAAACGATTGATTCTTTTTACTGAGAAAGGAGAGGAGTTAGTCAAAAAAAGTAAGCCTATTTGGGCATCCATACAACTTTCGATGAAAGAAATAACGGAACAAAATGAATGTCAGATTTTGAAGGAATTGAAAATTTTAGAGACATCATTGACCGAAAAATCATTGTCCGAACGTGTTTTGGACAACTTGGAGAAGTAAAAAACATACACCACACATACAGTATTAGAAGATAATTCTAATACCCACATACTAATCATAAATTACTACCATGGGAAAAATATTCAAATACGGCATTGACCATCTGACGGTGAGCATTGCATTGGATATTGCCAGAGGAAAAATCTCTGGAGTTTTAAATAATACGGCAAAGGACAAGGTAATCAAGAGCCAAGCTTCTGTTCAGGAAATTGTAGACAAAGGAGATGTTGTCTATGGAGTGAATACAGGTTTTGGTCCGCTTTGTACTACTATTATTTCAGAAAAAGATACTTCCACTTTACAACACAAAATCTTACAGAGTCATAGTGTTGGGGTGGGAAATGCTATTCCAAAAGAGATTTCTAAAATCATGTTGATTACTAAAGTGCACGCTTTAGCACAAGGTTTTTCAGGAATTGCATTGACTACTTTGGAAAGAATCATTTGGCACATTGAGAAAGATATCGTTCCTATGGTTCCTGAAAAAGGTTCCGTAGGTGCATCAGGTGATTTGGCTCCTTTATCCCATTTATTTTTGCCTTTGATTGGACTAGGTGAAGTTTATGATGAAAAAGGAAATAAAGCATTAGCCTCAGATGTGTTGCATAGATTGGGGGTGAAATCATTACAGTTAGGGCCAAAAGAAGGATTGGCTTTGATCAATGGTACGCAGTTTATCTTAGCTCATGCAGTGAAGGTAGTTGAAAAGCTAGCCAATGCTTTGGATACAGCGGATATCATTGGAGCGATGTCTTTGGAAGGATTGATGGGATCCGCTCGTCCATTCGAGTCTGCTTTGCATCAGATTAGACCTTATAAAGGAACACAGCATGTAGCTTCTCGTTTGCATCACATGTTGCAAGGTTCTGAAATTTTAGATTCTCATGTGGATTGTGATCGTGTGCAAGATCCGTATTCTTTAAGATGTATGCCTCAGGTTCACGGTGCCTCAAGAAATGCTTGGTTGCACTTGAAAGAAATGGTGGAAGTAGAGCTTAACTCAGTAACGGATAACCCAATTATCTTAGACGCTGAAAATGCCATTTCAGGAGGTAATTTCCATGGACAGCCTTTAGCAATTCCGTTGGATTATGCAGGGGTTGCGGCTTCAGAATTGGGTAATATCGCTGATAGAAGAAATTACATGATGATTGAAGGACGTTTTGGTTTGCCTAAATTACTAATGGCAGACGTAGGGTTGAATTCAGGCTTCATGATTCCTCAATATACTTCAGCGGCATTAGTAACTGAAAATAAAACGCTTTGTTTCCCAGCATCAGCTGATTCTGTTCCAACTTCATTAGGACAAGAAGATCACGTATCAATGGGTTCTGTGTCGGGAAGAAAGACACTTCAGATTATTGGTAATTTGGAGCAAATCCAAGCAGTAGAATTGTTGTACGCTGCTCAAGCATTGGACTTCAGAAGACCATTAAAATCATCACCAATTATTGAAGCTACTCATGCTTATGTTCGTGAGAGAGTAGCTCATGCTGATGAAGACAGAGTATTGGCTTACGATATTGAAGCAATGCATGATATCGTACAAAGCGGTGCATTGGTTCGCATTGCTGAAGAAGTAGCCAAGAAAGAGAAAATCAACCTTGAAGGAGATTTCAAAGCAGAATTTACTTACTAAATTCTATGTTTCAAGTGTTGAACGACAGCGTCACTTGGAACTATGTATTGGCGAAGTCTCCTGACTTCGAAATACACTTTGGTTTGTTGGCTCAAAGTCGGGAGACTTCGCCTATGACCAATCACAAGTGACGCCTACCGGCTTAACACTTGCGATATATTATAAAGAAACACATACCATAAATAGATATATTAACCATGGAAGCAAAAACATCATCACAACAAAAGTTTGAAGCTTTTTTAGAAAAATACGCAAAACACCCACACTACATTCCTCCAACAGGTCCAGAACTAAATGCAAAGTCTTGGCAAACTGAGGCACCTTTAAGAATGTTCTTGAACAACTTAACAGACGAGGTGGCTGAAGACCCGAATAACTTAGTGGTTTATGGTGGTACAGGTCAAGCGGCAAGAAACAGAGAATCATTAGAAAAGATCATCAAAATTCTTTTAGAATTAGATGAAAACCATTCACTTTTGGTACAATCAGGTAAGCCGGTAGGTGTTGTAAGAACGCACCCAGAAGCACCACGTGTATTGATCGCCAACTCTAACCTTGTTCCAGCTTGGGCAACTTGGGAGCATTTCCAAGAATTAAAAGAAAGAGGCTTAATGATGTACGGTCAGATGACGGCCGGTTCATGGATTTATATTGGGACTCAAGGTATTTTGCAAGGTACTTATGAGACATTTGCTTCATGTGCGCGTCAGCATTTTGGTGGCGACTTGAAAGGTCGTTTGCTAGTGACAGGAGGCATGGGCGGTATGGGTGGCGCTCAACCGTTGGCGGCTACGATGTGTGGTGCAGCAATGTTGGGTGTTGATATTGACCCTGCTCGTATTCAAAAGCGTATTGATACAAAGTACATCGATAAAATGACGCACTCTTATGAAGAGGCGATTCAATGGGTAATGGAAGCCAAAGAAAAAGGTGAAGCATTATCAGTTGGTTTGGTAGGTGATATCGGTGATGTATTGGAAAGATTAATTCAAGATGGAATCACTCCTGATGTATTAACGGACCAAACTTCTGCACATGATCCAGTATATGGATATGTTCCTAATGGCTTATCATTGGAAGAAGCAGAAAAATTAAGAGAAACAGATCCTGTTTTATATAAAGAGAAGTCGTTGAAATCAATGGCTCGTCACGTACAGTACATGTTGGACTTAGAGGAGAAAGGAGCAATCACTTTCGACTATGGCAACAACTTACGTGAGTTCGCAAAGCAAGGCGGTTGTGAAAATGCTTACAACTTCCCTGGTTTTACACCAGCTTATATCCGTCCATTGTTCTGTGAAGGAAAAGGACCTTTCCGTTGGGCGGCATTATCAGGTGATCCACAAGATATCAAAGTTACGGACGAAGCCTTAAAAGAAGCATTCCCAGAAAATACACACTTGATCAAATGGTTGGAAGAAGCGGATGAAAAAGTAGCTTTCCAAGGCCTTCCTTCACGTATTTGTTGGTTAGGTATGGGTGAAAGAGAGAAAGCCGGTGTGATTTTCAATAACCTTGTAAAAGAAGGAAAATTGAAAGCTCCAATTGTCATTGGTCGTGATCACTTGGACTGCGGATCAGTAGCTTCTCCAAACCGTGAAACGGAATCAATGTTGGACGGTTCTGATGCTGTTTCAGATTGGCCATTATTAAACCTTATGTCTAATGCGACAGGTGGTGCCACTTGGATTTCATTCCATCATGGTGGTGGTGTAGGTATCGGTTACTCTCAGCATGCAGGTATGGTAGTGTTGGCTGACGGTACTGAACGTGCAGAAAACTGTATTCGCCGTGTGCTTCATAATGACCCTGCAATGGGTATCTTCCGTCATCATGATGCGGGTTATGAAACAGCAACAAAAGTAGGTGAAGATCACGATTTGATCGTTTGAGGTAACAAACAGGTAAAAGGTAAGAATTAAGAGGGAAGAGGTGGTTCGTGTTTTTGTAGGGGTGTTTTATTAAAACGTTCCTACAACAACGCTAACCACTATTTCATTTTCTTGATAAAAATATTCATAATGAAAAAATTAATCGGACCTTTCTCGCAAGTCCTCACCCTAGCAGGTTTACCCTTAAAAGGAGCTTTAGAAGATGAGCAATTGGAAATCATCGAAAATGCGGGTGTGAGTATTGATGAGAATGGAAATATAGATGAAATCAAATCGTTTACTTCATTTGTTCTAGCCGACTTTGATGAAGTAGAGCAGATAAAAGGAGAGGGGGTTTTGATTCCGGGTTTTGTAGACTGCCACACCCATATTTGCTGGGGAGGAAACAGAGCGAGGGATTATGCGATGAGAGTGGCAGGGAAACCTTACTTGGAAATCGCTAAAGCAGGTGGAGGAATTCAAGACTCTATGCGAAAAACTCGTGCGGCTTCGGAAGAGGAATTAAAAGAAGTAACCGTTTCAAGAGCCAATAGACATTTATCGCGTGGTGTGACTACTATTGAAGTGAAAAGTGGTTATGCCTTGGATATCGACAATGAGCTGAAGATGCTGAGAGCGATTAAATCTGCAGATCAAGAAACAAAAGCTGATTTGGTATCTACATGCTTGGCGGCACATATGAAACCTAAAGATTTTGAAGGTACTTCTAAAGAATATTTAGATAGAGTATTGGGTGTTTTATTGCCTGCGATCAAGAAGGAAAACTTAAGTGATAGAGTTGATATTTTTACAGAAGAAACAGCATTCAATGTAGAAGAATCAGCTTATTATTTAGCAAAAGCTAAGGAGCAAGGTTTTGAAATTACGGTTCATGCAGATCAATTTTCTACCGGAGGAAGTAAAGTGGCTGTGGAAGTAGGAGCATTGTCGGCTGAGCATTTGGAATCAAGTACTGATGAAGAAGTGAAGCTTTTAGCAGATTCTGATACGGTAGCAACGGTACTTCCGGGAGCATCATTAGGTTTGGGGATGCAATACCCTCCTTGCCGTAAACTTTTGGATGCCGGAGCATGCTTGGCCATCGCTTCAGATTGGAACCCAGGTTCAGCACCAATGGGCGATATGTTGACGCAAGGTGCCTTATTGGGAGCAATGGAGAAGCTCAGTACCGCCGAAGTATTTGCAGGAATGACTTTCCGATCTGCGAAAGCTTTAAATTTGATGGATAGAGGTCAATTAGAAAAAGGAAAATTGGCAGATATGCAAATGTATCCTTGTGAAGATTACAGAGAAATCTTGTATAATCAAGGGATGTTGGCACCGACTAGAGTTTGGAAGAAAGGCAAATAATCCACCCAATTATATTAGCATAAGACACTTTATTTTCATAAGTTTCCCATTCAATTTAGAAATGGTGCTTGTGAAGATAAAGTGTCTTTTATTTTTAAGTACTACAAAAAAGCATTTGTGTATTTTATTCATAAACCCAATTGAAAGCGAACGACTATTTACTGTCTATGTATCAATATAAAGAACCCTCTCATTTTAAATCTTTACGCTATAAAACAATAGCCTCTTTATTCTTGTTTTTTGTCTCTTATGCGGTATTACTGGCCCTAGCGAGTGGCCTAGCATTGTTTAGCATTTATTGTGGTTATCATTTGATGACTTTAAAACCAATGTTCATTTTCATTCCTTTAAGCTTTGGCGTAATAGGATTTGGTGTTTTGGTGTTTCTTTTTTTACTAAAATTCATTCTTATCAAAAATGTAGTAGATACAACTCTCTATATTTTAGCGAATAGGGAAAACGAACCACGGCTATTTGATATGATTGATGAAATTGTTAACGAATTGGGAACCGCGTTGCCTAACAAAGTAAAAATCACTTCTGAAGTGGGGGCTTCTGTGAGTATAAAGTCAAATATTTGGAACATCTTTTTTCGAAAAAAGAAGGATTTACATATTGGGTTAGGATTAATCAATGCCGTCTCAGAAAAAGAACTCAAAGCAGTTTTAAGCCATGAGTTTGGACATTTTGCACAGTCAAATTCTAATATTGATATAATAGTAATCAATGCAAATCAGCTGATTTATAACCTGCTTTATGATAATGGGTCATTTGAAGCTTTCGTACAATATTTTTCAGATATTCATGCTTTTTTTGCCTTTTTCACAAACATGGCTTACAGAGTAATTAGAGCGATCAAATACTTGTTGTCTAAAATCTATAGTATTCTGAATAAAAGCCATATGAAACTGACTCGAGAAAGGGAGTATGAAGCGGATAAAATTGCCTGTTCTATTACTGGTTATGAACCATTGAAAGCCACTTTGTATCGTTTCGATTTTATCAATGGAGCACTAGAGTCGGTGTATGGATTGTATCAAAAAAAGAGTGAGCAGAAGTTGAAGAGTGAGAACCTTTTTAAGGAACATCAATTTGTGATTGAATATGCCTCAAAAGAGGGGCAAATCAAATTGTCTAACTCCATACCTCATATTGATAAAAATACTTTCAGCAAGTTTAACTATTCAAAGCTTTCTTTTGAAGACCAATGGGATTCACACCCAAGTATTGACGATAGAGTAAGCAGAATATCAAATTATGCACCTTCCATTGGAGAGGAGGAAAAGTACATTCCTGCCAATTCAATTATTTCGAAGTTGGAATCTTATCAGAAAGCATTAACTGAGAAAACTTTCGAAGGCTTGGATAAAGAGGAGGCGGAAGTTATTTCATTAGAGCAATTTAAAGAACTATTTGTAATAGAAAATAATAAATATATTCACCCTGGTCTTTTCAATAATTATTACAATGAAAAGAACCCAAGTGAATTTGTAATTTTGGATGTTGAGACACCCCAAGAGGACTTAAATTTTAAAGACCTTTATTCTGATCAGAAGGTGAAGCTGGTTTACAATGCCATAAGTTTGCAAAGTGATATAGAAAGGTTGTATCAAATCAAAAATGGTTTTATTGATGTCATTACCTTTGATTATGATGGAAAAAGATACGCTCAAAAGGAATGTGATACTTTAATTCAAACACTGACAGATGAATTTAAGGGGAAGGAGAAAGAAATCAGAAAGAATGATGTGGCTATTTACACTTATCTTAAAAGTAAGACAGACAATGTGAAGGCTCTGGAAAAAATATACACTGATTTTTTTGAAGATCAAAAGTACTACTATTCAAAAATGCAGACATTGGAAAAGGCGTATCAGTCATTGCAGGTTGTACATTACAATACTTCTTTTGATGAAATAGAAAATGTTTTTCGAGAATTTGAATATCAAGAGGGGGAAATGAAAGAAGACCTTCAACACTTATTAGAAAATGATCTTTTGAAAGAGAGCCTGAGAAAAGATACGGTTGATTTTTTTAATTACTACCTGTCGAAAGATTGGACATATTATGCCATGGAAAATTATTATCAACAAAATTTGAGTATGCTTTTTAATATTATGGAACTGTATCCTAATGTGCTTAATGAGTGGTATATCATGAAGAAAAGAGCATTTTTGGATTTTCATGTCAATGAATTCTCGAAAACAGAAAATATTCAATTTGCATAAGGCGGAAGTTATTATTTTTTTGTTCCCTTTTGTCACTTTTCAGTCCCTTCTATTTCTAATAATTTCCGTTATATTGTCATCTTATCGTAACCAAGCTACTTTTTTAGACACTATAATTTCTGATGGGACAACTCAACTATTCAAAAACTATAAAGGATTTAACGGGTCCGAAAGGACTACCGCTATTTGGGAATTTATTTCAGATTCAAAAAGAAAAAATTCATCAAAACTTAGAAGATTGGGCAAAAGAATATGGGGATTTCTACAAAGTAAACTTCCCTGGAGCAAAGATTGTCGTAATGGCCAACCCTTCTCATATTGATTATCTATTTAAAAATCGTCCGGATAAATTTCGACGACTTTCTAAAATGAAAGACATCATGGATGAGCTGGGTTTTTATGGGACTTTTTCTTCTGAGGGTGAAGTTTGGAAAAAACACAGGAAAGTGACACAGCAGACATTGAGTCATAAGAATGTGAAGAATTATTTTCCATTGATCCTGAAAATAGGTAACCGTTTGGAGGAATATTGGGAAAAAGAACTTGATGGGGAGAATAGTATTACGGATTATAATATCTCTCAGGATTTTATGAATGCAACGATTGATCTTACAACTAATCTTGCATTCGGCTATGATCTCAACACCATTCATGACCGCCGAGAAGTGACGCAACAGCACATCTCTAAAATTGTTCCCAAGCTTAATGAAAGAACAAACTTGCCGATTCCAATTTGGCGATATATAAAAACGCCTGCTGATAGAGACTTTGACAAGTCGATGAATATTTTGAAAGATATTATTGGTGGTTTTATTGAGAAAAACAAAAGTAATATCGAACAGTTTCAAGAGCGAAAAGAAAATCCTACCAACTTTTTAGAGGCTTTATTGGTGTCTCAGGACAAGGAAAATCCGTTTACATGGGAAGAAATTTATGGAAATATTTACACCATGTTGTTGACGGGGGAAGATACTACAGCCAATACGTTATCGTGGTTCGCTTATTATATGGCAATATATCCAAGTATTCAAGAAAAAATCCGAAAGGAAATTTTTGAAGTATTGGGAGAGGTAGGAGACTTGAAGGAAATCGAAGACACCAAGAAATTAAAGTACCTTTATGCTACTATCCAAGAGGTGCTGAGAATGAAGCCTGTGACACCTTTATTGTATTTCCAATGCAACGAAGATGTGGTGATGGGCGATACGCTTTTTCCAAAAGATACTTTTTTTATTACGCTTGTGCGTGAAGGTGGAATGGACGAAAAGAACTTCTTTTCACCGGATCAGATTATTCCAGAAAGATGGTTGAAAAAAGAAGGAAAATGTCCATTTGAAGGAAACCATAATGAAGAAGTGATGCATACTTTTGGTGGAGGCCCAAGGTACTGTCCGGGCAAGTTTTTATCAGAAACTGAAATGATGGTTTTTATTGTGAAAATGATCAAGAACTATCAAATAGAATTATCGGTTCCAGAAAATCAAATCACAGAGAAATATGATTTTACAATGGTAGTGGACAATATGAAGGTCAAGATGGAAAAGCTTAATTTCATAAAAGCAGATATAACCACAGAGGGCACTTTGGAACAAAAATAGCTATTTAATTAAAACTCAAAATTACTTTCAATACACACTATGAAACAACTTCAATATTCAAAAACAGTGAAGGATTTAAATGGGCCGAAAGGGTTGCCTGTTTTTGGAAATATCTTTGAATTGGATAAATCAAAAATACATCTTCTTTATGAAAAATGGGCGGATGAATTTGGCAGTTTATACAATCTGAATTTTTTTGGTAGAAAACTAACGGTTTGTACTGACCCTGAACTAAATGCCTATATTCTTAAACATCGTCCTACAAAGTTCAGGAGATTTAAGAAAATGGCTGAAGTGATTGAAGAAGTGGGTATCAATGGTGTTTTTGCAGCGGAAGGAGAAAGCTGGAAGAAACAAAGAAAGGTGACCCAAAAGGCATTAGACAACAAAAATGTTCGGTCTTTTTTTCCTGGTATTGTCAGAGTGGCTGACCGATTGTCTAACCATTGGAGCAAGGTTGAAGGAGTTGGAAATTATGAGATAGATAAAGATTTTCAGAAGGCAACTGTGGATGTAACTACCAATTTGGCTTTTGGATATGATATGAATACAGTGGAAAATGATGTGGATCAGACACAAGAACATATCCAGAAGATTTTTCCAAAAATGAATTCAAGAATCAATAATCCCATCCCTGTTTGGAGGTATATTAAAACGGCATCTGATAAGGAGTTTGAAGAGTCAATGGAATATATCAGAAAGGTATTGGGTGAGTTTATTACCAATGCTCAAAGAAAAATTAGTGAAGATATTGATATTTTAGAGCATCCTACCAATTTTTTAGAAGCAATGATTGCTTCTCAAGACAATGATAATCCGTTTACTTGGGATGAAATTTTTGGAAACTTATATACCATGCTTTTGGCAGGAGAAGATACTACTTCCAATTCTTTATCGTGGATCACTTACTTTTTAGCCGCTAATCCAGACCAGCAACAAAAAGTTCAGGCTGAAATTGATGCTATTTTGAAAGGACAGAAGTTAGATAATTTTGATCAGTTAGAAGCTTTTACTTATACAGCTTCAGTGATTAAAGAATCTATGAGGATCAAGCCTGTTACACCGCAGTTGTACATGCAAGCATTGGAAGATGTTGTGATCGGAGATGTCTTCTTTCCGAAAGGAAGTTTTGTAATTACACAATTGAGTCATGCACCTCGTTCGGATAAATACTTTGCTGATGCTTCAACTTTTGCACCTGAAAGATGGCTCGAAAATAAAGAGGAAGGTGGATGTCCTTACCATAAAACACACAATGAGGATGCTATGAAGACTTTTGGCGGAGGAGCAAGAACTTGCCCTGGTAAATTCCTTTCAGAAGTGGAATTGAAGGTGTTTATTATTCGTCTATTTCAGGAATTTGATGTAGAATTGAATGTGGCTCCTGAAGAAGTAAAAGAGGTTTTTGCTTTTACAATGTCTCCAGGAAACTTGAAGGTGAAATTAAAACATCGTTCTATTGATAAAGAAAAAATGATGCAATCAGAAAGCATTGAACAATAAACGCAGAAGGATCTACAGCAGTGTAGGTCCTTTTTTGTTTTTAGACTTTCCAGACTTTTCCTTTAGTGATTTTATCATACACTTCATTATACAATGAACGGCTGATATTCAATTTTTGCCCATTTACAATCAACATTTTGCCTTCAATAGCTTCCACATATTCAGCATTGACAATAAACGAACGGTGAATTCTGATAAACTGATTTTCGGGGAGTTTCTGTTCCACTTGTTTCATAGAAAAGAGTGTGATATGTCTTTTCTCTTTGGTATGAATAAAGATGTAATCCACTGCCGCCTCTATAAAAAGAATATCTTCTAATTTTACTTTGACAGTCTGCTGATCCTCTTTGATAAAGATGTAATCATCATTGTTGGAAGGAGTGGTAACCACTTCTTTTTTATCACTCCAAATTTTATAAACCTTTGCAACGGCTTTTGCAAAACGAGGTAGGGTGATGGGTTTTAAAAGATAATCGATAGCGTTCAATTCAAAGCCATCCACTGCGAATTCTCTATGGGCTGTAGTGAAAATAATATGAGGAGGATTGGAAGCATTTTTTAGCCAATCAACACCCGTTATTCCAGGCATTTGAATATCCAAAAACACCAAATCGATCTCATTTTTCATTAAAACCTCATCCAGTTCAAATACACTTTTGCATTTGGCAGTCAGGTTGAGGTAGGGGATCTCCTTTACATATTTTGCAATACCTTCTCTTGCGATTAGTTCATCATCAACTACAATACAGTTCATCTTTTTAGTTTTTAAGTTTGATATCTAGTTTTACAATAAATTCATCTTCTTGATCCAATATTTCCAGATCGTGCTGATGAGGATAGAGAAGTTCTAAACGTTTACGGGCATTGATTAAACCCAATCCACCTTTATCACTTTTTGGATGATCACTTTTGGTGTTTTGAACCATCAAATGCAACACATCATTTTCCATTGAGATAACAATAGAAATTGTATATCCTTTCGAATTAATACCATGCTTAAATGCATTTTCTACAAAGGTAATCAAAAGCATGGGTGCAATGTTATAGTTGATGTTTTCTGTAGGAAAATCGTAATGTAAAGTCAGAAAATCTTGATGTCGGATTTGTTCCATCTTGATATAATTCCTCAAGTAATCCAGTTCCTCTTCCAAATTGACTTGATCCTGATTGGCCTTGTATAATTGATGACTTAATGCATCTGAAAGCTGAATCACTAATTCTTTTGCTTTCTGAGGTTCATCATCCATCAAAAAGTAAATGGTATTGAGATTATTGAATAGGAAATGAGGTTGTAATTGTGACTTCAATAAGTTCAATTCACTTCTCATGTTTTTGTTTTCCAATTCCTTCACATACTTGTCTTTTAAATACCATTTTTGAACCAGATAAATTGTTGAAGAAATAAAGAACAATACAAAGGTTTCACTTGATGCTGTCCACCAACCGACTTTCCCAGAAAAGAAAGGTTCTATAGTATCAATTTTTAAGATTACAGCATAAACGGTGTAAGTAGCGTAATTACGAATAATGACAGATATGGCCAATAGCATACCGAATGAAATAAAGTAATACGGTTTCTTATTTTGAAATAAAAACTTCGGAATTAAGAAATATAAATTGAAATAGACAAAGGGAATTAATGGTGCTGTAATGACCGTAAATGTTATAAAATTATGGAAGATCTCATTATTAAATAACAAGTCACGAATACTCAGCAGAAGTATATAGCAACACCAAAAAAGGATATGAATGGCTATTTCGATTAGTTTTTTCATTGAAGTACGTTTATTCTATGGTCATAAACAGACCTAAGAAGATAGATTGTTTGCTTGTAGGCAATTTGGCCACTCGGAAATTTCCATCCTTTGAGTATTCGTATCCAAAAACCTGATCAAACCCTAAAACATTTGAAAATGAAGCGAAGAGAACGGTAAAATTTCCCATTAGATTCATCGTGTAATTTAATGCAATGTCTAAGTTATGAAAATCCTTTGTTTTATCATCCATAAATACTTCTGCATTTGGGTTTTCAAACGGCCTACCTGAAGCATAAGTGTAGGTAAGTCCAGGTTGAAGTCGAAGAGAAGGAATGTCAAAATTGGCCACCACATTTATATTGTGATTGGTTACAAAATCAGGTGTAGCACTGATCGGGAAATGTTTATAATTTCTTTCAGAATCAATATAAGAGTAGGTCACCCAATAATCAAGAAATGAAATGGAAGTTTCGTCTCTCCAGAATACATCAATTCCTCTTGCATAGCCATAACCGCTGTTGTCAATGCTTTCATCATTGAATTTAACCAGCTGATCATATTCTTTATGATAAAGTTCTACTCTGAATGTTCTGCCCAATACTTCTCTTTTGTAATTCATGATATAATGAGTCGATTTTTGAAAATCAAGGTCTGACTTATATACTAAATATTCATCTTTCGCCTTTTGGTAATAATCACCATAGCTTACAGTAATTTGATTGAAATCATTGAGGTCAAAAAATAAGGACGTACGAGGGGCAAATGAGAATTTTTCAATTTTTGAAGAATACTCTCCTCTTACACCTAATCTTAATTTCACTACAGGAGACAAGTGCAACATGGATTCAGAAAACGCTGATGTTAAATGATCTCTCACCCAAAAATTTCCCCATCTTGTTTGCTCATTTCTATAATCTCCTCCAACTTTTAAATCCATAATATCCCCAAAACTATGTGATAAAGTGACTTTTGAAATAACATGCTGATTGTCTTCTTTTAAGTTTTCTTCTCCTAAAGCAATATCACCAATTGTTTTGTTGTAAGAAATACCCGCGTCAATCTCCCAAGATCGACCCAATAGTCCTTTATAGCTATTGTTGACATAAATGTCATGTGCCTTTCGGTTAAAAACTCTTCCTTTAAATGGTTTTTCAGGGTCAAATAATACAACACCTACATTATTGACATTGTATTGAGAAAACATTTTGAACATACCCGTTCTGGTTTTATGCCTGAAGGCCGTTTTTACATTCAAAGCCTCAGGAACTTTCACCCAGTCTACATTCTGAGGAGTAATTCCAAAATAGGGTTCAAGGTTGTTGTAAGTTACACCACCCATCAGCACTGTTTTATCCTCCCAAACATGACTGTGACTTCCACCAATGCCCGCAAAATGAAGATTAATAGATGAACTTGTTCGTTCTGGAATTCCTTCAGTTTCCAATAGCAATACAGAAGATAACGCTTGTCCGTACTCTGCAGAGTATCCACCTGTAGTAAAAGTGGTGCCTTGAAACATAAATGGATCAAATTTTCCTCTGCTTGGCATATTTGGAGTATTGCCCAAAAATGGATTAGTGGCCACAGTACCATCAATAATTGTTTGTGTTTCTGTAGCATCACCACCTCTAACAAACAATCCTGTTTGATCGCCAACCTTTGAGGTGCCTGGCAATGTTTGCAGAGCCTGATATAAATCTCCGTTGGCACTTGCGTTGCGTACAATCTCCATTCCTGTAATTTTTAAAGCGGTGATTTCTTCCAGAGACTCACCACTTCCTCCATAGATTTCGATGGCTTTTAAAGTAGTACTGCTTTTAGGAAGCTCTAAGCGAGCAGGATTAGAGAGTGTTGAAACCGAAAACTCTATTTCTGAATACCCAATTGCTCTAACCACAAGCTTATCACTTGGACTGTAATTCGCTTTGAGTTCAAATTTTCCTTTCTCATCGGTAGAGGTACCTTGCATGATGTCTTTCAGAAAAACACTTGCAAACGGCACGGCTTCACCATCAGTATCTGTTACGGTTCCCTTGATGGAACGTTGAGCGTAACTGGCGTTGAACAATAGCAATAAAGACGTAAAAAGTAATAGCGTTTTCATAGTTTCAACTATAAGATTGATAATTGTTTTTTGTAATAAGGTTTAAAGGACAGTCTCGCTTAATTCTTTTAATTCATAATCATGAGGAAAGGCTTTCATACCTTCTGTACAATACTTTTTAGCCAAATCCATTTTGCCATTTCTTTTATAAAGCTGAACCAATAAGCTGTAAACTCTTTCTTTTCCCCATGTAGGTTTCAAAGGGTCATTGTTAGGGTTATTGTCAGCAGCAAGTGCTTTTAATAAATACTTCTCTGCCACTTTTCCTCCGCCATATTTTACAGGAGTATGAAAATCATTTTCTCCCATTCCTAAATTTGCACGCAGGTTGTTTTTATCTAGTTTCAAAGATTTCTTGTAGCGTGCCGTTGATTTTGTGGCAAGTGTTCTTGTTTTAGAAGGATCAATGCTGATACTAAATCCTAAAATACTACCTTCCAGAGCATAAGATTCGGCATCTCTATTTTCTTCTTCATTTAAGAATCCGATAGCTTGATCTACAAATTTTTGAGAGGTTGTTTTGTCGCCGCTACCCATTTCATAAATACCAGCCATAAAAGAAGCATATGCTTTCCAATAAAGACTTGGTTGTTCGTTGATGGTGTTGGCTACTTTGTTTTCTTGACTTTGGAAAGAATCGCCAAAAGCTTTTTCAATGTTTGCTTGAGCACTTTGTGCAAATGATACCGTGTTTGCCATAAGGCAAATGAATAATAGAGAGAATAAGTTTCTTACAGTTTTCATTGTTTTATCGTTTTTGATTAATGATGTAACAATGATCCGGATTAGTAGCGACCTGAAGAAATTAGATCTGTGAGTGGTTTTATTTTCTCGGTGAGTGGTACGTAGGGGTGGTGTAGGGGTGGTCCTGAGTGACCACCCACAGAACCACACAAGAACCATATCATAAAAAAACAGGAATTGAAAAAGATGTTTCATCCTTCAATTCCTGTAATTTCAATAGAGAGTTTGTAATTCATATCCTTGCTAAGCCTTATATACCACATCATCTTCCTCTACATCCGCTCCGGAAATCTTAAACAAAGACCTTGAGTTGTATTGTTCTTCAGTCTGTTCCGTTTCTTGCTCTCTTACATTGTCTCTGTCATACTCTTGGTAACCCCAGCAATTTGGGCAGTCTTGATATACGCTTTTGTTTTTCATAATATTTGATTTTTATGGGTGATAATTATTTGTTTGTTTCAAAATTAGGGGATTAAAACATGTGATGGAAATCGAAAATTTCTATTCAAGTATTATTAAAAGTGATATCCAGTTGTTTGAAAGGAAACATTGTGAAAGGTTTTGATTTTATCATTTTACTTATTGTTATTAAAATATAAATCAAAAAATATCTACTAATAAACATTCATTTTTTAAGTAGGGTTAAAAAAATAATATACTGTTAAATTTCAATATAAGTTTAATATTAAACTAAATTTCATTTCTATATTTGCTATGCAGTTAGAGAAACGAGACTGCTTATAAATTGATATGATAAATAGCCTACGGGCTTAAAAGACCAACAAAAATGAGAAAAATTGTACTAACGTTATCGGTTTTACTAACGGTAACAGGGGCTTTATTTGCCCAAAAATCAAAGAAAAACAAAAGACCTAACATCCTTGTAATTATGGGTGATGATGTTGGATATGGTAACATCAGTACTTACAACAACGGAATGTTAGCGTACCAAACTCCAAACATTGATAGAATTGGTAAAGAAGGTGTAGTTCTAACATCTGAATACGCACAACAATCTTGTACAGCCGGTCGTGCTGCTTTCATTACAGGTCAATCTCCATTAAGAACAGGTTTATCAACGATTGGTATGCCAGGTTCAAAAATCGGTATCCAAAAAGAAGACCCTACATTGGCTGAGATCTTAAGACCACTAGGTTATACTTCAGGTCAGTTCGGTAAAAACCACTTAGGTGATAGAGATGAATTCTTGCCAACAAACCACGGTTTTGATGAGTTCTTCGGTAACCTTTACCACTTAAATGCTGAAGAGGAGCCAGAAGACCCTGCATACCCACAAGATCCTGAATTCAGAAAAAAATATGGTCCAAGAGGTGTAATTCACTCTTATGCTGACGGTCGTATTTCAGATACAGGTCCATTGAACAAAAAGAGAATGGAAACAGTAGATGCAGAGTTTATGGATGCTTCTATTGACTTTATGGAAAGAGCCGTAAAAGACGACAAGCCTTTCTTCGTGTGGTTCAACTCTACTCGTATGCACGTATTCACTCACTTAACAGAAGAGAGTAAAAAATTAGTACATGACTACGGTTTATACGGTGCAGGTATGACAGAATTAGACAATCAAGTAGGTACTTTATTGTCAACATTAGAGCGTTTAGGTGTAGAAGAAAATACAATCGTGATTTTCACAACTGACAACGGCGTTGAGAAAATGACATGGCCTGACGGTGGTATTTCTCCATTCCGTGGTGAAAAAGGATCTACTTGGGAAGGTGGTGTAAGAGTACCTTTCGTAATGAAATACCCTAATGGATTAAAAGATACAGGTCGTAGACTAAACGGTATTGTTTCTCATGAAGATATGGTACCTACAATCTATGCAGCCGTAACAGGAAAAGATGATTTGAAAGAGACATTGAAAACAGAGGGTTACAAATCAGGTGATCAAACTTTCAAAGTACACTTAGACGGTTACAATCAATGGGATTACTTCACAGGTAAAGAGGAAGAGTCAAGAAGAGAAACATTCTTCTATGTGGCAGACAACGGTATGATCCAAGCGATGCGTTGGAACGACTGGAAAATCCACTTTATCATCCAAGAAGGTGAAGGTCCTGATATGTGGTTCTCAGGTCACAGATTTGCATTATCATGGCCAAAGATCTACAACCTAGGTCAAGACCCTTATGAAATGGCAGATCACTCAGGAATGTACTTAAAATGGTACGGTCAGAAGATGTGGTTATTTGTTCCTGCAAAGGAAAAATTAGGTGAATTCTTTATGTCATTCAAAGACTTCCCTCCACGTCAGCGTCCTGAATTATTATCGCCAGGTAAAATGCAGGAAATGCTTTACCAAATGATGGATAGAACTCCTAAGAACTAATCGTAAGTTCACTTATATTATATCGTACACCCCAATACTGCAATTTGAGTATTGGGGTTTTTATATACATGAATGTTCAACTTGAGTTCTGCACTAACTTTTATATGACGGTTCAGGAATGAGAACAAGAACTTCTTCTCCCTTATCATTGGTGGTATTCATATAATAGTCTCCATCCAATTCATAAAACTTTTCACCATTGACTATGACTTCATTATAACCTTTAGGAATGGAATTGACTTCTGCATCTACAGGTCCATCCACCACCACATAGTCATTTTTCCTTTTCTGATAATAGGTTCCGTAGTAATAATAATAAGACTTGTTTCTTACTCTGATTCTTTGATGTCCCACAGGCAAAGTTTTTATACGAATACCATTTGCAGGACGAGCCACAATCCAATTCCTACCATTGGGCCTGTACCATATTCCAGACGAGTAATAATATCGACTTTGATGATGGTTATAGACTATGGCATTATGTGGTATTTGAGTCACCAAAGCACCTCTTCTTGGTAGTGATGAATAACGATAATAAACGGCATTATTTTTCTTTACACGCTTAGTAGTTTTCACCCTTTTCTGTTTTTCATATTTACGATACGTATTTTTTCTAGTTTGTCCATGTGAACCTGTTCCTGCAAAAAATACAATCGTCATAGCTAGGAAGTAATAATAGAATTTCATGTCAGTACAAATTTGATTGATGCTTTAATTCAGTAAAGAGAGAGCGTAATAATTTGTACTCATTTTGGAAGGAAAAAATTAATCTCTCATATCTAAATCAATGTATACTGTGAATCGAAATACATTTGAGGTGGCTGTATGATTATAGGTCCACATATGACCAGCGGTAAAGCTGATATCGTCATCATATTTGTACCCTAAAGCATTGTAGACACGGAAATCTTCTAAGCTTTCTTCATGATTGTCATGCATAAAAAGTTCTACAGAAGGCACTAGATAAAATGTGCCAGGTTCAATATGATCGTTATTAATAGGAATATAGGCATACAACTTATATCGGTATCTATTACTGTATTTTGTGTATTCTTCTTTCTCTTCCCATCTGTGTTCAATACGAACTTGGTGGTAAAATTTTACCCTTCCCCAATAATGATGATATAAATACTGATGCCAAATTCTATATTCCATAAGTGTAGTTTGATCATAAAGATCTTGTTCACCATCACCGATGGGCTGATTGAATTTTCCAATGATGGCAGGACCGACAACGATATCAAAGTTATCATTGACAAAGTAGTTTAATCCCATTCTATTGTAACTTTTATGAAGTTCATAACCACTTCCTTTATCGGTATATCGGAGATGGTGTTCTCCATAATATCCCAGCTTATCGGAGAGGCGGACTTTTAAATAAGCCGCACCCCATTGACCCGTATCTTGAGCATAAATAGAAATAGCAGTTAATAATAGTATTACTGTTATGATAATCCTCTTCATTGTTGTAGCGTTAAGTTCTTAATCATTTATTATGTTCCATAATTTTCAGCACCTGGCATTGATTAAAGTAAACCGCTATCTATTAAAATGAGAGGTTTACAAGAATGAATGCAAAACACTAAAAAAAACAGAGATGTAGAATGAGTAGTGATTTTATATATTCTAGAGTTTAAATAATGTAAAGTTATATAGCATGTATGAATCATTTTTTAGCACATGCTGTTACACACAAGTTGATATCGCAAGACTGAAAATATCACTTTCCAGTAGAAGCAAATCATGGTAATAACAATGTATAAAAGGATATTTGGTTGAGCTGATTTTAGATTTATAACAAAAAATAACCCTTGTAAAGTTATAGAACCTTTACAAGGGTTAAATTGTGGTAACGATGTTTCTTATACTAAGTTTTTAGAGGCAATTTTTTTTGTCGTTCTTCTATCAATTCCAAACCCAAAAATGGCACCGCAAATACCGCCAACAATATGAGCTAACTGAGAGATATTATCATCATCAAAAACAGAAAGTAATTCTTGACCTATAAACAGGGTTACAATCAATACAAAAGTAAGTGGTAATTTTCCTTTTTGGACATTGACAATAGAGCTCAATAGAATAAACATAAATACAACTCCACTAGCACCAAGAAGACCACTAGATAAGAAAACGGCATTGATCATTCCAGTGATAAATGCAGTCATCAAGATCATATAAAGCAACTGTTTGCTACCATATTTTTCTTCTAGGATAGGACCAAGGAGAAGAATATAAGTAAAGTTACCCATAAAGTGTTCCCAGCTTCCGTGACCTATTACATGAGAAAATAATCTAAAGTAAGTCAAAGGTGAAAACAGGCTCATACTGCCAAATCCACCTACGGAGAAAAAGGGAGTAAGATCTATGTAAAGAAATGTTTTTAAGATAATAAAGGCTGCACTTATAAAAGTAAAGGTCAATGTGACCGGTGCATTATATTGTATTTTCATAATTTGACATTTGTAGCTGTAGTAGGAATTTAACCACCACAGCCAATTATTTTATTAAATGAGGGCATCTCTTCATTGTCAGTCAATGAGGGAGTAGTTTCCTCTTCTTGTTTTACAAAAGGATGATGTATCACTCCACCGCAGTTGTCTATGGTGGCGCCAGTTACACTCTTAAGACAATTAACCTCTTTTTTTAGACGTAGACAACCTAGAAAGGCAAAAAGTAAAGCTTCTTTATGCGTTATAATTTCTTTTGGAGGAATGACAATTTCAATATTTGGACAATGATGCTGTATTCTTTCCACCATGAAGGTATTGAAGGCACCACCACCCGTGATCAACAGTTTTTCTTTGCCAAAATGCAATTTTGATTTCTGTGAGGCAAATGCTATCACTTTTCCTACCTGTATTGCAGTATGTTCAACAGAAGTAGCCAATCGATCTTCCAGCTTTTCAACTTTTGAAATGATAGGAAGGTAACTTTCCAGAAACCATTCTTTTCCTAATGATTTTACTTCAAAATTGTCATAAAAAGGAAGTTGGTTTAATTCATCAAGCACATTTTGTTGCACTTCACCTTGTTTTGCCATCTTTCCACCTTCATCATATTCTTTATGAATCTCTCTCATGAAATAATTGAGAGGCATATTGGCAGGTGAAGTGTCAAAAGCAATTGTTTCATTATTCACTTCAAAAGAGATATTGCCAATACCGCCAAGATTCAATCGGTAATGATATTCGTGGAACAATAAACGATCACCAACAGGTACTAATGGAGCACCTTGTCCCTGAAAAGCTAAATCTGCTACTCTGAAGTCATTGATCACATTACAGCCTGAATATCTTGCAATTGCAGGCCCATGACCGATCTGTGAAGTAATACCAATTTCGGTCTGATGGAAAATTGTATGCCCATGACTGCAAACAAAATCGACTTTTAAATTGTTCCTATCGATGAAAGATCGGATATGCATGCCTATCTTTCTACCTAAAGCTCGGTCTAATTTTATATATTCAAGGGCTGAAAGATGTTCAGCAGTGTCAAGTTTGGTTTTCCATTCTTCATCATAATCAACACTGTCAGTATGTGGCATTGTATAACGCCACTGTTTTTGACTATCTTTCCAAAATTCAGCATAACATAGGTCAATGCCGTCCAGACTTGTGCCGGACATCACACCTATTAATCGAAATTTGTTTTTACTACTCATTTTAGTTGCAGATTTGAATCATTTAATTTCGCATTTATATTAATAATAAGCAATGAAAACGCATACATACGTAGAAATAGTTACCATAGGAGATGAAATTCTTTATGGACAGATAACGGACACAAACTCCCAATGGATGGGGACTGAACTCAATAAAAAAGGCTTTAATGTAATACGTAAAACTTCTATTGGAGACACTAAAGAGGAGATACTGACTATCTTAGAAGAAGCCCAGTCTAGGGCTGATATTGTGTTAATTACAGGTGGTTTAGGGCCTACAAAAGACGATATTACCAAAAATACAATAGCTGAATATTTTGACGTAGATATGACATTCCGTCAAGAAGTATATGATAATATAGCGGAGTTGTTTAAAGCTAGAAATAGAGAGCTGACCACATTGAATAGAATGCAGGCTGATATTCCATCGAATGGAAAGGTACTAATGAATAAAGTAGGTACTGCACCTGGAATGTGGTTTGAAAATGGAGAAAAAACTATCATTTCTATGCCGGGTGTTCCTCATGAGATGAAGTATTTGATGGAAAATCATGTCTTGGATCAGTTACAGGAGAAGTACCATACACCGTTTATCGTTCATAAAATGTTGAGAACGATGGGAATTCCGGAGTCTAAACTGGCTGAAATGATTGAAGATTGGGAGGAAAGCCTTCCAGAAGAATTAAGTTTAGCTTATTTACCTCGTTTGGGGCAAGTTCGATTGAGAATTACTGGAGTAAGTTATGATGAAACGGACCTAAAAAACAAGATTGAGCAAGAGGTTGAAAAGTTAAGAACTTTACTAGGTGATAACTTGTATGCAGAAGAGGATATAGATATTGAGTTGATAGTTTCAGATCTTTTAAAAGAAAAAGGATTGACTTTGGCTACAGCCGAATCTTGCACTGGTGGAAACATCGCAAAAACTATCACAAGTATAGCAGGAGCTTCAGCTTTTTATAATGGAGGCATTGTTTCTTACAGTAATGAAGTGAAAGAAAGTCAGCTAGGGGTAACCTCTGAAAGTTTAAGGGATTTTGGTGCGGTCAGTGAGCAAGTAGCTCTTCAGATGGCGAACAACGTCCGTGAAAAGTACAATTCTGATTTTGGTGTTGCCACTACAGGGATTGCAGGGCCAACTGGAGCAACGAAAGACAAGCCTGTTGGAACTATATGGATTGCGTTGTCTACCAAGAAAGGTACTGAAGCCAAATTATTGCAACTTTATAATAATAGAAAGTTGAATGTGACAGTGACAACCAATTCAGTTTTGAAGTGGCTTTTGGAAGAATTAAACCAAGAAAATTAGGTTATATTATTTTCTTAAGTGATTCTTTTAAATGAAATAAAATAAAATCACTTTGTTAACAGCGTAAAATCTGAGTCTTAAAATATAATAATTTTGAGACTCTTTTTTGTTTTATGTCATTGTTGATCAGTTGTTTATAAATAAACACACGTAATAATGTAGTATTAGAAGTGTAAAAATGTATTTTATTTTTTTTTGAGGACAAACAGGAACTAACTAACATTGCATATGACGTCAGCAAAATTGAAATGAATTATTTACAATCGCAATCTAGAATATGATTTGATTATAACTATTTATCCAATTACAACTTAACTCTTTAGACATATTACGCTCTCTTAATGGCTTAGGAAAAAAAGCGCGTCTAAAAGTTACATAACAAATTCTGAATGAATCTAAATTGATTCTCTTCGAAAAATTCTAATCTACCAGAATTTTTTAATTACTTTTTATTATTTCTATTTACATAAAAACATGCACAAACTAATTAATTTAAAAAGCATAGCTTGGGTGCTCTCTATGGCTTTTTTAATGCTTTTTAGTACTCAATCTTGGGCTCAGGAAAAAGCATTGTCTGGAACGATCTTAGGTGAGGGAAGTGAACCTCTACCAGGAGTGAATATTAAAGTAAAAGGAACTACTATAGGTACTGTAACTGATTTCAATGGACAGTTTAAGTTAAATGTATCAAACGACGCAGAAGTGCTGGTCTTCACTTTTGTAGGTTATAAAACAATAGAACGTACTATCGGTACGCAAACGACCTTTGATATTTCATTAGAAATTGATCAAGAACAATTAGAAGAAGTAGTGGTAATTGGTTACGGTGTTCAAAAGAAATCACTAGTAACAGGTGCCATTGCAAGTGTGGAGGCTGATGATATTGTAAGTTCAGCGATCAGTGCAGAACAAGCTCTACAAGGTAAAGCAGCAGGTGTGACTGTCTCTCCTCAATCAGGTTCTCCTGGTAACGGTATCAAAGTTCGTATTCGTGGTGCTAGTTCAAATGGTAATAGTGATCCTCTATATATTGTAGATGGTATGAAGACTAATAATATTAGTTTCTTAGCACCATCAGATATTGCTTCAATGGAAGTATTGAAAGATGCAGCTTCTTCAGCAATCTATGGTTCTGAAGGTGCAAATGGTGTTGTAATCATCACAACGAAAGGTGGTAATAAAGATGGAAGATCTAATATTGATTACTCTTTCCAGTATGGTATTCAGAGTCTAGGTTTGAAACCTCAAATGATGAATGCCAATGAATATGCTACTTTCATGAGAGAAGTACACGATCCTTCAAAAGGTTATGTTCCAGATCCAGCTGAACACGGACAAGGAACAAACTGGCTGGATGAAGCTTCAGAGCAAGCTCCAATGGTGATGCATAACTTATCATTCTCAGGTGGATCTGAAAAAGGCTCGTACTTATTGAGTGCAGGTTACACTTCTCAAGATGGTATTATTGGTGGTAGCACTGCCAGTTATGAGCGTTACAACGGACGTTTGAATGTAACTAGAAATCTTAAAAAATGGATTGATGTTCAAGCGAATATTGCATTGACAAGCTTCTCAAGATCTTCAATTACTGAGGATGAGGCTTTTAATGGTATTGTAAACAGTGCTTTAATGATGGATCCTACAGGGGAAGCAAGATATGCTCCTAATCAATTGACTCCTTATATGCAGGAAAAATTGGATGAAGGTAAAATTTTAAGAAGAGATGAGAATGGAAATTATTACGGATTATCAAATAACGATTTCCTAAAAGGTGAGGTGATTAACCCATTGATCCGTTTAGCAAATGAAAAAGGTGTCTATAAAGAGAACAAAATGCTTTCTACAGGTATGGTGAATTTAAAACCAATTGAAGGTTTGAAAATTAGTTCACGTATAGGTTTAGATGTTACGCAAGGAAGTTTCAATAGCTGGAACCCTTCATTCTGGGCCAACTCAAACTTAGAAAGTAATGCACCTACAGTAACAGCAAACGAGGAACACTGGAACAATTGGTTATGGGAGAATTTTGCAACATATACTACAAAGTTCGATAAGCACTCTATCACTGCATTAGTGGGTATGTCGTCACAAGAGAACAGATACCGTAACCTTGATACTAGATCAGGTAATATGGTAAAAGAAGATGACTTATTTAGATATCCAGATTATGTGGATTCAAGAGATAACGATAGAGTAACAGGTAGAAATGAAACAAGAAGAATGACTTCGTATTTTGGCCGTTTATCATATGATTACGATAACAGATATATCTTCGAAGCGACATTCCGTAGAGATGGTTCTTCATTATTCTCTCCTAAAAATCAGTTTGGTACATTCCCTTCATTCTCTTTAGGTTGGAATGTTTCCAATGAAAGCTTCTGGTCAGTAGATGCCATTGATTACTTGAAAATCAGAGGTAGCTGGGGTAGAAACGGTAGTTTATCTAACTTAGGTGTTGATCAATACAGATCGTTGATTACTACAACAAACATTTTCTATCCTAATGCAGACGATGTATTGTTAACAGGAGCAGAACCAGAGTTTTTAGCGAACCCTGATTTAAAATGGGAAACTTCGGAACAAACAAATATTGGTTTTGATTTAAGAGCGTTCGATAGTAAATTATACTTCACTTTAGATTACTATAATAAGCTAACAAAAGATTTATTGACGCCTTCAACTCCTGCTTTATCTTATGGTAATAATGCTCCTTTTGCAAATGCAGGTACAGTATCTAACAAAGGTGTAGAGATGATCTTAGGATATAGAAATTCTGAAAGAGAATTTACTTATGATGTAAGTGTAAATGGTGCTTTCAATAAGAATGAAGTGATTGAAGTATCACAAGGTTTAACAAGAATAGAGGGCGTTTCATTACCAACGTTAGGTCCAGTTACTTATTTCGAGGCAGGTTTGCCAGTATGGTACTTCAGAGGTTATCAAAATGATGGTATTTTCAGAGATCAAGCACACATCGCACAATGGATGGAAGCAAATAACATTCAAGATGATGCTGGAGATTTTGCTCCTGGTGATCCAATCATTAAAGATGTAAACGGTGATGGTAAAATCAACGAGCAAGACCTTACAAATATCGGTTCTCCTCACCCAACTTTCATTTTTGGTGCTAATTTATCTGCAGCTTACAAGGGATTTGATTTGAATATCTTCTTACAAGGAGCAACTGGACATCAAAACTTCATTGGATTTACAAGAGCTGATAATAATGCAACAAACAGATTACAAAGTGTAACTGCTGACCGTTGGATCGAAGATGGTGATGTAGCAACTTACCCTAGAGCAGGTTATAGTTCTGATAAGTATTTCAAGAGTGATTTGTTAGTACAAGATGCAAGCTACTTGAAGATCAGACAAATTCAATTAGGATATACATTGCCAACAAACATTGCTGCAAAAGTATTAATGCAGAGAGCAAGAGTATATGTGTCACTTAACGACTTCTTTACTTTCACAAGTTATGAAGGAATGGACCCTGAAGTGGGTAGCCAAAACAACAACGCTCAAGGTATTGACTTTGGTACTTATCCAATTTCAAGAAAAGTATTATTCGGTCTTTCAGTGACATTCTAATCAAACAACATAAAAGAAATACTCAAAATGAAATTCAATAGATTTAAAAAGGTATTAACCGTTTTGGGAGCAGCAGCTGTTTTAAGTTCATGTTCAGCAAAATTTTTAGAAGTAGAGCCTTATGGCAAGTCAAAGGCTGAAGAATACTATCAGACAGACGAGGAAGTGAAGTTGGCTTTGGTTGCAGCTTATGATATGCTGTCAACAGATCAGTTTCAAGGTTGGTCAAGCTGTTATGTTATTAAAAACCTTCCTTCGGATGATGTGAATTGTGGTGGTGGTAACTCTTCAGATCAACCACAATATCAGGAACTTGATGATTTTAATTGGCATCCTGAAAACCTGGGAATCCGTTCGTATTATCATATTAACTATTTTGGTGTATACAGAGCAAACTTAATTATTTCAAGTGCTCCTGAAGATGCGAGTGATTTGATGAAAAGAATGATTGCTGAAGCAAAGTTCTTAAGAGCATTCCATTATTTTGAATTGGTAACTGCCTTTGGTGATGTTCCTTTATGGTTGGTGCCTCCTGTAGAACTACAAGAAGGTAAAGCAAGAACGCCTAAAGCGGAAGTATATGCTCAAATAGAAAAAGATTTATTAGAAGCGTCAGAAGTGCTTCCAAATAAGTCAACTTTTGCAGGTACAGGTGATGCATTTAGAGCAAACAAGCAGGCAGCACTTGGTTTATTAGGTAAGGTGAGAGTATATAGCGGAGATTATTCTGGTGCGATTGCTCCGCTGGAGAGTGTGATTCAAACAGAAGGTTCTGAAGTTGGCTTGGAAGCGGATTTTGAAAGCTTGACTTTACAAACTACAGAATTTGGTATTGAATCGTTATTTGAAGCATCTTTTATAACAAATGGTGATACTTGGGGTACAACAGAATGGAATAGAAATGCTCATGATAACCGTCATATCCAATTATCTGGTCCAAGAGAGTTAAATGAAATTGAGGGTGCAGTTCCAGAGAAAGAAGGTAAATTAAGATCAGGTTGGGGATTCTTACCTCCGACAAAAGTATTATTTGATGCTTTTGAACCAACCGATGGGAGAAGAGATGGGACAGTGTTAGATGCTGATGGTTTAGCGAAGTACTATGGTCAGGAATTCGTTGACGGTTGGGATACAGAAGGTTTAGTTCGAACAAAGTATACTTCTTTTGAATCAGAAACTTCAACTGAAGATGGGGCGACTCCGGAGTTGAACTATACAACTAACTGGAGATTGCTTAGATATGCTGATGTTTTATTGCTAGCAGCTGAAGCTTATTATAATCAAGGTCGTGAAGCAGATGCAAGAGCAATGTTAAATAAACTTCGTCAAAGAGCAGGCGGATTAGCAGATTATGATGCGTCGGTTTCTGGACAAACTTTATTTGATGCAATAGTGAAGGAAAGAAGAGTGGAGCTAGCTTATGAAGGTTCACGTTTTTGGGATTTAGTAAGATGGGGACTTGCAGCACAAGAGTTATCAGATTTAGGTTTTGTAGCGGGTAAGCATGAAGTTTTTCCAATTCCGCTAGCAGAAATAGTAGGTAATCCAGGTATTGGTCAAGAGGATCAAAACCCAGGTTACTAAGAGATATATAAATAGACAGACAATTCATCATTAATTACAACAATTTTTTACTGGAAGCACTAATAGTGTCTTCCAGTTTTTTTATTGATATATTTGTATTACAATTGAATTAATGATTATCATTTTATTTTAATTTAAGTTACTGGTTTATAGGTGTATAATTTTGTACTTGGGAAGTTGTTGTATGTAACAATATTCATACTGAACCAGGTCTGGATGACACAAACAAGGCCATCATTTTTAATAAAATACAACCTTTTCTTTGGTAGATAAAGCAAATGAACTTCAAAAAAATCACTCCTTTTCTACTTCTTAATCCACTAGTGTTTGTTTTCGCACTCTATAAGATCGTTAACTTAATCAATGCTGATGGGTTTAAAGTAATAGTTTTATCCATATTTGTGAATATAGCCGTCTTTTCAGCTTCTTCTTTATTGCTTGACCGGGTATTGGTGAGAAGAGTAAGCCAACGTTTACTAATTGTTTTTGAAGTCGCTATTTACTGTTTAGTAATACTCTCTTTTCATCTTAATTAGGTTCAATTATTCAGGTAGATTTTATTATTTATGATGGTAACATCAATCAAAATCCTAATTTTTGTATTGCAAGTTTCTTTTGTTGATTTATTTAAGCGATAAATTCTATTCTTTAAAAATAAAGAAGAGTTTAAGTGAGGTGTTTTTATGTATTCTTGATCGTAATTATTCTATAATATATTCTTTGTTAAGTGTCTTTAAATTAGTGTTTTATGTATTGTTGTTGTAAAAATGATGTATTAAGAATGAAAAAATGTGGAATCATTTTCTTTTCATTTTTTTTAGTCTTCATTATGATTGTGTATTGATGAACATGAAATGAAATAAGAATATTTTGATGGGTTAGTTAGATAGCGTTAAATGAATTTAACCTGTCGATTTACAAATGGAATGAATAATTTTAGACACATATTACTTACCTCCATAATTTCTCAAAGTGGTCTTCGTAAAGTACGGCACAATTGTATATTGTCGTCAGTAACTTTTAATAGAAACATTGCTACTCATTGTCTATTGCTGAAAGAATGATTGCAATTTTTATTAACGGATCAATCGTCAAAAAATTAAATAAGATAAATAATTAATTGGGTTAGGATATAGCAATGAAAGAGAAGACTAAGATCAATAGTGTACCAACTTCTCAGTATAGATTTTTTACTAAAAAGGAATTGGAACAAGTATTAGGACATACACAGTTAGACAAAAAGCAGAATAGGTACTTGAATAGTGAACAGACGAACGGACAACTACTTATCTGAAAACTGAACCAATGTTGAATGAAATTCTATCTTTTGCTTTGGGCCAAGGCTCAAAGCGAAAGAAGAATCAACAACAATCAATGCGAATAATGATAGTCTACAAAGAAGTTTCATTTGAATTGAGATGACTTTGAAAAGATAAAATAAGAATATGAAAAAGAACAGATTTGACAAACTGAAGTTTTTAATAGTATTACTATTGTTGGGAGGAAATGTATTTGCCCAAACTGATACAGAAAAGGAGATTGATAAGATTATCGCTCAAATGACAGTGGATGAGAAAGTGACTATGTGCCACGCACAATCCAAATTTACGTCTGCAGGTGTACCAAGGTTAGGTATTCCTGAAGTTTGGATGTCGGATGGACCTCATGGAGTAAGAGCCGAGATCAATTGGGATAACTGGGGGTATGCAGGTTGGACCAATGATTCTATCACTGCTTTTCCTGCATTGACGTGTTTAGCGGCAACTTTTGATGAACAATCTTCATATGATTATGGTGTTGCCGTAGGCGAAGAAGCACGTTATCGTAAAAAAGATATTCTACTTGGCCCTGGTGTAAATATTTACAGAACACCATTGAACGGTAGAAATTTTGAGTATATGGGAGAGGATCCACACCTAGCTTCAAAATTGGTGGTGCCTTACATCAAAGGAGTGCAGACCAATGGAGTAGCTGCTTGTGTGAAACATTTTGTAGCTAATAATCAAGAACTTTGGAGAGGTCATATTAATGTAGAGTTGAGCGAAAGAGCACTACGTGAAATTTACTTGCCTGCGTTTAAAGCTGCAGTTTTAGAAGGTGAAACTTGGTCTATGATGAGTGCTTACAATCAGCTCAGAGGACAATATTGCTCTCATAATGAAGAATTGGTCAATACAATTCTTAAAGGTGAATGGGGTTTTGATGGTGTTTACCTTACAGACTGGGGTGCGGCGCACGACACCAAACAGTCTGCACTTTACGGTTTGGACATTGAAATGGGAACAGGTACAAATGGTTTGACATACTCAAAGAAAAATCATTATGAAAACTATTATTTGGCTGGAGCATTTAAAGAATTAGTTAAAAACGGAGAGGTAAGTGAAGAGGTGTTGGATGATAAAGTCAGAAGAATATTAAGATTGATTTATAGAACAAGTTTAAGTGAAAACCGCCCACTAGGAAGTGTGAATACAGATGCTCACCATGAGGTGGCTAGACGAGTAGGGCAACAAGGAATTGTATTGTTGCAAAATGAAGATAATTTCTTCCCAATTGCAGACAAGCTAGGATTGAAAATAGCCGTAATAGGTGAAAATGCTACTCGTATGATGACAATTGGTGGTGGTTCTTCAGAATTGAAAGTTGAATATGAAATTTCACCTTTGCAAGGAATTCAAGAGAGATTTACAAATGCAGAAATTACTCATGCGATGGGCTATGCTTCGGGACCATCACAATACGGAAGAGTAATTCCTTCTACTTTAGATGCAGATGAGTTGAAAAAAGAAGCATTGGAAGTAGCAAAAAACGCAGATGTCGTTCTGTTTTTTGGCGGATTGAACAAGAGTCATCATCAAGATTGTGAAGATGGTGACCGTACAACTTATGATTTACCTTTTGGTCAAGGTGAATTGATTCAAGCACTTTCAGCAGTCAATGAAAATATTGGGGTAGTATTGGTCAGCGGAAATGCTGTGGCTACACCTTGGACGGACCAAGTTAAAGGGTTAATGCAGGGATGGTATTTAGGTAGTGAAACGGGACATGCGATGGCTGATGTAATTTCAGGAGATGTTAATCCTTCTGGTAAATTGCCGATTACATTCCCTAAAAAATTAGAAGATAATGGTGCTCATCAACTAGGCGAATTGTCTTATCCAGGTGACTCGGTTAATGTAGAATATAAGGAAGGAATTCTAGTAGGTTACCGTTGGCATGACACAAAGAAAATAGCTCCAAAATATGCCTTTGGATATGGCTTGTCTTATACAGATTTTGAAATCAGTGAAATTGCTGTGGACAAGAAAGTATATGCTCCAGTAGATGAAATTACAATTACTTGTGATCTGAAAAACAATGGTGAATTAAAAGGAGCTGAAGTAGTGCAAGTGTATGTAGGTAAGAATAAGTCAAAAGTGGAGAGAGCACTTAAAGAACTGAAAGCATTTGAAAAGGTAGAATTAAGTGCTGGTGAAACATCAAAATTAACATTGAAAGTAGCAATAAGCGATCTGAAATATTATGATGAAGAGCAATCAGATTGGGCGCTGGAAAGTGGAGATTATTATATCTACGTTGGCAACTCATCCGATAATATCTCAAAGAGATTAAAAATCTCGGTGGATAGCAACGTGAATTAAAAATATTCAAACTGCCTCTTGCACATTTTTTACGAATACAATGTACTAAGAGATATTTTCAAAATGCTCTTAATATCAAACAAACAGTAAGGGGCAGTTTACTTTTCAATCTATTTATTAAAAGAACTAACATGAGAATTATTACTACAACATTTATTTCTATTTTACTACTTTTTACATCTTATGAGAGTATCGCTCAACTCTCTCCTGAAGATGCGGCCAAAGCAATTGGCAGAGGGATCAACATGGGTAACACACTTGATGCCCCCTATGAAGGGGATTGGGCTTTGAAAGCAGAGGAATATTATTTTGATGCGTATAAAGAAGCAGGTTTTCAGTCTGTTAGAATTCCCATCACCTGGGCCAATCATGTTAGTGAAACAGCACCCTATGAAGTAGACCCAAAATTTATGAACCGTGTGGAGGAAATCGTCGACTGGGGGTTGGAAAGAGACTTCATTATCATCATTAATTGCCATCATGAAAAGTGGTTGAAAGAAAACTATAATGCGGAAAATGTTGCTCGTTTTGAAGCCATTTGGACCCAAATGTCTGATCGTTTTCATCAAAAATCAGATCGTTTATTATTTGAAGCTCTAAATGAGCCTCATGGTATGACTATCGCTGAGGCGGCGGATGCTAATCAAAGAGCCTTGAATATTATAAGGGAAAAAAATCCAACAAGAAATGTAATCATTGCAGGTAATGAGTGGTCGGCAATTAAAGACCTATTGACAATGCCAATCCCTGAAGATGATGATTATTTGATTGGGTATTTTCATACTTATGATCCATGGGACTTTTCTTCTGCTGAAGTAAAGAAAACGTGGGGGACTGATGCAGAGAAAAATTATATTTCTAACGAATTCCAGAAAGCAAAAAATTGGAGTGATCAAAATGGAATACCAGTTATAATTAGTGAGTTTGGTGCGGTGCATGACACTGATTTTAATTCAAGGATGCGTCATTATGCTCACTATGTGGAAGAATCTTTAGCAAGAGGCATTTCTTTCATGGCCTGGGATGATGGTGGATGGTATGAAATCTATCAGAGAGCTGAAAAAAAATGGCATGAGACAAAAGATATTTTAATCTATAATACAAAACAAACTCCTACAAATATTCAATTGTCAATGAATCCTGATTCAACTGTTGTGATAGCATGGGAAAATAGAGCGACAGCAACGACCAAATTGAGAATTGAACGTAAATCAAAAGGAGAGTTTGAAGTGATTGATGAAGTTGCCCCAAGCCAAAGTTCATATACAGACCTTTCAGTAAAAGCAGGACATATCTATCAGTATAGAATCTCTCAGATGGAGGGTGATCAGGTGATTATTTCTTATCCACAGAAAATTGATTTGATCAATTATGAAATTAGACCTTTTGGAGCTTCGCCTCTAGTGCTTCCAGGAGTGCTTGAAGCTGAAAATTATGATATTGGAAGAGATGGTTATTCCTACAAAGACCAAGAGCAAGAAAATCTTGGAGGTGCATATAGAGAGGATGGAGTTGATATTGAAGAAAGAGAAGATGGTGGTTTTCATGTAGGATACCTAGAGCAAAATGAATGGTTGCAATATACGGTTAACGTTACAGAGCCGGGAATTTATACATTGAGTTCTTTAGTGGCAGCCGAAGAAGCAGGAGGAAGATTTATAGTGACATCTTCTAGTTCATCAAGCAGAGCAATTGTGGATGTTCCCTCAACCAACAGTTGGCAGACCACCACAACAGTAAATACTGAAATGGAATTGGCATCAGGAGAGCAGACTTTAAAAATCACAATTAATAAAAAGCCTGCTTTTAACATTGATAAAATTGTTTTTACAAAGAAGGAAGAAATTCCTACAAGTTTGGGAGGTGAGTTGAAAAGAGATCAAACATTGATTTATCCTAATCCATTTCATTCTTCATTTACTTTAAGATTTGCAGAAAATAGCTCCCATGGTCATCAAATTGAGATCTATAATCTTGTTGGCAATGTAATAGATACAACGACAATTGAAGGGATGCAATCTACTATTGACCTTACAAACGTTCCTGAAGGAATATACTTTGTAAAGTATCAGTTGAATGGGAGGGATTATGTCAAAAAAATAATTAAGAATTAGAGAAAATAGTGAGCGTGTTGTTGAAAAATAGATCAATGAAGGGAGCAGGCGTTGTCTCTTAAATGATGTGCTGTTTCTTTTTTGAAAAAATAATATTTAGAAGAGGATATAGATATATTGTACTTTCAACAGCCGCTCATTTTCCTCTCATCAAAAAAATACAGTGTCCGATTGGTTACCTTCCTTTATAGAAAAGCGTTTCTTGGTTTTGAAGTAGTGTTTTTTAGGTAAAGGAAGGGTTTTTATAAAAGAAATGAATTATTACGAATAGATACAAAAGTTGGGTAAAAAACATCCAAAAGTAAATTTTGCACTTTAAACGGTTTTCTAATGTGTGTAAGGATTTCAGAGTCAACTACTTGAAGTAAAACTAGGAAATAACAAGCTTTGAAGTGAATATTAAAAGCTTGTTAAGAAGTCTTTGTAGAGTATGGATCCATTATAATTCAGTTAACAATTTACTTAACTTTAATCATTCAAAAACCAGCATTATTCTAGTAATAAACCAATTAAAATACTAGAGCTAGCTATAACTAAATGAGTATGAGATATTTTAAGCTTTTCTTCCTATTGAAGTGCATTGCTATGGTGAGCATTTCAGGATTGACTATCGATGCAAAAGCACAAGTAAGCCAAAATGGTTTGCTTCAGGTAAATGGAAATAAAATAGTAAACAGCAGTGGACAACCCGCTAATTTTGCAGGGCCAAGCTTGTTCTGGTCTAACAACAATTGGGGTGGGGAAAAATTCTATAATGAAGGTGCCGTTTCTTGGGTGAAACTGGATTGGAACGCCGGAATTATTAGAGCCGCAATGGGTGTTGAAGCTGATGGAGGCTATTTTAGTGAGCCATTTAGTAACAAAGCAAAAATCGAAACAATAGTAAACGCAGCAGTGGCCAATGATATGTATGTTATCATAGACTGGCACTCTCATCATGCCCATGAACACGATTGGGCAAAAGCTTCCGCTTTCTTTGAAGAAATGGCACAAAAATACGGGCACCTTGATAATGTGCTTTATGAAATCTACAATGAACCATTGCAGGTTTCTTGGTCTTCTGCTATTAAACCTTACGCGGAGTCTATCATTACAGCTATCCGTAAACATGATCCAGATAATATTATTATTGTAGGTACGCCAACATGGTCTCAAGATGTGGATCAAGCAGCAAATGATCCCATTAATCAACCGAATATTGCTTATACTCTACATTTTTATGCTGGAACTCATGGTCAATATTTAAGAGACAAAGGAAATTATGCCTTGTCAAAAGGAGTAGCACTTTTTGTGACAGAATGGGGGTCTGTGAATGCAAATGGTGATGGCGGTGTCAATTATGATGAAACATCAGCGTGGGTAGAATGGATGAAAGCCAATAGTATTTCACATTGTAACTGGTCTCTCAACGATAAAGAAGAAGGTGCGTCGGCATTATATCCAGGTGCCTCAACAACTGGTGGTTGGTCTAGTCTGACTCCATCAGGAACTTTGGCAAAGGAAATTATATTATCGTATGCAGGAAATGATGGGGGATCTTCAGAAGAAAACATTATCACAGGAAATTGTGAAACAGTAACTTTGCCTGGAACTATTGAAGCAGAAGCCTTTTGCAAGGCACTAGGTGTTCAAACAGAAACTACAACTGACACAAATGGTGGTGAAAATGTAAGATATGTTGATGATGGAGATTGGTTGGAATACACCATCAATGTCCCAGAAGCAGGGAACTATAAAGTAGAATTAAGGGTAGCTTCTGAAGGTGGAGGAAGCCGACTGAGAATAGATCAATATGAAGGGAATAATGTTCTAGGAACAATAGATATACCGAATACTGGTGGATGGCAGTATTGGGAAACTATTGATCTTGAAGTAAATTTTGAGACAGCAGGTGAACAGAATATTGGTATCTATGCATTAATTGGAGGAGTAAATATTAATTGGATTTCAATTACTCCGGTGGAAGAAAACGATGGAGGACTTGGTGTTATTCCCGGAAAAATAGAAGCCGAAAATTATGCTTCAATGTCTGGCATTCAGACAGAAACAACCACTGATATAGGTGGAGGTGAAAACGTAGGCTGGTTTGATGCTGGAGACTGGGTAAAATACAATGTGACAGCGGTTAACGCCGGTGATTATACTTTGAAGTTGCGAATGGCTTCGTTAAATGGTGGCAATGTGTCTTTTGATGTGAATGGGAACACAGTGGCGACCTTAAATGTGCCTTCTACAGGCGGTTGGCAGACTTGGCAAGATATCACAGAAACAGTGACTTTACCTTCTGGAAATTTTGAAATGGCATTGTCTACTTCTACAGGTGGTATTAATGTAAATTATTTAGAGTTCATAGAAGAAGTGCCGTGTATTCCAACAGACACTTTATTTTCTATTTCACCTTCTAATACTACTTTATTTTTAAACGATTCAATTCAGTTGAGTGCTTTGGTAAAAGACAATTGTGAAAATGATCTTGTAGCGGCAATAGTATGGTCATCGAATGCACCCAATGGTGTATTCAAGGCAGAAGCTTTAGGAGAATATATAGTAACTGCAACGGTGAATGGTATTGTTGATTCCACTGTAGTTACTGTCAATGAAAACAATGGAGGAGGTAATGGCGGTTTTGTAGTTTCTAAAAATGGTCTGCTGCAAGTAAGTGGCAATAAGATTGTGAATAAAGAGGGGCAACCAGTGAGTTTTGCGGGGCCAAGTTACTTCTGGTCAAACACAGGCTGGGGTGCTGAGAGGTTCTATAATGCAGATGTAGTTTCTTGGACAAAACAAGATTGGAATGCTGGTATTATTAGAGCGGCAATGGGTGTAGAAGATCCAGGAGGTTATTTTGAAGATCCAGCCGGTAACAAAGCTAGGGTAGAAACGGTGGTAAACGCAGCCATTGATAATGATATGTATGTGATCATTGACTGGCATTCACATCATGCCAACGAACATGACTGGTCAAGAGCAGCTAGTTTTTTTGGAGAAATGGCACAGAAATACGGACAATATGATAACGTCATTTATGAAATTTATAATGAGCCTTTACAAATTTCATGGTCTTCAGGAATCAAGCCTTATGCGGAGTCAATTATTGCATCAATACGTCAGTATGATCCTGATAATATCATCGTTGTAGGTACACCGACTTGGTCGCAAGATGTGGATCAGGCGGCAAATGATCCCATCAATCAATCCAATATCGCTTATACGCTTCATTTTTATGCAGGAACTCATGGTCAATACCTTAGAGATAAAGGAAATTATGCTTTGTCAAAAGGAATTGCATTGTTTGTTACTGAGTGGGGATCAGTGAACGCAAATGGCGATGGAGGTGTGAATTACACAGAAGCTCAAGCTTGGGTAGACTGGATGAAAGCTAATGCTATTTCACACTGTAAATGGTCACTTCATGATAAAGTTGAAGGGGCTTCTTACTTAAACTCTGGAGCTTCGAGTACAGGTGGTTGGTCAAACCTTACCGCATCAGGTACTTTTGCCAAAGAAATTATGTTGAGCTATGATTATGGACTGGACAATAATGGAGGTAACGGGGACAATGATGGTGGCAATCCGATAGGTTCATCCCTTCGTTTGGAAGCAGAAAATTACACTTCAATGAGCGGTATTGAAGTTGGAGGCAATGTCGTAGGATATATCGATGCTGGTGATTGGTTATCTTTCGAAAATGTGAATATTACTGCAAGCGGAAATTATACGATTTCATATCATGTATCAAGTCCGTATAGTGGAGGAAAAGTTCAGTTGGAAGGAGATAATGGAACGCCAGTGTATGGAAGTGCTGATGTTCCAAATACAGGAGGGTGGAACACCTACCAATCGGTAGCTCATTCTGCTTACCTCACTAAAGGAGTTCAAACATTTCGAATTCATTTCCCTGTGGGACCTTTTAACATTGATTGGATAGAAATTGTACCTGAAAATTCAAATAATAGAAAGGTAGTTAACACACAGCAATCGCTTCATGATGAAATTGAAGTGTTAGCTTATCCTAATCCATCACACAATGTTGTGCATCTATCAGGTTTAGACGGTCAATTCCACTTGTTGGAAGTATTCAATTTGGATGGGCAAATTAAAGGCAAAATGCAATTGGAAGAAGTTCAATCATACCACTTAGATATCAGTGATCTTCAAGATGGTATCTACTTGGTTCAACTGACTGGGAAGGATAAGTCCAAGACTATCAAAATTATAAAACAATAATTAAAAAAATATAATAAGGTCAATTTTTAGTGTAACATCGCCACTTATAAGGTGATAAAAAATAAGTGTAAAAGGTGACTTTTATCTTTTTATTCTTGGTGATTTTTGGGTGTTATTTTAACTCAAAATTAAATTACTTAATAAATCTTAATGACCTTAAAATAATAATATTTTTTATCGTTCTTGAGTATATGATTAATAACATGTCTAACATAAATTGACGAGACAATGGAGAACACAATATTGTCAGCTATAGAAAAGCTAGAGCAGCAAGTAGCTTTTATGAAAGGAAGAATCAAAGACCTAGAAGGAAATGGTTGTTCCCTGAAGGATACAGAGCACTTAAGAGCACGTATTAAACGTCACAAATTAGAACTCAACGAACTCAGATTTCAGCAGGCAAGAGGGTAGTTTTCCCAAGGGTTAATCATCCACATACTTAAAGAAATTGAAAAAATAGACAAGTATTCAGTTACTTGTCTATTTTTTTTGGTCTGTATTTTTACTCTATTGACCTCCTTTTAACTCCACTAAAACTTGAATCTTTTATCCGGTTTTTATGTTAAATTAAATACGAAGAAAGAGCAAGCTTGGTAGTCATATTTTGACCTCTTTCTAGAACGTAATTTTTCAAACTAGCAGAATTTAGTTTACAACGTATTAAACGTATATAGAACATTTGCTTTCTACTCTATATATGCGTATTTTTATACTATATACTGTTATATTTATATTCTTTTGAACTATCTATAAAGCCAATGATAAGAACATTACTTTTTTTTATACTAACATCCTTTTTTACACCGGCTATTTTACAAGCACAACATATCAAAAAACAATTTGAGCACTTAAGAACAGAAAATGGGCTTTCTGATGCTACGGTAAGTTCAATTTTGCAGGATAGTAAAGGATTTATGTGGTTTGGAACCTTTAAAGGCTTGAATAGGTATGATGGTTATGAAATGAAAGTTTACTCCTATGGCATGGGGAGTGAAAAAGGACCAAATGATAATATGATTTCTTGTTTGCTGGAAGATCATAAGGGGCTTTTATGGGTTGGTTTTTTAAATAATGGAGCCAGTGTATATGATCCAAAAGATGAAACTTTTCAGCATTATGCAGGTGGTTGGCAAGAAGATTTAATGGTGCCAAGCTATTCTGTAAACTGTATGATGGAAGATGATGAACAGCAACTCTGGATTGGTGCGAGCGGAGGAGTTTCTATCATTTCAAAAGACAGAAAACAGTTCAAAAAGTATTACTATGAAGAAGGCAATCCGAATACCATCAATGGGGCTTCGGTTTATGATATTGTGGAGGATAAGTGGAACCGAGTTTGGTTGGCTACTGATAATAGAAAGCTTTCTGTTTATGATAAAAACACAAATAAGTTTTCGGAAGTAGAATATACACATCTGCCATTGAAAAGTATTGATGATAACGTCAAAAAGAATCTTTTGATTTATAATGATACCTTATTGTACGTGGGAAGTAACAGCGGAGGCTTAGCAGAGTATAATTTATTGACAGGTGAATTTACAACTTATGTTACAGGTGAGCCAGGTAAAGGACCTAGCAGTAATAATATCAAAGATATAGAACAAGTTGGTAACAAATTATGGCTGGCAACTGACGGTGCAGGATTGGATGTTTTTGATGTTACTACAAAATATTTTGAATCTCATATTCATTCCAAAGTCGATCCTTTGTCCCTCTCAACAGATGTTTTGTGGAGTTTGTACAAGGATAGGGAGGAAAATATTTGGCTAGGTGCGTATTTGGAAGGTGTAGACAAATATGATCCCCGTAAAAACTTCTTTAGACAAATAAGTCATATTCCGTGTAATGAGAATACATTGCCCAACAAACCTGTTCTTTCTTTGTATTATGACAAGAAAGGAAAGCTTTGGGCCGGTACCGACTGGGGTGGACTTCATCAGCAGTCTGAAGAAAATGAGAACTACTTTAAGCACTTTGATATTGATGGTAAAGAAATTGATGGTTTTGCTGTTGATGTTGCCAAAACTATAACAGAAGATTCTCTAGGTAATTTTATTGTCGGAACATATAGCCAAGGTCTCAGGATCATTGATAAAAAAACGGGAAAATATTACCATATGAAAAGAGAGTCCAATGATGATTGTCTGACCACCAATAATATTTGGGCACTTTATACAGATTCCAAGGGTATCACCTGGGTGGGTACTTTGGGTGGTGGAATCGCTCAATTTGATCCGGTGAATAAAGAATGTGTGAAAATGGATTTGGATTACTTAAACGCAGGCCAGATTCATATCTATCATATTTTTGAAGATGCCCAATCCAATATTTGGTTCAGCACGGATAATGGTGTGCTGAAATATGAAAGAAGCACAGGCAAATGGACATTTGATTTGATGAAAGGACTGATTGAGAAAAATCATAATTTCAATTATATCAGAGCCGTTTTTGAAGATAAATTGAGACACATTTGGATGGCAACTGCTGCAGGCTTGGTCAAGTACCTTCCGGAAAGAAATGAGTTTAAAGTACTCACAGAAGAGAACGGGATTCCACAATTACCAATATTAAATATTACATCAGATAGCAGAGGAAACTTAATCATTGTTTCTAAGAATTATATTTCAAAAATGACCTTATCGGATGAAGAGATAGTAAGTTTCCATATTTCTAATAACTCTTTTAACTATAATTCTTTAGCAAAAAATAAACGAGGAGAAATATTGATTGGAGGTACGGATGGAATAACAACGTTTAATCCTCAGATGTTGAGCGAAAATGAAGTTGCTCCACCAGTTTATATTACAGGCTTTGATATTTTCAACGTCCCTCAATTGCCTTTAGATTCAGCTTCAATTCTTAATAAATCAGTATTAGAGACAGAAACAATTGAGTTGGATTATGACCAATCAGTGTTCAATTTTAATTATTGTGCACTGAATTTTACAGAGACAGAAAGAAATCAATACGCTTATAAGCTTTCTGGTTTTGATACAAAATGGAACTATGTTGGAGATAGAAGAATAGCCACTTATACTAACTTGGACCCGGGTAAGTATACTTTCAAAGTGATTGCGTCTAACAATCATGGTGTTTGGAATAAGGAGGGGGCTTCGATTAATGTCATTGTCAACGCACCTTTCTGGCAATCGACATGGTTCAGGCTCTTGATGTTCATTTTGTTTTTAGTGACGCTCTATATATTGCAAAGAGTTAGGATTATGAATGTCAAGAAGCAATTTGCTTTGGAGAGTATTCAAGCAGAGCGAGAGAAAATTCAAATTCAAAACACTACTTTAGAGAAAGAACTGGATTCTACAAAAAGTGAATTAACCAACATTACAATCAGTCACCTTCATAAAAACCAGAGTTTACAACAGGTCAAACAAAAGCTGGAGGAATTAGCGACTAATCTTGGAAGTACTGAAAAGCGGAAAATTAGAACAATTGTCAAAGAAATCAATAAGGAGAGTGATGATCATGACTATTGGGATAAATTCGAACATCAGTTCAATAAATCACATGATAATTTCCTGGAAAGGTTCAAAGCAGAGTATCCTGATCTCAGTAAACGTGAACTCAGAATTTGTGCTTACTTAAGGATGGATCTCGAAAATCAGGAAATTGCAACATTGATGAATGTCAGTGTGAGGACACTCGAAACTTCTCGTTATAGAATCAGGAAAAAGATTGGGTTAGAGAAAAGGAAATCTCTAACCAAAATGATAACAAGGTTTTAAATAAATATTAAGGCTGCCGATGGGTAGCCTTTTTCTTTTTCAAGGAAAATTAGAAATGCCGTGCTAGTATCATGAATACACGTTGTAGTACACTACTATAAATTGAATAATTATTCAATACACCTTTACTTTGTAATTGATGAAACGAAAGGAATTATAAACTTTGAGGAATCGATCTATGATTTTGGAAAAAGGAATGATTACAAATTTACAACGGCTTTCTTTACATGATGGTAATGGTATTCGTACTGTAATCTTCTTGAAAGGGTGTAATATGAGATGTTTGTGGTGCCATAACCCTGAAACCTTTTCCCAAAAAGTTCAAATAGAAAGAATTGATCAGAAATGTATTTCTTGTGGAGCATGTGTAGAAGTTTGTGGTTCTGGAGCATTGTCAATGTACAACGGTAAGGTACACTATAATGCCAAATCGTGTACTCAAAATGGAGATTGTATACCGGTTTGTTATTCTGGTGCTATGCATCAAGTTGGTGAAATGCACACGTCGGAATCACTCTACAAAGCCATTGAAAAAGATGTCCCCTTTTTTAAATTTTCTGATGGAGGAGTAACTTTTTCGGGTGGAGAACCTCTACTGCAGCACCAATTTTTAATGGAGGTTATTCAATATTTCAAATCAAAAGACTTGAATATTGCTGTAGAGTCCAACTTCAATGTTTCTTGGAATATTATTTCGAAATTCCTGCCTTATGTAGATCATTGGTTAGTAGACTTGAAGTTTATCAATGCAGAGAAACATAAAAAATGGACCTTTACAGATAATCAAAAAGTGTTGTCTAACATTACACTGTTGGATAATCAAAAAGTGAGTTATGAATTAAGAACTCCTTTAATACCTACTGCCAATAACATTAAAGAAGAGCTTGTTGCCATCAATGATTTTGTCAATCAGCTTTCTAACTGTAAGCAGTTTAAGCTCAATCCTTATCATAAACTAGGGGAGCAGAAATATAAAAACTTGGGTTTGGAATATAACCTAGCACACATAAATGAAATGAGTCATTCTGAGTTCCAATATTGGTCTAGTTTGATAAAGAAATAAATGGAAATGAAAGAATATTACTTACAAAAAATTGAGAACCTGAAAAGAGCGAAAGCACTTCAAACCAAGGAGAAAATTCGAAAAGAAGGTCTTTTGGATGAAGATGATTATGGCAGAATTGCTGTACCTGACAAGGGGTGGGAGATTATCCCAAATCACAGTGATGGCTCTTTTTATGGCATACAAGGTTGGACGGATAACTTCTGTGATTTGATGGACAACCATCCAACTTATATTGATGGGAATGATGCTTTTGCAGGACGCTGGATTTATTTCATGTCAAAAATGCGTCCCAACAAATGGAATCCATCGTACCCTTTTACCCATCTTATAGCAAATCAAGAAAAGTATGATATTATTCATGGCATTGGCGATGATGCTCACTTTGCACCTGATTTTGAATTAGGCTTGCAATTAGGTTGGGGTGGATTATTAAAAAAGATAGAAACTTCTGCGGCCATAAATCAAGGAGAAGAGCAAGAAGTATTTTATCAAGCCCATAAAAGAGCAATTGTCAGTATTCAAGGTTGGATCAAAAGACATATTGATGAGTTGGCATTGATGATACAAAAGGAAGAAGATCCTTTGTCAAGAGAAAACCTTCTCAAGATGCGAGAGACCAATAGAGCTATTCTTCATCATCCACCAAAAACATTGCGTCAAGCTTGCCAATGGATTATTTGGTTCCACCTTGCCTCAAGGACGTACAACCGAGATGGAGCCGGTGGACAAATTGATACGCTTTTACAGCCGTATTTTGAAAATGATATAAAGAATGGAATCATTGACAAAGAAGAAGCTATTTATTATTTGTCATGTTTTCTAATCAACGATCCTATTTACTGGCAATTGGGAGGGCCTGACGGTAATGGAGGCGATGTATCTTCTGAGATTTCTTTTTTAATTCTTGAAGCAGCAGACAAGATCAATACCTCATTAAACATTACTGTTCGTGTGCATGATCATATGAATCAAGAATTGTTTGACCGATCATTGGACTACTTGATTAAGCATAAAAATGCCTGGCCACGTTTTTCAGGGGACAAAGGATTGATTAGTGGCTTTATGAAAAATGGATATTCAGAAGAGTTAGCAAGAAAAAGAATTGCAGTGGGATGTAATTGGATGTCTTTGCCGGGTTTGGAATATACCATGAATGACCTTGTGAAAGTCAATATGGCTAAAGTATTTGAGGTGGCTTTTGAGGAAATAATGGCAACTTCAGAAGTCAAAAGTACTGCTGAACTTTGGGGTAAATTTACAGCTCATTTAGCCAAAGCGGTAACTACGGCGGCTGATGGAATTAAGCATCATTTGAAGTATCAAAAATACAACGAGCCTGAACTGATTCTGAATTTATTGTCTTACGGACCTTTGGAAAAAGGGAGAGATGTCAGTGATGGTGGTGCAATGTATTATAACCTCTCCATTGATGGAGCTGGAATAGCAATTGTTGCCGATTCATTTGCAGCTATTGAGCAAAGAATTGAAGAAGAAAAGCGTTTGAGTTGGGAAGATTTACAATCTCATCTCAATTCTAATTTTGAAGATGAAAATGGGGAGAGAATTCGAACATTGCTTCAAAACAGTGAAAGATATGGGCAGGGAGACACCAAAGGTGACAAATGGGCAAGTTTAATTGCAGAACATTTTTCAGCCTTAGTTAAAAATGAATCAGATGCAGAGCAAAACCATTGCTTTATTCCAGGGCTTTTCTCTTGGGCCAATACCGTCGGTCTTGGCAAAAAAGTAAAAGCAACTCCAAACGGAAGAAAAGGAGGAGAGCCAATCAATCATGGAGCGAACCCTACACCTGGTTTTGTAGTGGATGGAGGCTCACTCGCTTTAGCGTCAGCAATTGCCAAAGTGCAACCGGGGTATGGAAATACGGCTCCAATGCAATGGGAATTGGATCCATCTTTAGCCAAAGAAGAACACGCAGAGATCATAGGTGCTATTATTAAAACCCACTTTGAATTGGGAGGAACTCTGATCAATGTGAATATTATGGATAAAGAACAAGTATTGGCCGCACACGAAAATCCTGATCTATATCCTGATTTAGTGGTGAGAATTACAGGTTTTACCGCTTATTTTGCGATGCTTTCTAAAGAGTTTAGACAGCTTGTTGTAGACAGAATATTAGAGAATTAAGTATGAATATTACAGAAAGATATACACACGAATCAGAAGGTTATAATCCTTTCCTGATTCGAGAAGGTTGGCAAGTAGCTCAATTGAATTATTCAGAAGGAGCAAAGCCCGAGAATATCAAAAAATTGGATATTCATTACCAAACGGATGAAGCTTTCTTATTAATAACAGGAAAAGCAATTTTGGTAGCCGCTTCTATCGAAAATGATAGTATCCATTATGATATGGAAGAGATGAAAGAAGGTGTGACCTATAATATTCCTAAAAATGTATGGCATACCATCGCATTGCAAGAAGGGGCAAAAGTCTTAATTATTGAAAAAGATAACACACATTTGGGTGACTTTGAGTTTTATGATTTTAATGCATCACAAGAAGCTCAATTCTTAAATGAGATCAATAAAATTTGGAAATAAATTATCTACTTAAGTACTCGTACTTATTATAACCATTATCAAGTAAGGAAAATGAAAACTACCATCAAAAAATCATTAGTAGCCTCAATTTTAGTGGCATCAACTACACTTTTAGGAACTTCATGTACAACTGCTACTAGTGTTTCAAAAGAAACAGTTACAGAGGAAATTTCATCAAAGGAGAAACAGCAATACCAAGAGAGAGTTAAAACGGCATTTAAAAAAGGGTGGAGAGCCTATATGAATTATGCAAAAGGATTAGATGCGGTGAACCCTATATCAGAAAAAGGGCATAATTGGTATGCAGAGTCGCTATTAATGACGCCTGTAGATGCTTTTTCTACCATGTACTTAATGGGATTAGAAGAGGAAATGAAAGAATGTAAGGATTTAATTTTCTCTGAATTAGATTTTGATAAAGATTTAGACGTACAACAATTTGAAATTGCAATTCGAATTTTAGGCGGTTTACTTTCTTCATACCAATTGGATGGTGATCCTAGATTCTTAGAGTTAGCCAAAGACCTTGGTGATAGAATGATTCCTGTTTTTGATTCACCTACTGGAATTCCTTACCGTTTGGTAAACCTTCGTACAGGTAAAGTAAGTGGTCAGGGCACAAACCCATGTGAAATTGGTTCAATGCTATTGGAATATGGTGTTTTATCGAAATTGACGGGAGATGATAAATACTATGAATTGTGTAAAAGAGGTATCAAAGCTTCTTATGATCGAAGAGGTAAGACAGGATTGCAAGGTTCGTGGATTGATCAAGATACAGGAGAATGGGCAGACACAAGAGCTCATATCTCAGGAGGTATTGATGCTTACTATGAGTACTTATTAAAGGGTTATTTGTTGTTTGGTGATGAAGACTTATTGGAGTGGTACAACGTTTCAAGAGATGCAGTCAACAAATATTTAGTCGATACAACTTCTGTAGATGGTGAGTTCTGGATTGGTTGGGCAGATATGAATTCGGGGGAAAGATTGAGTACTCGATTCGGTGCATTGGATTGTTTCTGGAATTTATGTTATGTATTGGATGGCGATTTAGACAGAGCCGAAAAGTTACAAGCATCTATCAATAAAATGTGGTTCAAAGACGGCATTGAGCCAGAGGCTGTAGATTATACTACAATGCAACCATTTTATGAAGGAGCTGAATACTATATGATGAGACCAGAGGCAATTGAGTCTACTTATTATGTATGGAGAGGTACTGGCAATGACAAATACTATGAGCAAGGCAAGAAGATGTTTGAAAGCATTGAAAAGTACTGCCAAGTTGAAAATGGTTATGTTCAGCTGAAAGATGTGAAGACAAAAGAGAAATGGGATACTTTGGAAAGTTTCTTCTTTGCGGAAACCATGAAATATTGTTACTTATTCTTCGCTCCATCAGAAGTATTTGACTTAGAAAAATATGTGTTGAATACGGAAGCACACCCATTAAAAAATACTTGGGATAAAGGATGGAAAGGAAATAAAATTGGTTTGAAATAACCCTTTATTTTCTAATCAATGGAAGAGCTAAGCTGTTAAGGTTTAGCTCTTTTTTTGTGTTCAATGGACTGTTCCTTAAAATTAAAACGTCTATATTCGCAGTTAACTATTACAACAAACAAGATGACCAAAGAAATCATATTAAGTAGAGGTCATTATTTTTCGACAATTAAACCAACTGAAATTGAAAAATACTTCCGCATTCCGATCACCGATGTACAAGTTTTTGCTTGTCCTATCTATTGCAACAGCATTAGGTTTTCAAGGCTGGCGTACATTGTTCAATAATTTTGCTGTCGATGAAATTGGCTTAAATGGTTTTGATATTGGAGCCATACAATCTTTCAGAGAAGTTCCAGGTTTTCTTGTCGTGACAGCCTTATTCTTCTTGATGTTTATTAAAGAAGACCGATTTGCTTCTATATCTATTATTGTGATGGGAATTGGTGTTGGACTGACAGGGTTATTTCCTTCATTTTGGGGATTGATGATGACCACTTTGATCATGTCAATTGGTTTTCATTACTATGAAACTTCTAATCAGTCACTCACATTACAAAGTTTTTCAAAAGAAGACAGTCCCCATGTTTTGGCAAGACTGAAAAGTGTTATGGCATTTACGAATATCGCTATTGGTGGAGCTATCTATGGGTTGACTTTTGTGGCTTCGTATGAAATTATTTACTTGTTGATTGGTGTTGTTGTTGTATTGGCAGGAGTTTGGGCATTGTTTCAAAAACCAATTGAGGAAGACGCAGTTATGCAACATAAGAAGATGATATTAAAGTCGAAGTACTGGCTTTTTTATGTTTTGAATCTTCTAAGTGGTGCAAGAAGACAAGTTTTTGTAGTATTTGCGGTATTGCTTTTGGTGGAAAAATATAATTTCTCTATTAAGGAAATTACCATTTTGTTTGTTTTGAACAACATTGTTTCGATGTATTTCAATCCAATTATTGCAAGAATGCTCAATAAATATGGTGAACGAAAAATGTTGAGTTTTGAATACATTAGTCTTACAATCGTTTTCCTGGCATATGCATTAATAGAAAATCGATGGGTAGTGGCAGGACTTTATATTATAGATCATATTTTCTTTAGTTTTTCAATTGGCATCAAAACATATTTCCAGAAAAATGCAGATCCAAAAGATATTGCTCCTTCAATGGCAGTAGGATTCACGATCAATCATGTAGTGGCGGTATTCCTTCCGTTATTAGGAGGTTGGATTTGGTTAAAAGACTGGACGATGCCGTTTTATGGAGGTGCAATTCTCTGTGTTATCTCCCTTATTTTTGCTCAATTTGTTAAGGTTCCTTCCCTTAAGAAATAATTTCATTGTATTATATCAAGTAATGTGAACGATCTATGAAAAAATTGAGCTATAGAATAAAATAACTGCCTTCATTTTATTAATTTAATATTTAAGTTTTACAATATTATCATTGTTAAATGAGGCAATACATTAATTATATAATCAACCTAATCATTCAATTATTCGTATGGCAGAAAACCAAACTGTAGCACAAGAGTATATCGATAATGCTTTTACTTATGAAACATATAGAGAAGCACTGGATAACCTATTATCTGATGAACCTACAATTATCAGCTACGATGATTCTCAACTAGTAGATTATACTCGTTTGAATGTTACAAGAATGCAAAGGATTGACAAAACCAATCGTCTTTTAGATCCTTTGAGAGTGGCAGGAAGAGCGGTAAACACAAGTGTTTACTGGCTGGTATTGACTGAAGGGTGGTGTGGAGATGCTGCTCAAAGTATACCAATCATTGCTGAGGCCGCTCAGGTTTCACCAAAAATAGAATTGAGATTTTTATTGAGAGATAATAATCAAGACCTTATGGAGCAGTTCTTGACTAACGGTTCAAGGTCTATTCCAAAATTGATCATGATCGATCAAAAGACGAATGAAGTGTTAGGAGAATGGGGACCTAGACCGGAAGAGTTGACAGCCTTAATTCCAGAATTCAAGAAAGAAGTAGGAGAGGATAAACAGCAGTTTTCAATGAAAGTCCAAAAATGGTATAACAAAGACAAAGGGAAAGCTATTATGAAGGACCTGCAGAAATTATTGGAAACCTTGAAATAAATCTCAAAAAATGCCATAAATTCGATACTGTAATTTATGGCATTTTTTTGTTTTACTATTTTATGTCTTCACATCACATTGTCAGAGATGATCAGGAACCTGCCGTTTTAGTGGGCAAGGTAGATGAATCTCAATTTCCACTTTTATTTTCATTGTTGGAATGGAGTCCAATTGTAATTGCTACAGCACAGTCTTATGAAAAATTATTATCCTTGGATATCAAGATTGATATTATCTTTTATCAAGAGCATAAAGAAGAAATCAATAAAAATATGACAAGGCAAAATGAATTTTTTGAGTTGGTGCATTACCATGACGCATTGTTGGAGACGGTACTGAAGTGGTTGTCATCCCAAAAACACTTTGCATTGAATTATATCACCAATGTATTGGATACCTCAAGCCAAGAACTGCTGAAAGACCAAGAGTACATCAATACCCTTGTAGTTTTTGCTGATGATTTTAAATACGTATTAAATAAAAATTCCCCTTTTGAAAAATGGATACCAAAGGGCGTTGAAATAACTTTTGATGGTGCCGTTCAGGAGTCTGAAAATATTGAATTACAAAAAGAAGGAAAATATACAGTCATCAATGATGGAATCATAAAAGTTATGCATCAAAACAAACTTATCATTGGTGAAAAAATGAAAGTGGCATATGACCGATAAATAGTGTTTTGATAGTGTCAACTATTGTTGAAACAAATATTTTTTAGTGATTCACTATTTTTTTTCAAAACATCCATTAAATTCGTAGGTCGAAGAATAATAAACACAATGAATACTTACAAAATTCCATTCGAAACAGCCGGTTTATACGGAAAAATGTTTCTAGATTACCTTTCAGAAAAAGAAGAGATTAAACCTTTATATCAATACTCACCCCAATTATCATCATTTGATCAAATTATTGAAAATCGAAGTGATTTTACGGATGCATCGAGACAAAGGTTAGTACAATCTTTACATGATCAATATAGTAAAATAGAGGATTATCCATCAGCACAAGTTGATTTACTTTTAGATAAAAATACATATACAATTATCACAGGACACCAATTGAATATCTTCACAGGTCCTTTGTTTTTTGTATATAAAATTGCTGCCACCATTAATTTGTGTAAGCAGCTGAAAGAAAAGTACCCAGATAAGAATTTCATTCCGGTGTATTGGATGGCAACGGAAGATCATGATTTTGAGGAGATTGCCTCATTTCAGTTAGGAGGAAGGAAATATACTTGGGAACATCCTAACCCTTCCGGACCTGTAGGAAGGTTGTCGTTGGAAGGAATGGATCAGATTCTTGATAGAATCAAAGATATGCCAGAGTTATTTGTGAAGGCATATACGGAAAGTGAAAATCTCACAGAAGCTACTAGAAAGATCGTTAATACGCTTTTTAAGGAATTTGGATTGGTTTGTGTAGACGCGGATCATAAAGCTTTAAAAGAGCCTTTCAAAGAAATTATCAAAAAAGAGCTTTATGAAAGTGTGAGTTTTGAGAAAGTGTCTAAGACCAATGCTTTAATTGAAAGCCAAGGGTATAAAACGCAGATCTTTGCAAGAGAGATAAACCTTTTCTTTATGGAAGATGGAGTCCGTTTGCGATTAGAAAAAACAGCAGAAGGATTTCAAACTGTGGGAGGTGAATTTTCATGGACTTCAGAAGAAATGGACGTTCTAGTAGAGGAGAGTCCAGAGAAGTTCAGTCCTAATGTAGTATTAAGACCTGTTCTTCAAGAAGTCTTATTACCTAATTTAGCTTATTTAGGAGGGCCTGCAGAAGTAATTTATTGGTTACAGTTGAAAGAAGCTTTTGAGGCTTACAATGTTCAGTACCCAATGGTATTACCAAGGGGTTTTTGTTTGGTTTTAGACGGACATTTCAGTGAGAAGTGGCGTAAATCAGGTTGGCCTTTAGAAGAACTTCTTCAACCGAAAAGAGCTATTGAAGAACAGATTCTTGATGGAAATGAAGATGTTGATACAGATATTACAGCGGAGTTGGCAAAGATTGAGCTGGCTTACAGTGAAATCTTAACCAAAGCCAATGCTATTACTCCTAATCTTAAAAAGCATGTTGATGCTGAAAGAACACGAATGTTGAAACGTGTAGAGCATACCCAAAGTAAGCTGAGAAAAGAGGGTAAAAGAAAAATCCAAGATGATATTGAAAGAGTGCTATGTATAAGGGAATGTTTATTGCCAAATAACGCTCCGCAGGAAAGAATTGTCAATTTGATGGAGTTTTGGCCTAAAAATGTGAATTTTATTCACGAACTTATAGGAGAGTTAGACCCATTATCCTTTAGTTTAAATGTGATGGTGGGTGATTAATCCTTTAACCCTTACATAACTATTTTATAATGGATATTTCTTCATCTTCAATTAATGAAAAAAAATCTAACGAAAAGAAACTATTTAAGAACCCTATACTAGAAAAACTTACCCATACACACGCAGCAGTGCCCATATCAATGTATCTCATTTTTGGAGCAGGCTTGCTTGTGTATGGTCTTTATTATCAACTCGTAACATTAAGTCTCACTATTGCTCTTTTTCTTGTAGGATTGTTACTTTTCACTTTGGTGGAATATGTTATGCATCGTTTTGTATTTCATATGAACCCTACCACACCTTTAAAAAAAGATATCACGCACAAATTCCATGGGGTGCATCATCATCACCCTAAGGATAAATCAAGGTTAGCTATGCCTCCTATCGTTAGTGTCTTATTGGCTTCTTCCTTTTTTTATCTGTTTTATTTAGCATTAGATGACTATTGTTTCCCTTTCACTGCAGGTTTTCTAACAGGATATGCCTTATATTTGGGAGTCCATTATATGATTCATGCTATGCACCCTCCAAAAAATTTTTTAAAGATTTTATGGATCCATCATAGTATCCATCACTATAGAGATGACACTAAGGCGTTTGGAGTCTCATCACCCTTATGGGATTTCATTTTTGGAACAATGCCTGATTGATTATTAATCAGTTTGACTTTTTAAATACATATAACATGACTAAGTACATCGAGGAGAATAAGGATAGATTCCTATCTGAACTTTTTGATTTATTACGTATTCCTTCTGTAAGTACCGATGTGGAATATCAACCTGACATCAAAAAAGCTGCGGCATTTATTGCACACAAACTAACAGAAGCAGGAGCGGATAAAGTTGAGATTTGTCCAACAAAAGGTAATCCTGTGGTTTACGGAGAAAAAATTATTGACTCTTCATTACCAACTGTAATTGTATACGGACACTATGATGTACAACCTGCTGATCCATTAGATTTGTGGGACACTCCTCCATTTGAACCTACTATCAAAAACGACAGTATTTATGCAAGAGGTGCATCAGACGACAAAGGTCAGATGTATATGCATATAAAGGCTTTTGAGTCAATGATGAAAAACAATACATTGGCTTGTAATGTGAAGTTTATGCTGGAAGGTGAGGAAGAAATTGGTTCTGTAAACTTGGGCGATTTCATCCGTGAGAGAAAAGAAGACTTGAAAGCAGATGTAATTTTGATCTCTGATACAGGGATGATCTCTGTAGATACACCTTCAATTACTGTAGGTCTGAGAGGTTTGAGCTATATGGAATTAGAACTAACAGGACCTAATAGAGATCTTCACTCAGGTATGTATGGTGGTGCTGTTCAGAATCCATTGAATGCTCTTTCTGAAGTGTTGGCTGCATTAAAAGATAAAGACGGTCACATTACAATTCCTGGCTTCTATGACAAAGTTGAGGTATTGACAGAAGAGGAAAGAGCTAAAATGGCTAAAGCTCCTTTTGATTTAGATGCTTATAAAAAAGCATTGGATATTGATAAAGAATTTGGAGAGAAAGGATTCTCAACAAACGAAAGAACAAGTATCCGACCTACTTTAGATATCAATGGTATGTGGGGTGGATATATTGGCGAAGGTGCTAAGACTGTTATTCCGTCAAAGGCATACGCTAAAGTTTCTATGCGTTTGGTGCCTCACCAATCATGGGAAGAGATTTCTGACTTATTTGCAAAACATGTTGAGTCATTGGTTCCTGACGGTATCAAAGTGAAAGTGACAGCACATCACGGAGGAACACCAGTAGTAATTCCTACAAATTCTACTGAATATCAAGCAGCAAATGATGCATATGCAGAGGCATTTGGTAAGGAGCCTATTCCAGTAAGAAGCGGTGGATCTATTCCAATTGTTGCACTTTTCAAAGAAGAACTAGGATTGGACTCTGTTATGATGGGATTTGGTTTAGATTCTGATGCGATTCACTCACCAAACGAAAAATTTGGAATTTTTAATTTCTTGAAAGGAATTGAAACAATTGAATTATTTTACAAGCATTATGCAAAATTAAAAAAATAATGCTTTCAAAATATTGAAGATTAGGAGCAGTTAGGCGTTACGCTTAATTGCTTTTTTTTATGAAATAGATAGATTAAAGAGAGCCTGTTAGGTGTTTTGAATCAACAATAAAAAAGGGTTATCTAGAAAGACAACCCACAATTATTTAAATTCTTTAAATAAGTTAAGGCTAAGGTATACAGTCATGAAAAAAAATACCCATAGTAACACAACTTGAGGCGGAGTTGTGTTAGCAACTTTAACGTTTGTAAATATAATTATTCTAGTGTATAAATTGCATTTAATGTAGTTTTTTTTTCAAATTTCTGTAATAATCATCTTTTTAAAAGAATTGAGAAACTTTTTGATGCTAAAACTCAACTTTCTGAAATTTATATCTTAATTTTGCAATTTAGAACCATACTAAATAGTGTTGTGGACTTTTTCCATTTAAAATAGTAGGTTTCTAATGAACAAATCAGTTATGTTTTCAGTTATAGATGGAAACATATCAAATACAAAGTAGAAATTAGACAACGTAGAAAACGTTTTACATAATGAGTGCAGATCAGGATAATAAAATATTAGAAGACTTTACGTCCAAAGAATATGAGCACGGTTGGACTGTTGACATTGAAGCAGATCAAGCTCCCAAAGGACTAAACGAAGAGATTGTAAGATTCATTTCTGCTAAGAAAGAAGAGCCAGAATGGTTGCTAGAGTGGAGGCTTAGTGCTTTCAGAGAATGGCAAAAGATGGAATGCCCAGAGTGGGCTAATGTTGTCTATGAAAAAGTAGACTACCAAGACATCATTTACTATTCTGCTCCAGTACAGAAAAAGGCTATCGAATCATTAGAAGAAGTAGACCCTGAACTATTAGCTACTTTTGAAAAATTAGGTATTTCTCTTGACGAACAAAAGCGTTTGACAGGAGTAAAGGATTCAAACATTGCAGTTGATGCAGTTTTTGATTCAGTATCCGTTGCTACTACTTTCAAAGACACTTTAGCAGAGAAAGGAATTATTTTCTGTTCTTTCTCAGAAGCAGTTAAAGATCATCCAGAGTTAGTGAAAAAGTATCTTGGATCAGTTGTTCCAGTAAAAGATAATTTCTTCTCGGCGTTAAACTCAGCTGTATTCTCTGATGGTTCATTCTGTTACATTCCAAAAGGAGTTCACTGTCCAATGGAATTGTCAACTTATTTCAGAATTAATGCATCAGGTACAGGTCAATTTGAGCGTACTTTAATTATTGCTGAAGATTCTTCTTACGTATCTTACTTGGAAGGATGTACAGCTCCTCAACGTGACGAAAACCAATTACACGCAGCGGTAGTTGAAATTTTTGTTCATGAAGATGCTGAAGTGAAGTACTCAACAGTACAAAACTGGTACCCTGGAGACGAAAATGGTAAAGGTGGTGTTTACAACTTTGTAACTAAGCGTGGTATCTGTGATGGTAACAACTCTAAGTTATCATGGACGCAAGTTGAAACAGGTTCTTCTGTAACTTGGAAGTATCCTTCTTGTATCTTGAAAGGTGATAACTCAGTAGGAGAGTTCTATTCTGTGGCTGTAACAAATAACATGCAACAAGCAGATACAGGTACTAAAATGATTCACATCGGTAAAAACACTAAATCTAGAATTGTTTCTAAAGGTGTTTCTGCTGGTAAATCTCAAAACTCATACAGAGGATTGGTGAAAGTGAACAAGAACGCAACAGACTCAAGAAATTTCTCTCAATGTGATTCATTGTTGATGGGTGACCGTTGTGGTGCTCATACATTCCCTTACATTGAAGTAGATAACCATACATCAAAAGTAGAACACGAGGCAACAACCTCTAAAATTGGTGAGGACCAAATCTTCTATTGTAATCAAAGAGGTATCGACACAGAACAAGCTGTCGCTCTAATTGTAAACGGTTACTGTAAAGAAGTATTGAACAAACTACCAATGGAATTTGCTGTGGAAGCTCAAAAATTATTGGCTTTATCACTAGAAGGTTCTGTAGGTTAATCGTTCTACAACAAGAATTACACAAGGCCACCTCTGCAAAGGGGTGGTCTTTTTGTATAATACAATGTGCATAATTCATTACACTATTTTAGGAATCTTGATAAGCAATGATTGAAAGTACATCAAGATTTAGTATTTTAAATAAGTGGTAGAAAAGTAAGTAAGGAGATGTACTTCTTAAGAATCTCATTGATTCGAATATTACAATTACACCTTGTGAAATTGACTGTAACTATCACAATACTATTTTGAAAAATTATTATCCCTACTAAATGTTTAACCTAAAAATCAAAAGTCAGTACAAGACATTCTACAAATTGTGAATTCAAAAAGAATACATAGAGAACAAAGAGTAAGTATAAAAGACCTAAGAATATTTGTTGATGCTATACCCACACCTGTTGTGATGCTTGATCAATCAAAAAGAATTGTAGCATACAGCAATATGTGGCCACAATTTTTTAATATCAATGAAGATATTCGTGGTGATGTATTCACATTTCATTTTAAAGATTTACAGTTAGATGAAAAAATTGATCAAGCCTTATTGCTTGTAGAAACGGTAGTCATTCCTTCCTTTGAATTTCATATTAATGGAGTTTTAAAATATCTACATATCAAAATCAATCCTTGGACAAGTGCAGAAAACGATATTGGTGGAGTGATGATTATGCTGGAGGATATAACAGAGGTAAAAGAGAAAGAGATTGCACTGCAAGAACACAATAATGAACTGAAGCAGTTTGCTTATATCACTACGCATGATGTGAAAAGTCCAATTACCAATATTAATAGTTTTTTACACTTTTTGAAAGAAGATACATCAATCAATGATCCCTCTTCATTGCAGGCTATTCATTGGATTGAAAAATCAATAGATAAAGCAAATACTAAAATCAATGACTTAGTGAAAGTGATTGAGCAAAGGGAATCCTCTGTTCTTTTAGAAAAGATTGAACTAGAACCATTAATTGAAGACCTTAAAAAGAGTATTACAGTGGATGAACTCTCTTTGAACGACTACCTAAAAGTTGAATTTTTAGGAGAACCTTACTTGAAGAGTTCTCAGAAACAATTAATTACTATCTTAGAAAACCTTTTAACTAATGGCTTGAGGTATAGAAAAAATACAATTATTCCTCAGCTTAAATTATCAATTGATACCACATCTGATAAACAAACAATAATCAGTGTTACTGATAATGGTGTGGGCATCGACTTAAGTGTACATAAGCAACGTATCTTTGGAATGTTCAAAAGGGCTAATGATGTAATTGATGGAAACGGTTTGGGATTATATTTAGCCAAACAAGCTTGTGAACAACTTAAGGGGAAAATAGAGGTGATAAGTGAATTGGGAGAGGGAACAACTTTCTTTGTCTACTTGCCAAAATAAAATTAAACTATGAATATTCTTTTAATTGATGATGATGAAGCATCTAATGCTTACACTGAAATTATATTAACTAGGTCAGGACTTTTATCAACACTTAATGTTTTCAGAAATGGAGAGAAAGCTTTAGGCTTTATTCTTGAAGAGGCTTCACGCCAAATCGATTTAATATTGTTGGATATTAATATGCCTGTTATGAGCGGACATGAGTTTTTGGAAGAATTGCATCAAAATAAAAAAAATATTGCTGTGGTGATGTTAAGTACTTCCATTATTGAAGAAGATGAACAAGCGGCATTGCAATACTCTTTTGTAAAAGGGTATATGAATAAACCTATTTCTTTTGAAAATCTTCAAAAGTTGATCTAAACGAGCGTATGATGTTGTAGGAAGTGTGCACTTAATACAGCACCACCATATCCACTGAGCAAGCCAATCAGTGCTCCGGCTAAAATTTGATAATAGGTGTGTGCTTTTAAATACAATCTTGCTGTCATTGCTACTCCAAGTAAAATAATACTGAATCCAAATGCATCAAACAAGATGATATTGGGTTCCGCTTCTGCTTCTCTAATAAAATAGTATAGAATGCCAGTCAATCCGGCTAACCCCACCGAATGAAGACTGATTTTATCTACAAAATTGGCAATGTTGGCATTGATCAGTGTTATAGTGACAGCGCAAAACGAAATGCTTAATGCTGTACTGACATTGATTTTTACGATAAGTAAATAGCACAATATTGCCACTGATAAAATCATGATTGATAGTGCAAAAGCACGTTCTTCTCTATGGTGCATTTGCGGACTTTTAACCACTCCAAACCTTTGCATGATTAAAAGACAACTAATAGGCATTAAAGTGGTGATGGTGGAAATCAAGCTAAATAATGACCATCTTGCTTTGGCATCTAGCCAAGGGGCTTCATTTACTCCAAAAAGAAATAACCCCGCAATAATGCAGGGTATAAATATGGGATGTAAAAGAACTGATATAATCTGAAATACTTTTTTTGTTTCAAGCATATTAAAGTTCTTTTCTCATTCTTGCTACTGGGATGTTCATTTGCTCTCTGTATTTCGCTACAGTTCTACGTGCAATGTTGTATCCTTTAATTCGAAGTAATTTTTCAAGTTTGTCATCAGAAAGAGGTTTTTTCTTATCCTCTGTTTCAATCATCTCTTTCAAGACAGATTTTACTTGTTTGCTACTTACATCTTCTCCGCTTTCTGTAGAAATACTTTCAGAGAAGAAGTATTTTAATGGATAAATACCAAAGTCAGTCTCAACAACCTTACTGCTTGCTACTCTTGAAACGGTAGAGATATCCATTTGAATAATCTCTGCGATATCCTTAAGAATCATGGGTCTCAACTGCCCTTCATCTCCACTGAGGAAAAATGGCATTTGATAATCCACAATGGCTTGCATGGTTCTTAGTAAAGTATCCTGACGCTGTTTGATGGCGTCAATGAACCATTTGGCAGCATCAAGTTTTTGCTTTACAAAACGCACTTCCTCTCTCATTTTCTTCGTTTTCTTAGGCGTTTTGTCGAAAGCATCAATCATATCTCCGTACTGACGGCTTACTCTCAAATCAGGAGCATTTTTACCGTTCAGAGAAATATTGATTCTACCATTTACTTCTTTTATAATAAAATCGGGAGTTAAGAATTGAGCAGATGCGGCGTTGCTATTCACTCCACCAGGTTTTGGATTGAGGTGAATAATCATTTCGATGGCATCTTTCATTTGCTCATCATCAATTCCCAGTCTTTTCTGAATTTTAGTGTAATGTTTCTTCTTGAATTCCTCAAAACACAGCACAATCATTTTGATAGCAATTTTGACAATAGGGTCATGCGTGTCTTTTTTCTTGAGTTGTATTTCAAGGCACTCCTGTAAAGTTCTAGCCCCAATACCTGGAGGGTCAAACTGCTGGATTTTCTTTAATACCGCTTCAACATGATTGAGGTCTGTTTCTACATTCTGCAAAAACGCAAGGTCATTGACAATTGCTTCTAGCGGCCTTCTAATGTAGCCGTCACTTTCAATACTGCCAATTAATTGTTCTCCAATCTGTTGTTCTACCTCATTTAGATTGAGGAAGCTCAGCTGTACGAGTAGAGAATCACCTAAAGTGTCCATCATTGGGATAGGGAGTTCTTTTTCATCAGAAACATCACCATCACCATACATTTTATAACCTGCTACATCATCTCTATTGACGTAGTCATCTAAATTTACTTCATCTATTGGGTCAATTTCAGGAATATCATCAAATTCGTCGTTGGTGTCGTCAGTAGTTGAGGCGTCATCACTTCCGAACTCTTGTTCTTCCCGGTCAGACTCCTTCCCTTCTTCAAGAACGGGATTTTCTTGAAGTTCTTCTTGGATTCTTTTTTCCAGCTCTATAGTAGGCACCTGCAAAAGTTTAATAAACTGAATTTGCTGTGGTGATAACGTCTGTGTCTGCTTGAGCTTCTGCGCCTGTTTTAACATGGTACTTGAAGTCAGTAATTAAAAAAATACATTTCAATACTTATATCAATAAGCAAAGAAATAATAACATATTCCTGATCAGTAAAGATCATAGCTTTTACCTAAAATTTGCACAAAAATCTATTGATTCATTAACTTGTGAAAACTTTAAACACTATGGTTATAGGTATAAGTCAATTATAGTACACGAAAAATAACATATTTTGTTGTGGAAATGAAATTAAAATCGTGCCATAAAATTATTTATACTGAAAATCAGTTATTTATATTTTTAAAAAATAATTTCTAATGAAAAACTTCTTCATCTTACTTTTTGTCGGAATTACATTTTTTTGTGCTTGTAGTAGAGCTGTAAACAATGAGCCTCAAGTGTCAGTGTCTGATTTTGTGAAAGTTAGGCAAGAAAATCCAAGTTCAGTTCTCTTAGATGTAAGAACTCCAGATGAGTTTAATGCAGGAACCATGGAAGATGCAATTAATATAAATGTAATGGGAGATTCCTTTTTGGAGGAAGTTAAAAATTTAGACAAAGAAACCACAGTTATGGTTTTTTGTAAATCTGGCGGGAGAAGTGCTAGAGCAAAACAAAAATTATTGGATCTAGGTTTTACTAAAGTAGTAGACCTTGAAGGCGGAATTACAGACTGGAAAAAGGCAGGAGGAAAAGTGATTGTTCCTCAACAATAAAAAAGGTCTATTGGTGCATAAACTTTTTTGATTGGACTAAGTGTACAATCAATCGTAAATTGCATTTAATTAATACAGAAAAAACAATATAAAGATATATTATTATGAAGTTAGTGGTTTCCCCGGCAAAGAGTCTAGATTATGAAACTCCATTTTCAACTGAGATTGTTTCTAATCCAAGATTTATGGATCAATCTGAACAACTGGTCAAATCATTAGCCAAGTTATCTTCTGAGGATATTGGGAAATTGATGAACATTAGTCCAAAGCTGTCAGATTTGAATAAAGACAGATTTATGGAATGGAAGAAGGAATTTGATCCGAATAATGCACGTCAAGCTGTTTTTGCTTTCAAAGGTGATGTGTATGTTGGTTTGGATGCTTATTCTTTAACTGGAGATGAGCAAGAATATCTTCAAGATCATTTGAGAATTTTGTCTGGACTTTATGGAGTATTGAAACCAATGGATTTAATGCAACCTTATAGACTTGAAATGGGGACTAAATGGGGTGTAGAAGATCACAAGAACCTTTATTCATTTTGGAAAGAAACGGTAACGGCTTCTTTGAATGAAGAATTGGAAGAGGGGGAGATGTTAGTAAATTTGGCTTCAAATGAATATTTTAAAGCTGTAGACAAGAAGAAATTAAAAGCGGATATTGTAACACCTGTATTCAAAGACCATAAAAATGGTGCTTATAAAGTCATAAGTTTCTTCGCGAAGAAAGCTAGAGGTTTGATGGTAAGATATATTGTTGACCACAAAATTGAAAGTATAGAAGGGTTGAAAGGGTTTGACTATGAGGATTATACTTTCAATGAAACATTGAGTAAAGGAAACGAACTTGTTTTTACAAGAGGATAAAAAATGTTATATCATTCATAAAAGCCACTTTAGATTATTCTAAGGTGGCTTTTGTACTTATATTTAGACTAATGAATAAGCAATGGTTATTTTCTAAGAAACTAGACCTCCTTTTTTTATATCTGCCCATTTTTATAACCTGGGGTTTATGTTTTCAGTTCGACAGCACATTTACAGATATGAAAATCCCGCTTCTGGTATGGGTGTTTTTTGTGTTAGGAGTAGATGTGTCACATGTCTGGAGTACTATCTTCAGAACCTATTTGTCAAAAGAGGAACGGAATAATTACAGTGGTATCATAAAATTGGCACCCATTATTGCTTTCCTTTTCACTTTTATTTTTTCATGGTATTCAGAAAGCCTTTTTTGGAGGGTTTTGGCCTATTTTGCTTTATATCATTTTATCAAACAACAATACGGCTTTTTAAAACTCTACAAAATCAAATCATCAATCAACGGGAAAATCTTTAAGGATGAGGTCATGATCTACCTAGGTACTTTGTATCCAGTATTTATTTGGCACTTTTTAGGAGATCGAAAGTTCAATTGGTTCAGCACCGATGATTTTATCACCTTTCCAATTCTTTCTACAACAATCGTAGAGATACTCAATGTCATTTATTTTGGTGTTTTGGTAGCATGGGTTGTTGAATTACTTCTTCTATCAAAGAATAGAATCAAGGAATTTCCGATAGGTAAAGTACTTTGGGTGTTCTCAACATTTGGTACATGGTGGTTAGGAATTGTGTACTTCAATTCAGATTTTTCATTTACCATTACCAACGTGATAGCACATGGCATACCGTATATGTTTTTAGTGTTTTATTATGTTGAAGAGAAAAAAGTAATACAAAATAATGATAATCAGTCCTTTTCAAAGGTTTTTGTGAGTGTGTTATGGATGTTGCTGATCTGTTTATTTTTAGGATCTTCAGAGGAATTGTTCTGGGATATTTTCATCAACAATGAAAGAGTAGACTTATTTGGAAATTGGCCTAATTTATATGTAGATCATCAGTTTTTTAGAGCATTAATTATTGCCGTTTTATCCCTTCCTCAAATCACACATTATATATTGGACGGTTTTATATGGAAAGGAAAAGATAACCCTTATCTCAAAAATATTTTTACAAGATAAATGAAAAGAAGACATTTTCTTCAGTTGTCCTCCACTGCGTTATTAGGAGTTCTTGCCGGTTGTAATACCAAAGAAGAAGACTATTTGTTTGAGATAGAAGTAAGGTCTGACGATAAAGTAGGGCACTTGGTCTATCAGAGTAAATCTTTTCCTAAAGAAACAGCAGGAAAGACAAAAACAATTATCATTGGTGGTGGTGTCGCTGGCTTAACTTCTGCTTATCGATTAAGAGAGAAAGATTTTTTATTATTTGAATTATCCGACCGATTTGGTGGCAGTTCGTCTTCAGAAACACACGGTTCCACTGTTTTTGCTCAGGGAGCTCATTATGATATGACTTATCCTGAAAAATTTGGTGGAAATGTGATGCAGTTATTAGAAGAACTGGATATTACTGAAAAGAATGGAGCCTTCTATCAATTTAAGGAAAAGGAGTATATAATTCCCGAATCATTTCTGACGACCTCAAAATATAAGGGAGAGTATTATAATGAAGTTCTTTTTTCAACGGATGAAACCAAGAAATTTTATGATTTAATTCAGCCATTCTATTCCAAAATAACGTTACCTTCAAGACTCTCAGCAGAAGAAACAAAAGTATTGAATAAAATAGATTTCAAGACCTGGCTTTTGGAGCAGGGGATCAACTTGACTGAACAATTAGTTACGGGATTGAATTATCATTTGATTGATGACTTTGGTGCTGGAATTGAAAAGGTTTCAGCTTTTGCTGGAATAGCCTATTATGCTGTGAGGCCAGAGTTTGGTGAATGCTGTGCTACTTTTTCTCCTCCAGAAGGAAATTATTATTTCATTAATAAGTTCTTAAAACATATTCCATCTGAGAAATTGAAGGAAAATCATCTTGTGACTTCTATTGAAAAAAAAGAGGGGCAATTTGAGATTACAGTTGTGGATGTTGCTGAAAAGAAAATTAAAGTACATCACGCAGAGGAAGTTATTTATGCAGGGCAAAAACATTCATTGAAATATATTTTAAAAGGTAAACAACCAGCTCTTTCAAACCTAGAACAAGCTCCTTGGATGGTAGTGAATATTCTATTGAAAGAGGGAAATACTATTCCTTTTGGTGCTTGGCAAAATGAAGACTTATCCAATGAATCAGAATTTATGGGTTTTGTAGATTCTACAACTCAAACCTCAAAAGGAGATAGAGTCCTGACAGCCTATTATTGTTTTGCTTCCTCTGACAAGCATCAATTGACTAAAGTTCCAGAGCTTAGGAAAGAAATTGTAGCACAAACATGTCAGAATATTTCTTCCTTTTTTAACCTCAAGGATGAAGAATTAATTTCTCAAATTGAAAAAGTATACATAAATTTAATGGGGCATGCAATGCCAATTCCAATACCTGACTACCTTTTTAATGATCTGAATGACAATAGAGAACATGAAAAGCTAGTGTATGCAGGAGTGGATAACGGAAGATTGCCCTTTTTAACTGAAGCCATTGATTCAGGTTTAAAAGCTGTTGAATTATTAGGGCATAAATAATCTTATTGATTCCATAAAACTAGACAATTATGAAAGAACTACTATTAGAAATTCTCACAGAATGGGGAATGAGCTGTATCTACATCCTCATTTTTGCCGTGATCCTTTTAATTTCAAAATTCCTCAAAAAAATCATTTACAAAGATAATGTAGATGTACAATTGACAGAGAAAGACAATGTGGCGTATGGAATTTCAATAGGAGGTTATTTTGTAGGTGTTTTTGCCATTTATATTGGAGCTTTAGTAGGTCCTTCGGTAGACCTTCTTCATGATATTATGAATGTAAGTATCTACGCACTTGGCGGAATTGCTGTTATGTTTCTATCCTCATGGATCAATGATCATTTGATTTTCAGAAGAGTATCAGTTCGGAAAGAAATTAAAGAAAAGCATAATATTGCGGCAGCTATTGTTCAGTTGGCTTCATTACTGGCTTCAGGTTTGATGATTGCAGGTGCCATTAAAGGTGAAGGTGGTGGACCTTTGCAAGCTTTTGTATTCTATTTTATTGGGCAGATATTTCTTATTCTATTTACAAAAGGATATATCAAATTTATGTCTTATGATATACAAAACCAGATTCATGAAGGCAACATCGCTGTAGCGTTTAGTGTGGCTGGTAAAATGATCTCAATTGGTATTATTGTGATGATGGCAATTGGTCATGATTTTCTGGGTTGGAATAAAACCTTTATCATGATTTGTATGGATGGAACGATTATGATTTTCTTACTACTTATTGTAAGTTATTTCTTTGATAAATTGATCATTCCAAAATCAGACCTTGATTATGAGCTGGTGGAAGATAAAAATATAGGAGTGGGAGTGCTGGATTTTTGTGTCAACTTAATGGTATCCCTACTTGTTCTATTTCTTTTTTAAAAGAAGATAGTTGAAGACATTTGAAGCACAATGGTGAATTTATTCGTCATTGTGCTTTTTTGTGTTATTGAAAAATAGTTAGATTTCAAATAAAATAAAATTCTCTTAATTTTTTCGTGGAAATATTAAAATATTCAATGTTAATGGTAATGTCATTTAATGGTGCTTACTGAGTAAGTGAATCTGACGTAGTTTTATATCAAACTAATAAATGTATTGATCCGTGAAAGACTACCTTTTTGTAATATTATTATCTTTTGGTTTAACCACCATTACTCAAGCTCAAGAAAGCGACATTACAACACAGAATACTAATTCCAATGACCGTTATGAAATTGGAGTTAATATTAAGATTGTAGATGGTAATGCTTTGGACGCTTTACAATTAATTCCAGCTGTAGATGTGGATGCCGATGGTATTGTTAGCTATAGGGGAAGTGAAGGTGTTCAGGTGTTTATCAATAACAGGCCTGCTAGCCAGTCAGGAGAATACGGGCCTATTTTGGAGCAAATCCTCATTCAAGACATAAAATATATTGATATTATTTCCAATCCGTCTGCTCGATATGACGCTGACGGTACTGCTGGTATTATAAATATTGCAACGAATACTAATAACCTGAAAAACACTTCAGCTAATGTAATGCTAGGATACGGTAGTGGTGAAAAGTATGATGGTGGAATCGGTTTTCAAAAGCAAGAAGGAAAATTGTCGATCAATTCATCTTATACTTTCAAAGAAGAAAATCGTTACACTTCAATGGATGCCAATCTTCAAAACTTTGGAGAAGATGAGCCTTTCAAAAATACAGATCAAGGTTATTATGGAGACAATAATTTCAAAAAGCATAATTTCCAATTAGGTGGGCAATATGACTTCAATGAACACAATAACCTTAGTGTTTCAACCAATATTGTAAAAATTGACTGGTTAAGAGATGGTGACCTTTGGACAGAAGTAACAGAAGAAGGAAATATGCCTCATAGGTCTATACAAACTAATACTGTAGATGGAAGTAAACTGAAAGGTGAAGTAAGAATGGATTACTTACATACAACCGACCGGGAAGGCGAAGAACTGGCAATTAGCACAGCTTATGCGGCAGGAGATGTAGGAATTTTTAAGGAGTTAGGAGTATTAGAACAAAACTATAAGGATGCCACTTTTTCCAATTTTTCGTTTCAAACTGATTATGCCAGACCAATTGGAAATCTCACATTTGAAACGGGTGTTAAACAGACAGTAAGAACAAAAACAGAAGGGTTTAATGTTTTGAATTATGATGAGAATTCAGACGATTTCTTACCAAATGAAGCAAGAAATAATATTTTCCATTACAATGAATATGTATCTGCAGGTTATGTGATGATTTCTGGTGCACACCGAAAATTTTCATATCAGGCAGGAGTGAGAGCTGAACAGACATTTATTAGAACAAATTTGGCCTCTGATCCAACGGACATTTATGAGAATGATTACTTCAAATTATATCCCAGTATCAATCTAAAACAGGGACTTTCGGAATATGATAATGTATTCTTCACCTACACCAAAAAAGTAGAACGACCAAGTATGAGAATGATTAACCCTTTCGAAGATCATTCAAATCCCAGTTATATTAATAAAGGAAATCCGGAGTTAGATGCATCATTTATCAATTCATTTGAATTAGGATATAATTTGAATAAAGAAAAAGTAAGCTTCAAAGGTTCTTTATATTATAGACTTTACCAAGACCCTGCAAGGTGGTACACTACTGAAGGTGACGATGGTGTAATGGTCAATTCTGTAGAGAATATGGATAAAGGTTCAGATGCTGGGGTTGAATTTATTGTAGATACTGAGTTAAAGAAATGGTGGAATGTCAACGCCAATGTCAATGTGTTTTATAATATGATTGATGGCAGGAGTATAGATCCCAACGTCTATCAGACAAGTCTCAATTGGAGAACAACAGTTACTTCGAATATGAGGTTATGGAAAGGGTCTCAGTTCATGATTGCAGGAACTTACCTTTCTCCTCAAAAAAATCCACAAGGAGATGTAGCTGGAAGGTATTTTATTAATGCCTCTATTTCACAATCTGTATTAAAAGGAAAAGGAAGTTTAGTGTTGGTCTTGGATGATATGCTAAATACACAAGAATATATAATGACTAGAGATCAACCAACTTTTTCAGAGGATAAAACTTATGGTTGGGAGTCAAGAGTAGTCAGATTGACTTTCAGGTATAGAATAGGAAATGCTTCATCAAGCAAGAAAAAGGCCTCTAGTGTATCAGAAGACGCCACTGATTCAATTTTTAATTAAAATATCGTTACTGTAACTGTGTAAAATATTGTTAATGTTTAAACTTAAACAATATAAATGCGGTATAACATAATATACGTCATAATGAAAGGTGCATATTCTAATGAATACACCTCGTATTACTACTATTATTTATACTACATTGATATTGATTATGAAAATTCAAGAACTATTAAAATTTATAGCTTTAAATATTTTAGTTTTAGCATTATTCTCATGTTCACATGACGAATTGGATGATTCACCATCCACTTTACCTATTCAAGTAAATACATTCGCAACCTATTCTATAGCATCATTTTCAAAAAGTGGCCGAGTGGACATTGAAATGGATGAAAATGATAAAATTATTGTTAGAGTAAATCTCAATCAAGCTGTTACGGAAGAGAATGCTGTAAAAATATACAATGGCTTATTTGATGGGACAGAACAAGAAGTTTATCTTACTTTAAACCCAATTCCAGCAGGTCAGACCAGTAGTGTTACGGAAGTACACCAAAGTGATAATGGGGAATCAATTCAGTTTGAAGACCTTGTTAAAGCCAATCGCAACCTTAGAGTGTTACTGAATAGCGAAGAGCCTTATTCAATTAATGTTTTTACTGATTTGGGTGAAAATGCTTTTGTTCAGTCTGGTGAGAAGAATTACCCACTTTATGATAAAGATTCAAGTATTGTAGCAGAAACAGTAATGTTGCCTCGTGAAAATGCAAGTCAAATGTTGGTTGCAGTGAAACTTATAGAAAAAGAAGACAGTAAAGAATATTACCCAAGTATTATTACAGGTAGTGCCGCAACAGGTTCGCTCATTAATGAAGTAATTGTAAGTCTGCCTCCTATTTTAAAATTTGGGAATGAGACAACGGGAAATATTTCTTTTGCCAATCTTTCTGACTTCACTGACCCTATGGCTATTGACAATGGTTTTATGACCGTTACTGAAGAATCAACTGCTGGATTAGAAATCGGCAGGGGAGATGTAGGTGGTAACGAATTGACTGGTAGTTACAATGATTATGTTTTTGACAACGAGAAAAATAAAAGCTACAAAGGTACGGTCCGCTTGCAGGAAAGAAGAAATGGTTATACTCTGATTGGATATCAAATGCATTCAGGTGATCATAACCCTTCACAAAACTCTTCAGTAGGATTGTATATATCAAATCATATTCAATACAACGAAGGTGAGGTGACGCAATTGGTCGAATATCAATCTAAAAGTGAGTCGGTTTTTTACTCAGATGTTCGTCAATTAAAATACAATGAATTATTAGTTTCTGATTACCACATCAGAATGTTCCAAGGAACAGAAGATAAAGGTGGAGATTACTATGTTGTATCCAATATTGGTACTGCTGCTTATACAGGAACAACATCTGAAACTTCTATCACTTATTTTGAAGATATTATTGCGGAACCTTTAAAAGTAAAATTGAAGCAGAGAGTTAATGGACAAACAGAAGGTGTAATTGAATTTGCTTCTTCTATTAATCCAGAAGAACGTTATGAAATCACAATTTATAAAGGCACTGATATCAATGAAGAGCACCCAACTGCTTTGGTCAATTTACTATCTGTAAAAAGTTCGGATGGTAATGTTTCTTACAGAGATCTACATTCAGATGCTAATGGAAATTCAATCGATTATATTGATATGGTAGGTGGTCAAAACCATTATAGAGTGAAAAGAAAAATTGATGGAGGAACTTATGAATATATCGGTTATGGTATAGTAGAATAATCAGTTCCCAAAAATGTTTGAAGGGTTATCATTATTGAATGGTAGCCCTTCATGTTTTTAAAAAATCTTCTTGTTATATTAGCTTTTCGTTTTAATTGAAAATGCTTAATTGATGAATAAACCCTACAAAATTATAACCACTACTGTTGATGCTGTAAAAGGGGAACTAGCATTGTTGGACGGTGAGGAATTGAAACGTTATAAAAGATTTATATCTGATATAAAAAGAGAAGAGTTTTTGACTGCCAGGACTTTTTTGAAATATACGCTTGCTAAAGAATTAGGCGTTGAACCCAAGCAGATCTCATTGTCTTATTCTGAAAATGGAAAGCCATTCCTTTCAAAAATATACGGAGAATTTTACTTTAATTTATCTCATAGTAATGGATACATTGTTTTAGCAATTTCCAATAATGAAGTAGGGGTAGATTTAGAGCCTATTTCTGCATTAGATGAAGAGAAATTAAAATGGTTTTTATCGACGCAAGAATTGAAAGAAGTAAAGTCAATAAAAGATGACGCACAGAGAAAACTTGCCTTATTTCAATTATTTACCATGAAAGAAGCCTTCATCAAAGCAACAGATAAATCGTATTTGCTTGATACATTTACTTTTTGGTATATAGATGGACAATGGGTGCTTCAAATAGATGGGGAGAATCATTGGAAGTTTGATTTGAAAACAATAGGAAATGAACTGGTTGTTGCTATTTGTTTTCAATAAAAATCATCCTAGAAAAATAATGGATGAAATCCTAAATATGAAACCATAATCTTGGCAATACTGGCCAATAAGAAAGTTGTGATTAAAAATGAAAGTGCCACAGCTTCTAACTTATCTAAACCTAGATATTTGAATAAAGAAGTAAACTGTATAGTTCCTAAACTAAGCAATGTGAGCACAATTAAGCCAATGATGAATTTTTCCATTTATTTATAATAATGAATCCTAAAACTGTTACAATTACAAAAATAAAAAAACGATGTTACTTAAATTTTACTTTTCTATAGTATTTTTCATTTCTATTAACATAAGATTGCATTGTAGCTTGTTATAGAGATGATTTTTGTTTCGGATGATGAATTTTTGGCTTGAAATAGAAATGCGAACAATAGCTATGTCTACTGTAAAAACCGATGAACGAGCTTCGGTTACAGGTATTTCTTTAGGATGTTTAAAACAAAAACTTTAATTAACAATGATGATGCTTATAAGATAATTTATTATTAACTTCTACGTTAGAAAATAAAGAATCAATCTATTACTGCTTTTCAAGAGGTTTATCTTGAATTTAAATTACTAATTGAATAAACTACTAGCATGGAGAAAATTAAAGTAATCATTACAGGAGCTACAGGGATGGTAGGCAAAGGCGTTTTATTAGAATGCCTTGATAGTAATGATGTCGAAAAAGTTTTGATTATTGTTAGAGAGACAACAGGAATCAAGCACCCAAAATTACATGAAGTAATCCATAAAGATTTCTCAGATTTTTCATCTGTCATCCCACATATGTCAGGCTATAATGCTTGCTATTTTTGCTTAGGTATTTCATCGGCAGGTATCTCCAATGAAAAGTACCATCAAGTGACATATGATCTTACACTTCATTTTGCAGAAATTGCCTTACCGCTTAATCCAGATATGACTTTTTGTTATGTTTCTGGAGCTGGAACCTCAACGGAGGAAAATTCATCAATGAATTGGGCCAATGTGAAAGGTAAAACTGAAAATGCAATTTTAGAAATGCCTTTTGAGAAAGCATTTATGTTTAGGCCTGGGTTTATACAACCTGAAAAAGGAGTATCTTCTAAAGTACCGTTGTATAAAATGATTTACTCATTTATATCACCTTTCTTTCCTGTATTGGATAAACTATTTCCAAGCAGTATCACTACAACATCTAGATTGGGTAAAGCGATGATCTCAGTAGTGAAAAATGGGTACTCAGCAACTCATTTAGAGAATCATGATATCAACAAAGCAGCCTTATATTAGGTTGAGAATTTTTGGTGGAAAAAAAGGAAGTCGGCCGGGTTGTAATTATTCTAGCAGTGAAAAGTTGGCCAACATTCCTTTTTTGTGTGTAGTTATCAGATTATTAAAAGTTCCAAGGGGGAGGTTAACTTGCTTTTTCAATCTCATTAGCCGCCTCTTTCATTATATTCGTCAAAACCGAAAAAATATTACTCCAAGCATCATCAACTTCACTTGTCCACTTCTCTTGAAGTACGGTTTGTAATGCATAAAATAAAGCCTTTTGGACAGCTTCATAATGTTTTTCCTGTATATTATATTCTACATGAGTTCTTCCGAAATCCTGCAGGATAGGTATTATCAACTCAAAATCTACCAGGCCATTTACAACAGCAGACAACATAGGAATGAGTCTGCGTTCTTGGTCCTTTGGGTCAACCATTAACGAAGACTCCAAAGAACTGTCAATTTTAAATAGCTTTGAGAAAAATAATTCTGAAACCTGTCCTCTATGTGGTGTTATTAAAGTAAAAGAGTTTTGAACGAGTTCAATCTGTTTATTTGAAACTAAATCTTTTGGACTGTTCTTCTTTTTCCCTAATAGTGAGCCTATAAAACCCATGTTATTAGTTTATTAAAGTAGTGAGGAATCTTAATTTATGCCGTAGCTTGACTGATTGAAGGAATATAGACAGCTTGATTAAAATTCTCCGTGAAATAATGGGTTTCCTCACTAATAATACTTTCTACTTGCGGGATTGTTCTTTTCCTTTTTAGAATAGTATGATCCGTCTGCTGTCCTAAATCATCCACGTTTAAAAGCTTTGTACCTAAACTGCAGATCTCAGTGGAAACGGTTCTAGGAGAACAAAGGTCAATTACAAGTTGAGGTGGTTTATTATTAAAGTGTATTGATTTATAAGAATGGGCCTGCTGACGAGCAGTGGTCAATACAATGTCAAACATGTGGAGTTTTTTGGAATGTAAACCATAATCAATACAATTAAAACCATAAGTTCTGCTCATTTCCTTAGCTTTTTTCATAGTTCTATTTGTAACCCACACATTTTTAGTGTTGAATTTGTTTAAGAAGTAACAGACATCACTTCCCATTTCTCCCACACCAATAATTAATACTTTCTTATTTGAATTCTTATTGTACTCCTTCTGAATAATATTAGCCGCTGCGTACGAGTTGGAAGTTATACCATAATTGTACTCTGTTTCTGAAGATACTCTCTGGTAGAAATGAATAAAACGATCCATCAATCTGCTCAACACCACTTTGCTCATTCCTTCTTCTTTGGCTATTTCAAAAGATTTTTTGAGTTGACCAAAAACTTGATGATCACCCAATAAAGTAGAGTTTAAGCCAATACCAGTACACAACAAGTGTTTGACAGTATCTTTACCTTCTTTCACTTCTACGTATTCCTTATACTTCTCTGAAGGAATAAGACATTTATACGCACAAAGTACTTGTAAAATGTCATTGGTTTTTAGGGTATCAGAACTGTAATATATCTCAGTACGGTTACACGAACTATAAATCATTGCTTCATTAATGGAAAGAACAACTTTCAGCTGATGAAGTAAATGTCTAATTTCTTGGTTATTAAGGGCAAATTTTTCACGGATATCAACATTTGCTTTCGCATGTGAAATAGAAAAGAGTTTTAATTCGGCTGTCATGGTATAATAATTTTAGTGTGAGAAGTATGGTATAAGAAAGTAGTGTAATAATAATGTTGCAAATATTTTTATTACTCTACAAAGGTAGATGTCCACCTTCTGCTTTACTATGCTATATTTCAATAGGCATTGAGTTTTATATGGGGTTTTAAACTGCTTTTTCGCAGAAATTGTTAATTTGCATATTTCCAATAAAAAGACCTATTGTTGATGCTTTAACATTTTTTACGAGTGAGTGAATAAACATTTATTATTAAACACTCGTTAAAAACCCTCAACTACGTCTTTAAGCCTCTTAATAAGATAGAAGAGGCCATTATAACTTAACTCTAAACAAATTAACTATGAGCGTGAAACCGTCAAATGCGTATGTGATTTCTTCATGGGTAGCCACTGGAATTGGTGTATTGGGCTATGCAATTGGATTATTTAGAGCTGAAATGGAATTGAATGAAAAAGGGTATTACCTAGTAGTTTTACTGTTTGCATTATTTTCAGCCATCTCAGTCCAGAAATGTGTAAGAGATAAACAAGAATTTATACCAATGACCAATGTTTATTTTGGTTTCAGTTGGTTTTCATTGATCGCATCAATATTGTTGTTAGGTGTAGGGTTGTTCAATGCGGATTTATTGCCAAGTGAGAAAGGTTTCTACGCTTTTGGCTTTATTCTATCCATATTTGGAGCTATCACAGTTCAGAAAAATACCCGCGATATTGCAAAATATGAAAGTTCTTAAATAGTATAAAAGGTTACTCTTCTTTAAAAGAGTAACCTTTCTTTTTTATAGGTTGACCAAAATACCTTTATCCTTCATAGGAGTAAATTTCTCCTTATATTTTTTCTCAAATTCTATCATGTTATCTGATAGGTTAACCATTTCAAGCTTTTGTAATTGGTTTAGTTCCACTGGAAAAGAAGTGATTTTATTGTTTGAAAGATCAAGATCAATGAGCATTTCCAGCTTCAATATTGAACTAGGGAAAACATCTAGTTGATTATTTTGAAGATGTAAAATTTGAAGTTTTTCAAAAGCACTTAGATCAAAAATGTATTCAATTTGATTGTGGTGAAGATATAGCTTTTCAAGCTTTGTAAGTTGTTGCATCTCTTCGGGTAAATCTTTAATCTTATTATAAGACAAGAATAGAGTATGTAGATTTTTTAACTGACCGATTTCCTTTGGGATAGTTTGAATTTTGTTATGGTAGATGTCGAATTCCTGTAACTGTGCTAATTGAAAGAATGTGTTTGGTATTTCTTCAATTTCATTGTGATATACAACGATATGCTTTATTTTTTTCAAATTACCTATTTCATTTGGTATAACACTGATTCTATTATGAGCAAGTACAAGACTTTCTAGATTTTCCAGTTCTTGTATCTTAGACGGAATTTCTAAAAGCTCACATTCATTCATGTTCAATTTTTTCAGCATCTTGAGTTTACATATACTGTAAGGATCAAGGGGTACTACAGTTTTGTTTAGATTTAAACTTTCAAGATGTTTTAATTTTTGTATTCTTTTAGTGTCTTGTAATGGATTATTAGACAAAACGAGTGTTTTAAGGTTCTTTAATCTTCTTAACTTTTTAGGTAACCTTTCCAAATTACATTCACTAAGGTTGAGGTATTCTATGTGCTTAAGTTTTGAAAATTTTAATCTTTGTCCAGAAAAATCATTTTTTGAAAGGTCTAAATATTTGAGATTTTTCAAATACTTGAATCTTTTAGAAATAGATTTTAATTGGTTATCTGTTAATATCAAAGTATCTAGATTTTCAAACTGAGTGAGTAATTCAGGAATTTCAGACCAATTAGAGTTAACTAATCGTAATTTTGTGGTGTCCCGATCAAGAGTATCAAGAAGCTGAGCGTACAATAGTTTTTTCTCTTCTCTTTTCTTGATGTCAGCTAATGAATCAGCCTTAGCCGTTTCTATGATTTGACGAAAATTCTCAGGATTTTTTTCTTTTAAAAAGTTATGGAATCTTGTTATACTATTGTTAAATTTTGCATCTTTTTCGGCTTTAAAAGCTAATTGTTTTTGATGGATTAATTGGACTTCTTTTCTACTTTGTGCGTTAGTAAACAAAGGAAGAAATAGAATGAAAAGAATTAGTTTATTCATGGTTGTAATATTAAAAAGCAGAACACTTTGGGTAGGTGTTCTGCGTAATAAAAATAGATTTCTGATCCAATCTATAAAATAGTTTGAAGCTAAGTTTGCCTATGCCTTATAATTTAAATGAAATTGGCATAATTAATCTTTGTTTAACAATTTTACCATCATTATTAGCAGGTGTCCAACCTTTCATTACAATTGAAGCTACCCTTAAAACTTCCTGATCTAGTAACGGATCCACGCTTTTTGCAATTTTGAAGTCTTGACCATTTCCTTCTTCATTAATAATAAATTCCAAAAACACTTTTCCTTCAATACCTTTTTCTTTTGCCTCTTTTGGGTACTTCATTACTTCTCCAATTTTCTTTTGTAATTCGGCCATCCCGCCAGGATATTCAGCTTGGTTTTGAGCTTCATCAAAGACCTCATCATTATTGGATACGTTAATTTTTTCTTTGGGAGTGAAATCTGAATTCACTGTCAATATCAACTTTGTTGAAGGAAGCTTCTTCATTTTTTCAATTAATGAGACTTGAGAATCATTTTTAAAATTGACAACAATTACACCTTGAACACTTCCATTGAAGAAAGTTGGTGTTTGATTTCCTTTTAATACATTGATGGATTGAATTTCATCAGGATTTAAATCTTCTGAATATGAATTATTTACGTCCCAATAAGTTCTTTCATCAATTTGATAGCCATAAACAATTTCAGTGGATACTTCAGACAGTTGAGAGTCAAAATCTACAATATCGAATTCATCCTTTACACAAGCTTGAAGAAAAATAATACTTGAAACTAAGATTGAAAAAGTGAAGAGACTCGATACTCTTTTCCATTGATTTGTACGTTCTTTTTTTAGCATTTTAATTCTGGATTTTACAGTTGAAAATTGAAAACCGTGGCCTACATTCAAAGAAATATCTTCAAAAAGAGACCTGATCATTAATTGACTGTATGATGCATCGTTAGTCATTTGGTTTGCCTTTTGATCGGCAAGGTATTCATGCTGCGTGCGCAGTGCAGCATCAATGAGGTATATAGCTGGATGGAACCAAAAGATGATCTTGAGGATTTCCATCAGAAAAATATCGAAGGAGTGGAGTTCTTTTATGTGCGTTCTTTCGTGTTGAAGAATCAGTTCTTGTTCAGTTTCAGTAAGCTTTGTTGTATTGTCCCAGAAAATATATTTCAAGTAAGCAAATGTTGGATATTTGCCTTCAGTATAAACAAGGGTACTTCCTTTAAATTGTATTTTCTTGTGAATTTGAATAAAACGGAACAGTTTAAAATTAGAAATAGTAAATCGAAGAGCTAAAACGGAAAAGATAGCCACATAAATTAGAAGTGTACTATTAATCCAAGTCCATTGGGTATCTGAATATTGGATTTTAGTTTGATCACCAATAGTCAATTCAGGTAAATAAATCGTTGGCAATGCCTCTGTTATTATTATCTGTTGCTGATCAGACAGAATATTGAACAAAGGAAAAATCAAACTGACCGTTACTCCTAATAATAAAGTGATTCTATTTTGTTGAAAAAAAGTTTCATTCTTATGAAATACAAAATAGAATAGTGATAAAACTAATAACCCTGTAGAGGATAATAATAGGTAACTAATCATCGCTTTCTTCTTTTTTAACTTGATCAATATCTTTTAGCATATCTTCTAGTTCGTTGAGATCAACATCTTCCTTTTTTGCAAAGAAGGAAACCATATTTTCAAAAGAACCACTAAAGAAACGCCCCACAAAACTTTTTAAATATTGATGTGAGTATTGTTCCTTAGTGACCAATGGGTAGTATTGGTGACTTTTTCCAAAAGTATTATGTCCCACAAATTCTTTTTGTTGTAAAATTCTAATGATCGTCGATACTGTATTATAAGCAGGCTTTGGTTCCGGCAGTTCTGCAATTATTTCTTTTACAAAAGCTTTATTGAGTTGCCATAATACTTGCATGACTTGCTCTTCAGCGGTAGTTAATTTTTTCATTATGATAGCATTTATATTTTGTTTGATGTCTGCAATTTATGAACTAAAAATTTAGTTTTCAAATTTATCAACTAAAAAGTTAGTTTAAAAACTAAAAATTTAGTTTGAATTAAAGTTTAATCATCATTATTAAATATGTAACATTTAGTTAATATTGGAGTGTTTTTGAGTTGTTGTTCTTTTTTGTGAAATATTTACCCTTTTTATCATTTGAGTGTGAAACTTTACACAATAAACTAGCGTTATAATGCTGTATGTGATGATAATCATCAAAAAAACTTAAGTGTACTTAGTACATTATTCAGTTTAATCCATCATCTTTATATTACATTAATGTTAATCAAAAGTAACATTAATGATTTTTAAATCTAAAAAAGTAAAGTCATGAATATTAAAAATATATTATTACCAGTAGCATTTATTTTCGGATTAGTAATTAATGTAGTAGCAAATAATCCAGAAGACGACAAGCCATTATTTACTTACCAACAAGCTAAAGTAGTGAATTATGAAGCTGTAACAGCAGAGATAAATTACCCAAAAATGGGAAAAGACATGGGTATTGAAGGTCAGGTGAAAATTAAGGCTTATGTAAATGCTGAAGGCGAGGTAACAAATTACAAAGTGATCAAAGGAAGTGAAATGCTTGCAGCATCTGTAGAAGAGGCAATTATGAAATTAGAATTTGAGCCAACTTTAGTGACTAATACAATTACAGGTGAAGTTCAGGCTGTTCCATCTTGGGTGGTTGTTCCTTTCAACTTTTCTTTGAATTACTAAAAGTTGAGAAATTAATTATAGATAGTTAAAATATAAACACCTCATTGAATCAATTATCAGTGAGGTGTTTTTTTATGTCTACTTGAAATGTATTCTACTGGATTTGTATTGTAGTAGAATAGTTCAATTTATCTTCTTTTCTTTTTTCTTCTATTAGAAGCTTTAGATTGTCCCATTTTCATCTCTTTAGAAGAGGTTGTTTTTCCTTTATGATGTGAAGTTGAACCACTGCCTGCTCTTTTAGGTTTGGAGCCTGATGTGGTATTTATCCTTGCTTCACGTTCATCCCTCTTGGCTTTAGCATGGTACTTCAATAAATCCTCTGCCATTTTAGAATTGCCACTTTTACGGAGCGTTTCTCTGATCCAAGATTGATTTTCTTTTTTGTACCAGAAGAAGAATTTATTCTGATCCTTTTTCTTTCTTGGGTCCTTTACTGTATCAACAGGTTTTAAAGTATAAGGATGCACTCCTGAATAATAAATTACCGTTGCAACAGTCATTGGAGTAGGAGTGAAGTCCTGAACTTGTTCCAATTGGAAGCCCATTTCTTTAGTCTCCAAAGCAAGATTAGCCATATCTTTCATCTCACAGCCAGGGTGACTTGATATAAAATAAGGAATCAAAGGTTGTTTTAATCCGTGCTTTTTGTTGATCTGATCAAACTTCTTTTTGAAAGTATGGAAATGCTTAAAAGAAGGCTTTCTCATAATTCTCAATACAGGGTCAGAAGTATGTTCAGGTGCAACTTTTAATCTACCTGGAATATGTCTTGTGACTACTTGCTCCATATATTCATGTAAACTTTTCGTCTCATCAGATTTATTATAATCACTGACTAAAAGATCATATCTGATACCACTGCTCACAAATGCTTTTTTGATTTCAGGGTGTTTATCTACTTTTCTGTAAAGTTGAGTCATCGCTTTATGTGAAGAATCTAAGTTGTCACATACTACAGGGTGTATACACGACGGACTTACACATTTATCACAAATTGACTGTACTTTACCTTTCATTTTGTACATATTAGCACTTGGTCCACCAAGGTCACTCAGATAGCCTTTGAAGTCAGGCATCGTTGCTACTTTGTCAATCTCTTTTAAAATAGAAGACTCTGAACGGCTTGCAATCATTTTTCCTTGATGTGCCGAAATTGTACAGAATGAACAGCCACCAAAACAACCTCTATGCATATTGATCGAGAATTTGATCATGTCAAAAGCAGGGATTGCACCTTGGTTGTTATATTTTGGATGTGGTAAACGAGTATAAGGTAAATCAAATGAAGCATCTATCTCCTTCTCCTTCATTGTTTTATAAGGAGGATTGATTATCAATCTGTTTTCACCAATAACTTGAGTTAAACGGTCAGCATATTGCTTATTTGATTCTCTCTCAATGTGTTTGAAATTCGAAGCAAACTTAATTTTATCTTCTTGACATTCTTCATGAGAGTGAAGGTCAATTGTATTCCAGTGTACACCTTTAGGAAGATCCTCTTCAACAGGTTGTAAGATGGCTGTTTGTTGAATTGTTTTCAACGAACGCATTGGCACGCCCTTTTTTACAAGCTTGATGATTTGCCTTAAAGGTTGTTCTCCCATACCATAAACTAAAATATCAGCTTCTGATTCTTCAAGAATAGAAGGTTTTAGTTTGTCAGACCAGTAATCATAATGTGTAACTCTTCGTAGAGAAGCCTCAATTCCACCAATAAGAACTGGAACATCTGGATACAGTTCTTTTAATACCTTTGAATAAACTATTGTTGCATAATCAGGTCGTTGACCAGATTCACCTCCTGCGGTGTACGCATCATTGGAGCGTCTTCTTTTTGCTGCAGTATAGTGATTTACCATTGAATCCATACAGCCACCAGTCACACCAAAAAATAGATTTGGTTTTCCTAACTGTTTAAAGTCGCTCAAGTCTCCTTTCCAGTTGGGTTGAGGTATGATTCCTACTTTCAGTCCTTCAGATTCAACAAGCCTAGCAATTACAGCAGCTCCAAATGAAGGGTGATCAACATATGCATCTCCTGATATAATAATGACATCCAGGCTATCCCACCCTCTTAATGCCATTTCTTTTTTAGTGATTGGTAACCAATCAGATAATTTATTCTCTCTTCTAATCATTCTATCTCAAGTTCGGGGTACAAATTTCGTAAGAATGTTACTAGAAAGTAAATTTTACGATAAAGTATTTCTGAAATGAAAGTGAATTTTTTGTTTATAAACTGATTTCTAATGTTTTTGTTCTTTTTCTGAGCAGATATTACTTGAGTAATAGATTGGGCAATGTGAATTGTACTACAAGAAATAATAGGATAATTTTGAAATATACTTAGCAGAAGCTATTTCCTGTTAGACCTAATTTTTTTATCATAATCATTAAATGAAAAGTGGAACCGGTTTTCGGTTCCACTTTTTAGTTTAGAGCAGTGATACCTCACTGTATTACATTCATTTATATTAAAATCTCTTTGTGATCCATCTTGGTAGTACTATGGCTCCTATTCCTAAATAGGCATAATAAGTAAATAACCTCCAGAAAAGAGCAACTATTAGAACAATACCGCCATCATTGAAGAATTCTTTAAAAAATTCTCCAAAGAAAAATTCTGCCGTCCCTGCACTACCTGGAGTAGGTGAAATCAGCATGACAATCCACATAATTACCTGTCTACCGAAAATCAAACACTGATCTAAGAAATCTTGATGACTTAATCCAATAAGGTCGATATGTAAGAAGGCGTTGATGAGGCAATTCAACATAGCATATCTAGCAGACCAGATGAATATTGTCGAAAAAATTACTTTAACCCAATAGCTTAAAGGATGTCCTCTAAGTTCCCTAGAGGCAACAATCATTTCGTTACCACTTTTTACAGCTCCTCGTCTCCATCTTTTTGTAAATCGAGTGGAAGTAATTTTCCATAGGAATTTTTTGAAAGATTTAGGGCCAATGAATAACCCCCAAGCCATGAAAAGTGTGTATAGAGTAATCAAGGATACACTGACAACAAAGATTTGTTTTAAACCTAAAGTAAAGCCAAGAATCTCTGTAGTATAATTATTTACAGGGAAAATACTTCCTGGAAAAAGAGCAATGACTAATAATGAGGCAAATACAAAAAATAAATTGTCTAGAATGGCTGTAAGCATTACAAAACTCAACGCTTTACCAAATGGAATTTTTTCTTTATTCATGATGAATACAGCAACCGTTGTGCCTCCAACTACTGAAGGAGTTACCGCTGATGCAAATTCCCATAACATGATTACAAAGAAACTTGAATTCCAATTTAATTTATTGTCAGTTAATGCTCGTATTCTTGACATGTACCCAAAATCTCTCGCAAATAAGACGATAAAGGAGGCGATCACCCACCATATATCCATTTGTGAAAGATTATTTTTAATGACATCTGCATTTATGTTGTCATCTGTCAATATCATATAAAATAAAACCCCTAGACCTACCAAAATAGGTAGTACAATCCTAGTTGGACTAAGATTTTTTAGCATTTTTTGCTGTTGGGTATCCATAGTGTTTGTTTCTCCTTTTGCTCTTTTAAAAAATCAACGTCTCGATGACTCAATCGCATATACACATTTACTTGGCGAAGTCAACACACAAAAATACCCTTAAATCTTAGAATCACTTATGATGTAACCTTTTTTTAATCTTTTAGTAAGATTTTTTTTCAATTAGGGTGAGCAATTTAGAAAGAAGTGTTTCGGGGTCAAAAGGTTTTGAGGCAAATCCATTAAAACCTTTCCGTTCAATTTCAGTAATATTTTCGCTTGCCACATCTGCACTCAATGCCACTATAGGAAGGTTTTGGTAATAATCGTCTCTTTTTTCTCTTATGATTTTAGTGGCTTCATACCCATTCATGACGGGCATTTGCAAATCCATCAGAATGATATCAATACTTTTCTCTTCGTCGTGAAGTTTAATAATAGCATCTTCCCCATTTTTGGCGGTAATATATTCCGCTTCCCATCTATTCAAAAACTCAGATGCAATAAGAATGTTGAACTCGTTGTCATCCACCAACAAAACTTTCTTTCCTTTTAAATTGCCATCTACAATTTGGAAGTTATCCTTTTTCTTGTCTGATTCTTGATTTTCGGCAATAGTGAAAGGGAGACTAACTTTAAAAGTACTGCCTATTCCTTCTGTACTTTCTAAAAGTAACTGTCCATCTAGTAAGTCAACGAGTTTCTTGGTGATATTTAATCCTAATCCTGTACCTCCAAACTTTCTTGTTGTACTTGTGTCCGCTTGCGTAAAGGCTTCAAAGATAGAATCAATGCGATCTTGAGAAATGCCAATACCTGAATCTTTGATAATAAATTGATAAACAACTGATTTTTCATCTTGATAAGTACAAACAACATCAAAAGATACTGCACCTTCTTCAGTAAATTTAATGGCATTGGAAATTAAATTCAACAAGATTTGTGACAGTCGCGTAGGGTCTCCCATTACAAAATTTTTGGGCAGAGAAGTAGTCTTTAACTCATATCCAATATTTTTATTTTCAGCTTGAAGTGCATACATCATAAACAAGTGTTCCATCGTGTCAGCCATTGAAAAACGAATCTTTTCAAGACTTACTTTATTGGCTTCAAGTTTATTGAAATCTAAAATCTCATTGATTAGACGCAGTAAATTGTCAGCAGCAAATCGCATCATTTCTAGTTTTTTAGATTGATACGGATTAAGTTGTGTATCAATTAAAAGGTTGATAGAGCCAATAATAGAGTTCATAGGAGTTCTGATTTCATGGCTCATTGTCGAGAGAAACTCCATTTTTTGTTGTGCTGACTTTTCTGCTTTTTCCTTTTCCTCCTTAAGCTTGTTTTCTATATTTTTTCGTGTGGAAATATCAATAGCGTAAACATAAACTACATTTTGCTCAGGTAAAGGTTTTATAGTTATAGAATAAGGAGTATCTAGAATAATTTGTTCATATTCTTTTGTTTGATATGCTGAAAGGCATTCTTTAAACATATCAGCATAGACCCATTTTAATTCTTCAAAGTGTGTTTGAATTTTCTTTGCAGAATGATTTAGGAAAAGAATATTAGCTTCTTTGTCAAAACGTAAAGTAGGATAGGGGCTTTGAATATTATGTTTTGACGTAGAAAAGGTTTGTAACCTTTCCAGTTTCAGTGTATTGATCAAACATTTTGAAAGAAGATCAATTGTAGAATTCAATCCATAGATACTGTCAAAACCAAAATTAGTTTTCTGAGATTGGATGACCATAATGCCCTGATCCCCAATTTTTGAAATATAAAACGACTTGTCCCCTTTTTCAAACACATGATTTGATTGATCCAGACTTAAAAAGTTTTCAATAAAATAGACATGTGGGGGATAGTAGTTGTGATTTGTGTACGTGTACGCTAACCCAAAATTTTGAATAAAAGGAGGGTTGAGAGTTACATGATGTTCTTCTTTCTTGAAAAATAAAGAGACATTGAATTGATTTAATATCGTAGAATAAGCATCAAAGAACAAATCAAGACTTTCTTTGAAGTTTTGTCCCTCTCCAATTTTCGAGGCGAGAAACAAACTAGTCTGAGCATCTTGATTGGATAGTAATTTGATTTGTTTTAGCTTCATAAGGATAATAAGAGTAGTTAATTGGGTACTGAATTGACTACTTTCAACCTTTAACCTTTAGGTCCTTAGCTTCTGTAGCAACTCCTTGCTGAATGATCTTTTTAGCTTCTTTTACCATAGGGTCTTTGGTGTTCAATACCTGATAATACCCTTCATCTCCCCAAAGTGCTCTTGCAATAGTAACTTTGATTCTATGAACTAATTCCTCGTCAATAAGATCAGGATTATGATGTTTTGATTTTCTGAAAACACCATTTATCTCTGAGAACTTTTCAAGTTGAGAAATTATTGAAGTGTCACTTTCAAAATTAGTAATGAAATGTGCCAAACCATGTTCTTGAAGATTGATGTAATGATCATTGGCATAGTTCAACGCAAAATCTCTTAGCAAATCAGTATGCTCTAAGGTATAATAATAGATGCCTAAAGATGTTGTATCTAAAGGTACAAAGTTGTCGGGAATAATTCCACCACCGCCGTAAACAATTCTGTTGTTGTCGGTCTTGAATTGCGGCATTTCTTCTAGTTTTATACTGTCTTTGAAGAAAAGTTCACCGCTTTCATACCTTTCATTAATATCATTGTTGTAAGATATACCATCTCCATAAGGTTTTTGGATGCTTCTACCGCTTGGAGTGAAGTACCTTGATATCGTTAACCTCAATAGAGAATTGTCTTTCAAACGAATTTGTCTTTGTACTAACCCTTTACCATAGGTTCTTCTTCCTACTACTACTGCTCTGTCGTGATCTTGTAGTGCACCAGTTACAATTTCAGAAGCAGAGGCACTTCTTTCATTGACGAGCACAACAATTGGTCCTGTAAAATCAGCAGGTCTTATACTGTATTCTTTCTCACTGAATTCATTGCCTTTGCCTTCCGTGTAGACAATCAAGTCATCTTTCGGCAGTAAGTCATCGGCAATTTTTACAGCTTGTCCTAAGAATCCTCCTCCATTATCTCTTAAATCAAGCACTAGGTTTTTCATGCCATCTGATTTGAGATTTAAAAGAGCATTGTGGAATTCATCATATGTTTTAGTGGCAAAACGAGTAATTTTGATATAGCCTGTAGCTTCATCAATCATGTAACTTGATTCCACAGATGGGGTAGGGACTTTATCTCTTGTAATTGAAAAAGAGAGTAAATCAGGTTGGCTACGTCTTTTAATACCTACTTCTACTTTAGTTCCTTTTTTTCCTCTAAGTTTTTTGACGATTTGAGAGTTGGAAAAATTCTGGCCTGCAATTGTATCACCATTAACGGTAATGATTTTATCGCCAGCTCTTATTCCAGTTTCAATAGAGGGGCCACCTGGCATTAATGAAACTACTTTTAAAGTGTCATCAATAACTCTGAATTCAATACCTACACCTTCAAAACCATCATCAAGCCTTGAAGCCATGATATCTGCTTCTGCAGGTGGAACATATACAGTATGTGGATCAAGATCCTCTAAAATGTGATCAATTGCTTTTTGGGTAAGCTGATCTACATTCACACTGTCAACATAATATTTGTCGACATAATTAAGTAGACGTTCAAATTTGGAAGCATTGGAATCAACTGCCATACGTTTATCATCAACACTCGGACCTCTGAGGTGTGTTCCAATAATTACACCTAGCCCAATAGATAGACCTACTATTAAAGGTATCCAAGCTTTAACGCCGTATTCTTTTGTTGATTTTTCTTCTGTCATTCCGGTTTAAACATCTGTAAAAAAAAGTTACTGAGCGTTTTTCTTATTGAAAACAAAACCTCTCTCATCTCTACGGTCTTCAAAGTCTACTTCAAGGTCAATTAAAAACATCATTTGACGCTTTTCTATGACAACAGAAATACCCTTGGTAGTGTAAGACATATCAGTTTCTTTTTCTTTATCAAATCCTAAAGTAAAAGTAGCGCCGCCACATCCGCCTCCGCCTTTTACTCCAATTCTTAGAAAGTAGCCCTCAGGAACTTTTTTCTGGGTTAATATATTTTTTATTTCTTCTGCCGCACGATCAGTGATGGTGATCGGATTTTCAATAATCATACTTCTACTAATAATTTATGGACTTGTGAGATGAAATGCAAGGTAATAGACATCAAATTCAATGGAATAGTATTGAAATCTCTTAAAATCTTGATTGCACACAACTATATATATGTTGTGTTACTTTTCATGAAGATTTAATTGGATGTGTCTTATTTTGGTAAGGGTGTGGGATTTATAATTGTACTAAATAATACAATTCTTCATCAGAAATGATTTAGTATTATAATCCAACTTTCCGAATTTTATCAATAATGGAAGTAGTAGAAAAACCTTCAACTAAGGTAATGGTTTTTACTTCGCCGCCATTAGCCATTACTTCTTTGGCTCCAACAATATTATCAATGGTATAATCAGCACCTTTCACTAAAACGTCTGGCATTAAATCGTTGATAAGGTGAATTGGAGTGTCATCGCTAAATAAAACGACCATGTCGATGAATTCAAAAGCTGCTAACAAACGCGCTCTAGCATATTCATTATTAATAGGGCGTTCTTCTCCTTTTAGCTTTTTAACTGAGCTGTCAGTATTTAACCCTAAAATCATTTTAGTACCTTGAGCTCTTGCTTGCTCCAGGTAGTCAACATGACCAAGGTGCACGATGTCGAAACAACCATTGGTGAAAACTACTTTCTCGTTGTTGTTTTTCCATTCCGTTCTTATTTCTATTCCTTTCTGAAGGTCTACTATTTTATGTTTAGATTCCATTTTGTTGCGTTTGTTCGATAGGTTCAGGAGACTTCTTTAAGTTGGCAATCAATGTGCTGACCCCTCCAATTGTAAGTACTGAGATAGTCTGAGAGGTATGCATTAATAATGCAAAAGCAATAGCGTCTGGTTCAGCGACACCATAAATCAGAAGGGTTTGAGTAGCAAAAAAATGGTAAGATCCAGTGCCACCGGGCGTTGGTAAAACCATTCCTAATCCTCCCATCATCATCATTACAAAGCCTACTACTGGAGATAACATTGAAGTGCCTTCAATTGCGAAGAATAGGATATAGCACATATAAAAATAAGTGATCCAAATTAACGCAGTGTAAAGGAAATAAGTTGCTAAATCTTTACTGCGAAGTTTGAAAACACCTGCCATACCTTCCAATATTCCTTGAATAAAACTATAGAATTTTCGGAATAAAGGAGTTTTGAAAAGTCTTTTACGTATTTTGAATAAGATACCCAAAATGAATATTCCAATTATGCCGACAATCGCCAAAAGCATGAACTTGCCTTTTAGAGCGTCTTCATTTTGAGTGAAATGGGGCATAATCATATTGTGCAATTTTTCAAATTGACTGAAAAATGCAATGGAAAAAAGGATGATGAAAATAACAAGATCAATGGCTCTTTCTGCTACAACAGCACCAAATGAAGTTTTAGCAGGGATCTTTGTTAGTTTTTGAAGTATTCCGCATCTGAAAAACTCGCCAAACCTTGGGATGATCACATTTCCAGCATAACCGGTCATTGTGGCCATAAAAAGATTGGGCCCTGAAGCTTTGTAATTGAGAGGTTTTAGCATCAACCCCCATCGAAGGCCTCTAATGTAATGACTGGTTAATGAAATTAATATGGAAGTGAATAAAATTCCCCAGTTTAAGTCTTCAAATGAAGTGGCTACTTCTTGTATGTTTTGCTCTTTTAATACGTACCAAAGTAAAAGTCCAGCTAGTACAAATGAGAAAACATACTTAAGAATTTCTTGTATTTTCATAAAGTCCTCTGTTTACGAGGGTATCCAAAAAAAACGAGCCAACCCAAAAGATTTTTTACAATTGAGTTGGCATAGTTATCTATTATCTTTAAAAATTAATCTTCCAATTTATTGTCGTCATTTGGGAAGACAAGTTTTGGACGATATTCGGTTGCTTTTTTCTGTTTCATATAAGCATAAGAGATGATGATAAGAATATCACCTACTTGTACTTTTCTAGCAGCAGCGCCGTTCAAGCAGATTGTACCACTACCTCTTTCACCAGTGATAACATAAGTTTCAAATCTTTCTCCGTTATTATTGTTTACGATTTGAACTTTTTCGCCTTCAATAATATTTGCAGCGTCCATAAGATCCTGGTCTACAGTAATACTGCCCACGTAGTTTAATTCTGCCTGCGTAACCTTTACTCTGTGTATCTTTGACTTTAAAACTTCTATATACATAGCTGTATTTTAAATCTTTTATCTTTTGCTAATGACATACAAAAAGCTTTTACAAATATCTTTAAGAATAGAAGAATATACAAATTATTAGAAGCTTGATATTCAGTTTATTAAAATGTTATCTGTTGTGCTTTTATTAAATATGCGTGCAAAAATAAGATTATTTTAGAGAACGAACAATAATATTAAGTATCCTTACAAAAGATTTAATGACTGCTCGTTCATTAATTTATATGTGATATATATGTATAAAGTGCTAGAGTATAGGCACTCATGTCCATGAATTCTAATTTATTCATTATTATATGATAACATTTCTATAGAAGAAAACTTTACAATTTTTTAGATGAAATCACATAACAATATACTCTAGTACTTTTGATATTATAATCTGATTTCAACGCCCTCTTCTCTTAAATGAGATTTTAAATGAGGAATTCCAATTTCTTTGAAGTGGAAAATACTTGCAGCTAAAGCAGCGTCAGCGGCATCTTGTTGAAATAAGTCGATAAAGTGAGATTCTGCACCTGCTCCCCCTGAAGCAATGACAGGAATATTTAATGACTGGGAAATTTCTTTCGTTAGTTCAATGGCAAAACCATTTTTGGTGCCGTCATGATCCATTGATGTTAACAGGATCTCTCCAGCTCCTCTTTCTTGGCATTCATGAACCCAAGGGATAGTTCTTAATTCTGTTGGAGTACGTCCACCTCTCACGTGAACAATATGTTCGCCTTCCACATATCTTGTGTCAACGGCAACAACAACGCATTGACTGCCAAATTCATCAGATAACTCATTGATCAATTCTGGTCTTTTTACAGCTGAAGAGTTGATAGAAACTTTGTCCGCACCAGCATTCAATAAAGCAGAAACATCTTCAATACTTGAGATGCCACCACCTACAGTAAATGGTATATTAATCTGAGAAGCAACTCTTTGCACAAGTTCAATTAATGTTTTTCTTTTTTCTACAGTAGCTGTAATATCAAGAAATACTAATTCATCGGCTCCCTCGTTGCTGTAGATTTTAGCGAGTTCTACAGGGTCTCCGGCATCTCTTAATTCTACAAAGTTGACACCTTTTACAGTCTTGCCATCTTTGATGTCCAAGCAAGGAATTATTCGTTTTGTTAGCATATAGGCGATTTTTAGAAAAAGTACAAAGATAGATGAAGAATTTGTTAAATCTGAGTAAAAACAACTTTAATTTTTTAATCGAATAATATTGTTATTTTAATAGGGATTTTAAAGTTTTCTATATTAGTTTTGCATCCCGAGTGTTAAGTCATGTTTTAAACGAGATAGCAAAATGCCTAGAAAGAAGCACATTAAGTCGGTACTTATCATCGGAAGTGGTCCAATTATTATCGGACAAGCTTGTGAGTTTGATTACTCAGGAACCCAAGCAGCACGTTCACTAAGAGAAGAGGGTATCGAAGTTACTCTGATCAACTCTAATCCTGCAACTATTATGACGGATCCGGTTACTGCGGATAACGTCTATCTCCTTCCTTTAGAGAAAAAATCTCTAATCACAATTCTTGAAAAGCATGATATTGATGCGGTACTACCTACAATGGGTGGTCAGACTGCATTGAACCTAGCGATTGATGCTCAAGAAGCAGGGATCTGGGAGGACTTTGGTGTAGAGATTATCGGTGTTGATATTGATGCGATCAATACGACAGAAGATAGAGAGCTGTTTAGACAAAAAATGCTTGAGCTAGGCGTAGGTGTATGTAAAGGACGTACAGCTAAATCTTTCCTTCAAGGTAAAGAGATTGCTCAAGAAATTGGATTCCCATTAGTAATTAGACCATCATTTACTTTGGGTGGTACTGGTGGTGGTTTTGTAAACACGCCAGACGAGTTCGAAAAAGCATTATCAAGAGGATTGGAAATGTCTCCAGTTCATGAGGTGTTGATCGAACAATCTATCTTAGGATGGAAAGAATACGAATTGGAGTTATTGAGAGATGATTTAGGAAACGTAATTATCATCTGTTCAATTGAGAACTTTGACCCAATGGGTGTTCACACTGGTGACTCTATCACAGTGGCACCTGCACAAACATTACCAGATACTGTATACCAAAGAATGAGAGATCTTGCGATCAAGATGATGAATGGTATCGGTATGTTCGCTGGTGGATGTAACGTTCAGTTCTCTGTATCTCCTGATGATAGTGAAATTATTGGTATCGAGATCAACCCTCGTGTATCAAGATCGTCAGCGTTAGCCTCTAAAGCTACTGGTTATCCAATCGCTAAGATTGCAGCCAAATTAGCTATTGGTTATAACTTAGATGAATTGAAAAACCCAATTACAGGTACTACTTCAGCGTTCTTTGAGCCTGCATTAGACTATGTAATTGTAAAAATCCCTCGTTGGAACTTTGATAAATTCAAAGGTGCAGATACTAAACTTGGTTTACAGATGAAAGCTGTAGGTGAGGTAATGGGTATCGGACGTACATTCCAAGAGGCTATACAAAAAGCTTGTCAATCATTAGAAATCAAACGTAACGGTATTGGTGCTGATGGTAAAGAGATTACGAAGCAGGATGAAATTCTTGACAAATTAGAAAATCCTTCATGGGATCGATTGTTTAGAATTTGGGATGCCATGAAATTGGGTATCGCTATGAGGACTGTTCGTAACCTTACAAAAATCGACAAGTGGTTCTTACGTCAAATCTTAGACTTAGTATTAGTTGAAAAGAAAATCAGCGAGCAAACGATTGATACAATTTCTTTTGAATTAATGCGTGAAGCAAAAGAAAAAGGTTTCGGTGACCGTCAAATTGCACACATCTTAGGATGTCTTGAGTCTGAAGTATTCGAGAAGCGTTACAATGAGATGGATATCAAACGTCAGTGGAAACTGGTAGATACTTGTGCAGCTGAGTTTGAAGCAAAGACTCCTTATTTCTACTCTACATTTGACAGCCAAAATGAATCGAAACCTTCTAAGAAGAAGAAAGTAGTTGTATTAGGTGCTGGTCCTAACCGTATCGGTCAAGGTATTGAGTTTGATTACTGCTGTGTTCACGGTGTCTTAGCAGCAAAAGAAGCTGGATACGAAACAATCATGATCAACTGTAACCCTGAAACGGTTTCTACTGACCCTGATATTGCAGATAAATTATACTTCGAACCTGTATTCTGGGAGCATATTTACGAAATCATCTTACACGAGAAGCCAGTAGGCGTAATTGTACAGTTAGGTGGTCAGACTGCTCTTAAAATTGCTGAGAAATTAACGAAATATGGCGTTAAGATCTTAGGTACAAGTTATGAGGCACTTGATTTAGCAGAGGATAGAGGTAGCTTCTCAACATTGTTGAAGGATAACAATATTCCTTACCCTAAATTCGATGTGATTGAAACTGCTGATGAAGCATTAGAGAAATCTGAAGATTTAGGATTCCCTCTTCTAGTAAGACCTTCTTATGTATTAGGTGGTCAGAAAATGAAGATCGTGATCAACGAGGAAGAGTTAGAGCAACATGTTGTAGAAACGTTGCGTGATATTCCTGGTAATAAAGTTCTACTAGATCATTACTTGGACGGTGCAATTGAAGCAGAAGCAGATGCAATCTGTGACGGCGAAGATGTTTACATCGTTGGTATTATGCAGCATATCGAGCCTGCAGGTATCCACTCTGGTGACTCTTATGCAGTATTACCTCCATATAACTTAGGTGATATGGTGATCGAGCAAATCGAAGAATACACGAAGAAGATTGCAGTGGCCTTGAAAACAAAAGGTCTATTGAATATTCAGTTTGCAATCAAAGATGATAAAGTTTACATCATTGAGGCAAACCCTCGTGCATCTCGTACTGTGCCATTTATCTGTAAAGCATACCAAGAGCCATATGTGAATTATGCTACTAAGGTAATGCTTGGTGATAAGAAGGTAAAAGACTTCGATTTCAAACCAGTGAAGAAAGGATATGCTATTAAGATTCCTGTATTCTCATTCAATAAGTTCCCTAACGTAGATAAGCAGTTAGGACCTGAAATGAAATCTACAGGTGAAGCAATCTACTTCATTGACAACTTGAAAGATGATTACTTCTTAGATATTTACTCAAGAAGAAATCAATACTTAAGTAGATAATTCGGATAAATTCCGTAACTATATAAAGCTCTGTATTACGGTACAGGGCTTTTTTTATTTTTTTGAAACAATTAATTATAACAGTAAAATAATATTATGAGCAGTATGGAAAGAGCACAAGAGTTTGATTTAGCTTTTATGAGATGTGCAGAGTCAATTGCTGAATTAAGCAGATGTACGCGATTGAAAGTTGGGGCAATCATTGTGAAGGATGGAAATATTATCTCAATGGGGTACAACGGTACACCAAAAGGTTTTGACAATTGTTGTGAGGTTGAGGTGAATAAGTGGAATGAAGAGTTGCAAGAGGAAGAGACTGTTTTAGCAACAAAAGAAGAAGTGTTGCATGCAGAAGCAAATGCGATTACTAAAGCGGCAAAGTCTACTTATTCAACAGATGGAGCATCATTATACTGTACAGATAGTTGTTGCTTTGGATGTGCAAAACTAATTGTTCAGGCAGGTATCTCTTCTTTCTTCTATAAGAGAGCATATAGGGATCAATCTGGGCTTGATTTGTTACGTAAAGCAGGTATAAAGGTTACGCAAGTCACCTACTAAAGTGTAATTGTATCTTACTGTAAATCAATCTATTCATATAAAATATCGAATTTAGTCATCAAAAAAGTATGATATATATCATCAATGTAAAAATACTTTAATATATTTGATGGAATTTTATGCGAACTTATTTTTCTCAATAGAGAACTAAGACGATAAATTGTCACAATAAAGTATATCACGAACTTACACACTATCAGAAAGGTATGACAACGGCTTTACTTTTTGCCACGGGAGCGATTTTAATCATAGCAGTACTTGCTTTGGTTTATCGTATCATTACTCTTGTAGGAATCGCTAAGGGCGACCAGAAGAAGACGAAGGTTACGACAAGTAACAAGATTAATGCAGCATTATTTCCAATTGTTTTGATTGTTGGATCAGGTTTAATTATGTGGTCTTTTAATGATGCAAAACAATTTTTCTTACCAGAAGCTGCATCGATTCATGGTAAAGAGACTGACCATTTATTTTGGATAACAATGGGTATTGTGTTCACAGCTTTTGCTTTGACTCACTTATTATTATTTACATTCCCATTCTTATTTCAGTTCTCAGAAAAGAGAAAAGCAGATTTTAACCCACACAATGACACATTAGAGATTGCATGGACAGCAGTTCCTGCAATTGTAATGGCAGTTCTTGTAATTTTTGGTTGGAGAGCATGGGCTGATATTACAGCACCTGCAACTGAAGATGCTATTCAAGTAGAATTAATGGGTAAGCAGTTTGCTTGGGAAATTCGTTATCCAGGTAAAGATTTAAAATTAGGTCGTTATGATGTTGCTAACATCGACAATACTAACTCTATGGGTGTGGATTATGATGATGTGAATGCCCAAGATGACTTTACTGCTAGAGAAATTTATCTTCCAGTAGGTAGAGAAATCGAATTAAAGATCAGAGCTATTGATGTTATTCACTCTGTATTCTTACCACACTTCCGTGTGAAAATGGATGCTGTACCAGGTATGCCTACTCGTTTCAAATTTACGCCAACAATTACTACGGCTGAAATGAGACAAAAAACAAACAATCCTAAGTTTAACTATGAGTTAGCTTGTACAGAGGTTTGTGGTTACGGTCACTTTGGTATGAGAAAGTTAGTGAAAGTTGTTACTCAAAAAGAATATGATGAGTGGTTGATGAAACAAAAACCTTGGTTAGAGAAGAATCCTGACTACTTATCACAATGGGAAGCAAAGAAAGCTAAAACAGCTTCAGTAGCTAAGTCTCACTAATCCTTTTCAATTTAGATTCAAACTCAAAAAAGATAAATAACATGTCAAGTGTAGCATTAGACGTAGAAAGCAAAGACGTTCACTCGCACGATGATCATGAGCACCATGGTAACTTTTGGACCAATTATGTGTTTTCATTCGATCATAAAGTTATTGCAAAGCAATATTTGATTTCTGGTATTTTCTGGGCAATCATTGGTGGCGGTTTATCATTATTATTCCGTATTCAATTAGGTTTTCCTGAAGCTAACCTAGAATGGTTAAGACCTTTATTAGGAGACTGGATTACTGAAAGCGGTAAAATGGATACTACTTTCTATCTAGCGGCAGTTACAATGCACGGTACTATTATGGTATTCTTTGTATTGACAGCCGGTTTGAGTGGTACCTTCTCCAATTTCTTGATTCCTTTACAAATTGGAGCAAGAGATATGGCTTCAGGTTTTATGAACATGCTTTCTTACTGGTTGTTCTTCTTAGCATCAGTAATCATGTTTGCTTCATTATTTGCTTCAACAGGTCCTGCGTCAGGTGGTTGGGTAATTTATCCTCCATTATCGGCATTACCTCAAGCGGTGTCAGGTTCAGGTATTGGTATGACATTATGGTTGGTATCAATGGTATTTTTCATTGCTTCTTCTTTATTAGGTTCGATCAACTATATTTCTACAGTGATCAACTTAAGAACAGCAGGTATGTCTTTCGCTAAAATGCCACTTACAATCTGGTCATTCTTTATCACAGCGATCATTGGTACTTTATCATTCCCTGTATTATTTGCAGCAGCATTATTATTAGTATTTGACCGTAGCTTTGGTACATCATTCTACTTGTCAGATATCTACATTCAAGGAGAATTATTAGAGCACTCAGGTGGTAGCCCTATCTTATTCCAGCACTTATTCTGGTTCTTAGGTCACCCAGAGGTATATATCGTATTATTACCAGCTTTAGGTTTAACTTCAGAGGTAATTTCTACGAACTCAAGAAAGCCAATCTTCGGTTACAGAGCGATGATCGGTTCAATGTTAGGTATTGCATTCCTTTCATTTATTGTATGGGCTCACCATATGTTCGTATCAGGTATGAACCCGTTCTTGGGAACAATCTTCATGTTCTTGACATTGATCATTGCGGTACCTTCAGCGGTAAAAGCCTTTAACTATATTACAACATTATTCAGAGGTAATATCATCTTTACGCCTGCAATGTTGTTCTCAATTGGTCTAGTTTCATTGTTTATCTCAGGTGGTGTTACAGGTATCATCCTTGGTAACTCAGCGTTGGATATTCAATTACACGATACTTACTTTGTAGTAGCCCACTTCCACTTAGTAATGGGTTCTGCAGCATTCTTTGGTATGATGGCTGGTGTTTATCACTGGTATCCAAAAATGTTTGGTAGAATGATGAACAGTGCAATGGGTTATGTTCACTTCTGGTTAACTTTCATCGGTGCTTACATGGTATTCTTCCCAATGCACTATATCGGTATTGCTGGTTTCCCAAGAAGATACTATTCATTCACAAACTTTGATGCATTCTCTACTTTCACAGATTTGAATACATTTATTTCAATTGCAGCAATCTTAACAGTAACTGCTCAATTCATCTTCGTATTCAACTTCTTCTGGAGTATGTTCAGAGGTAGATTGGCACCATTAAACCCTTGGAATGCAACTACTTTAGAGTGGACAACTCCAAGAAAACCAGGTCACGGCAACTGGCCAGGTGCTTTACCAGTAGTTTATCGTTGGCCTTATGATTATTCTAAGCCAGATGCTGATAAAGATGGTTTCACTGACTTTATTCCTCAAAATGTTCCGCTTTCAAAAACCGAACATTCTAATACTCCTGAGGAAAAAGTATTAGCTCAATTAGATGAGAAATTCGATCAATTAGGTGAAGAGAGAGAGAAGAATCCTTTCATTTAATCAACGAAATCTATTTATAGATATACTTTTATCAGAAAGTATCCGGGGTATAGACTTTATGTCTATACCCTTTTTTATTATTGAAAGGAATATGTAATTTGATTTTTTATATCTTGCATATAGAACAGCAAAACTCATTATGAAATTAAGAGAAACCCTATATTTTTTTCTGTTAGCTTTTTTTCTCCAAGCTTGTAATGATACCATTACAGATCCAAATTACCATTCTGGAACGTCGTATTATCCTATCGAAGAAGGATGGTATATTCATTATCAAGTGGATAATAAAGATTTGACTAATGAAGAAAATAGTACAACCTATCAGCTAAGAGAAATTATAGGTAAACCTTATGATGATGGTTTTGGAGGAGAGAATTACCCTCTTTACCGTTACAAGAGAGATAATGAGGATGTGGAATGGGAATTGGATTCTGTATGGTCGGTTGTTTATAGAAATAACCATCTTATAAGATATGAAAATGCAATACCTTTATTGAAACTGACCAACCCTTTAATAGAAGGCAGTAGATTTAATCAAAATACTTACAATGGCTTGGATGCAATTACGCCAAGCGGACAAGACTTAAGGTATGAGGTTGAAACTGTTGGTCGAGATTTTACTTTTGAAGATCAAGTATATATGAATACAGCTGTTGTATTAGAAGTAAATAATTCTAGTTTGATTACTAACTCAGAGGAAACACGCAGGGCAGTATATCAAAAAGATATTGGTCTAATACTAGTTGATCATAATAGTATTTCAAAGGTTTATTATGAATTTAATACCACACAGCCTTCATTAGCGGGTAATCCTTACTGTGGAGTGAACAGCAATAGACAGGTAATTGATCTGGATAATGGTGATAGGGTAGACAATCCATTTTTTGAATTAGATAATTGTGAAACTAATCCCATCTTTGGAGTAGATGATGATAGTGTTAATCGATGGATCACGAAGTGGGAAAGTTCAGCAAATTCTCCTATTGTTGAAGCTAGAGATGGGGATAATGGTACAAAGATTCTTCTCCTGATCAATCCTAATGAATTTAATGGTTACAGAGAACAAGGGTCAGCAATGACTCAAAAAATTATTGGATATGGAATAGATAAGACTGTTGACTAATATTCTTTTATGAATACCCCTTAATACTTTTTTCTTTTTGGAATACAAACTCTAAATTGCAGTCCAATTTTTTCTAAAACACGTACCATTCAAAATTTATGGCATTTACGGCAGATTCTATAATGACAGAAATGAAAGCTGGCAAGTTTTCACCTTTGTATTTTTTACAGGGGGATGAGCCTTTTTTTATTGATCAAATCACTGCTTACATTGAGAAAAATGCACTGACTGATGCCGAGAAAAGTTTTAATCAAACAATTTTGTATGGTAAAGACACTACACTGACACAGGTTTTAGAAAGTGCAAGAAGATTTCCAATGATGGCCATGCGTCAAGTAATCATTGTTAAAGAAGGGCAGGACTTACCGGATTTAGCTAGAAAAGCTAGCTTGGATATTTTAAATAAGTATGCTGAAAATCCAGTTCCTTCCACAGTGCTAGTCATCGCTTTAAAAAATAAAAAATTGGACGGGCGTACCCCTGTAAAGAAGACCATTGAGAAAAATGCTGTTTTTCTGGATGCAAAAAAAATGTATGATAATAAGGTTCCTGCATGGGTAAAACAATATTGCAGAACTGAGGGGTACAAAATCAAAGACCGTGCTGTGAATCTAATCACTGAATATATTGGGAATGATCTGGTTCGTATTACAAATGAACTGGAAAAACTTATGCTCAATTACAATAAAGAAGCTACCGAAATTACAGAAGCATTAATTGCAAAGCATATTGGAATCAGCAGGGAGTATAATGTTTTTGAATTACAAAATGCTTTAGGGACAAAAGATATATTGAAAGCGAACAGAATTGTAATGTATTTCAATGACAATCCTAAGAGTAATCCTTTTGTAGTGGTAGTAGGTACTTTATATGCATATTTTTCTAAGCTGTTAATGCTACATGAGAATTTTAGTAAAGGTGATCAAGAATTAGCTAAAATATTAAGCGTTAACCCTTATTTTATTAAAGATTATCGATTAGCGGTCAGTAATTTCTCTTATAATAAGGTTCTGCAAATTATAGAGCACCTCCAAGAAGCTGATTTAAAGGCAAAAGGAATAAGAGCGTCACTTTCTGATGACGAAAATCTTAAAGAACTGGTGTTTAAAATCCTTCATTAGGCAATTTTATATCATTTATCTTTGCGTGATTTTTATTAGAATTAATACGTAAAGATGAAAATATTCAAATCATATACATTCGAAGCGGCGCATTTCTTACCTCAAATGCCTGAGGGACACCCGTGTAGAAGAATTCATGGTCACTCATGGAAAATGGAACTTCATTTTGATGGAGAATTAGTTTACCCTTATGAGTGGGTGATTGATTTTCATGAAATTGATACTGTTGTAAACCCTATTTACAAAGTATTAGATCATAATTTTTTAAATGAAATAGAAGGTTTAGAAAACCCAACTTCAGAAGTTATCTCAATGTGGGTTTGGAACAAGATCAAAAAAGAACTACCTGCTTTATATAAGGTCGTGATTTTTGAAACTCCAGAAGCTGGTACAGAATATTTAGGTGAATAGAAGACTTACTCTTTTATTCCAGTCTTATACATAGAAAAAGCCTTAGGTTTATCGTTGAACATTAATTTTGTTTTCTTCCATGTTGTTTGGAAAAAATCAGACTGACGATATGCTTCTAAGGCTTTTTCATTTTCCCAAATACTAAACGTCATAAATTGACATTGTATTGTTGCGTCTTGAAGCAACTCTACGGATTGACATCCCTCAAAACTTTCAATAGTTTCCCTTATTTCTAGGAACATATTCTGAAATTCCTCAACACATTCTTGTTTAAACGACATTCTTACAAATCGATGTAACATAATTAGTCTGAATTCATGAAAAATATTACAAATTGTCCATGAAAATATGCAACTTTGTAGGATAATAAAAATCACTTTAAGTTATATTTTTTAATAATGAAAGAGTCTAACATCAGAGTAAAGGTAGAATTGGATGAAAACAACGTTCCAGAGAAAATTTTCTGGAAAGCAGACGATTCTGATCAAGCGGGACTTCAAGAAACGCGTGCTTTTGATTTAAATATATGGGATCATGAACGTAAAGAAACTTTACGAATTGGTCTTTGGGGCAAAGAAATGACAGTTGACGAGATGAAATTCTTCTACATTGATACCATGGGAGGGATTGCTCAAAACATTTTCAATGCTACTGGAGATGAGAAAATGGCTCAGGAAATTCATGCAATGTGCAAGCGTTTGTCTGATCATGTGCATGAAACAAAAAATAAAGGAGAGTAATCTCAATACAAAGAAGACAATTGATTGCAATATTGATTGTCTTTTTTTCATTTCTAGCCCATTAGTTTAAATGCTCACACCAACATTACTCATTTGTCTGACTGTTTTTAGTCTCAGCCTTTGGAAAGTTTATTTAGGAGCCGTTATCTCTAATATCATAGGGTTCAACTACCTTCAAATGCTTTTATTGAACCTTTCAGCCGTATCTATGTCTTCCATTCTTACCATTTTTTTAGGACAAAGAATAAGTGATCTATTAGTCAGAAAAAAGAAAGGTGGTTATAACAAGAACCTTAAAAAGGTACTTATCCTTTGGAGACGGTACGGGTTTTGGAGTGCAGTAACCTTAGCTCCAGTATTACTTGGGGTACCAACGTATATTCTTATCGGCCTGCGGTTGAAAGAATCAAAACTTTCTCTATTGTCTTCTATTTTGATTTCCTCAACAATCTGGCTTAGTGTCTGTTATTTTCTTATGGATGTCTGGGATTTCTCTTCTTATCTTGATGTGGAAAAATATTTAACCTTTGCGTAGTTTATTCTAACTTATGTTAAAGTACTTTTAAAAATTTCTCATTCATTTTCTCAAGCTTTTATTTTGTCTTTATACTAGAAGATTAAAATACAACTAAAATATAATGAAACACCTCTTTTTATTGTTTATCGCTTTACTTTTAAATACCTCTTTATACGCTCAAGAAGAACCTTTGTCCAAAACTGAAGCAGAAGAAAAGTTTAGGCAAATAATGATGAGCAGTGATGTGAATATTGGAGGGTTATCTGAATTACGATACTATATTGAAACTGGCAATGTAAATTTTGATGATTATATCTATATCGCTCAATTATTGCGGGAATATCCAGCCTATACTGTTACACTTTTAGAGACAGCTCGTCAAATTTCCTTTTCTAGAAGAGAGACTACACTTTATAAAAGTTTGATTGAGTTGCCATTTTTAGATTTGGCCTCTAAGTATAAGTCTGAAATTCATAAATTTGTATTATTGGCACTTCGCTCAAAAAATGTAGAGGAAGATGCTAAACTTCAAGCTCAAATTGATAACCTTATCAATAAGTGCCATTACAAAACTATGGAGGCTTTTAAAGAGGGACAGTCGAACTAAAAAACAAGAACATGTGTATGGATTTTGGACGATTAAAAGATATCTCAGGAGTCAACTTTAAACTTCCGGAGCAGGATCATTATTCTAAAATGATGCTTCGAAATCATCCAAACTTTATCAATTTATTTAATTTCAGAATTGGAGCACCTGCTTGGTCTTGTTCTGAATGGAAAGGGAAAATATATCCTGATAAAGCACCACCCAATACCTTTTTACATTATTACAGTCAGCATTTTGATACCATAGAACTAAACTCCACCCATTATGGGATTCCAAAATCTGATACCTTGATCAAATGGAAGTCTACCGTTCATGATTCTTTCAAATTCAATCCGAAATTTCTACAGTCTGTAAGTCATAAAAAAAGATTACTTCACTGTAAAAATGATATTTATGAATTTACAGAAGAGATGCGGTTGTTTGAAGATAAGTTAGGGTATACATGGTTACAAATGCCACCTGATTTCACAACCAAAGAATCACTTCCTTTGCTGAAATTTATAGAAGCCTTTCCTGATGATATGAAGTTAGCATTGGAGCTTCGTCATTCTTCATGGTTCACTGATGAGCAAAAGTTGGATGAACTATCTGAGTTGTTGACAGCAAAAGGCTATGCAATGATCATTACTGATGTGGCTGGCAGAAGAGATGTGCTTCATATGAGAGTGACAACTCCTACGATTATGGTGAGGTTTGTTGGTAACGAAATGCACACGACGGATTTTTCAAGAGTGGATGATTGGATGAAAAGAATTCAATCTTTCAAACGACAAGGTTTACAAGAAGTCTACTTTTTTGCTCATCAACCAGAAGATATTTTATGTCCGGAGTTGGGGCATTATATCGGAACTCAGGTGAAAAAGTCACTTGATCCCAACATTATTTACCCAATTCTTAGAGAAAAGACAGAACAACGATCACTTTTTTGATCTAGTTACAAGCATTGACATACTTTATTTGCTAATTGAGAAGAACTCCTTTAGCTTTGCACAAACAAAATGTGAAATCTTCGAAGTATGTCTTCTCGTACACAAACAAAATTTATTTTTGTCACAGGTGGTGTGACATCATCCCTTGGAAAAGGAATCATTTCTGCGTCTCTTGGCAAACTATTACAGGCAAGGGGCTATTCCGTAACCATTCAGAAATTTGATCCATATCTAAATGTCGATCCAGGTACTATGAACCCTTATGAGCACGGTGAGTGTTATGTAACGGATGATGGTGCTGAAACTGACTTGGATTTAGGTCACTATGAGCGTTTCTTAAATGTTCCTACTTCTCAGGCGAATAATGTAACAACGGGTAGAATCTATCACAATGTTATCTCAAAAGAGCGTGAAGGGGCATATTTAGGAAAAACAGTTCAAGTAATTCCACACATCACAGATGAAATTAAAAATAATTTCTACAAAGTAGCTGAAAATGGCGAATATGATATCGTTATTACAGAGATCGGTGGTTGTGTTGGTGACATTGAGGCCTTGCCATTTATTGAAGCCGTTCGTCAAGCAAGATTAGAGCTTGGAGCTTCAAGATCTATGGTTATTCACCTTACGTTAGTTCCTTATTTAAGAGCTGCAGGTGAGTTAAAAACAAAGCCTACTCAGCATTCAGTAAAACAATTATTGGAAGCAGGTGTACAGCCAAACATCTTAGTTTGCCGTACTGAGCATCATATTCCAATGGACATGCGTCGTAAGATTGCATCGTTCTGTAACGTTGATCTTAATGCAGTAATTGAATCATGTGATGCATCTACAATCTATGATGTGCCATTATTGATGCAAAAAGAAAAGCTTGATGAAATCGTATTGATGAAATTGAGTTTACCAGCTTTCCAAGACCCAAATATTGATAATTGGTTAAGCTTCCTTCAGAAATTAAAGAATCCAAAGGATACTTTAAGAGTTGGTTTAGTAGGAAAGTATGTGGAATTGCCAGATGCTTATAAATCAATCGTAGAAGGTTTTGTTCATGCTGGTGCTGTGAACGAAGTAAAAGTGAAGTTGGAATACATCAAAGCAGAAGAGCTACTGGATAGAGAAGAAGCTGTGAAGATTTTGACAAGTTTAGACGGTGTTCTGGTAGCTCCAGGATTTGGTGAAAGAGGTATGGAAGGTAAAATCAATGCTTGTAGTATTGCAAGAGAAGAGAAAATTCCTTTCTTCGGTATCTGTCTTGGTATGCAGTCAGCAGTTATTGCATTCGGTAGAGATAAGGTTGGTTTGTCAAGTGCTAATTCATCGGAGATGGATGAGACGACAACTGAGCCGGTAATCGACTTGATGGAAGACCAAAAAAATCTTTCTCAAATGGGAGGTACGATGCGTTTAGGTGCTTATCCTTGTGAATTAAAAGAAGGATCTAGAGCACAAAAGGCGTATAAAACTTCAAAAATCTCTGAGCGTCATAGACACAGGTATGAGTTTAACAACGAGTATTTGGAGCAATATGAAGCAGCTGGTATGATTGCAACAGGTTTTAACCCTAAATCAGGCTTGGTAGAGATTGTAGAGATTCCTGATCATCCTTATTATGTGGGTGCACAATTCCACCCAGAATATAAGTCTACAGTAGAAAATCCACATCCTTTATTCGTTTCTTTCGTGAAAGCGGTGAAGGATTTGAAAGATAGCAAAGAATCAATTGTAAGTGCTTAATTACAATTGATTTAAGAGTAAGCCCATAGATATAATTATCTATGGGCTTTCGCTTTTATAATTCTTTTATTGTCTTTTTTCAAGATTAAGACAATAAAATTCGTAACTTTGCACGCATTTTAAGTACAAAAAGAACGAAATCATCAATAATATTTATTGATGTCGTAAATTAATAAGAGTAAAATGGATAAGAATCAAACGACAGGTTTTCTGTTGTTATCCGCACTATTAGTAGGGTACATGTTTTTCTTTCAGCCGGAAACTCCGCTGGAAGAGCCTACTCAGACGCAAGAAACTACTGCACCTGTAGTAGAAGGACAAACAGAAAATCAAACTTTTCAAACAGCTCAAGTTGAAAGTGACTCAGTATTAATGCAAAAATTTGGTGTGTTCGGCAGTGTAATGAACGGAACATCTAAAGAAGTTGCGATAGAAAATGAAAGTGTAAAGATCACTTTTGATACTAAAGGAGGTCACGTTACTGATGTATTGTTAAAAACTTACCAAACATACGACAAACAACCTTTACATTTAGTTGATCCAGCACATTATAAAGTTGAAGAGAAAATACCTACACAATATGGGGTAATTGATATCAATACATTAAAATATACTGCAAACGTTTCTATTGCTGGTGATAAAGTAGAAATGATTGCAAAAACTGCTGAAGGAAATGTTCTTATTAAGAGAACATACTCTTTAGAAGGTGAAGATTCTTATGTAGTGGATTATGATTTGGACCTTTCAGGTGTTCAGCCATTCATCCAAGGGCAAGATATCTCTTATGTGTGGCATCAAGATATGAAAGCAGTAGAGAAGGACATGAAAACTTCTCGTCAGAAAACTACTGTAAATTACTTCACGAAGAAGGACGACTTTGATTACTTGTCAATGACTTCAACTTCAAAAGAAGAAGAGGCAATTCAAGAACCATTAGCGTGGGTATCTGCAAAGCAAAAATTCTTTAACGTTGCATTGATCACAGATCAACAGTTCAACAGAGCAAATCTTATCTCTGATTACAACGAAGACAATACTGAAATTGTAAAGACTGTTGATATCGCTTTCCAAATTCCTTTAAATACGCTTCAAGCAGCAAACCTTAGATATTACTTCGGACCAAACGATTACCGTGTTTGTGAGGCTGTAACTACAGGTTTTGAAGATAACGTATACTTAGGTTGGGCTTGGACTACTCCACTTTCAAAATACATCTTTATTCCAATCTTCGAATTCTTAGAAGAATTTGAGTTAGGTTACGGATTGATCATCTTTATTATGGTGGTATTGGTGAAGTCAGTACTTTACCCACTTACTTTCAACTCTTACAAGTCAATGGCGAAAATGCGTTTGTTGAAGCCAGAGATGGATGAGTTAAAAGAGAAGTACGGTGATGACCAAATGAAGATTCAGCAAGAAACAATGAGCCTTTACAGAAAGGTAGGAGCTAACCCATTATCAGGTTGTATTCCTATGCTGGCTCAGATGCCTTTCTTCGTAGCACTTTATAACTTCTTCCCTAATGCCTTGCAATTAAGAGGGCAATCGTTCTTATGGGCAGATGATTTATCAACTTATGACTCAATCTTAGATTTACCATTCAGCATTCCTGCATATGGTGATCACGTGTCATTATTTACTTTACTTTGGGCGGTTTCAATGTTAGGTTACACTTACTTCCAAAACCAGTCACAAGTACAGTCAAACCCTCAGATGCAGATGGTATCTTACATCTCACCTGTATTCTTCTTATTCTTCTTCAACAGCTTCGCAGCTGGTTTAACGTACTACTACTTCGTGTCGAACTGTATCACGATCGTTCAGCAAATTGCTTCTAAGAAATTTGTAAACGAAGAGAAGATTCGTGCCGTCATGGAAGAGAATAAAAAGAAAAATGCCAATAAGAAAGCAGGCGGATTTGCTGCACGTTTAGACGAGGCAATGAAAGCACAGCAAAAGGCACAACAAGAAAATAAAAAGAAGAATAAATAATTCTCTTTTAGCGATAAGAAAAGCCCATCAGATTTAGTTTTGATGGGCTTTTTTGATGCTTTAAATTTTATGTTAACAACTTCGATGAAAATGCCTTTCCGGCCAATATTATGAAAAGAACCCTTTAATCTTATCCCAAATCGTTTCTTCGACTTTATTAATCTCCCCAATAGTAACAGGTGGATGATTTCCTTTCTTCCCTTTTGGAGGTAATGGAATGGGGTTATTAGAAAGCCTTTTAAACCATTGTCTTTGTTCTATTTGAAGTAAATACTCTTCCAAAGGCATATCCTGACCCCACATTCTTTTTAGTTTATTGACTCTGCTTTCAACGTCTTCTTTTGAAATATCAGTACGGGCTGCAATGGATTCAATAGAAAGTTTTTGATTGAAATAAAGTTGAAGCAAAAGAAGGTCTTCATCTCTAAATTTAATTTCTACTTCTTCAATAATAAACTCTTCAGTATTTTCTGGAAAATGACTTAATAAAATGTCTTTAAATTCTATTTCCTGATTCAAGCTTCCATAGAGTGTGAGTGTTAAAGCCTTACAAAAGCCTCTCTGGAATAAATATTTATCTTCTATATCCTTTTCCTCTAAAATAGGATAGAAGAAGTCATTGTAGGCTCTCTGAATAATTCTTTCTTCTTTATTCTGAAATCCTAAAATATATCTTGATGAGGGGAGTAGTATTCTTTCTTTCATAGTTTAAAATTAAAAACAAAAAGGCTAAGATCTTTCAATCCTAGCCTTTTGTTGAGAAGAAAAGTTTTGCTTAGTAAGCTCTAACTTCTTTTCCTTCCATATAATTTACAAAAGCTTTGTGTACAACTCTCATACCTCCTTTTGTTGGGAAGTTTCCAGTGAAGTACCAATCACCTAAATGATTAGGACAAGCTTTGTTTAAGTTTTCTACAGATTGGTAGATTACCTCTACGTCTGCCTTAATATGATCTAACTTGATGATGTTTGCAATTTCCTCGCTGATTTCATCATCTGTAAAGTTATTATAAAGCGACTGAACATGGTTTGTTTCAAAATCTTCAGCACGTAAGATTGATTTAGAACGGTAGTAAATCTCGTCCAATAAATCTTCCTTGCCTGTTTTTTTCATCAAGTTCACCATTGCTCTGAAAGCAACGAATTCCTTCATTTTCGACATGTTGATGCCGTAACAGTCAGGGTATCTGATTTGAGGGGCTGAAGAAACAACAATGATACGTTTTGGTTCCAAACGGTCTAACATGTTGATGATAGACTTTTCAAGTGTAGTACCACGTACAATTGAGTCATCCAATACCACAAGAGTATCTACTTTCTTTTTGATTACTTCGTACGTAGTATCGTATACGTGAGCAACCATATCATCTCTCATCGTATCATCAGCAATGAAAGTACGTGCTTTGACGTCTTTGATTACTAATTTCTCTTGACGAGGTCTGAAAGTCATCAATTGTTCTAACTCTTCTCCAGAAACACCTTTTTCTACTGCTTCCAAACGTTTCTTCACTAAGTACTTATCAATACCAGCCATCATTCCAAGGAAAGCAGTTTCTGCAGTATTTGGAATGTATGAGAACACTGTATTTTCAAGATCATAGTTCAACGTTTCAAGCACTTTTGGAACTAATAGCTCACCAAGTTTCTTTCTTTCGCTGTAGATCGCGGGGTCAGTACCTCTTGAGAAGTAGATTCTTTCGAAACTACAAGAAAGCTTTTCTTTTGGAGTTAAGTACTCTACTTCTTTGTAGTTGGCATCCTTGTCGATGATCAAAGCATTACCAGGACCGATCTCTTTGATTTTATCATATTCAGCATTAAATGCCGTCTTGATCGCTGTTTTTTCTGAAGCGACAACAACAATTTCATCATCAGCATAATAGTACGCTGGACGGATACCATTGACGTCTCTTGCAACAAAACCAGCACCATGACCTGTAAGACCCATGATAGCATAACCACCATCAAAATCTTTACATGAACGAGAAAGCACTTTTGAAAGATCAAGTTCTTTTTCAATACGTTCAGAAATGGCAATATTATCTAAGCCTTGTTCTTTGTATTGTTGAAATAAGTCTTGAACTTCAAGGTCAAGGAAATGACCAATTTTTTCCATTACAGTTACCGTATCAACATTTTCCTTAGGGTGTTGTCCTAAAGTCACCAATTTGTCGAATAACTCGTCTACATTGGTCATGTTGAAGTTTCCAGCCATGATTAACTGTCTGCTTCTCCAGTTGTTGTTACGCATGAAAGGGTGGCAATGTCCAATAGTGTTTTTACCATGAGTACCATAGCGGAGGTGTCCCATGTAAACATCGCCCATGTAAGGAATGTTTTCTCTTAAATAATCTGCATCAAGATACTTTGAAGTGTCTTTGCTTATCTTGTTCAGTTTCTTTCCTACCTTTTTAAAGATGTCATTGATAGGATCAGCTTCAATCGACCGAGCTCTGTCAATAAATGGATTGCCTGGCTTCATATTGAGTTTGATACTCGCAATACCGGCACCATCTTGACCACGGTTGCGCTGCTTTTCCATCAATAGGTACATCTTGCTGATAGCATATGTCGGAGTGCCATATTTCTCAATGAAATAAGACAGCGGCTTCCTAAGTCGTAGCATTGCAATGCCACACTCGTGTTTTATGACTTCACTCACTGGAGTATAGAGGTTAAATTAAATCCACTGCAAAAAAAGTCTTATTTCTATCTATTACCAAATTACCATCAATAAAATATTAAGGATATGTGATATAAAGATGAAATAAGACTTTTATTATATCTCTTTTACAAGCGTTTGAAATCCTTTAGAAGAAATCAGTTTCAACTTCAGGTCTAGCCTTTTTGAAAGCTTCTACATTCTCCGGACTCACTTGAGAGTCTCTGAAGTACATTATAGTGAGTGGCTTCACTTGTTCCATTGGCTTTACGTCCGCTACTTGAGATCCTGTAATAATCAAAATACTCAAAGAAGGTAATTCAATCAATGGACTAAGATCTGTGACAGGAGTATTAGAGAATGTAAGCTCATTTAAACCAACTGTTTTAGCCAATACCTCAATGTCAGTCACTTTACTATCAGAGAAGTAGAATGTATGTAGGTTTTTTAATTTTTTCAAAGCCGAAATTTCCTCAATCTCGGTGTTGCTGATATTGAGGTGCTCTAGTTTTTTTAACTTCTTAATAGCGTTTAAGTCAGTTACTTTCGTTTTTTGAATCTGAAGTAACGTTAGACCTTTAATTTTTGATAGGGGGGTTAAGTCCTCAACAGCTGTGTAAGACAATTTTAATTCCTTCAAGTTCTTTAATGAACTGAGGAATGATAAATCATTGACTCTAGTTTCATCCAATGATAAATATGACATAGATTCAAAGGCAGAAAGTGATACCCAATCTTCAAAGGCTTTATTCTGGAAAAGATCCAAAGTTTGAAGTGGAATATTTGCCAATGGTGCTAAACTCTTTACTCTAGTACCTGATAAGAATATCTCATGGATTGTAGTAGAGTGGTCAAGTGGTGAAAGGTCATTTACTCTAGTGTAAGCTAGGTTCAGTCTTTTAAGATGGTGCATATTTTTTAGAGGAGTAAGATCTTTTACTCTTGTGTAAGAAATATCAACATCTTCAAGAAGTGTCAGAGTTGCAATGGGGTCGAGTTTTGTGATAATTCTTTCATCTCCAAAATCATCATAACCAGAAGCGTTAATTGCTGTTAAATTCTGAATCCTTAGAAGCCCTTCTTCATTCATGTCATCTTCTTGCCACATAATTTGCGACATGAAAATTCCCTTCCAGTACTGATCTAATCCGTTCCACCATTCCATTGTCAGTTTTTCTTGTGCGAAGGAATATGTAGAGGAAATAAGTAGTAATCCTAAAAAGAGAAGGTTCTTTTTTAAAGTTATTAATTTCATTTTTTTGAAAAATGTTCAATTTCGTTGTTTTAAGGAAGCGGAAAACTAATAAGCCTTCAATTTTAATACGATCATTTTGGTTTCATATTGTGCTTCACTTATAATTCTGTAGTGGTATATCTTCTTTTTTGATGAATAAGGTCACACTGATCCTCTTTCTTACCAAAAAAAGAGTATCTATACTTTGCTATAAGATCGTACCAAAAATTAGTAAACCACATAGGAAAGTATTTTCCAACTTTAAATAAATACCAAGGAAACGATAATTCAGAAGCAATTTCTAAAGCTGCTTCCGCTTTTTTATAGGCATTATCGCCATCAATTAGGATAATGCTATCGGTGTAGTCTTTTGGAAGATGATGTTTTTTTAAAAGCATAATTCCTTCGGGCGACTGAAGGGAAGCAAAACTGAAAACTTCTTTTTTATCTCTTTTGATGATAAACTGTACACTCTTATCACATAAATTACAAATACCATCAAACAATACTATTTTAGGTGTTTTATTCATTTTGTTAGTCAATAATTTTACAAGAAGGGTTTCTTAATAAAACGGTTTGCAGTTGAGTTTGTTCTATTACACACCCTTTAATACTTAAAATTTTCAATGGTACATCTATTATTTCAGTGATGTCATCTACAAACGTATTATCAATATAAAGTTCTTCTAAACGGGCAGTCAACATCAAAGCGTCTAACGCCATAATTGAAGTGCCCTCTGCATGGATTTTTTTTGTCAGAGGGAAATATATAATGGGGTCAATATCATCAATAGGAAGATAGGCGCAATAAATTTCTTCCAAAGGGGAAAGTCTATTGAAAAAAGTGAAATTAGGCCAGTCTTCTACAGGTAGTTTTTCCTCGAAAAGGAGCTCGTAAACCTTAGAAGCTTCTTTATATTTTTCTAATAATGAAATAACTTTTTCAGTATCAACGCCTTCTTCCTGTATCTTAATACTGAGTACAATGATTTCCTTCCAAATTGCTGGGATTTTTCTCCAGGTAGTTACTTTCATTTTCTTATTTTTATGTGATTTTGAATAATTCTTGTGCTTTTTTCGCAAGGTAGAAAACATATAGTAAAATGGGAAAAATAGTTTTTTTAGACACCGCTTCATTGGGTGATGACATGAATGAAGAGCTTCATAAATTTAATGCTCTAGGAGAGGTAGTTTTTTATGATGCAACTAAACCAGAACAAACTAAAGTTAGGATTCAAGGTGCAGACGTGATAGTGACCAATAAGGTGGTCATCAATGAGGAAATGATGAAAGAGAATCCTCAACTAAAGCTAATCACTATTACTGCTACAGGGATGAACAATGTAGATTTAGTAGCGGCAGAAAAGTTAGGGATCAAAGTGAAAAATGCTGTTAATTACTCCTCAGAGAGTGTAGCACAGCAGACATTCGCAATGTTATTATCTCTTTTAAACCACATTCAAGAGTATGATTGCTTTGTAAAGGAAGGGAATTATTCTAAATCAGCGTCGTTTACATGGATTGGTCAGAGTTTTTATGAATTAAAAGGCAAGACTTATGGTATTTTCGGAATGGGAAATATTGGAAAAAGAGTAGCGGAGATAGCTACTGCTTTTGGAGCACATGTCATTTATTATTCCACTTCAGGTGAAGTAAGAGATGAACGTTTTGAATTGGTAAGTGCTGAAGACTTTTTTAAGAGATCGGATGTGGTATCTATTCATGCTCCACTTAATGAAAAAACTTTAAATGCCATTGCGACTAAAGAATTGGGTATGATGAAAAATAATGCGATCATTGTCAATGTAGGCAGAGGAGGGATTGTAGATGAAAAAGCTTTAGCCGTAGCCATTGATGAAGGCCAAATAGCTGGTGCTGCAGTAGATGTTTTCGTTTCAGAACCGACTCCTTCGGATAGTCCATTGATGAAGGTGCAAAAGAAAGAAAAGTTGATGCTTTCACCTCATATAGCTTGGGCAAGTAAGGAGGCAAGAGCAAAATTGTTATCTATCACATTTGAGAATGTGAAAGGGGTGATTGCTGATTAACTAAATTTGACAGAATATAATTAGAAGCCAGCATTTTTAATTTAAAAAGTGTTGGCTTCTTCTTTTCGTTAGAGTTTGATTATCTTATGATATAAACGCTTTAATACTATCATTTTATTTTACATATTAGTAGAAGGCATTTTTGCACCAATACAAACTACCGAATAGTGAAAACTTATTTCCTTTACTTATTACTCTTTTTACTTCCTTCCTTTTCTTTATTGAGTCAAGATACGAGTTCGAGAGGCCTTGTATTACAAGAGGGGAAGAATAGCCAAAATACAATCAAAGCATTAATTGTTGGGGTTTCTAGATATGAAAATTATCCAGAACAATCACAGTTAAGGTATGCTGATAATGATGCAGAAGCATTTGCTAAGTTTTTAAGGCAACATACTTCTATCAAAGAAGAAAATATCAAGCTATTGACTAATGAGGACGCTTTTTCTGGTAAAGTACAACATACCTTTCTGGATATTCTGAAAAATGCAGAAAAGAATGACCTCGTAATACTGTATTTTGCTGGTCATGGTGATGTAGATAATGATGGATCGGCTTACCTTATAACAAATGATGCTGTAGCACCAGAGGAAGGTGGTCATGAATGGGGAATTGGAGGGGCAATTGAAATTCCTCGTTTGCAAAATAAAATTTTAAAATATACCGCTGATAACGATTTCAAAGTATTACTTGTCACTGATGCCTGTAGGTCTGGTCATATTACAAAAACTGACAATACAAATGCAACGATCAATGCTTTGATGAAGGACTGGAACAATACCTACAAATATGTTTCCTGTGGTCCAAACCAGTTGTCACAGGAAGGTTCTCAATGGGGTGGTGGTCATGGTGCCTTTACCTATTATTTTTTAAGAGGGTTAATGGGAGAAGCGGACCAAAGTGGAGATAAGAAGATATTGCACGGTGAACTAGGGTTGTACATCAGTAGTAAAGTAAGTACAGATACAGAGTTCAAGCAAGTGCCACAGTATAAAGGGAATTCGAGTGATGTGTTGATGCAGGTCGATGAAAAAATGTTGGATCTTGTAAAGCAAGATAATTACAATTTGCTGTCAGGTTCAGTAGCTTCCAGAGGTAATAGTACAGACGGTAAAGAGACATCTACACTGATAAAATCGTTTTATAAAGCCATTGACTCAGACCGGATTTTACATCCAAAGTTTCTTCCTTATAAAGAAAAGGTAGCCATCAAATTTTTTAATGGCGTTCAATTGGGAAAAGTTTCTCATGTTGCGGTTGGTGATCAAAAAGTCCTTGTCGTTAAGAACGGTAAAACCGTAGAACTTTTTGATGATAAACAAAAAAGTATCGAATCATTTTCGATCCAGAATTACCCTAAATTAATTGATTATAAAGGAGATCAATTTGTGTTTTCTGATAAAAGTAATAAGATCCATATTTACGATGGGAAGACGGAATTGAAATCTGAGAATTATCATAAAGCAGAGGTTACAGCATTAGCAATTTCTACTAAGACTAAAGTGTATACTGGGGATATGAAAGGGAATGTATTTACTTTTTCAGCTCATCAAAACCCTAAAAAAGAATATAGAATAAAAGGAGAAGTAAGAGCGATTGCATTAAGTGATGTAGAAGACAGGGTTGCTGTAATGAACGAAAAAGGAGAAGTGTCGATTTTAGATGCTAATTTTTCTTTGATTTCATCTTCAAAATTATCTGCAGGCCAAAAAATGGTTTTTATGAATAATGGAAACCTTCTTCTAGGTATTAATTATACTACCATTCGATCTATTCATACTTCCAATGGGAAAACCATCAAAGATTTTCGTTTACCTAATAAGGAAAAGCCTTACAAACTGACAAAGCTGAATGATAACTATTTACTGGTCTTGAGTGAAAATTCAAACCTATTTTTTATCAATGTCGTGGAAGGAAATATCGAACTGGCAGGGAATCATCCTTTAGGAAAGAATTTTAAGTGGAGTAGTAATCCAGAAGTTGTCGCATCGGTGAGTAATTCTTCTATTGTCAATGCAAAAATTGCAGTTCCTATTCCTTTTGCCTCTGAATGGTATGATAAAATTCAGAAAGATAAGTCACTAAGTGAAAGAGAACGAAATGATGCCAAAAATGCATTAGCGGTTGCATTACAATACAAGGCTCAAAAAATAATTACTCCTTTTGTTTTGGGGAAAAGTATTACGCCTTCTGCTTTAGAAATCAAAGAAGCCATTTATGAATTAAACTATGCTACTAAACTGTACAGAGGTGATGCAGAGTTAGTGGAAATGGTCAATGTAAGAAGGTGGTTTCTTCAAGCGTATTTGATCATTGTAGAAAATAATTTGAAAGATTTTCCTTTAGCTATTTCTTATTTAGAGCGCATATTACAGGTAACCCCTGATGTCGCATACCCTTACAATGGAATAGCTTTGATCAATCAGAAATTAATGAAGCTGGAAAAGACAAAAGAAACTGTAGCAAAAGCCGAAGAAATAAAGCCAACGTGGACTGAACCTAAAAATACCATGGTAAATACTTACCTGAAGGAGGAAAATTATAAGGAAGCGTTAAATAAGAATGAGGAAATTATAAAAATTATTCCCAATGGCATAAAAGGGTACTATGGAAAAGCAAACATCTATGTAAAGATGGGGTATTACCAAAAGGCTTGGGAGTTGGTCAAAAAAATGGAGGAAATTCAACCAAATGACCCTGGCGTTTGGGAAATGAAGTTGGAGGTGTTGTTGGCTTTGGGGCAATTGAAAGACGCCCTAGCTTTAGTAAATCAAAGTAGTAAACTGCCTAAAATATCAGAAAAAGGATATGCAGTACAGTCTAGGTTTTGGACAAAGATTTATGACAGACAAACTCAAACCGAAGACAAGTTGATGTTAGCAGAAAAGACTTTACTAGATGGAATAGATGTTTATCCTACTTCACCGGAATTAAAGGCTCAGCTTGGTAAATTGTATACTGAATATGATTTTGTGTTCAAAAAGTCCAGTAATGAGGTTAATTCATTATTGGATAAAGCGTTGATTTTAGATCCTTTTAATGCCACTGCTTTGAGGTATAAAGCACAGTATGCAATCCAAATCGAAAATAATGTTTCTTCAGCTAAAGGATATACGGTAAAGTATACTCAGAAAAGAGGAAAGTTTTCAGACTTAGATGTCTTTTTAGGATATGTAGCATATGCTCAGCAAGATTTAAAAACATTAGAATCATGTACTAAAGCGTCTTTGTTGAAAAACCCATATAAATTAGAGAATTATAAACTTTTGTGGAATACTTATGTAGAACTCAATAAGGAAGAGGAATTGAAAGAACTTTATTTAATGGGTAAAGATATGTTGCCCGATACCCCTTGGTTTGACTATAAATATGGATTATATTTTACTGGTCGAAAAGATTACAGAAAGTCCGCTTCCTATATCGAAACCGCATTAAGCATATCACCCGATTATAACTATGCTTATGTGATGAAAAATCCAACGGTAGGGATTAAAAAGTTATACAACTATAATGCGATTAAGAAGAAAGGAGCATTTTATTTGGTGTCGAATAATACTGCACAAGGTTTGATAGATTATGCAGGGCGTGCAGTGATCCCTTTGGAGTTTGTAAGTGTTGAGGTATTAAAAGATGGATATACAATTGGTACGACCAAAGAAGGAAAAAAGCAATTTACTTCCCCAAGTGGACAATTATTAGGAGGGCAAAGGTATGACTTAATGGAGCGATTAGAATGTGGTCTGATCAAAGTGCAGTTGAATGGTAAAATGGGTTGTATTGATGCAAAATCAGGGAAGTTAGTCGTGCCATTGAAATATGATAAAATTACAAACGGTAGATGGTCCGGTCGTTCAACAGCTTGTTGTAGATATAACGCAAATGATAGTGATAGATCTGCAGATTTCTTTGATGAGGCAGGGAGGTGTGTTTCTTGTGATTAAGGAATTAATAAAGTCAATCAAAATAATAAAGTAAACTAACAACTATAAACTTTTTATGTTTCAATTAATAATTACATCTCTTAAGGTAAACTTCTTGTTATGTCTTCTTTTATGGTCAATAGCTATAAAAGCTAGTACTGTTGATAATTATGTGAATCAAACGTTTCAAGAAAACTTGGTAGTAAATGATTATGCTAATTTTTTATCAAAAAGCGATCTTGACATTTTAAGAAAGAAAGTTTCATCGATCAATTCAACTTCCAATATAGAATATGCAGTTTGTTTTGTTCAAGATTTGAATGGCTTTGACAAAAAGGATTTAGCTTCAGCTTTAGCAAATTACTGGAATGTTGGTAAAACCCATTATGGTGAAGGTGTATTGATTTTGATTTCCATTGCAAATAGATCTGTTTTTGTAGCGACAAGCAAGGTAACTGAAAGAAGGATTCCAAATGCAAAAGTAAAGGTGTATGTAGATAAGTTTTTGATTCCAAATTTAAAGGTATCCAATTATAAAAAAGGAGTTTTATCTACTATTAGTGAATTTGAGGGCCTAGAAGTGGTTAAGAAAGAAAAAGAGAAAAGTAATCCATTTGATAAGTTTTCAGGGCTTTTAAGTTTCATTGCTGTTTTTGTGGGTGCCTCACTTATTATATTTAAGATTGTAAGAAGGAATAGCATTAATTCTACACATTCAACATTTTTTTCATCTTCAGATGGAGGGGGTAGTGGGGATTCAAATAGTGGCGATTTTGATGGAGGAGGAGCAGGTGGTGATTTCTAATAATGAACTGTTTTTCATTAACTAAATGATAATTATTCTGTCTATTTCGGTGTTTTTTAGCTCTGTTTTATATCAATAAACTTTTATTTAATAATCGTAAAATATTGAAAACTAGCTCTTTATTAACCTTACTTTATAAGCTTCGTTATTTTCTAAATTATTAATACCCAAATCTTAATTTCAATCTGCTTTTTTGTTTAACTTTGCAGATCTGAATTCATGGGTCATTTCATGGATTTACTTTATAATTTTAGTTTTTGTAATTATTAAATCATAGCTATGGAGCTAGCGTCAAAGTACAATCCTCAAAACATAGAGGACAAGTGGTACCAATTCTGGTTAGATAATAAATACTTCCATTCGGAGCCAAATCCTGAAAAGAAGCCGTTTACTGTCGTCATACCACCACCAAACGTCACTGGTGTGTTGCATATGGGCCACATGTTGAATAATACTATTCAAGATGTATTAGTAAGACGTGCTCGTATGAGAGGTTATGAAGCATGTTGGGTACCTGGTACAGACCACGCATCTATTGCAACAGAAGCTAAAGTTGTAAAGATGTTGAAAGAAGAGCATGGTATCAACAAGTCTGATATCTCTCGTGACGAGTTCATGAAATATGCTTTCGAATGGAAAGAAAAATACGGTGGAATCATCTTAAACCAATTACAGAAGTTAGGTGCTTCATGTGACTGGGACCGTACTCGTTTCACAATGGAAGACGAGCTTTCTAAAGCCGTAATCAAAGTTTTCGTAGACCTTTACAAAAAAGGTTGGGTATACAGAGGTGCTCGTATGGTAAACTGGGATCCGCAAGGAAAAACAGCCTTATCAGATGAGGAAGTAATCCACAAAGAGGTCAACTCGAAGCTTTATTATGTGAAATACCCAATCGTAGGTAAAGATGGGGAGTTTGTTACTATCGCTACAACTCGTCCTGAAACAATTCCTGCCGATGCTGGAGTTTGTGTGAACCCTAACGATGAGCGTTTCAAACATTTAATTGGTCAAAAAGTAATCATCCCTACTACAGAAAGAGAAGTTCCTGTATTTGGTGATGACTATGTAGATATTGAATTTGGTACAGGTTGTTTGAAAGTAACTCCTGCTCACGATATCAATGACTACGAGTTAGGCTTAAAGCATAACTTAGAGGTGATTGACATTATCGAAGAGGATGGTACTTTAAATGCAAAAGCAGGTGCTAAATATGACGGTAAAGACCGTTTCGTAGTTCGTAAAGAGATTGTAAAAGACCTTGAAGAACTAGGTAACTTAGTGAAGGTTGAAGAACTTCAAAATAAAGTAGGTACTTCTGAAAGAACAGGTGCTGTTATCGAGCCTCGTATTTCTACGCAATGGTTCGTTTCTATGAAAGAAATTGCAAAGCCTGCTTTAGAAAATGTAATGAATGACAACATTCAATTACACCCTGCGAAGTTCAAAAACACGTACCGTCACTGGATGGAAAATGTGAAAGATTGGTGTATCTCTCGTCAGTTATGGTGGGGACAACAAATTCCAGCTTTCTACCTTCCAAATGGAGAGTATGTAGTAGCAGAAACTACTGAGGAAGCTTTAGCTTTAGCTCAAGAAAAAGACCCTTCAATCACTTTAGAGCAATTGACTCAAGATGAAGATGTATTGGATACTTGGTTCTCTTCTTGGTTATGGCCAATCTCAGTATTTGATGGTATTACTCAACCTGAAAATGAGGAAATCAACTACTACTATCCAACAGATGATTTGGTAACTGGTCCAGATATCTTATTCTTCTGGGTAGCTCGTATGATCATCGCAGGTTATGAGTGGAAAGGTGAATTACCGTTCAAGAACGTTTATTTAACAGGTCTTGTTCGTGACAACCAAGGACGTAAAATGTCGAAGTCATTAGGTAACTCTCCAGATCCAATCGACTTGATGAAAGATTACGGTGCGGATGGTGTACGTGTTGGGTTATTATTATCAGCAGCTGCAGGTAATGACTTATTGTTTGATGAGAAATTATGTGAGCAAGGTCGTAACTTCGCCAACAAAATCTGGAACGCTTTACGTTTAGTAAAAGGTTTAGAAGTAAGCGAAGAAGCACAACCGGAAGCTAATAAAATCGCTATCGATTGGTTTGAGTCTCGTTTCAATCAAGTATTGGAAGACGTAGAAGCAAACTATGAGAAATATAGATTGTCAGATTCATTGATGTCAATTTACAAATTGGTATGGGATGACTTCTGTTCTTGGTACTTAGAGATGGTGAAGCCTGCTTACGGTTCTCCAATCGACAAAGCTACTCTAGAGGCAACAATCAATTTCTTCGAGAAAATCGTAAGATTGTTACATCCATTCATGCCATTCTTAACAGAGGAAATTTGGCATGCTATCAAGGATAGACAAGAAGGTGAGGCTTGTGTAGTAGCAGAATACCCAACAGTACAATCTTTCGATACGGAATTATTAGCACAAGCTTCTGATGCTTTTGAAGTAATCTCTCAAGTGAGAAATGTACGTAACCAAAAGCAAATTGGTCCTAAAGTGGCACTTCCAATGTCAGTATTGGCAAAAGACACAACAGTGTATGATCGCTTCGGTGGTATCATTACGAAGTTGGCGAACCTTGAGTCATTGACAATGGTAGATGCAGAAGTAGAAGGTGCTACTCAGTTTGTATACAAGTCAGACAAATGTTTCATTGACGTGGCGGATCAAATTGATGTAGAAGCTGAAAAAGAAAAGTTAACGAAAGAGTTAGAATACACTAAAGGATTCTTAGCTTCAGTTCAAAAGAAATTGTCGAACGAACGCTTTGTTTCTAACGCTCCTGAAGCAGTTGTTGCGACAGAGAAGAAGAAGCAAGAAGATGCAGAGAGTAAAATCAAAGCATTAGAAGAAGCTTTAGCAAAACTCTAAGAAGATAATGCTTATATTAGAAGGCAATCGTACATGTGCGGTTGCCTTTTTTTGAATAAAGAAAATTTCATCACATCATAAGCCCACGACTTAAATCGTGGGCTTATGATGTGAAGTAAATTACAATGTTTCAAGTGATTCCTTTCGGTTTAACACTTGCGATATTGAAAGTGTCAGTTTAAAGCGGATTAATTTATCATGAAAAAATATTTACTCTTATCGCTAATTGTAGCAATGTTTGGTTGTCAGCCTAAGTATACCTCAACCACTTCAGGTGATAAGAATTCAGAACTAGATGTACGCAATTTAGAGTATACCTATCTTTCTACTAAAGGGAAATTAATTTTCAACAGCAAAGGAAAAGAAACCAAATTGGCTGTAGATACTCGTATTGAAAAAGACAAACAGATGTGGATGTCAATGCGTGTGGCAAAGATTGAAGGACTAAGAGTCTTAGCAACAAAAGATAGTGTTTTTGCTCTTTTGAAAATGGAAAAAGAAGCGTATGCACTAAGCTATGATGATGTAGAATTGTTGTTGGGAACTCGTATTGATTACGATTTATTACAGTCAATTTTTACAGGTGATCTACCTGCTTCTTTTGAAGAATCGAGGGTGAAAATGGAAGAAGAAGATTTTCTTTTAACGAGAAAGGATAAAGGTTTAGAATCAATTGCATCAGTCAATAGAACTTCTCAAAAGTTAGAGAAAATTGCAGTGCTTTTGAAAAAGGAAAAGAAAGTAGCAACGATTGATTATGATACTTTCCAGCCTGTTGTCAATGGAACTGATCAGTCTGCACCTTTTCACTCTCTTGTAAAGGTTGGGGTAGGAAATCAAGATAAAGTAATGCCCGAAACAACTGTAGAATTGAATTTCTCAAAAATAGAAGTGGAGGTAGAGGCTCAGAAGATGCCTTTTAAAATTCCATCAAAATATAAGAAGAAAGGCAGGGGAGATTTGGTTGTGAAACAATAAAATACTTCTTAAATAAAAAACTCATTCTTAATCTTAGTTAGGAATGAGTTTTTTTTGTTTCAGTATAATCAGAGTTGAAATTAAAACTTCTGCTCAGGAATACCTTCCGTTAAGTATTTATACATCAAAGATGCAGCCTTTTTAGAAGTTCCTTCCGTTTTGATCATGGTCTTCATCTCCTTGTAATCTTGAATGATTTTTTCTCTTTTCTCATTTAAAGTATAACCCAATTCTTTCTCAAGGTTTTCAGTAGTAAATTCACCTTGAATAAGTTCTTTTACCACTTCTTTGTCCGCAATTAAATTCACCAAAGAAATAAAACGAACTTTGATTAAAGCTTTGATGATACTGTAAGTAACTGGGCTTGTTCTGTAACAAACCACTTGAGGTACTTCAAATAAAGCCGTTTCAAGTGTTGCAGTTCCCGAAGTAACTACTGCAGAAGTAGCCTTCGTTAGCAAATCATAAGTTTGATTGAAGATCACTTTAACCCCAAGTTTTTTTGCTTCATCATAAAGCTCAGAAGGAAGGTGCTCAACACCAGCTACCACAAACTGGAATTCATTGCTGTCATATTTAGGAATGATAGTCAGCATGGTGTTCATGATAGAGCTGACTTCTTGATATCTACTTCCAGGAAGAATGGCAATGATCTTTTTATTAGGATCAAGATTATTGTCTTCTAAAAAAGTAGGGGAAGGTGTAAATTGATTGATGGCATCAAACAATGGGTTGCCAACATAATCTACATCGTAGTCATATTTTTTATAGAATGCCTTTTCAAAATGCATGATCACAAACATCCTGTCGACTACATTTCTTATTCTTTTAGCTCTGCTTTGATTCCAAGCCCAAACTTTTGGAGAGATATAATAGAATACCTTAGTACCTCTTGGCTTAACGTATTTTGCAATTTTCAAATTAAAGCCAGAGAAATCGACTAAGATCACTACATCAGGTTTCCAACATAAAATATCTTTCTTACAGTAATTCATAAACCTTCTGATGGTCATCAAGTTTTTGGCAACCTCTAAGAATCCCATAAATGAGATTTCAGAATAATGATGAATTAATTCCCCTCCAACTTTTTGCATCTCTTCACCACCCCAAAAACGGAATTCAGCTTCCGGATCATTTTGAAGTATCTCTTTCATTAAGTTGGAAGCATGTAAATCTCCTGATTTCTCTCCTGCTATCAAATAATATTTCATCTGTAAATGGTATGGTGAAAAAATGTTTGTATCGAGTCTGAAAGGTGAAATGCCAATTTTGACTTGGTACTTATATTACAAAAATAAAAAAAGGATGCTTATTTAAAGCATCCTTTCATAAATATCATTGTAGCAAATGTGATTACTCTCCGTAATACTGAACAAAGTTCTTTCTTGTTTCATGTAATTCAATACAATGAAGTGCAGCATTTGGAGCGAAATCTTTTACCTTTGGAGCTAAAATTTTCCAAAATTCCATTGCTAGTGTCTCGCAGCTTGTCATTTTATCTTTTAAGAAGTCTACATCCATATTCAGGTTTTTGTGATCCACTTTATCGATGATTTCTTCTTTCATGATTTTACCTAAATCCTTCATATTCATTACATATCCTGTATCTGGATCAGGCTCACCTTTTACGGTTACAAGCATCTCGAAGTTGTGACCATGCCAATTCTCATTCGCACAAGGTCCAAAAAACGCCTCATTTTGTTCTTTTGTCCACTTAGGGTTGTACAGCTTGTGAGCTGCATTAAAGAACTCTCTTCTATTGATGTAAATCATAATTTTTCAATTTGAAGTGCAAAAATAACAACTTCATGTTTACCCGCCACTTTTTACTTCAAAATAATTCTTTATTCATCACCAAAGACTACTCAATTTTGGAAGTTGAAACTTGGAAAATCGTCTTCAATAGATCAACTGTAGCATTTAATGCCGTTTCTCTTACTTCTTTTAAGTGGTCAATATCTTTTGGTGCAAATGAAGTATTTAAAGAATCTTTATCTAGAAGCAAGAAGTCGATTTCTTTTTTAGCAATCGATAATTCCTTTTTGTGGTCAATAATTGTAATTCTATATATATCTTTCTCGCCATACCCTCCTTTTCTTGATGAAGAATAATAGGCATGTCTTCCATTTGCACGCATCATAAAGTAAACGTCGTCATGAGGGGTATTAATTGGTGCACCTAAGTTGACGGGTTTACTCCAGTTTCCTTGGAAATCTTTGGTTGATTTAAATACATCATAACCGCCCATGGAGTCATGTCCGCGAGAGCTGAAGTAAAGTGTATTGCCATCCCTTGATAGGGCGACACCTTCTTCGTCATATTCGGTGTTAATGATGTGTCCTAGAGATTTTCCTTTTTTCCATCTGCCGTCATCTCCTTTGACCGACATGAAAATATCTAGCCCACCCATAGACAGTTCTTCATTACTGCTGACGTAGTAAAGAGTATCCATGCTGTAGTTCAAACATGCAGAAGTTTCTACATAAACACTATTTATTGTGTTAGGTAACTTTTTTGGTTTGGTCCATAAAGTATCTTCTCTGTAGGATATGTATAGATTTCCTTCTCTGAAAAGTATCATCTCACTTCCATCCATTGAAATTGATACTGTTGCTGTGTGTCCATCATAATTTAATGGATCCTTAAGAGGTTGTGGGTTGCTCCAATTCTTAAAGTCTTGCTTTTGACTGAAATAGATGTTTTCTGAAAGATGAGTTCTTATATCAGGATTATCGGATCTGAATTCATGTCTTCTACTAGTGAAAAAAAGATCCTTTTCTACTGCATCTACCAAAGGACAAAAATCAGAATATTTGGAGTTTACTTGTGGTCCAAGATTTCTGATGATTATATTTTTCTGAATTTCTGAATAGGCTTTCTTGCCATAAGTAACTTCCTCAATTCTCTTATTGATTTTTCGAAGTTCATTCTTGGCCATATTCACTTTTGCCTTATTGTAATAAATCAGTGCATTATCCCATTGCTCGTCAAAATGATAAGCTTGTCCTAAGTAATACAACACATCGGGGGCATGTTTCTCATGATTCAATTCTATAGCTTTCAAAAGGTAAGGTATTGCGTTCGATTTTTCCTCGGTCACAGAAGCCAAGAAGCACTGGCCTATCTTCATATTTAAAGTAGGGTCTTCTGCTAAATAATCGTAACCACCAAGATAATATTTAAATGCCTCGTCAGGTTGATTCAATTCAAAAAATAAACTATCTCCTAATGTGATAAGCCTTTTGACAAAAGTCATATCACTTTCACTTAGCGAGACCATGTTTTGTGTCAAATTAACGCTATCCTTGGTTGTTTCTTGAGCCCATGTGAAGTTTATAGAAAAAATTATAATATAGAGCGAAAAATAAAATTGCTTCATAGTTTAGGTTTTTAATGACATGCCGATTGGGTATATTTTATACCAATCAAGTTGCCTAATTCAGCCGCTTTTTGCCAGTCAGAACAAGCGCCACTATCGTCATGCATGTATTCTTTTATGTCGCCTCTTGTAATGTAGGCTTTGGAGTAAAAAGGGTAATTATCTATTAAATCGTTGATGTCTTCTAAGCTGTCTTCATAATTGCCTAAAATACATCTCGCTAAAGCCCTGTTGTTGAGCGCTTCTTTGGCGGTGTCTTCACTGTGTAAAATCGCTTCAGAAAAATCACTTTCAGCTTGACTGTAATCTTCAAAAAGCATATAAATTAATCCTCTATTATTGTAGGCATCCACGTTAGAACTATCATATTGAATAGCTCTGGTGAAATCATCAAAAGCCATAGAATACTGTTCCTGGTTTTCATAAATAATCCCTCTATGATTGTAGGAGATGGAAAGTCGAGGATTTAGAATCAAGGATTTAGTAAAGCAGTCTTTTGCTTTATCAAGCATATCACTTTTGTAATATAAAGCACCCAAGTCATGCCATGTGATAGGATTGTCAGGGTTGATTACCGTAATGGTATCCAATGTGGCAATAGTTTCAGTAGTAGCACCTAAAAAATAATAGGATTGAGCCTTTTTCCATAATGCATCAATATGATGAGGATGCAAATAGATTACACTATCAAAATCAGAGATGGCATTTAAGAAATCATTTTCCATGTAGTAGGAAAGACCTCTTAAATAGAAAATCTCTTTTCTATGTTTTGTTTTAAAATCTTTTAAAGCTAGAGACAAGTCAGTCTGAGCACCTTTAAAAGCTCCCATTTCAATCTTTATTTTGCCTCTCAAAAATAGGGCATTAGAATTCAATGGATCTTTTTGTAAGGTGTTATTTACCTCATAAAGAGATTTACACTTGTTACTGTTTGAGTTATTATCCTGAGAGATCTGAATTTTTGGTGCATCAAAATTTTGAGCTTTACAGTTTGTTATACTCAGTCCAATAGATAGTACAGTAAATTTGATAGTAATTAGTATAAGTAAGTAAGCAGGTTTCATCAGTAAAATAAAAAATGCAGTAATAACATCGATACTGTAATTTTAATAAATAAACGTAAAATAAACCAATTTTTGATGAGTAATGTGACTGAATATTAACTATTTAGTAGTATTTGTCGCTTTTTGGAGTGTTTTCAGCTCGTTTTATGGAGTGTCCGAAATTTACTTTCAAACTAAAAATATGGGAATACAGCGATGCTGTTGAAATGTCCCCAATATTGGTCAATGCATAATCTACGGTAAAACCTTTGAAGGCTAATCCTGCTCCAAAACTAGGTAAATATTCAAGTGTTTCGGAACCATCAAATTCTTTAATGTACTGAAATTGAGAAATTCCACCTCTTAAAAAGATCATTTTTTGATAGTGGAACTCAATGCCTGCATGAGGATCCAAACTCATAAGGTCTGTTTTTACAACGGTATTTCTCTGTCCATCAAAAGTGAGGTCAGCGCCTATTGAAACTAACATGCCAATTAACTCCTCTGCATCTTCAAGATTACTTCTTTTCCATAAAGGAAAATGCTTTGCTAAACCTATAATTAAGCGAGGAGTAGCGGCTTCAATTGAATTATCTGGAATAGTGTTGCCTGTAGACGCAAAAACATCATAAAAAGTGGCAGGATTATATGTCCAAATATTATATGTACCAGTAATATCTTTTGCAGTGACACCAACCTTCCAATTATTTTTGGACCATTGAAAACCGAAATCCAAACCAAAACCCCAAGCATTGGCAAATTGCCCTGCATTTCTATAAATCACTTTAGCGTTGGCACCAAATCTTACGTTGGGTAATTGAGGGAATTGTCTTGCATATGAAAAAAGGAAAGCATAATCAGAAGCTGAGAAACTTTTGACATTATCCCAATTCAATGATCCATCTTGGTCAAATAAATATCTAGTGTCTGGAATATCATCAACACCAAATCGAATTGCTGAAATACCCAAGGCAGAACGCTGGTCAATTTTTGTAGCAAACCCTATAAAATCATAGTTGGCAATGCCCGCAAAATATTGAGCGTGCATAAGAGAAACCGTGTATTTATCTTCAATATTCAATAAACCAGCAGGATTCCAATAGCCTGATGTGGCATCATCAACTAATTCTGTTTGAGAATTACCCATGGCCAATGCTTTTGCACCGACACCGATAGCAAGGTATTCATTGACATACTTTGGTGTTTCCACTTGAGCATAAAGATCAGAAAAACACAAAGTGATGAATACAACAATTAAACTTAGGTATTTACGAATTTGATTCAACAGAATAGATAGAGTTTTAATAAAATTGAGACGTAAGAACATGTCTTCATCAAAGCCATGTTACCAATAGGCTAATTATTGAATAATAGTATATTGGATTTGAGTAAAATTACTTGCATGAGTACTTAAACTTAGCAAACAATATCAAATATAACGCCTGTCGGGTTTTTTTATACAAAAATCAGAAGTAATTTAGTATAAAATTAAGATTAAGAGAAATTGAAGAGGTTAATATTAATGCGTCATGGAAAGTCAAGTTGGAAAAATCCAATAATTTCTGATTTTGACCGTCCTTTAAATAGCAGAGGGAAAAATGATATAGTTAAAATCTCAGAGATTTTATTTGAGAAGTCGGTAAAACCGGAACTTATTATTAGTTCTCCTGCAAAACGAACGAAAGTAACAGCCGAGAAAGTAGCTGAGACTCTTAGTAAAAAATTACATTTTGAAAAAGATTTCTATGAGGCATTTTATGATGAGATATTAGAAATAATAAAAGATTTTGATGATCATATTCAAGATATTATGCTGGTGATTCATAATCCAGCGATCACGGATCTTAGAAATCATTTTTTACCTGATGATTACCTTGAAAATATTCCTACATCAGGTGTTGTGGCTATCGAATTTGAGAAGGCAGATTCTTGGAAAAACCTTGGACAAGGGAAAGAACTGTTTTACGAATATCCAAAGAAAGATAGTGAAGCAAGCTAGTGAATTTTTATCTGCCTTTATTGAAATGCTTTGGCGTAGTACAATAAGTATTATTAATATAATATATGTAAGAAGTAAAGCAAACACTTACTTTTGTCACCGAATAATAATGTCACCTCAGTTACATTGCGATAAATATTAACCGTAATTATTTATCCATTTATACATATGACATCATTCAAGGCTTTTGTATCAGAGAAAGTTGGTGAAAAAGAATTTTCAACTTCTATTCAAACCAAACAAATTAGTGATCTTCCAGAAGGTGAAGTACTAGTAAAAGTTGCTTATTCTTCTCTAAATTATAAAGATGCACTTTCTGCTTTAGGTAAGCCAGGAGTTACAAAAAATTATCCTCACACACCAGGTATCGACGCTTCAGGTACAGTGGTATCTAGTAAATCATCAGATTTAAATGAAGGAGATGAAGTAATTGTGACTAGTTATGACTTAGGAATGAATACTTGGGGAGGTTTTTCTGAGTACATTCAAGTTCCAGCGTCTTGGGTGATTCCAATGCCAAAAGGACTGGACCTTAAATCAAGTATGATGATGGGTACTGCAGGTTTGACGGCGGCAATGTCAGTGTATAAATTGATTGACAAAGTTTCTCCAAATGATGGAAATGTTCTTGTCACAGGAGCAACTGGCGGTGTAGGTAGTATTGCAGTGAGCATCTTGAACAAATTGGGTTATTCAGTAGTAACTGTTACCGGAAAAGCAGATAAAGCAGAATACTTAAAAAGTATTGGAGCTTCAGAAGTCATTTCTAGAGAAGCTTTCTTGGAAGGAAGTGAGCGTCCGTTGTTAAAACCTCAATTTGCTGGAGTTATTGATACTGTAGGAGGTAACTATTTAGCTACTGCAATTAAAGCTACAAATCCGCTTGGAGTTGTAACTTGTTGTGGAAATGCGGCATCATTTGATTTGCCTCTCAATGTCTTTCCATTTATCCTAAGAGGGGTAAGTTTGATTGGAATTGATTCTCAAAATTTCCCAAGAGAAGAAAGAATTAAAGTTTGGGAAAATGTCGGTAAAGACTGGTTGCCAAATAATTTAGAAGAGATTTCTGAAGAAGTGTCATTAGAAGGGCTTGAGGAGAAAATCAATGCTATTTTTAAAGGACAAGTAAGTGGAAGAGTTTTAGTGAAATTATAATATATAATAAGGTCGTCATTGGTTTTTCAAAGACGACCTTATTTTTTAATAGACTTTTTCGAAAAGTATTTCTTTGGTTTTTTCTAATTTCTCCTTCTCCATTTTTACAGGGTAGGACATAATATTCAATTCCACTTCTTCTTTAATGTCTTCATTGTATTGGGGTTGAATAAAAGATCCTTTATTGTAGAAGAAGCCATTTCTTTTATAAAAGTTCACCCTTCTTTTCTGCATATTAGTCACAGGATGTTCAACTTCAAGAATAATCGTTCTGTCTTTAAACTTTTCAATAAAGAATTCTAAAAACTTACTGCCGGCTCCTGAACCTCTATTTGAAGATTTCATGGCTAAATATTCTATATATACAAATTCTTCAAATACCCAATACCCAACTAAGCCACAATTTTTGTCTTTGAACTGAATACCATTGAAATAGTAGTTGTCCAATTCCATGTTGCCTAACAGATCCTTTCTAGAACGCCTTTCTGCCGGAGAAAAAGCTTCTAAATATATTTCCCATAATGTACCAAAGATCTGATCACCATCTATTAATTTTACCATATTGAAATAATTTGTTTTAGGTATAAAAACGAAAGATTGTAATAATAAGTTAGTGATGTAAATACTTACAGTTCCTAACTTTTGTGAATTTATTGAACTCATGAAAAAACAAAGACATAATTATTTAATTGAGATACAATATATAGGTTATAGGTTTCACGGCTGGATGGTTCAACCGGGTTTGAAGACAGTACAGGGAATGATCAACAAGACCATCAATTTTGTGTTGGGTGGTGAAATAAAATACAAAACACTAGGGACATCTAGAACTGATACTTACGTTTCAGCCAATCATTCTGCTTTTGAACTCTTCGTGTGGGAAGAGTTGAATGAAGAAGAATTCTTCGAGATGTTCAATAATAATTTACCTAATGACATCAGGGCTTTATCCATTCAAAAGGTTGGAGATGAATTTAATATTATTCAAAGCTCTAAATTGAAAGAGTATCAGTATCTCTTTTCATTTGGGGAGAAAAACCATCCTTTTTGCGCTCCTTTCATGACCAATATTACTCATGATTTAGATTTGGAATTAATGAAAGAAGGAGCTAAGCTTTACGTAGGGGAGCATTATTTTGGTCGCTTCTGCAAACAACCAAAAGAAGGAGTATCATTAATCAGAACAATTGACTATTGTGAAATTAAAGAAAATGACGTAATGTCAGCTTCTTTCTTTCCTGAGAAAAGTTATATATTCCATGTTCACGGTAAAGGATTTATGAGGCACCAAGTGAGGCTTATGATTGGTACACTCTTTATGCTCGGAAAAGGAGAATTGACTTTAGATGATATTAAAACCGCATTACAAATTAGTGATAATAAGACTCAATTAGGGTACGTAGCACCTGCATCCGGTTTAAATCTACATGCAATCAGTTACGAAGATGATGTGAAATAAAAAAAAGTCAACGGTAAGACCATTGACTTTTTAATTCCTTTAATAACCCAAAAACTATTTCTTATTGCTGTTTTATAATATAAATATATGAAGTTTTTCTATAATTATCCAAAGCGGTAAGGCTTTTTTCTTTCAAAAATTAACTGTAATCAGTGTTATAAGATTGTTAATTTACTGTGAATACATTTTCGTTTATTGTGATATATTTAATCAAATATTAGATATGTATACTTAGATGTTAAAATGGTTATATTTAATTTTGCATTGTGTTATTTGTGTGAAATTTTATTTTGGCCGTTTTTTTTGATTGACTTGTTCTTTAAAAAGTTTCGACTAATTAGAATGAATATGAATAATTTTTGATTTCAACCTTCAGGAAAGATGAGCCAACCTTTATATTCTGGTAATGTATTATTGGGGTGTTGAATAACACAAACTGACAAAGTTTTTATAATTGAGAATGTTTTTCTTATTTTCATAACATATTTAGAACTTATAATTAAACTAACAGAACTTGCCATGAAAAAGGCTATTTTATATTTTTTAGGTGTTATTATTCTTTTGTTTGTAGGCACAGTTTCTTACTTCTTTTTTGCCGGTGAAATAAAGAATACTTTACAGTTTGATGACAGTCGCTTTGTAAGTATTCAGAAGTTTATCAAACAAGGTAAAGTGGAGAGTTTGTCTCAAGCAAAATTACAATTGAGCCTTATAGCAAATGACTACAAGCCAGATAGTGTATTATTATTAAAGGAAGAGTTGAATGAGGTTGCTCTTGCCAATGCTAAAGTTTGTTTACAAAAAAAATGGCTAGGGTCATGTCAAAAGTATATTGACCTTATAGATAAAGATTACAAAGCAGATCAAGTAGAGGTAATAAAGGAAAAGTTATTTGTTGTTGTGAATGAAGAAAACATCAGTAAAACCAAAAATTACCTCAAAGAGCGAAACATTAGCAAAACCAAAGTATACTTTGCAAAAATCGATACTACTTACAATAGAAAAAAAGTAGATGCACTTGAAAAGAAAGTCATTCAATTGGACAACGAACTTAAGGTTGAAAAAGTGATTGAATTGATGAATGATAAAAAATTTGATGATGCTAAAGATGTACTTTCCAAAGTGGATGAAGATTATGATATAAAAACAACGGAAAGTCTAGCAGAGGAAATCAAATTAAAAGAAGAGTTGGAAGACCTTTTAGATGATGAAGGAGCGGTCGGTGTTTTTGTAGAATATGTGAAGAAAGATATGAATGATCCAGAAAGTTTTGAGCATGTAAGAACTTTAATTACTGAAAAGGGGAAATATCTTAATGTAATGATGAAATACAGAGAGGTGAATTCTTATGGAGCTAAAGTACTTACTACTGTAGAAGCAAAATTAAATAGAGACGGATCAGTGAAAAAAATCATAAACCGTAAAAGCTAAATTATGGCAATAAATTGGGACGATTTTAAAAAGATCGATTTGAGAGTGGGTACGATATCAAAAGCAGAGGTTTTTAAAGAAGCTCGGAATCCAGCTTACAAACTTTTTATCGATTTTGGAGAATTAGGAGTTAAGAAAACTTCAGCCCAAATTACAGAGAAGTATAAACCAGACACCCTTGTGGGAAAACAGGTAATAGCTGTTGTCAACTTTCCTCCTAAACAGATTGCCAATTTTATGTCTGAATGTCTTGTTTTAGGAACATTGGGAAAAGATGGAGTTACATTACTCACCACAGATGAAGAGGTGTTGAATGGACTGAAAGTAGGATAACAAAAAAAGGGATGACTTTGAAAGCATCCCTTCTTTTTTTACATACAAAAATTACTGAGGATCAGTATTTGTCATCCCAAAGTTCATAGGAAATTTTGGAGCTTCATCAGTTTTTCCGATTGGCCCAAATTGAGCCTCATATTTCTTCAGATTATCTTGAAGAGCCATGTACAAGCGCTTAGCATGTTCTGGAGTCAGGATAATTCTAGATTTAACTTTTGCTTTAGGTACACCTGGCATCATTCTGATGAAGTCTACAACAAACTCACTATTAGAGTGGGCAATCATTGCTAAATTGGCATATATTCCCTCAGCTACATCATCAGTCAACTCAATGTTGATTTGATTCTCAGGTTTTTTTTCTTGATCCATTTTATATTGAATTAATAATACTCAAAGTTGAGTTCCAAATTTCAAAAAAATGAGATATAAAACAAAGAAAATCCTGCTGATTACCATTATTGGGAAATATTAATATTTACTATCAACTTCTAGAACAGAGGGGTAACGGTTTGAAATTTTATAACAAAACAGCATTCTAATCTATACTTTTTGAAAAAGATGACGAATTATGAAAAGGATCTGTATGTCTTTTTTGTAAAATTTAATATATTTATAACTGCATGATAGAGAGGTGTAAGACTCTTTTTGTGATTTGGAGATGAAAGAATGTAAGTTCAATTTGTTAATATTGAAAGTTTTTTGGAATTTCAGTGCGGAGAAGAACTCTCCTATAATACCCTTTAATATTTATAAATGAGCAAGATAAAATCATTTGATTTATCCAATGTAAAGTTATCCCAGTTAGTAATACATAAAGTGGGTAATAAGACACAGGAGGAGCCGATAGAGTTGGCAGAGTTTGAAATTGAAATTGAAAACTACAGTCCGTTATATAAATCAGTAATGGACTACTTCTTGAAGTCTTTCAAACCTGGTCCTATGTATCACTTTGCGGCGCCTGAAGGTACAGAGTCATTTACAGACAATGAAGTATACGTTGCTACAGAAGCTATTTTCTCAAATCCTTATGAGCAATTCATGACCCGTTCTAGAGAAATGGCCGAACTTTTATTTGAAGCTTCAACTCATCCAAGGATAAAAGGAGGTGAGCTATTTGTTGCAGTGTTGAGAGATTGCGTGGTTGACGGAGATGTTGTAGATGCTATAGGTTTGTTTAAGGCAGAACATAAAGAAATGTTTTTGACTGTTGGAGATAAAACAGATGTGGGTAATTTCGAATTGGAGCAAAGTGAAGGTGTCAGTGTGAAAAAATTGGATAAAGGATGTCTGATTTTTAAGTGTGAAGAGGAGAAAGGATTCAAAGTAATGTTGAAAGACAGTCCCACAAGGTCTGTTGAGGCATTATATTGGAAAGAGTCTTATCTTCAATTGAGACCTAGAGAGGATAACTTCTTTCATACAAAAAACTATTTAGATATGTGTGTGGGTTTTGTTGAGGAAGTGTTTAATGAAGATCACGCCGTAGAAAAGCCTGCTCAAATCGACTTATTGAATCGATCTTTAAAGTATTTCAACGAAAAAGAGGATTTTAATGTGGTTGATTTCGAAAATAATGTGATTGAAGAGCCTGAAGCAATTGAGGCATTTCAAGAATATAAGGTCGATTTTCAAGAGAAAAAAGAAATACCTGTATTTGATGAGTTCAAGGTTTCCAAGGAGGCCGTTCGTAAGTCTAAGAAAGAATTTAAAAGTATTATCAAATTAGATAAGAAGATAAATATCACCATTAGCGGAAATGAGCAAAATGTGGAAAAAGGGTATGATTCTGAGAGAAATATGAATTATTACATGATATTCTTTAACGAGGAAGAGTGATGAATATCACCAAGAATAAATTGTATTATAACATTTTTTACGCAATTAACATTTGTTTAAACTTGTTATTTAAAACTTCTGAGTAGTTATTGCGTATATCTGTTTTGTACAAAGTAAAACAATATATATATACATCATTACATAAAACTTATTAATAATACTATGGATGCAGTGAAGATTCTTCTAGTAGAGGATGATAGAATTATAGCCTCACTTGTGAAAAAATATTTAGACATCAGAGGTTATGCTGTAAACCATGCCGAAGACGGAGTGGAAGGCATGAAAGAATATGACAAAGCAGACTATGATTTGATAATCATGGATGTTATGATGCCACACAAAGATGGATATACTTTGGCTGAAGAAATTAGAGCAAAAGATCCATACATTCCGATCTTATTTATGTCTTCTAACAATCTACCGAAAGACAAAATTAAAGCGTTCAGAATTGGTGCGGATGACTATGTTACTAAACCAGTAAACGTAGAGGAATTATTGCTTCGTATTGAGGTGATTTTGAAGCGTCAAAAGTCTGAGCCTAAAGTTGAAGTAGGTAACGAAGACGATCCTCACCAAATCAATATTGGTAATTACATCTTAGATTTCCCTTACCAGAAATTGAGCATTGGTGAAGACACAAGAAAACTTACGACTCGTGAAGCAGAATTATTAAGATTCTTGCATCGCCACCGTAACACATTGATCAAACGTGAGTATATCTTACAAGAAGTTTGGGGTGATGATGATTACTATAAAGGTCGTAGTTTGGATGTATTCATGTCTCGTTTGAGAAAATACTTAAAAGATGATCCTACAATCGAGATATTAAACGTTCATGGTATTGGATTTAAATTCTTAGTGCAAGATTAATTTATGAAATCATTCTACTAAAAGGAAAGCCTAATTGCTTAATGCAGTTAGGCTTTTATTTTTTGCAAATTCTTATTGTTAAATCAGTATATTTGCCAAAAATTAGTACAGGGTAAAACATTATTTGAATGCTGATTGCAGAGTTTCTGATTAATGGTGAACAGTATGATTTTTTTCTTTTTAAAGAAGAAGATGCACCCATTGCAACAAAAAGGTTTAGAGACCTAGTAGAAGCGAATGTGTATGATCAATGGATTGTTGAATTTACAGTAGAGGATGGTGTGACGAAAATTGGTCCTCAAAGAGAATTCGTTCCTTTTTCAGACCGTCCATTGACCAGAGTGGATTTTAATACAAAACCTCACAGATATGGTTTTCTTTCATTTGTAGGAGCAGATCCTTATCATGTGTCAGACCGGCTAGTCATTATGTTGGATAGCGAAGAGGCCTCTGATTATGATGGTGTGTGTTCACCGATAGGAATGGTTGCTACCAATCATCATGTGAAAATTCAATCCATAGAAAAAGGGCATATAATTGAAAAAATAACAATTAATGACTACCCTGAAGAAGAAATATTAGCACGAAAACCTGCTTTTATTTGAATTCTGATAATAATAAGAGCATATTTGCTAATTGAAACAAACAAATAGGTATGATACCGTTTTCATATTATATGTTAGGTTCTGCATTTCTTTTCAGCATAGGTTTAGCGATAGCCTTGACAAAACGAAGTGCGATTGTAGCCTTGATGGGTGTAGAATTAATGTTGAATGCGGCTAATGTAAATTTAGTAGCATTTTCACATAGAGATCCAAGCTTTGGAGAAGGGACAGCCTTTTCTATTTTTGTCATTGTTATTGCAGCCGCAGAGGTATGTGTTGCATTGGCATTGATTATCCGACTTTTTCAACACTTTAGATCTGTTGATTTACATAAAGTCAATACATTAAAAGAAGAATAAGAAGTTAATAAATTAAACACGCTTTTTGAACTTTCTAGAAACCATAACTTCGATTACATTACTTTCTCCGTTGATAGGTGCACTAGTCCTATTCTTCAGAAAAGAGAATTTATATTCTGATAAAATTGCAACAACTTTAATTGGGTTAAGTGTCGTTGGAAATTTATGTGTGTTCTACTACACTTGGAGCAATAGCCCTATTGTTCTGCAGGATGAATGGTTCTTGTTGGATCAACATTCTTTTAAAGCAACATTGAAGATCGATCAGTTGAGCAGTATGCTTTTGACCATGGTCTCCATTGTATCACTTTTCGTTCATGTTTTTTCTTCCGCGTACATGCAGGGGGATCCGAAGTATAAAAAGTACTTTACTTTGTTAGGACTTTTTACTTTTTCCATGTTTGGAGTATTGGTAAGTGATAATCTTATTATGCTTTACCTTTTCTGGGAATTAGTGGGCTTCTGTTCTTACATGTTGATTGGTTTTTGGAGAGAAAAGAATGAAGCAGTTAAAGCAGCGAAGAAAGCATTTGTTTTGAATAGAATTGGGGATGCAGGTTTTATGATTGCTATTATTACTCTGTATTCTACATTTGGAACAGTGAGCATTGAGGCACTTTCAGCTGAAATTGATCAGTTGCAAATTCTTCCATTATACATTGTAGGAATTGGTATTACAATGGCGGCGATGGGTAAATCAGCACAGTTGCCTTTGTCAGTCTGGCTTCCAGATGCCATGCAAGGTCCTACACCAGTATCTGCATTGATTCACGCTGCAACTATGGTAGCAGCAGGAATTTACTTATTGGCAAGATGCTTTTTCGTTCTGCCCGCTGAAATACAATTATTAATAGCAATCATAGGTGCGTTGACAGCCTTTTTAGGAGCTTTTTCAGCCTTGTCTCAAAATGATATTAAAAGAATATTAGCCTACTCAACTATTTCGCAGTTAGGCTATATGATGATAGGAATTGGTGTTGGAGATCCAGAAGCATCCATTTTCCATCTTACAACTCACGCCTTTTTTAAAGCAGGTCTTTTCCTTGGTGCAGGATCAATAATTCATAGTATGCATCAAGTGTCTTGTGATATTTGTAAAGGGTTTGATCCACAAGATATCCGATGGATGGGTAATCTTAGACAATATATGCCTAAGACGTTTATAGGTTTTAGTATCTGCCTAGCAGGTTTGATGGGCTTGCCTTTCACTTCCGGTTTTCTTTCTAAAGATGCTATTCTTTCATCATTACTTATAAAAGCTTCCACAGGGAGTTGGGAATGGGTGATACTTGCATTTTTAGGATTCACTGCAGCTTCTTTTACAGCTTTTTATTCTATTCGATTACTTTATCAAGTATTCTTTGGTAAACTTGGTATCGCTAATCACAAAGTGTGTAAAGATTGCTTAGTATTACCAAAAGAGGTAAATGTTAGAATGACAATGCCAGTGATGCTTTTAGGAGTGTTTACGTTGTGGTTTTTCTATACATTATCTCCATTAGATACATCACATACTTGGATTCAGACAGGTTTAAGTTTGGAAACAGTTGACAGGTCAAGTGTCCACACATTAGGATTACTTATGTCTGTTGGAGTAGTATTTTTAGGTGCAGGTGGGGCTTACTTAATTTATTTTAGGGATGCTTTTGCAACAATAAAGAAACAATTGAAGTCTTCTTCATTACATAAATTATCTTACAACTTTGCTTACTTGGATAAGGGATACAAATTAGGAGTGAAAACAACTTTGTTTACTGCTAATAAACTAGAAAATATTCCTCATGCAGATGAGTACTTTGTAGGTATGACAATTCATACTTCAGAATTTGTAAGAGGTTTTGATGATAAAGTCGTAGACTTTTTAGTAAAGCTATTTGGTGTGACCAATGTAGTATTTGGTCATATGCTGGCTTGGTTTGATCGAGTAATCGTAGATGGAATAGTCACTTTACTTACCAAAATCTTGGCACTCTTTGGAGATGTCTTCAGAAAACCTCAAGGAGAAAGAACACAGAGTATGATTGCATGGTCAATCTTCTTGCTCCTGCTTACGGTATTAGTACTCTGGTTTATTTAGTAGTGTAAACTAACAAAAGTATATATATAGATTATGTCGCAGTTATTGCTCACATTATTAGTTTTTACTCCAATCTTTGGAACATTTGTAATTCTTCTTTTACCAAATAGTTTGAAAAATCAGTTTGGTAAAATCACTATTGGTATTAACTCATTTCAGTTGTTGATTGCTTCTTACCTGATGATGGGGTATGAGGGACTATCAGAAAAAATGAATGGAATTTTATCATTAGACACTTTCCAGTATTTAGAGAAATCGGAATGGATCGTTTTAAACTTAGGTACTTTTGGCCGACTTTCCGCTGATTATACATTGGGTGTCGATGGATTAAGTAATTCCATGATTTTGCTTACTGCAATTGTAATGGTTATTGGAGCAATTTCTTCCTTAGAAATAAAACATAAAAGAAGAGGTTTTTATGCCTTGTATTTACTTTTAAGCGGTACTATCATGGGATGTTTCCTTGCTTTGGATTTCTTCCTTTTCTACCTGTTCTTTGAGTTTATGTTACTTCCAATGTACTTCCTGATCGGTATTTGGGGAGGAAAGAACAGTGAGTATGCTTCAATAAAATTCTTTATATATACTTTAGTAGGTTCGATTTTTATTCTGGTAATCATGATTGCTTTAGCAGCGTCAGTGATTGACCCTATTGCAACAGCAGTTCAATTAGGTTTAGCAGAATCATTACAGCAAGTGACTCCTGATATCATTGAAAAGGTACATGTAATGTTAGTGTCAGGAGAAATTGAGCAGTCAAACTTAGTGAGAACATTCTCATTAGTCCATATGATGGACGCTTCCAATTACATTCCTAATGCCATCCTATCGTTGGATTCAGGAGCAATGTTATTTGGAACACACGTAAGATTTATCGCTTTCTTAATGGTGTTTATTGGATTTGCTATCAAATTGCCAGTTGTACCATTGCATACTTGGTTGCCTGATGCACACGTTGAGGCTCCAACATCTATCTCTGTAGTTTTAGCTGGTATTCTATTGAAAATTGGTGGTTACGGGATGTTGAGAATTGCTTATTCAATCTTCCCTGATGGAGCTCATCATTTTGCTTGGTATATCGCATTAGGAGGTGTTATCTCAATTCTTTACGGAGCATTTGTAGCTTTAGGGACACATAACTTAAAGAGAATGATTGCATACTCTTCTGTTTCTCACATGGGGTTTGTGATGCTTGGTATTGCATCTTTAACAGCAGAGGGTATTTCAGGTGCGATCTTCCAAATGTTTTCACACGGTATCATTTCGGCTGCTTTATTCTTGATCGCAGGCGTACTTTATTATAGAACAGGAAACTTAGAAATAGAAAACTATAGTGGTTTATCTTCTAAAATGCCTCGTTATACCATGTTGGCAACTATAGCATTTTTCGCTTCATTAGGTTTGCCTGGTTTCTCAGGGTTTATGGCAGAATTATTTGTTTTCTTAGGGGCATTTAATTCATCCGCTGTAAACAACCTAGTACCAAGATGGATGACAATTGTAGCAACTTTAGGTTTAGTATTAAGTGCCGCTTATTACTTATGGGCTATGCAGAGAATTTTCTTAGGAAAATATTACTTGAAGGATGAGGCAATGGATGAGAAATTGGTAGATCTTTCAACAAGAGAGCTGATCATGTTATCTCCTTTGGCAATCATCACATTAGTATTGGGTGTGTACCCTAAGTTGTTGATTAACCTAATTGAAGGCAGTGTTACTGTTTTTGTGGAGTTTGCGAACTACGTTGGATTAGATTACATCAAAGCAATCATTGGTGCTTAAAAGATAAATTATGGAACAAGACTTATCGTCAAAATTATCAAATATCGTTGAGAGCTTACCTTTTTTGGCTTCAGAAGTAGGGATCACAGCCTTATTGATTGGAATTATTCTTACTGATTTGATCTTTGCCAGAAGAAACAAAAAGTATTTGTATGCTATGGTAGGTATTGGCCTTCTTGGTGATATTTCATACCTAACCTTATTAGCGGAAGAATCAGTGAGTAAATTAATGCTCTTTACGCTTGTACAAGATACTTGGAGTATTAAGCTTCGAATTTTAGCAGATGTATGTACAATTCTATTAACCATTCATCTTTACTTTAATTCAGACGAGGAGAAAAGTTCAAAAACGAAGCTTTCTGGTGAAGGAGAGTGGATGACGATGGCTCTTGGTATATTAATAGGAGCACATGTTCTGACAATGGCTAATGATTTTATTGTTGCCATTTTAGCATTAGAGTTAATGTCCTTGCCTTCATATCTTCTTACAGCATTTAAAGGAGATAAGAGGAGTGTTGAAGCTTCCATTAAATATTTTCTATTTGGTGCAGTAGCAACCGCGATCACAATCTACGGAATGTCGATTTTGTACGGTCTAACTGGAACTATTGATTTACAAGGGATTTCACTTTATTCAAAATCCTTCTCAGTATTATATATCACCGGAGCTATTCTGGTGATGATGGGTTTTGTGTTCAAGCTTGGAGGGTTTCCAATGCATGTGTGGGTTCCAGATGTATATCAATCAGCACCAATTGAGGCTGTTGCTTTTTTCTCTACCTTACCAAAGGTCGGTGCAACAGTTTTTTTATATCGATTTTTAGTAGAGACCCAATTGATTGATAATCCTTATATCAGTTACTTCTTATTGGCTACCGGTGTCATTTCTATGTTTGTTGGTAATTTGGCAGCCCTATTTCAAAATGGTTTAAGAAGACTAATGGGGTATAGTACAATTGCTAATGCAGGTCTGATTATCATTGCCCTTCTGAATAAAGAGGAGATTGCAGCAAATGCTTTATTTTACTTTTTATGGGTATATGTAATCGCTAATTATGCAATGTTCTATTTCATTGGAGAAATTGAAAAAGAAAAAGGTACAGATGATTTAAAGCAGATAGAAGGGTTAGGTTGGTCTAATAGTGCGGTTTTATGGGGGCCAGCAGTAATTCTTGCAGTAGTTTCATTGATTGGTTTGCCACCTTTAGCAGGGTTCACTGCAAAACTTCTAATATTTACATCACTTTGGGAGTTGTACAATGCAAACTCTGATCTTATTTATATCATTGTACTTTTCTTAGGATTATTAAATACTGCAATATCTTTAGTGTATTATTTGAAAATTCCTTTCTTCCTTTATAAAAGAAATGTGAAGGGGCAAGTACAAATTAACATTGCTTTATCTAGATTTATTATTATTTTGGGTGTGTTATTGGTATTAACATTCTTAGTGCCATCACTAATAATATGATGACTAACAGATAAAAAGCCTTTATGTATATTAATTCTTTTGTTTTTGCGATTCTTTTCACCTTCACCATTGGTATTGTGACCATATTGGTTTCGATGTATATTCGTTTAGTTGCAAGACAAAAGAAAACGATAGCCAACGGAATACGAAATTTCAGAATGCTTAATCTCCTGATGGAGCATTCTTCGGATGTGGTATTTTCCGTAGATAAATCCTTTAATTATCTGGCATTTAATAACGCTCATGTTGAAACGATGCAATCTGTTTATGGAAAAAAGATTGAGATCGGCAAAAGTATTTTGGAATACATGAGAGTGAAAAACGATGCGGAAGTAGCTAAAAACGATATCAACCGAGCGCTATGTGGTGAGAAGTATTCGGTGATCCGTTCCTACGGAGATGAACAAAACTTTACAAGAGCTTATTTTGAAGCAACGTACAATCCTATTTACAATGGAAATAAGATTGTAGGTGTTTCTGTTGTTGTTCGAAATGTTACTGAATATATTTTATCTCAGGAGAATTTAAAGAGAAGTGAGAGGAAATATAAACAGCTTTTCCATTACAATTATTTAGGGGCATTGATCATAGAAGATAATACTATTATTGATGCTAACGATACGGCAACCCATCAATTAGGGCTTGAAACTTATGACCTTTTAGGGATGTCCTTTGAAGAGTTATTTGGGATAGAAGATCTTGATTCAACTGAACGAGAAACAATTGTAAAGTACCCTAAACTTGAGAGGGTTTTTAACTTGAGAAAGGAAAGTGTAGGTGATGAGAAAAATCTCCAGGATATTGTTTTTATTGATAACATTACAGAGAAGTACGCAGCAGAACAAGCATTAATAGAAGCTCATAAACAAACAAAAGTACTGATTGAAAGTGCTAAGAGTTATATTTTTTCCATAGATACTAGTTTTCAAATAATATTCTGTAATACAAAATTTAGAGATTTAATTAAGAACTTGTTAAATATTGAAATTAAAGAAGGAGACCGTTTGAATAGTGCTCCTTACTCAAAACTTTTCAAGTACTTTAGCCCTCATCTAAATAGAGCATTTCATCAGAAAGAAATTTTTGAGACAGAATTCCAATTTGATAACAGTGTCTTTATCCAATCTGTATTTTCACCTCTTGTAAATGTCAATGATGAGATCTATGCTATAGCAGTTTACAACTTAGATATTACAGAAAAGTGGAAGCATGAGCTTCAGATCAAACAACTTAATAGTTCATTAGAGCAAAAAGTAAAGGAAAGGACTTTTGAGCTAAATCAACAGCAATTAAAACTTGATTTGGCATTAAATGCAGCCAAAATTGGAGCATGGTCATTTACTCCTGAAGAGAAGTTTACATGGGATCAGAAGATCAGTAAAATTCTTGGTATCAGTGATGCTCCAACAGAAACCCCATTGAAGACATTCCTTGCTACTGTTGTAAGAGAAGAGCGATTGAAGATAGTTTCTTTATTTCACAAGATATTTTTGGGGCAGTTGCACAATGTAAATATCTCAGTGAAAATTAATCATAGTGTTAGAGGGGTTCAATATATACAGATTTATGGCAAGTCTAGAATTCAGAATGGAAACTATGAGATGCATGGAGTTTGTTGGAACTTAACTCAACAGAAAAAAGTCGAGTTTGAATTGAAAGAGGCTCGAAACGCTGCAGAGAAGTCAAACAAAGCAAAAAGTATGTTTTTAGCCAATATTTCACATGAAATAAGATCTCCTTTAAATGCGATTATTGGTTTAAGTAATGTGATGTATAGAAAATCTTTCTCTGAAAACCTTTCAGAGGAATTTATTGAACAGCTTCGATATATTTATTTTAATGGAGAATATCTTTCTGAATTGATCAATAATATATTGGATTATTCAAGAATAGACGCTGGAAAAATGCAGGTCTTTCATGAAAGAATTGATATCAGAAGCTTTATTAATCTAGTGGTCAAAATTCATACTCCTTCAGCACATGAAAAAGAGGTGATGATTCATACTGATATCAGCGAGAATGTTCCAACTCATTTTGTGACGGACTCAACGAAATTCAGGCAGGTTCTCACAAATTTATTGACCAATGCTATCAAATTCACTAAGGAAAATACAGAAATTAAAATTATAGTTTCTGCAAATGATGAATGCCTTCAACTCTCTGTTCATGATCAAGGAATTGGTATTTCAGAAGATAGGATCGATGTTATTTTTGACTCTTTTGAGCAGGCAGATAACTCGGTGACTAGGGAGTATGGCGGTACTGGTTTAGGATTGGCCATTTCTAAGAAATTGGTGGAAATGTTAAAAGGGCAAATCCGAGTATATAGTATTGAAGGGGAGGGAGCAACATTTATTGTTCAGTTGCCAATTATTGAAGCTGATCGAAATGAAATTTTAGAGGAAAACGGAAGGGAAGCAGAAGTCTCTTTTGACCCTAATAAGAAAGTCTTAATTGTAGAAGATAATAAGATGAATCAATTCATGATGAAGGCACTGTTCAAACAGCTTTCATTGAAATGTGAAATTGCAGAAAATGGACAGGAAGCAATTGAATTAATTCGAAAAGCAAACTATGATTTAATTCTGATGGATCTTCACATGCCTATTCTTGGAGGAATTGAAACGACGGAGAAATTGCGACAGGAACTAAATGTGACAATGCCAATTGTTGCATTGAGTGCTGATGCTTATTGGGAAAGAAGGTTTCATGCTTTTGCTGCTGGTATTAATGATTATCTCACAAAACCACTAGACAGAAACGACCTGATAAATACTCTGCGAAAGTATTTAATGAAAGATCAAGTTGTTTCAAAAAAATATTTTGACCCGAATGATCATAAGGAACTGATCATGGAGATTAAAGAATTGACCACTGCTACAAGTTTGAGTGCAGAACATAGATTGTCACGTTTGAAGTCCATTTATATCCTACTCCAAGAGTATGATACTGGCTTCAGTAAGTATATTGATTACCTATCTGAAGCCATAGCAAGTGATTTACCTGTAGATGTTTTTTAAGCAAAGAAATATGATTTAGTTGATATTTCTGCTTTTAGATCATGTAGTATTGAATAAAGACCAAAGTAGGTTCTATTGACATATAGGCCATCTCTCAATCCTCTTGGTTTTTTCGAATTTCTCAACAATTTTTGATTTTCCTTATCATCCGCCAATGAAGCAATTTCATTGAAGTAATTATCATCACTGAAATCAAAAGTTGAATTCTGAAATGGACGAGAAAGAATAGTAATCATCGATGTGAAAAGAGCATCTAATTTTTCTCTATCTTCAAGACTGTCATTTTCATAGATGAAATTCATATTGCTGAAAACCTGCGTTCTTTTTTCTTTGTTTTCCAAGTTTTCAACTTTCATTAAATCAAAATAATTATCATAGAATAAATCAGGGATAACTTTTACACATCCAAAGTCAATAATTCCCATTGTACCATTTTCTTTGAATAAGAAGTTGCCAGGGTGAGGGTCTGCATGAACTTCTTTCATTTTATGTATTTGGAAGTCATAAAAATCCCAAAGCGCTTGGCCTATTTGATTTCTGATTTCTTGGGAAGGGTTTTTAGCAATAAATTCATTTAAATGTTCCCCTTCTAACCAATCCATTGTTAGAATTTTCTTTGAAGAATATTCAGGATAGTAAGTTGGGAAATGAATATTCGAAATAGCTTTACAAGCTTCAGAAATAGAAATAGACCTTTTTAATTCGAGATCATAATCTGTCTCAGAAAGCAACATATTCTCCACCTCTTCCATGTAGTGTTCTACGTCTCTTTCATTGAGACCAACCATTCTAACAGCAATTGGCTTCACCATTTTTAAATCAGACGAAACACTCTCAGCAACGCCTGGATATTGTACTTTTACCGCAAAAGTTTTATCTCCTAAAGTGGCTTGATGTACTTGACCAATTGATGCCGCATTGACGGCTTCTTTAGAGAAAGTATCAAATATTTCTAATGGAGTCTTACCAAATGCTTTTTGAAATGTCTTATTGACAAGTGGTAAGGAAAGTGGTGGAGCAGAATATTGTGACATTTGAAACTGCTCAGTGTATGCTTGAGGAAGCATGTTTTTATCCATGCTCATCATTTGTGCTACTTTAAGTGCACTTCCTTTTAGTTCACTTAATGCCTCATAAACATCATTGGCGTTTTCTTCATCCAATGCTTTTTTTCTGTCATAAGATGAATCAATAACACTTTTAGCGTAATGTTTAAGATAATTTGAACTCACTTTCGCACCTACCTTAACGAATTTACTTACTCGTTGTGTTTTGGTAGAGGGTATACTTTTCTGAACTTTATTTTTTATATCACTCATATTTATTTCTGAAATAGAAATTTAGCAAGAAGAAATGCTGAATCTGTAAAATTAGGTTCAAACAAATCCATGATAAGGTTTATACTTTTTTCAATGATCTCATCTGTATTTTCTTTCTCATTAGATTGATCAGAGAGACAATATCTAATGATCAACAATGCTTGATACCAAATAACATCGCCATAGTAATCTGTGATAAAAAAACGGTCGGCTATTTCACCTGTCTCAATACCACTTTTTATGATACTATTGATGTTATTTAAAAATACATTTTTTAATACAGTTGATCTCTCGTTTAGTATACCTAACTCAAAAATTGAATGAATGTTTGCAGAATATTCATAAAAACCCTCATCCTTTTTTAAGATTTCAGCATAGTTGTAAAAGAAAGACAATAGCTTTTCTCTGACCGAATATTCAGCATAATTAGGGTCATTGGCTGAATGTTGGAATGCAGTCATTATGCCACCCTCCCAAATCTGTGTTTCTATCTTATTTACCTCTTTATATTCGTCAAGTAATTCTGTTTTGTTTTCTTCTAACTCATTTGATATTAGGTTATTAACAGAATTTGGTCTTTTGTTATGTGACAAAATAAAGTTGATATAAGATAATTCTATTTTTTTTGAAATTTCACTCATATTGTTTAGGTATTTTAATAAATGTATGTTAATTTCATAATCGAAGTTTGTTTGTTAGTTTAGTTTATTAAAGTGGAAGGAACCTCTGATTTTCGGGGGTTTCTTTTTTGTTTAAGACTAAAACTAAATTTTTTTGTTTTAAAAATCTTCAATGATGTTGTTGTGTACAACGCTAAAAAGAAATCAATAGTTGTTCTTTTTTAAGTTTTTAAAAGACTATAATCGTAAGTCAATGATACATTTTCAGTCTAGTTAATTTTGCTTTAATTCTAATCAATAAAACTCAACGTAAACATACTAATTAAGGTATTGTTTAGTATTGTCAAAGGTTTAATTAACTTTGTAGAAATACAAAACAATCAAACCTTTTTTATCGTGGACAACAATAAAAGTGTCGCTTTATTTTCAAAAGCACAGCATAGTATTCCAGGTGGTGTAAATTCACCTGTTAGAGCATTTAAATCTGTTGGAGGAACTCCATTATTTATCAAAGGTGCTGAAGGTGCTTACATGATTGACGAAAATGATAATAAATATATCGAATTGATCAATTCATGGGGGCCAATGATCTTGGGACATGCTCACCCAGATATTACAGAAGCAGTACAAAAAGCCATTAATAATTCACTTTCTTTTGGTGCTCCTACGGCAAAAGAAATTGATATAGCAGAGTTAATTTGCGAGATGGTGCCATCTATTGAAAAAGTAAGAATGGTGAACTCTGGTACTGAGGCAACAATGTCAGCGATTAGAGTAGCAAGAGGATATACAGGAAGAGATAAATTCATTAAAATTGAAGGCTGTTATCACGGACATGGAGATTCCTTCCTAATTGCGGCAGGTAGTGGTGCTGTAACAATGGGAGTACCAAACAGCCCAGGGGTTACAGAAGGTACAGCAAAAGATACTTTATTGGCTCCATACAACGATGTTGAGGCTATTGAGAAATTAGTGGCGGAAAACAAAGGTGAAGTAGCGGCGTTGATTATTGAACCTGTTCCAGGTAATATGGGATTAGTGATACCAAATGAAGGTTACTTACAGTCATTGAGAACAATTTGTGACAGAGAAGGTATTGTTCTTATTTTTGATGAGGTGATGACTGGTTTCAGATTAGCGAAAGGCGGAGCACAGGAAGTATTTGGTGTGACTCCAGATATGACAACTTTAGGTAAAATCATTGGCGGAGGTATGCCAGTAGGAGCCTATGGTGGTAAAAAGGAGATTATGGAATACGTTGCCCCAGCAGGACCAGTTTATCAAGCAGGTACTTTGTCTGGCAATCCTGTAGCAATGGCAGCAGGTCTTACAATGTTGAATCACTTGAATAGTCACCCAGAAGTTTACACAGAATTAGCTCAAAAAGGTGAGAAATTAGCAAAAGGTATCCAAGAAATTTTAGATGCTAAAAAGTTGCCATACCAAGTTACTTTATTAGGATCAATGGTTTGTATTTTCTTTACTGATAAAAAAGTGAAGAACTTTGCTGATGCACAGACGACCGATACTGAAAAGTTTGGTAAGTTCTTCCACGCTATGTTGGAGAATGGAGTATACCTACCTCCATCACAATACGAAAGCTGGTTTATGTCAGCAGCATTAACAGAAGAAAACTTAGCATCAATTCTTGAGGCTATTGATAAATCATTAGATGTAGCAATCCAATAGTTTATGAGTCAAAAACGAAAAGGGTTTCATAAATCAAGAAATGTTGTCACTTGTAATAAATACAAGTGGCAACACATTTTTTTATATGGACTTCGACTTGATAAGTCAAAGTGTCCATTGTGTAAGAAAAAGAACCTTCCTGAATTCACTGATAAGCAAAAGATGTTTATTGATTTAGGGTTTGGTTTTATATTCGCAACACTTTTTGTTACATTGCGAAGCCTTTTTGATCTCATAGGGGTTCAATTTGGAGATTTACTCTCTGCTTTGATAGTTATAGGGTTAGTGTTGCTCCTTCGTGAAATATACTCATCTTTATGGCCAAAGAAGAATCATTAAACTTTCATTTTATATTCATTAGTATTTAAATTAAATGAGAAATACTTTAAAAGCAATCCTAATTGCAAGTGCGTTTACAGCACAGTTGGGAGTGACAAATGTCGCATCAGCTCAAGACCCATTAAAAGGAGCACCAGAAAATTGGTTCAATTTAGATTATTCAACTGACAGTGTTTATGGTGTAGGAACAGAAAGAGCTTACAAAGAAGTTCTGAAAGGAAAGAAAAGTAAAAAGGTCGTTGTTGCAGTGATTGATAGTGGTATTGATATTGATCATGAAGATCTTAAGTCTGTTATTTGGGTAAACCCTAAAGAAGTGGCAGGCAACGGTCAAGATGATGATAAAAATGGATATGTTGATGATATCAATGGCTGGAACTTCATTGGTGGTAAAGATGGTTCATTTGTAAATGAGGAAAACCTTGAGGTGGCTAGGCTGTATGGGACTTTAAGTAAAAAGTTTGACGGTAAAGCTGAAGAAGAGATCTCAAAAGCAGATAAAAAAGAATTCAAACTTTGGTTAGAAGTAAAAGAATCTTTTGAAAGTGGTGAAGTTGAGGCAAATGAAAACCTTGAATATTATGAGATGCTATTGCATCAATATAAAAGAGGTAAAGCTTTATTTGTAGCTTATTTCGACCTTGAATCTGAAGAGGAGCTTCTCGGTGCTTTAGAAACTTTGGAAACTGAAGATCAAGTACTTCTTGGGATGAGAGAAGTGGTAACAAAGATGATGAGCAGAGGCGTTACAGAGGGTAGAATTCAAGATGGTATTGATTATTTCAAAAGTCAAGTTGATTATAACTACAATCCAGATTTTAATTCTAGAGAGATTGTAGGTGATAATATTGAGGACAAAAAAGAAAGATACTACGGAAACAATAAGGTAGTAGGTCCTGATGCTTTACATGGAACTCACGTAGCTGGTATTATTGGAGCTGAAAGAGGAAATAATCTTGGTATTGAAGGTGTAGCTGATAATGTTGAGATCATGGTTGTTAGAACAGTTCCTAATGGTGATGAAAGAGATAAGGATGTTGCTAACTCAATTCGCTATGCGGTTGATAATGGTGCTAAAATTATTAATATGAGTTTTGGAAAGCCATTCTCTCCATATAAAGCAGAAGTAGATGCGGCAGTCAAATATGCAGATTCTAAAGGAGTTCTTTTGGTACACGCGGCAGGAAATGATAATAAAAACACTGACGTTGAAAGAAACTTCCCTAAAGATAAATATGATAAAGGTGGTACAGCTCGTAACTGGATTGAAGTAGGAGCATCTACTTGGCATATTGATGAGGAGTTGCCTGCAACTTTCTCTAATTATGCAAAGAAGAATGTTGACTTATTTGCTCCAGGTTACAATATCTATTCTACTGTGCCAGGTTCTGAGTATCAAGCATTAAATGGTACAAGTATGGCATGTCCAGTAGTAGCTGGTTGTGCTGCCGTTTTAATGTCTTACTACCCTAATTTATCGGCTTATCAAGTAAAGAAAATCTTGATGAAAACAGTAACTCCTTTAAAAAATAAGGAAGTGTATAAGCCAGGTTATGGTGACTTAGAAGAAGGTCAAGAGCCTGAAAAAGTGAAGTTTGGTACATTATCAGTAACAGGTGGTGTAGTGAACCTTTATGAGGCTGTGAAATATGCAGAGAAGATCTCAAAATAGTCTTCCTGGAAAATAAAAAAGGCTTGAAATCAATTCTGATTTCAAGCCTTTTTTATTTCCTTATTAATCTATTCAATTAATAAATTGTCAATAAGCCTTACTTTTCCTAAGTGTGCAGCTATTACAATAGCATAAGATCCTGGAATATTGTAAGGATCAACAGGTTTTAAATCAATCGTATTTACAATTTCTAGATATTCCAGATGGAATGAAGTATTCTTCTGGAACTTCTGAATTCCCCAGTCAAGAACTTCTTTAGGGGATTGAGAGTGATCAAGTTTATTTTTCATTTCACTAATCACTTCATAAATAAAAGGTCCTTTTTCTCTTTCTTCAGAGGTTAATCTTAAGTTCCTTGAAGACATGGCTAAACCATCCTCTTCTCTTACCGTTGGAACTCCAATGATTTCTATACCAAAAGAAAGTTCTAGTGTCATTTTTCGTATGATCAGAAACTGTTGTAAGTCTTTTAGTCCGAAGTAAGCTTTATCAGGGTTAACCATATGAAAAAGCTTGCTGACAACAATACCTACACCATTAAAGTGCCCAGGTCTAAAGGCTCCTTCCAATTGTTTCTCGATATCACCGAACTCAAAACCTACCAGGTTTTTATTGTCTAATCCTGAAGGGTACATTTCCTCAACAGCGGGTAAAAACAATATATCACACCCAACACTTTCCAAAAGTGCCTTATCTTCAGTGTGTTTTACAGGATAATGTTTAAGGTCAATGGCATTATTAAACTGCGTAGGGTTTACGAAAATACTGCAGATTGTAATGTCATTTTCTTTTTTTGATTGACGAATTAATGTTAGGTGCCCTTCATGCAATGCACCCATAGTAGGTACAAAACCGATCGTTTTTTTTGAAAATTTGCAATTATTGACAAATTCTTTTAAGGTACTAACTTTGTTAAAAACGTTCATTTTAGGGGTTGATTTTTTGAAAATAAATTACTAAGTAACTGTAACTATTTACCTTAGTTTAATATATTTATGTTGAATTTAAGTAAGTTCTTCCGTACTTTTGCGTAGAAAAGGTGTAAATACGGTAGAATATGTCGAAATTAAAAATTCTTTATGTCTCAAGTGAGATAAATCCATTTTTAAAAACATCAGAGGTTGCGGATTACGTGAGAAAGCTTCCTCAATCGATGCAAGAAAGAGGAATGGAAATCAGAATTATGGTTCCAAGATTTGGATTGATCAATGAGCGTAAGAACAGATTGCATGAGGTAGTGAGACTTTCGGGAATGAACATTGCCGTAGGTGAGGACGAAAAGCCACTTACAATTAAAGTTGCTTCTATACAGAGTGCTAAATTACAAGTATACTTCATAGATAACGAAGATTATTTCCATAGAAAATCAGTATTCAGAGACAAAAAGAGCGATGAGTTCTTCTCTGATAATGATGATAGAGCTGTCTTCTTCTGTAAAGGAGTAATTGAGACAGTAAAGAAGTTAGGCTGGGCTCCAGATGTAGTTCACTGTAATGATTGGTTTACAAGTTTTATTCCTTTATACTTGAAAACATCTTACAAAAATGATCCAATGTTCAAAAATGCGAAGACTGTATTTACAGTTTACAATACGCAATTTGATCACAAGTTTGATCATGAGCAATTGACAAATAAAGTAAAGATGTTAGATATTGATGATTCAATGTTATCAGATCTATCAACTGCAGATTACAATAGCTTTATTAAAATTGGTTCTGAATACGCAGATAAAGTCACTAAAGGTAGTCCTGCTATTGATGATTCAGTTGTAGAGGTGCTTTCTTCATATGGAGAAAAACTGACAGAAACTGAACCAGAAGGTGAAGAATATGCAGAGTCTTATTATGATATTTATACTGGATTAGCTGAATAAAGTAAGCTTTTTAAGTATTTTTATATAAAAAAGGTAGTCGTTTTTACATCGACTACCTTTTTTGTTTGTGTGCTATAAGAATATTTGCAATTTTTGTCCTCACGTATTTTTTATTAGGTTTTCAACCATTTTAAACAATCCATTGTCATGGAAAAAGAGGGATTGTAATTTCCCGCTTTTTAACTGATAATTTTCCAGATGAATATAAGAAATTTATACACTAGAGCAATTTCATTCTTCGTAATCATTTTTTGCTTTGCTTGTGAGCGTACGGATCTACAAACAATTATAATTGGAGGTGACCTAATTGATGATGCAACAGTGATGTGTTATGCTGATACTTTTGATATTGAAATAGAAACACATTATAGAGATTCATTGTTTACTAAAAATGGAGCTTATTTTTTAGTGGGTTATGTAGATGAAGGTGAAGAGATTGGTCAAACTAGAACTACAACCTATACACAATTAAGTATTGGTTCTGAAGAAGCTGTAAATTTTGATGATAGAACGCTTGATTCTATCTCATTGTCACTTGCACTTGAAAAAACATCACTTTACGGAGATACAACACAGGAGTTGACTTTAGAAGTCTATGAATTGATTGAAGATATTCAAGGAGATTCAGCTGATTATTATTCAACAGATGAAGTGAAATATGCAGATACTCCAATTGGTACGAGAACATTCAAAGTGTCAGATATCACTACTGATACTGTTGATATAAAATTGGACAGTCTGTTTGGTGTGAAAATCATTGAAGGAGCTGAATACGCAAATCAAGAGGAGTTTGCAAAGACTATAAAAGGTTTAGCAATAAAAGTGAAAGATTCTCAGTCTCCAGCTTGGGCAGGTAAGTATAGCTTAGAAAACTTCGGTACAGTAGTGACCATGAATATGCACTATTTTGGGGAATCTGAAGAAGATACTTTGAGAGATGTGTATTATTTCGGTTTTAATCAAAGATTCAATAATATCAATTACACACCAGGAACTTTGACAGAGAATATTAAAGTCGGTGATGTAGTTAAGTCTGAAGATTCAAATAACCTAGGTTTTGTTTTTGAAGGAACTGGTATGGTAGCTCGTATTAAGTTTCCATCACTAATAAATTTAATGAAAAAAGAAGATGGAACTTTAAGAGAAGTTCATATCAATAAGGCGGATTTGGCAGTAACTGCTGTCGGACCTACAGATGAAGGCTACAAAATTTACCCTGCATCAAACTTACCGCCCCCATCTGGCTTGTATTTTGGTTTTATGAATGAAGATGGAACACTTCAAACCATTAGTAGTGAGTCATCTCAATACAGATTACTACAAGCACAGTTCCCTTCTTCAGGAGATCATCAAATTTCATATAATTCAAACACACAAACATATACTTGGGCTAAATTAGCTCAATACTTACAAGAAAGAACATTTAGAGAGGCAGAAGGATTGCCACTCGATGATGATGGTCTTGTTTTATTACCTAATCAACAATCATCTTCTATTCGAAAATTGGTTTTTGCTGGAGATAAAAATGATCTTTTGCATCCATTAAATGGACAGCCAATGAAAATGAGGTTGATTGTTTACTATGCTGTATTTAATGACCCTACTTATAACTGTAAATAGGGTGTTAATTATTATTCACTAAATTTATTATTACATCATGTGCGGAATTGTCGGTTATGTAGGACATAGAAATGCACTAGACATTCTAATTAAAGGCTTAGAACGACTTGAATATCGTGGATATGATAGCGCCGGTGTATCTCTTGTTGAAGATTCAAACATAAAAGTTTTTAAGTGTAAAGGTAAAGTTGCTGACTTAAAAAATGAATTGAAGGGACAAGATACTAAAGGTTCAACAGGTATCGGACATACACGTTGGGCAACTCATGGTGCTCCAAATGATGTTAATGCTCATCCTCATTATTCTTCTGATGGAAAATTAGCAATGGTTCATAATGGTATCATTGAAAATTACGAAGTTTTAAAAGCTCAGTTGATAGAAAAGGGTCATGTTTTTCAATCTGAGACTGACACTGAGGTTTTTATACATTTTATTGAGCAGGTACAAAAAGATAACAATTGTGAGCTTGATAGAGCAGTTCGTATTGCTTTAAATGAGGTTGTAGGAGCTTATGCTATTGTAATAACAAGTAAAGATAACCCTGGTCAATTAGTTGCTGCTCGTAAAGGTAGTCCTTTGGTGATTGGAGTTGGAGAAAATGAGTTTTTCTTAGCTTCTGATGCTACGCCAATTGTAGAGTATACTAAAAATGTGGTTTATATAAAAGATGAGGAAGTTGTTCTTCTTAAAGACGGTAATATGACCATTACTGATATTAAGAATGTTGTGCAAACTCCTTACCTTCAAACATTAGAACTTGAACTAGAAGCCATTGAAAAAGGTGGATATGATCACTTTATGATGAAAGAGATCATGGAACAGCCGAAATCAGTTGCAGATTGCTTAAGAGGTAGAGTTATAGCAAAGGAAAATTACGTAAAGTTAGGTGGTATTTTTAATCATTTTGACGATTTACTTAATGCTAACCGAATTGTAATTGTTGCTTGTGGTACATCGTGGCATGCAGGTTTAGTTGCAGAATATATTATAGAAGAATTGGTACGTATTCCTGTAGAGGTAGAGTATGCTTCTGAGTTTAGATATAGAAATCCAATTATTGGGAAAGGTGATGTAATGATTGCTATTTCTCAATCTGGAGAAACGGCAGATACTTTGGCTGCAATGTCTTTAGCAGAGTCAAAAGGAGCGACAGTAATTGGTGTATGTAATGTGGTGGGGTCTTCAATTGCAAGAAACTCACATGAAGGAGCTTATACGCATGCTGGTCCAGAGATTGGAGTGGCAAGTACAAAAGCTTTTACTGCTCAATTGACAGTGCTTACAACAATGGCTTTAATGTTAGCGAAAGAAAAGGGTTCACTAACAGAGGCTCAGTTACATGACTTATTAGTAGAGTTTGAAAGTATCCCATCTAAAATTGAGAAGGTTTTACAGGTGAATGATTCCGTAAAAGAAATGTCTGCATTATACAAAGATGCTAGAAACTTCTTATATTTAGGTAGAGGGTTTAATTTCCCTGTGGCATTAGAAGGAGCTCTTAAGTTAAAAGAGATTTCATATATTCATGCAGAAGGTTATCCAGCAGCAGAAATGAAGCATGGTCCTATTGCATTAATTGACGAAGAAATGCCAGTAGTTGTCATCGCTACTAGAGATAGTTCGTATGATAAAGTTGTTTCTAACTTACAAGAAGTGAAGGCAAGAAGCGGACGTGTAATTGCTGTTGTAACAGAAGGTGATGCATTGATCCCAAGTATGGTTGATCATGTAATTGAAGTGCCTGATACACATGAAGTACTGATGCCTATGATTTCTTGTATTCCATTACAATTGCTTTCTTACCATATTGCGGTAATGAGAGGGTGTAATGTTGATCAACCAAGAAACTTGGCGAAGTCAGTAACTGTAGAATAAATAATAATATACTGAGTGGATGAATAAGCCACTCAGTTGAATAAAGAATATGCGCGACGAACATAGTTATAATACCAGTAGATCAGATATTATTCTGAAAGAGTATGGAAGAAATATTGAAGGTTTGGTTCAATTTATTTCTTCTTTGGAAGATAAGTCTTTAAGGACGCAATATGCATATACTTTGATTGCTTTGATGAAGCAACTTCATCCTATTCAAAAGCAATTGAATGATAGCCAACAAAGAATCTGGGATCACCTTCAAGTGATGTCTGATTTTAAATTAGATATTGATTCTCCCTATCCCGCTCCAAAGGAAAATATGATGTTTAGTAAGCCAAGGAGAGTAGAATATACCCAAAGTAATATTCGCTTTAAGCACTTTGGTAAAAATCTGGAGGCTATGGTTCAGAATGCTTTAGCATTGGAAACTAAGGATGATGTGGAGTTAGCTTTTTCAAAGATTGTGAAATTGATGAAATCTTTCTATTCTGCACAGGTTAATAACCAAATAGAAGATGACGTTATCATAAATACTTTGAATGTTTTGTCAAAAGGTAAAGTCAACATGAGAGAGATAAAGGCGAAATATCCTGATAGCTTTAAGAATGTGAAGTTGCCTTCGAATACAGCGACAACAACAACATCTAATAGTGGTTCTTCTTCTTCATCTAAAAGCAAGAAACGTCGTAAGAAAAGAAGAAAATAGTATTATGATCTATCCTCTTAGGTAGGTTGTAATGTAGTAGAGTATTCCAAGTGTAATTAACGTAATCGAGGTAATTTTATTAAGAATATAATATCTGCTTGATAAAACTAATGTAACGCAAAGAATACAGATTAATATTGAAAATATTAAATCATAGTTAAGGGTGTAGTCGTAAAAGGCTTCACCCTTAATTGTTAATAGGCAAGGGGTAAATAAGAAATTGATGATGTAAGAGCCCATAATATTACCTAATGCAATATCTTGACGTCTTCTTTTCATTGCAACAAGTGTTGTTGTTATTTCGGGTAAAGAGGTGCAAATAGACATTATACTTACACCAATGAATCTTGATGTTAGAACAGTTGTAGAACTCAATAACAAAGCCTCAATGACAACAATATAAGCTCCAACACAGATGATTAATATACCCACTACAATATTCCTTATTATAGCCTGTTTATTTGAATCATGGAAAGAAGAATGCTTCTGTGCATTTAGGAGTGATATTTCTCTTCTTGACTTTTTATTAGTGAAAATAAGTAAATAGTATAGTAAAAAACAGAAAAGAAGAATTAAGGAATCGGTCTTAGTGAGATAATTCGCTCCAATGTTAAAGATCAACTGCTTATTTAAAAGAATAAAAAGTAGAATTCCTCCTAATATTGCAAAGAGCAGATCTCTCCAGATACTCTTTGCAAATACCCTGATATTTATAAAAAAGGTTGTAAGACCTAGGCCAAAAATTATATTAAATGTATTACTTCCGATTAAAGTGCCGAATGCTAGGGTTTCTTCATTTTTGAATGTGGAAATTAATGATACTGCAACTTCAGGTATTGAAGTACCGAGTGCAACAATTGTAAGCCCAACTCGCAGTCCTGAAAATTGAGACTTTGTTGATAGTGCCGTGGCACCTTTTGATAGCATTAATGCACCATTTCTCATCAGTATTACCCCAACGGAACTGATAATTAAATGAAGGAGAATGAAATCCATTCAGTAAGTCTATAAATGTAAATTAAAATGGTCTGCATCCAAATGAGTTGGAAACTTTTCTCTTAGTGACTGTACATTTTGGAAATTTAAAGTGACAATTTGAATGTCATCTTCATCACTGAGTTCATTTGAGAGTTCTCCTTTCGGATTGTAAACCGCAGAATTACCATTGTAGATCACTTCATTTGGGTCAGTGCCAGTTCTATTTACACCAACAGTGTAACTTAGGTTTTCAATAGCTCTTGCCGCTAAAAGTGTGTGCCATGCAGCTATTCTAGGTTTTGGCCAATTCGCTATGCACAACAATATATCATAATCATTATTGGTGTTTCTGCACCACAAAGGGAATCGTAAGTCATAACAAATAATAGGGTTGATTCTCCAACCTTTCCACTCTTCCACAACTTGGAAATTACCTGCTGTGAATGTCATGTGTTCAGAAGCCATTCTGAAAAGGTGCCTTTTGTCATAATGGGAGAAAGTTCCATCCGGCTTTACAAATAAAAGTCGGTTAAAAACTTTACGGTCTTGTCTTACAGGGTAACTGCCTATCATGGCGGCATTCATTCTTTTTGATTGCTGTAAGAGCCATTTTGTAGTAGTAAGACCAATAGGTTCTGCAAGGTCTGCTGCAGTTTGATGGAATCCCGTTGTGAATAGTTCAGGGAAAACCACTAAATCTATATCTTTATCATCAATTTGCCATAACTTCTCCTCTAGTGTAGCAAAATTTGAAGTAGGGTTCATCCAATCTATATTGTGTTGAACCATGGCAATTTTAAAGTTCTCTTGATGCTTCATGCTATATTCTACCAATAAAAGTTACGTAAAAATAATCACCAGTATTGGAATTTTGAAATACAGCCCCACCAATTGTGTTAGCATTTCTACTTTCGATTACATTTTTACATGAATTTCTTATCATTGCTTCCACTACACCAGTAGTAGGGTCAAGATTGATAGCGGCACTAAAGCCAGTACATCCACTCACACTATTGGCTCCTGTTTGAGCTATGATAGCTTTACTATAGTTGCCATTTTGCTCTTCTTCTCTAGTAAGTTGTTCTCTCATATGCGGATTGTCAGCAATTTGAGCAGCAAACCTTTTGGCTTGCTCAAAGAAGATGGGGTTAAATTCTAGTTCAGGTAAATCAACTGACGCTCTATGTTTGTTGATTTGGTTCATAAAATCGTCGTCCAGACTATTTGGAGTAGTCCAATTGATAGCATCGGAGGAACAGCTGAGGAGAAATAAAATTAGGAATGCATTTATTAGTCTTTTCATCATTTAAAAAATCTTTGCGTAAAAAAAGCCACTCATAATTGAGTGGCTGAAAGTTAATTATTTTTTAGGGAATTTCATTCTATAGCTGTGCTGAGCTTTCCCTTTTGATATATTATTTAGCTTATTTTTGATTAACCTTTTTTTGATAGGAGTAAGGTAATCTGTGAATAATATACCTTCAATGTGATCGTATTCATGTTGAATAACTCTTGCTGTCATTCCAGAGAACTCTTCTTCTTTTTCGTTAAGTTCTTCATCAAGGTATTTGATTTTTAAACTAGAAGGTCTAGTAACGTCACCGTTGATACCTGGAATACTTAAACATCCTTCTTCCATAGTGAATTCATCTCCCCATTCCTCAATGATTTCAGCATTGATAAAGGCCCCTCTATAACCTTTTTCTTCTGACTCTTCATCAATCATTAAGTTGGAATCAATCACAAAGATTCTTTTTGCTTTGCCAATTTGAGGACCTGCAAGACCTACGCCATGAGCTCCTTCCATAGTGTCGAACATGTCAGTAACAAGCGTTCCGACTTCTTTTAATTCTTCTTCACTAAAATCCTTAGCAACTTTTCTTAATACAGGGTCGCCAAAAGCGACAACAGGATAAATCATATACTTATCTAAATTTTCTAAATGCTATTTTGTTCTAAATAAGATTGCAAGATAATAGCAGCGCTAATTTTGTCTACGTTTCCTTTGACTCTACGGTCTTTCTTTTTCATACCGCCAGCAATCATTGACGCTTCAGCCATTTTGGAAGTAAAACGTTCGTCTACAAAATGCACCATTTTATCAGGGAAGTTCTTTTTTAGTTTGTTGGCAAAAGATTGAGCAGGCTTAGTATTGTCTGTTTCTTTTCCATCAAGCCCAACAGGCAGTCCCATTACAAAACACTCTACATCTTCTTTATTGATATAATCTTTGATGTATTGCATTGCCACATTGGTTTGAACTGTTTCTAATGAAGATGCGATGATCTTAAGTGGATCAGTGACTGCAAATCCAGTTCTTTTTGTACCATAATCAATTGCCAAAATTCTTCCCATTACACTAAAGCTTCTTTTGCTTTTTCTACTTCTTTTTTACTATTACCTACAAAGATCTTATTATTTGCAATAATAACAGGTCTTTTTAAAAAAGAATACTCTTGAAGTATTAACGATTTATAATCATTCTCAGATAAATCCTTTTCATGCAGTCCCATAGGTCTGAACTGTCTAGATCTTCTACTGAAAAGAGCCTCATATGATCCTGTTAAGGCCTGCATCTCTTCAATTTGCTCTTCAGTGATTTTTTCTGTTTTGATATCTTGATAAACATCAAATTTTTCTTTTCCAATCTCCTCAATAATTCTTTTGCAAGTTGAGCAAGTGGATAGGTGATATATTTTTACCATTATGGATTGTACGTTGAATATTCAGTTGATTTGAATTGAATTTCCTGAATATTATTATAAATATTTTGAGCAATCTTATCTGTTGGTAAGTCATTAGGGTCAGTGCCAAATGGCTCTTCAATTTCCTCCGATATTGTTACAATACTCATTGCAACATAATAAACCATTACTACTGCAAGAATGGTCCACCAACCTAATGTATCTATTAAACCAAATGGAATAATAATAGCATATACCCAAATATAAAGTCTTAATAAAAAAGTATGTGACTCAGGCATTGGAGTGTTTTTAATTCTCTCACATTTACCCATTATGTCAATCAGTTCGTCACTATTTTCAATTAATTTTAAGAATTGAAAATCTGTGATGTCACCTCTATTAAGAGCGATTTTTAGTTTCTCTTGAATATATGAATTCACTGCATTAGGAACATGATCCCATCTCTTTAATTCATTCAATAATTTTTCACCTACAAATTCAATCTCACTAAAAACAACACCGTCTCTCAAATGTTCCTTCAAAACATATGGAAAAGAAGCGATCAATTTCATTAGGTCTTTCTTTTCATCACTATCACTCAACATTGAATGTACTTGAAGTGCATAATTTCTGGATGTATTCACTAATCCGCCAAGTACTTTTCGTGCTTCCCACCATCGGTCATATGCAGTATTATTTCTGAATACTAATAAAATACCTAAGATGGCACCCATTAATCCCGGAAGTGAGAAGTTCATACCAATATCAAAATGTTTGAACTCATGAATGGCACATAATATTGTTGTTGGAATAGTTATCCATATTAAATCCAGTGCTAGTTGCTTTAACAGGTATCCTTTATAATTGAATATCCCATAAAGAGTGGTATTTCTAAATTTGTTAATTTTAGGCATAGTCGAAAAAAATTGAATGAAAAATTTTAATAAAGAGTAATATTTATTCGAAAGTTCTAGTCAAAGGAAAAACAATAAGATAAGGGGTTGGTTATGCAATCAGTTCCTTATGCATGATTTTAGCTTCACCTTTTACTAATACTTTTTTATTTGCAATAGAGGTAATTATAGTTTTTATGATAGCTGTTTTTCTTCTAGTATCAATGTCTGTGATTTCAAAACTTGCTTCATATTCTTCTTCTACGAACATAGGTCTAAGAAAATCCATTTGCTGGGATAAATAAACTGACCCATTGCCAGGGAATTCAGTTCCCAAAACCCTAGAAAAAATACTAGCAGACAGAAAACCGTGCATGATTGGTTTCTTGAAAGGAGTCTTTGAAGCAAACTCTTCATCAATGTGAATAGGGTTGGTGTCTCCTGTTAATTCTGCAAAGGCATTCACTTGCTCCTGAGTAAAACTAAAGTTTGTAACGTAGTTATCTCCAATTGAAAGCATAATTTTATGATTAAATGTCTAAATATAATTGTAAATAAACTTAAAATGATGATAAAAATCTTCAAATTAGACGAAAAATATTAACTTTGTACCGCTGATGAAAACTAAAATGATTCCGATCATTGCAAAAGTTCTCGTCACATTTGGTTTGATTTAAATTTTTTTCATTTTCATATTTACAGGACTAAAGGTAATGTCTGTGGCGTTACCTTTTTTCATGAAAAAATTTATGCAAAAGTAGCAGGATAATTCGTAAATATGTTCCTATTTAAAAAAATTCTAAATAAATTTGCAAGCCGAATTAAGCTACTACTTTTATAAGTAAAAACAATAGTATACTATCGGTAGTTATAGTAAACAAATTTTCGATTAATAAAATCATAAAGAAATATGTTGAAGATCAACGATCTGAAATCTTCGATTGAAGACAAAGAGATTCTTAAAGGGATTAATTTAGAGATTAAACCAGGCGAAGTACATGCGATCATGGGACCTAACGGTTCTGGAAAAAGTACTTTAGCTTCTGTTTTAGCCGGTAGAGAGGATTACGAAGTAGAAGGTGGTGAGGTTGATTTTGATGGTGAGGATTTGTTAGAAATGGCACCTGAAGTAAGAGCACAGAAAGGACTTTTCTTAGCATTTCAATATCCAGTAGAAATCCCTGGTGTTAGTAATACTAACTTCTTGAGAACAGCCGTAAATGAAGTGAGAAAAGCAAGAGGTGAAGAACCTTATAATGCAGCCAACTTCATGAAAGAAATGAAAGAGAAGATGCAAATCGTTTCTATTGATAAATCATTAATGGGTAGATCTTTAAATGAAGGTTTCTCTGGTGGTGAGAAGAAAAGAAACGAGATTTTCCATATGGCAATGCTTGATCCTAAGTTAGCAATCCTTGACGAGACTGATTCAGGTTTGGATATTGACGCGTTAAGAATTGTAGCAAATGGTGTGAATACTTTACGTGATGGCAACCGCTCATTTGTTGTAGTAACTCACTACCAAAGATTACTAGATTATATTGTTCCTGATTTTGTACACGTATTATACAAAGGAAAAATTGTGAAATCAGGTACGAAAGAACTTGCTCTTGAATTAGAAGAGAAAGGTTACGATTGGATCATCCAAGAAGTGGAAGGTCAAAACTAATCCCCTTTAGAAAGATGAGTATAGTAATTGAAAATGCTGCATTAAAAAATAATGCACTGTCATATATTGAAGATACAATTGAAAAAGTTCCTGCTTTGGTTCAACTAAGAACTGAAGCGGCTGAAACTTTTGCATCTTCAGATTTTCCTTCTATTCAACATGAAGAATGGAAGTACACTAACATCAAAAAGTTAGTAAGCAATACTTATTCTTTTTCTAATGACGTAAATGTTACCGCATCAGATATTCAAGAGTATTTGATTGAAGGTACTGATGTAATGGTATTTGTAAACGGTGTTTATAATGCTTCATTGTCATCTTTTACATCAACAGAAAAAGTAATCGTAGCACCTTTAAGTGAAGCAATTGAAAAGCATCAAGACTTAGTGTTAGCCCACTTAGGTAAATATGCCGATAACTCTTTGCCTTTCGTAGGTGTGAATACAGCTTCAGTAGTTGAAGGTGGTTTTGTTTATGCAAAAAGAAATGCATTGTCTGAAACACCTTTAATGTTCTTGAATGTTGTTTCAGGTGATAATATTGTTGTTCAGCCAAGAGTTTTGGCAATTCTTGAAGAAGGTGCTCAAGCAAGTATCATTGAAAGAAATGCTGTAATCAATGGTGATTCAGTGTTGATCAATAGTGTTGCTGAAGTTAATGTTGCAGAAAGAGCTAACTTGAGTCATTTAAAACTTCAGGATGAGGTTGAGAATACTTCTTTAGTGACACTTTCTGAAGCACAACAAGCTGACAATAGTGTTTACCATAATATTACTATCACCACTGGTGGTCATATTGTAAGAAACAACTTGAATATTGCTTTAGGTGAGCACTGTGAAGGTTTAATGACAGGTTTATATCTAGTGAAAGGTAAAACTTTGGTAGATAACCATACAATGGTAGACCATAAAATGCCAAATTCATACAGTAATGAATTATATAAAGGTATTTTGTCAGAAAAATCAAAAGGTGTTTTCAACGGTAAAATCTTTGTAAGAGAGGATGCTCAAAAAACAAACGCATTCCAATCGAACAAAAATATTTTATTATCTCAAGATGCAGTTGTGGATACAAAACCACAGTTAGAAATCTGGGCTGATGATGTTTCTTGCTCTCATGGATGTACAGTAGGTGCTCTTGATGAAGAGCCAATGTTCTATTTAAGAGCTAGGGGTATTCCAGAAGACAAAGCTAGAGGTTTGTTAATCTATGCTTTTGCTGGTGACGTTATCGAAAAGATCTCTAATGATAATGTAAGAGCACTAGTAGAGAAAATTGTAGCAACAGAAATGGGTTATGATTTAATCTAAGCTAGAAAAGTTTATAAGTAAAAAGCGGAATACTTCATTTTGAGGTATTCCGCTTTTTTGTTGTGTAGTTGGTATTATCTTAAAAATAATAACTCCCTGTATTTTGGTAATGGCCACATTTCGTCGTCAATCATTGTTTCCAATTTGTCGACATGCCATCTCAATTCCTCAAAATATTTCTCCTTGATTTCATCACAGTAAGCAATCGCTTTCTCCTCAGTACTTTCAATTGCATTGATTCGCTTACGTTCCTGTGTCATCTCATGACTCAGTTTTTTTACTTGAGTAAGGTGTTTAGATACTTTTCGGATGGAGTTCATGATTTCTTCTGTCTCATCTTCAAGTCCAATATCCCTTAAACCTTTTACATTGTCAATCAACATATTTTGATATCGAATTGCAGTTGGACAAATATGATTCAAAGCAAGATCAGCCATTACTCTAGATTCGATTTGCATCTTTCTAGTATAATTTTCTAAACGAATTTCATGACGGGCAAAAAGCTCAGCTTGAGTCATGATTTTCATTCTCTTAAATAGGCGGGAAGTAGCAGCTTTTTTCAGTACTTGTAAAGCTCTTGGGGTATCTCTAAAGTTAGAAAGACCTCTTCTTTTTGCTTCCTGTACCCATTCTTCACCATAGCCATTACCTTCAAATACAACCTTTTTAAGTGAAGGGATATAAGATCTAAGAATGTCAATAATTGCAACTTCTTTCTTTTCGTCTTGCTCAATCAGCTTGTCAACTTCACGTTTGAAGAGCTCCAATTGATTGGCTACAGCCACATTCAAAACAGTCATTGCTCTAGCATTATTTGCATTAGAACCTACAGCTCTAAATTCAAATTTATTTCCGGTAAAAGCAAAAGGAGAAGTTCTGTTTCGGTCTGTATTATCTAAAAGAATTGGAGGTATTTTATTGATACCTAATTTCATATAGATATTATCTCCTTTCTTTACCTTAATATCACCATTATTTTCTAACTCAGTCAATACATTGTATAACTGTGTACCAATAAATGCAGAAATAATTGGAGGTGGAGCTTCATTAGCACCTAAACGATAATCATTACTAGCGGATGCAATCGAAGCTCTTAAAAGATCTGCATTATCATAAACAGCTTTTAAAATGTTGATAAAGAATGTGATAAAGATTAAATTTTCCTTCGCTTTAGTACTAGGTTGTAATAGGTTTTTACCTTTATCTGTCAGTAATGACCAGTTATTGTGTTTTCCACTTCCATTTAACCCTTCAAATGGCTTTTCATGAAATAATACTCTGAAATTATGACGAGAAGCTACTTTTCTCATCAAATCCATCAATAATTGATTATGGTCATTGGCGACATTCACTTCTTCAAAAATCGGTGCAACCTCAAATTGACTAGGAGCAACCTCATTGTGGCGTGTTTTGATTGGAATACCTAACTTGTAAGCTTCAATTTCTAAGGCCTGAAGAAATCTTGAAACCCTAGAAGGAATTGCACCAAAGTAGTGGTCATCTAATTGCTGTCCTTTTGGAGGAGTTCTACCAAATAAAGTTTTTCCTGTCAATAAAATATCAGGTCTAGCATCAGCTAACGCTTTATCAATCAAGAAAAACTCCTGTTCAGTGCCTAAAGTAGCTTGAACTTTTTCTATACTTCTATCAAAAATCTGACATACAGCAGTAGCAGTTTTGTCAATTTGCTCCAAAGCCTTTAATAGGGGAGCTTTATTGTCAAGTGATTCACCTGTATAAGATACAAAAACAGTAGGGATACATAACGTTTTACCTTTGCCGCTTTCAATGATAAAAGCAGGTGAGGTAGGGTCCCATGCAGTATAGCCTCTTGCTTCAAAAGTTTGTCTCAGTCCTCCACTTGGGAAGGAAGAAGCATCAGGTTCTTGTCTCACCAATGCACTTCCTTTGAAACGTTCGATAGCTGTGCCATCGTTGGTCATTTCAAAAAAGGCATCATGTTTTTCTGCTGTAGATCCCGTAAGAGGTTGGAACCAGTGTGTATAATGGGTTACTCCTTTGGAGATAGCCCATGCTTTTAGTGATGTCGCTACAGCGTCAGCAACATTTTCATCAATTTGTTCTCCTTTATGGATAGCATTTTGTAATCTGGTATAGATGTCAGTCGAAAGTTGTTCTTTCATGACATGTAAACCAAAAGTATTTATACCGAAATAGTCTGAAACTTTTTCGCTTGGTGGGGTAACATTTATAGGTTGTCTTAGTTCAACCACTTTTAAAGCATCAAAACGCTGTTTAGCCATACTTTGATATTTATTATTTTTATTTCACTTCTAAAAGTAAAAATACGTTTTTTTTGTTATATTCTTTTTTTTATAACACATAAAATATATGTTAGATTTAATCACTTTAAAAAACAGTTTGTGATAAAGGTGATTAACATACTTGGTATGTTCTTTGATTAATCATTACCTATTGACGAAATATATTAATTTTATAGTCGTTAATAAGGTATATAGAGAGATTTTTGATGAGTGTCGTAGCACTTACATCCCCATAATAGAGCTTCTATGAAGAGTTTTTTACTAAGTTGTATATTTTTATTTATTACTCAAATTTGTTGGTCGCAGTCTGTCTCTGGATCTATTTCTGTCGATGGTGGTTTAGAGGTGACCAATGATCCTGAAGGAAGAGTTCAGCTAAGAATAAAATCACAAAACGCGACACATATGAAAATAAGTCGCGATGAGAGTTTTAGAGGAGTTGTTTGGGAAAGAGTAAATTGGGAGAAATCAGATTATTCAATAATCAGAAGAGGTGAAGGTGATGGAGTGAAAACTATTTACGCCATTTTTAAAGATGAAGATTCAGGTAATGTATCTGAAGTAGCTTCACTTATTATTGAATTAGATAGAACACCTCCTCAAAATCCAGAAATAGCAATTAATGGAGGTTTGTTGTTTACAAACAACAAAAAACGTACAGTTTCTCTGTTTTTGTCAGCTGAAGATGCTTATCAGATGAGAATTGCTAATAGACCTGATTTTATCGGTAAACAGTGGGGAACATATCAACAAAGAGTAGACAATTATAAACTTCCAGGTCTTGATGGTGAAAAGGAAGTTTTTGTTCAGTATAGAGATGTGGCTGGTAATGAAACTCAAATTATTAGTGCTAAAATAACTATAGATACAACTCCTCCAACTGAAGGGAAGATGAAAATTAATGACGGAGAAAAATTCTTGAAAGACTCTGTTGTAACATTACATTTTTATGCTCAAGGAGCTTCTCATATTCAGATCCGTGGAGGAGATGGATGGATTGATTACGCAGAAGAAGTGCAGTGGACTTTATCTCCTGGAGATGGTGAAAAGGTAGTATATGCCCGTTTTAGAGATGAAGTAGGGAATTATTCCAAAATTGTTTCAGCAAGAGCAATTGTAGATAGAGTACCACCAAGATTTGGTAGAGTGATTATTGACGATGGTCGTAAATTTATCGATAATCACGCAAGACATAAACTACAGTTGATTATTCAGGGAGCCTCAGAAATGAAGGTTTCTAATAAGGAAGATTTCAGTGATGCAGAGTGGATTCCATATTCGTCTATTGTGCCAGTATGGAACTTTCCAATTGGTGACGGAGAAAAAACAGTCTATGTTAAATTCCGTGATAGAGCAAAGAATGAATCTGAAGTTTATACTTCATCGGTAATGCTGGATGCAACACCTCCTCAAAATCCTAAAGTTGATATTTATTCAGAAGGTATTGTTCAAGATACAGCCAATAACGTAAAGCTATTAAAAGATATAAAGCATGTAGTTGATTTGAAAATCAAGGCAGATGATGCACGTTTTATGATGATTTCAAATCAGCAGACTTTCTTTGGATCACGATGGATGGTTTACAAAGAAGATCATAAAAATTGGAAACTTTTAAGCGGAGAAGATGGTATTAGAACGGTTTATGTGAAATTTATGGACCGTGCTAAAAACGTATCTGAAGTCGCTTTTGATAGAATTCTAATAGATACTGAAGCACCTGTTGGTGGTAAAGTAGCTATTGATAATAATAAGGAATACAGTATAGATAAAGAGAAAAATGTGAATTTGAAGCTTTTTGCTAGAAAGGCTGATTTTATGCAGGTAAGTAATGATCCTACATTTTTGGATTCTGAATGGGAACCTTACAATGTGATCAGAAAATGGAAGCTAGATGGAAATGATGGAGTAAAAACTGTTTTTGCTCGATTTAAAGACTTGGCAGGAAATGTTTCAGAGCCTGTTTCAGATAACATTATTCTTGATACAAAGCCTCCATTTAACTGCTCAATTGTAGTGAAAAATCATAAGGAAGGAGTGGTAAACCACCCTGATGCAATTGCATTAGTAAGAGTAAATGCTGAGGATGCAATAAAAATGCAGATCAGTAACCACCCTAATTTCGAGAAAATTAGATGGATCGGTTATTCTGAATATAATATTCCATGGAGACTTCCAGGTGAGGATGGTGTAAAGGAGATTTATACAAGATTTATGGATGAAGCAGGAAATATTTCTGATACATATTCTGTAAATGTCACTTTGGATAGAACACCTCCAGTTGAAGGAAATGTTGAAATTGTAGAGGCACAAGACAAGTTGATTAACTTGGAGGAGGTAACTCTGAATATTTCTGCAAAAGGAGCTAAAACGATGCGTCTTTCTTCAAGATCTGATTTCAAAGGTGCTGAATGGGAAAATTATGCTACTTCTAAAAAGTGGAAATTCCCTCCAGGTGATGGTTTGAAATTCGTTTATGTAATTTTCAAAGATGAAGTTGGAAACATTTCTAGACCGACTTATGTTTCGGTAGGTGTAGATACAGATGCTCCAAGAGAAGGTTCAATCTTGATTGGTCAAGGTGAAAAATACTGTACTGATTATGATGCTAGAGTGAGATTGAAGTTAAATGCGAGAGGTGCTACAAAAATGATGATCTCTAACAATAAGGACTTTGAAGGTGCAGAATGGCAGAAATTTAAGTACTATATCTACGATCATTACTTGGAAGCACAAGAAGATGGAGAGAAAACAGTTTATGCAAAATTCAAGGATGATGCAGAAAACGTAACTTCTCCTGTGTCTGCAAGTATCTTACTGGACCGTCAAGAGCCAGTAAATGAGAAGTTGATTATCAACAATGGAGAAGAATATACTAATGATAAAACAGGTCGAGTGCAGTTAGAAATCTTTGCTGAAGGTGCCACTGAAATGAAAGTGACCAATGATAGATACTTTAAAACAAGAATCGATTGGGAACCTTATGGAACAAGTAAAGATTGGGTAATTAAGCACAGTACTGACGGAGAAAAATATGTATATGTGAAGTTTAGAGATGAAGCAGGTAATGAATCGATGATTACAGAAACCAAAATTATCTTAGATACTACACCTCCAATTCCAATGTTTGTGAAAATTGAAAATGGAAAAACAGCTGTAGATTCTCCAACGGTTAATATCACAACAAAGGCGAGAGAAGCAGTTTATATGATGGTGTCCAATTCGCAAGATTTTAAAGGAGGTATTTGGAGACCATATTCTGAGAAGTTTACTTGGAACTTAGAGCCTGGAGCTGGTATTAAGAGAGTCTTTATTAAGTTTAAAGATAATTCTCAAAATGTTTCAGACTTCAAATTTGCTGAGACAACTTTATATGAAGGAAATTAATATTTAGAATATTTCGATAAGAAAGCCCGCATTAATTGTGGGCTTTTTTAATGCCTAGCTTTTATGACTTTACTGAATTATAGGATGTGCTTTATGATTTCAATTAAACCAAAACTGAATTTGTATATTCATTACATCGTTCTACCTTTAATAGTTTAGGTGGTTAAGCTTGCAGAAGAAATATTACTTCATCGTTTTGTGAGAGACGCAATTAGTAAGAGTATTTTAACAATAAAAAAGCCTACAATTACTGTAGGCTTTTCGTTGCATATATAATTATTCGTATTTAGTTTAGTGCGATTACATTTTATGACTGAGGCATTTCTATCTCGACAAAGTCTTCTTTAGGTCCCTCACAAGTAGGGCAACAGAATGAACTTGGAAGGAATTCAAACCTAGTGTTCTCAGGAATTCCTTCTTCAGGCATTCCCATGCTCTCATCATAGATACTCAAACAGTTTTGACACTGGAATACACTTACAGTGGTCGAGGCCAACTTCTTCTTTGGTTCATCCACATCATAATTACTATTATCTAGGTTCTCATAATAAAGATGACTCAATTCAATTAAAATAGGAGGTATAGCTTCTTTTGGAATTCTTTTCACAAAAGGAATGTACTTCGGTTCATTACAATTGAAATCTTTTGCGTAAAGAACATTATAGGTATTTTCCCTTGTAGAAGAAGGAACACTCTCAATAACAACCGAAGTGAAAAGAATTACAGGCTTTGTCTTGATTGTAAATGTAAGACCGTAAGTACTAATATCTTGCTTATCTAAAGCTCTTACTAAGTACTTTTTAAGCTCTAGGGCTTCTCTATCTAACACAGGTAAATGCCAATTTAACTCTAAAGATGAGTGCCTAACATTAATACCAAACTTTCCTAATAGCTTTTCCCAGATAATGATATGCTTACTATCAATACCTTTTACAATGAACGATTTCCAAGGTGTAATGGTAATTTTACCAATATTGGTTTTAAGACATACTTCGCATAATTCTTTAAGGAATGGAATATCAAAACTATTATTTCTCCAATATAGCCCTAACCAATATTTACCACTCAACATACGATGCATTCCTTCATAATAAGGAAACGGTCCAGTGGGTAAAACTAGGGACTCACTTTTAGCAATAGTATTAATGTCAAGTGTACTGACAATGGTCTTCCAAACTTTTGAACTATTAATTGATTTGCCAGGTGCATGAAGTCCTTCAAAAGCTTTTACAACTTTAGCAATGTCATAATTGTAAATTAAACTAGGACACTCCCAAAGTACCTCTGCATGTTCTTCTTCACGTATAAATAAGTACCAATACCCTTCTTTCTCAGAAGCGATAAAGTTAAGATGACCTGTGAACAATGGCACCATTGTTTGTGCTGGGTCAGTAATGTTAACTTTTAATTTTGGTTGGAAGTCAAATGTATCAAGAATATAATGATACGTATGAGCGGCTAACCAGCGTGTACTTGGAATAACATCCAAAGCCACGTAAGAGGTTACAATATTTTGAAATTGCTCTCCATCACAATCAAAAGTGGTTTTAATAGACTCAAAAGTTTCCTTTAATTTAGGTCTACTGATTTTTGGTGGAGCAAAAAGAATATCTTGTCGAGATCCAAAATGAATATGATCTACTTCTAATTCTTCAGCAACTTGTATTATCTTAAGAAAATCACCAGGAGATGAGATGCCACCCTTTATGAAAATTCTTACTAAATCTTCTTTCTCTAATGTTTGTTCTAATTGTTCGATCATACTATATGGAGTTTTGAAGTAAGCTAAAGTTGTTTACTCCTATAAAGTAACTAATTTTTCAGCGTTGTTTTTCAACATTTCTTGAAGTTCAGTTTTACAACTGCCACAACCAAGTCCTGCACCGGTTTTTTCACAAAGTGTATTTAAAGAAGTACATCCTCCATCAATAGCATTTTGAAGGTTTCCGCTACCCACATTTGCACAAGAACAAACCACTTCACCTATTAAAGGTTCAGCATCACTCTTGCCTCTTAACAACTCACTTCTACGACTACCTAGTTCCGTTTCCATTTCAATGAGCTTCTTATAATCAGCAAATTCAGCCTTATCACCTAATAAGATGGTACCAACTAACTTATCATCTTTAATGATACATTTTTTATAGAACGCTTCTGCTTTATCAAGCAAAATTACTTCTTCATAGCTTCTGTCTTTAGGTGGAATATCAATCACACCAAGAGAACATAAACTGAGGTCAGAGAATTTCAAGATATTCATTGGTAATGTACCGCTGTAGCGACTTAATAAATCGCCAGAAATAAAGCGAGCACATGTATCAGCTTGTTCCTCAGCACCAGCGGTAGTACCATTTAACTGACCATTGAATTCTGCAATTTCACCCATTGCAAAGATATCAGGATCGGAAGTTTGAAGGTATTCATTGATTGTAATACCTCTTGAAGTTTTTAAGCCTGCTTCTTTACCAATTTCTGTATTTGGTCGAGTACCAATAGCATAAACGATGGCATTACTTTCTATTGTTCTACCACCTTTTAGCTTTGCTTTGTATAGCTTTTCTCCTTGTTTCTCTATAGTTTGAACTTGATCATTGAGTAATACTTCAATGCCTTTGTCTTCACAGTGGTGAAGTAATAGTTCTGAAGCAGTAGGGTCAAGCTGGCGGTCCATTAATCTGTTGGCTAATTGGATGATAGTGACATCAATTTCAATTTCTCTTAGAGAGGCCGCCAATTCTAAGCCTAAAAGACCTCCACCTACAATAATTACTCTTCCGCCTTTATTGTCTAAGTATTGCTTAAGGTTGTCCGCATTTTTCTTATTTCTCATGGTGAAAACACCTTCAAAATGAATTGGAACATCAGCAGGAACAAATGGTCTACTACCTGTAGCAATAATTAATTTGTCGTAATTGTATCTGTCTCCAAATTGATCCACGATTTCTTTATTGTCACGGTCAATGCTTTGGATACTTTTATTAATATGTATTTTAACTCCTAATCGATCGAATTCAGATAATTCATCAAATTTCTGTAAGTCTTTCCATAATAATGTTTCATTTACATATTCAGGTAAAAGTACACGGTTGTAGAATGGGGTACTTTCTTTTGAGAATACCTCAATTTCGTCGTCTTTATTAATACCTCTGTAAGTATGAATGAAACGATAAGCGGCCGCACCTGCTCCGATAATTAGAATTTTATCTTTCTTTTTCTGGAACTTAGCCACTTGAGCAGAAGAAAACTTAAAGTCAGGTTCTTTTGAAATAGGGTCAATTGCATTGGCAGTAAGGTTGTTTGTTCTAGCAAAAATATCATTGCTGATTTTGCCCCAGTGCATTGGCATAAAAATGACACCTTCTTTAATGTCTGTTGTCACAGTGACATTGACTCTACATTCACCTCTTTTTGTAGTGATGACTGCTGTGTCTCCATCTTTCAAACCTCTTTCAGTGGCATCTTTTGGATGCATTTCTAAGAAAGGATCAGAAATATGTTGATTTAATTTATTGACTTTGCCAGTTCTAGTTCTTGTATGCCACTGATCTCTAATACGTCCCGTAGTAAGGATCAACGGCATTTCAGGAGTGAGCAAGTCTGAATTATTTTCTACACCCGAAGTTAAGATTTGAGCTTTCTTATTTGGAGTGTAGAACTGTTTGTCTTCGAATAATCTTTCAGTGCTTTTACCATTGACATAAGGCCATTGAACTGATCTTTCTTTCTTTAAGATGTCATATGTCAATTCAGCAATGTCAATATTTGTACCTTTCGTAAGTAGAGCATGTTCTTTGAAAATATCCTCAGTAGATTGATAATCAAATCCATGGTATCCCATTTTTAGAGCAAAACGGCAGAAGATTTCAGTGTCAGGAAGTGCCTCACCTGGAGCAGGTAATACTCTTTCCAAATGACTTATCCTACGTTCAGAGTTAGTCATTGTACCTTCTTTCTCTAACCATCCAGCAGCAGGTAAAATCAAATCTGCATGTTCAATTGAATCCGCTTTGTTTGAAATATCTTGAACGATAACAAACTTTGCTTTTTTCAATGCTTCCTCTACCAATTTTGAGTTTGGTAAACTTACCATAGGGTTGGTACATACAATCCAAACGGCTTTCATTTCGCCTGAATGTAATGCTTCAAACATTTCAGTTGCTGTTTTACCAGGCTTTTCTTGAATGTGATCTACACCCCAGAAATCAGCAACTTTTTGTCGGTGTTCAGGATTTTTTAAATCATGATGAGCTGCTAAAAGTGAAGCCATACCGCCGACTTCTCTACCGCCCATTGCATTTGGCTGACCAGTCAATGAGAAAGGACCAGAACCCAATTTGCCAATTTGACCTGTTATTAAGTTCAGATTTAATAAAGCAAGGTTTTTATTGGTTCCTTGAGCACTTTGGTTTAGCCCCATTGCCCACATATTGATAAAGCCTTTTGCATTACCAATATATCTAGCAGCAAGTTTTATTTTATCTATTGTTACCCCTGTAATCGCACTAGCTTCTTTCAGAGGTCTACTCATTACTTCTTTTCTGTATTCATCAAAACCGTCCGTATGATTCTTAATGAAATCCCAGTCTAAATCACCTTCCTCAATGATGGCTCTACCAATCGCTTGGTAAAGTACAACATCAGTACCTGGCTTTAATTGTAAATGAAGATCAGCAAGAGCACAAGTTTGTGTCTTTCGAGGGTCTACTACAATTAATTTTGTATCAGGATTTGCTTCCTTATGTGCTTCAATTCTTCTAAATAAGATAGGGTGACACCACGCTGGGTTAGCACCTGCAATTAAAAAGGTGTCAGCATGTTCGATATCTTCATAAGTAATAGGTACAGTATCTTCCCCTAGTGTTTTCACATATCCAACCACTGCACTACTCATACAAAGTCTTGAGTTAGTGTCAATGTTGTTGGTTTGGAAGAAACCTTTGGTGAGTTTGTTTGCTAAATAATATTCTTCAGTAAGACACTGACCAGAGACATACATTCCCACTGAATCAGGTCCATATTTTTTTATGATTGATTTAAACACAGCAGCAGCTCTTGTAAAAGCTGTATCCCAGTCTACTCTTTGCAAGTCATGTTGTTTACTCCATCTCATTTGCGGGTAGAGCAAACGGTCTGAAGTATCTTGAACTACATAATTTAAGTTCATGCCTTTTGAACATAACTTCCCTTTGTTGACTGGATAATTAATATCTCCTTCAACAGTTAATTTGCCTTTTGCATCTTTCTTTACATCTATGCCGCAGCCTACTCCGCAGTAGGAACATGTTGATTTGTATGTTGAGATATTTTTCATATTCTAATTTGCTAAGTTAAAAGTTAGGGCAACAAACTTGTTGCCCTATTTTAAGCATGTGTTTGTTTCAGTGATTGTTTAATATTACTCCATCAAATTGCTTTGAGCAGTAATACGTACAACACGAAAGTAAAAGTAAGTAAAAATACGTAATTGTACGTACTTTTAGTGTGATTTTTTTAAGAAAAACACGTAATTTATAATGAATACAAAAAAATCCCTACTCAGAAATGCTATTTCTAAGTAGGGATTTATATTGTTATAGCTACTGAATAAAGAAAATTAAGTAGTTGTTTCTAAGTACTGCTATTTATTTTTCAATTCAAAAAATGAGAACAAATGGCAGTGTATTAATGTCATTATAATAATTCAGCTTTCAATGAAGCTATTTCATTTACCTTTGCAATTAGTTCTACAGCACTTTTTACCTCCATCTTTTTCATAATGTTAAAACGGTGCGTTTCTACTGTTCTAACACTTTTATTTAAGATACCTGCAATCTCTTTACTGCTTTTACCGTGCACTACGTATTTCAAGATCTCTTTTTCTCTTTTAGTAAGGTCTATTACTGTGTTGCTTTCAGTTGGAGTAGTTTCAGTTGAAGGCTCTGTATTGTGTTTCATATTCAAATACCCTTCTACAAGAACTTTAGAAATATCTCCACTAAAATATTTTTTTCCTTCATGTACTGTCTTAATGGCTTTTAAGAATTCATCACTGCTTGAATCCTTCAACAAATAACCACTAGCACCTTTTTCTGCCGCATCTAATATATATTCGGCATCATCGTGCATTGAAAGAATTAGAACTTTGGTATTAGGGCTGTATTCTTTGATTTTTGAGGCCGCAATAATACCATTCATCACTGGCATTCTTATATCAATCACAAGTACATCTGGATTAAGTTGTTTACATAAATCCAATGCTTCTTGACCATTTGCACCTTCTCCAATGACATTTATTTCGTGGCTGTTTTCCAACAGTAGTTTTATACCATTTCTAACAACAACATGATCATCTGTAAGTACTACTGAAATTTGACTCATTAAAAATTTAATTTGTTGATGTGAGTTATTCTAGTGCAATATATAAAAATTACTTAGTTATTCTCTATTTATAGGTACTTCTACTGAAATTGTTGTGCCGACTTCTAGTTTTGAGTTCACTTCAATGGTTCCGCCTACAAAACCGGCTCTTTCTTCCATGTTCAATAACCCATTTCCACCACCTTGGATCTCAAGGTTTTTCATATCAAAACCTTTTCCATTGTCTTGAATACTGATATAAAGTGCTTCTATATCATGCTCTAAGTTGATTTTAACTTCTTCAGCTTCAGAGTATTTGATGGCATTGTTGACGGCTTCTTGAACAATTCTGTAAATGTTGGTTTCGATATGTCTTTCAAATCTCATATTGAAATCTGTCTTATTATAGAATAGAACAGTAACATCAGAAAGCCTACTGGTCTCATGAGCAAATCTTGTCAACACAGCATTTATACCATAATCACCTAACGTATTTGGAGATAAATTGAAGGAAACTCGTCTTACTTCACGAATTATATTTTTAAGTAATTTTCTAGATTCTTTAATCTTATTAGCAGATGATTTAGTAGAACTTCCATCAAAAGACTCTAAACTGAACTTTAAGGCTGTTAATAACTGACCGATGCCATCATGAATATCTTTTGAAATTCTGCCCCTTTCTTCTTCTTGTCCTTTCAAGATCAATAATGACCGCTCTTTTTGTGTTTCAATATGTTTATCAATCTCTTCCTGATTAATTTCTTTCGACCTTTCTTCTGCTTCTTTATCTTCAGTAATATCTCTGCCTATTAATACAACTGTTGGGTTAGGGCCATGTACCATCGTGATAGTAGCTTCTATCCAAATATAGTCACCTTCACTGTCTGTAAGCTGTAATGTTCCCACCCAAGTTTCCTGACTCAAAGCCGTTTCCAATACTTCTTGAATCATTTCTTTCTTATACCCTTCTGATGTCAACCAATGGAAAATATTTTTAGGATGATCACCATGTTCAACTTTTAGGATTTCCAATAAAGCATCTGATACAAATGAAATCTCACCTGTCTCATCTGCTTTGGCTAGAAGTACATTTAGTGTTTCCTCATTATCTTTTGATTCTGAAAGGAACTGATAAGATTGTCCCAAAGATCTGTAAAGCTGATCAATTTCACTTACCTTATCTTGTGTTTCTCTCTTTGCCTTTTCTAATTCATCAAAAGTCTTTCTAATTCTTCTAGCCGTTGGACGGAATACATACCCCAATTCAAAAAAGAGTAGAACAAGTGTGACAATAAATAAAAGGAGTGATGTATTTTGAATGTCGTCAAGCTTCTTATTAGCATCATCAGAATAGACGCCTACTAACAAGTCCATATTGGTAAGGTAAAATGCTTCATTGGAAAGAACATCATCACTGATATCTGAATTTTCAAAGTTTTTATGCTCTAGAACTTCCTCAACATCGGTAACCATTTTTGAATGAAATACATCAACTTTTTCGTATAGTTCTTTGGCTTTTTTGAAAGAAACAGAATTGTCAATTTCATCATTATATTTCCCCAATTCTTTATGGGCGATTTTCCATTCCTTTAAAGCAGTTTTTAACTCACTTAAATAAGGAGTGCTTTTTTTCTGTTCAAGTAATAAAACACACTTTGTGATTTTTTGACTCAACATTCGTTGCTTACCTGCTTTATTAATAAGGTCAGCATCTGCATTTTGCTTATGTGAGAAAGAGTGAAACACAATTTGTGACACACTTAATAGAAAAATAATGGCAGTAATAGCCGTAAAATATAAGGTCCATAGTTTTTTCAGACTAAGTTGTTCAATTTTAGAGGCTAGTGTAAATGTACTTTTTGCTTGTTCCATATTTCAAGTCCAGTTATAGTAGTAAAAGTAGTTTTGCTTTATAATAAGCACAATCGCATCAGACTAAGGTAAAATAATTTAGCCTTAGTATTTATTCTTATAAATAAGGTAGAGAAACAATGAAGGTAGTTCCTTCATTTTGGTTGCTGATGCATTCTACCTTTCCATCCATGCTATCAACATATTTTTTTACAATTGATAGACCAATACCTGTAGATTTTTCACCACCCGTTGGTTTCGGTCCTAATGTTTGAAACTTCTGATATAATTTTTTCTGATCTTCTTCCGAAAGCCCCGGACCTTGATCTGTGATTTTTACTTGTACAAAATCCTTTATTTTCTCCACATCCACTGTGATTGTCGTTTGAGTAGGGGAGAATTTAATCGCATTGGAAATCAAATTCTCATAAACTTGAATGCTATGTTGTCTGTTTGCTTCAATCAAGCCGTCAGAAAGTAAGTTGTAACTTAATTCGATATTTTTACGCTCTGCTACTCCCGTAAAGTCATTGATTACCTGATCCAAAACTTCTGAAACAGAAAAAATGTCTTTTTCCGCTTCTTTATTGACTTTACTCTCGTTGTTTTCTGAAACCCTGGCATCCAATATCTCTTCAATCATTTTGTTCATTCGATGCATTGCATTCAATGATCCTTCAACACAGAGTTTTTCGTCCTCATCCAAGTTGGTGTCATCTGTATTGAGCATACTTAATAGTGTGATAGAACTTGAAAGTGGATTTCTTAAATCGTGAGCAACAATACTTAATAAGTGGTTTTTATCATTATTAGCATCTTCCAATTCATGATTTTTCTCTTCAATCAATTCTTTTTGCTCAATAATATGATTATTGGCATTTTGAAGTTGTTGTTTTTTATTGTTGATGTTTCTATAGGTCTTCTCGTTTTGCAAAGCAATTCTAATATAGATCGCCAAGTTTCTCAGGAGGTTTAATTGATAGCTGTCAAAAGCATTGGCCTTAAAAGATTGAATTGTGAAGACTCCAATTGGTTTTTTGTGTTTTGCTACTAATGGAATATAAATAATAGACTCCGTATTTTTTCCGGCAATAGGTTGCAAGACTTCTTTCACATAATTACGGTGGTCAGTACTGAATTTCTGAATGAAGAATTCCTTCTTTTGATCAAAGCACATCACTCCTAGACGCATTTTATCATTGATATCAAAAGATTGATCTTTGATGACCTCGTCATGTTCATAAATGTAAGGAAAGTCCAATGACTCTGTTTTCTCATTGTAAAGTGCAATACCAAAAACGGGAGCTTTGATCAACCCGCTGATACTTTTATAAGCTGTCTCAATAATTTCTTCAAGAGCAAGTTTTGAAGTGATGTCTCTGCCAATACTACTTAAATGCTCCAAATCCTTGTATGCTTTTCTTAAAGATTTAGCTTGCTCGTCAATTTCTTGATTTTGAGTTTCAAGCTTTTGGTTCGATCTTTTTACTAGATTATTAAAGTGAAATAAAGTCACGACAAGTAACAGAGTAAGTGATAATGTCACTACTAATATGTTCCTGATCGTATTTTGTTGCGATATTTCAAGTTCTTTTTGAGTAAGTCGCAATAGCCTGATTTCAGATTCAATGGTTAGAAGACCAATTTCTCTTTGTTGATTTCTTAAAGTATCAATCAGTCCGTCTTCTTGAATAGATAAGTCCCATATTAAATCGGTGACTTTGTCTCCAAGATATTTTCGAATCAACTTATTTGTTTCTAATCTAAATTCTTGAGCCTCACTCATTTTGGTAAGTGGAGCAAGCCAAGAAGAATTTTGAGGCAAAGTGATTGCCAAGCCTTCATTTTCTACTTGATAGAAAATTTGTCGGTGAAGTTTTAATCCTTTTGAAAGAGCATAGGCGTAATTAGAAAGCTGAGTATAACCCCACGTGTCATTACCTTCTGCAATAGTACCGATAAGGTCTTCAGAGGTAGCAGTATAAGAATATTCAAGAGCCGGCAGGGTAGTGGTTTTCAGTTTTTGTAAATTTCTTTCAAAAGTGGAGTTTTTTATCGTTACAGCTTGTAAAGATTGTAGAGCATTGTTGAAATTTTCTTGTTTCTGAAATAAGGGTACATTTTCAGAAGAAACAATAATTTCAATGTCAGGCATATAACTAGGTAGGTAATCAATATTCTTTTTTCGTTCAGGAGTGATGGTCACACCCGACATACCAAAGTAACCATCAGGGTTAGTGCTCATTTTTTTGTAAAGCTCATCCCATGATTCTAAGGGCACCCACTTGATGTTGATGACTGCTTTCAGTTCCTTTCTTTGTTTACGAATCAGGTTCGAGAACATTTCGTATTCAATGCCAGCCATTCCACCTGTTGGAAGTGAATAGACAAAAGGTTTATTTTGAATATAATAAACAGTGATATCACCCTTCTTGGTTGTCTTGATTTCTTCCCAGGATGACTGTGCTGTGACCGATAATGAAAGCCCTAAAAAAATTAGAATTAAAAAATACTTAGATATACCCATTGCTCTTTTGAATTGATTCTTCAAAATTATTCAATTCGGATTAAAATATCACACTTTTTTTGGCTTACTATTCACATTCCGTTCAAGAACGGTGGGAAACAGAGTTTTTATTTAAATTTATTGAAACAAATATCTCAATACACTCTTAAATCTGCCTTATATTTGCATTTTTGGACGACGTACAACAAATAGACTTTATGGAATCTTTTGGATTATACCTTCAGCTTGGTTTAGAACATATTACTGATGTCAATGGATATGATCATATCCTTTTTATTTTAGCTTTAATGGCTTCCTTTAATTCCAGTTCTTTAAAGCAAGTATTAATTTTAGTTACAGCATTTACATTAGGGCATTCGGTCACTTTAGCGTTATCCACTTTGGATGTTGTATCTATAGATGCTGATTTGATAGAAACTTTAATTCCAGTCACTATTTTGATTGTATGTATCTCCAATCTTTTCAATTTAGGTCAAGCGAAAGGTTCTCCATCTTATATGAAAGCAAAAAGACCGATCAAAAGATATTATTTTGAAGCAACCATTTTTGGTTTGATCCATGGCTTAGGTTTCTCTAATTATTTAAAATCCTTGCTAGGAAGCGAGGAGCAAATCTGGGAACCACTTTTAGCATTTAATCTTGGGTTGGAAATTGGTCAGGTTATTATTGTTTTAATCTGTTTATTGCTCAATGCCATAATGCTCAGGTTTACAATGTGGCATCAAAGAGACTGGAATTTATTCCTTTCTGGAGGTGCGTTTGTTTCGGCGCTTATCATTTTAGTAAATTAATATCATGAAGAAGAATAAAGTAAATAATAAGGCAATTGTATCTTATCCAAAAACACCTGCTTTTTTTGCATTAGGGTTGTTTGTGTTCATTCTGATTACCATTACAATTGGAACAGTAAGATGGATGAATCTTGGTGGTTTTGAATGGTATAAATTATTATTACTTCTATCCACTTCTTTCATTACATTATTCATGTTTGTAAGAATAATGTTTATCTATAAAACGGTGACTTTCAAAGGAAATATTGTCACAGAGAAGTATCCATTAAGAATAGGTTCTTCTTTTGAAACGGACCTAACTCAGTACCTTCTTTTTTGGGAAGTGAAACAAAAGGCCGTCGGGAAGAAGCAATTTGATGTATTGGTACTTCAAACCAAAATTGGGCAACCTATCATTATCTCGAACAGAGAAATGACAAATTTCACAGAAATTGTGAAGTTTATGGACTCAAAGTTTAAAAAATATCATGTTTCTAAAGTGAAATAGGTGAATTGAGGTATTTTATGTAATTTATAAATAAGTACTTACATAAAATACCACCTAATTCCCTTGTTATTTGAATACTAAGACCAAAATACTTTCTATCTCATCGCTGATTTTACTGACCCTTTTACTTATACTTCCCTCCACAAGACTTTTTGGAGGCATTGGATTGAGTGTGGAGGTTATCGCTTTGATACTTCTTTTCCAAGGAAACAATAAATCAAGTCCTACTTATTTTCTTCTTCAAAAGTTATACAATCATGTATTTGTATTTGATAGAAATTGGAAGCTGACCTTTACCAATGATAATAGAGCATTAAAATCTACATTAAACAGTACACTTTATCCTATCTCTAATGAGGTGATATTCAATTTGAAAAATGATACACCTTCACAAGATTCCTATAATTATTACGAATACCAATTAGGCAATGAAGCTTATGAGTTGAAGTGGCTTTATATTGATGAAGATACATTTCTGATTTTGATCAAAAATGTAACAGAGCTCAAGCGCAAAGAGCAAAAGCTGTCCAGCATAAATCTAGAGTTGGAGGAGTTGCTTTATGTCAAGAAAAATGAGTTGAGATTGAAGAAAGAAAAGTTCAAAACCATCTTTGATAAATCTTCTGATGCTTATTTCTTATTGGATCATCAATTCAATATTTCAATTTATAACGAAAAAGTGAAAAGCCTATTTGGTGGTGTAAGCGACATTTCTTTTTACAATTGGCTGAGTAAAAATTCTCCAAAAGAACAGCCGAAAGGTGGACGATCTATTAGTTTATTCAGGTCCATGCAAAAAAGTTGTGATGCTCAAGGTGAATTACGATTCGAATGGCAGTTTTTTACTGTCAATGGGGAAGAGTTTTCTACAGAAATCAGCCTGACATTATTACCTCTTTCTAAGCAGATAGTCTACTTTATCATCATCAGAAATATGATGGACCAAAAGAAGATTGAGACGGAATTGAGGAAAAACCTGGAAAGAGAGAAAGAGTTGAATGAAATGCGTTCAAAGTTTATATCAATGGCTTCTCATGAGTTCAAAACACCATTGGCTACTATCATGACGAATATGGATATTATGGAACTGGCTTTGAAAAAGAAAGCGATGAATTTCAGTGATCTTAAGATTGAAAAATACATTGCAAGAATGAGATCTGAATCGAAGCGGTTAAACTTGCTTTTAAATGAGGTGTTACAGTTAGGTAAAATTGAAGCAGGGAAAACACCTTTTTCTCCCAAAAATGTTTCGATTAATATTTTTATAGACGAATACCTCACAGAGTTCAAGAGTAGAACTCACACGCAGCAAGAAGTGATTCTTCAGAAAGACATCAAACGTGATGCAGTTTGGATCGATACCATTTTAATGGCTCATGTATTGGATAATCTGGTATCCAACGCCATCAAATACTCAGATAAAGAAGTGTACCTCAGATTACATTCTTCATCAGAAGCCTTGAGAATAGAAGTGGAGGACAAAGGGATCGGTATACCACTTTCGGATTTTTCTAATCTTTTTGAGTCATTTTTTAGAGCAAGTAACACAGAACATGTACAGGGGACAGGGTTAGGCCTTGTTATTGCCAAAGAGTTTGTGGAAATGCATGGTGGAGTGATTGTGTGTGAATCAGAAGAAGGGAAAGGATCGGTGTTTAGAATTGCAATTCCATTCAACTAAAGGAATACTAACAATGAGCAAAGAAAACCCTGATTTAGGAAAAGAAGATATTAAAAGCCTATTAGTCAAACTTTCTGTACCCGCCGCCACTGGAATGATGGTGATAGTACTGTATCAGATGGTAGATACATTTTTTATAGGCCGGTGGGTTGGAGCATTGGGTATTGCAGGAATTTCTGTGGTAGCACCACTCGTAATGTTAATCCAAAGTATTGGTATGGCCATTGGCATGGGAGGAGCCTCCTTGATTGCAAGAGCATTGGGTGCTCATGATCCGAAAAGGGCTGTGAAGATTTTGGGGAATCAAACATTATTGACGTTAGGGTTGACGCTTATTGCTGTTGTTGTAGGTTTTCTTTTTGAAGAACGTCTATTATTGTTTTTTGGGGCAAATGGGGATATTTATGCTTATGCTCAAGAATATTATGCCATAGTGATATGGGGTATGCCTTTCCTAACATTGTCGATCATGAGCAATAATGGGATTCGTTCAGAAGGAAAAGCAAAGAAAGCGATGATGGCCATGATTGTCCCCGGTGTGACAAACATTATTTTGGACCCCATTTTTATAGCTGGTTTTGGTTTGGGTATGCAAGGGGCGGCAATTGCTACATTGTTTTCATACATCTTTGGTTTTCTCTACATCACCCATTACTACTTATTTCAAGATACAGTGCTCAAGTTCACTGCCGCTTCATTTGTCTGGGATGCAGGTATTATCAAAGAAACTCTAGCATTAGGAACGGCATCTTTTGCAAGGCAGGGCTCTTCTAGTATTATCGCTATTCTGTTAAATCATATTCTGTTTGATTATGGTGGAGAAATTAGTGTGGCGGTTTATGGTATTATTAGCCGATTATTCATGTTGGCTACTTTCCCAATAATAGGATTAGCACAGGGTTTTCTTACCATATGCAGTTACAATTACGGTTCAAAAGACTTTAAGAGGGTGAGGAAAGTGATTTATGAATCCATTAAATACGGTATGATTATCAATACAATTATTGTGGCTTTTATCTTTTTCTTTGATACAGAACTTACTTCACTTTTTACAAAAAATACAGAACTGATACAGCAGAGCATTCCAGCAATTTATGGTGTTATGCTGGCTTTACCTTTGATCAGTATAGGTGTGATTTCGAGTATGTTTGCCCAAGCTTTAGGAAGAGCAAAAGATGCATTATTACTAACATTGAACCGACAAGTATTATTTAGAATACCCATGGTTTTACTGTTCTCTTACTTTTGGGGGTTAAAAGGAACATGGGCTTCATTTTTTGTGTCAGATATCTGTTCAATTCTTGTTTCAGGGTATTATATGAGAGATAAAATGAGTAGATTAAATAATTATATTCAAAAAAACGAACCAAAAGGAAATGAGTAAACTCAAAGACAAAATTATTCACGAAGTTAAAAAGACATTTTTAGTCACTTCCTACTTCGCTATAGGTTTCAATCTATTGGTATTATTGGTGGGTTTAATGGTCAAAGAAGTAGAATTGAAGGCCGGTTATTTTGGAGCGGCTACTTTTTCAGCGGCGCTTATAGGTAAAATTGTTGTTATTCTTGAAACAGTAGGTATCGATCTGAAATTAGGTAGAACAAAATTATTGAATGTAGTTATTATGAAATCACTGCTTTACACAGTTGTGATTTTTATGGCAATTGTTCTTGAAGATATTATAAAAGGTATGGTTTCGGATGATTTATCCTTCAGAGAAGCCTTGCATCATCTTATTGCCTCGTTTAATTCAAATTTCTTTCTGGCAAGATGGATTTATATGTTTGTTCTTTTTGGTCTCTATCACTTTATTTTTGAAGTGGATAAGTTTATGGGCACTACAGAACTTTTTGATATGGTATTTTCAAGGTTCTACCAACCCAAAGAAAAAGAATATGTGGCCTTATATGTTAGGTGGAATTATGGAGTTCAAGAGATCAATGCACAACTCAATGCCCTTCAAGATTACACGCATCAGGTGAATCAAATCTTACCTAAATACCAAGGAACTATTGCTTCTTATGATTTAGATGGAATGCTTTGCCTTTGGGAAAACACCAAAGAATATAATTTTTACGATCAAGGAGTCGCCTTCTTCAGACAATTAATTCAACTTCCTCATAATTTTAAAATTCAAAATATCAGAGGGGGTATCACAAAAGGCCCGCTCGTGGAAGCTGAAATCGGAGGCTTTTTGAAAAAGGAAATTCTAAGAACAGGAGAAATCATTGATGAAGTGAAGAAAGTCTCCTTACAAGAAACAGGGGTGCCTTTGAAAGAAGTTTGATAGAATATCTCTTATCACATTTCCAAAGTATTAAGTACAAATTCAAAATTATCTCATACTAATTCTATTTATTGTTTTGCGATTACGTCCTTCAAAAAACTTTTAATAGAACCACTATTAATACGTTTTTCAGCGTTGTACTCACAAAAAATAAATTAGAATTAACTATGATTTATTTTTGACTTAGTACTTACTTCCAATTATGATCAAATTATTCAGGCACAAGTGTTCAACCGTTAGGTGTCGCTTGTGCTTTTTAATTGGGATATTCTATAATAACAAAACGTCTTCATAGTTTAATGATTGAATCCTCTGTCAATATAGGATTTCATAAACTATCTTCTTTTTTAAGTTGTATTTATGATTGTACTACAATTTTTAAGTTTTATGTAGTATAGGCATCATTTATGCCGAGAGTTGTATAAGCTTTCAGATTTAAGAACTAACATGCCATTTTAATAGTCTTTGATCTTACAGCTACTTTTTAGCTTACATAGCAACTATTTTTTGACACTAAAACACTATAATAATTCATATCATGGAAGTATTTAACAAAGTATTTTTTGAAAAATGCAAAGAACATGATGAAGAGTTAAAAACAATGATGAAAGAGTATTTAAGAACTTCATTGAATGAAGATTTCAATACTCACCATTCTAGTATACTAATCTTCACTCCTGCTTCTCAGAAAGAATATTTGGATAAAATGTTTAAGAATCATAGATCTTATATTATTAACTATTTTGGGGAATGTGGTGGGAATTACGATTGTATAAAAGAAAGACTAAACCGTGACTTCCTCCAATTTTTAAAAAGGAAGGAGAAGACACCTATTAACTGGGATAATTATTCTTTTAACCCATCCATAGGGGAGGGAGATAGTTTCTTTAAACCTCCAAAAACTGATAAAGAAAAAGAGAATGCATCCAGTGGTCATAGGGTTTATCATGATAAAAATATAAGTAAATTTATCATGAATGTAATGTCAGAAAACTTATCTGAAGGTTTTTTTTATAATCCTAAATTTTCAAAAAAAGGCTTGAAAAGGTTTACGAAAAAAATAAATGATCGTTTTCATATCGCATTTTCCTATAATGCTAAAATAATGAAAGCAGAGTTACAGAAAGCTATGGTAGGTATACCACGTTTTTATATTGAGCTGATTGATACCTCTATACCTAGAGACATTGATTCAGTTATCCTTGATACTAATCAAGAAAATGATGAGTTTGGTATAAAAAATATTTTTTTAAAATACGGATACTTTTTTGACAGTTTGGAGTTATCTGTAAAACACGAGAGGGATACTGAAGAATTAACGAAAAAGAAAATCACTTTTTATATTGAAAACATAATGTTGTTATATAACTTTTATCTAAGTTTTTATGAAAAAGTATTTATTGAATCTTTACAGGTATTAGAGCTTTATTAGATTCTAATACATTTGTAAATTACAGACATCAGTTATGTCTAACAATAATAAAAATTCCAGCCAACCCGACAACAACTCTATCTAACCACAAAATAAATGAACAAGCATATTTGACAAACAACGTTTCTCTGAAAAAAATAGATTTATAGAGGGGTGATTTTTCTTTCAACTTGCTAAACTTTTTTATTTGAATAATCCTTCACTTTTAGAGTCGAAAATGGCTTTTAAGTGTTCAAAAACGTGGTAAATCGCCTATTTTGTGATAATTACACTTCTTGAAGAATAAAAAAATACCCCCTTAAAACTCACAATTTTATCCCTGTGTATTGGAGTTGATCTTTATATGTTTGCACCGTAAATATTTTTCAACAAAAATGAAAAGCTACAGCAAATCGTAAGTTCTGAAATCTTAAATGCATTCTTCTTTTAATTATGACAGCTCTCAAATTAAGAGATAACTAATTATTGAATAAATAAATTAATTAATTAATCGGCTTCTCTGTTAAAGCCAACTTCCATAAACTTTTATTTAAGTCGAATACCTATTGAATACACTGCAGGGTAGGATATGGTTATTCACTGTCTACACTTTTTTTGTGGGTCGTCCACATATTCATAGTACTTGGAATAAAGTAAATGGGTATTCTCCTATTCTTTGCTAGGTTTTGATGACGTAGTGACAGCAATACGTTATAGGTCTGCTTTGATTGGGCTGAAAAATAAAAACTAAAATAGCGTGCACCACGACTGAAGTCATGGGCAAGTGATACAGACTCCACCAACACTGAAGTGTTGCCTACGTTACCAACCCCCCTCAAGACTTCAGTCTTGCTCAGGTTGGATTATCACCTACCCATAGTTTTAACTATGGTGTACGAAACATCCCTTTTCTTCATTTCGGGTACTTCTTCACAGCAAAAATTACAATTAAAATGATTAACTGTTTACTTAGACTTCAATCTATTTTCATGATTGTTTGTTTGGTATTAATGGCCGGAAATGTAAAAGCGGCCACTCCAGAACAAACTACTTTTACATTTAAAGTTCCAAGTTGTGTAGGTACTAAAAGTGCCACAGCGTGGATCGGAAACCGAGTTGTAGTAATGATAGAAGGAGAAACACCTTCGAGTAGATCTGCAACAACAATGAATAGAGTCCTTAATATTTTGGATGCAATGGATGCCAAATTCGTTGAGTTTTCAGGACTTTCCAATCTACCAAAACAATCTAGTTATAGAGGATTGCCTGTCATCGAAATTGTAGTTGACAACTGCGGTTATGGTGGATTAGCATACCATGGTACAAGAGGTATGTCTACTGGAAAAGTATTGTTCGATGAAGTGTACAATGCAGCAAACAGTGGTAGAAATGCTATTCATCAAGTATTCCTTTATGAAACGGCAAGAAACTTTTACTTAAGTCGTTTCAACAACAAGTTCGACTGGGTGATGAACGACAACTCATCCAATTGGGGTTGGTGGACTGTTGGGTTTAACAATGCTCAAGCAGTTATGATTCCCACATCATTAAACTATGAACTTCTTTATTATGGTCAAAGCCTTGCTCAATTTAGAGAAGGGATGGTCAGCAAGTTTGAGTATTACTTAAACAACACTCAGTACAATTTTGACAATACATGGAGAAAAGATCGTTTGCCATGGAGACAGCAATCCAGTGTAAATGACCTTATGACAGGTATGATCATCTATTCTTATGAGAACTTTGGTGGAGATGCTTGGATTAAGCAAGTATACCGTTACCTAGAAAGCAATGTGGTGAGCGACCGTTCAAGTAGAACTTCTTATCAAGAATGTAGAGACAATGTCTATAAGATTTGGAGTTTATCTGCTGACCGTGATTTAGTAAATTTCTTTGAGAGAGATATGCGTTGGGTGATTAGTTCTTCTGCAAAATCTTGGGTCAGCAACCGACTGGGTAACAATGGCGGTGATAACGGAGGAGGAGACAAGGAAGGTATTTCTCCTAAAAGTGGTACAGTGCTTCAGACTTCTCAAGTAAACTTCACTTGGGATTATGATGGAGACTATCATTGGATGTATGTTGGCACGACAGCAGGCGGTACTGAAATCTTAAATAGTCAACAAATCTCTACAAAATCATTGACAGTATCTAACCTTCCAAAATCAGGAACAATCTATGTGCGTCTTTGGAGTCAAAACAGTGGAAACTGGGCTTATCAGGACTTTACTTATACGATGAATGTCGGTGATGTTGTTGTTCCTCCTATTGACGGTATTTTACCAAGAGAAGGAACTGTACTCACATCTAACTCAGTAGAATTCAAATGGGATATTGAAGGTGATGCACATTGGTTATATGTGGGTACTTCAGCAGGAAGTACTGATATTTTGAATTCAGGGGGAGAGTTTACAGCTAAGCAATACACCGTAAGTAACCTGCCAAACAGTGGTTCCATCTACGTTAGACTATGGAACAAGGTCAATAATAATTGGGCTTATAATGATTATACTTACACAATGAGTGTAGATAATGGAGGTGACAATGGAGGTGATAATGGTGGTGATAATGGTGGAGGAACTTGCCGTTGGGTACTTCAAAGCGGAAATGCTTTAGATATCGGCGCTTTCCAAGATATTACATATGTGGTTGGTACTGACAACTATCTCTATCAATCGAATGGTAGTAATGGTTTTACTTTGGTTGACAATACAATGGAACTGAAAAGAGTAGATGTTGGTCAATCAGGGGTGTGGGCTGTAAGTACTGATAATAGAATATACCAATATGTCAATAATGCATGGGTGTATAGAAAAGGAATCGGGGTTGACATTGCCGTTAGCAACAATGTATATACTATTGGGTCAGATGGTAAAGTCTATAAATATTTAGGCGATGGCTGGTCACTAGCTTACGGTACAACTTTAGGTACTGATATTGCGGCAACGGACGACGACCGACCTTGGATCAGAGGTACAGACGGCTATGTTTACCAATGGCTAGGAAACAGATGGGATAAAAAAGGTACGCTTAAAATTAAAGACATAGCGATCAATGCTGCAAAAGATGAATTTGTAGTAGTAGATGAAAACAATTCCATTCAAAAATACATTGGAAGCGGTAGCTATGAGGTGATTTCAGGTGCAGGATCAAGAATATCGATCACATCAGATTCTAAACTTTGGACTGTTACTTCTGCAAATAAAATTACCAACTACACTTGTGATATGTCAAATTTGAGTAGTTCAGCAAGAGTAAGAGAAACAGAAGAAACGTTGTTTGATAAGGTGACATTTTATCCAAACCCGGTTAACAATGGAATATTAAACATCAAAGGATTGCCATTGAACAAGGATGCTGCCATTAGCATATCCAATCTTCAAGGACAAGTTATTTATAATAAAAATACAACAACTTCGGAAATAGTGTCACTTTACTTAAATGAAAACAGTTTTCCACAAGGTATTTACATTCTTAAGGTCGAAATGGTAGAAGATGTAATTACTACAAAACTGAAGGTGAATTAATATTTTACACAATCCACAGCATATACTTGAGGGAGTAATCACTTTTAGTGGTTATTCCCTATTTTTTTATTCAGCAATTTTAAAATGGAAGAATTAAAATAGATGATTATATTTATTGTCACATAGTACAAATCGCAAACTATGATAAAAGAAACTAAACCTAATAATAATATAATGAATAATAAATACTCACTACCTAGGAAGGTGTTAAGTGCCAACGTCACCTTAAGCTTTAGAATTGTATTACACTCTAAAAAATCAATATGAGTGACAAGAAGTTTTTTATAGTATTCGTATTATGTGTAGTTCCTATAGTCACTTATTTATCTTTTTCACCTAAAAGATATACAGTAGGTATTGTAGATTCATTTGTTGGTGCAAACCCTTCAATTAAGTATAAAGTTAATGGTTATATTTACTCTGTTTCATCTTCTACACTAAGAGGTTCTAAACATAGAATTTGGTTAATGGAATTTTCGGGAAATCATCCTTCTTTCTCTAGTGTCATATGTCCTTTAGAAAAAAACATGTATGCACCACCAAAGGGTTGGACTTTAGCAGAAGTTGATTCCTTACAATTATTGAATGCGAGAGCTAGAAGGGATTTGGGGTTGTGATTTAGAAGTACAGATTAATAATAAAAATAACTGTCTGATCTTGGCGGGAACTTTAGAATTGTATTAGTCGCTGACATATAACATCACACCAAAATAATAAAGGCTAAAATCTGAATTCACACTTTCCGTGAAGACCCTAATTAACCAATAGGGTGTTTTTTGAATGTATTGAGTGATAAAGTCTATACAATAAGTAAACTCAAAGTGATAGTATTATTTAACGTTATGAGCAGAGTTAATACTTGAGTTTTAAATGAAATATGAACTAACAAAATTATATGAAAAAGGTCAGTATCATCAATTTTATAATTATAACATCAATTTTTGTTTATCAAGTGATTATCAATAATTACTCCTCAAAATCACATAAAGAAAAAGTTTATGATGTATATCTTGAAAAGTCATTTAATGGTTTGGTAAAGGAGAAGATCGTAAAACGTAATAGAATGTCAAGCAGATATATTCATTTAGATAATGAAAAGAAAGTTGCTGTTTTATATAATAATGAAAGAAAAGCTTTTTATGACTCATTATTAGTTGGAGATTCTATCTTTAAAGAAGAAGGTTCACCTTATGTGACAATTATGAGAGGTGATCAAGAGTTTAAAATGTTTTTTGTAGATTCGACTATTTATAATAAATCTCTACTGGAGTAAAGAAAGTAGCATTCTGGACTAATTTACCGAATAAGGTTTCAACTTAGAACTTAAACCAAAGAGAAGGATAGGTAAAAACATAAAGGTCAGTTTTTGATAACTATACATTCAGAATTGACCTTTATTTATCCACTCATTGCTTTGAGTGTAACAAGTAGTGGATAAATAAACAAAAAATGGAAATACTCTTAATCACCGGAAAAACCTAAAAAATAGAAAAAGAGGCTGATTCATACACTTGTTATGAAACAGCCTCTTGTTCAATTAAAACGCTATTTTGAATAGTTTATTGGTGACCTAAAAACTCTTCCAAAGCTTCTTTATTTTTTACATAAGAAAGTTTTCCAACTGCCATATGATATTTTGACTTGTCAGAAGTGTACTCAAATGCCATTTTAGCAAACGCTAATCTTTTTCCATCCAAGTTGAAAACACCCATCAAATCTACTACTTGAGCAGTGCTGATGCATCCTTTTTCCATCAAAAACTCATTGGCCATTTCTACAGATTTGCCACCTGCATTCATTTCAGCTTTAATATCATTTTTCAATTTAGAAAAGTCTGCAAAGCTCATCTCGCAATCTTTTGCAACTTCTTTTTTCTCTTCCTTAGGTGCTTCCTTAACTTCTTCCTTTTTTTCTACATAAGTTGTGCTTCTGATATCAACATTCTCGATGCTTACCTCTTCTAATTGAAGCACTTGAATTGCGTCAGCCCAATCGATTACAACTGCTTCACCATTAGGAGAAATGTTCATTGAGAAAGTATACGATTTGTTAGGGAAGATGATATCACCTTTCTTCACAATCTTCGGTTCTCCTCCTGAAACATTAATCTTTGTAAGATCTAAATAACCTAATTGTCCCACCTTTCCTTGGAATGAACATTTCACCTGAACATATACTCTATCAGAATAAACATTATGTTCCATCACTTTTACATGGAAATTACCATACGTTTTTTCTGCTTTTTCAGCTACTGTTAAAGCTTCAGTTTTTACAGCTGTCCCTGGTGCTTTTGCATAACGGATACCTTTCATTTGAAGAAAGAATTGGTCCGCATTTGCTTTTACAGGAAGTTTTGCACGGAACTCATTGTAAATCGTTTTGCTATCTCCCGGTTTTAAAACGTATTGCGTTTTAGTAGGTCTAACTTCACCCTGATTCATTGATAAAGCAGTTTCATTACGGTCAATAATAAGGTAACCGTTTCCAGTGTTTTTAGCCTTATAATTAATGTAATAACTAGAAGTAGAAGATTTTACTTTTTCGAATGTGAAGCTTGAATGATCTGTTGTAATAGATTTTGGCATATTATACACTTTTGTTTGTGCATAAGAAGTACCGATCATAAGTAGCAAAAAAATGAAGGAAAATTGTTTTTTCATAAGATTAATATTTAATACCAATTAATTTTAGAGAGAGCACTATTTAGGAATAAAATTTTGCAGCAAAAGAAGCACTAAGATGTAATACATAGTATCAATTGAAGTAGCAAAATAGAAGTCAAAATAGCCTCAAGTAGCTAGGAGTATAATACTCCATATAATAATCGAATAGATTTTATTGTTGAATTTTCTTTAAAGTCTGTTTTATTGAATACATTTAAATCATTTTCATATGACATGAATTGAGCCTCTCTACAATCCTTATATAAATGTTACTTGTTAAAATTGGCAGTTATATCTTGCCAATTTTGTATTTGCCAGCAGAAACGCTAGAGATTAAAAAATTAAAGGTGTTTATGATTAGCATAAAAAATTCATGTCAGTGTTTTACGCCTCCAAAAGCTTCAATAATTGTACCACAAAAGCGGTGAACAACAATAGGGGATCGTATAGTTTTACAATGTTATCAAATATTAATTATTGAGCATTTTCCACACATTACTTTCAAGAATCAAGACCCTTGAGATAAATAAAAGTTATAACCTAATCTTCATGCTTCTAGAATATTCAATAATTTATAGTCTCTTGATTTCTAACTTTACATGCACACTTTATCAATAGAATTATGCTCTGGAACAAAAGTTGAATATCAAAAATCTTTAATATCGTGCTTTATTTACAGTAATTTCCATTAATCAAACATGAAAATAGCAAACTTCTTTTTCGCCTTATTTTTTCTATTACCAGGTATATTATTTCTGCGTGCGAGTTGGGTATCATTAAACGATAATTTGGAATTTAAAAAATATGCAATTGAGACAGAGGGGAAAGTTTTAGAGAAAAATGAATATACAGAATCTACCGATGATGAGGATGTTAGGCGTGTAGAAATAGTGGTGGAATTTGTTGATCAGTACAACGAGAAAATAAAGTTTTATACAAATGGAAGCCTAAATCATGAGGTGGGGCAGAAAGTTGTAGTGATGTATCATAAATATTCTCCTCAAGAGGCAGTAGTAAAGAAGGGGCAATGGACAGGCACAGTTCTATTAGGTTTAGTGGGTTTCGTTTGTACATTTATTGGGGTGTTTGTGGTGTTTGGATACAAAATAAAGGAGAAGCTATATCCGAAAAATAAAAGTTAAATGTTCAACTAGGGCTATTTTTTTTAGCTATAACTATAACAAATGACTAGCTTTTAGTGTAGTTTGCTGATTTAATACAAAGGACAGTGGTAGAGGGTGGTAGATCTAAGAAATTCATCTGGAAAACATGAAAAAAAATAATATTATGATAGAATGGGATGATTTTGATAATTTATTAGAAATAGGGAAAGTAGATTCTGAAATTAATAGTAAAATAAATTCTGTAATTAATAATCTTAAGAAAATAAAAGATATTAAGTCGATAAGATCTGTAATAGGCGAAGACTTATTACATCTAGCAGTTAGTTATAAGAATATTCCCTTTATAGTTGAGTTAATAAACTTGGGTTTTAATATAAATAGCGGAGATGAAAATAATAATACTAGCATGCATTATTATATTCATAATCTTACGAGAGTATCTAATTATTACCCGACTTCAGAAGATATTGAGATATTTAAACTTCTTCTAGAGAATGGAGGAGATCCTAATTATAAAAATAAGTATGGGAATTCTCCTTTTGATGAAGTTACTCTTGCATTCATAAGAGGTTATAGTACATATGAAGTTTTCACTTTATTTGAAAATGTTGCTATTCATAAAGATACTATCAAGGATTCTCTTGATACTCTTAAATCTATTTCGATGGAAAATGTGAAAAAAAACTCGGACAAAGAAGAAATTAAAAAATCGATATCCTTTTTAGAAAGAAAAATGGAGGACTACTAATAGTTTTCTCTCCACTGTTTTGAGTGTTAAACGCAAGTGTTACTCGTAACTTGGCTATTGAATAAGTTTCCAACTTATAACTTCAAACACAAAGAAGGATAGGTAAAACATAAAGGTCAATTTTTGATAACCATACATTCAAGATTGACCTTTTTACTACGCTTATGTAGAAAGTTGTTTTTGGGAGTTCAAGTTATCATGAGATTTTACGCATCTCTATCCAATTGAGGTCGTCACCCTTCTAAAGGTGAGGTGTTCACCCTTATAAGGGAAGGGATCACGACATGTAAAGGGTAAAGAGGTGTACCTACTAAGGGTGAAGAGTGTCACCTTATAATGGACGCAAATCCAGACTTTAGTAAATTGATTTCAGCTAATTTTAAGTTGTTTATATTGTTAATTGTTAGATTTGTTTAAATTGATAATTGTGGTAGCTCTTTTTTTATTTTATATGTAAATATTTAAAAAATATAAAATATATTTGAATCACGTTAAACTTAATATTTCTAGTGATTATCCTATAGTTACTTTTAAATAGTGTTGAAAGACTACAACTCATTGATTTTTTATCACAATTAAATATCACTTTTTATACACAAAAAGTATTCTTGATTTAAGATTTTGCTAGAACTAATTTTTTAATTTTCACTGACATAATGAATACTAAAACCTTTATTACTATCATTCTATTTTTCTTGATATACCTAATTGCCTATCAAGGATATTCTCAAAATGAAATTGAATCAAGTGGAATCTATTACCATTCAGGTAATAAAAATGTTGGTATTGGTACCAATAATGTTGCGTTTGGGCATCTGGGAAAAGTCCATATTGCAACAGGAAAAGTCCCTCTAGTTTTTGAAACTAAAAATTATTCAGGTTTAGCTTCTGTTTGGGCATTTAGAACCGAAGATAGATCTCTAAAAATTTCTATGCTTAATGGTTCTAATTGGTCTGGTGCTTACACAATGCTGACAATGGATAGTGATAAGAACATTGTCTTTGGAGAAGAGAACAGTACAAGTAACCTTAGAGTTTGGGGAGGAATTTATTCTAATCAGATTAAAGTTCATACAGATATTTGGGCAGATTATGTATTTGGACAGAATTATAATTTAATGCCCCTTTCTGAATTAGAAGCTTTTGTAAAAGAACATCATCACCTGCCTAATATCAAACCAGAACAAGAGGTTCTTAATGAAGGCGTTGATTTAGCAGCAATGAATGTCAAGCTTTTGGAAAAAATTGAAGAGCTTACTTTGTATACAATTGATCAAGAAAAGAGAATCATTGAATTGATTGAAATGAATAAAAATTTGAATGATAAGTTTAAAAAATTATCAGCATTAGAAGAAAAAGTAAACTATATATTAAATAAGTAAACTAAACATTTCTAACATGTTAAAATCTCATTTAACGGTAATGGGGTTTCTGTATTTTTTCTTTTTTATAAAGGGAAATGTAGAGGCTCAACAATACCCATTGGATAATATATATCCACTGTCACCAGAATCAACAGGATTATTAAGTATATCTGAACAGAAAATTAGTGCTTCAAATGGCACATCTAACTTTTCAATTCCTCTTGGTACTTTTAAAGAAGGAAATCTCGAAGTTCCTATCACACTATCTTACAATAGTGAAGGTAATAGGGTTAATAATGTGCCTGGTTGGGTAGGGCTTGGATGGACATTACAAGCAGGTGGTTCAATCACTAGACAAGTAAATCATATCCCAGATGAATCAGCTTCTGGAGCTTATTGGGAATCTAGTAATATGGATAAAATACAGCAAATTAAAGAAGTAGCTTGCGATGAGGTTGTTCCTGTGTTTTCAGATGATGCCAAATATTATTTATATAAAGGATTTGTTGATGGTAATTATGATAGTCAGCCTGATATTTTCACTATCAATTTACCCAACATAGTTGCTAAGTTTTCATTCGGGCCAAGTAATGATTTAGCTTTAGAATGTGATAAAAAAATTACGATTGAAAAATTTTATGAGCAAGGAAAGCTGTATAAGTTTATTGTAAAAGATATTGACGGAACATCTTATGTATTTGGTTCTGCTGATTTAGACGGGTTTGTAAGTGAAAAATTTATTGAGAAAACTTCAGGAGTAGCCACAGCATGGCTATTAAGAGAAATCATTAGTAATGATAAAATAGATAAAATTGAATTTACCTATGGCAATACAGTGACGAAAAGAGTATCAATTACAGAATATTTGGATTATACCCATGGTTCAGGAGGTCAAATAACAAATGTTTTTGAAGAAAAATTTAGTAAAAAACCCGATTACCCTTTAGGCTTAACTATTAATCAGAATAAATCTTTTATTAGTGGAAATAGTAGACTAGAAACCATTTCAGGAACTAGAACAAAAAACTATGTGTCATTTAATGCTGTAAGAAATAGAAGAGATGGAGATGATTATTTGGCTGATGCTGAAACAGCTGATATTTATAATGAATATTTTTTAAGTAGTATTGATTTTTATAAGAGTATTAATAGTAGTTATTTGAAATATAACAATTATGAATTTAAATACAATTATACAGGTTTAGATGAAGTTGTTGATGACCACGATAAAGAACAGTTTTCAAGAAACAAAAGGCTTTTTTTAAAAGAACTTCATAATTCAATAAGTGAGGGTGATTCTAGAAAATATGAGTTTTTATATAGAACTTCCTATCCTTACCATATACCTGATTACTTATCTAAAAGCGTTGATTTTTGGGGCTTTAGCAATGGTCAGGGGAATACAACACTTATAAAATATCCAAGAAGTATAGAGCCTTTAGGTTATTTTAATAATAGGAATTCTAGTGAACGTTATATGAAAATGGGCATACTAGAAACGGTAAAATATCCTACAGGCGGAAAGGTGAAATTCAATTATGAGGCAAATAAAACTACAACGTATGTACATAATATTACAGAAGAAGATGTTTTACTTAGAAAGGATTATTCATATGTTATGAACCTTTGTAGTGAAGAAGAATCAGAGAATAAATGTCCAGGTGATTCATTTAAAATCAAGAGTAATAGAAATACTCAAGTTGAATTTAGATTTTTATTACTTGGCCCTCAAAAAAATACTGAGACTTTTTTTGAATTAAAAAGATTAAAACCTAGAGTAGCCATATTTAAGAATGGGGAGCTTCTAGAAAGGAAGGAATTAGAAGAGAATTTAGAGAAGACTGAACAAGTCCATACTGGAGTAGGTTTCCCAAACGATGACGTAATAGCTTATGCGACTCACGAATTAATAGATGAGAATGATGAAATTGAAGTGAAACTATATTATGATAATAAATATAACCCAGAATTTACAGGTAGTTTGGCAATTTATCTTTTATATGAATATACGTATCGTGAAAAAAATGACGATAGTGGGGTAAAAGAAACGACAATTGGAGGGTTAAGAGTAAAAGACATAGAATATTTAGATATTAATGATAAAGTTCTCAAAAAAGTAAGCTATGAATACCCGAATCCAATGATAAATCATAGCTATAATTTCTTGACTAAACATCAATGGTGGCAAAGAGCATCTAATGCAGGGAATACGGTCCAGCTCTTTAATATAAAGTGGGACTTCGAAAGAATTTCATCTTCGAACAATTCAGCAATTTTCGGTAGTAATGTCTTAAGTTATTATGGTGTTGATGAGATTTTAGAAGGTAATGGTTCTACATATAATAGTGTGATCAATCAGCCTTTTCAGAATACCTCAGTTAATCATGAGGGTTTAATCTGGGAGAAAAATTTCTTCCCATTTCCATTAGCATTTCATTCTAATCCGAATAATGGAAAACCATCTTCAACAAGAATTTTTAATGAAGATGGAGAATTGGTGCAAAGTAGTGCAAATGTATATGGGACTGTTATTAATAAAACTCTACCATGTATTACTTTAAAGCAAAGAGTATATTATGGAGGTTTGATCCAAAGAGGTTCAACATCATTAAATGAAATATTTCCTGTTGTATTTGATAATTGGAAATATCAGACAGGCACTCTATTAGAGAGTATTCAAAAAGAGACTAAAAATGGTAATCAATTTGAGGTAAGGACAAAAAACGAATATTATTCAGATAATTATCTTCTTAAGAAGGTCATATCAAGTGATGAAAATACAACGCTAGAAACAGAGTATTTTTATTTGAATAACGATGATTTGGATAGTGATATCAAAACTGACTTATTAAAAAATAATGAAATAGCGAACCCAACAAAAATTATTAACAGAAAAAATGGTGATGTTATTCAAGTTCAAAAGAATGAGTTTTCAAGAGATTTAGCCACTGAATATCCAAAGATTAGTGATTTTTATACAAAGGTAATTGATAAACTTGAATGGAAATTAAATTCAGCAAATACTTGGAGTAATGGGAGGTTACAAAAAAATATTGATGCATCAGGTATTACGACAATGGTTGTATGGGATGCAAATCTCATTCATCCAATCTTCATTATAAAAGGAGAGAATGTTGCAGAAAATATTGATCTTGGAAATATTGTACAAGGTTTAGATTCGTGGAAAGTATTAAGTGAAAATCATCCTGATCATATCATAAAAGGTTTTGTATATGGAGATGACGAACTTTTGATAGAAGAAATTGATGAGAATGGAAGAAGGTTGTACTTCACTTACAATAGCTTCAGAGAATTAGAGTCAATTAAAAATGATAAAGGTGAATATATATCATTATATGAATATAAATATCACACAGAAACTAAATAACTATCTACTTCAAATTATTTGATTCATGCTAAAAACAAAAAATATATTCTTGTTATCATTAATCATTATGATAATAGGAACTACAACATATGCACAAACAGTAAAACTTAGTGTAACAAATACTACTTGTTCTAGTATTTCACTTAAAGCAGAAGGTCCTGAATCCCGTTATTTAAGATTAAAAAGATTTAATGACTATGTTTCAGATTATGTTTTAATAATGGGTGGACAAGCTTCTTTTCAAGCGAGTCAATCAGGTGATTATCAAGTTGATATTTTTGACTGGCCTGGAAATAGAATAGGATCTTCTAATATTGTTAGTGCCTCATTAATTAGTGGACCTACTTGGTCAACACCAATCTTTACTGTTGGAAGTAATAAAGTATGTCCCAATTCTAGTACACCTTTAAGAGTTACAAATGCAAGTTCATTAGTCTCTTATTCTTTACAAAAATTAGAGGGTGAAACATATACAACAAAACAAACGATTTCAAACCAATCAGGTACAATAAGTTTTGCTTATTATGGAACTGGTAAATATAGAATTCGATCTTATGCTAATTGTTCTTCTGATAAATATTCAGCAGTTCAAGAAATAAAAACGTATGAATCGGACAAAGATTTAGTAAGTATTACTGGAAGTAGTTATTGTAAAGACAATGCAGCTCGTTCTGTTATAACCGTTAGTTTTGCTGATTATACTAAAGTTGATAGGACACAGAAAATACAAATTTATAGAGATAATACTTACCTTGCTGAAACCAATTTTTCCACCGCTAGTAATATGTATCAGTTCGACCTTGAGGGAGTTGGTACTTTTCAAGTAAGACTGTATTCTTCATGTGGTACAGAAATTGGCCCAACTGTATCAATAAGTAAACCAGAGAGACCAGATACTAATATTTCTATAAGTGTAGATGGAGGAACTAGTACTTATTTAGGTAATACAAAGACTATTAGATTAAACAACCCTAGTGGTGTAACAATTTCTGGTGAATGGTTTCTGATCAATGAAAAAACAGGGTCATCAACTTCTTTAGGCAGTGGCATAGGAAGTTATACATTTAATGAGGTTGGTAAATTTAAATTCCAATATGCTTATACTATAAGTGGAGGAAGTGGCAGTAATTGTTATTCAACTGAAAGCAAAGTTGTACTCTCACCAACGATTACTGTTTGTGAAGTATTAAAGCCGTTATCTCTAAATTATCAATCAGATCTTTGTGATGGAGAAACTACTTCAATTACTATCAATAATAGCCAAAAATATTGTTCTTATATTTTTAAGAAAGACGGTACTCTTATAAGTCATCTACAAAGTACAAAAGATGGAGTATTGAATATACCAGGTACCTTTTCTAAGGGTAATTATTCAATTGAATATAGTAATGAGTGTAATGATAATGAGGTTTTAGCGTTTAAAATCAATGAACATAAACCTCTAAAACAAGAAGATATAATTGTTAGAAGTGAATCATATTGTCTTAACAATGTATCATTAGGAAATATTTCAGTCACAAATCATTCTCAGTATACACAGACAGTTACAAAAGTAGAGATCTATGAAAAGGAAGGGGTTTATCCAATACAAGTGAGAGATCTTTTGGGATCAAACACCTCTTTTTTAGAGGTCTTCCATGATCTCCCAGTTGGAATTTATTATGCTAAAGTGTATGATAATGTATGTGGTGTTACAGAGTCAGATTTTATAGAAATAGAGGAACCAAATAGGGAAGATGCAGACGTTTCTGTTAATATTTCTGGTTCATCTACCTCTTGTATCAATACAGGTATGAGTTTTAGTTTGCAAGCGTCAGGTAATAGTAGTATTAATGTTACTGAATTAAACCTGATTAATGTAAATACTGGAGCAAGGAAAAGTTTGGACCCTTCTATAAGATATTACGATTTTAATGAAGAAGGAAGGTTCCAGTTTGAAGCGAAATGTTTTATCCAATCAGAGCAGGGGTGTTATAATCAAGATTTATTGACGGGTGTTTCTCCAATGATAACTATTGAGAAGCCAATTGTTATTCATAATATATCTCCCATTTTAACGCAAAATTTTGATGATTATCATATAACATTTTTAACCCAAGAAGGTATTAATTATCAATTAATGAGCAATACAATTGATTCTCCATCAGATGAACATGAAGTCATTAAAGGGGACGGAAATGAAGCTATTTTTGAGGTGAGCTGTCAAAATAGATATTGGGTTAGAAGTTTTGATTCAAATTCATGTGGACTTTTTGAAAAAAAATCGGATGAATTAAACAATATATTAGAGGTCCCAGAAATTGAAGTACTCGAGAGCAATATTGGGTTGTGTAATCATATAAATGGTCGAATTACTGTTAAAAATGCGTTACAAGGTATAACCTATCAGTTATTTAGAGAAGGTGAATTTTTGGATGAAAAAATAATGAATACTTCTAGGGAGGTTATTTTTAAAGACCTTGGAGAAGGGGAGTACTTTGTTAAATCTTATTGGAAAGACGTTTGTGATTTAGGTATTAGTCAAGAATCTCAAAAAGTTAGTATTAAAAGGTATTCTCTTTCTAATACAATAGATATAACAGGAGGCGTGGATGGTAAAATTTATAGAGGCTCTAAAATTACCTTAAGCATACCCGAACTTGATGAGATGCCTACTTTTATTTGGGAGACGTCTTACGATAATCAGAATTTTGAGGTATTCAAGAAAGGGACCTCAAATGAATTGACTTTTACACCAACTTCAGACCTTTATGTAAGGGTGAAAATCGAAGATTGTACAATTGGCGAGCAAGTCAGTAACTCAGTATTTATTGAATTATTGAATGATGATATTTATAGACCTATTTATCTATGGAAACATGGTCAAGATAAAAAGTTATATAAAAACAATTATAATGCTGAGTATGATTATTTTTGGCAAACAGATGATTCGGAACCAGATGATTCGAATGATGCCTTATATATTTTAAACCCATCTCCTGGTAAGTACTTTTTAAGAGCTAGACATACAGAGACTCAACAGTGGGCACCTACCTCTATAAGTTATTTGATTGAAAGCGAAATTTTTGATGTAGACCTTATTGATCAAGATTTAGATAATGATCAATTGAATTATAAGAAATCACATTCATTTAGAAAACCGATTTTAAAGGAGCTGGATGATATTGAAAAGGATATTTCTAAGGGAGTTATTTCTAAGGTAGAGTATTTTGATGGCTTAGGAAGGCCTATACAATCCGTCATAAAACAAGGAGCAAGAAATAAAGAAAATAATTATCTGGATATAATAATACCTAACGGTTTCGATAAATCGGGTTTTAACCCCAAAGAATTTTTACCCTATGTTAGTAATGGCAAAAAAGGTGAATTTATTCCTGATGCCATAGAAAAACAGGAGGAATATTACGGTTCAGAAAAGGTTTCTGAAGTAACAGACTTTCCATATACACTTAAGAAATTTGAAGCTACACCTAGAGGTAAGGCTGATAAATTTGGAGCACAAGGAGAAAACTGGGCAGGAACTTTAGGGGATACAAAAGAAGAAAAGGTCGTAATTGCAGTAGAAAGATCAAACTTGTTAGAAGATAAAATTATTGATTTTAAATCTATAGAGGTAGAATCAACTCCTAATCGAATCGAAATAGATTACCCTATAGAAGGTAATAAAGACGTGGTAGCAAAGGAGGAAATTATACTGTCTGATGGTTTTAGCTTTGATGGTAATACTGGTACCTTTAATGCAAGAATACTATCAAGTAAATTGAAATCTAATTATGACATTCCCTATTTTTCTTCTAATGAGCTAATGCTTTTTGAAACGTATGATGAGCATGGATTTATTACTACTCAGGTTAAAAATAAGTTTGGCCAACTCCTTTTAAAAAGAGTACAAGAGGGGGTAGATGAAAATACATCTTTAGTAACTTATTTTGATACCTATTACATTTATGATGATTATGACAACCTGATTTTGGTTATCCCTCCATTAGCGAGTGAAAATATTGCTTCTACCAATAAACTTTCTGATGAGGTTACTGATAATCTTTGCTATCAATATGAATATGATGATTTGAACCGAATGATTGCTAAAAAACTTCCTGGCAAAGGTTGGGAGTATATGGTATATGATCAGTGGGACCGATTGGTATTGACACAGGATGCAAACTTAAGATTAGAGAGTCAATGGTTATTTACAAAGTATGATGCTTTAAACAGACCAACAACAACAGGACTTAAAACAATAAGTTTAGCACTTTCAGATATTCGTGATAGTGTAGCAATAAATGGAAACCGATATGGCGTGGGGAGCTATCCAACAATAGAGGATGCTACTATTTTATCGGAAACGTTTTATGATAATTATGATTGGTTAGGCGAAGATTATGAATTTAAGGTGCCGGAGTTTGTATTTGACTTGGAAGAAGAAGAGGAGAATGAAGGTAAAGAAGTAATTACCCGGTTTGTTAGAGATGGAAATTATTCTATCAAAGGTAAAATAACAGGTAGTAAAGTTAGAGTATTAGGAACTAATGATTTTTTAACAACAGTTACCTATTACGACGACAAATATAGGGTAATACAGACTCTGACAGAGTCTTTGGCTAAAGGGAAAGAAAAAACAGAAGGACAAAGAAAGAAAAGAGATATTGTAACTACACAATATAATTTTGCCGGGGAAGTAGTTAAAACACATTTACTGCATGAAGGGTACAATGATCTCATGGTAACTATAGTGAAAGAAAATCAATATGATCTTACTGGACGTATTTTGGAGACAAAACAAACCGTTTCCCAAGAAGATGAAGAAGGAAAGGTCGATGTAGTGGAAGACATTACTACCTTTGAGTACAATGAACTTGGGGAGATGATCAAGAAAACGACAGGGACGGAGAATCAGCCTTTGGTGCATCAGTACGATTACAATATACGTGGATGGTCATTGGGTGTCAATAAAGGGGCAAATATCTCAAAAGATCAGCCTTTTGTTCAGGAACTGTATTACATTTCAGATCAAAATGAATCGTTAGGTGTGCCGGCTCAATACAATGGCAATATCGTAAAACAGTCATGGCAATCTTTTAATGACCCTATGAATGGACGTAGCTATGAATATACTTATGACCCGTTGAACCGATTGAAAAAAGCCAATTATATAGGGGCTGAAGGGGAAATGTATTCTGTTGCAGGTAATGATAATGGTATAAAATATGATGCTAATGGCAATATTTTAAATTTGTCAAGAGAAGGATACAGAGCTGCGGATCAGTCTCCGTCTTATGGTACTATTGACTTGCTTACGTATGAGTATTTACCGAACACTAATCAGTTGAAAAATGTCGAAGATGCTTCTAGTTATAGACCTTCTGATTTTAGGAAAGACAATAGTTTCTTTGATGCAGGCACAGGTGCTGCTTTCAGTTATGATGACAATGGCAACTTAGAAAAGGACGCCAATAAAAATATAGAAAGTATTAAGTACAATCATTTGAACTTGCCTGAAGAAATTACTTTTAAGTTAAAAGAGGGACATCAGGATAAAGTCATTTACATTTATGATGCAGCAGGTGTTAAATTGGAAAAGTATGCTTCTATAAAACAAGCAGACGGCTCCATCCAAAATGTGACCACTAAGTATATTGGTGGTTTTGTTTACGAAAGTAAAGGAGAAACAGATGAATTACAATTCCTACATACTGCTGAGGGACGTATTCTGACAGATAAATCAGGTGTGAAAACAAGGCTAGCACAAAAACAATTGTATCAGGAATACCATTATAAAGACCATTTAGGTAACCTTCGTGCTACTGTTCGTTTGGATGAGGTAGTGCTTGAAGATTTTGAAGATAATGTTTCAATTTTTGACTTTAAGGAAGGTGAAATTGTAGGGAATATTGGTGGTAGAGAAGGTTTGGTTCAAGAAGTAGGGAGCGGAAGTCAAGGAGCAACTCTAGAGCAAATAATACCACTTGAAGCAGGTGAAAAGGTATATGTAGGAGTAGATTATTATGTAAGCAATCATCACAAAAGTGTAGTAACACAATCTCAGACAAGCTCATCATATGATAATTCTTCTTTCAGTGATAACGGAGAGTCGACGAGAGAGGCGTCAAACAGAATTCAGATCGCCGCTCCTGTTCTATCTTTTGGAGATGAGCCTATTGAAGATGTAGATGCTTATTTGGAAGTTGAATTTTTTGATTTAAATAGAAATGCAACTCAGAATTCTGAGAAATTAAAGGTGACTACTGCAAATGCATGGAAAACAGTAGGGAAGTCCTTTGTTGCTCCAGAAAATACTGCAAGTATTAAAGTTTCACTTCATAATGCTTCTCCAACACTACCTGTTTACTTTGATGATATTACCATCACTTTTGATGACTATGTTGTTCAAGAAAACCATTACTATCCGTTTGGTATGAATATGGCCGGTATTGAGAAACAAGGTACACCGGATCATAAATTCCAATACAATGGAAAAGAGAAGCAGGAGGAAATTGGTTTTATCGATTATGGGGCGAGGCATTATGATGCAAGTTTGGGGAGATGGTTTGTGGTGGATCCAAAGTCAGAAGTATTATATTCTTTTTCTCCGTATTGTTATACCCTGAACAATTCTACTAACTACATTGACCCAGATGGAAAGTTACCTGTACCAGTTTTAGGTTTTTTACTAGGTGCTGGAACAGAGTATGCTGTTCAAGTGGCTGGAAATGTGATATCCACAGGCCTGTCAGTAGATGCTTTTACTAAAGATGTTGATTTTTCAGATGTATTTATAGAAGGGGCTGTTGGAGCAGTGACTGGTGGTTTAGGAAAAGTTAGAAAATTTAAAAAAATATTAAGTAATGATATTGTAGTTGATGGAATGAAGTCTGCTATAAAAAACGGAATTAACCTTGTACAAGGAGACATTAGTCCAGGAGAAGCGGGAATTCAAATCTTTGCAGATGTAGCATTATCTGTGGGAGGTAAGAAAATTAAAGATGGATTAGATGATATGGTCAATAATGCTTATAAAAAAGCTAGTCATGAACTAAAGTCAGCAAATGGACAAGTAAGTGCTTTACAGAAAAAGCTTTCAAAAAGTACTACTCCGAATCAGGTGCAGAGAAATACAAACAAATTGAATAAGGCTAAAAGTGTAGCTGCTGATAAAGCAAAAACAAATGCAGCAGCTGCAGCTGCCGTTATTGACAACTCTAGTGATAAGGTTAAGTTTGGTTATGGAGTTGCTACAAGTGTAATTAAAAATACCACAACAAATGAAATTAAGAAATAATAATGGGATACTACTTTCACTATTAATATATATATCTTTTATAATATTTTTTTTGACAGTTATAAGCAAAGTGTGTATTCCTTTATATAGGATGACTTTTATGCTAACTAATGAAATTATTATATTAAAGTGTACTAATAAAGAGAAAGTTTCTGGTTATGGTAAGGGTCAAGATTATATGTTGACATTTGAAGATGGTTTTGAAAAAGTAAAAAGCCCTTTTATGAAAGTTAAAAAAGGAACTGTTGTAGAATTTTATGTTAATGAGTTGGGAGAAAGATTTTATAAGGATGTCCATTTGTTTGAAATAGTATCTTCTATAGTAATAATTATATTGCTATCATTCTTACTTTATATATTTATACTTCTAATTATCGAGCTTTTTACATCTTATAGAAGCCCTTTATTAAAGAAATTAAGTAATATTTTATTTAAAGATGGTGAGTGTTAATCTCCCTCATTTGGGCTAGTTAAGTTCTAATGTCACTTAGAACTAACCTATCAAATAAGTTTCCAACTTATTACAATAAACCAAAAGAAGGTAGGTAAAATAACAAGGTCAATTTTTGATATGGTATTTATCAGAAATTGACCATTACAGCACAATAATCAGAAGCAAACACCAAAAAATGAGATACACACTCTTACTGTTTTTATTTTTTTCATTCGAGGTTTTGAATGCACAGACCTTTCCCTCCCTTTCCCAAATCAAACAACAGAAACAGCTTATACAACAACAGCAGTTGGGAGACAGTTTATTGCAGATGGGAAAAGTACCCCAACTGTTACCTTTTGTAGGAGGACGAGTAGGTATGTTATCGTCAGTCCCTGATTTCAACCCTGGGAAAGAAGGTGATAATACATTGCATCCTAATATAGCACCTTACCTTACATCCGGTATTAGTTACCGCTATTTACGTTGGGAAGCAGAAGCAGTGGTGGGGCTAAATGTTATGCTCAATACCGATTCCATAACATTAGGAATTTCAGATCGTTGGCTAGCAGAAGGGAAAGTAAAATACAGATTAGGCGAACAAAGAAAAGGGATGCTCAATGTAGGGCATGGATGGCAACCTAATACCAACTATATCAGTGTAGGAGGTGGTTATGCGTGGAAAAATAAAAAGGATAAAATCATTACACTGTATTCGGATGTTAATTATCACTATCAGCACAATGATTGGGGCGTATTGGCAGGGATTTCTATCGGTTTTGGAAAAAAAGGATTGGATCAAGTGATCAAAAGCAACCTCAATGGTTTTGATCCCAATCAAGAAACCCAAAGCCCAAATCTCAAGATGTTGGATCAATTCAAAGACATGCAAAATATGTCATTCACAGATGGCTTCAACCTTTTGACAAAAGCTTTGAATATAGGAAATACAGTCACTATAGAACAGCAAGATCCACTTAAAGTCACGTATTCTCCCTCCATACAGTTGCCTCTTAGTGATGCATGGAGTGTAGGTGTTGGTCCCAATATTTCCATGCAATATGATTCCTTGCAGACCAATTGGTCTTTTGGAGGTAGAGCGTTTGCTAGAGTACAACCCCATAAATACTTACCTTATTTGCAAGTAGAATATTCTGGGTTGTATGAACCCGATTCTCTTTCCTTTTCCAAAGAAGGCATTTCATCAGAAACAACTTCAAGTTGGAAAAGTGATATCTTGATAGGTGCCGGGTACTCTTTGCAGGTCGGAAAATTCTTCTCCATAGAAGCATCTGCAATGCGGAAAACCGGCTGGGTGGATCCAGTGGATGGAAATCCATGGCAATTTCAAATATCGACCAAAAAAGACTTACCCTTTGCGGACCCTGAATTAGATGAGTTTGAAATCCCTGAAACCACTATTGATTTAGGGAAGTTTCTCAAAGTAGGAGGGGGAATTAATATGACGTTAGGAGAAAACCCTGGCGTGGAGGCTGCTCCACAGTTTTATAAAGCAGTGGGGGCGAAAAAGAAAACCAATATTGGTATTTCACCCTTACTTCGTTATTCAAGAATTGAAGACAAAGATCTTTGGGTATATGGAGGCAGAGTGTTCACTCAATACACTCCTCTTAAAGGTTTGCCACATTTGGATGCAGAAATAGAAAGTATGAATGCTTCAGATCCTATTCAACCAGAGTATAAAAGACATTGGTATCCATCTTTTAGAGCAGGTACAGGTTACACCTTCCAATTTGGAAATTTCTTTGGTGTCAGTTTTCAGCTTCTTTATTCTTTCGTTTACGAAGAGAGATACAACCCTCTCCAAAATGACCCTTGGGTGTTCAGGATTGGATTTACTGGAATATGATTTTAAATTCTAATGTAAGAAGGTACAAACTTAAAAAAGTGAGATTTGAATAAGTTAATTTTTATTATGTTATTCACACTGCTATCGTGTAAATCAAAGGTTGTTAGTACTGAAAACAATAGATTTGAGGAATGTTTTTTTGTTCCTGTTGAGGCAACTACTCATGATAATTTAATAAATAATGGTTTTATTAAAAATGAGGATTACAATATTTATTTAAAGCAAAAAGGTGATACTAAGAATACTTGGCAAATCACAGCTTATCCTTTTTATACAAGTAATGATTCAGTATACATTAAGAAGGAGAGACTAATAAGTCTTTACGGAAATCCAGAACATATAATTGATAGTTTGCTTGATAAGAAATTTTTAAAAGAAAAAGCTAGTGTTAATTACGATAGTATTAGTGGTAAATACTTTATAACCAACTTGAAAAATCAAATTTTTGTTTGTGAATATTTTAATGAAAAAACTGTTCATATTTCATTTAAGTATTAAACCAAAAATAATATGAATTCGTGTTATTTATTTTTGTCTTAGTACTTAAGGAAAAAACAGAGAATAATAAGTAAACCTTCCCCATTATTCAGACTACAAAACCTTAGGCATCACTTGGGGCTTACTTTTTAGACAGCACTATTAAATACAATGGAAATGACACAAAATAGAATTAGAAGGCACCTCCTTTTCTTATTATTAGTGTTACTGATTTTTTTCAACAATACGATTTTAGCTCAAAATATTATAGGAGAAGGTGAATTAACGAAAACATCTAAATCAATACTTGATATGTTTCTTGATGATAAAAATGCAGGTGCCATAAAAAATACTGAGAACGTTATAATATTTCACTTTAAGAATTTAAATGTCAATACCATTGACACATTGTGTATTTATGATGGTCACAAAGAGAGTTATGATCTAAACAAAGAAAATTATGGGAAATACCGTGGATTCTTCATCATCATGAAAGGAAGTCCAGACCAATCCTTTTTTACTCATTTAGAAAAGGCTGAACTTGATTTTGAGAGTAACGTCAAAATTATCCCATATGAATATGAGTCTAGCTTGTATTATTATGTATTATATGACGATATTTCAATTATCAATAGGATTCGTTCTGATATAAGATTACCAGGTGTTTATTATGGTTATCCCCGACGTTTAAGAAAAGAATAAATTTCTTCACTTATAGAAGAATGCTGTTTTTAGAGAGCCTAAATAAATAATCAAGGCATTTTACGTATCTCTATCCAATTGAGATCGTCACCCTTCTAAAGGTGAGGTGTTCACCCTTATAAGGGAAGGGATCACAACATGTAAAGGGTAAAGAGGTGTACCTACTAAGGGTGAAGAGTGTTACCTTATAAGGGAGATGTCTATTCACCTTTACAATGTAGTAGTAATTAATACATTGTAAACTAAATTAAAGTATTTAGAAATCAGGAGATTTCTGATGATCTGAAAGGCACGAATGACGCTTACGCTTAACATTCGCGCCAGTGAGCTTTCTACTCTATTCATTGGGTAGTGCTCCCCTGGCCTTGAAGGGAAAAGCGTTAAGAATTTCATGTATTGAGCCGTTAAAAATGATTTTCTTGTTTGAGCTTTAGCGAGTTTAAAATCATTTAGGCGAGAGTAATGGAATTTAGCTTTTAACTTCTAAGCCTTGACTTTTTTGCTTCGTTTTTGTGTTAAGGCAAAAATGAAGAAGGCGATAGCTTGGAAGTAGAACATAAAAAGCTTGTAGAAAAACCGATTGAAAGTTGACGGTAATTCAGTTTAAAGTGTATTAATAAATGACTTTAATTACAACGCTTTCACTTGTCTAATTCCTTATGTTAGTCCTATTCTTAAAAGTTTACCCCTATCTAGAAACGTACCATCAAAATTCTTATCTAAAACACTTCACCGTGTGTAGCAGAAATAATCTTTTTTGTGGCAGTATCTGAACCTTTCAAGATTTGTAAGACAATATTGGTAATAAAGCTTTTGCCAAAAGACTGTTGAAGGAGCCTGCCTGCTCTGAGCCTTGTTTTGAAATGTACTTTCCATTGTTGGGCGTACGCATTATTCATTTCGCTCCAGCTTATTTTATCATTCAAAAACTGATCTAGGAGAGGAGCGATGATAACGCTGGCGTGCATTGACATACTCATGCCATTTCCGCAAAGTGGTGCAATTAGTCCTGAAGCATCACCAATCATAGGGATATTATTTTCGATGATGTCTTTCTTTGAAAAATCAATTTGAGCAATACTTAGCGGTTTTTTCCAGAGACGAGTATAAGTAAGGTATTTTTTGAGAAATGGATTTTTTTGAAGGATATTCTCCTCTAAAGCTTCAATACTTCCTTCACGATGGAACACTTTACCACTGACCATATAACACATGCAGAGTACATCATTTTCTACTTTTGAAAGACCACAATATCCGCCTTCAAAATTGTGCAACTCAATTTTAGGGTCATCAAAATTACCCTTTAAGTGGTACTTCACGGCTACAAAATGGTTGAGCCTTGATTTGCTGTCACTGAGGTACGATCTGTTGAGTTTGTGGTCAAGGTTGGACCTTTTCCCAAAGGCACCCACTACGCTTTTGGACATGTAGGTATCTTTCTGAGTCGTAATCTCCCAATAATCACTAATTTCATAGACAGCTTGTACTGTAGTTTTTGTCAGTACTGTTACACCTTTTTCGAGTGCTTTTTTGTACAGAGAATCGTCTAGTAAATATCTGCTGATTCCTATTCCTCCAGTTGTCAACTCACTTTCCAAATATTGACCATTGGGTGCACTCACTAGGAGTTGGGTGATTTTTGGGAGTTGAAGGGCTTTATCATCTATTCCTATTCTTCTTAGAAAATCCCAAGATTCTGTAGCTACATATTCCCCGCAAACTCTATGAAACGGATATTCTTTTTTTTCAATCAATAAAACTTTCCAACCGAGTTCAGCCATTTGAATGCTGAGGGAAAGCCCCCCTAATCCGCCACCTATTATAGAAACATCATACATTGTTTAGAAAATTAAAAGCCAACGGAATGCCCATTTCCAATACAATTTGTAATCGGTAATTTGAGCATTTTCCATAATATCTTGAATGTCTTTTTTAGAGAAACTTCTGGCTACCGAAAGGCAGGCGTCGTTCTTTACCAAGTAGGACCTTGAGAATACTTTAGTCAGCCACTTTATACTATAATACGCTAAAAAATGACGGTGTAAATCATTCATGATACAGCCTTTTGCAGCGTATTTTTTGATATTAGAGAAAAGCTCTGATAGTGCTTTTGAAGGCAAATGATGACAAAATAGACTACATACAATGATATCAAATGAAGTACTTTCCGTGAGATAGTCTCTATAATCAGACTGCACAAAGCGAATCGGTAAACCTCTGCAGTTTTCTGTCGCATATTGGATGCAATCTTCTTTCAAATCAACGCCCACCAATTCTAATTTATACTCTCCTCGAAACTCCTCATAAATGGCTTTTAGTGTATCACCTCCACCGCTTCCTATGTCTAGGATTCTTAAAGTCTGTCCCGTTGAGGAATTTTGAAGAATTTTTTGTATCCCCTCAAAAACCACTTGATAACCTCCTAAATGGGTGTTGATAAAATCGAGTTCCTTGAGGTTTTGATATAAATCAGGTGTAGGGATGAAAGGTTGGTCAAGTAGTTCTAGTTCATTGGAACGTGCTTCTAAGTTGATCATTTTAAAGTTTGTTTAGTGTCATGGCTTCCATTGTCAAACCGGGCCCGAAGCCAGCAGAAAAAACAGGTCCTTTTTTATTACTTTTTGCCATTAGTTTTAAGACAAATAAAATAGTAGCGGAAGACATATTTCCATGCTCTGCTAAGATGTCATAAGAAGCTTGCATTGCCTCTTTAGGGAGTTCCAATACATTGCCGATGGCCTTCAGAATCCTTACACCTCCTGGATGAAAAGCCCATTGCAAGGTATCTACTTCAAGTCCGGTTTGATAAACAACATCTGACAGCATATTGGCAATCTCACTTTCAATAAGTTTAGGAATATAATTACTCAATCTCATCTGAAAACCTGTTTTACTTAGTTTCCAAGCCATGTCCTGTTCGCCGCTTAAAAGAAGTTTGGAGAAAAATGAACCCACTTCATACTGTGATTCAATAGTATCATCATTTGACATGTAAACTGCCGCCGCACCGTCAGCAAACAAGGTATTAGCAAGGATATTGTCATCATCTTTTTCATTTTGAAAATGAATAGAGCAGAGCTCCACATCAACAATCAATACCTTTGCGTTTGGGTTGCTCTTGCAGATTTGATCACCGATTCTTAATGCATGAAAGGCAGCATAACAACCCATAAAGTTGACCGTAGTTCGTGTGAGATTGGAAGGTAAATCAAGTTCTTTCATCAAAGCAATTTCAAGGCCTGGTGCTGATAACCCTGTGCAAGAGACTGTCACAATATGTGTAATACTTTGAAGCGTACTATCAGAAATACAGTTTCTGACAGCTTCTACTCCTAATTTCAATGCTTCTTGATCAAAAAGCATCATTCTATTTTCAATGTCAGGCGCTTCGTCTTTCAAAAAGTAATGATATAAATTATTGATGACAGAATGCCTTGTATTAATACCACTATTATTGGCAACTAAGGACATTAATTTCTTCTCTCTATGATCCTCTTCTGATAAAGTGGATTGCATAAATTCCAAAATGTCTTTTTGATTGTATTTGTTATTTGGTACTGCCGTAGCAATTTGATGGATATAGGTCATTTTTATTGTTTAAGAGTTTTGAGAGAAGATATTAACGAGTGTTTTTTTTAAATTCTAAATTAAGTGCTTGCCAAAATTAATTTTGTCTTGGTACTTATCTATTTAGTTGTTAGAACAAAGAAAAGTCAAGATGGTTTTGAATTGCAAAAAATATGTAGCAAAAGTTCATACAAACCGCAGAAATATTATTCATACGCATTAAGTTATGGAAACTTGCTTCTTTTTCATTTTTAAAAGTCTTAATCATCCAAATTTGAAACCAAGCTAAAAGTGGCAACAAGAAGAGGATGTACGTAAGGAATGAGCCGTGTTGTAGGACTTCAAAATAATAGAATAATATTCCTCCTGCTAATCCGAAAAGAACCATACCAAAATAAAAGGTGCCTTTTATGCCCAGCATCATACTAATACTGAGATCACCACTGTCCGCATCTTGTTTGTGCTGGTAGATTTGAGACATTGGATAGGCGCCACCAATCATAAAAGAGGTAGCGATGGCAGGGAATATCAAATCAGACTGCAAAAAGGTATTCATGGATGAACTGATACCTTCACTCACCATCCAAAAAGTTACAAATCCCTGAAAGATGAAAACGGTAAGAAAGCCGGGAATAGGATATTTTTTTAATCGGATCCCTTTGTAACTATAGGCTCTCGACATCAAAATATAGGCAATCATCAAGGTGGTGAATGTATTGTTCAGAAAAAATAATGAAACATTTACCGCAATGAAATCCATGGCCAAAGTACACCAGAAAAGGAGATTACTAGGCAATGGAGGCTTTTCAATACCGCCTATACTTTCAGTGTCTCGGTCCATAAAACTGTTGTATCCGTTGCTTGCCGGATAGACTAAAAGATGTAATACTAAAAAAACTATTAATGCATTGACCCAATCAATTTCCTCTGTTTGGCTTACAGCAAAAAAATAAACAGGCATTAAGTAGATTGAAAAAGGGATTCTTAGAAGAATAATAGTGTTTTTAATTGTTTGTTGGTCAAATTTCATAATAATTTGTATTCTTTAAACGCTCAGAAAACAAGTGTTTTAACTGCGTTTCGACTTTGTTATAAGTTATAACATATAAATGCAATAAAAAACAATTCTGCATTTTGATTGTTTGTTTAACATCGGTTTATTTTTCAAAGATGAAGTATTTTACATTTTTAGTCTTTTTTTTATTGGCAAATTCTCTTCTCGCTCAGGATAATGAAAGCCAACGTTTTTTACAGAGAGGAGATACTATTTTTCCAATAGAACTGAGGGACTTGAAAAATAAACCCTATGTCACTCCTGGTATTGGAGAAAAGGTATTATTGATTTTCTACCCTGATCCAGACAATCCTCATCAAAACGATGAGTTTGTCACTGAGAGTAAGCAGTGGAAATTTCCGCTGGATGAATTTTTGGCCTATGGTATTGTTAATCTGAAAGATACACCTTTACCCAATCCAATCATCAGGTTTATGTTGAGGATGCTTCGGAAAAGGTCCAAACGAGAGGCCAATGCCTTAGTTTTGACAGACCCGAAAGGTACTTTACAAAAAGAATGGAATACCGGAGATTGTAATAATGCCATTACGATCTTATTAGTGGACAAAACAGGGGAAGTGCTCTTTTTTAAAGCAGGCAAACTGACGAAAGAGGAAACGAACTTTGTCATTAAAGAAATTTGTGATCATCTGACAACATGCCACAAAATGACACCCGAAGAAATGAAGGAGTTTGAGTTGGATGATTAAACTTTAGAAAGCAGAATAAAATGATAACTGAAAAGAAATTTTGTATTAAAGGAAAAGAAAGTGCAATATTAGAACTTGAACTTTTTATTACTTAAACCATTTATTTATGAATACTGTTGACAATGTCACTGAATGGGTAAATGAGTATTCAGATGAATTGTACGCTTGGGCACTCAAAAGAACACAAAATGTACATTTGTCGGAAGACTTGGTGCAAGATACTTTTGTGGCCGCTTATCAGTCAATCGAGCGCTACAAGGGAGAGAGTTCTCCAAAGACTTGGCTTCATTCTATTTTGAAACATAAAATGATGGATCATTTCAGAAAGGAGAAAGTGAAGGAGAAATATGAAAACCAATCGGCGTTTTTCCAGAAAAATGAATCGTGGGATAAACACAACAACCCAACACTTTGGTCATCAATGGATGTTACCTTATTGGATAACCCAGGTTTTAATGAGGCTTTTGCATCTTGTTTGGAAAAATTACCTCAGAAATGGAAAACGGCAGTAGTGGGGAAATACCTCACCGATAAAAAAGCAGGTGACATTTGTAAGGAACTTTCTATTACGACGTCAAATTATTGGCAGATCGTTCACCGCGCGAAGTTAAATTTAAGAAATTGTATTGAACACAATTGGTTCCAAGATTAACCCTGAAGAATTATGTTGATATCTTGCAAAAAAGCCACTGAATTAATAGAGAAGAAAGACATCTTCGGCCTTACAAAAAAGGAAAAGTTTTCACTTGATGTACATGTGTTTTTATGTGCAAAGTGTAAAAAATACCAACGTCTTTCAGAAGAGTTGGATCATACTTTAAGGCATTTTTTTGAAGCTAAAACAGATGAAGAATTAAAGCTTTCTGACGAGAAAAAGGGAGAAATCAAAGACGCCCTAAAAAAATAATTATTTTTTTTGTAAGGTTTTTTATTGTCAAACGACTAATAAGTGAAATTTAAAAATGGAAATAATTAATAATAACTCATATACGAAATATACATACCTAATTATCAATCAAAAATAGGCTACACTTTATTAAAGGTAGCCTTATTTTTTTATCGCATATTTCTTTTAGCTTTTGTCTTCTTTTGCTAGAAGGTAAGCGCCCGCATGAAGCATTTCATAAATCACATAATAATAACCTCCTAACGGATGGTCTTCATCATATTTGTCAGCTTCATTAAGCATTTCAAAAGCCGCCTCAATTACTCTTTCCCTATATTTTCCTGAGATATATTCTTTTGCAATCTTTGCGGCTGCTTCGTGTTCTGATTCCTTTGAAAGGTCTTTGTACTTTTTGAGAAGTACGGTGATTTGATCATTCATGGTGCAAAGGTAGAGTTAATATTATTCTTATCAAATTGGTATTTAACTACGAAATACTTTAGATTTGAATTAAAATAATGCTTTTGGGTATTTACAAAATTCTTCAATTTTTAACTTCATCAAGTAGTCTATATTACTGCATTTGAACTTCTTGAAAATTAAGCTATAAAACACTGAATAGTATCACCTTTTATTTAACTAAACAACAACTTTAACTAAATATGCGTAGCAAACTATTACTGTTATTTTACTTTGTAGTATTGTCTTCTTTAGCTCAGGCTGAGGAATTTTCACATGGTGTACCCATTCTACAATACGAGGCACTCATAGAATTTTATGATAGTCTAGGAGGAGATTATTGGAAAAGAAACGAGAATTGGAAATCAGATCTTGACGTATCAGAGTGGTATGGAGTAGAACTGTCAACTTTTATAGGAGAAAATGGTGAATCTTATCAAGCAGTATCCACAATAGCGTTCTATTCTAATAATGTTAGAGGTCATATCCCTTCTTCAATAGCTGATATCAAAACTCTTCATAACTTAACTCTTCAGAGAAATGATATTTTTTCTATTCCAAAATCAATTTATACGATTGAAGGTTTATATTCTTTAAACCTATATGGAAATAGGATCAGCTATCTTCCTGAAATGCAAACAGGGCAATGGGCTTATTTAGAACGGCTAGATTTACAAAATAACCTTTTATCATTTGAAGATTATGATAATATACACCTTTCAAATATTGATGAACGTGAGGATATTAAATTATATTCTATCTATGATGACTTTAATGAAGAAAGGGCTTTGTTTGCTACTTATGACATTGTCAATAAGCAAATAACACTTTCTTCAAAAATTGGAGGAGAAAATTCACAATACAAGTGGTATAAAAATGGTCAGTTAATTGAGTTAGCTACTGAAAGTATCACTTACAACTATGAGGAAAATTTAGGAGTAGATTATTATTGTGAGATATCCAACAGTGATTATGGCGTGGTGCTTACCACCAAGAAGCATAAACAAAGATTGCCTTATAAAATTACTCTCACAACTACAATTGATATTCAAAACTTAATAGACCCATATTTTTATGTATCTGGTCCTTTTGAAGATCCTTTTGTAAGAATGGAAAAAACAGACAATGGTTATGAGTGTTGGGTTGAACCCACTTTTGATAATTTTGATATTGCTTTTATGTATTTCAAGGATAATTATCGAAGAGAAATATCCCAATTTTTAACTGTAAGTACTTCTTCATCATCTTTTTCTTCAGATAATTTTGAATGGAACAATTCTAACGAAAACAAACTAAATGTACCTCCTTTGGAATTGAGAGCATGGGATAAACTTAGAGCTAGCTCATCAGGAGATTTGAACAAAGATTTAGGTAGAGAATATCTTAATGATAATTTTGAGGAAAAAGACATTTATGGTCATGAGTACACAAAAACAGATAACCTTAAACTGCCAATAGGGGGGAAAGTTTCCTATTTGGTATTAGGTGACTATATTAAATACTTGCCACATCTAAAAACAGTTAATTTATCTTCTTTAGCGTTAGGAGACATTGATGGAAATGCTTTTGAGACTTTATCTAAATTAGAATCAATAACATTTACAGATATAACATTTAATGGTAACTGTATTCAGAAATTACCTGCTCTGCCGTCTTTACAGAGTTTAACATTTGACGGTGCTGACGGATCAACATTCCTAAGTAATAAGTTAACTCACCTTGAAAATCTAGAAACACTCAACATCTGGAATTCTAGGATAGGAAGTATTGAGGGTGATTTGCCAAAGTCATTGAAAAACTTGATCATCAATAATTCTACGGTAGAAAACTATAGTTTTTTAGAAAATGCAGTAGAGCTGACAAAATTATCATTGTTGCATCAAAATCTTACGGAAATACCGAAAGAGACTTATAAAATGCCAGAATTGTACTATTTCGATGTATCTTATAATGCCTTGGACTTAAAAGATTATGAAACTTTTGTTGCAAATTCTGAAAAAGATGTCAATAGGATTTTAATTACGATGAGTAATCAGAAAAATCTTTCAGGAGCTATCAGCTATAAGTTTGATTATGACAGTTTACATTTAATTGCTATCGTAGATCCAAAGTTTGCTGACCCGGATAAAACGATGTATTCATGGAGAACAGCTAAAAGTAGTTATTTTAGAGCAACTACAGATACAAACATGGTAAGAATACCTATGAATGTAGTCAACTCAGGCTATGATCTTAGTGTATCTTTACACCATAAATACAGAACGAATATTGTAGTGGCTTCTGAAGATGAGAAAATGAGAATTCCCCAAGTAATTGTGGGTCTTCCTGCTAATGAATTTACGAATGATCTTGGTGAACTTAAGTTAAGCGGAGATTTTGATGCAAGTGTTGTCAAAGGAGAATATGATGAAAAAACGAATCATTATTACTTCCGCTATTCAACTTTAAAACAAACGGATACTTATAGTTTTGTGCTGTACCTTGATCAAAACACAATCAAGGAAGAAGTCAATCAAGAAGGAAATCTTTTTGAAAGATTTCTAATAAAAGAGGGTGTGTCAAATAGTGATACTGTTTTTGTGGGACCTATTCAAGGCTGGTCTGATACACTTACATATGTTGGTGATTTGCATTTATCTTCTTACCGTAGACTAAAACGATTATACTCTCATTTTGGCTTATCAGAATATTCTATTTTTGATAATTGGTTCTCAAAGGAAGACCTGAGTAATTGGACAGCCCTTGAGTTTACAGACTTTGAAGGAGGTGATGGAAGAATTTACAAAGATGTTTATGGAATTGGATTTAATTCTTTGCCAGAAAACTATGACAAATTTCACGGTGATTTGCCTTCATTTATCGCTGATTTTAATCATTTACATCATTTACATATGTCTTATCAATCGATTACTGACATATCTCCAGTTATTACTCATAAATTAAGTTCTTATCAGATAAATTTGTACAGATGTAAGATAAAGCCTTCGACCTATAAACGTATTTATGAAGAGAATCAGGACCTCCCTTTTTTTGACGCTATTAGTTTCAGAGGTCAGAGAGGGGATTGGGAAGAGTATAATATTCGAAAAAATAGTCCAGACTCTACATTTGTTTATTCAGTAAGTGATCAATTAGATATTGATGAGGAATCTTTTGAATATTACTGGGATTACTTCCCTTCATTATCATCTGAGTATAATAAGTCTATTGAAAAGAGTAACGCTAACATTGGGGAGGCTTTTAGTTTTAATGTTAAACATACAAAGTCAGATAGATATTATTACACTCTTCCAAGGGTATTACATAACGGGATTGAAAAAACTATAATTATTCCAAGATCAGTAATGGACCCTGATACCTTGTTTGCTGAAGGAATCATTAATGAAGGAGCCATTCCTTTGGCCTATGATAAAGCACATAACAATTGGTATTTCTCAATACCTGAATATGTAAAACAGTCAGAAATTCTATTTGTGACCAAAAAGGACAACAACGCTTCCTACGAATTAAATGAGAATAATACATACAATATCAGAACAATTGATTTGACTGTTGATAAAGATACGTTGTATTTAGAAAGTCTTAATTCTTTCTCTGAGCCTATTTTTACAGATTATATGCCAGTACTTGAATATGCTTACTGTCAAACATTGATGGAGGAACTTGGGAGCGATAACCTTGAAAATCTATTTAAATATTCAAACACAGCTTTATATGTAAACCGACATGAATATGTTATTAATAACCAGAAGTATCTTTTTACTTTTTCAATTAATGATAACGATGGAAAACTCAAACGAATTCCTGAAGGTATAAAATATTGTGTGAGGTTAGAAACGATTACATCTAGGTATTCTAAATTAAAAGAAATACCACCTCTTCTTGCTACTTACAACAACCTGACAAATATTGATTTTTATAGAAATAAACTCACTTTTTATGAATTAAATAAGTTGAATGCAAGGCATGTAAATAGCTCAATAAAAGAGATGCAGTTGGACGGTGAAGCCTTTCATCTTATTCAAGTGGGTGATACTATAAAAATTGAGGAAGGGTATCAATTCGACCCTAAAACAATTTTCAGATGGAAATACGAAATAGGTTCTTCCACTTTGAGAATAATTGAGACCCAAACGCCTTACGTTGTTCTTGATAAAAATGAAATAACAACAGAGCATTCTCATTATTTATCTCTCAAGTTACTAAATGAGGATAACTTATCCATTCAATTAAAATCTGATCGACTGCGTTTAGAGAAAGATATTGTAAATGATGTCGAAAGGTCTTTATTTTCCACTTTTTCACCTTTTCCAAACCCATTCAAGGATCGCATATCAATCGATCCACATTTTAAGGTGATTGATATCTATACTGTTAATGGACAGCTTGTATATTCTTCTAAAAATTACAGTTCAATTGATCTGAGCCACCTTCAAAGAGGTGTTTATTTCCTTAAAGCAACAAGTGACAACGTGACTAAACAATATAAAATAATAAAAAAATAATGCTGACATTTTTATCAAAACAGTCCACCAGAAGGTTTCTCTTTTTTATACTTATGGTTATTATTTTTTCATGTTCGAGAGATGAAAATGAAATATTAGAAGAAGAGAAAGAAGAAGATAAGGCTGAGGAAGTTATTCCTACAAATTTTAAACATTATGGTATTAATCGTATATCAAAAGATACGGTTCATGTATTATTCGAAATAAATGATGAGTTTCAAAGTGAAGTAAAGGAAGTAGGGGTGCTTTTTTCTCAGGATAAAAATTTTAATATAGAAGAAAGCTTAAAAGTGACACTTGATACCACTTCTGGTTACCCAGTTCAAATGTATATGTTGAGCAAAAAACATGATTTTGTAATGGATAATGAGATCTATTCTTTAGGTTTCGTGAGAACTGATAAACAAGTTTATTATACAGATACAATTGTCAATCCCTATCGAGCTATTTATTTTTCAGAGATAGAGAGTTTAAATAAATCATCTTATAGCTGGGGAGATTCTTTAGAGGTAAATTATAAAGCAGGGTTAGATGAAATAGTATTGATGAGAGGAAATAAGTTTTTCGATCGCGATATAGACCATGAAGGTAAATACCAGGGAATTATGGAGACAGATGAAATAGATCAAACAGGTTCATATTTCTACTTGCTTAATGGAGGTATGTATGAATCGAATAGGGTGTATTTTGATTATAATAAGCCTGAGGTCTTTTCATTTTCCCCAGAGAAAATTTATGGAGGAGAGACGGTAATAATAGAAGGTAAAAATTTCGGAACCAAAAACCGTACGACAAAACTTTTTGCAAATAACAAAGAAATCTCAGATGAGTACAAGATTAAACAAACTAATACTAGGATTGAGTGTATCATACCTGGAAGGATTGATGAAAGGTTTTTACAACTGAAATTAGTAGTACATGGCCATGAATTTTTATTGGGAGAACCGTATGAAATTCCTTATGTGAAAATTGATTCGTTGTCATTATCTACGCTTACAGAACAAGGATATTCGGTTTCTATTTATGGAAAAGGTTTGGTTAATAATAGCGAAAATAAGATACGTCTTTTTGTAAATGACGAGGAAGTACCGGAAAATTTTTATGCTGTGGACTATTCAGTAGAGAGGATTCGTTTTGATTATAAAGATTATCTGATAGGGGATAAAAACCGTTATCTGAATATTCCAGAAAGAGATTTAAAGATAAAGGTGAAGAGAAATGAAACTTATTCTAATGAATTTACAATTCCATTTAGGCATAAAGGATACTTTACTAAAATGAAAGATTTTCCTGGTGAAGCAAGGTGGGGTGGAGTTGCTTTTGCTGTCAATGGGAAAGGTTATTTTGGTTTGGGGGCTACTTCAAAGAAAAGCGGTTTTAAAAAGGATATTTGGGAATATGATCCAACAGCAGATACTTGGACAAAGAAAACAGACTTCCCAGCAGAAGGCAGGACTAGAGCTTCTGAATTTACGATTGGAGATAAAGCTTATTTAGGTTTGGGCACACATGATTTCTATATGTTTAATGATATACCGAATGATAGAGATAAGAACTTTAATGATTTTTACGAATATGATCCTGCATCAAATACATGGAAAGAAATGACCAACTACCCAGGACATCCAGCTTACTCAGTAAGTGCTTATTCAGACGAAAGTAGAAAACTGGGTTTTCTCGCTTATGGTTTAAGAGGTGTAAAAACGAATAGTACTGTTCTCAACGATCATCAGAATAATGAAGCGTGGGTTTATCATCAGTCGACAGATACATGGGAAGTGATGTCACTTTTAAATGATAGAACAGTTGGTAACAGTGGGCCTTCATTAAACTATTTAGGTATGCAAATGGCTGTTATTGATCGAAGACATATTATTCCTCTAAGAGCAGGTGGTGCACTTAGTGAAAAAAACGATGATAACATTTATTTTGGATTAACTGCTCGCTATACAGGTTTTCATGGAGCTTCAGTAGTAATGAATAATAATATGTACGGTTTTTTTGGCAACTCTTCTACTACTTACGAACCCACAAATTCATTTGGGTTGATGTATGATGGTGATACTCATAAATCAGATAAAAAAACGACTGAGATGATAGAACATGGAATGGGAATCACAGCTTTTACTATTGATGGCAAAATATATATTTTGGGTGGATGTGTAATGAGTGAAAATAATGTAGAAGTGACCAACGAGGTCTGGTGTTATGATCCTCATGGATTAGACTAAGAGCATGTTTGATATATATATATTAGAAGTGAAAGTTTTCCTTTTTAGCTTGTGAGGAAATTTATTTCTTAGAGAATGATAATTCTATTTTAGAAAAAATTAATAAACTCACATTCTGAAGGGTAATTTTACTTAAATAGATATTTAAAACATGCTCAAAATACAGATAGCTCCCGTGAATATATTGACTTTCATTGGAGCTATTGTTTTATTTTTATCACTTACTGCAAGAAATTTTCCCCACATTCAGAAGTATTTATACCATCTCTTTGTACTACTTAAAACATTCCCATACTTTTGCACCATAATTTAGAAATACTCATAACAATATAATGATTACAGTTTCAAACTTAGGAGTACAATTTGGTAAGCGTGTGCTCTTCCAAGACGTAAACCTTAAATTCACAGAAGGTAACTGCTACGGCATCATCGGAGCGAACGGCGCAGGTAAATCTACTTTCATGAAAACACTTTATGGTGCACAAGACCCAACAAGAGGTAGTGTGTCTATCGGTAAAGGTGAAAGACTTTCTGTATTAAAGCAGGATCACCACGAGTTCGACGAATGTACTGTGCTTGACACTGTAATGATGGGTCATGATGAATTATGGGCGATCAAAAAAGAGCAAGAAGAACTTTATGCTAAAGAGGACTTCAATGAGCAAGATGGTATCCGTATTTCAGAATTGACTGAGCGTTTTGAGGATCTTGATGGATGGAATGCAGAGTCTGATGCAGCCAACTTATTGAGTGGTTTGTTTATCTCAGAAGATTTGCATTACTCTACAATGGCTAACTTAAGCGGTAAGCAAAAAGTACGTGTTCTTTTGGCACAAGCTTTATTTGGTAAGCCAGATAACTTATTACTTGATGAGCCTACCAACGACTTGGACCAGGAAACAATCTCATGGTTAGAAGATTACTTGGCCAACTTTGACAGAACGGTATTGGTAATTTCCCATGACCGTCACTTCTTGGATTCAATCTGTACACAAATTGTAGATATTGACTTCCAAAAGATTTCATTGTTCTCTGGTAACTACTCATTCTGGTACCAATCATCACAATTAGCATCGCGTCAGCAAGCACAGCAAAACAAGAAAGCTGAAGAGAAAATCAAAGAATTGAAAGAATTCATTGCTCGTTTCTCTGCTAACGCCGCTAAATCTAAGCAAACAACTTCTCGTAAGAAGATGTTGGAGAAATTGAACGTTGAAGAAATTCAGCCTTCATCAAGAAAATACCCTGGTATTATCTTCACTCCAGAAAGACAAGCAGGTAACAACATTTTAGAAGTAGAAGGCTTAACGAAGTCAATTGACGGCGATGTAGTTTTCAAAGATGTTGAATTCAATATGCAGAAAGATGATAAAATCGTTTTCATTTCTAGAGACCCTAGAGCGATGACGGCTTTATTTGAAATCTTAAATGAGAACGACACTGATTACGAAGGTGAATTCAAGTGGGGTGTAACAATCACAACAGCTTATTTACCATTGGAGCACGGTGAATTCTTCCAAAACGACTTGAACCTTGTAGATTGGTTAGGTCAATATTCACACGATACTTCAGAAGCATTTATCAGAGGTTACTTAGGTAAAATGTTATTCTCAGGTGAGGAGATCTTCAAGCAATCATCAGTACTTTCAGGTGGTGAAAAAATGCGTTGTATGATGTCAAAAATGATGTTATCAGATGCAAACTGCTTGATCTTAGATTCACCAACCAACCACTTGGACTTAGAGTCGATTCAAGCATTGAACAACTCATTGATCAAATTCCCTGGTAATATCTTAATGTCATCACATGACCACGAGGTAATCCACACAGTTTGTAACAGAGTAATCGAGTTAACGCCAAACGGTATCATCGACAGACACATGCCGTATGACGAGTACATCAACTCTGATCAAATCAAAGAATTAAGAGAGAAATTATATGCAAAGTAGCATTTAATCATAGATCTTTAAAAAGCATCAAGGAGGCTCGTCCACTTTGATGCTTTTTTATTGTGAAATATCTTTTTCAAAAGGTGAAGATTTTTGCAATATGAAAAAAATGTTTACTACATTTGTCTCACTACCTGCGCATTCTTAAAACTAAATCTTTTTTAAGATGCGAACTTATTGTTTTACTATTGCAATGCTATTCTTTTCAATACCTGCCTTAGCACAGCTTATCGAAATTGAAGAAGGGAAGAAGTATGGCATAATAACTTTTTCAACTACAGCTAATAATTATCCTTCTGATAATTATTTCTGTAATGAAATGTATATTCCTTTTTATAATTATTATCAATCTACTACCTGTTATCGGAATTACCCGGATAATTATTTCACGCTAGAAGAGATAGAGGCTACAACAGTTGCGTCTCCTGTTAAAATTGATTTTTCGCCCAATAAAATACCCTTTGAAGAAGATGGTTATACGACATCAGCTGATCGGCTCATTTATGTATATGGTTATACAAATGATGGAAGTGGTAATAAAGTATATCCAACTGAAGTGAATATTGTATTGAAATATTACAATTGGGTTCTAGGTTATGATGGTGATGGCAACCCTATTGTAGATGGTTCTTCTTTTAAACTATATAATTTTTTCAGTGATGATAAACTTTTAACACAATCCTTCAATTTATTGAGTTTTGAATATCATACATTGATCCCTTATGGTGCAGATCCTTATTATGATACAGGAGGGGTTACTGTAGCTGAAATTACGATAAGTAAGGATATTCAAGAGACAGAAATTAAGATAGATAAACCTCAAAAGGTAGGGGGGCTGATTTTTCCTCCCAACTTCTTTAATGATATCAAGCGAGAATATCATTGGGAATTAGTAGATGAATTTGGATTGGTGACTTGTATTAAAAATAGAAAGGTATTGTTGCTTTCTGAAGTAGAAAAGTACAAAAAGGTAAGAGTTGTGAGTCGTGATTTCGCTTCCAAGTACTATGAGGTCAAATCAAATTCCTTAGATATTTCAGAACTATTTCTGACAAGGTTGTTTTAAAATAGAAATAGGTATTAAAGTGAAGAAGTTATTTTGATACCTATTTTTAGTTTTTTGAGATAAAATACATAATTAATAGGGTAAAATAGTGAATATTTTGGTGGCTTCTTATTGATAATTTTGTTGGACTATTACAACAAAACCAATGATGAAATGAATACGCGAACTATCTATCTATTCAACCTTATATTACTCTTTATTTTGCCTATTTATAATGCAACTTCACAGATTACCATAGACACTAACATGAAGTATGGAAAAGTGAATTTTACAGTAGGACAGAATAACTACCCACCACAAAATGGAGCAAACATATGTCCAGACAAATTTCATTCATTGGGAAGAACAAGTAAAATTTGTTATTACCAGTATATAACTACAGCCTTCTCACTTGAAACAGTAAGAGCTACAGATATTAGGGATAAGGTTTACTTCACCAATCATTCGGTCAGCTTTGATGAAGATGGTTTTAGACCTGTAGGGAATAGTGATTTCCTTTTCCTTTATTATGATGGGCACACCCCTAAAATAAAATTAAATTATTATGAATGGTCAATTCAATCAACTACTGATAATTCGGGATATTTTGATAAATATAAAGTAGGAACCTTAAATAATTATGATTTAGACCTTTTGAGTATTGATGGATACATAATACTACCGAATGCAGCAGATAGAATGCATAATATTAATGAAATAATTTGTTTAAAGGTTTATTCTGGAAATTCAATTACAGAAGATCGTCCTAAGAAAGTGGGTTCATTGTTAAGAGTTCCTCAGTTTTTTATGGACACCAACCAAGAATATTACTGGGAGTTGAAGGACGCAAATGGTTTGGTTGCGATCATTGAAAAGAAAGAATACCTTTCCGAAGAAGAATATGCAAACTTTCATCAAATTAGGATCGTTTCTGAGAGTTTTTCTTCAAAGTTTTATATTCATGAAAATGAAGGAACATCTTATGCATTGAATGAAAAATTGAAGTATTAAGAAGGGAATAGAGTACATATAAAATAGAAACAGAAGCATTAAAGTAAGTATATTTTGATGCTTTTTTAATGGGTAAAATCGAACTGTTATAGGATAATTTTGAGTGATAGATGCAGTTCGTGAAAATGTATGTTTGGGTAAAGACTATCTATACATTTTAAAAAAAATGAAATGAAAACATATTGTATTCTATTACTCCTGCTATTCATAAAATTACATTCCTATGCTCAGTTTACAATAGAAGAAGGAATGCGCTATAATATTATTATTTTTTCTCCTACCAATGGAGGATATTCTCCTGACCCTAATGGTGCCCTTGTTTGTGGAGATAATTATATACCTTTTAATCCATCTGCAACATGTTTTATCGAATATCCCAATTATTATTTCACACTTGTTCGTTTCTCAGGTAAAAATGTAACATCCCCTTCAAAGATTTACTTTTCCCCTGAGGTGATAACTTTCGCAAGTAATGGTCTTGACTCTGACGATTATAGAATGGTCTACATTTATGAAATGAATGATAAAGTCAATAAGACTTATCCTACAGCAATAAACGTCAATATAAACTACTATGAATGGGAAATATTATACCAATCGAATACAAAACCCACAATAAAGAATAATTTTTTTGAGTTGTATAATCCTTCGGGTACAACTTACAATTACACTTATAACTTACTAGCATTGGATGGCTATAATAAAATTCCTGTCAGAGGAAATTATTCTACAGTTGAGGAATTGGTGATAGCAAAACCTTCTTTCCCTGAGGGTACAATTAGAAATGCAAGACCCAGTATAAAAACTGGAAAAATAATGCACCCGCCCAAATTCTTTATAGATACTGATCAAGAGTATTATTGGGAATTAACAGATCAATTTGGAGTTTGTAAAAGGATTAGTAATAGAAAAACTTTGACATTTTTTGAATATGAAAAATATGATAAGGTAAGAATCTTGAATAAGCGTTTTGCTTCCCAGTTCTATTATCTCAATGAGATTAATGCAGTTCCTTTGACACAGAATTGAATATCGATTAAATTAGTCTTTGAATTAAATATAAATTAAAGACCTCTTGAAATATGATAGTCAAAGGAGATGAATCAGATCCGCTTTTGTTTTTTAAACACCTTGCTGAAAAATTTAATGGACAGTGGAATGGAGAAGATTTTTCGTTTGATAACGAATTTGGGAAACTGAAATCGACCACTTTTGGCTATATGAACAGTCTTTACATTGGTATCACAGAATTGGAATTGACTGAGGAAATGACATTTGAGCATGATCCTATTTCAGACCGTCAGTTTGTGAGTATTCGAATTGGCAAGATTGGGGATTTCAAAAGTGAGCAATCACAAATCCAACAAAAAGACAGTATTTATATTTATAATAACCTTCAGAAGTTTAAGATTGTCTATCCGCCTAATACCAAAATGAGTTGGTTTTTTATTCGTTTTCCAAAAGATTTATATGATTTAATAGGAACGGATAAATCTTCTGATTTTTATCAATTAATTTCAAACCCCAAACCTTGGTTTTATTATAGTCCAATGCTTCTAGAGATCGAACTCTTAATCAATGAAGTGTATGATGTGTTGGAGGATTTGACAATTCGAAGAGGATTGTTCTTGGCAAAAGGGATTGAAACGATCACTAAATTGAGAGCACATGGTATTACCAATAAATTGAATAATGTAGTTTATGACATTCATCCAGATGATTTGGAAGTGATGCTTCAATTGAAAGATGAGATTTTGGCAGACTTTACAAAAATGCCGAATGTAATGGCATTAAGTGAAGCCAAAGGAATGAGTAAATCTAAACTTCAAAGGGGGTTTAAAAGCGTTTTTAAGATGCCAATCCTTCAATTTTTCAATCATCAAAGAGTCCTAGAAGGACAAAGAAGGATTAAGTCAACCAATCATGATTTTACACAAATTGCCATAGAACTAGGGTATACAGATCTATCTCATTTTAGTAGGGTTTACAAACAGTTTTTAGGGAAAAGACCTTCTGAAGAAGTGAGATCCACTTAAAGAAAAATAGCCTAAAACATAATGTCATAGGCTATTCAACTAACAATCTATTTAAAAATAATATTACTTCGATAGTGTTTTATACTCATCTACTAACTCTAGTGTCACACTCTTAAGTTGTCCTGTATATTTTGAGCTTTTTACTTTGTAATTATCTGTCACAGAGGTACCAGAATCCTTACCAACATCTAGTGTTTCATCCAGTGAGTAAAGATTGGCTACTGTTTTTTCAACTCTTCCTTTTCCAATTACTTTTCCATCAGCATAAAGTGTGATTGTAGCAGGTGTATATGGTTTTTGCTCATCCATAATCACTGTGGCTTTAATACTCTTTGTTCCGGCAGGAATTTTAGAAGTGGATTTGATCGAATATTTATCTACTGAGTTACAGTACTCATAATAAGCATTGCCACTTTTATCAACTCTAAGAACAAACCCTGCAAAACGTCCACCTTGAGTAATTAATACACCTTGGTCACCTCTTTTATACCCTTCTAGGTTGGCTTCTAATGAATGAGAGTTGAACTTTGTGAAAGGTGTGGCACCTTCCGGAATTCTTAATCCATTTGGATAGGTGAAAGTAGTTAATCCACTTGTAAGTGAAGGTCTGAATGTAGATCTGAAACGCTCGGTTCTTCTATCATCAATAGGTAATGCATTTCCTTTTGCTGCTTCAGCAAAGAACATATATTTCATATATTCTAATTTGGCAGGCATTTCTTTCGCTAAGTTTTTAGACTGAGAAAAATCGTCTTTCAAGTTATATAACTCCCATTCTAAGTCCGTCAATTCTTTTTCTTCAGCCGCTACATGCCATGGAATAGTACGTAAAGCACCAGCCCACCATCCGTCGTGGTAGATACCCATATTACCGAAGATTTCGAAATATTGAGTAGTATGTTCTTCTGGCGCTTTTTCATCATTAAATGAATATACTAATGATTCACCATCTAAATCTTCTTGATGAACACCATCAATTGTTTCAGGCATTTCGATACCGGCTAATTCCAAAATTGTTGGAGCAATATCTGTAACGTGTGAGAATTGTGTTCTTACTTCACCTTCTTCTTTAATCCCTTTAGGGTAAGAAATCGCCATTGCATTACGCACACCACCTAAGTGAGAGGCTACTTGTTTTGTCCATTGGTAAGGAGAATTTACAGCCCAAGCCCATGCAGCAGGCATGTGGTTGAAGTAGTCTTCTGTTCCTAAACGGTTAGATTTTACAGCCTCAACTTTATCTTCCCACTTTTCAGGAATACCGTTGAAGAATGCCATTTCGTTCAATAAACCTTCTTGACCACCTTCAGCAGAAGCACCGTTGTCACCAGCAATGTAGATAAATACTGTATTATCCAATTTACCCATTTCTTCCACTGCATCATAAAGACGCTTGATTTGAACATCGGTGTGCTCAGTAAACCCAGCAAACACTTCCATCATTCTTGCATAAACCATACGTTGTTCATCAGTCAATGAATCCCATGCTGGTAATGACTCAGGGCGTGGTGTCAATTTAGCATCTGCAGGAATAATACCTTTATCTTTCATATTATTGAAAGCTTGCTCACGATATACATCCCAACCTTGATCGAATTTACCTTTGTATTTTTCGATATATTCAGCAGGAGCTTGGTGTGGAGCGTGAACTGCACCAGGAGAGAAGTACACTAAGAAAGGCTTATCAGGAGCAACAGCATTTACAGACTGAATATAGTTGATTGCTTTGTCAGCCATGTCAGTCGTTAAGTGGTACTCAGAACCATCGGCATTAGTTTCAGGAGCAGTAATTCTCTTACGGTCTTCTACTAAGGCAGGGTGGAATTGATCAGTGTCTCCACCAAGGAAACCATAGAAATAATCAAAACCTAAATCATTTGGCCAACGGTCAAAAGGACCTGTAAAAGAAGCCTCCCAGTCTGGAACATTGTGGTTTTTACCATACCATGAAGTAGAATACCCTTTTTCTTGAAGTACTTTAGCGAAAGTACCCGTTTCTTTAGGCATTTTCATAGTATAACCGTCGTTACCAGTACCCAATTCCATGATCGCACCTGTTTCCGCCTTATGGTGGTTTCTACCCGATAATAATGCCGCTCTCGTTGGAGAACAAAGTGCAGTAGTATGGAATCTTGAATACGTCAAACCTTTATCTGCGATTTCATCAAAAGCAGGCGTTTCAATTTGACCACCCATATGACCCATTTGAGCATACCCAACGTCATCCAAAAGGATTAATACAATGTTGGGAGCGTCTTGTAAATTATTTTCTCTAAAGTTGAGTTGAGCAGGAGCTGAATCTTGTGACTCATGCACTGTAAGCCCTTTTACATTTTGTGCTTTTATACTAATTGGTAAAATTGATACCACTAGTAAAGCAGATAGTATTTTGTGTAATTTTCTACTTGTAAACATACTTTTTTGATTTGTTGATGTTACAAATGTAGAGGCCTGTAGGGTTGAAATGATAGCATATAAGATTCATTCATTGGTATAAAAGAGGCAAAATTATACAATGCAATTAGTGGTAAATCTAGATTAATGATTCAATACTATGCTTATTGTACAAGTTCCTCTACCATTTTTAATTATCTTGTAAACCTAATTTTATAATGAATCATGGAAGACAATTTACTTGAAATAAGAACTGATGAGACGAACCCTATTTCATCCTACGAACTCATCAAAAAAGACTTTGGAGCTAGCGTTGATGGCAATCATTTAAGACTTGAAAATGATAAATACGGTAAGCTTGACATGATTTATTATGAGTATTTTCCAAAACTGATTTGCGGAGTTACAAACCTTAAACTCAACGTACCCATTAGAATTTTAAATAGTACTGAAAAGAAGGAAAAGTATGTAAGTATTAGAATTGGGAATTCAGGTGATTTTACTTCTGAAACAAAAAAGAAATCTACTTTTATGAATTCCTTATATGTCTATAACAGTAATCAGGAATTTTATATTGATTACCCTGTAGATCAGTCTATAAGATGGTATTATTTGAGGATTCCAGTCCATTTGATGGATAAGTTTATCTATTTGCCAAACGATGCATTAAATGAGCTTATTCATAAAGACGAAGCATGGTTTTATTATGATTCCTTGACTCCAGATTTAGATAAAATAATCTCAGAATTGGATTTTTTTATACAAGATCCTGTTATGCAAAAAGGAATACTTTTTTCAAAAATGATAGAGGTGCTAAACATTCTACAGAAGCGTTCTCATGAAAATGGGCTTGAAAATGTAGTGTATGGTGTCCATAAAAATGACTTGAATTTGGTGTTTAGGTTGAAAGATGATATCCTCTCAAACTTGAATGAAGTTCCAGATTTAAAAGTTTTGGTGAAAAAATATGGAATGAGTGAATCTAAACTTCAAAAAACTTTCAAAAAGGTCTATAAAAAACCTATTCTACAATTTTTTAATCATCATAGGCTAGAGGAGGCACAGCGACAAGTGATTCAGACAGAGAAGGACTTGAGTCAAATTAGCTTTGAGTTGGGATTTACAGATTTGACACATTTCAGTAAAAGGTATTTTTCAAAGTTTGGTGAAAGACCATCTGTAACAAGAAAAAAGTCAGTAGATAATCCACTGACTTTTAAATAATCTATAAATTTACTAGAATTTCAAACTTCTATTTTAAAGCTTGGGTATTACCGTACTCATTAATTAATTCAAGCGTCACCATCTTGAGTTGACCAGAATAATCTGAGTCTTTAGTTTTGTAACTCTTGCTCACAGGAGTACCTGTATCTTGCCCAATGTCTAATGTCTCATCAAGAGAGAATAAGTTTGGAATTGTTTTCTCCACACGTCCTTCACCTAGTCTCTTACCATCAGCGTAGATTGTAATTGTAGAAGCAGTGTAAGGTTTTTTCTCATCCATAATCACTCTTGCTACAACGTTTTTAGTGCCTACAGGGATTTTTGATGAAGTTTTAATGCTGTAAAAATCAGAAGAATTACTGTATTCATAATGAACATATCCCGCTTTGTCTACTCTTAAAACAAAACCACCAAAACGACCACCTTGAGTAATCAATACTCCTTGATCACCTTTTTTATAACCTCCATCAAGAGAAGCATCCATTGTGTGTGAAATGAACTTGGTAAAAGGAGTAGCCCCTTCAGGTAATCTCAATCCATTCGGATATTTGAAAACAGTCTGTCCAGCAGTTAAAGAAGGACGGAAAGTACTTCTGAAACGTTCAGTTCTACGGTCATCAATAGGAAGAGCATTTGCTTTAGCAGCCTCTGCGAAGAACATATATTTCATGTACTCCAATTTCTCAGGCATTTCTTCTGCTAAATCTTTTGATTGTGAGAAGTCGTCCTTTAGGTTGTAAAGTTCCCATTTCATATCAGTGATTTCAACATGTGCAGTTGACCCTGATATCCATGGAATATTTCTCATGGCACCTGCCCACCATCCATCGTGATAAATACCCATATTACCTCCAATCTCAAAGTATTGAGTAGTATGTGTTTCTTTTGCATCTTTATTGTCAAAAGAGTATACCATTGAAGTACCCTCTAATGGTTTCTGAGTGTAGCCATCAATTTCTTTTGGCATTTCTAATCCAGCCACTTCAAGAATTGTAGGTGCAATATCAGTAATATGCGTAAACTGACTTCTCACTTCACCTCTTGATTGAATTCCATTCGGGTATGAAATTGTCATTGCATTTCTAACACCACCTAAATGTGAAGCAATTTGTTTTGCCCATTGGTAAGGAGAGTTCACCGCCCATGCCCAGGCAGCAGGCATATGGTTGAAATAATCTTCAGTACCTAAACGGTTAGATTTTACAGCAGCTACTTTATCTTCCCATTTCTCAGGCATTCCATTAAAGAATGTCATCTCATTTAACATACCTTCTTGTCCACCTTCAGCAGAACCACCATTATCACCTGCGATATAGATAAAAATAGTATTATCTAATTTGCCCATTTCCTCAATAGCATCATAAAGACGTTTAACTTGAGCATCCGTGTGTTCTGTAAATCCAGCAAACACTTCCATCATGCGAGCATAAACCATTTTTTGCTCTTCATTTAAACTATCCCAAGCCGGTAAAGATTCAGGACGAGGAGTCAATTCAGCATCTGCAGGAATTAATCCTTTTGCTTTCATATTATTGAATGCTTCTTCTCTGTAAACATCCCAACCTGCATCGAATTTTCCTTTGTATTTCTCAATGTACTCTGCTGGAGCTTGGTGAGGAGCATGTGCTGCACCAGGAGCAAAATACACGAAGAAAGGTTTGTCAGGAGCAACTGCATTGACCGACTGAACATAGTTGATCGCTTTGTCTGCCATATCAGTAGTTAAGTGATAAGGAGACCCGTCTTCGTTAGTTTCAGGAGAAATAATTCTTTTTCTATCTTCTACTAAGGCAGGGTGGAATTGATCTGTGTCACCACCAACAAAACCATAGAAATAATCAAATCCTAAATCGTTTGGCCAACGGTCAAAAGGTCCAGTGAAAGAAGCTTCCCAGTTAGGGACATTATGGTTTTTTCCGTACCAAGAAGTAGAGTAGCCTTTTTTCTGGAGTACTTTTGCAAAAGAACCAACTTCACCAGGAATCTCGGTAGTGTAGCCAGAGTTACCAGTACCTACTTCCATGATAATACCAGTTTCTGCAGTATGATGGTTTCTACCTGTTAACAGTGCCGCTCTAGTTGGAGAACACAAGGCAGTAGTATGGAATCTTGAATAAGTCAAACCTTTATCAGCGATTTCATCAAAAGCAGGAGTTTCAATCTGTCCACCCATGTGGCCCATTTGAGCATACCCAACATCATCTAAAAGTACCAATACAATGTTTGGAGCCTCTGTTAAATTATTCGCTCTAAAGTTTAATTCTTTCGTTGGAGAATCCTCAGATTCATGTACTGTCAGCCCTTTCACATTTTGAGCAGAAGCCATAAAAGGTAATGCAGAAGCTATGATAGCTATACTTAATACCGATTTAATTTTTCTATTTATAAACATATTGATTGTTGTTGTTGATGCTCAAAATTAAGAGGAGATGCACTGTTTTTGTTGTTATGTTTCAATATTGAATTGGTACAAAACAGTTTTTCAGAATAATGAAATGAATAAAAGAATGTAAGGTTCAGAGTTTGAAAAGGAGATCATTTTCACTATTTTAAATGATAACCAATACAACAACTATCTATGAAAATTGAAATCAGAAAATGGGTCATAAGAGCATTATTACTCTGTTTTGTCAGTATTATATCCATCTTATTCATGATGTCATATCCTCAAATTCTTTATGCGAAGAGAACTCAAGTGGGGAATTATATCATCTATCATGAAAATGACTTGAACCAATATTTTTATCAGAGACTGCATAATGTTGACTCTGTTTTTAGAGGAAGTGAATTATACAATGATCAACTAAAACTAGAAATATGCCTTAGTGATGGGGTAGCCTATCCAACATTAATGAAAATGATTTGGGGCGATGCATTTGGTTGGGGGATGAACACAATAGCAACAGTAAATGGGAATATCAATTTTCAAGAAAATACCATTGAACTACATGGGTATAAATGGAATTTTGAGCAATTAATACTTCATGAACTGACGCATTGTTCACAATTTAATGCATTAGGTCTGCTGAATTCTAATCCTTTAGCCAAGCATCCGGAATGGAAGTGGGAAGGATATGCGGAATATGTTTCTCGCTTTAAAAAAGGACAACATTCACTGATAAAAAATATAAATCGAATAGAAAGCGCAAGAACTGTAAACCCAGAAGAATGGGGTGTTTTTTTTGAAGATCAGACTGTAGCACCAAGGGGTTATTATGATTATTGGCTATTGGTACAATATGTATTGGAAGTGAAAAAAATGACTTACAAGGAACTGTTACAATCAAATTTAAAGGAAGAGGATGTGAAAAAAGAAATGATGATGTGGTATGATTTGAAAGTAAGGAATTGAGATTTTTTTACTAATATTTATATTTCATTGATACTGGTATTTCTATTTTTTTTTGTACTTAACAGGTACTTAATAATTTCTTATTATGCTGATTAATAATTTAATATGAAATAATTTCTATATTTAGAAAACAACACTTTTTTTAAGCCAACTATTTTTCATTTGTAAGTTTGAAATTATTTCTCTTTCAAATCTATAATATTTTTCTTACTGAATTTTTTATGTAATAAAGAGAATCTGTTGATTTATTTCAATGTTGTTTGATTTTTATACCAGTTAAATAAATTCTTAACTAAACTTTTCCAATTATGAGAATTGCCACTTTTAACATTGAAAACCTTGATTTCTCTGGAGATGACAAAAATCCGTCTTTAGAACTACGAAAACCAGCTTTAAAAAACCAATTCGAAAGAATGGATGCAGATGTGGTATGTTTGCAAGAAGTTCATGGTCAAGAAACACCTGAACACTCTTCGGATAACCCAAGCAGAACCTTATCTGCTTTAGATACTATTCTTGATGGAACAAAATATCAGGAATATCATAAAGTGAGTACTATGACACAAGAGAATACTCCAAGAGATAAGAGGAACCTTGTGATTCTTTCTAAGTATGAAATACTTGAGGTTGCTCAGTATAATAATGATTTCATAAATAATTTGATGTACAGAAAAGTAACTCAAATTCCAGAAACTGATGACATACTAAATGTAAATTGGGAAAGACCAATTTTTTATGTCAAACTTAAAATCTCTGATCATGATGTAATGCATGTTATAAACGTTCATTTTAAGTCAAGATTGGCTTCTAATATAAAAGGGCAACTCTCAGGTTATCAATGGAAAAGTGCATCTGGATGGGCTGAAGGTTATTTTCTTTCTTCGATTAAGAGAGTGGGGCAGGCTTTAGAAACAAGAATTTTGATAGATAATATTTTTGAACAAGAACCTGAAGCAAAAATTGTGGTATGTGGAGATTTTAATGCTGAACCTGGACAAGTACCTGTAGAAGCAATTCAAGGTAAAATGGAGAATACAAACAATCCAAACTTGATTTCGAAAGAACTAATTTCGTGTAGTCGATCAATTGCAGAATCTATCAGGTATTCTCATTTACATCATGGAAAAGGAAATCTTTTGGATCATATGCTGGTCTCAAAGTCATTATTCCAGCATTTCAAAGATGCTAAAATATTTAATGAACAATTACATGATGAAAGCTTACCTTTTGCATTTGATACAAAATATCCTGAATCAGATCATGCAGTCTTTTTAAGTGAATTTAATCTTTAATTGCTTAGAAATTTGTTATTAAACTCAATGGTCTTAAAGAAAGCTAATTAAAAAAGGCCACTCTTATTCCTTAATATACAGGAAATAAGAGTGGCTTTTAGGTTTTTATTTTTCTAATTACTTTGAAGCACTCTCACCATTTACTTTCACCAATAAGAATCTTACACCCCAACCTGGGATATTTTCACCTTGTTGGAAAGCACCTTTATTATCACCGTTGATATTTGAAAGGTAAACCCCTTCAACTTTATCAGAAGCAGTCCATTCTAAAATAGAATCACCAGCATTTGCATTTAATACCGTCAATAATACATGCTCTTTGTCCATTGGTCTTGAAGCAGTAATGATTAGATCATTTGCCGTAGGTTGGATAAATGCAGTGTAGTTATCATTTTCGTTTTCAGAAATTAAGATTGGTTGAGCCACTGCCATACTGAATTTCTTTGCATCAGTAGAAACATAAGCACCGTGTGGTCTTAACATAAAACGGAATGAGTGCCATCCTTCTTGAGAAGCTTTGTAATTGGTTTCCCAATAGTTATTCATCAGGTATGCATAGATGGTTTGCGTTGGTTTTACTTCTTGCACCCAACCATATGATAAAGCATCTGTAGTGATCTCACCTAATTCAATCATTGGAGCATCAGGAGTGACCCAAGTTACACCATGATCAAGGTTTGAAACATCAGCGTAACGTTGTACTGTGAAGTAGTTTTTACAAGAACCTTGTAATTGTTCTTTTTCAGGAATGTACTCACCAAATGGAGCGTCAATTCTTACTGTACCATTTTTCACATTGAATGGGAAAGCAATATGAACACCTTCAGGATCGTAAACGTTTGTTTTGTTGATTTGATTGTCGATAGCTACCACTTCAGAGTAGGCATTGACCTCAAAAGTTCGTTTCCATTCTTCAGTACCAGGAGCAGAAGAACTTACTTCGATAACACTTACCAAGTCACCTTTTTCTAACCATTTAATTTGAATGTCATTGGCAGTTGTAAGAGGTGATTTAGGGCTTCTGCCTGCTACATAATAGTAGTCATTCAATCCCTTTAATTCAGAATTATCAGAAAGTTCTTTCTTTCTTACTTTGTCATAAAGTGAAGCTACGCTACCATTTTCAGCATTGATTTCTAATTTGATGAAGTCGTTCTCAATAGTATTATCAGCTACTTTCAATGCTTTTTGACCATTACACTTCTTACAGTTTTTACAGTCCTTGCATTTCTTACATTCCTTATTGCATTTCATTTCAGCTGTTGAGAATAATTCCAACTGACCGTAAGCCGGTAAGTGATCCACATAAACCGCCAATTCACCATTACTCAAACGCTGAGTAGGGTAGTATTTTCCATCTTGATCTACAATGTAATCACCATTTGAAGTTTTCTCAGCACTTAATCTTACTAATTCAGAACGGTCCCAGTTCAATGTATTCGTCAATAAAATACCTTTTGTTTTTTCGCCAATAGCCAATGCTCTTTCTAATAATTCATCAGCAATTGAATCCGCTTTGATAGCGAAAGATTGTTTTACTGCCCATTGAGAATGAACGAAATCAGCTTCTGGTTCTGAGATAGAATTGTAAGCACCCCATGTATGCTCGTTGTATAATAAAACATATCTCCATGCTTGCTCGAATGTTTCATTTGGAATATCAGCACCGTTCAATGACATAATTGTCATGGCTTGAGAAAGTTTTTCAGAAGCGTTTCTTACTAATGCTGTTTCTGCAGAAGTTGAACCTGCACCGTCTTCCCAATAAGGAGTGAAGTCACCTTTTACTACAGGAAGTTGATCGCCATATTTATCTTCAAAAGCTTTGAATGATTCAGTTGTAGTAGACAACATTACTTTAGGAGTCTCATACGTATCATTCCACTCTTTTACCGTTTCAGAAATACCCGTATCTACTGGACCATTATCTGAACCTACTGTATAACGTAAAGTGGTGATGTCATAAGGATATGTTCTCTCATTCAATTCATTTAAGTAATCAAACACAGATTTTGGTGTCAATAACACTTTCAAATCTGTAAAACCTAAACCTGTATGGAAGTGGCTATACCCTTTTTCGTGTACCCAAACCATTACTTTTTCCTCTCCAGAAGGTGAGGCCCAGTAGAATGGACGGTCGCCCCAAGTGGAGATAGTTCCACCAATTCTATGGAATACGTTTGTACCTGCTGAAAGATATTTTACACCTGAATGTGCTAAAACAGGAACTAATCCCCATGTGTAACCCGGTACGTCAGTGATCATTGCAGATTCCATTGGAGCACCAGTTTCATTCGCCACTTGTAAGGCATCAAAAGTAGATTCTACCAATTCTTGAGGATTCGATAAACCTGTCAACATATTACCATAAAGACCGTTCAGCTCAATAGAACCATCTTTTACAGCCTCTAAAAATGCAACTCTTTTTTCAGGGGAAACATTTTTCAAATAGCTCTCTACGGCCCACATTACTTCCACACTCCATTTGAATTGAGACCCTTCAGGGAAATTAGCTGTCTTTTTGCTCATCATTACAGCATCATCCAGGTTTTTCCATTGCATTTTCTCTACTTCATCTTGCGTATGTGTATATCCGATATCAACATGAGAGTGGTGCAATAAATAAACAGTATAAGGTTTTACAGGTTCTACCTCCAATACTTGTTCATCCAATACTTTTTTACCTACAGTTACTTTAACAGGGATAGAAGTAGTTTCTTCTACTTTTGGAATGTTTACTCTAAAAACATTGGCTCCCACATTAAGCGTTACTTTTTCCTTTGATTTACCAGCTGTAATAGTCGCCAGAGCGGGATCGCCATAGTGTAAAATCGTTGCTCTTAATTGTTGTTTTGGGCCTTTGTCTGATTTGATGACAGCAGGTTCTTGTTTCCAGCTTACATTACCATCAACGCCATACTTGAACATCATAAACCAGCTAGATTTACCAATAGTAGGAGCCACCACTTTCATTTTAACTGGTTTTCCTTTTGGCAAGTCAGCCGTTTTGATTTTCAAGAAGCCATAGCCAAACATATCACTATAGGCATCAATCATTGTCCCTTTGAATGTCAGTTTTGAACCATTAGGACCATCAGCAGTTACATCTTGAAGAATACTTTCTTCTGGGGCTGTAAAAGTGAAATATTTTTTATCATTAATATAGAAATCAAAATCATATTGGGCTCTGTCAATATCAACACCCATGATAACGCCATATTCTGCATATTCGCCATCATAAGAAGTAGGTACTGCTTCAGCTTCCCATTCCATTTCATTTTTTCCTTCAGAACATCTTACCAACATGGCTTGGTTGGCATCTTCTTGAGGTGATTTGTAAGGCATAATATCACCTTTGATATAATCGGTGTAGCCTTTTAAGAATAATTTATCTTGTGCATAGCTAAGTTGTGTTGTGATTATGCACATTAGCACAATCATTAAATGTCTGTAGTTAAGTTGATTCATTTCAGGTAATCATTAAGTTTAAACATATGGACATAAAGATGGTGAATCGTGTGTAGAAAATACATTTATTATATGTTAAGCAAGAATTATTAACAGATTTAAGAACAACCGATTTAAATTTAAAAAGCAGTAAAGAGCGTTTTATTATAAAGGTTTTGTAATATGCTGTTCATTAGAATGTTAGTGTTGTGTTTTTTCGAATTTTATGAAAAATACTGCATATAACAATTTTCAAATTACATTTATTAATAAAATAGAAATCATTTTGAGACCTATGAACAATTGTTAACTTAGAGGAACATAAATAATAGTATTGCGTGATAGCATAATGTTCTATCACAAGGTTTTAAGATTAACAAAATAGAGATGAGGGTTATTAAAAGTGCATTTATACTTCTCGCTTTGGTACTCTTTTATGGGTGTGCTGAAGAAAACAATGAGCATAAATTTACAGCTAAAGAAGCCGTTAAAGATGAAGTTTTACAGACATTGAAAGTGAATGTTGCTGCGGCAGAAAATAGAGTTGTTACTTATACCAATAAAAGAAGTGCTTATTTCCAAACACAGACACATATTTTAAATAGTGAATTGTATAGTTGGTTTAATGGGTGGAATATTGGTCAGAAAAGAATCTTAAGTGATTATGAGTTGACGGTAGACGGAAAACCTTTTGATCGTGCCAACTCAAAAGTGGAAGTTTTCCCTCATTACTTAGAAAGAGCTACAGCTCAAGGTACTGAGCGATTAATTCTTTTTGATGATCAAGATGTTATTTATGTTGATTTCCGTGATGTAAAAGGGAAAGTCACAAATCTAACTGTAACAGGTGATCAGATTAAATTAGAGAGTAGAGACAAAAATGCATCTTATTTTGTGTCTTCAGAATCAGAAGATCACTTTGTGGTGGTGGCTCCTTCACATGATGAAAAAATTGATGAGGAAGGTAATGCAAAAGTGACCGCTTCAGGAAAAGGTGGTTTTTATATTTCATATGCCAAAACAAAAGAAGATGGTCTTGCATTAATCCAACAAGCAAGAATCGAACATGGGGCATGGATGCAAGAGCGTACGGATCGTATGACGCAATTGATCACAGAAAATACAGCAATCAAAACTGAAGACCCTCATTTTGATAAAGCCTTAATGTGGTTGACATTGACTATGGACGAAATGGTGACACATCAAAGAGGTTATGGTATTTATGCTGGTATTCCTTGGTTTAACGAGTATTGGGGTAGAGATACATTTATTTCATTGCCGGGCGGTACTTTAGTATTAGGTGAGACTGAGGTAGCGAAGAAAATCTTACTTTCTTTCGCGGATGTTCAAGACAAAAAATCAACTTCAAAATACTACGGTAGAATTCCAAATATTGTAAAAATGGAATCACTGAACTACCATACAACCGACGGTACACCTCGTTTTATCTTTGAATTATTAGACTATATCCAATACTCTGGAGATAATTCATTGATCAAAGAAATGTATCCTACAGTAAAAAGAAGTGTGGATGGTGCATTGAAAAACTGGGTAAACAAAAAGGGGTACTTAACGCACGAAGATGCTGATACTTGGATGGATGCGAGAAGAGAACCGGATCACGTTCCTTATTCACCAAGAGGCAGCTACGCCAATGATATTCAGGCCTTATGGTTCAAGCAATTAAATGCGGCGATCTACTGTGCAAAAGAAACAAACCATATCAGCGATATGAAACGTTGGCAAAAAATTGCAGATAAAGTACAAGCTAACTTCAATAATGATTTCTTTGATGATTCACATGCTTATATGGCTGACCGTATAGATCATGCTGATCAACCAGATTTCCAATTCCGTCCAAACCAATTATTTGCAATGGACTTTATGACAGATGATGTGAAGAAAATGGAATTGACTCGTGAAATCTGGGAGCATTTAGTATATCCTTGGGGTGTTGCATCATTAAGCCAAGAAGATCCAAATTTCCACCCTTATCACTTAGCATGGGAGCATTATCATAAAGATGCGGCTTACCATAATGGTACAATTTGGCAATGGAACAATGGTTATGCAATGCAACGTATGATTGAAAGTGGTCAGCCGGATATTGCCTTCCAACTGTTTGAAAATATGAACGAACAGTCGTTGGATATGGGAGCTGTGGGTAGTATGAATGAAAATGCAGATGCTTTCCCACATCCAGGTGAGACTTACCCTAAATTAACGGGTACATACATGCAAGCATGGTCAAATGGTGAGCAATTAAGAGTTTGGTATCAACACTTCTTAGGTTTAAGACCAAATGCAATTGAAAATACAATTACATTGGCACCAAGAATGCCACAAAAGCTGAACAACGTTTCTTATAAAGAGAAGCTAATGGGAGGCACATTAGTAGGTCAATTCGAACGTCAAAAAGAAGTAGAGTTGTATACTTACATAATGGAAGGAAAAGATGTTACATTCAGTTTTGAACATGCTTTATTCCAGCCAATCGTAATTGATGTAAAAGAAGGAGAGAAGGTCTTAGTGACAAGAGATCAGAAAGAATTGACACTGACTGTATTTGGTGTTGATGGAAAACAAAGAGAGTTGAAAAAAGAGCATTTGGATGAAAAATTGGCGAGCCGTCAAGAACAATCAAATAAAATCTTTGAAGGAACTCAATTCTGTAAGCCTTCTATGGATAAAGAATATGAAGCAATGAAACAGACGTTTCAACAAAAATAAAAAGTAGTTTTCAAGAAGAAAGGTCACTGATGAGCATTGGTGGCCTTTTTTATTTTGAAAAATAATGGTTAATATTGATGGAATTACCAAAAGCGAATAAATATATAGCTAAACCGTAAAATGAAAACTAAAATAGAAGGTAGAAAACTAGGCTTTACTCAATTAAAACTATTGGTATTAACATTCTGTATTTGTGAAACTGTTTTCTTTATTGAAGTTGGATCAGACCTGAATGAAATACTGATTTTTCTCTTTATTCTAATGCCTCCATTATGTTTTATTCTTTTAGGTAAAAAATGGGCTAAATGGGTTGCTTCAACTTTGTTGGTGCTGAATGGACTTTTTCTGTTTTTCGGAGGGGTAGACATGGGTTTAATTTTACTTGAAGTAATAGGAGTTATTAATCTCGTTATAGCTATTGCTTTTCATACATTGCCTTCAATGAGGTGTGTTTTTGATAAACAATATGTAGAAAGTAGTCAAGAGAAGGAAAAAAGCCAATCAGAAAATGAAGAGTTTGACTACCCATATTTATCTTCTAGAATTAAAGCTTCCGCTATTGATGGCCTTGTAATGGGTGCCGTTTTGATTCTTATTCTTCAATTGTTCTCTAATGGAGAAAATGGATTAGAAATATTTATTTTCTTTTCTATTATTACCTTGGTCTATGAGCCCATCCTTCTAACATTGTACTCAGCTACAATTGGTCAAAGATTAATGGGAATTATTGTTAGAAATAATGCAGATTTTACAAAGAGAGTCAACCTCTTCCGAGCGGTATTAAGGGCCGTCACGAAATACACTTTAGGATGGCTGTCTTTTTTTACAATTAATCTGAATAACAGACATAGAGCCATTCATGATTTTGTTGGAGACTCTATTGTTCTAAATTTAAAATCTGAAGAAGAAGAGAAGCAAAGTGAAAAGGTTATACTTATGGAGTAATTAAATATTAACGAGATTTTATGTACTTTAGTTGATTTACTTTTTTGCTAAAAAAAATAGATAATTCAAGGCTTTCTTAATGGTTAGAAAGCCTTTTTTATTTGAATTCTCTTTCATAAATTCCTAAAATTATGAAATACTTATAATTTTTTGATTGAAAGCAAAATGAAACAACTACTACTTATAATAGTATTATTATCAATCTTTGAAACTGCTAAAGGACAAGACAACCCTAATATTTTATTGCTCATTGCTGATGATATGGGTGCTGATGTAATGCCCGGTTATGGAATTGGAAATAATCTTCCTTCAACACCCAACCTTGATGCTTTAAGAGAATCAGGCGTAATGTTTACAAATGTATGGGCTACTCCAGTTTGTGCGTCTACAAGAGCTACAATCATGACAGGTAAATATGGTATTAATAACGGTGTCCCTACTGTTCCGGGAGAGTTGAGTACAGATCACACAACTATTTTCTCACAGCTAAAAGAACAAACAAACAACGACTATATCACTTGTTTGGTGGGAAAGTGGCATCTTGGAAAGAATAATGATTATGACCATCCCAATGAGCATGGAGTTGACGAGTATATGGGAGTATTAAAGTCAGGAGTATCGGATTATTATAGTTGGGAGAAAGTAGAAAACAAACAACAAGAAACGTGTAATGAATATGTGACGTCCTATTTTACGGACTATGCAATCAATTGGATCAATAAACAGAAACAACCTTGGTTGATGTGGTTGGCACATGTGACCCCGCATTCACCTTATCAATATCCACCAGAAGGAACTTATTCCACAAATCATACAGGTTCAGCCAATATGAAAAAGTACCTTTCTATGATTGAGAATATGGATTATGAAATTGGACGTCTTTTGGAGAATATTCCCGAAAGTGTGTTGGAGAATACTGTAATTATCTTTGTAGGTGATAACGGTACTCCTGTCAACTTAGTTCAAGGATACAGCCATGGCAAAGGATCATTGTACGAAGGAGGAATGCATGTGCCGATGTTGGTTTCAGGTAAGGGTGTAACATTGCAAAATCAATTTATTGATGAACAGATCAATGTATGTGATTTGTTTGCTACGATGGCTCATTTCTCAGATGAATCGATTGGGGAAAAAGGAGGGTTGTACAACAGTTTAAGTTTCAAGCATCTTCTTTCGGGAGAAGATGGTCCAGTAAGAAAATACAATTATATGGAACTGGGTGCCAAAGATGGTTTCCCCGATGATGCTTACACGATTCGTGAGGCCCAGTATAAAATGATTCAATTTTTGGATACTGAAAATACACAAGAGTTGTATGATCTGAAAAATGACCCCTATGAGACCAATAATTTATTGAGTGGAACATTGACAGTAGATCAACAAGAAAAATTAAAAGAACTAGAAACAGAAGCAAATCGAATAAGAACAAGTTGGTCATGTAATGATGGAATTCTGAATGGAGATGAGATTGCTATTGATTGTGGTGGAGATTGTGGGAGCTGTGAAGTGACTAATTTACCTGATTTTCTACATTCAGAAGAGTTTGCTTTATTTCCTAACCCATTTGAAAATCATTTGACGCTGAACTCTTTCAATGGAACTTCTGCTGTTGTTATAGAAGTGTTTAATACCTCTGGAAAAAAAATAGATCAATTAGAAAAATCTAAAACCGACAGTGTCATTATCAAAACAGAAGATTATTTTCCGGGAATCTATCTGATCTCAGTTTTTCATATTGAATCACAGACTCGAAAAGTATATAAATTGATCAAAAGATAACCTTTTAATCGCTCAAAGTTGATCATGAAAAGGTGAGCTTTGAGAAGTTTAGTAATTGCTGTCACTTTAATAAATTATAACCTCCCATTATTTCATTTCTAAAACCAATAACACTAACTTAGAAGAGAATATGAAATGAGCTCAAATTGAGAACCATTTCATCTTTTGACTAAAAACTATACTCTAGAGAAAAGAATTTGATATACAGATTATTTTTCTACTAGCAAAAGCAAATAACTAAATATGAAAGCAGAAAACTTAAACGAAACAGACAACCCTTATCATCTGACCTTGAAGATAGTGAATGAACTATGGACAAAGACTTACAATACAGATGGTAAACCTGATTGGTCCCATATACTGCCTTATTATGATGAGGAAATCTATTTTAGGGATTCCATTCAAGAGATTAAAGGTATGCCCGATTTCAAAGCAATGACGGAAAGGCTCACAAAACGCTCTAAAGATTTGAAAATGAAATTGGTGAAAGTCCTTCAGAAGGAAAAAGATTTTTTTCTTGAATGGGAAATGACTATCAGTTATAAAAAGTACCCGAGTTCTGTGATGTACGGGGCAAGCAGATTGACCATTAATGAAGAAGGGAAGATAATTGAGCAACGGGACTATTACGACCTCTGGGGAGATATTTTTGATAATATTCCACACTTCGGAAAAGCATACAGAAAGTTTATGAAAAGAAAATTTGGGTGATTATGAAGGAGAATGGAATAAGGTTTTGGAAGTATTTCAAAGAGTACGAATGGTCTAATGTGTATGCTATGCTGAAAAATAACCGTAAAGATCCTCAAATATGTTCATCCGATTTTAAAGGAAAATTGGTCGTCATCACTGGTGCAACATCAGGTATTGGTTATTTAGTGGCTAAAAAATATGCTTCAATGGGAGCAAACCTTTTATGTATTAACCGTAATTATGAAAAATCTGAAAATTTAAAAAACGAAATACAAAATAATTATAATGTAGTATGTGAATACTTATTGGCAGATTTGAGCAACTTAAAGGATACGCATTCAGTGGCTGAAAAGTTAAATCAAATGGATGAACCAATTGATGTTATTATTCATAATGCAGGAGTTTTCTTAACCCAAAAAGAGTTGACCAATGAAGGCATAGAAAAAGTATTGATGGTACATCATATTTCACCTTTTATCATCAATTATAAACTTAAAAACAAGCTAAGGAAACAGGAAAAAGCAAGGATTATCTTAGTGAATTCAGAAGGGCACCGATTTGTTCCTTGGGGATTAAGGTTGGATGATTTGAACTTTAAAAAAAGAAGATATTCTGGGTATTCAAGTTATGGCTCTGCTAAACTTGCGCAGCTTTTATGTATGCTGAAGTTTAAATCCTTTTATGAAAATTCAGGAGTGATTATCAACGCTATGCATCCAGGGGCTGTCAAATCAGACTCAGGCAAGGAAAATGGAAAAGTGTATCAATGGTATAAGAAGCATATTTTAGATCGAAACTTAAAGCCAGCAACTGTATCAGCAGAAGCACTTTACCATTTAGGTGTATCAGAAGAAGTAGAGAAGATCAATGGAAAGTTCTTCAACCTTACTACTTTGGAAGAACCAACTCCTCCAGCATTGGATCACGAAATAGCAGAACTCTTATGGAATATAAGTAAAACGATGGGTAGACTGAATTAAAATGGAGACTTCAAAATATGATGCTGTAATTGTAGGCGGAGGTATAGCGGGGCTTACTTCTGCGGTGTATTTAGCACGAGCAGGAAAAAAGATTGTGCTGATTGAAAAAAATAATGAGTTTGGAGGCTTGGTAAGTTCTTTCAAAAGCAATGGGTTTCATTTTGAAGCAGGGGTGAGGGCATTGGAAAGTGCGGGAGTAATATTACCTATGTTGGATGATTTGCGGATTGAAATAGATGTAGTGAGAAGCAAAGTTTCTGTAGGAGTGGAAGACCAAGTGGTGAGTATTGAAGATGAAGGTTCAATAGTTGAATATCAGAAAATGTTGATTCATCTTTTTCCTGAAAGTCAATTGGAAATAGAAGGTTTTATTTTGGAGATGAAAAGGGTGATGAAGCACCTTGATGTGTTGTATGGAATTGAAAACCCTGTCTTTAAGGACTTGAAGAGAGACGTGAAATATATTTTCAAAGAATTGTTGCCCTGGCTTCCAAAGTTTTTGCTGACTGTCAGAAAGATCAATAAGTTAAGCGTGCCTGTTGAAGCCTATCTGGAGCGGTTAATTACCAATCAGTCTTTGAGAGATATTATTTCACAACATTTTTTCAAAGGGACTCCTGCTTTTTTTGCAATGAGCTATTTCTCTTTGTACTTGGATTATTTTTACCCAAAGTTAGGAGTAGACCAATTAGTAGAGAAGTTAGTGGCAAAAATCAAAGAATACAGAGGAGAGTTGATCACTAATACCATGGTGACAGATATAAATGCCTTTGAAAAATATGTGATTGATCATAATGATAAAAAATACTTTTATGATCATCTGATTTGGGCCGGAGACTTGAAAAATCTTTATGATCATATTTCAATTGAGAAATTGAATTCCAAAACACAAAAGAACTTCAAAGCAAAGAAACATGAATTTGATGCAACAAAAGGAAGTGAGTCAGTATTTTCACTCTACCTTGAAGTCGATTTACCTTTGAGTTATTTCCGTAACATTTCAAATGGACATTTCTTTTATACTCCTAAAAGGAAAGGTCTCAATAAAATACATCGGGAAGAATTGAAAGAAATACTTTTGAACTGGGAGGAGATCAGACGTCCAGTTTTATGGGATTGGGTGTATCGCTTTTTGAATTTCAATACTTTTGAGATATCAATTCCAGGTCTAAAGAATAAGGAACTAGTACCGCCACACAAAACGGGATTGATTATTAGTTTTATCATTGAACATGAGCTTTTTGTCAAATTGAAGAAAAAAGGGTGGTATAAAGCCTTTGTTTCAAAAGTGGAAAACACAATCATTCAGTCTTTGACTAACTCCATCTATCCAGAACTTTCAAGAAATATAGAAAATCAATTTTCTTTTACACCTATCAGCTATAAAGAGCGAATTAATAGTTCTGATGGGGCAATTGTGGGCTGGTCATTTGAAAGGAAAATTCCTGTGCCTCATAAAATTCAAGACTCAGGAAAAGCAATTTTATCACCCATTCCAGATATTTTCCTTGCAGGCCAATGGGCTTACAGTCCTGCAGGTGTACCAATGTCAATTCTGACAGGGAAAATGGCTTCCGATAAGGTTTGTTCATTAAGTTGATGCATTGAAAATTCTTCTTAATATGAAATCAAAATCGTATTTTTAGAGAGAAATATATAACCATCAAAAAATAATTTTATAACTATTTTCAACGAAAAAATGTCAAATCAAAAATTAACCATAGTTGCAAAAATATTAGCAAAACAGGGAAAAGGTGAATTTGTGAAGAATGAGTTGCTCAAATTGATTGAAGTTACGAGAGTTGAGAAAGGATGTATCAATTATGATTTGCATCAAGATAATGAAAATGAGAACTTATTCTTGTTTTATGAAAACTGGGAGAGCCGTGATTTATGGCAACAACATATGGAAAATGAACACCTTGCCGAGTACATGAAAGCCACGGAAGATGCTGTGGAAGAATTTACACTCAATGAGATGACACATATTGCCTAGCTTATTTGTCTCACACAACAACAATAGCAACTTATAAATTAAAGTTGCTATTGTTGTTTATAGATAGACATCTACTAACTTTGCACCATCAAAATCAGCAAGGATTCATTATCTAAACTCGTAACAAACAAACTTAGTATGATGTACACTATTGAATACATTGAATCAGAAATTAAATTACTGAGAGATCAACTTTCAAACCACGCCTTATATCAAAACTTAAAAGAGGTAAACGATATTAAAGTGTTTATGGAAAACCATGTGTTTGCCGTTTGGGATTTTATGTCTTTATTGAAAGCATTGCAACAAAAACTCACAAATGTTGAATATCCTTGGACACCAAGTACTAATCCAACAATCGCTAGATTTATCAATGAAATTGTTTGTGGAGAAGAAAGTGATATTAATGAATTGGGAGAACCCAAAAGTCACTATGAGATGTATTTGGATGCAATGGATCAGGTGAACGCTGATGCTTCAAAAATGCATCAATTGGTTGATTTTATTCTAGAAGGAAAATCAGTTGATGTTGGGTTAGAACGAATTGGTTTAGATAAAAGAGTGGCTAGTTTTGTACGTTACACTTTTTCTGTGATTCACTCAAACAAGACTCATTTAATTGCTTCCGCTTTTACCTTTGGAAGAGAGGATGTAATTCCTGATATGTTTTTGGAAATTCTGAAAAATGCAGAAGATCAAAATCAATATAATAAAGTGGTTTATTATTTGAAGAGACACATTGAATTAGATGGTGATGAGCATGGTCCATTATCATTAAGAATGGTGTCTGAGTTATGTGGAGATGATCAGCAGAAATGGGAAGAAACATTAAATACTGCAAAAGAAGCTTTACAAAAACGAATAGAATTGTGGGATGCTATCAATGATCTTATCTTAGCTTACAAGCAAAGTGAAGTTTTAGTATAGTTTATCCATTAATGATCGATTTTAAAAATATTGAATACCTGAAAGAGGGGAATCCAAGACAAAAAGAGGCTTTTAAAGCGTTGAAAAAATATAAAATCTTTGAACGCCTTGCGGACTATAATCCCCTCTTGACAGGAACAATACCAATAGGAATTGATCTTCCTGAAAGTGATTTGGACGTTATCTGTAGTTGCTCTTCATTAAAATCTTTTGAGGATTTTCTTATTCATGAATTTCAAAAAGAAGAACAATTTCAAATTTCAATTTCTCATCAAGAAAAAGTAGGGGCAGTAGTTTGTAGCTTCATGATTGATGCATTTGAAGTTGAGGTATTTGGTCAGGATAAACCAACTGAACACCAAAATGCCTATCGTCATATGTTGAAAGAGCATCAGCTACTGATCAAGTACGGAGAGAAATTCCGTCAAAAAGTCATTGCCTTAAAAGAAGGTGGATTGAAAACCGAACCCGCTTTTGCCAAATTGTTAGGTTTAGAAGGTGATCCATATCAAGCACTTTTAAATGTAAAAGTTTAAAGTATTTTCAGAGCAACATACTAACCATTAACGTAAATTATTTTTTCCAAAATATGCATTACCTTTCTATTAATGAAGTAAAAGATATGTGCTATACAAGCACATATCATATTAAAGACTTTCTATTAGACCAAAAAGAAGTTTTTCCGTATCATATCAATATCCTTTTTGACCAAGTGAAATCAGGTAAAGTTCGTCATGAAGGAATAAATGCTTTTGTACGAAAAAATAGTTCTCGTTTGCATATTGTTGCGAAAGAATGCGACTTACTTTCTAATACCGTTGAAGGTTTTCCAATAAAAGTACCCCAATTTCCACACTTCAGAACAGCAGAACACCTTTTTCAATGTGTTAAATTTGATCCTTTAAAAGGAGATGACATCATCGATAAACAGTTATTGATTATTGATCAAACTTCGGGACTAGGAGCAAAGCAGGTGGGTGATCGAAAAGACGATATGCGAATGTTCTGGCGTTCTTCTTGGATCATGAAAGATTGGGAAATGAGAGACCTTCCTTTTGATCAGTATAAGGAAAAGCATTGGGAAGCTCTTACAGAAATTATCAACGGATTTTGGTATGCTCTCTTAATGAAACTGGCTAATAATCGTAAGGAATTTGGAAAGGTTTTATTAAAAAATGGAGCCGTTAAACAATCTCCTATTGTAGAGATAGAATTGGATCAAAATGCACCGAGTACTTTTTGGGGTACAAGAATAGAAAGTAATGGTATGTTGAGAGGTTTGAATATCGGAGGAAAGTTATTAGCCCGGTTACGGGATCTTTATCGATTGGAATTATTGCAAAAGAAAGGCACCTTTAATTTACTAATGGTTCAGCCTCCATTCAATATTGAAATATTTGGAGGACCAATCCCTGAAGTGAATTACAACGAATAAATGATTATGAATCAAAGAGAAATCAATCAAAGAAACAAAGAGATTTGGGATGCCAATGCGAAGGTTTGGGATGAGAAAATGGGGGAGAAAGGTAATGATTGGCACCTTAACCTGATTGCTCCAATAACTGAAACACTTTTAGATCTTAAGCCGAATGAACATTTGCTTGATATTGGTTGTGGTAATGGAATTTTTGCAAGAAGAATAGCCAATGAGGTAACAAAAGTAACTGCTTTTGATTTCTCTGAAGAAAATATCAAAAAGGCAAAGGCTTATGGGGGAGAGATTGATTATTTTGTGATTGATGCAACCATAATAGAGGAACTTCAAAGCTTAGGGAATTCTTTTGATAAATTTGTAGCTAATATGGTGTTTATGGATGTTCCTGAATTGGAGACTTTATTCCAATACATTTCAAACACCATTTCAGAAAGCGGCTCTTTTGTATTTTCAATTCAACATCCGGCGTTCAACTCTGAATTTACAGAGTTTGAAGAAAATGGCATCTTTGTAAAAAACTATATTCAAAGCAGTACATCTAAAGGAACTGCATTACAAGAACAGCCAGAGGAACAGTTTTACTTTCACCGTCCTATCAGTGAATATTCTAGACTGGCCTCAAAGTACGGTTTTATGATTTCAGCTATCGAGGAACCGGTCTTTAATAGAGGTGATATTTTTTCAAAAATACCTCCTGTTTTAGTTTTCAAATTAGAGAAAAGGTAATTTATTTTAGTGAAAGTTTATTCATCTTTAATATTGAACTTTCAGAAGACATGACAAAGTGAAATAGTCAATTTTGATCGTTTTTGGATGATTCGTATATAACTATTTTTATTTTTTGTATAAAAAAAGCTATTGAATTATTAATTCGGTCGCCTTTTTGTTTCTTAATAAAGGAATGTTAATGTAAGTTAGCATTCATATTGGTAATTTTTTGGATAAAGGTGCTCATTTAAAATTAAATTAGACTATTGAATTTGGTTGATTTGAATACCCGCATCATCATCGCTCAACACATTACAAACTTTAATCGGAATCTATGCATATTCATATCATTTGTGTGAATGCAGGTCAAGACAACCCTGACGACCATTTAGAATTGGGATACATGATTTCAGATGCTTTACAAGTGGCATTGAAAGAAATGAAATCTCAAAATATACAAGTAAATGTTTCCATTGGCAACAAAGCGAATGAAGAAGCAGATATTGCTGTATGGTTTGTTTGTGAAGCATCAAATTATGAATTATCTTTAAATAGTAACCAAAAAAATTACAAACTATTCCTTAACAATATTGCTGAGGAAAATCAGCCCGAATCAATAAAAAATTTACGAACCTATCATCTTTCGAGGTTTGATAATAGAATTGGTAAAGAAGTCACGCTTACCATACCATTATCTGAAGGTTATAGAGTTTTTTATTGGTTAGTGATTTCTGATTTAGCACTTGATATTTATGACGCTTTCAATGGACACAACTATCCTAAACAGGTTTTCTTAGGTGATACCTCAGATGACTTGAGAATGGAAAGACTGCTCCTCAAAAGAGATCTTAAAGCTTTTGGATTTGATATTTTACCCAAAAAAGATTATCCATGCCACACTGATTTCATGTCTCAAATACAATGGGATGACCTTAATGATGTAGAAATTGCCATACATTTAGCAGGAGGAAGAGAAGGTGAGAAAATAAATCATGACTCTTATTCGTTCTTAGAATGGCAAGAAAAAGTTACTGAAACATATGTTCTCCAAAATGAGAACAGAATCAAAAAGTTTGTTTGGGTACCGCCTACAGTTCGTTTTTCAACAGATAAGAGGAAGTTTTACATTGAAAAACTTTTGAAAAATGTTGACGAACATGAGGCAACTTATACTTTTAAAACGGACTTGGAGAAGTTTAAGACTATTCTTCATGGTGAATTAAGCACCTATAATAGACGTGAGGACCCAGCTTTAAATGAAGACTTTGCTGCTAAGAAAGTTTATATCATGTGTGACATCGAAGATGCAGAACACTCACAAATACTTGAAAATAGATTGTCAACTCTTGGGTTTGGCATCTTAAAGCTAGGAATGGGACAAGGTGCCAAGATGATGAGAAGACAACATCAAAGGCATTTACAAGTTTGTAATAGTACAATCATCTTTGTGGATAAAGCTCCGGATGATTGGATTTTTGCAAAGTTACAGGACAATCTACGTGCTTCTGGTTTAGGTCGGAAAGAACCTTTAAATACCAAAGCAATTGTTGCAACTAATTATGGAATTGCATCAAGGTTATCTAAAATTTTAGATGGCAATCCACTTTATAAATCTGTTGGAATCTTCGTTTTTGATGATGTAATGATTTCCGATGATTTACTCAGTTTTTTGTCATCATTTTAATTTTAATGTTGTAATTTAACGTTTTCTATTCGTTTACTTTCTATGAATTCATTCTCATCCACAAATACAGATGCTCAAAGGTTGGTCCTTGGAGGTCAATTTAACCCATTCCCTGGGTTAAGACCGTTCCGTACGGATGAAACTTTCTTGTTCTTTGGTAGAGATGGCCAAACAGAAGAAGTATTATGGCGTTTAGAGAAAAATAGATTTGTAGCGGCACTTGGTGCATCGGGCTCAGGAAAATCATCACTTATTTATTGTGGACTTATTCCCGCTTTGCAAGGCGGATTTATGGAGAAACAAGGTTCTTCATGGAATGTTTCCACATCCAGGCCCGGTACAGATCCTATCAAAAACCTTGCTCTAGCGGTATTACAATCTACGACTACTTACGCTGAAAAATCAAATGAAGATCAGGAATTACTCTTGAATGTGGCTGTGACCATGTTGCTTAGTAGTTCTAAAGGTCTAGTCAACTTAGTAGAACGATTACAAAAAGAAGAGGGAAACAATTTCCTCATATTAATAGATCAGTTTGAAGAACTTTTTAGATTCTCAAGACTAGAGTCAGAAGACTTGTCGATGGGAATGGCTTCTGCATTTGTAAAGTTATTAGTGGAAGCTACCAAGCAAAAGAAAGTTCCAATTTATGTAGTGATGACCATGCGTTCTGACTACATAGGTGACTGTGCAAGATTTCCAGAACTTACCTATCTTATCAATGAAAGCCACTATTTGATCCCTCAAATGACGAGAGATCAAAAGAAAGAGGCTGTTCTTGGTCCAATGTCTGTGGGTGGAGCAAAGATTTCACCTAGATTATTACAGCGATTGCTCAATGATTTAGGAGATACACAAGATCAGCTTCCAATCATGCAACATGCCCTGATGAGAACTTGGGAGTATTGGAATTCACACTCTGATGATAACGATGAGGTAGATGTTTACCATTATGAAGCTATTGGCGGTATGGGGGAAGCCCTGTCACAGCACGCCGATGAAGCTTACCGTGAGTTAACAGAGGAAGAAAAACTGATTTGTGAAAAGCTATTCAAGGCACTGACAGAGAAAGGAGATGATGGTAGAGGTATTCGTCGCCCTACAAAATTAAAGAACTTAGCACACATCGCAGAAACGGACGAAAGCATTGTGATTAATGTCGTAGATCGTTTTAGAAGTTCAGGTAGAACATTACTAATGCCTGATCAGAGTGTAGATGTGATCAGTGATACTGTAGTGGATATTTCTCACGAATCTCTAATGCGTGTATGGATACGTTGTCGAGATTGGGTAGACGAGGAATATGAAGCAGTAAAAATATATAAACGTCTTGCTGAAGCTGCTTCAATGTATCAGCAAGGAAAGGCAAGTTTATGGCGTCCGCCAGATCTTTATATTGCCATTCAGTGGAAAGAAAGATTTAGACCAAACTTAGCTTGGGCCATTCAGTACGAACCTTCTTACGAAAGAGCGGTTACTTTCTTAAAATCTAGTCAAGAGGAGTATGAAGAGGAACAAAGAGTAAAAGAAAGGTTACAGAAAAGAATTGTCAAACGTACCAAAGTGATTGCACTCGTTTTAGCGGCTGCAACTATTGGTGCAATTATGCTTGTGATTTTTGCCCAATTGAAAGCCAGAGATGCAGAAATTGCCGCCATTCAGGCGACTGAGTTTGGTGAAAAAGCGAAGGAAAGTGCTAGAATTGCTGAGGAGCAAAAGAAAAAAGCAGAGGCTCAAACTGTATTGGCCGAGCAAGCTGCGGATGAAGCCCGTAAGCAAACAGAAATTGCTCAAGCAGCAAAAGATTCAGCTGATTATCAGAAGAATGTAGCATTAAGACAATCAGAAAGAGCACGTCTTGCTTTAGTAGAAGCTGAGAAACAAAGACAATTGGCTGATGCTGAAAAAGATAAGGCAACATTAAATGCTAATATTGCGGATCGAAAATCAAAAGAAGCCGAGTTGCAAAAAGAAGCAGCAAACCTTGCGAAAGCAAACGCGGATACACTTCGTTTCCTTTCCATTGCTCAAGCCTTAGCCGTAAAGTCGCTACAGCTAAAAGATCCAGAGCAAAAGGCTTTGTTAGCCTCTCAAGCTTATGGTTTTAATGAGCAGTACAAAGGACTTGATCCAAACCCCGATGTATACCAAGGTTTATATCAGGCACTTAAAGGTTTTAAAGGAGATGATTTTAACTTAATGAAAGGCCACAAAGATTATGTAAGAACATTATTTTTTGATCCTGAGTTAAATTATTTGTATTCAGCAGGTTCAGATGGAACTATTCATAAATGGAAAAATGGTAGTCTTGAATCGGAGTTGATTACTGAGAATCAAGGTGTAATTAGAGGTTTATTAGTTTCTAAAACGAAAGGAAGAGCTGCTATTTATACTGAACAGGGTAAAATGACAATCTTCAGCTATCCTGAATTTGAAGAGTTAAAGAAAGTAGAGGTTTCAAAAGGACAGTTATGGACGGGTTCTTTTGATCAATATGGAGATAGAATATTTGTGGCAGGACAAACTCAAAAGGTTTATGCTGTGGATATTGAAAGTTATGCAGTGGCAAGTTTTGTGAAAACAAGTTCAAGAATTACTAAGCTTCAAGTTTCTAACCTAGATGGTAATATTTGGGGAATGCTTGAGTCAGGAGCTGTGATGAAGTGGTGCCCAGACGGTGGTTGTGATGAAACTTTGGTTTATGCAGATCAAAGAATCACAGGTACAGCTTTAGCTTTTTCAGATGATGGTAAAACAGTAGCATTGGGTTTTGAAGATGGTAAGTTGATCCTTTGGGATAGAATTACAGGAACTGAAATTGACAACCTACAAGGACATGATACCCGTGTAACTTCTTTAAAATTTGATAATGAAAGAAAGAGACTTGTAAGTACAAGTTTGGATGGATCAGCTAGAATCTGGAATATAGAGAAAGGAAGAACCAATGAATCGCCAATTATATTAAATGACTTAGGTGCATGGGCATCAGAAGCTTCCTTTGCTGATCATGGTAAAACATTATTTGTAGGTACTTCAGGACATGATTTAAGAAGATATGAATTGGATATCCCATCATTATCTGACAATGTATGTTCACTAATGCCAAGAAAAGAAATGACTCAAAAAGAATGGGATAGATATGTGGGTGAAGGCATAGATAATAGAAATGTTTGTAATGGGTCAGACATAAACTAAATTTTTAGACTTTGAATTTTTTAAAAGCTTCAATCAGATTTTTTTTACTTCTACTTTTATTTTTTCAGACAATACAAAGTAGTATCGCTCAAAGTTGTGAGGAATTATATGTGCGTGCCAATGCCATGTATTTGGAAGGAAAGCTTCTACAAGTTCCTCTTGAATTAGCAGATTGTATTAGTACAGGTTACGAGACAGAAGCAAAACAGACGGCGGCTAGAAGACTAGTCATCTTATCTTACCTTTACTCTGATAAATTACCAGAGGCAGAGGACGAAATGTTGTACCTTTTGAAAGAGTATCCAGAATACAAACCTGCTAAATCGGATCCTGCCGAGCTGAAAAAACTTTACGAGAAATTTAGAACAAGGCCAATAATGACTTTTGGAATTTTGGCAGGGCTAACGTATAATCAAGCTTTTGTTGATCAGACATATGGTGTAGGAAAAGAAACCTTACACGATGCTGTGCAGTACAATCCCAAAGTGAATTTTAAAGTTGGAGTATCTTTTTCTTATTTAATAAGTAAAAATATTCAGTTCAATATATCACCTACTTTCGAAAATGTTTCTTTTGAAACCGTAGAGAAGCCATTAGATTTCTCAACAACAACAATGACGGAAAGCCAATCTTGGTTACATGTTCCTTTGACGTTGAGGTGGATCATTGCTCCCAATACACAATTGAAACCATTTATTGGAATAGGAGGGGCAATGAGGTATTTACTTTCATCCACCATAGAAGGTACGCAATCTTTTGATGAAAGTGGTATTGCAGATATTGAACCTTCACCAATTGATATTAAAGATCAACGAAAAGAAATGCTTTATGAAGCTACTGCACAGGTAGGTTTTCAAATTAAATCTAGAATGACACATTGGGATATTTTTGCGACTTACACTTATGCTTTATCTTCTTTCAATAAACCTAATAATCGATATGATAACCCTGAACTGATCTTTAGTTATGGATTTATTGATAATGATACACGGCTTAACGTGTTAGCTCTAAATATTGTATTTTCTTATGATTTCTATAAACCAAAAGTTTTAAGGAAATACAGAAACATTGACTAGACAACTTCAAGAAATAATAATAATGCGATACTTACCAATTTTTTTATTGATTAGCTTTTTTCTAGGATGTGAAGAAACAGATTCCTATAAATCTGGAGAGACTTATATAAAATTTTACGGTACCTCAAGTAAAGAACAAGGGATAGATATTATTTCATTAGATGATGGCTATTTACTTTTAGGTAATACGGAGTCATCTTTATCGGGATCGTCCATAATGTTGGTGAAAACGGATAAAAACGGCAACGAAGAGTGGCAGTCAGTTTACAATGGAGACCTGAATGTGGATGAACCTGTAGGAATGATACAGCTTGAAAATGATAATATTGTAATTCTTTCCAACAGAAATGATACCACAGGAATTCTAACTTATACAAAACCTGATGGAAGTGACCTAAATGAAAACGAACCAATTGTATTAAAGCCTGTTACGGAGAATATTCAAGTGAGGTACAATTCAATTGAAACGCTTACAGAAGGAGGTTTTCTTATTGTTGGAGAAATTAAAAACCCTCAAAATGAGTGGGATATGTTGAGTATGAAGTTGGATGATAATGGAGGAATTATCTGGGAAAAGGTAGAAGGTTATAAAGGGGAAAAAGGTTCTGATGATTTAGGAAAATCTTCAACTGAAGATGGTGCTCAATTTTATTACTTATTTGGTTCTGTGGATATTCTTAAAACAAATAGTGATGGTGAAGAGGTTATTGTTTCTGATATGCGAACAGTCAGCGTAAACCGTTTGGGAAATATTGTATGGGATAAGCAAGTTTCTACTTCTGATAACGAATACGGAGTAGCAATAAAAAATTATAATGGAGATTTGTATATTTTAGGCAGAAGAGAATCATCTACTACGAAAAAAGATATTATCTTTTCAAGATTGGATGCAAATGGAAATGCAGGAGCTCTTATCGAATACGGAGGCGATGGAATTGATGTCGGAAATGACATGATTATTACACCTACTGGTATTTTTATTACTGGAAGTTCTAACCAGAATTCAGGAAGTGAAGATATTTTAGTACTGAAGTTAAATCTACAAGGGCAGGTGATTTGGCAAAACACTGTAGGTTATGAAGGTGTAGATTTTGGTTCCAAAGTACTCATCGAAGAAGATAATTCTATTGTGATTCTTGGTACCGGTTTCTTTGGTAATAATGATAAAATTTGTCTTTTAAAGCTGGATGAATCAGGTAATTTATCAAAACTATAACTTTTTTATCTTAACATACGTTTACAAACTAGTTGAAATAATTTAACTTAAAGGGAACTGTTAAGATCTTTCTTTTAATGCTGCTATTTTCAATTTTTTTAATCGCAAATCTAAACTTTTAGAAAGCAAATAGCCCTGATTGGCAGACATATTTAAGCTACATACTATGAATAAATTTAGTCTACGGTTTTTAATCATAACACTATACATTAGTGTGTTTTTTATCACGGCATCAACAATTAATGCACAAACTTTAAGCCATTCCAATAGTGAATATTTTAACACAGTTGGAGACATAGAATGGGTTTTAGCAGAAGAAACATCAACTGATATTACTGTTCCACCCATTGCTAGTGACTTTAACTTAATAGTGAAGTTAGGATCTGATGGGAGTGTAATTTCAGAGGGATCATATATGATTTCAATTACTGAAGTAACACCTTCAGAAGAATATACTATTACAATTGATCTTGACTTGCTGTCTTCAGTTGATTTGAATGATGAGTTTACGCTCTATTATGAAAATGAAATTGGAGAAACTATTATTGCATCAGATATTTATATTTTTGATGATGAGGATCCAGAGAAACCAACTTTGGCTCCACAATCGGCTTCTATCACAGGTATGTTTCTTACTGATACTTATTACACAACAGTAGCGAATTTAGTTTTTGATATTACAGATGTAGAAGCAGTACATACAATTGAGTTGTATGAAGGAGGAAGTAACTTAGAGAGTACAATTAATAGTGCAGCCGGAAGTGGTGATAACCTTTCTGCAACAACACTAACAGCAGACGGTGTTTATGTTTATCATGTAGATGTGATTGACGAAGCTGGAAACACAGTTTCTTCAGACGATATAAATATTGATTATACAGCATCTGCTACTTTAAGTGTATCTTTTAGTGGATTAACGATTGATAATAACTCAGAAAGCTCGGATGCAAGTGTAACGAAAAATGCTGATGTTGATCTTAAATTTGCAGGTCTTACCGTAGAAAGCCCTGAACAGGAGTTAGTAATTTTGAACAGTGCAGATGAAGAAATTACAAGAATTAGCATAGATGAAACTGATGAATATATCACGTTGCCCACATTAGATGATGGTGCTCATACAATTACTTATTATTTTGAGGATATACATGGCAATACATCTACAGAAGTTGATTTCAGTTTTACAATTGATACTGAAGCTCCTTCTATTCTAACTTCAACGATTGCTACTGGTTATGCTACTAACACTCAGCTTGCAGTAACACCAGATGGAGATGCTACTACTGATGATGCTACATTAACTTTTGAAACAAATGAGGATTTAGCGGAAAGCCCAACTGTTAAAATTAATGGTGAAAGTCCATCTGTCAATAATCCTTCAGGAAATAATTACAATGCAACTCAACCTGATTTGACATTGTCATCTTATGCTGCAATACCAATCGAAATCACTTTAAAGGATATAGCAGGTAACACAACAACGATAACTACCACTACAGACGGATCAGTAGTCTATACATTTCCCGACATTGTTAATGTCATACAAACTTCAGATGAACTTCAATATTGTGATGAATCTTCAAAAGTTTATTTTGAAAAAGATGGCAGTATTTCTGGGGGGGATGGAAGCTATACAATTTCTTGGGAGGTAAATATTGATGATGCGGGTTATAATACAATTGGAGTTGTAAGTGAAGAATATACAGAAAATGCAACTTTATCTGCAGGGTCTTATAAATATAGACGAGTGGTTTATTCTCAGGGAATAGCTTTCCCTTCTGATCCATTGGAGATTATTGTAGAGGATAATGCAATAATAAATACCATTACAGCACCTAGTACAGTAAAGTATTTTAGTAACTCAATTGCAATAAATACTATTTCAATTGCAGGTAATACAGATCCGGACTACTCGTATGAATGGGAATATTCAATAGATGGAGTGAACTGGTCTACAATTGGTTCTGCGACGGGCGGATCATTGCTGTATGATCAAGAAATAACAAGTGCTGGTACACATAATTTCCGTAGAAAAGTGACGGATGCACCTTGTGAATCTTACTCTAATGAAGTAACAATTACTTTATATGATCCAATTGTCAATTCTATTCAAAATGATGGTGATAATGTTTATTGTATCGGGAGCCCAGAGGTACAATTGTCTACAAAGACAACTGTATCAGGAGGGGACGGCAATTATGTTTATGATTGGTTAAGAAAAGAAGATACAGGGGCGAATACATATGCTTCATTAGGAATAAATACTGAAGATTTATCGGATAATTCAAGTTTAACTCCGGGTACATATACCTATAAAAGAACAATTACAAGTGATGGAGAGACTTTTGATTCTGATGAAGAGATTGTAATCAATGTTAATAACCCAATAGCAGATAACACATTGACTTCTCCTTCCAAAACGATATACAATGGAGAAATCGCCGCAGGTACTATTCAATTTACTCCCGGGAATGCATCAGGTGGAGATAATAATTTAAAGTATCAATGGCAATATTATTCTGGTTCTTCTTGGACGGACGCAGTTACTACTGCTGATTATACGCACAATGTGATTATCGCAGAAAACACTGAAGTGAAATTCAGAAGAATTGTGACAGACAACTCTGGAGATTGTGAGTCTATATCTGATGAAATCACAATTACATCACTACCCGAGATTCAAAACACGATTTCAGATGGCGGAACCAATAAATATTGTGAGACATTTTCTAGTTTTGAAATCAGCAACAGTACTTTAAGTGGAGGCAATGATAATTATGAAATTAAATGGTATAGAGAAAAAAATAGTGAAGGAGCAGTTGAGCTTACTGGTGAAAATAATCCAAACTATATTGAGACAGGTGCTTTATCAGCAGCTGTTTATACCTATACTCGTGAGGTGACATCAGCAGGAAATAAAGTAACTTCTGCTCCGATAGTTATCACTATTGACGCACTCATTGAAAATGAGATAAGTATACCATCAACTCTTATTTACTATGATGAAATTACTGCAAATACTTTTGAAATTGAGAACCAAAAAGTAGCAGGAGGAAATGCTAGTTATACTTATGATTGGGAAAGATATGATGCGACAAATGGATGGGTTTCTACAGGAATTACGTCTCAGAAATTTGAAAATTATAATGTAAAAATTGACGAAGTTGGAGAGTATAAATTCAGAAGGAAAATTACTTCAGGTGAGTGTGGAGAATTGTATTCTAATGAAGTCGCTATTAATTTATATGAGTCACTTCAGAATGCTGTTGAAGTCGATGGAGGAGTGTTAGCTTACTGCGAAACGTTTTCAAGTTTTGAGCTGAAAAACAAAACGTTGAGTGGTGGAAACGGTAATTATACTTTTAAATGGTTTAGAAAGAAAGGATCAGATGCCGTTGTTGAGCTTACTGGTGAAAACAATCCAAACTATATTGAGACAGATGCTTTAACAGCTGATACATATACTTACACAAGGGAAGTAACATCTTTAGGAGTAAAGTTAAACTCATCAGCTATTATTATAACAGTTGATGCATTAATAGAAAATGAAATCAGCACACCATCTACTATTGTAGTTTATGATGAAATCCCAGCTAATTCTTTGGTGATTGAAAATCAGAAAGTAGCTGGTGGAGGAAGTAGTTATACTTATGATTGGGAAATCTATGATGGTAGTTCATGGAACTCTACGGGGGTTACTTCACAAAGGTTTGAGAATTACAATACCAAAATTGATAAAGCAGGGGAGTATAAGTTTAGAAGAAAAATTACATCAGGAGCTTGTGGTGAACTTTACTCCAATGAAGTAACCATTAACCTTTATCCATCTGTTCAAAACACTATAGCTGTAGTGGGTGGCAACAATATATGCGAAGGATATTCAAGTTTTGAGATTGAAACTTCTACATTGAGTGGTGGAGATGATAGCTATACCTATAAGTGGTATAGAAAGATAGGTTCAGGTACTGAAACATTGCTTTCTGGAGAGGAAAATGAAAACCTTATCGTAACAGAGTCTCTATCGGAAGGTAATTACACTTACTACAGAGAAGTATCTTCAGCAGGTCAAACAGTTAAAACAACTGGCACAGTGGTCAATATTCAAGGAATATTGAAAAATACTATCACGGCACCATCTACAGTAGTTTATTATGATGAAATCCCTGTTAATACCATCGAAATTGAGAATGATAAAGTTGACGGTGGTGACAATTCATATAGTTATGTCTGGGAAAGGTTTGATGTGACTAATGGGTGGCAAAATACAGGAATTACTTCTCAGAAGTTTGAAAATTATAATGTAAAAATTGATAAGGCAGGAATCTACAAGTTTAGAAGAAAAGTAACATCAGGAGCTTGTGGCGAGCTTTATTCCAACGAAGTAGTCATTAATGTATATCTTTCAGTTCAAAATACTATTGCTGTAAATGGTAGCAGTAATTTATGTGAAGGTTACTCAAGTTTTGAAATTGAAACTACAAAATTAAGTGGAGGGGATACTACTTATACTTACAAGTGGTATAGAAAAATAGGTTCAGCTTCTGAAACATTACTTACAGGTGAGACCAATGAAAATCTAATTGTTACAGAATCTTTATCAGAAGAAAGTTATACCTATTATAGAGAAGTATCTTCAGCAGGACAAACTGTAAAGTCTTCAGGAGTAGTAGTTACCATTCAAGGTGAAATCGTAAACACAATTTCAGCTCCTGCTACTGATGTCTATTATACTAACATCCCTAAAAATAGTATTGTAATAACCAATGATGTGGTTGATGGAGGGAATAATAGTTATACTTATGATTGGGAAATTTATGATGGCAGTTCATGGAGCTCTTCTGGAATTACAACGAAAAAATTTGAGAACTATAACGTAAAGATTAATAAAGCTGGAGAATATAAATTTAGAAGAAAAGTTACATCAGGAGCATGTGATGCAATTTACTCTAATGAAGTGGCAATTACTTTATATCCTGCTTTGTCTAATTCGTCTATTACTCTTCAATCTGCTAGTGAAGCTTGTATTGGAGGACAAATTTTTATTTCAGGAACTATTCCAACTGGAGGTACAGGAAGTTACACATACGAATGGTTTAAAAGAGACAATGATGATATTTCACCTTCATTTTCATCCACAGGTATAACAACTTCTATCTACTTTGACGATGAAATTACAACGGGAGAGGAAGGGGATTTCACCTTTAAAAGAGTTGTAACTTCAGGTGATATTAATGATGATGCTTTAAATAATACCGTAGATGTAAAAATATACGGAGAACCTGGAGCGTTGACTTTTATTCCTATTAACGAATCAAGTTACAGTAATGATCCAAGTAATGAGGTCACTTTAGACATTGATGAAGATGGGTATGAGTTCTACTGTTCAGGTAAAGGTGTAGTTAGTAATGGTAACGGTCCAGATAATAACATTTTCTATCCTTCATTAGCAGGAACAGGAAATTCGGTGATTACTTATCATATCAAAGTAGGTGAATGCTATTATACCGAAACCACTACTTTGATTGTTTTTGATGGTACACAGCCATTCTCAGATATTTCTAACACTGTTTGTGAAACAGATGATGGAATTGATATCGATATGGATGGTCCAAAAGTTGCTGTGCCAGATGAACTTAAAACAAAATTTACTTTCCAACAGGCAAAGTTAATCGATGAGAAAGGTAATTTGATTAAAGACTATGGTACCAATCCAAAGTTTACTTTTAAAGCTTCTGATGGTTTAGAAGTTGGAGATGTAGGTACTTCTAAAACAATCAAATTGGTGGCAGTGTATCTAGATAACTTGACTAGTTCCGTAACAAATGAACTTTCACAGGATATTCTTTTAACCTTTGAGCCTTCAGCACCAATTATTGAAGATGGTAATACATTTAATTATTGCTTCGGTCCAGAACCAATCCGTAAACTTAAGGTTATGGATGCAATTGGTTCAATTGAATGGAGAGAAGAAATAAATGGGGTCGTCTTAGAAACAGGTAATGAGTTTGATCCTGCAATTGTGAAGGATGAAAATAATGATGTCACTAAAACTTACTATGTTACTCAGTTAATTAATGGTTGTACAAGTGAACCAACAGTAGTAACCATCAACAGTTATAAGAAAACTTCAGGTCCAACTTTTAAAAATGCAGGCCCATTCAATATTTGTGAAGGCGATCTTATGCCTACTTTTGAAATTGCATCAGGTGATGAAATTCAATGGTATAATTCATCCAATGAATTAGTAGGAAGCGGACTTAGTTTTACCTCAGATATTTCTACAGATGGAATAGATAAAATTGAATCCAAAACGTTCAAAGTAACAGCTTCAGATAATGGTTGTGAGAGTGATAAAGTGGATATTGTAGTGAATATCATACCAAAACCTTCATTACCAGAAGTGGATGGATCGATTAATAACTATTGTGCTGGTGAAACAAACTTAGATGATTTGGAAGTGAAATCAGATGGTAGTGCCACATTCACATGGTATAGCGATAGTGAATTAAAGAATAAAATTGATGGATTTACTTCTACAAACTTAGAAATTCCGGATGCACCTGCAACTGTAGATGGTACTCAAACATTTAGCTATTGGGTAGTTAAAACCATCAACGGATGTGATAGTGATCCACTTCAGATTAGCTATGATGTTTATGAGAATCCTCCAGTTCCAACATTGGTCAATAATAAAGATGTCTTTGAGATTTGTTCAGGAGGAAGCAGAGAAGCAATTGAAACAGAAGGAGCTACTGGTACAATTCATTGGTATAGAGAACAACCGGAACTTCAAGGATATGAAGGAGCAAATAAACTATCAACAGGTGAAGACTACACACCTTCTTATGATACTAACGTAAGTTCTGATGAAAGTCATACGTATTATGTAGCAGAAGAAAGTGCAAATGGTTGTTTTGGTCCGTCCAAAATGATAACTGTAACTATTTATGCTTTGCCAGATGAGCCAGTATTGGTCTCTACAACTGACGATTTGAAAGTTTGTTCTGCAGATAATCTTCCAGAAATGGAAGTGACAGGTGAAAATGTTCAATGGTACACAGCAGAAGATAAAGTAAATGCAGTGCATACTGGAACAACTTTTACTCCAAATGTGAGTTATGCAGTAATAGCAGATTCTACTGTTTCTTATTTTGTGACCTCAACATCTTCAAAAGGATGTGTAAGTACTTTCAAAGAGGTTATTGTAGAGATTAAAGCTTTACCGGAGTTGCCTTCAGTAATAGGTACTATTCCTAGTTACTGTATTGATGAATCAATTGCAGATATCACAGTAAGTGGAGAGTCAAATGCAATCTTTGAATGGTATACAAGCGAAAGTTTAGCAATTGAATCTAGGGTGGAAGACAACAATGCCACTTTGAAAATTGATGATAAAACACCAGAAGTTTCAGAGTTGGATTCAGTACATTATTGGGTGACACAAACAACTCCATTAGGATGTACAAGTTTACCACAAAAAGTAAGTATTCCAGTGTACCCAACACCTAAAGCACCGACTTTGTCAAGTACAGAATTATTTTACTGTAATGACGATGTTGCTGACCCAATAGAAGCTACAGGTGATTTTGATAATATTACATGGTACTTAGATAGTAACCTTAAAAATGAAATTATTTTCAATAAGAAGTTCACACCTATTCTTTCTGCATACAGTTTAAAAAATAAAGACGTAACTGTTACTTTTTATGCTACAGATAAGAATGATATAGGTTGCGAAAGTAGTGCAACTGCTGTAAAAATTACTATTTATCAAGAAACGCCTCTGATTGGAGATAAATTACCAGATGAAATTACATATTGTGCTGGAGAAACTGTACAGCCAATTGTAGTAAGTGAAGGAGAGAATTTGAAGTGGTATTCTGATGAAGACCTTACTGTTAAAGTAGCTGAAGGATTAATTTTCATTCCTAGTATTTCTACAGATGTAACAGAGGACACTTCAGTCGAATATTATGTTACACAGACCATCAATGGATGTGAAGGAGAACCACAAGAAATAGAAATTGAAGTATTTGCTCTTCCTGAAGGACCAACTTTTGATGCTATAGATCCTTTATGTGAAGGAGATGAACTTCAAGAAATGACCGCTTATGGTGAAGATGGAGCGACCTTTACTTGGTATAGTAATGAGTCTTTGACAAAAATGGTAAGTGATCAGCAAACTTTTGATCCAGATAGTTTGGCTCCTGCTTTCGATGAATATTCTACGATTGATTTTTGGGTAATACAAACCTCAGAAGACAAATGTACAAGTGAACCTACAAAGGTAAGTGTTCCTGTATATCCAACTCCAGCTCCTCCAACATTATCGGCAACAGACTATTATTATTGTTATGGAGAGCTGATAGAGGAAATGGAAGCCGAAGGAGACCGAATCACTTGGTATGATGATGAGAGTCTATCAGAAGATTCAAGAGTAAGTAGTATTAGTAAATACAGACCTTCATTTACAGCTGATGAATCTACGGTTGATTATACATTGACTTATTTTGTGACTCAGAAAAATGAAAACTTCTGTGAAAGTGCTCCTCAAAAAATCACAATTACATTATATAAAGAAACATTACTTCCTACTTTAGCAAAAACAACATATTCGTATTGTGCTGGAGATGCTTTGCAACCAATTTCGAGTGAAGGCGAGAATGTTCAATGGTATTCAGATGAGTCATTGACTACTAAAGTGGGGGAAGGTTTGATTTTTATCCCTCAAGATGATACAGATGTTACAGATGATACTTCGATTGATTATTATGTAACTCAGACCGTGAATAACTGTGAAAGCGAAGCACAAAAAGTTGAAATCTTAATCTACAGTACTCCTGAACAGCCTACAACTACTTCTATCTCGCCTTATTGTGAAGGTGATGTAATATTGCCATTAGAAGCGAATGGAGAAGCTGATGCAACTTACACTTGGTATAGTAATTCTTCTTTGACAGATGTAGTAGGAACAACTAGAATTGTTGATTTAGATACTTTGGCTCCATCTTATACAGAGATCACTAATATGGAATATTGGGTAGTTCAAACTTCTAAAGAGGGATGTACTAGTGAAGCAACAAAAGTAAATATTCCAGTCTATCCAACACCATCTGCTCCAACTTTAGCCGCTACAGAATATTTCTATTGTTATGGAGAATTGATAGAAGAAATGGAAGCTGAAGGAGACCGAATTACTTGGTATGATGATGAGAGTTTATCTGAGGATTCAAGAGTAAGTAGTATTAGTAAATACAGACCTTCATTTACTCCGGATGAATCCACAATGGATTATACTCTAACTTACTACGTAACACAGAAAAATGAGAATTTCTGTGAAAGTGCTCCTCAAAAAGTGACAATTACATTATATCAGGAGACCTTAATCCCTACTTTAGCACAAACTACATTTGAATATTGTGCTGGGGATGCACTTCAACCAATTTCAAGTGAAGGCGAAAATGTAATATGGTATTCAGATGAGTCATTGACCACAAAAGTTGCAGAAGGTTTAATATTTATCCCTCAGGATGCAACATCTGTAACTGATGATACTTCGATTGATTACTATGTGACTCAGACTAAAAATGATTGTGAGAGTGCAGCGCAAAAAGTTGAAATTATAATTTATAGTACTCCTGAACAGCCTACAACTACTTCTATCTCGCCTTATTGTTCGGGAGAGCTAATAGCTCCAATTGAAGCAAGTGGAGAGGATGGAGCAACTTATAAGTGGTATAGTAACTCATCTTTGACGGAAGAAGTAGGAACTGAAAAGATATTGAACCTGAATAAAAATGCTGATGAAGTAGAAACTCTAAGTTATGTGGATTATTGGGTTACACAAACTTCTGTAGAGGGTTGTACAAGTGAAGCTACAAAAATCAGCATTCCAGTTTATCCAATACCTTCGTCTCCAACATTAGACCAGACTAATTACGAATATTGTTATGGAGAAACAATTGATGAAATGACAGCAAATGGTGCTCGGGTAACTTGGTATGAAGACGAATCATTGACTCAAATTGTTAAAACAGGAGAGTCATTCAGACCGCAATTTATTCCAGAAAAATCTACTGAAGATTATACATTGACTTATTATGTCACTCAGAAAAATGTGAACTTGTGTGAAAGTGCACCTGAAAAAGTAACCATTACACTTTACAAGGAAACACTTGCACCGACTTTATCACAAAACACTTTTGAATATTGTTCTGGAGCTATTTTACAGCCAATCAAAGTGGAAGATGGTGTAAATATCAAATGGTATAGTGATTCAGATCTAACTAATGAAGTGGGTACAGGTAATACTTATACACCTCAAGATGATACTAATGTAACGGAAGATATCACGGTTAATTACTATTATACAGAAACTCTAAATGGTTGTGAAAGTGATTATCAAACGGTAAATATTATTGTTTATAATACACCAAGTGCACCAAGTATTGTCGGTGATAATGTAATTAATTACTGTTCAGGAGATATTTTCCAACCAATATTAGTATTAGGGCAATCGGATAATCTGAAGTGGTATGCTGATGAAGATTTAAACACTTTACTTTCATCAGAGAGTGAGTTTACACCAACAATGGAAAATGTAACAACTTCTATTCTTTCGGAAGACTATTATGTTACTTATACTAGAAACAACTGTGAAAGTGCCGCAACTAGAATTACTGTTAATGTAAATCCTTTACCAGTGATCAGTTTGTTAGGTATCACAGATGGTGAGGTGTTTTGTAAGACGGATGCAAGCCCAGTTGTACAGGCATTACCTTCAAACGGTACGCTGACTTCATCAACTGGTGTAGTAATTAGAAATAACCAAGAGATACTATTGGCCAATTCACCTTTAGGTAATCATACATTGAATTATACTGTAACAAACGAGAACAATTGTGTTGATTCGTTATTGATCAGTTTTACAATTGTAGACGCACCGAAAGTGAATTTCTCAGAGACAATACTTTGTGATTCAAAAGAGGTGACGTTCTTTGATGAAACAATTATTTCTGAAGATGATAACCTCACAGAAATTCTAGAATGGAGATACAACTTCGGCGATAATGAAGGCGGTATTACGTTATACAGTGCAGAAGAAGCCGCTCAGTATACTCATACTTATTCTGAAACAGGATTTCATGACGTTACACTTACAGTAATCACTAACCAGAACTGTAGTGAAATAAGTTATGAGAAGACCATATTTATCAATTCACCTCCTCAGGTTTCTTTTGATTGGTCGGTTTCAGAGTTTGGTAGTGAAATGATTTTTGAAGAGCATTTGGTGATTGTAGATAAAGATTCAATTGAATATAGGTATTGGGATTTTGGAGATGGTACTTCTTCTACTTCGATTAATCCAAAACACCAATACACTGAAGTGGGATCTTATACTGTTACTTATGAAGTGAAAACGAAGAAAGGTTGTTCAAATATCCTTCAGCAAGAGGTGTATGTATTACCTCACCCCGTACTGCTGACAGAAAATGATTCCTATTTCCAGAATTTTGATTTAGGGGATGGTAATTGGAAGGCAACTTCTCATAATACCAATATCAGTTGGGAATATGGAATACCAGTAACAACCAATTTCAGCTCAACAAATAATGCATGGGTAACCAATTTGGATTCTACTTACTTTGAAAATGAGGAATCATTCCTTAATCTGCCTTCATTTGATATCTCTGGTTTGACAAAACCTATGCTTTCTTTTGATATGAAAATTGATATTGAAAATGGTATTGATGGTGCGATTCTTCAATATTCATTAGATTCTGGACAAACGTGGTATCTATTGGGGGATATGGATGATCCGATTTACTGGTATAACAGCCAGTCTATTCTTGCAGACCCTGGAGATCAAATTTATGGAACCAATACTTTATCTAAAGGTTGGACTGGAACCAACACTACTTTTGGGTCTGAAGACGGTGAATATATCTCTGTAAGGCATCAGTTGGATGATTTTATAGGGGAGCAACACTTGCGCTTGCGTTTTGCTTTCAAATCCAACTCGGCACAAGAATATGAAGGGTTGGTGATTGACAATTTCTTTATAGGAAACAGGCAGAAAGTTGTATTGATAGAGTCTATGACCAATGCGGCACAAGAGGCAAGTAATAGAGCAATGTCATCATTGGGCGATTACCTTGCAACGATGGAGTCGGATGTATTGAGTGTGAATTATCATATTTATCTGGAAGGATTTAGTGATGATCTTAATAAAGACAATCAAGAGGCCTCTAGTGGTAGAAAGTTCTTCTACGGAGTGACAAATGCACCAAGAACAATTGTGGACGGTAATACTTTCCAAGAGCATACAGATGATTTCTTAGCAGATTTTGAAAATCTTGTTTATAAGAGAACGTTACTTGACCCTGAATTCAGTATAGACTTGAATTTAGATGCCATTAGTAGTACTGGTCAAATAGGAGTGACGCTTACATCTCATGGAACCTTTGATGCATCGGATTCTGAAATTCTATTACACATTGTAACCATAGAAAAGTCCATCACAGGTATTGAAATCACAAACGATATCAGTGAACACTTGAATGTGATGAAGTCAATGAGTCCTGCACCAGGTGCAGAGGGAACCAGTTTCTTTGGAAGATCATGGAATGTCGGAAGTTCAGAAACGGTGTTTGTAGACTGGGCCAATACAAGTGTTTATGACACAGAAAATGTTGAATTAGTCGTGTTTGTTCAGGACAACGTTTCAAAAGAGATATTCCAGGCAATGTCTTACCAGATTGATCCTGATTTATTATCATCAGGACCAATCAATAGTACAGACTTAGCCACAGAATTAGAATGGAACGTTTACCCTAATCCGTCAAGTTCAAGAATACAGGTTTCTACTACTGAATTCATAAAAGATGGAAATTGGGAAATTTCAAATATCAACGGACAAAAAGTCAAAGAGGGTACTTTCTCCGGAAATAGATATTCAGTGGATGTTGAAAATCTAGCCTCGGGAGTTTATCTCATCAGAAACATGAAAGATGGTAAATACCTCCCTCAAACTTTAAGGTTTGTTGTTTCTAAATAGATTTCATCTTATAAATAATAAGGCCTCTCAAATTTTCGTTTGAGAGGCCTTTTCTTATTTTTTTCTCCTCATTCCTCCAGTCCTCATTCTTGTTTTATAAGAACTGTTTTTTTGAAATGTTTTTTTCTTTGCAGGAGGAGTTAAATCTTCATTTTTTATTTTCAATAAAGGCAACAACTCACTTCTTTTTAATTCAATGATACCACCTATTGGAAGCTTTTCAATTCTGAGATTTTGAATACTGATTCTTTTTAATCTTAAAGTAGGAAAACCAACAGAAGCTGTCATTTTCCTTACTTGTCTGTTTTTTCCCTCATGAATGGTTAATTCAATAAAAGAGGTTGGGATATTCTTTCTGAAACGAACAGGAGGATCACGCTCTTCAAGGTTTTTAGGTTTTTCAACCTTTTTACATTGTGCTGGCAATGTTTTGTACTGTTGTTTGTTGACATTAATTTCAGTGCCTCTTTTTAATTTCTGAATCGCTTCTTCCGTAATATCTCCATCCACCTGAACTAAATAAGTTTTGTGATGTTCAAACTTAGGGTGAAGCAAACGGTGGTTGAGGGCTTTATCATTAGTGATGATCAATAGACCTTCACTGTCTAAGTCAAGTCGCCCCACTGGGTAAACATCAGAAGGGAAGTTCCCTAAAGATTTCAATGTTTTCCTTCCATCCTGATCAGAAAACTGTGGAAGTACCCCATAGGGTTTATTAATGATAAAGTACCTGTATTGTTGCATATAAATTATTTGAAACTTGGTATACCTGTTATTTCAGCTCCCAAAATTAATAAATGTATGTCATGTGTGCCTTCATAGGTGATCACAGATTCCAAATTCATCATATGTCGCATGATAGGATAATCACCTGTGATGCCCATTCCGCCCAAAATCTGTCTCGCTTCTCTTGCAATTTTTAATGCCATTTCCACATTATTACGTTTAGCCATAGAGATTTGTGCTGTGGTTGCTTTTCCGGCATTTTTGAGCTGTCCAAGCCTCAAAGCTAACAATTGTGCCTTTGTGATTTCTGTTAACATCTCCGAAAGCTTTTTCTGTGTCAATTGAAAACCACCAATCGGCTGATCAAATTGTATTCTTTCCAAAGAATAATTCTTAGCTGTTTCATAACAATCAATGGCCGCACCGATAGCTCCCCAAGCAATACCGTAACGTGCATTATCCAAACATTTTAAAGGAGCTCCCAAGCCATCTTTTAAAGGTAAAATGTTTTCCTTAGGAATGATCACGTTGTCAAAAACGAGTTCTCCTGTTATACTTGCTCTCAATGACCACTTGTTATGAATTTCAGGAGCAGTAAACCCTTTCATCCCTTTTTCTACGATCACACCTTTTACTCTTCCTTCCTCATTTTTAGCCCAAACCACAGCAATATCAGCAACAGGAGAGTTGGTAATCCACATTTTGGCACCATTTAAAATATAATGATCCCCTTCCTTTTTTAAAGTGGTTTCCATACCAGAAGGGTTAGAACCATGATTAGGCTCCGTTAATCCAAAACAGCCTAAATATTCACCCGTGGCAAGTTTGGGTAAAAATTTATTTTTCTGTGCTTCAGAACCAAACTCATAAATAGGAAACATTACTAATGAGCTTTGAACAGAAGCCATAGAGCGAAGACCAGAATCCCCTTTCTCCACCTCCTGCATGATAAGGCCATAAGAAATGTAATCCATTCCACCACCACCATATTCTACAGGAATGGCAGGGCCGAAGAGTCCCATTTCTCCAAATTGTGATACAAGGTGCTGTGGAAATTCAGCTTTTTGAGCGTATTCCTCTATAATAGGTTTAACATTTTTCTGAATGAAGTCTGATGTTGAATTTTGAACAAGAACTTGATCTTCAGATAGCAAGTCCTCAATAGCATAAAAGTCAGTGTTCATGATGTGTTTATGGTTAGATTCTTTCTAGATAATCTAAAGTTACATTATCAAAATCTTATTAAAAGTATAAGGACTCAGATTATTTAGAAAATGTAAGGAATATTTGAAGGAATTGTATAAAAAAGTAAATAACCTTTCGTAGCTTCGTGTTTTATTGGAAACAAGAATAAAGAAAAATTTATAAATATGGCATTTGAAGTAGTAGGCAAGATCGAAAAGATCATGGATACAGCACAAGTGACAGCCACTTTCAAGAAAAGAGATTTCGTTCTTTTGATTCAGGAAGGAAGCTACCCACAATACATTAAGTTCCAAGCAACACAAGACCGTTGTAATTTATTGGATAGCTATAATGAGGGTGATGATATTGCTGTTACATTTGATTTAAAAGGTAGACCTTTTGACAAAGGTGGTGAAACAATTTATTTCACAAACCTTGAAGCATGGAGAATTAACCCAGCATCTCAGGCTCAACCTGCTGCTGCACCACAACAGCAACAACCTACTTACGGTTCACCTGCTCCAGCACAAACAAACACACCTCCACCTCCGCCACCACCAGTAGGAGGAGATGATATTGATGGTGATTTGCCATTCTAGTAAATACATTTTATATCAATGTATTTCAGAGCTACTTCTTATTAATAAGGAGTAGCTTTTTTTGTGCTCTAGATAGGAGGTTTCACTCCATAAAAAAGACGTTTCAGTAAAATAACGTCTATTATGTGTTGGTAAACACCGTTAGATAATACACGAGGATAAAGATTTCAAATAGACAGTTTTTAACATATTAACTACAGAGGTAATAAAGAATTATGTAGTATATAAACTCAGATTAACAATTGATATAACTTATCAATAAGCATTTATTTAGTTTTCATGAACGAATCAATAGGATTTTCTTATTGATTCGTTTTTTATATGCCCTTTTCACAAAATCAATGAATTCTCTAAGAAATAACTTAACTTCATAAAAGGAGTTCAAAAGTCAGATCTTTTTATTTTGCACATCAATTAAAAATGTATAAATGCAAACGAAAACAACCTATTCCAATCGATATATAGAAATTGTACAAGTCATGGTGAAGTATGGTTTTCAGAGTTGGTTGGTCAATTCCAGTATTTCCCATCTTATACCCAATAAGATTTTAGATAAACATCTTGAAATATCAAGAGAACCTATTGAAGTGAGATTTCGATTGGCAATAGAAGAACTGGGACCGACTTTTATTAAGCTGGGACAAATGTTGAGCAACCGTGCAGACTTGCTTCCTATAGAATATATTAAAGAACTCAAAAAGTTGCAAGATGAAGTAAAAGAGGATGATTCTTTTGAAGTTGAAGAGGTGATCAAAGAGGAGTTGGGAGAAGACGAGTTGGCAACTTTTACTAAGATAAATGATAAACCATTAGGAATAGCATCTATCGGTCAAACTTATGCTGTAGAAAGAGATAACAAACCCTTAGTATTAAAAGTAAGAAAACCCTCTGCTAGTGCAACAGTCAGTGAAGACCTGAGAATTATCCGCTCTATTTTGAGAATTGTTACTCGGTCAAGTAAGAATATTGCGAAAATGGATCCCCTTCGTCTATTTGACGAGTTTGAGATTACTTTAAAAAATGAATTAAACTATTCTATAGAGAAAAGAAATCAAGAACAGTTCTATACTTACTTTAAACATTCTAAGACAACCACTGCACCCAAGGTAATCAAAGAACTATGCACGAACAAAATCTTGTGTATGGAGTTTGCCAATGGTAAAAAGATGAATGATTTCATCATGACTGCCACCGAACAGCAAAAAGAGGTGATCAGTAGAAACTTAGTGAAATCATTTTTTCAGCAGATTATTGAATATGGTTTCTATCATGCGGACCCCCACCCAGGAAATATTTTCATAACAAAAGATCTAAAACTATGTTTTATTGACTTTGGTATTGTGGGGCATTTATTAAAAGAAGATACCACAGTAATTGGTGAGTTCTTAGAGGCATTTCTTTCTAAAAATACAGATAGGGTGATTCATTCCATCAAAAGAATAGCTCTAACACATGAGATTACGAAGGAGAATAGAAAAAACCTTCAATACCAATTACATGATCTGTTTCAGTTTTTGGATCAAGATGTCAGCACCATTCCATGGGCAAGTTTTACGGAGAAAGTGATGACAATTATGTTTGGCTATAATATCAAACTTCCTAATTATTTTGTCACTTTAGCTAAAGCCTTGGCACTTGTGCTAGGCACTGCATTGGAAATTAATCCCAAAATGAATCTTCTAAAGGAGATCAAGCCATTTATATTAAAATATCAAATGCACTTTCTCACTTCCAAAGGGCAAAGAGAATTGTTGCTTGATTTGGTGTATGGAATTCGAGACTTTAAAAACTTTCCGGCTGATATAAAAGAAATCATCGCTCTCATTAAAAAAGGGAAGATTGATGTGATGATTACTTTGGAAGAAACCCAACCCATATTGGATTCATTTAGAAATGGAATTAATAAATTGACCATCGGTATTATTATCGGTTGCTTATTAATAGCATCATCATCAATGGCAGTAGCTGAGAATGCCACTTTCATTAATAAATTTGCAATTGCAGGTTACGTGATCGCCGGTATTTTAGGTTTAGCATTGACCATTGATGTATTCAAAGACTTATTTAGAAATAAACCAAGGAAATAACATAAATAGGTATCAACACTAATTACCACCTATCATTTATCCTTCAAGGCATTCTTCTTCCAAACGCTCAATCTCTATGGTAATATGTTTGATCTTATCTTTCTTGATAATTTCTCTCACCTCTTTCTTTATTTCAGCACATCGGCACATATCTGTAGAATTCTCCACTACTAAATGAAGGCTCATGATGTTAAATTCCCCATCCAATGACCATAAATGAAGGTCATGAGCATCTTCAACATTACTGATTTTCTTCAAATCATCGATGATTTCCTCTTGGTTGATATTATGGGGTGCAGCCTGAAGGAAAATAGGGAGAATGCCAATCAGGTTTTTAATGGCATTATATAATATAAAAGAGGCGATGCCGAGTGATAGTAGAGGGTCAATAATAGGAAGGTCATAGAAATTCATCACCAAAGCACCAATCAATACAGCAACCCATCCCATTGTGTCTTCCATCAAGTGAAGCATCATAACTCTTTGATTGGCTGAGTTTTTATTTCCAAACAACTTGAAAACGGCCATGCCATTGACCGCTACACCAATAAAAGCCATCAAAAGCATTCCTTCAGAATGGACTTCTTCAGGTTGAATTAAACGGGGAATTGTATTAACTATAATAAGGATGGAACCTGAAGTCAGAACAATGATATTAATAATAGCTGATAATGTGGAATAACGTCTATAGCCATAAGTATAAGTGGTGTTTTCTTTTTTATTAGAATATTTCTCAAAGAAATAACCCGCACCAATTGCTATAGTGTCACCTAAATCATGTACAGCATCAGAAAGTATGGCAATGGAATTGGTATAAAATCCTCCAATGAATTCAAAAATTGTGAAGGCCAGATTAAGAAAAAATGCCCAGCCGATATTTTTTGTAGAATCATGATGTTGGCCATGAGAGTGATGGTGGTGTTGATGTCCCATATGCTATAGAAGTGGTTAAAAAAGTTAGAATAGAGTAGTTTAAAAGTCCCAATTTTTTAATGGTTTAACCAATTTACAAAATAAATTTAAATCAAATGACGTATATATATGTTCGTTTGCAGGAAAGCGAATTTTCGCGTTTTGATTCTTTACGCTAAGTGAGAAAATTCATTTCTTTTTTTTGATTTACATGTAAAAAGTACAATAAAAAAAGGGCCTTTTTTTGAAAGTTTTTTGCATACAAGTGTTAATTAACTATGTGTAAAATAGCTATTTACGTATAATCATATGTCATCACGAAATTTTAGTGATGACGATCACTGAAATAGATTTCTACTACTTTCATATTTGTATCATCACAAAGAGATAATCTTATAAACTTTCATATTGTATGGGATATTCATCGCCAAAAGAGATTTTAAGTAATATTAGAGGAGGGGCACTTCAGAAAGGAAATATGTCCATTCAACAATTGTTGGTCTTCGGATTTTTAGGAGGCGCGTATGTAGCCTTCGGATTCTTATTAGCCATAATTGTTGGAGGAGGATCACCTGGAATTGCAGCTGAAAACCCTGGTATCACAAAGTTTCTGATGGGTGCAGTTTTCCCAGTAGGACTAGTTTTAGTAATTATTGCAGGAGCAGAATTATTCACATCAAGTACTGCAATGATGACCGTTTCAGTTTTCTCAAAAGATCAATCTTGGGGGAAACTAGGAAAAGTTTGGGGCTTTGGTTACTTAGGTAACTTTATAGGATCTCTTTTTGTGGCTTACTTCATCACAACATTAACAGGAGTGGTTGACGCAGAGGTCTTCCATAACTCATTAATCGGTGTGGCAGAACATAAAGTGGGTAATCCTTTTTATAAGACTTTCTTTAAAGCAGTAGGGGCCAACTGGCTAGTATGTTTGGCCGCTTGGCAAGCATATGCTGCAAAAGATGTGATGGGTAAAGTAATCGGAATCTGGTTCCCGGTAATGACTTTCGTAACATTTGGTTTCGAACACTGTATTGCCAATATGTATGTGATTCCGGCGGCGATGTTTAATGGTGCTGACATTACTTGGTCAGATTTTATCATCACCAACTTAATTCCTGCAACGTTAGGAAACATCGTAGGAGGAGCCTTCTTTGTAGGGACAATTTACTGGTGGATGTTTGTGAAGCCAGACATGGAAAAAGAAAATTCACAGCTTAAAAAAGATTTGAAGGACAGCAAAGTTGCTAGCTAGAGAATTTAAGTTGATTTAATTAATAAAACTAAACATAGACATCTGAACGTTAAAAATACCGTTTAGTGTAAATGTAGATTGTAAAGAAAAACCAAAAGAATAGAATGGAAAACGCTGTATTAAACTCTCAATTAAAAGGAACAAAGTGGCAAAACGAAATCAACGTTTATGACTTTGTAGTAAATAACGTTACACCTTATTATGGAGACGCTTCTTTCTTAGCGGAAGCAACTGAGGCAACTAAAAAGCTTTGGGATATCTGCTTAGCAGGTATGAAAGAAGAAAGAGAAAATAATGGTTGCCGTGACATCGACACGGATACAATCTCTACTGTAACTTCTCATAAAGCAGGTTACATCAACCAAGAATTAGAAACAATCGTTGGTTTACAGACTGATGAGCTTTTAAAGCGTGCTATGAAGCCTTTCGGTGGATATAGAGTTGTTAAAAACGCTGTAGAAGAAAAAGGTAAAACGGTTAACCCAGCTGTAGAAAACGTATTTAACTATGCAAAAGATCACAACAACCAAGTGTTCTCAGCATATGATAAAGAAATCAGAACTTACCGTTCATTAGGTGTTTTAACTGGTCTTCCTGATAACTATGCACGTGGTCGTGTAATTGGTGACTACCGTCGTTTAGCACTTTACGGTACAGATCAATTAATCGCAGCAAAACAAAAAGATTTTGCTAACATTGAGGAAGGTTTAAGCGAAGGTTCAGGAGCGGACATCGCTATGAACATCCAATTACGTGAAGAGATTACTTCTCAAATCTCTGCATTGAAAGACATCGCTGAGATGGCTGCAATGTACGGTTTAGATGTAACTCGTCCTGCTGAAACTGCAAAAGAAGCTGTACAAGCTGTATACTTTGCATACTTAGCGGCTGTAAAAGAGCAAGATGGTGCTGCAATGTCATTAGGTAACGTATCTTCTTTCTTAGATATCTATATCCAAAGAGACTTAGAAGCAGGTACTATCAATGAAGTTGAAGCTCAAGAATATATCGACCACTTCGTAATGAAATTACGTATGGTTCGTCACTTACGTCCAGGTGCTTATGACGAGATCTTCGGTGGTGACCCAACTTGGGTAACTGAAGCAATCGGTGGTCAATTCCACGACGGTCGTACTAAAGTGACTAAGACTTCATTCAGATTCTTACAAACACTTTATAACTTAGGAGCATCTCCAGAGCCAAACTTAACTGTACTTTGGTCAAAAGATCTTCCTGAAGGTTTCAAAGATTTCTGTTCTCAAGTATCAATTGATACTTCATCTATCCAATACGAAAATGACGATTTAATGCGTCCTAACCGTGGATCAGATGACTATGGTATCGCTTGTTGTGTATCTTACCAAGAAATCGGTAAAAGAATCCAATTCTTCGGTGCACGTACAAACTTACCAAAAGCATTATTGATGGCAATCAACGCTGGTCATGACGAAAACAAAAACGTATTGACAGTGAATGGTATCGATTCAATGGCTAACGATGAGTACTTGGATTACGACAAAGTAATGACGCAATTCAAGAAAACAATGAAAGAAGTTGCTCGTGTTTATGTGAAGACTATGAACATCATTCACTACATGCACGACAAGCACTACTACGAAAAAGCACAATTCGCATTCTTGGACACTGATCCAGGTATCGATATGGCTTACGGTGCTGCTGGTATCTCTATCATTGCTGACTCATTATCTGCAATCAAGAATGCTAAAGTGAAGCCAGTTCGTGATGAGAACGGTTTAGCTGTTGACTTCGAAATCGAAGGTGATTACCCTAAATATGGTAACGACATCGACGAAGTAGATAACATCGCTAAAGAAATCTCTCATATCTTCTTCACTGAGTTAGCGAAGCACAAAACGTACCGTAACGCTGTACCTACAATGTCATTATTGACAATTACTTCAAACGTAATGTACGGTAAGAAAACTGGTGCTACTCCTGACGGTCGTAAGGCTGGTGAGCCATTCGCTCCAGGTGCTAACCCAATGCACGGTCGTGATACAAACGGTGCTGTTGCTTCATTGAACTCTGTTGCAAAATTAGACTACAATGATGCTCAAGACGGTATCTCAAATACATTCTCAATCGTTCCTAAGTCATTAGGTTCTGATAGAGGTACTCAAGTGAAAAACCTTGTAACTATGATGGATGGTTACTTCGCTGAAGAAGGCGGTATGGCTCACCACTTAAACGTAAACGTATTGAATAGAGATACTTTAATGGATGCTTACGAAAATCCTGAGAACTATCCACAGTTAACAATCCGTGTATCTGGATACGCTGTGAACTTCATCAGATTATCAAGAGCGCACCAATTAGAGGTGATTCAAAGAACATTCCACGAGTCTATGTAATATTGACTAGGAATTAGAGATAATAAGAGGCTACTTCGAAAGAGGTAGCCTTTTTTATGCTTTTTGGCTATGTATAGAGTTTAAAGCAAGTAGTATTATACAGACTAGCGCAAGTGTTCAGCGAAGCGTCACTTGTGTTTGCAATTGTTGTTATAAGTCTGAAGACTTATAGCTGTAGTAACATTATTTGGTACTAAAAGTCAACAGACTTTTTCATATATAGGTCCAAGTCACGCTTTCAGCTTAAGACTTGAACCAGTTTTAGTTTTATGAGAATGCATTGTATATTAAATAGTAAGAAATGTTATAATAGAGTATGAACAAGAAGATCGAAACATATATCTATCAAAATGTAGAAAGAGTACACCTGATCAGGACCATGGTTTTGGTGGGGTTAAGTTTCATTCTTGTCAATCTATTGGAAATCCCCCATGGCTCATGGGTGAGTATTACGGTGGTTGTATTAATAGGACCGGTGCCAGAGTTTGGAGGAATTATTCACCGTATTTTACAAAGAATATTAGGAACGGTGACAGGAGCTTTATTAGGAGTAGCTACCTTGATATTATTTCAAAATAATGTGATGATTCAAACCGTGATTATCCTTGTTTCTATACCATTGTTTGGATTAGTTGTTTTCAAAAAATATCCCTATGCTTATTTGATAGGAGTGATGACACTTGTAATTCTTCTAGGAGTCAATGAGAGCGAAGGCTTGGATACAGCTTTGTGGAGGTCAGGAAACATTATCTTTGGAGGGATTATTACATTGGTCTTCTCTTTAATATTTCCAATTCGTGGTGTTAGAGAACTAAAATTTGAAATGTCTCATGCTCTATCTTTGATTAATAAAGAATACAAGAGCGTAGTAGAGGGAGATCTGGTAGAAGAATCCTATCTTTTAGAAATCAGTGATATTATTGCATCTATTCGTAAACAACGGAAAATAATTGTTCATGTAAAAAAGGAGAGTAGCTATTACAAAAACAAGTCAAAAGAACTAGAAGAAACAATGGTGATTCTCAGAAGGATGTCTGGAATAATTGAGTTATTAAATACGTCTACTTTCGCTTCTGAAATAGGTAATCAGTATATCTCTCAGCTTTATTCCATCAAGGAAAAGCATGAAATTTTTACATCGCGTATTGATATGATGATTGAACAGTTGTCAAATAATTCTTTCGATACACCAGAAAAGATCAACCTAAGATTAACTTCGTCAAGAGAGGAGTTGGCCTCGTTGAATGATAAATATACAGATGATCATACACCGCTGAGCCCTTATAGTTATGTTTGGCTGAATTATCAGTTTGGACTTCAAGTTTTTTTAATGGAGGATAAAGTGAATGAACTTTTTAATAGAGCTTAACCTTGCTGGTGCATTGTAAACTATAATCTTTAATACCTCTATAAGTGACTTTTATGCAAGTTATATCCATATTTTCTGCCTTTTAATCACAGAACGCTGTTTAGAATTTATCTAAATAATAACATAATTTAACTAATTGTAATTGTCATACATTCAATTTTGCATGTCGTATGAATAAGTGAACTAAAACTCAACTATACCTATTGTATAGTAACTTTCTCAATTTTTTAACTCTTCAATACAATGTGCAAACTTAAATTATTTATTTTTTCATTGATTATTCTTTCATCAACAAGCCTAAAGGCACAAGAAAAAAAGCTAACTCTTGGACTTGGTTTTGAAAACAACCTCACTTATAGTAATGTAAATGAATATAAGATAAGTGGCGGAGGGGCCGGAATTTTTGTCAATAGTTTTTACCATATCAATCCCAAAACTGCAGTAGGTGTAGAAGCTTATCTCAATCTCAATTATATAGGGACAGATGGTGAAGAATCTGATTTTATTTTATCATCAGAAATAACAAGTTATTCATTAAGAGGTAAGTATTATTTAGGCAATAGAAAATTAAAGCCTTTTTTAGGGTTGGGAGCTGGTTATTATAGAATTAATGCTAAAGCAGTCTCTCCATTAGTCCTTGTTCCTTTCTTTGGTTTACTTAGTTCCGATGAGCTTGTTGCAGAATTTCCAACTGTAAATGCTTTTGGAGTATCTCCAGAATTAGGATTAAGTATTGGAATATTTCAGTTTTCAACGGTGTATCACTTCATTCCAAATGTGAAATTAGCAGAAGAGATAGCTGTTATGAATTATAATCAGCTTGTATTTAAATTCTGTTTTAATATCGGGATTTTGAAAGATAAGGAATAAAATAGTTTATAATCCGAAGATGAAAACATCTAGAGCTAGATTTTAAACAAAAATTCCTTTCTCTGGATGTTTCCCTTTAAACTGACTTAAATACGTCTTAATTTTGAGAGTATCTTTCTCAATGTCGCCTGACGGAATTATAGATTCTCCAAATACTACTCTTTTGGTTTTGAAACACATACCTACCATATAAATTGGAACATTTGCTCCTAATGCGATTCTATAAAATCCAGTTTTCCAATTATCATTATAAGACCTTGTCCCTTCAGGGGTTACAGCCATGATTAACTCTTCTCTGTTATTGAATTCCGTTATGACTTGGTCAACTAATCGTGTATTTTTTGTTCTAACGACAGGAATTGCTCCTTGTCTCTTTAAAAAACGTCCTAGAAGACCTTTACAAAGAGTACTTTTAATAAAGAACTTCGCTTTAATACCAACAATATCACGTGCGGGAACACCCACCATAAAGTCCCAGAAACTGGTATGTGGGCCTACAACGACCACCATTTTTTTTACATTTTCAGGGAAAACTCCTTCTACCTTCCAACCGGCCATTTTAAATAGCCAAATCCAAATTGTTCTCATTATGTTAACATTAGAAAAGTGCTAAACTATCACTAAATATTGATAATATCAGTTTAAAAGAGGATTTATTAACGATTTTATATTACTATTAAGTGTATATGTATCACTTAATAGATCAAGATAATGTAAAGATTAAGACTTATTCTTGTAACATTAGATTTCGACTTTTGTGATACAATAAAATGCTGAAACAATGAAGAATCTATCTCAAAAATTCATAACAGTAATACTTTTTTATACTTGCATATTTACTACTAAGACAAACGCACAAACAAACACATTAAGAGGACAAGGAAGTGATACAATGCTCCCTGTCGTTGAAGCTTTAGTTGATACTTACTCATCTTCTGCATCCATAGATGTACAAGGAGGAGGAAGCTCATTGGGTTTCAGAGGGTTGTCTGACTATGCTGTTCAATTTGCACTATCATCAAGAAAAGTAAAATCTGGCGAAAAAGAAAAAATTGAAGATCAATATGATCGTTTAATGGAGAAAGTAATAGCTTTTGATGCTTTATCCATCATTACGCATCCATCTAATCCAGTTAAAAAACTATCAGTTCAAACTATTGCTAAAATTTTCAAAGGCGAAATTACTAATTGGAGTGAAATAGGAGGAGAAGATATTCCAATTTTAGTGGTGACGAGAGATGAAAACTCTGGTAGTTTTGGCTTTTTTAAATCAGAAGTAATGAGAAGTGCCCCATTGCGTGAAGGGAGCGTAGAAGTACAATCTAATTCTGCCGTAGTTGAAAAAGTGAGTAAGGAAGAAGGTGCAATTGGCTACTGCGGTATTGCCTACGTTGATGAAATAGTACAGCCGGTATCTGTAAGCGTTAATAACAAGGATTATATCTATCCTTCGTTTAGAAATGCACTTCAAAAAATCTATCCTTTATCAAGACCACTTTATTTGTACTACAGAGACTCTGAAAAGAATACAGTACTGCGTTTTGTGAAGTTTGCATTGTCAGATAAAGGACAGCAAGTAGTTGCTCATAAAGGATATATTCCAGCATTCTAAATTTCGAACTACTACAATCATGAAATTAACTCCTCAAAAAAGACAAGCAAAAAGTATTAAAACAAGGCTTGTTTGGTCATTTGCTACAAACTTACTGATAATCAGTGTTGTGTTTTTTGTGTATGCTTACATTAGAAATACAACAACCAATGCTGAGAACGTTGTAATTGATCTTGCAACTGTTTCAAATAAGGTCCAAAAAATTAAAGCAGGACAGCAATCTTTTTTACTATCTGAAACGATCAACCCTACTTTCTATGAGACCAAAAAGAACAAATACATAGAAAAGAACAAACAGTTAATTTCAGAAATCAACGAACAGATTGACAAGTTTTATGTCAATGAATATGTAAAGAGAGCCAATGTGATTGTACCTCTTCGTAATCTTGAAAAGTCCATCTCATTATATCATACTACTCTAGATTCATTAGTAGCTGTACAATTAAAACGTGGTTTTAAAAGCTATGGAGTAGAAGGTGACATGAGACGTTCAGTGTACAGTGTCATGAACTCTGGATATGATCTTGATCAAGTGAAGATTTTATCATTGAGAAGACATGAGAAGGATTATATTTTGAGAAAAGACAAAGCTTATGCAAAAAAGCTTTCTACAGTCATTGAGGCACTCAAAGTAGATATTGATAAAACTGTTTCTGATAAATATGGAAGGGTTTATCTTAAAGGAGCTTTGGATAATTATGAACAGTACTTTCAAAAGCTCGTCAATCTAGATGCTGAGTTGGGTTATTTTGGTCATTCTGGAATAAAAGACAATTTGAATGTTTCTTTAAATATTATTGAAAAAGACATTCAGAACATTTCAGAGGTAGTCAAAGAATATGAAAGATATTGGCAGAGTATCAATATCATAATCCTTTTTGTATCAGCTTTTAGTATCATTTTAGTTAATGCTCTATTGTTATATTATTTATTGAATCGTTTAGGTAAACCAATCAATGAGTTATCTAAATCTATTCATAAAATAGTGGAAGATAAGTTTCAAGGGAAAATTTATACAATCAATACCAAAGATGAAATTGGAGCACTCTCAAGAGACTTTAATTATGTTTTAGAAAAGATGAATGACAGGAGCGAGGAAATTCTAAAACAGAAAGAAGAACTTGCCACTACGTATGAGAAAATTGATACAATTAGACAGATTGGTAACAAGATTAGTAACCATACCTCAGTTAGTGAAATTATAGAAGAATTCAACCGTGCATTAAGTAATGTGTTGGACTTTTCGCTCTTTATGGTGGGGATTGTTCATGAGGATGAAATGCACTATCAAGGGTATGATAAGGAAGGGAAATATTATGAATTAAAACGATCTCTTTTGGATAATACTCACTTGGGAGTGACATGTTATAATTCTCAGGAAGCTATAATCTGCGAAGACTTTTTAGGAGGAGCAAGTAATCCTTATAAACACTTGTTGCCTGTGATTACACACAAAAAGGCCGCTTCTCTGATCTACTTGCCACTGACCACACCTACAGGTAAAATAGGTGTTTTAGCCATTCACAATGACAGACCGAATGCCTACTCCGATGTAGAAATTAATATGCTTGGAAGTATTGTTGTGTACGCTGTGAGTGCATTGCAGACGGCTATCAACTATGAGGATATGGAGACGCAAGTGTTGAAGAAAACACAGCAGATCAACAGGCATAGAGATGAGTTAATGAGCAGTAATTTACTATTGCAGGGTACTTTAGAAGAATTAGAGAAGAAAAACTCTCAGCAGACGAGCAGTATTCAGTATGCGAAGAGAATTCAGCAGGCTCTTTTACCTAATATCTCATTAATTCGTTCTCAGTTCGAAGATGCTTTCGTATTCTATAGGCCAAAAGATATTGTAAGTGGTGATTTCTATTGGCTGGAAAGCAAAGGAGATTATACATATCTGGCAGTGGCCGATTGTACTGGACATGGTGTTCCTGGTGCTTTTATGTCGATTTTGGGTAGAGAAATATTATCTAATCTGATCAATTCAAAAGAACATCTTACACCTGCACAGTTATTAGATGAATTGAATGTGAGGATTAGAGTAGTGCTACAACAGGAGAGAATGAATAATAAAGATGGCATGGATATCGGTATTTGTGTGATCAACAAGAAAAAGCGAGAACTGACTTATGCAGGTGCTCATCATCCTCTTTATTTAGTAAAGAAAGATGCTATCGGAAATAGAGAAATTGAGGTGGTTGCCGGAGAAAGACAATCTATTGGCGGTCATGTTTTCAAAAAGAAACAATATCAGTCATTCACTAATCATATGATTCGTTTGGATGATCCTAATGCACAGCTTGATGCCGTTTACATGTGTACAGACGGTTATCAGGATCAGTTTGGAGGAGAGAAAGGACAGAAGTTCTATAAGAAAAATATGAGAAAACTTTTCCTTGATGTAGCTCAGAAGCCAATGTTTGAGCAAAAATCCATCATTGCAATGACAATCAATGAGTGGATGCAAGCATCTGAAAAGCAAACAGATGATATTTTAGTGATTGGCTTCAAACTTCCTCCAGTACATTTTGTTGGGAAAACATTGGAAGACAAGAGTGTTGAAGATATGCTAGGGTTAATGTAAAATTAGACCTTATTAGAATAGAAGCCCGCAACAATCGTTGCGGGCTTTTTAAATATAAAGACATATTACTTTTCTTAATGAAATGTCCGTATTGCCCTATTCTAAGAGTGTGATGATTTTTTATCACTGTTTTTTATTTATTATGATACAATTAACATAATAGTTTTCATCGAATTGTTTACTTTGTTTTAAGTTTAACAATGAAACCTATTATGAAAATTAAACTGACAAATTTCAGATATGTACTGCTATTAATATCTGGATTATTGATTTCGACTTTTAGTTTAGCTCAAGAAAAAAAACAGCAAAGCACTAATTCAAAAAGTGGAGGTTCCTATTCAGGAAATCACGCATGGTTTTTAAATACTGGATTTGGGTTTAGTAACCATGGTGTGCCATTTTATATTGGTGGAGAGTACAATGGCTTTCATCCTGATATTTCGGTAGGAGGTGTTTTCTCTTATCATAATCGTTGGGATAACCACAAAGACCGTTCAGCATGGACATTATCTGCTATTGGTAATTATCATTTTAACCGCTTATTAAATTTATCTTCGGAGTGGGATTTATATGCAGGAGCCAATGTTGGTTTTTATGGATATAGTCATTCTTCTACTGGTTTTGGTGGTGGTATTCAAGTGGGTGGCCGTTGGTTTATAACAGATCTAATAGGGCTGAATCTTCAATTTGGAGGAGGAACAGTTTCTGGGGGACAGTTTGGTGTAACGTTCAGATTATAGTTAAGACCAACTCACAAAGCATTTAGAATAAAAATAAAAAGCGAATCCATAAAGGGTTCGCTTTTTTGTATCAGTCTAAACTTATTTACATTGTAAACTAAGTTTTCGTTATTTATAGTGTTTGGAAATCAGGAGATTTCTAATGATCTGTAAGGCACGAATGACGCTAACGCTTAACATTCGTGCCAGTGGGTTTTCTATCTAACTCGTTTGGTAGTACTCCCCCCTGGCATTGAAGGGAAAAGCGTTAAGAATTTCATGCATTGAGCCGTTAAAAAATGATTTTCTTGTTTGAGCAAAGCGAGTTTAAAATCATTTAGGCGAGTGGAATGAAATTTAGCTTTTGACTTCTAAGCCTAGATTTTTTGCTTCGTTTTTCATCAATGGAAAAATGAAGAAGAAGGACGCTTGGAAGTAGGACATAAAAGCCTGCAGAATAATTGATTGAAAGTTTGCGGTAAACTAAGTTTTCGTTATTTATAGTATTTAGAAATCAGGAGATTTCTGATGATCTGAAGGACACGAATGATGCTAACGCTTAACATTCGCGCCATTGAGCTTTCTACCATTATAGTTTGGCAGTACTCCCTTTGGTCTTGAAAGTAGAACCTTCAAAGCTTGTAGAAATGTTGAGTGAAAGTTGACGATAATTTAGTTTACAGCGTATTCAATAGAACCAATATTAATACGTTTTTTAGCGTTATACTCACAAAAAATAAATTAGAATTAACTATGATTTATTTTTGACTTAGTACTTAATGCGTTTTCTTCAATATAAAAACCCTCTCACAAAATCAATTGTAAGAGGGTAAGGTATATAGGCTAATTCAGAATAGCGCTAGTTGTGTGCCGCCTTTGTCGCTTCAGTTTGTTGCATGATCATCTCAATGATTTGATCCACAGAGAATGACGCTGCTTTTTGTTTTGGAGGGTATTTCACTAATGTATTCATGAAAGCTCCCACTTTATCTTGTGCCATGTATAAGTACGGTACGTGATCAAAATACCAATCCCAATACGCATTTGAATCAATATCTGCTCTTTCATATGGATCACGACGTAAGTTGAAGATTTTTGGTAATCTTAGTGGAACGAAAGGTTCTGACCAAACGGCCATTTGATGTGCTCTTTGCTCCATAAATACTACTTTCCAATCGTCCATACGGATGGCTGTCAATTGTGCGTCATCATTGAAGTACAAGAATTCATGACGAGGTGATTCTTCTTTACCCGCTAAGTGGTCTACTAAATCGTAACCGTCTAAGTGAGCTTTGAACTCTTTACCATTGGCTTTTACGCCACCTTTTAATAAATCTTCTTTGATTGTTTCATTACCTGCATAGTGTAAAATTGTAGGCACCCAGTCTAAGTGAGAAACCATACCGTTTGAAACTTGACCTGCAGGAATATGACCTGGATATTTCACGAAACATGGTACACGGTAAGCACCTTCCCAGTTTGTGTTTTTCTCACCACGGAAAGGAGTCACCGCAGCATCAGGCCATGAATTATAGTGAGGACCGTTGTCCGTTGAGTACATTACGAAAGTATTTTCCTCTATACCTAACTCCTCAATGAAATCCAGCATTTGACCAATTACCTGATCATGAGAAACCATTGCGTCAGCATAAATACCTTGACCGTTGGATAAACCTTTTTCGTCTTCATTAATATGCGTTCTGAAGTGCATACGTGTAGTGTTGAACCATACAAAGAAAGGCTTCTCAGCTTCTACTTGAGATTTGATAAACGTTTGAGCAACGCCCATTACTTCGTTGTCAATTGTTTCCATTCTTTTCTTGGTCAATGGACCTGTATCAGAAACACGGCCATCGGCATAAGAGTGAATGACACCTCTTGGTCCAAATTTTTTCTTGAAGGCTGGATCTTTAGGATAGTCAGGTAATTCTGGTTCTTCTTCTGCATTTAAGTGGTATAAGTTACCAAAAAACTCATCAAAACCGTGATTTGTTGGAAGGTCAACATCTCTATCGCCAAAGTGGTTTTTACCAAATTGACCTGTTGCATAACCTTGTGCTTTCATCAACTCCGCAAGGGTAGGAGTATCATCTGTAAGCCCTTTTTCCGCACCCGGCAGACCTACTTTAGTCATACCTGTACGAATTCCTGATTGTCCTGTGATAAATGATGAACGTCCTGCTGTACATGATTGTTCTGCCATATAATCCGTGAACGCGATACCTTCTTCACCGATTCTGTCGATGTTTGGTGTCTTGTAACCCATCATACCTCTGTTCCAGTACGAAAGGTTGTACATCCCGATATCATCACCCCAAAGGATTAAGAAGTTTGGCTTTTCTAGTGCTTTTTTGGCAAAAGCATTCGATCCTGTTAAGCCGAATAAAACGGCTAACGTTGTTAGTAATATATGTTTCATATCAATTTATAGTTGTTACTGTAATAACACTCTTAAATGTCAATAGAGTTGAGTACTTTGTTATTACATTCCAAATATACGTTGTTGGATATTGAACAAGTTTAGTGTTTTAGGAAATGGTAAGATAACGAAAGTAAAACATTGTTTTATTTAACTTAAATTTAGATTAAAGATATTTTTTAGAGTGTTGATATGACTTTTTTCCTATGTAATAGAACATTTTAAGAGAACCAATTAAGTTTGTGTTGAAACAAAAAATAAAAAAGACTACTAAAATAGTAGTCTTTTTACACTCAACTGAAAAACTAACTTTTAATGATCTTGCGATTAATTTCTAACAATAAATCTCTTCACATCTTTACTTCCTTTGGCAGTTGTAATGCTTAAGAAGTAAACGCCATCCAATAAATTGGCAATATTAATATCTTCTAAATGGTGTGTATCAATTTCTTTTACCATCATTCCATAAGCGTTGTAGATAAATGCTGATGTAATTTCTACTTCTGTGCTTGAAACGATCTTTGTGTGAATCATTCCTTGCGCTGGAATAGGGTATATGTTTAAATCTTGAATAGTAATTTCATTGGTTTGCATTTGGATGATTTCAGAGTACTCATAAGCACCATCAAAATCTACTTGTCTCAATCTGTACCACTTATAATTTGGAGCTTCTTGTATTGATACATCAAATACGTACTCAATTGAAACATTTGAATTTCCATTTCCATCAACTTGTCCTAAGATATCAAAAGTACGTCCATCTCTAGAACCTTGTACTTCAAAGTGACTATTGTTGATTTCTGAAGCCGTTTCCCAGTACAGTGAAACAGTTCCGTCTGTATTTTTTTCTCCTTCAAAGTAAGTCAATTCTACAGGCAAGTCATGGTTGTTTGAACCTCCCAATGTAAATGGAGAGAAACTTGTTGCTAAACCTGACATCAAAGTGCCTTCGTCATCACCGACAGTATGTTGCGATTGGTTTCCTTGATCTTCCCAAACTGACCCATTAAAGTGCATTACTTGTGCATCTAAAATATGAGCATTCTGCAAACCGCTATTTGTGTTGTAAGTAAGGACAACCGCTGCGCCGGCAGATCCAGAAATTCTGTCTACATTCCAGTACTCAAATTCACTTACTAAATCAACCGTAGATGAAGCATCAATATTTCTAAAACTAGGGTGTTTTGTATTGATATACTCTACTCTGAATGTTGTTTTTGTATTTGCTGTTGGAATAGCGATTCCAGCTTCTCTCAACGTGCCATTTTTTCCAACAGGGAACATCAAGAAAAAGTCATTTCCAGAAATTCCTAATGCTGTTTTAGTAGCAGTATTAAAGTCGATTTCTTTTGCTAAAGGACCTTCGATATACGAATTACTTAAGCCACCAGAAGCATGACCTGACCATGAATACACTGCATTGGTTACAAACGAAAACTCATCAAGGGTTAGAATATTGGTTTCAGAGGTAATTAATTTCCCATTTGTAAGTGTTAAAGCAGCTAAGTTATAAGATGAGTTCACAACGTCAACTTTGTATCCCAGCGTAACCCCTACAGTTGATGAAGTATTCATGGTGACAGATCTTACTCTGTTGTTGGTAGGCGCTAACGTCACAGTACCAGATGATGATCCTGCAAACGAAAGGTCTACCGTTGGATTGCCATTTGAAGTCAAATCGGCAAAAATAGTCACATTTTCATTGATGGTATTAGCTATAACTAAGTCGTTCCCTTCAGTATATATATTAACGTCAGAAGAAGAAAGGTCAGCTGTAATAGCCGTATTTCCATTAAGGATAACCGAATTAATATTGGTTCCTACTCCTTCTAAAGTGCCTTGTGCAACAATTTTAGGGTTGTTCCCTGGTAAACTATTGATTTGAGATAATGTAATAAGGTTATTAGATGCGCCACTTGTATTTAAAGTAACGTTGTCTTCTACTGTAATACTTCCTGTCCAATTCAATCCACTGTAATTCCCTGTACCTGTAGATGGTACTGAAAATTCTGCCCCTTCTTCAAGAACAATATCTTGAACATTAACATATAAACGACCTCCTGAGTGATTATCAGCATTAAAATTTCCGGTTCCTGAGACAATTACAGTACCAAAATGAGTAGTGGTTCTATAAGCAGTATTATTAAGCGTGCCATCTAAAAATAAAGTATCAATCACTACATCAGGATCAAAAAGGTTATTGCCAAGGTAAACACTTTTTCCTGATTGTATTCTAATGTTATAATTTCCATTCCATGACGGTAGAGAATTTCCATCTTCATCAACAAAGTCTGATAAATCTCCTCTAGTTCCTATATAAACGTAACCAGATACGTCATCTGAGATCGAGTAAGTTGTGGCGTTAATATTGATTTTTACAATTAAAATTAGGAGTAACAAGAATAATATCTTTTTCATTTTTTCAGTGAGTAATGGTGTAAATTAGGTTTGGTCTCTCTAACGGTTTAACTTTTATTTAGGATATATTTTAGTTAAAGCAGGTGCGTTAGATTTTATAGGTAATGTGATTATTTTCAGATAGTTGAAATGAAGTTTGATTGCATTATTTGAATGTAAATTGATGTATTTGTATTTAAATATTGTACCTATCTAATAATTTCAGTTTTATATAAATTTATTTTAGATGTAATGAATTTGCATTTTATTGCAACTAATTGATGCAAAATGACTTAAATAATCGAAATCTTATTATTGTACTTTCTTTTGGAGGGGTGAAATTTTAAGAGTTTGTCGCAAATGTAGTCTTGTTCAGAAATGTGAACTTTTAGTTTTGGAGTGGAAATGTATTGTTTGCTGGATAAATTGACTTTTTTATAAAATCAGTCAAAAAAAAGAAGAGAACTTACTCTCTTCCTCTGCTCCAATTGTTGAAGCTTATGATAAATGATATGTCTTATTCAATATTTACAAGGTCAGATAAAATGGATTTCCATTCAGTATGCTTTTTTATGTAGGCGGCCACAAAAGGGCAAAGTGGAAAAAGTTTGTACTCTGTATTTTCCTTTATATCTGTCAAAACACTCTTTATTAGTTTTGAGCCAATACCTTGCCCGCCTAATGAAGAGGGGACTTCAGTATGTGTCAAATAAATATTACCCCTCGCCAGCATATAATCGACATGGGCAATTTCTCCATTGATATTAAATTCATATCGTTTCTTCTCTTCATTATTAATCAGCTGATATTCCATAGGTTTTTAGGTTGATGGTGTTTATTATATAAGTTACTACTTTTATTCTGATGCAGTCATAAGAAAGTTAAGAATCTCATTATTAATGATGGATGCTTGAAAGGTAGAACATAGACAACTTGTACTTTCTATATAAATAAGTCAATTGAAAATGGATTATAATTTAGTTTACAATGTATTTTGAATTTGCCTCATTTTTTTTGAAAGCTATGAAATATTCGAAGTACATTTTGCCTAACAACAGGTTTTCCTTAATTTAACTTCCTGAAAACAGTAACCAAACGCTACAAAACAAATGTACATTAACAGAAACATAAACTTCAAAGTCTTTCTTCACAAAGCATTCAAACCAATTTTCTTTCTAGCGTCATACGCGGCTTTTATCGTTGTCCTTTATGAGTACTTTAATATGACCTGGATCAAATTGCCATGGTCTATTCTATCTATTGTGGGTACTGCAGTCGCTTTTTATGTAGGTTTTAAAAACAACTCAGCTTATGCACGAACTTGGGAAGCCCGTAAAATATGGGGTGCCATTATCAATAGCAGTAGAAGTTGGGGAATTTTAGCAAGAGATTATACCTCCAATCTTTTTATAAATGGAGAAAAGTTAAGCGAGCAGGAATTATATGAAATCCATAAGGATTTAATCTTAAGGCATATTGGCTGGACGTATAGATTGCGTAGACAATTATGGAAACCTCAGCCTTGGGAACATTCTCACAAACTTTCTAATGAAATGAGAAAAGAATTGGGAGATACTTTTGCATCTTTATCAGAGGAAGATGAGCTAAAACTATTCATCAAGGATCAAGAGGTGGAAGAGTTGCTTGAAAAGAAAAATATCTGTACGCAGATCATCAGTAATCAATCCCAAAAATTATTAGAACTAAGAGAGAAAGGCTTAATTGATGATTTCAGACATGTTGAACTAGAAAAGTTGCTGAAGGATTTTTATACACAGCAAGGCAAATGTGAGCGTATCAAAAACTTCCCCTTGCCACGTCAATATGCTAACACATCATTTGTGTTGACAATTCTAATTGTTATTTTATTACCTTTTGGTATGGTTTCTCAGTTCAATGCCATGGGAGAGGGCTTAGTCTGGTTGACTATTCCGTTTACTACAATCGTTGGTGGAATTTATTTTATTATGGAATTTGTGGGTGATTTTGCAGAAAATCCTTTTGAAGGGCTAGCATTTGATACACCGATGACAAGCCTTTGTAATACTATTGAGATTGATTTAAAAGAGATGCTTGGGCAAGAAGAATTGCCAGAGAAAGTGAAGCCTCACGGGCATGTTTTAATGTAAAATATAATAATAAAGGCGTTTGAAACATGAAGTTCAAACGCCTTTATTTCTTTAACGCAAAAGACTAAACTTTGTCTTTCTTTAACGTGATAAGAGCATAAGCAATTGCACCTACTAATGGAGGTACCATGAAGCCCATTGCTGCATATTCCAAATACGCTGTTGCTATCATTGTCGTTGGAGTTAAGAGAATGTAATTCGGTTTTTAACGCCACAATTATAAACAATTGTACGTCTTAATCCAACAAAAGAACTGATTTTAGTCATTCTTTTATTCTGATAATTCTCTCACTTTTTCGATCAGTTCTTTTTGTTCATCCGAAAGTGAAGTTGGAACTTTCACATTATAAGTGATATACAAATCACCAAAGACTTCATCCTGCTTGTATTTAGGGAAACCTTTACCTCTCAGTTTTACCGTTGTACCGTTTTGTGTTCCCTCTTTGACTTTCAATTTCACTTTACTGTCAAAGGTGTCTATTGTAATGTCACCTCCCAACAACGCAGTATATAAATCGATATCCACTGTTTTGAAAAGATCATTTAGTTTACGGTCAAAATCAGTGCTGTTCGTGATTTTAAAAGCAATCAATAAATCGCCGTTCTGACCACCATTGATACCTGCTTTACCATGGCCCGGAATCTTAATTACCTGACCATCTGCTATACCTGCAGGCACTGTAACTCTGATATTTTTATTATTGATCTTGTAAGTACGCTTTTCAGTCTTGTAAATATCACGGATATCCAAAGTGACATTGACCTTGTAGTCTCCTCCTTTTTTAGGTCTTTGAGAGAAACCTCCACCACCAAACATAGAGTTGAAGAAATCCGAGAAGTCGCCGCCTCCTTGGCCACCTCCACCGAAGCCGCCAAATCCGCCACCGCCAAAACCACCGAATCCTCCGCCTCCGAAGCCTTGTGATTCAAACTGATCTGCGTGTTCCCAGTCTTTTCCGTACTTATCGTATTTCTTTCTATTCTCCTCGTCACCTAAAACCTCATTTGCTTCATTGATTTCCTGAAACTTCTTTTTGGCCACTTCATCATCAGGATTTTTATCTGGATGATATTGACGAGCTAATTTTCTATATGCTTTTTTAATTTCGCTTTGAGAGGCATTTTTATCTACCCCAAGTACTTTATAATAATCTATATATTCCATTGTTAATTCTTTCTGATCGTTTCTAATTTGACATTTATATAAAGGGTGTTTGTAACTATAGAATGTAATATTACCTTATTGACCCTTTATTGGACCACGAATATAAAGTTATAGTGAGCATTTTTACTAAAAATTTATGGAGAAAGTTTTAATTCATATAGCTTTTAACTGTAACTCTAAACGCACCAATAACTAAGGTACAATTTATCCTACTTAATATAATACGTAAGAATGATATTATGTTTAATAGAAGTTGTGAAATATTTACAAAATAAGTAATCTGTAAACTAAATTATCGTCAACTTTCGCTCAACATTTCTACAAGCTTTGAAGGTTCTACTTTCAAGCTTCCTTCTTCTTCATTTTTCCATGGATGAAAAACGAAGTAAAAAATCTAGGCTTCGAAGTCAAAAGCTAAATTTCATTCCACTAGCCTAAATGATTTTAAACTCGCTTTGCTCAAACAAGAAAATCATTTTTAACGGCTCAATTCATGAAATTCTTAACGCTTTTCCCTTCAATGCCAGGGGGAGTACTATCAAACTATAATGGTAGAAAGCTCAATGGCGCGAATGTTAAGCGTTAGTGTCATTCGTGTCCTTCAGATCATCAGAAATCTCCTGATTTCTTAACACTATCAATAACGAAAACATAGTTTACAATGTGTTGAAAGTTTTTTGAAGGCAGTAATCGCAAAACAATAAATAGAATTAGTATTAGATAATTTTGAATTTGTACTTAACCCTTTTCAAGTGTATTCTAAAGATTAGAAACGCTTCTTCCTTCCTTAAAGATACTATTCTTCTTTGAAAGAGAAGGCTTCAGTGAATCTTGAGTTATTTATACTTCTTGGTATAAAGCCCCTTGATAAGTATCCCTTTCTTTCAATCTCTTCTCAATCATCAATTGAATTTGATTGGGTCTGATCCCCCAGTTAGGAGCGATTCTTAGATTGATAGGAGTGTCACTGCTGAAACGTTGAATAGCGATATCTGGACGAAGTCTTTCTAAGAAATCCACCATAAAATCTACATATTCGTCAGGCTGGAAAAGAGGGAATTGAGAAGGATCTTCTTTGAATTGCTTGGCCATGATGGTTCCTTTTACAATCTGAAGCTGATGGAATTTTAGAGATTCTAAAGGTAATTTATTCAAGATCTCAGCTTGAGCTAAGGTCTCCTCTCTTGTTTCACCCGGCAACCCAAATAACATATGTCCTGCCACTGAAATACCTCTATCTACTACTTTTTGAATGGCTTCTACAGAATCTTCAAAAGAGTGGCCTCTGTTGACCCTATCCAGTGTTTTATTATAACACGATTCTATACCGAATTCAATAAAAATCAAATGTTCTTTTGAAAGTTCTTCCAGATAATCTAATTGCTCATCAGATAAGCAGTCCGGTCTTGTGCCAATCACCAACCCGTCAATTTTGGGATGATTTAATGCTTCAGAATAAATCTCTTTCAAATATTCCAAAGTACCATAAGTATTGGAATACGCTTGGAAATAACCTACAAAAGCTTTTGCACTATGATATCTGCCAGGCAAAAACTCCATTCCATGATCAATCTGCTTTGTAATGCTCATCATTCCATCGTGAAGATAATTAGGAACAAAGCTGTCGTTATTACAAAAAGTACACCCGCCGTACCCAAGAGAACCATCTCTGTTGGGACATGTAAATTCAGCATGAATAGAGACTTTTTGAATTCGTCCTCCATATTTACTTTTTAACTGCTGAGAGTAAGGGAAATACCTTCTAGATTGAAAGTTCATGATTTATGTACGGTTAAAACTTTATTTTGAGACTAAATTTTTCATTCGTTCTTTATGTGCTTTTGTATCACTGATCTGCTTGAACATAAAGACACCTAGCATGGTTGCAATTACGCTACAAATACCCACTATGTTATAATTTTCCAGTTGATGTGTTGCTGGATTATCAATTATTATCAGACCAGCGGTAAAGGAAGCCAATCCTTGAGATAAATTTTGGACAGCGGAACGAATACTCATAAAACTTCCTCTCTGTTTAGGGTCTGCTGTTCCAAGGATCAAGGCGTTTGCAGGGATTGACCTGGCACCGCAAATAAAGAAGAGAGAAGAAAATACAAGTACCACTGGAATACTCATGGATGGAACATTTGTCAAAACCAATGCTGGGATGATGGTGATAAATGATATAATTACAAAAACATAATATTTACCATAGTGATCTGACCATTTCCCTATTTTTGGAGAGAAATACAAAGTCGCAAGTCCTCCACATAAGTAAATCCAAGTCAATTGCTGATCCAAGAAACCTATGTTTTTGACCATATATGGTGAAAAGAAAGGAATCAAAAGGAAATGGCCAAAGAAAACCAAAAACAGAGCAAACAAGCCTTTTAATTGTTTGCCGTTTTTCAATACATTCAACAAAGGAGAAAAGAAAGACCCATTAGTTGGCTTATGCTCCAAGTGGCTTTTCATTTCTTCTAGTCTGTAATAGCAGACAAACCAAAGTATACTGGATAAAATTGCAATGATGATAAAAGGTGCATGCCAATGAATGGTCACTCCAAGATATAGGCCGATAGGTACTCCTACTGCAGAAGAAACTGCAAAGCCAGTCATAAGAATTCCAATACCCGTTCCTCTTTTCTCTTCTGGAAGCATATCACCTACAATTGTAAATAAGGTGGCATTAATCAATCCTCCAAAAATACCGGTGAACAGCCTTGCGAAAAGCAGAAAATTGTAGGAATCAGCAATTCCGCAAAGTACAGTTCCAAAAGTGAAAAATGCATATATGAATAAAAACATTTTCTTTCTTTCGAATTTATCGATAAAGAAAATGGACAGTAAGCCTGATACTGATGCCGCCAATGTGTATGATGATACCACTGCACTCCACTGAATGGGAGTCATGCTGAATGTTTCCTGTAAAGTATGTCCTAAAGGCATCAATACAACGAAATCTAAGATATTCGTAAAGCTAACTGCCGCAAGGATGTATAACGTTACTTTCTCTTTTTTATTTAATGAAATCATACTGTAAAATGTTAGGTAGAAGTTCGCCTTCTATTATTGTCAGTTCAAAGATGAGTACACACACATTTGTAAAGTTAGAGTTAAAACAATGAAAAGTAGCATCACTAAACTTTTATTATGATAAATCTCTGTTAATGCTGATTTTCTTGTTTATCAAGGGCTTATAAATAAAAAATGGCCAGCTAAATTAGTGATTAGCTGACCATTAAAAGTACTAGAATAAAAGTTATTGGGGTTTTTGTATCTGTTTGGTTTTATTCTTTGTTTGATCTTAAAATAAAGTTGTACTTCATTTTTTAAATCTTCCTAGGTAAAGGTGAAAAATAATAACCTAAAAACTTCCGAATTATTCTGTCCTAGTAAGTAAGACTTTTTATTTTACTTCAACACCGTTGACGGGTGGAGCTGTAATTGGTTCATGTTTCTTTCCCTGTAAGTAAGCCATTGCTTCCTCAACCATCTTTGGAGAGCCAACATAAAACGGAGTTCTTTGATGGAACTCTGTTGGTTTAATGTCCAAGATGCGCTGATAACCATCAGTGGCCATAGCGCCAGATTGTTCCGCCAAGAAGGCAAGTGCGTTGCATTCGTACAACAAACGCAGTTTTCCGTGTTTATACTTTGATGTAGAAGGGTAGATGTAAATCCCGCCTTTCAGCAAGTTTCTATGGAAATCTCCAACTAAAGAACCGATGTATCGGCTAGAATACTCTCTGTCTTTGCATTGAGCAATATACTCTTTCAAACCATCAGCAAAAGTGTTGTATCCACCCTCGTTGATAGAGTAGATCGAGCCATCTTCCTTGCATTGCATGTTAGGATGCGAAAGGAAATACTCACCCAATGAAGGTTCGTAAGTAAAGCCGTTGACACCATAGCCTGTACTGTACACAAGCATAGTTGAAGAACCATAAAGTACATATCCTGCCGCCACTTGTTCAGTGCCTTGTTGCAGCATATCTTCCTTGGTAGGCGGTCTTCCAATAGGTGAACGTCTACGGTAAATTGAGAATATTGTACCTACAAGTACATTTACATCAATGTTTGAAGAACCGTCCAGCGGATCTATAGTCACGATGTATTTAGCATGGTGATTTCCTGTGTCAATGATTCCATCAACCTCCTCAGAAATGATTCCACAAGTTTCTCCACCTTTAGAAAGAGCTCTTGTAAAACGAATATCAGCAATCATATCAAGTTTTTGCTGTGCTTCTCCCTGTACATTTTCTGCGCCTGCACCACCTTCAATTCCTGCCAAGCCGGCTCTATTGATTTCTCTATTTATAATTTTAGAGGCCAGGGCAATATCACGGAGAAGTTGAGAAAGCTCTCCAGTAGCATATGGAAATTGTTCCTGCTTTTGAGCAATAAAGCGATCAAGAGCAGTACCTACAGATGCGGTAAGTTTATCCATCATAATTTTTGGTGAATAATTTAGTGTGTTTTTCGTTGTCTCTTATTGGTTGGGTAAAATTAGGTAATTATTTTAGAATTGTTGCAATCGGTTGCATTTTGTGTAAAAAAAAGACCGACAATTCTGTACATCATACAGTACTGTCGGCCCACACACATCACAAAAGTACCAAAAGGCTTACGCTTCTGACGCTTCTGAAGACGTAGTAGTTTTCTTAGCAGGAGCTTTTCTTGGTGTAGAAGCCTTTGCTTGTGCGGCTTCTAAAGCTTCAATACGAGCCTTTAAGATCTCTACCTCTTCAGAATCTCCTCCTTTAAACATTGAAGTGATCTTGTCGAAATCAAAGTTTAAGGACGATGTAAATTTTTCAGCTAATGTTTTGAGTTGGTCTTCAAATTCGTTTTTCTTAGCTTCTGTGCTATCTACAAATTCGTCAACAATTTTCTTCCCTTCTTCTACAGTCAATTTCTCTTCTGCTACTAATTTGTCAACTACTTCTTGTATTTTCTCGATAGTAAATGCTGTGATACCTACTCCGGTATAAACAAGCTTTTTTAATAGTTCTTCCATGGTGCTTATTTTTTATTTTGTGGTTAAACTTGGTTGTTCAATCACCTTGAGTTATTGTTTTTACAAAGGTAGTAAAAATAAATGAATGAACAATCATTATTGAGACTTATCTATAAATTATGAAATATTTAAGTTTATTTATAATCTCTTGATAAAGATAGAGATAAGTGATGGAAATAACTATTACGATTACTTGAATTGTTGATTAATATAAACCGAAACTTTTGTCAATGCTTCATCGGATTCTGGGATAAAACGCCAGAACAGTTGCCACCAATGGATCAGGTCCTCCCATTCTTGATAAGTTACATCGATTTTTTGGTCTTCTAAAGCCTTTTTCAGTCTGACGCTGTCATCATGTAACACCTCATTCTTAGAGGTTTGTATCAGCATAGGGGGGAAATCTGAAAAATCGCCATAAAGTGGAGATACATACGGGTCATCCAGTGGTTTAGACCCTGCATATACCTCCGCCCATCTTTTCATTTCATCAATTTTGACAAAAGGGTCCGTGTATTTATTGTCTTCCACAGTCTCTCCGGTGTGCATTAAGTCAAGCCAAGGTGAAAGACAAATTCCTGCTTTAGGTAATTTTTCACCTTTATCTTTCAGCATAAAAAATAAAGTACAAACTAAACCGCCGCCGGCAGAATCTCCTGCCACAACAATTTGATTTGCTTGATAACCTTCTTTCAAAAGAAACTGATAACCTGCATAAGCATCTTCAATGGGGGCAGGGCAAGCATGATTAGGAATCTTCCTGTAATTGATCAACAATGCTTCTGTAGAAGTGTCTTTTACAATTTTCCCCACCATATGACGGTGTGTTTGATTGGAGCCAATCGCAAATCCGCCTCCATGAAGATAAAGCAATGCCTTTTTCTTTTCTGAAGCATATACAGGCTTGATGATTTCGGCCTCCATTGTTCCAATCTTGAACTTATTGGATTTTACACCCCATGGTAAAAGTGCCACTAGAGATATAAATTCAGTAGTTTCTCTTAATAGGGTAAGGTTAATATCTTTTGTAGGAAAAAGAGTAGAGGATAGATTCAACCCCATTTTCAAAATCCTATGCTGAAATGATGACATTGACGACTAGGTTAATTATTTGAATAACTCATCTTTTATGATGGTTGAAATTTTCTTAGGTTTTTGTGTCTTGATATCAAAAGCAACTAATACTACATCAGCTTCTAATGCCACAAGGTCTGTTCCTTTAATATAAATAATTTGATGGAAAGTAACACTTGAACTTCCCACTTTAACGACTTGAGAGTGTAATTCCAACTCTTGATGCATGGAAGCAGGATACTTGAAGTTGATATTGTAATTCGCAATGACAAAGGTTGTATCTTCTTTGCTTGCCAATAATAAGGTCTCGTTGTTTTCAAAGTGACACCACCTTGCTTCTTCTAGAAACTCCATGTACCTCATATTGTTTACATGCTGGAAACTATCAATGTGATAATTTCTGACTTTTATCGTTGTCTTGCTTACTCTGCCTGTTGTTGTATCTGTTTGTTCTGTCATGAGTTAAGGTGTATTGGTGATGAATGAGTGAATATACATACATCATGGGGTAATTCGCAAATTATTAAAGAATCAGATGGGAGTGGCGTTTATAAAACTAATTTCAACCTTCTTAAAAAACTCAAGAGAAATAAGAGTATGTTTGAATCATCTTTTTTAATAAAAATCCACCCTTTTAGAACGTGAGTTTATTAATTTCATCAACTATAGAGCTACTATTTTCTCTGAAATTAATTGCCTCAAAACTAAAATGGAGAATTTTTACTTCTAAAATATATATTTCAAACATGCTCTAAAGCTTAAACCTAGAATATAGAAAGTTAGTAAAACCGCCAATGAATTTGGTTAGAATTCTCGAATACTTAGTATATAAAAAAGCCCATGATTTCAAATCATGGGCTTCTCAAAAAGTCTTCTTTATAATTTTTACTTCGCTAATTGCGAAAGAATAGTGTTGACATAATTCATAACTGTAATTTCGTACATTACAGGTGCCTTAGTGATAGATTTGGCGTGAGTTGCCTCTGGAACCAACCAAATGTATTTCTCACCAAACTTCTTCGCTTCAAATAAGTCTTTTGTCATTTGCATTGGGATATACTTATCGGCTTTGCCATGAATAAACAAGAAAGGAACTTTGGAGTTTTTGACACTCTGAATTGGAGAAGCATCTCCTAGGTAAAAATCCGCCAGCATTTTTGTCACTACACTAGAGGTATTCATAAAGCCCAAATCCGGCACGTTAAAGTCTTCATAAGCTCTGAAAGCAAGCAATTCCTTTGTATCAGAGAAAGGACAATCTGCAATATAAAAGTCTACTGAGTGTGTCGATTCATTAATTCCTGAGTGAGAGGTGACTGTTGCTCCTCCTAAAGATTCACCGTGTGCAAGAATAAAGTCTTCAGGTTTTCTCTTTTTTGTCCATTGCACAATTTTTTCCAGATCTTGGCTTTCAAAATAACTGAAGCTCACCTGTTCTCCGCCGCTTAAACCATGTTTTCTATGATCGTAAAGTACAACATCAATTCCATGTTTTAAATAAATCTGTGCATAACGCATCATTCTCCATCTATCATGGGTCACACCATGCACCATTACGGCTGTGAGCTTTACAGAGTCTTCAGGTGCTTCAAGGTAAGTGCCGCTCAAAGTATACCCTTGCTCAGAAGTTACTTCAAAATCTTCACGACTTACTTTATCAAGCCATAAAGTATCAAAAGAACCATTTTCCTTTTCGCTCTGCAACATACTTTCTCCTTGATGTGTTGAAATCAAACACGTTTGAGTATAAGTGAAAAAAGAAACAATGGTATATAGAGCTACGACGAAAACTATTATTGTAAGATTTATTTTTTTGAAGGAAGGTTTCATTGTTAATGGTTTACTATAAGAATTTATTTAAAACTATTTGAACAATATAAATAATCTTTGTTGAATCAATTTATTTGTAGATATTCATGTGCTAGTGCAGACATTGCTAAATATTGAATGAACAAAGCACTTCATATTGACCATAAACATATCAAGATAGTGATAAAATTACGCAATACTTTTTTAATTTCAAGTTTATTGGCTTTTATTTTTTCATGTACAGAGAAGCCGGCAGTAGAAGAGTCAGATTGGTTGACACCATTTGAAAAGTCAAAAGGAACTGAGACTTTCACTTATGAGGAAGGAATTGCCTATTTTATGAAGTTGGGTGAGGCATATGAGTCATTTCGAGTAGTAGAGTATGGGAAAACAGACAGTGGTTATCCATTACATGTAGGTATTTATTCCAAAGAAAGCAGTTTTATTCCTTCTGATATTAAAAAGAAAAATGTATTACTGATCAACAATGCAATCCACCCAGGAGAACCGGATGGTGTAGATGCATCCATGATGTTGTTGCGTGATATGTTGCAGGGGAAAGTTAATGTTGAGAATGAAAATACGATTGTTGCAGTGATTCCCTTTTATAATATTGGTGGAGCCTTAAATCGAAATTCTTCAACAAGAGCCAATCAAGAAGGTCCCAATGAATATGGTTTTAGAGGAAATGCAAAAAATCTGGATTTGAATAGGGATTTTATCAAAATGGACTCTGAAAATATGAGGTCATTTGCTGAGATTTTTCATCTCTATGAACCTGAATTATTTATTGATACACATGTGAGCAATGGTGCTGACTATCAACATGTATTGACTTACTTGGCTACACATGAGGAAAAATTGGGAGGAGAGATCGGTACTTTTATGAAGGACAAGATGAATCCTTTTTTAGAAAATGAAATGAAAAAAGAAGGATGGGATATTGTACCCTATGTGAATGTTTGGGGAACAACGCCAGATAAGGGATATGTACAGTTTTTTGATTCTCCTCGTTACTCTTCAGGGTATACGGCATTGTTCAATACCCCAAGTTATGTGATTGAAACGCATATGCTGAAACCCTATCAGCAAAGGACTCAAGCCACTTATGATTTCTTGAAAAAAGCCATTGTATTTTTAGAAAAGCACGGTGATGAACTATCGAAGGCAAAGGAAGCTAAATTTGAAGCAGATCAGAAAGCCAATGCAATAGCCATTAATTGGAGTATTGATTCTTCTAAGGTAGATCAAATTCGTTTTAAAGGCTATGAAGGTAGTTATAAACCAAGTGAAGTGAGTGGTTTATCACGTTTGTATTATGATCGTTCTAAACCTTATGAGAAGGAAATACCTTTTTATTCTGGGTTGAAAGTGACGAAAAGAGAAACAAAACCGGACTTTTTTATTATTCCAAAAGCATGGGGTAATGTGATTGCCGCTTTAGAATATAATCATATAAAAATGACGAAACTGGAAGAAGATCAAACGTTGACAGTAGATGTCAAATACATTGAGAATTATAAAACAGTACAGCATCCTTACGAAGGTCATTATTTACATTATGATATAAGTACCACAGCAAAAGTAGAGGAGGTTCTCTTCAGAAAAGGTGATTACATGGTACCAACAGATCAAAGGAGAGTTCGTTTCTTGATGGAGACACTTACTCCTGAAGGAAAAGACAGTTATTTTGCTTGGAATTACTTTGACCCTATTTTACAGCAAAAAGAGCATTTTTCTTCCTATGTATTTGAAGACAAAGCAGTCACAATTCTCAAGAAAAATCCCGAACTTAAAAAAGCATTAGAGCAAAAGAAAAAAGAGGATGAAGGGTTTAGAAATTCTGCTTATCAGCAATTGGAGTTTATATACGATCACTCTGACCATAAAGAGAGGTCTTACCTAAGGTATCCCATTTATAAATACAATCAATAAAAACCTAAAAATATGGAGTTGAAAAATATAGAAACAGAAAAATACGTCAAGGCTTTCAAGGAGAGTAAGTTTATGAATGCTCTTTTTAAAATGGCAAAAAAAGCAGGGGAGAAAGTGGTTTATGTTGCTCTTCTACTTTTCTTCATGTACATAGATGAAGAGACACCAAGTAAAGCCAAAGTTGCTATTGCAGGAGCGTTGGGTTATTTATTGGTCCCTATGGATCTTATTCCTGATTTTATTCCAGTAGTGGGTTTTGCAGATGATTTCTCTGTTGTTTTTGCCGCTATCGGTTACGTGTCTGTGTGTTTGAAGCAAGAACACAAAGAACTCGCTTTGGAAAAAATGGAAAAATGGTTTGAAGATTTTGATAGAAGTGAGGTAGAGGGGTTAAATGAATTGATTTTCAGTAAAAAAGAAGAAGCAAAGGAGGAGAAATAAATTATTTACCAAATGATAATTTTTGAAAACGGCCTGTAAGATCAATAGTTCTTACAGGCCGTTTTTTATAGAAAAAAAATTAAAAAAGCCATTTTAAAACAACATTGCCTACACGCTCAGCAACATTTTTTCAAACTTAAAGCAACTTGTTATTTACTAATACTACCCCTCAGTAACACCTTAAACACCTACTTTTGATGTATAATTATTTTTCAAACATGCTCTAAAAACAACTAAAACATGAAATGAAATAGGTACATCACAAAAAATGAAATGCTCTTTCCAAAACACTAACGGAAGAAGGTACTTGATAAAGGTAACTTCCTTATCAGGTTGTGATTAAGCAGTAAACAACAACCTTTTTATGAATGAGGTGGTAGGTTATTAAAATTCCTCATTGATAATGGTATAGAGAAAAATACTCAAATCTTGAAACTAAACAATTAGGTAGCGAGTGCAGCACATCGCACTTATACTTTCAGTGTGCTCAGTCTAACTATTGATGCACTAATTATTATGCAATACTTATTTTTTATAAAAATGGAAAGTGTTCTCAATACCAAAAGGTTATGCTCTCTTATGAAATGAATATGAATTAAAAAGTATGATTAAAATTACATTTTCAGAGATATTGACAGTGTGTCTATTATCTCTTCTATCCTTCAATGTATTGGCTCAAGATATCATTAAAGGGGTGGTACTTGATGAGAAAAATGCTCCAATACCCGGAGCTAACATCCTTATTAAAGGGACATTAAAAGGTACAGTGACGAATATGGATGGGGAATTTTCTTTGTCCGTCAACACAACTGACGTATTGGTCTTTTCATATATTGGTTATCAAAAGAAAGAAATGCCTGTGAAAGGGCTGAGTACTTTAAAAGTACAATTAGAGCTGGATGCAAAACAGTTGGATGAAATTGTGGTAGTTGGGTATGGCGTTCAGAAGAAAAGCATTGTGACAGGAGCCATTTCCTCAATTAAATCTGAAGAAGTAGAATCTACTCCAATTGCCAATGCCTCTCAAGCTCTGCAAGGGAGGACATCGGGTGTGATTGTCCAAAGCAACTCAGGTGCTCCAGGAGGAGAGGTAAGCATCAAAATTAGAGGGGTGAGCAGTAATGGAAACTCTTCACCGTTATACATTGTGGATGGATTACAAGTGGGCAACATCAATAATATTTCTCCTAATGATATAGAGTCAATTGAAGTGCTTAAAGATGCCGCTTCAGCCGCAATATTTGGAGCAAGGGGCGCCAATGGTGTGGTACTTGTGACCACCAAACAAGGTGAAAAGGGGAAATATAAAATTACTTATGATGGGTACTATGGTATCCAAGAAGCATCTAACAAAGTGAAAATGTTGAATGCAACGGAGTACATGCGTATTCATAATGCAGCAAGTGAATGGGATAATACAGTGCCTCGCTATTCAGAAGACAGAATTCAACAAAATACAATAGATACGGATTGGCAGGATGAAATGTATCAGCCTGCACCGATTACCAATCATGCATTAAGTTTTTCTGGTGGAGGAAAGAAGTCCAGCTTCAGTAGTTCATTGTCTTATTTCTCTCAAGATGGTATTGTTGGAGGGAGCGATAAATCCAATTTTGATCGTTATACTTTCAGAATTAATTCAACACATGAAATCAATGAAGTGATCACTTTTGGTCAGAATTTATCCTATTCGTATTCCAAGGCAAGGGGTTTTAATGAAAAACAGCAAGTTTCCACCTTATCGAGCATGTATTTACACGACCCATTGACGCCTGTATTTACAGATGATCCCACAGGATATCATAAAGATGCGGTGACAAATAGTGCAGGCCAATATTATGCAATCAGTGAAGAATTGGATGGTTATGCAGGAAACCCAATGGCGATTCTTGAAACTCAAAATAGAGAACAACTGACTGGAACGTTGAGAGGTAATGTTTATTTGGATTTTAATTTGGGAACATTGGTGGAAGGACTAAAATTTAAAACAAGTTTTGGTCTCAACAACTACAACAGTCACAATAGAGTATTCACCCCTGCATTCTATATTTCTGCACAAGGCCCTTTTCAAAACGGCACAAGTACAGCACAGGTGACTACAAATAGCAATACATCTATTCAATTTGAAAATGTATTGAGCTATTCAAGATCTTTTGGAAAACAGAATATTTCGGCAATTCTTGGGCATTCTTTGATCAGTGATCAATACCGTAATACGAACAGTACAAATTCAGATATCTATCCAAGCACTTGGCATTATGGATGGCCTTCTAATGGCGGTCAGGAAAACATGCTGGCAGAAGCGATGCTGAATGAATCAAGACTAGTATCATTTTTTGGCAGGGTGAGCTACAATTATGATGAGAAATACATGCTGAATGCCACCATCAGAAGAGATGGATCAACCCGTTTTGGAGAGAACAATAAGTATGGAATTTTCCCATCATTGTCGGCCGGATGGACAATATCTAATGAAGATTTTTTCCAAGTGGACCACAACAAAATCAGTTTAATCAAACTAAGAGGATCGTGGGGACAAGTGGGAAATGACAGGATAGGTAATTGGGGGCATATGTCGATCATGGAACGTAGTGATCATTATATCATTAATGGAAGTCTTGTACAAGGTTTTGCTCCTTTGAGAGCAGCAAATCCAGATTTGAAATGGGAAACTTCAGAGACATTGAACCTGGGTCTAGACCTTGGCTTCTTGAACAATAAATTGACTTTTACAGTAGAATACTACGATAAATTGACAAAAGATTTATTGTATGAACTTCCAATTCCGGCCTTTACAGGAAGAATGGGACCACTCGCCAATATTGGTACGGTCTCAAATAAAGGGGTAGAGTTTGATATTCGATTTACTGGAGAAATCAGAAAGTTGAAGATTGATATCCTAGGCAATATGTCTTACAATCATAACAATATGACGAAACTGGAAAACGCAGAGGGTTATTTTAACGGTAGAAATCTGGGTACTCTGGATGGAAATATGAGAGTACAGGAAGGTTACCCAATGCCATTTTTCTTTGCCTATAAAACGGATGGAATATTCCAAAACCAAGATGAAGTGAACAATCACACAAGTGCAGAGGGAGAGTTGATACAGCCTAATGCAAAGCCTGGCGATATCCGTTTTGTGGATATCAATGCCGATGGTAAAATTTCTGATGAAGACAGAACAAATATAGGTAATGCTATACCGAAGTTCAATTATGGTTTGACCTTAAATCTCGGTTATAAAAATTGGGATATGAGTATGTTCTTGCAAGCACAAACTCACTATGATATTGCCAATGTTGCTTACGGCCCGAATGAAACGTATCAAAATTTGAATGCGAGACATTTAGGCTACTGGAAAGGGGAGGGCTCAACGAACGAGTGGCCAGCGATGACACATGAAGATGCTAATGGCAACTTCACTAAAATCAATGATATGATTCACATTGAAGATGCAAGCTACTTAAGGCTCAGAAATCTTCAATTAGGTTACACATTCCCAACAAGAATCTCTCAAAAGGCAGGTATGGATCGATTTAGAATTTATGGTTCAGTTCAAAACCTCTTTACCATCACCAATTATTCTGGAGCAGACCCGGAGTTTAGTGACAGCGACCTTCTTCGCTATGGCCTTGACAATGGTTCTTATCCTCAGTCAAGAACATACCTTATGGGCCTTAATGTATCATTCTAAAAGAGTTATTATCAGATGAAAAAAATATATTTAATCCTTCTAGTGCTGTTTATGAGTTGTGATTACTTGGATATACAACCCAATGATAGAATTCCATCTTCACAATATTATAATTCAGTTGATGAAGCTTACCAAGCATTATTAGGTGCTTATGAGCCAATACGTACCATGAAAATGAATTACGTAGATGCCTTTCCTTTATTTTCTATCGCTTTATTCAGTGAATGCATGTCGGATAATGTAAATGGGGGTGCCAATAAAAAACAAACTAATAATCCTTATCAGGAAGCCAATCAATTTGAAATGAGCCCGATCCGTTCAGAAGCTTTTTGGAGAAGGTCTTATAATGGTATTTCAAGAGTGAATTCACTTTTACACAATTGGAACAATATCATTGTGAAACAGGGAGAAGAAGCTAAAGCAGATAACATTTTAGGCGAAGCATATTTTCTTAGAGCACATTATTACTATGAATTGTTGAGAATGTATGAAAATGTAGTGCTAACAACTACACCAATTGATGGAACAAGTTGGAGAAACTACAAGCAAGAAGATCCTCATGTAGTTTATGCACAAGCCACAGATGATTATTTGAAAAGTTTTGAATTGATGGCAGATCAAGAACCTGAAAGGGGAAGAATGTCTGTATTTGCTTCCAAGGCAGAGTTGTTGAAAATGTTTCTTTTTTACACTGGATATTATGGAAAAGATGCTCTTCCAAGAACAGATGGTAGTGAATTCACACTTGACAATGCCATTGCCCTAGCAGATGATATTTACCTGAATAGTGGTAAAAAATTACTTCCTAATTATGCAGATAATTTTGATCCATTGACAAGTAATTGGAATGATGAAGTACTTTTAGAAATTCCACACGTAGACTCTGGTTTGCCGGGTTGGACTGGAATTAAGTCAGGCAATATCATGTGCAGAGCCTCAGGCCCATGGGGTGGAAAAGGAAAAGCATTTGATGCCACTTATGCAGACGGTTGGGCAAATGGAGTACCAAGAAGAAAGTTATTGTCGCTTTGGGATGATCCCAATGACGAACGTAAAAACGCAACAATTCTTACTGCCCAAGAAGTGGAAGAAGGACAAAATGAGGAAGGTTTTGATCCAGAAAATACCACTTACCCTATTAAGATAGGTTGGCAACACACTGGACTTTACAATAAGAAATACAGTACATTTGCGTCTATTCAGCCATCCATAGCTGTCAATTTAAATTACGGCATGAACTATCATGCCCTTCGCTTTGCAGATGTGATATTAATGGCAGGGGAATTATATCTCAAAAAAGGAAACACAGGCAAAGCATTAGAATACGTTAATGAAGTACGTGTAAGAGCAAAGGCATCACCTTTGACCACTCTCAATGAAGATCTATTATTTGCAGAAAGAAATAGAGAATTGGCTTTGGAAGGTGTAAGGTACCATGATTTACTCAGAAGGTATGGACAAGGAAATTTGAATACTGTCAAATCAATTTTAGATGTACAAAACTATACGCCAGAAACTGATGAAATTGATCGTTACGGTGAAGCTGGAAAAAGTGAAGACTATGAAATCGATTTCAAAATAGAACAAAGAGGTTTTCTTCCAATTCCAATTGTTGAATTGGATGTTCATCCTGATTTAAAACAGAATGACGGTTATTAGATCTATTTTCTGATAAAATACAAAAGGCTTAGAGCATTTATTAAAACTCTAAGCCTTTTTTATGTTGAATTATAAGGTGGTTTTTAGACTAAAGCAAATCAATAGATCTTACAAATTTAGAAGTAATGTCTTCAATTTCAGACCATTTAATCAAGACTTCATGCGGACAGTTTTTACCTTTACAACGATTGTAGTCTAACGGAAATAATAACCCCTCTTTATTGATACAGAAGATGGTATAACTTTCCTTTTTCACTTTTCCGGTGTTGCCAACTTTATCTTTGATCAATTGATGAAGACGTGTTTTATAATCAGATTCTGGTAAAAACAGGTCATTCAACTGTATGTTTCTTTTATTGATGTAATCGTAATTATAAGTCAGTTTGATATTTCTGACATCTTCCAGTCCATTATAGTAGGTTTCCTTTGCGAAGGCAATACTCAACACACCGAACTCTTGGTAATGAACTTTGTAATCAAGGTTTAGAAAACTTAAACCAATAGCACCTTTTTCATTTTTTATATGATACATCTTCTTCATAAAATCAGAAATAGCAAACGCCATGATACTTTGTATATCAATGTTGATTTTATGTTCTATATCAAACTTATCTTTATAATGTACGAAAGGGTAGCTTATATTGAGTTCATAGTGTAGAGAAGCGTTCAATTTATTAAACCCTTGCTTCTCAATTTCAAGTGCACTGAGAGGAAGGGTTGTGTTCAGTACATTGGACGGAATTTGAAAGGATGTACTGATTAGAAAAATCAAAAAAATAGAAATAAGCCTCATATACTTTATTATCTACTTTCTAAACCTAGTAAACAATAAGATTATTGTATGGGAAATGAAGAATTATTCAAAGTTAGGGAGAATTATTTTATCAAAGGCACTTTCCTGCTTCATTAACGTTTCAATTTCTGAAATAGTTTTAGGTGCAGAGGCCGATAAATTAACGGGTTCTCCATCTGTAATTAATATATCATCTTCAATTCTAATACCAATTCCCCACCATTTTTTGTCACATTCACTATTTTCTGGAATATAAATTCCCGGTTCCACTGTGACCACCATGTTTGGTAATAAGGTAGTGTAATGCCCTTTATCATGAACATCCAATCCAATATGATGCATTAAACCATGTGGGAAATACCGTGCATAATCTTCAGGGAATTCAATAATTTTCAATTTCGTTAAACCTTTTCCAATAGTATTGGTAGCCACTTCATAAACTTCCTCAAAAGTGCTTCCAGCTTTACAGGCCTCAATAGCTTTGGTTTGAGCTTCAAGAACTAAATTATATAGTATCTTTTGTTCTTTAGAGAAAGTACCATTTACAGGAATAGTTCTCGTGACATCAGCAGTATAACCTCTATATTCGGCACCGCAATCCATCAATATCAATTCACCTGCTACTGTTTTAGGTTTGTTATTGGAAATATAATGTAACATGCAAGCATTTTCTCCAGCACCCACTATACTGGGATAGCCTTCATACTCAGCACCATATTTTTTATATACAAATTCATGAATTCCTTGAATCTCCGTTTCAGACATTCCAGGTTTGATGGCTTTCATGACTTCTTTTTGTCCTACGCAAGAAATAAAGACAGCTTTTTGTAATAATTTGATTTCTTCTTCTTGCTTGATTTGCCTTAAGTCTTTCATCAAACTATCCAATACCATTATTTCAATATTGGTGGTTGCAAGGTTTTGACCGACGGCCACTCTTTGTTCAGGAGTTGAAGCAGTCAAGTAGGAAATAATATTTTGATCTAACCTTAATACTGCCGCGTCTACCAGTTCACTCCCGATGATTTGAGCGACATTGGATTGATTCTGAAGTGTTGTTCCTCTCATCAAATTATAAAGGTGTTCAGTAGCCGGATTTAAATAGGAAGGATATTGGGCTTTTCTTTTAAAAATTTTGATGAGATCACTCAATTCATACGGATCATAGATATTGTCTCGGAGATCTCTAGGAGGGTCAAAAGTAAGTACATGCTCAAAACCCATGAAATCAATTTCAATTTTTCTGAAATCTTCAACGGATCTTACTTTCTGAAGCCCCAATTGCTCACTTACACCTTCTACACCCAAACGGGCACCATTCCATAGTTCTTCATAATCATCTTTGGGCTGAACATAAATGAGTTCGTTACAGACACTACCATCTTCCAGTGTGTAAGGTTCTTTAAATAGAAATAAAACAGCGTTTGGTTCTCTGTAACCTGTGAGGTAAAAAAAATCAGGATCTTGATGATAGATATAATTTACATCATTGGCTCTGTTGCGGATGGGGTTAGCAAAAAACACAGCCACACTCTTATCCGGCATTTTTGCTCTAAGACCATCTCTTCTACTTTGATGAAAGTTTTTAGAGGTATAATCTTTTGGAGCAAATTTGTATTGAGCAAAACTCGTATAACAAAGTATAAAAAAGGGTATAAGTAGTGTGATTTTTTTCATGGTTTAAAACTACCTCATGTGAGCCAATTTTGGAATGTTTTTCATCATCAAAACACTTTTTTGTTAAAAAATAAGTGTGTTTTGGACATTTTTTTAATAAATATTTGGTTTTATAAATTAATCGCCGTAAAATTGGTCAACCAGTTTATGGTAGAGCAGTTGAAGTACTACCAAAACAAGGCATAAAAAGAAATGAATTATTAAAAAAAATTAATTTAGGTAGAAAAACGAACTATTATAGCACTCTTTGATCATTGTCTATAAAAGCCCGCTAAAATATAAGGAATAAGTGTTTTAAGGCTGATTTTGATGATTTTTGACATAAAATTGTCTTTTGATTTGGAAGTGAAAATTAAATGTTTGTAAATTGGTCTACCAGTTTATAAGGAAATAAAAAATGGAGCAGACAGTATTTAACACATTCAAGAAAATTCAAATTGAAAAGCCTGTTGATAAAATCATCAAGCAGATAAAGACATTAATTTCTTCAGGTCAATTGAAGCCAGGTGACAAATTGCCATCTGAAAGAAAATTGAGCGAGCATTTTGGAATTGGGCGTACACATGTTCGTGATGCCATTAGAAAGTTAGAATTTTATGGTATTCTAAAAACGTTGCCACAGAGTGGAACTGTGGTGGCGGGATTTGGAATTACTGCTTTAGAAGGATTAATCACAGATGTTCTTGATCTTGAAGGCAATGATTTTAATTCATTGGTAGAGACAAGGGTTATTTTGGAGCAAAATACAGCTCGTTTTGCAGCAATGCGACGAGATGAAAAAGATATCGTTTCTATTTCAAGTGCATTAGCGGCTTATGAGACGGCCGTAAAAGAAGGTAAAGATACAGTGGAACATGATTTAATGTTTCATTTAAAAATTGCTGAAGCGAGTAAAAACAACGTATTGAAATCTTTGATGTTGATTGTAGCTCCAGATATCATCACTTTCTTTAAAGAAAATGACATCTGTACTGGTACTAAACCTTCAAAAGCTTTGGAAGAACATTATGAAATCCTAGAACATATTTCTAACCGAGAACCTGAAAAGGCGGAATTGGCAATGTATAATCACTTAAAGGAAATTCTTGACACTAAACTTTAGAAAATGCCTATGATATAAACAAGGACACAAAAAAATGGATTAACAATGTGGAAAATGTTAATCCATGCAGGTTAAGATTTTCAAAAGCAGGGTCATCGGCAAAATCATCCGCATTAGAAATATCTTAAGGTTCAAAGATAATATTTCAATTAAGTAAACACAAATTTTTTATCTAACCTACAACACAACCTGCATCCTAACTAATTATTAAAATTTTAAGCTAATAGATGATTAAATACATTTATAACTATCCGTTAGTTGTAATTGTGATATTAAAATCTATCGCTATCTCTCTTAATGAAATAAAATGAATTACTTATCTAGAATATTACTATCTGTAATAAGTCTGATGGCTTTTTTATGCACTTCAGAAACTTATGCACAGGAGGCTTACATGCTCAAAGGTCAGGTTGTTGACCAGGAAGGAATGCCTTTGCCAGGGGTGACAATTGTGATCAATGGTAATGAATCCACTAAAGGTACAATTACGGACTTTGATGGTATGTATAAATTAATGGTCAAAACATCTGACGTAATTACCTATTCTTTTATTGGACACAAACCGCAAAGCGTTACGATTACTTCTCAGACAGAATTGAATATCCGATTAGCAGAGGAGGCAAGTCAACTGGATGAGATTGTGGTAGTGGGTTATGGTGCTGTTCAGAAATCACATTTAACAGGTGCCGTTTCGAAAGTAACAAGTGATAAAATGGATGAAATTCCTGCCGCACGTTTAGATGATGCATTAGCAGGCCAAGTGTCAGGTGTGAATATCCAAATGACTAATCCAACAGCAGGTGAAGCTCCAACAATCCGTGTTCGTGGTGTTGGATCAATTACTTCCTTCCCTAATCCATTGATTGTAGTAGATGGAGTAGTTGTGGATCAGGATTATATGAGTACGTTGGATATGAACGATGTAGAATCGATTGAAATTTTGAAGGATGCATCTTCAGCAGCAATTTATGGTTCAAGAGGTTCAAACGGTGTTATTTTGATTACCAATAAGAAGGGTAAAGAAGGAAGTGCGTCATTCAATTACAATGGTTTCTTCGGTGTGAAGCAAGTACCAGGAAATGATGTATTGAAAACAGTTGGAGAGTGGAATGCTTTTGTGAGAGAGAACAATGAGGGAGAGTTAACGGATAAAATGAGATATATCAATGAGTTGGGAACTGAGACAGATTGGCAAGATGTAATCATGGATGGAGGTACAATCCAAAGTCACTCTCTTTCAGCAAGAGGTGGATCAGAAAAGACAAAATACTCGGCTTCGGGTAACTACTTGAAAGATGAAGGCGTGTTATTGACGGACAGTTATGAAAGAATCAACTTCCGTTTGAGTGTAGACACTAAGGTTAATAAGCGTTTATCATTTGGCTTAATGTTGAATCCTTCTTACAGCAATCAAAGAAGATTCCCAATTGGCGTACATGATGCACTTCGTCAGTCGCCTTGGTTACCACAATATGTGGATGAAAATAATGAGCAGTATATCAACCGTGAGCGTGAAAGCGGACGTTGGGCAGATACTCAAATTGGCGATTACACAATGGAAAGAATGTTTGATGATTATGATTTAGATGCTGGAATGCCAGTTGAATCAGGTGGAACAGACATCAGTACAACATCCAACGCTTCTCCAATTGCAAAGATTTTAGAGAGAGAATATAGAAAGTACCAAACGAAACTTTTCACAAATATCTACTTGAAATATAAAATTACGGATGGATTGAACTTTAGGTCTTCAGTGGGTGGAGATTACAAAAATACAAGAAACCACCGTTTTACAGGAATTAAAGCAAGTAGAAATGAGGCAAATGGTACTTCAGCTTTTGATAATACGGATAATCAATTTCATATCGTAACAGAGCATACATTATCTTACAATAAGAAATTTGGTAATAAGCACTCATTAAATGCAGTTGTTGGTTTTGCTTTCGAATTCTGGGACAGAAATTACAGCTCAATTGAGGCGAATGGTTATAACTTTGATTACATCAAAACTATTCCAGCAAACAATGTAACAGGTGCCTCTACTTACGCTGATCAAAAATCATTAGTATCTTATTTAGGACGTTTGAACTATGCATACGACGACAAATACTTAGTTTCATTAAGTTTCAGAACAGACGGTAGTTCAAAGTTTGGTCAAGATTATAAATATGGTGTGTTCCCAGCCGCTTCTGTAGGTTGGAGAATTTCACAAGAGAACTTCTTGAAAGACAGTGATATTATTAGTAACCTGAAAATAAGAGCAAGTTATGGTGTCACGGGTAATGATGGTGATGATAGAATTATCGGCCGTTATCCTTCAATCGGTTTAGTAGAGCCAGTGGGTGCTGTATTTGATGGAAATATTTATACAGGATTTAATCAGTCTACATTATCAAATCCACAATTAAGATGGGAGAAATCAATTGAGATCAACCCAGGTATTGATGTAGGATTCTTACAAGACCGTTTCGGTTTCAGTATTGATTTCTATAAGAAAAATAGCCAGGATTTATTGTTGAACAGACCAATTCCTTCAGCTACTGGATTTAGTGATGCTATTGTAAACCTAGGAGAAGTGGAGAATAAAGGTATTGAGATTGAGGTAAGAACAACCAATTTAGATAAAGGTGGATTCAAATGGTCAACTACTGGTAACTTATCTTTAAATGAAAATAAGTTGGTGAGCATGGCAGGAGCTGATGGTCTGATCTCAATCGTAGATTCAAAAAGACCTGCAGAGTGGATTGCTAAAGAAGGTCATCCTGTATCCTCTTTCTATGGTTATGTAGTAGAGAAAGAGATTCCATTAAACTACATCAAAAACCCATTCTTCCCTATCAATGGTGAATCACAGGATATCTACGTGAAAGACTTGAATGGTGATGGAATTATTGATCCGGATGATAGAACGATTTTAGGTTCTCCTTATCCAAAAATGATCTGGTCAATTACAAACACCATCAATTATAAGAATTTTGATTTAAGCTTTATGTTCCAAGGATCTCACGGTGCAAAAGTTAGAAATATGGATCCTCAATACGTAAATAATCAGTTCAGTTCAAACCAAGATTATATTACAGATGAAGAAGATCCAAACTTCTTCCCAGATGCGGACAAAGTAGTGCAAAGAATCTTTACAGATGATATTGTAATGGACGCTTCTTACATTTCATTACGTAACCTGAACATTGGTTATACACTTCCAACAAGTGCAATCAACAAAGTTGGTATCAACAAGATGAGAGTTTATGTAGCAGCTCAAAACTTATTGTATATCATGGGTAACGATTACAGAGGTTATAACCCAGAGGGTATCAACCAAGGGCTAGATTCTCCATTGACTTACGGTTACCAAAGAGGTGCGGCACCGATTCATAGAACATTCTCAGCAGGCGTTAACTTATCATTCTAAGAAACATGAAAAAGAAATATCTAAATATTATCTCAGCTTTGATGTTAGGTGCGGCGACATTGACATCTTGTGAGAGCCAATTGGATCTAAAACCTATCTCCGCGATTGGTGATAATGGATTCTACCAAAATACACAGGAAGTTGAAGCAGCAACTTATGCAATGTATGATGGCCTTCAAAATACAGTTTTAAGAGAGTTTGCATTGACAGAAATGCGTTCTGATAATTCAAAATCGAAAAACAGTGAAGGAGAATGGGCACAGTTCGAGCACATGAATGTTTCACCTACCAACGGTACATTATCATCGTATTGGACAGACTGTTACAATGTAGTTTTCAGAGCCAATAAAGTATTAGCTTCTTTGGAAGTGGTGACGGATGAGTCTAAAAAGGAAATTTTTGAAAGTGAAGCCAAATTTGTGAGAGCATTGATGTATTTCAATCTTGCAAGAGGTTTTGGAGATGTGCCTTTGGTGACTAAAGTGGTAGTACCGGGTGATTTGGAGACAACAGAGAGAATTGCAAAAAATACAGTTTACCAACAAATTGTACAGGATTTGACAGAGGCTATTGAAGGCCTTCCTGCAAGAGATGATATTCAGGAGGGTAGAGCCACGAAAGTAGCAGCACAGGCATTATTGGCGAAAGTGAAGTTAACTACTGGGGATTATGCTGGTGCTAAAACACTTTTAGAAACAGTAATAAGTAATGGTAATTACAGCCTTGTGGAGAACTATTCAGATGTATTCTATAGTGAGTTAAACTCTGAAATCATCTTTGCAATACAGTTTATCAATGACAATGCTGAAGAATCTCAAGATTTCTCTTATGAGTTTACAAAATTGGGGAGAAACAGTGGTTTGAATTATGTAACAGATGATTTTAAATCCTATGTACATGCTGATGACACACTAAGAACAGCAGTACTCTACAATCCTGAAGATGTAAAGGAAAACGGTAAGTTTATTACTTCTTCAGCAGACAACAGACTTTGTGGTAATGATTGGATTGTTTTAAGAATGGCAGATGTTTACTTGATGTACTCTGAAGCTATTTTAGCAGGTGCTGAAACTACAACTGATGCAGGTGCTGTGGATGCTTACAATATGGTAAGAGCAAGAGCAGGAATGCCTACATTGGATGCTGGAAGTGCATTGACGAAGCAAGCTTTATTATTGGAAAGAAGAATTGAATTGGGCTTCGAAAACCACAGACTTTATGACTTGGTAAGATTTGGAGTGGCAGAAGAAGTAATGGGTGCTTTTGCATCAGCCAACGGTTTTACATTCAATGGAACCAAATTATTACTTCCTATTCCTCAAAGAGAAATAGATACAAGCTACGGAGTATTAAAACAGAATCCTGGCTATTAATTCCATTAAAAGTAGAGTTGGGAATGATCATTAAATAAGGGAAACGCACGTGAGTTTAACATTCCCAACCTACTCTTAAATTTTTTGAAGAACAATTCAATAAGCAAATCATGAAATTATTTTTAAAATATATAGGATTGGCAGGAGCTTTAAGTGCAGCATTATTTGCTTGTACTGAAGAGTTGCCAGGTGTGGGTTCAATTGAGGATTTAACACCACCATCTGCTGACTTTTCTTACAAATCAAGTACAGAAAGTTTCAAAGAAATTCTATTTACAAACAACTCAATCTCAGCAGGTGTTTTCGAATGGGACTTTGGTGATGGATCTACTTCTGATGATAGAGACCCAATTCACATCTACCCAGGAGAAGGTTCTTATACAGTGAAGTTGGTAGCAAAAGACGGCAATGATCTGACTTCTGATACTACGATCACAGTAGAGATTGTAGATGAGTTAATTCCAGAGTTCCAATGTAAAAGTTTCGAATGTTCAGACAGAAGCGTTTGGGGTAGCTTCTCAGGTTCTGGATCACCAACTCCACCAGATGAGTCTACAGGTGCTAAGCTTGGTAATGATTCTCAGTACCTAGATCAAACCATTGCCGTAACAGGTGGAGTGACTTACAATGTGAGTTTCCATTATGTGAGCAAGACAAGTGGTTCAAGTGCAGGAAAGTTACTGATGGAAGACCCTGACAACGGAATTAAGTTTGTAGATGAATCTATTCCATTGACAAGCAACTCATCAGAGTATGTTTATAAAAGTTACATTGTAGAGACCGCCAATAACACCTCGCAATTACGCTTCAACCTGACTTTTGAAGGAACAGAGGCAAGATTTGATTTGGTAGAAATCAAAAAAGTACAGTAGGGGCAAACCTATGTGTTTGCCCGCAGTACCACGAGTAACCAACGGTTGCTCAAATTACCATAGGAAATCGTGAACACCGGTTTCCAACGGGCAGAACATGAACAGACAACACCATCCAGTATCAACTGGATGGTACCTCTCAAATCATTCAAAGAAGCATAAATGAATTGATAATGAATACTTCAACTAAAATAAAACTACTCTTACCGCTCTTACTTTTTATCTCTTTGGTCTCTCACGGTCAGAAGCTAGTCAACGATGTGACAGCACTAAAAGAAGCGATCAAAACGGCAAAAGCAGGAGATATTATCCTAATGAAAAATGGCGTTTGGAAAAATGCCGAAATCAAATTTAAAGGAGAAGGAACCGAACAACAACCTATTATTTTAAAAGCAGAAACAAACGGAAGTGTATACTTAGAAGGACAGTCTTACATCGGTATTTCAGGAAAATACCTACAAGTAGAAGGACTTACTTTCAGAAATGGCTATACACCTACCAATGCAGTAATTAGCTATAGAACAAGCAGTAAAGAATTGGCTTACCACTGTAGAGTGACGCAGTGTGTAGTAGAAAGCTACAGTAATCCAGAAAGATATGATGCAGACAAGTGGGTGGAGATGTATGGAAAGAACAACACATTTGACCACAATGCATTAGTCGATAAACGTAACAAAGGGGTGACTTTTACAGTACGTTTGAACAGTGAAGAAAGCTTAGAGAACAACCATATCATTGAGTACAATTACTTCGGTAAAAGACAGAACTTAGGTTCAAATGGTGGGGAGACTTTAAGAATCGGAACGAGCCATTACTCTAGAAAAAACTCTAACTCGATTGTTCGTAACAACTACTTTGAAGCATGTGATGGAGAATTGGAAATCATCTCAAACAAATCATGTGGTAACACTTATCAGAACAATGTTTTTGATGAATGCAAAGGAACGTTGACGATGCGTCATGGAGAAAGAACATTAGTGGAGAACAATTATTTCTTGGGAAATAGAAAACACAATACAGGAGGAATTAGAGTCATCAACGAGTATCAAACGGTAAAAAATAACTACCTAAGCGGATTAACGGGATACCGTTTTAGAGGAGCATTAGTCGTGATGAACGGAGTACCTAATTCACCTTTGAACCGCTACAATCAAGTGGTAGGAGCTAATATCACGAACAACATCATTATTGATAGTGATCACATTCAGTTGTGTGCAGGTAGCGATGACGAAAGATCAGCAACTCCAGTGGATTCTCACTTTGATCAAAACGTCTTGATGACAACTACCAACCCGAAGTTATTCACGGTTTACGATGACATTTCAGGCATCAGTTTTAATGGAAACTACATCAACCAAGAAGAAAATACACCAACCGAAGAAGGATTCAAAAAAGTAGAGTATGCTTTGACTGAAAATGAAAACGGTTTGAAAGTTCCATCAAAGAAGATCTTAAAGAAAATTGGTTTTGAAGGAGAGGTGAAATTGCCAGTAACGAAAGCAGAAGTTGGGCCAACTTATTACCAAAAAGATCAAAATAAATTGGGCTTGAATGAAGGAAAGGTAATTGAGGTAACACCTGGAATTAATACAATCATTGAAGCGTACAACAAGTCAAGTGCAGGAGATGTATTACAGTTGAAAGGAGGTCAGGAGTACATAATGACAAAGACCTTATTTGTAAAACATCCAATCACAATCAAGAGTGATGCAAAGGCAATCGTAAAGTCAGAAAAAACAGTCGCTATTCAAGTAGAAAACGGTGGAGATCTAGAATTAAATAACTTATTGATAGATGCTTCAGACGCTCCCGATCAATCAGGAAATGCTATTGTGAGTACAAGTAAATACTCCATGAATGACAACTACATTTTCAAAACGATTGATTGTACTGTAAAGAATTTGAACATCAACCATACCTTCAATTTCTTAAAGATATATCCTTCTACAATGGCGGATACGATCCAGATCCAAAATACAGATTTCGAAGATGTAACGGGTGCAATTTTAGCATTGGACAAGGAAGTGGATGACTTAGGGATGTACAATGCAGAGTACGTCATCATCGATCAATCCAACTTCAAAAACATCGGAAATACAATTGCAGATGTGTACAGAGGCGGAACAGATGAAAGTACATTCGGTCCAAATGTTAGCGTAACGAATTCTACTTTTGAAGAGGTAGGAAAAGATAAAAGAAATAAGGAAATGTCATCTCTGACTTTCCACGGAGTACAGCATTTGGTGGTAGAAGATTGCCTTTGGAAAAAGAGTGCTCCACTGAAATTATTCTTGACAAACGGTGAGCCGATTTCGATCATCAAAGACTGCACATTTGATGAAACAGAAAAGGTGGTAGCGAACTCGGATCAATACAGTTTAGAAAACGTGAAAATGATCAATAAGTAATGTTGGTAAAGAAATTATATACAGTAGTTTGCTTTATAATGTGTGTTTCAACTCTCTTCGCTCAGTCAGTAACGCTGACTGAAGGAGAAGTTGAGAAGATCATAGCAGTAGACAATCAAGGGAATCTATTTGGTGCATCACTCGCTCAAGCAGAAAAGGAATTGGCTCCTTATTTGGAAAGTGGTTTGGATGTTCCGACTCCCAAAGATTTAGCTGGAGGGTACACACATACGCAACATAAAGTCAATTACTTTACGATGCAGAAGGCAGGGTTACTATTCCAAATTACAGGAAAAGAAGCTTACGCTGAACTGATCAAGACGACTTTAGAAAAATACCTCCAACAATACCCGACTTGGGGGAGACACCCTTCAGAGAAGTCGTATGCAAGAGGTAAAATCTTCTGGCAGTGTTTGAATGATGCCAATTGGTTGGTGTATACAAGCCAAGCGTATGGAAGTATATATAATTGGTTAAGTGAAAAGGAAAGAAAGCAATTCAATGAGAAGCTTTTTGTGCCAATGGCCAACTTCTTATCCATTGAAACACCTCACTTTTTTAACACACAACCACAGTACGTGGGCAAATGCAGGTGTAGGGATGATCGGGCTTGTAATGCAAAATGAAGATTTAATTCAAAAAGCATTGTATGGACTGCCATTAGATACCAAAACTGCAACAGACAATGACGGTGGAAGTATTCAGAAAGAAGGACAAACGAAAGCAGGTTTCCTAGCTCAAATCGACCACTCTTTCTCTCCTGACGGTTACTATACAGAAGGTCCTTATTACCAACGTTATGCGATGTATCCTTTCTTGATTTTCGCACTTTCATTGGAACATCAAAAGAAAGATTTAAAAATCTTCGAATATAGAGATGGAGTTTTGCTGAAAGCCATTGATGCGTTATTGCAACAAACTGATGATGACGGAGAGTTTTTCCCATTAAATGATGCTCAAAAAGGGATGTCTTATTATTCTAGAGAATTACAATTGTCATTGGCTTTAGGATACTATTATGGCAATCAGGATGAAGGTTTATTATCCCTGATTCAAAAGCAAAATAGAGTACCACTAACTTATTCTGGATGGAAATCAGCTATTGATTTAGCCAAAGGAAAAGGAAAGAAATTTGATAAGCGATCAATCTATCTAAGCGATGGTCCCAAAGGTGAAAAGGGAGGAATCGGAGTGTTGAGAAGTAAGGAACATGAGTTGATCATGAAGTTTACACAACACGGCATGGGACACGGTCATTTTGATCGACTTTCATACAGCTTGAATTATGACGGTCACGAAATCCTTCAAGATTATGGTGCGGCAAGATATGTCAACATTCATCAAAAAGATGGTGGCGGATATTTAAAGGAAAACAAAACTTGGGCAAAGCAGACAATCGCTCATAACACAGTGGTGATTGATGGCCAATCTCAGTTTGATGGAAAGGTAAAAGTAGCCGATCGAATTGCTCCAGACGAGTTTGTTTTTTCAGCAGAAAATCAAAAAGTCCAGGTGGTAAGTGCCAAAGAAAACAATGCTTATGAAGGTGTTGAACTCTTCAGAACATTGGCTTTGATAACGGATGAAAGTTTTGAAAATCCATTGGTGATTGACCTTTACAATGTGAAGCTTTCTGAAGAAGCAGAAATAGAATTGCCTTATCATTACCACGGTCAGTTTATGTCATCAAGCATTGCTTTGACAAGAAATCAAACTTTAAGCCCACTGGGTAAGGAAGATGGTTACCAGCACTTATGGAAGGTGGCCGAAGGAGAAGCGGATCAGGAATATGAGCAGATCAATTGGTTTGATAAAACACGTTTTTACACATTAAATGTGGCCTCAAACAAAGGAGATCAACTAGTAATGGCAAGATTAGGAGCCAATGATCCCAACTTCAATTTGAGAAATGACCCTTGTTTTATTCTGAAAAGAAAAGGTCAAAAAGGAAATAACCTGATGGCTTCAGTACTGGAAACTCACGGTAGTTATTCTACGGTCACAGAAGCATCAAGAAATTCATACGGAAATATAAATAGTGTAACAATTTCATTTCATACAGACGAATATTCAGCGATAAGCTTTACTAACAAACAAGATGAAGAATGGACCTTCATCATTTCAACGGTTGACAAATCTAGTCAGACAACACATGAGATTACAATCGAGGATAGACAATATAAATGGGGCGGTCCATTCGCCCTATTTCGAAATGATTTAAAACAGTAAAAACATAAAATATTAAGTAAGATGGAAGCATTAAAAGCAAGCAAAGAATTTTTATTTTCAAGTGAACTACCTTGGGAAGAAGTAGGGCCAGGTTTGAAACGTCAGATCATGGGTTACGATGATAAAATTCTGATGGCGAGAGTACTTTTTGAAAAAGGAGCAATCGGTACTGTTCATGAGCATCACCACAGTCAAGCCACTTATGTAGTATCAGGTAAATTTGAATTGCAAGTGGGAGATGAAAAGAAAGTAATCGGTCCCGGAGACGGATTCTACATTCCTCCTCACGTTGATCATGGTGCTGTTTGCTTGGAAGCAGGTGAATTGATCGATGTATTTAGTCCTATTCGTGAAGACTTTTTCGATCAAAAGTAATGGCTACAGGAATAAAATTACCAGAAGAAGACGTAAGGGGGAAAGCCTCCGCTTCTTCCGGAGCCTTTAAGCTGAAAGGTCTCCGTTGGTGGATCATCGGATTGGTATGTTTGGCAACAGTCATCAACTACATTGACCGTTTGGCAATGGCAATGATGTGGCCAGATATCGCCCAAGATCTGAACATGACAAAGAACGATTATGCATTAATCTTGAACGTCTTTATGATTGCTTACGCAATTGGTCAGTCAGTTTCAGGAAAGATGTTTGATAAGATTGGTACGCGACTAGGTTTTGTAGTTTCGATTACCGTTTGGGGTATTGCAACAATGCTTCACGCAGTAGCAAGAGGTGTTACTTCATTTGCAGGGTTTAGAATAATGCTAGGAATGGGCGAAGCAGGTAACTGGCCAGGAGCCGCAAAGAATAATGCAGAGTGGTTCCCAGTTAAAGAAAGAGCTTTAGCACAAGGAATTTTCAATTCAGGCGCGGCATTAGGTTCTGTTATCGCACCACCTTTGATTGCCATTGTTTGGGCGACTTACGGTTGGGAAAAAACCTTCTTATTCCTTGGTGGATTAGGTTTGATTTGGGTCATTCCTTGGTTAATTATCAATAAAGGAATTCCAGCAAAACACCCATGGATTACAAAAGCCGAAAAGGAATTTATCCAAGGTGATCAAGAGGAAAAGAAAGAAGAAAAGCCGGGTTTAAGCATGAAGGCAATACTTTCTCACAAGGCTTCATGGTCAGTATTAATGTCCCGTTTCTTTATTGAACCTATCTGGTGGTTATTTGTAGGCTGGATGCCGTTATATCTTTCAGATACGTATGGATTCAATGTAAAAGAAATTGGTTACTTCGCATGGGTACCTTATGTGGGTGCAGCATTAGGAAGTTTATCAGGAGGTTACTTCTCAGGTAAATTAATGCAAGGAGGAGCATCAGTCGATCAAGCAAGAAAAAGAACCATTTTTATCGGTGGAATCATCATGTTTGTTGGTCTATTGGCAACTATATTTTTGGCGGATAGTGCATTGAAATTTGTACTGATTGTAGCCATGGTATTGTATGGTTTCCAGTTTGTAATCAGCAACATTCAAACTATACCAAGCGATTTATTTACAGGTAAATCAGTAGGGTCATTGGCAGGACTTGGAGGTACGGTAGGCGTATTTTCAGTCATCATTATGAATTTTTTAGTACCAGTTATTTCAAGCTACTCTTACGTGCCCATCTTCGTGATGATCGCAGCGTTCGTACCATTAGGAGTAGGATCGATCTATCTGTTTGCTAAAGAAATCAAATCAATTAATTAAAAATCAACCTCTCACTTATTTATTCGTAGTTATCAAGAGGTAGCTAATTTATTTCATTTCAGAATAAGTGAGAACAAACAAAATCATTATGTTATTAGAAAACAAAGTAGCCATCGTTACTGGCGGAGCAAGAGACATCGGAAAAGCAGTTTCATTAAAATTAGCAAGTGAAGGAGCAAAAGTAGTGATCAACTATTTTGATAACGAAGCACAAGCAACTCAAACTTTAATAGAGATTAAAGCGGCAGGTGGAGATGCTATCATCGTTCAAGGTGATATGACGAAGAAAGAAGACGTAGACAACGTAGTAGCTCAAGCAACTGAGGCTTACGGTGATCAAGTAGACATCTTAGTGAACGTAGCAGGAGGTTTAGTAGCTAGAAAGAAAATCGACGAAATGGATCTTGATTTCTTCAACTTCGTGATCCAATTGAACTTAAATACAGCATTTTTAATGACACAAGCAGTGGTTCCATTAATGCCAAAAGGTAGCTCAATTGTCAACTTCGCTTCACAAGCGGGTAAAGATGGTGGTGGACCAGGTGCAAGCGCTTATGCTACAGCAAAAGGTGCATTGATGACATTCACACGTTCAATGGCAAAAGAATTAGGACCAAAAGGTATCAGAGTGAACTCACTTTGCCCAGGTATGATTGCAACGACTTTCCACGATACATTTACAGCAACAGCAGTGCGTGAAAAAGTAGCAGTTTCTACACCACTTGGTAGAGAAGGTAGAGCAGAAGAAGTAGCCGATTTTGTAGCTTGTTTAGCATCAAATCAATCTTCATTTGTAACGGGTACAAATATCGATATCAACGGAGGATTAATGTTCTCATAGTATGAAGAAGGTCGTAACATTTGGCGAATTACTTTACCGTTTTTCGCCAATGGGCAACCTTCGATTCTCTCAAGCCAACCAATACGAAGCAACTGTAGGAGGTGCTGAAGCCAACATCGCTATTTCTCTGGCACAGTACGGAAGTGAAGTGGAGTACGTGAGTATTGTTCCTGATAATGCATTGGGACAGTTTGCAGTGCGCGAAGTAAAAAAATGGGGCGCAGGAGTAGAAGGAGTCCAATTTGGAGGAGATAAAATGGGCATGTACTTCCTTGAAAAAGGAGGTTCTCTGAGAGGAGGAAATGTCATTTATGATAGAGCAGGAGCGAGTATCACACAAGTAGATGCAAATACATTTGATTGGGATAAAATATTGGAAGATGCAGATTGGTTTCACTGGTCAGGCATCACGCCAGCCTTATCAAAAGGTGCAGCCGCTGCGAATCTTGCTGCTGTAGAAGCCGCTTTTAAAAAAGGTATTCCAGTCTCATGTGATTTGAATTACAGAAGCAAGCTTTGGAAGTACGGTGTGGACCCAAAACACATTATGCCTAAACTATTGGAGAATACGACAATATGTTTAGCGAATGAAGAAGATGTTGCCAAGTACTTAGGAATTGTTCCTCAGGAGTCAGATTATGAAGAAGTAGAAGGTTTTGATAAGCGTTGCTATAAGTTTATCAGCCGAGAAGTGATGAAAGCGTTTCCAAACTTGGATTATGTGATCACTACTTTAAGACAAACCATCAACGCATCTCACAACAGATGGTCAGGCGTAAGTTATGATGGAGAAAACTTTGTCAAAGGTGAAGTACATGAAATTCCTTCCATCATTGATAGAGTAGGAGGAGGAGATTCGTTTATGGCGGCTTATATCCATGGAAAAAGAAAATTTGTGGTAGACAAAGAAGCATTGGATTTCGCATTAGCCGCATCCGCTTACAAGCTTTCGATTCCGGGCGATTATAACATTGCCACAGAGGAAGAAGTATTCCAGATCATGGATAAAAACAGTATCAAAAAAATCAATCGATAAAATGGCAAGATTCAGTAGAATTGAAGTAGCCTTGAGCATGAAAGAAGGTGGGATTGTTCCCGTCTTTTATCATGCCGATGCCACAGTGTGTTGGGAAGTGGTAAAAGCATGTTATAATGCTGGAATCCGAGTTTTCGAATTTACAAACCGAGGAGATAATGCCCACAAAGTTTTTGATGAGGTATTAAAGAAAGTGATCAAAGAAGCCCCTGAAATGAAAATGGGTGTGGGATCGATTGTTGATGACGTGACAGCCGGATTATACATTCAAAATGGAGCTGATTTTATCGTTTCACCACTTTTAAACCCAAGTATCGGAAAGGTTTGTAACCGCAGAAAAGTAGCTTGGATGCCGGGTTGTGGTTCTGTCACAGAGATTTCTTATGCAGAAGAATTAGGAGCTGAAGTCGTGAAGATTTTCCCAGGACTGCAAGTTGGTGGACCTGAGTTTGTAAAAGGAGTCAAAGCACCAATGCCTTGGTCGAGCATTATGCCAACAGGTGGAGTACAACCTCAATTCGATGAATTAAAAAAATGGTTTGATGCAGGAGTACATTGTGTGGGACTAGGCTCACAGTTGATGGATTCAAAAATGATTGCCTCAGGTAACTTCACTGCATTGGAAGAACACATTAAAAATGTCTATCAAATAGCTCAAGAAGCGATGGGCAAAGAAACTGTACTTGTATAATTTTGATAAAGCGATGAACAGACTTTTTACATTAACACTACTTTCTTTCTTTTTTATTAATGCTCAATGCAAGTCGGATGCTGTTGAACCTTCTGAGGAAATAGAGGAAATCAAAGAAGATATCGACAATGACATTAGTGAAAAGGATACCACTAATTTCACAGAAGAGGATACAGTAATTGTTTCTCCAGAGTATAGTCTTCCATTCGTTATCCTTAACTTGAATAATTGGAAATTGAATGCTTTTGAAGGGGAGTTAGATGACTTGAAATATGTAGATCGTATTCCTGATCTTGAAAATTATACTAACAAATATTGGTTTTATTCTTCTTCAGAAAATTGGGTAACATTTAAATGTTATGCTGGTTTTCCTACCTCTTCAGGATCTGGAAATCCACGTACTGAGCTAAGAGAATTGGAGGATGACGGCAAAACGAATAGCTATTGGGATGGTACTAAAGGGTCTCATCAGATGGAATGGGAGGTAAATGTTAAGCATTTGCCAAGTTCTGGAAAATTGTGCTTTGGTCAAATACATGGCCCTTCAGATTCTTATGATGATGTTATCAGAGTACAATTTCAAGGAGATAAAAACCAAAGTGAAGGAGATGTCCGTCTAAAAATTATGGGATGGGTTACTGAAGAAAATGATGATAATGAAGGCGACTTTATTGATGGGGATTGGGCATTGAATGCTATCTATCGTTTCAGGTTGATTTTTGAAAACGAAAACCTCATTTTGTATACAATTCAGGAAGGTAAGGAAAAAGAGATTTATCGTTTTGAAGGGTGCGGTAGTACTGAAAATTACTTCAAAGCGGGCCTTTACATGCAGTCTATGCAGAACAAACCATTCAGTCTTGAAGATTATGGACAAGTAGAAATGTCTTACTTATCCGTATCTCATCAGTAAGGAAACAAATATTTAAATAATAAAAAATTGGTGTAATATAATTAGAAAGATCATTTATATAATTGATAATTTTATGGTATTACACATTACATGGAAATTTCGATTGGATGATAAAAATATACGTTTATGTTGTTAAATCTAAAAGCACTTTACCGAGGTCTTGTGCAATTAATTTTTAACGTATAACAAAATATGTTAGGAGATTTGTGAGGAAGTTTTAACTATTTTTGGATGAAATTTAAGAGTATTTGTAACAGTACTTTACATATAATTTACTATCTAATTAGCTATTTTTTTAACTTAAATAGGATCCAAACTACTAACTTTGTCGACAGTGTGCGATACCTAGTTTAGTATCAAATGCTACCCTAATAAACTAAATAAGCTAAATAAACAGTATAAACACTTTAGACGAATTGCTAAATGCAATACACAAATTAAATTAAATTATGAACAACCAGTTGAAAGGGAAACTATTCTCTAAATCTATCTTAGGAACAATGCTTATTGCAGGTGCAATGGGCTGTACAAACAACCAACAAGAAGTAGCTGTGCCAGCAGAGGCACTTCTTGAGGGGAGCAACGCAAGAACTGCTGTGGCGATAAGCAATAGTGGTTTTGAAAGTAGTTGGAGTGGTTGGACGGATGTCGATCCATCTTCAATTTCAAGCGATGTAAACTCTGGAACACAATCCGCTAAAATTTCAGGAATTGGTGGAGCTTTCTCTCAAGAAGTAAATATCACAGCAAACACTGACTATGAAGTTTCAGCTTATGTAAAAGGCAGTTGGAGAATTTCTGCAACTGTAAATGGTAATAGAGTTTCAAGAAGTGGTAATACTACTGATTGGAAAAAAGAAACTGTTTCCTTTAGTTCAGGTGCAGCAACTGCGGTCACTATTAAAGGAGAATACTATAATGGCGAAGGCCGTTATGATGACTTTGAATTGATTGCATTGGATGGCTCATCAACAACACCTGTGC
>NZ_LQAQ01000014.1 GCF_001583495.1 Flammeovirga sp. SJP92 | reverse complement strand
TCTTCGTTAGATTTTTATCGCGTAACTAAGGCTATGCTCTGCAAATCTGCCTTGATTAGAATAAAAAATATTAAACTAAAATCATCCCTTTTCTTCTGTCACAGTACTTATTCTGAAACTAAGAAAAAAACAGAAGACATAAAAAAAGGGAGTGATATTTTTCAATCACTCCCTTCAATGAGAATCTTATTTCAAGATGAATTCTCTTAGTTAGCCGGACCTTGGGCATTCCCATGGTTTTTGACAGAACCAATACCTGAAGCTTCCATTTTGATATACTGTTCAGCATTTACGTGCATGCTTCCAATACCATTACATTCTGCTTCCAAATCCCTAACTACAAAATCTTTGGCCATTACTTTACCAACGCCATTACATTCCATTGTAGCTTTGTTGGCTTTTCCTTTCAGGGTGATCTGACCTACGCCATCAAACTCAAGATTGAATTTTTTGGCAGATAATACCAATTCGGTATCACCTACACCTGTATATTCAAAATCAAGCTCGTTGAACTTCAAATCGTTGTCACATGACATTGACCCAACCATTGAAGTTTCGATTTTCTCCAAATCAACAAACTGTACATAAAGTACCACTTTTTTTGTTTTTGAGTTGGACGATTTCTTTTCTTCTCCGTCTTTTTTATTTCTAAATTCAATGTGGTTTCCTTTTTGAGTTACAGTAACCTCATTGACATACTTTTCTTTTCCTTCAATAAAAGCTTTGGCAACGTCTCCTTGTTTGAAGACCACGTCAAACTCACCAATGATTTCAATGGAGTTGAAATCCTCCACTTCAATTTTTTTAGTGATTTGTTCTTTTTGAGCAAAAGTTGTGGAAATAGAAATTAAAATGACACTCGTAAATAATAGTAATTTGTTCATGATGAAAGTAAAAGTTTTCTTTTAAAGACAAAAGTGAATTAGAATAGTTGCATCAATATAGGAATTTATTTTACGAGTTCTTCAAAGTTCATTTCAAAAAAAATGTATTACCCTTTCAAAGGGTAATACATTGAGTAAAGAAAAATAGATCAAAAACTTTTACCTGTTTTTATAAAAAATCTTTGGTTTAGGTTAATAGCTACTTTCAAAACTATACTTTGTTACAATTCGTTTGTTATTCTTCTATTTCTTAAAAAACGTGTTCAAATAGTCATAAAAAAAGCACCACATTACCATAATGTGGTGCTTAAAGATGTATTTCTAAAGGATGAATTATCTCATCTCTTTGTATTTGTTGATCAATTGATTCGTAGATGAATCATGAGAAGCAACTTTATCATCGTTTTGTAATTCAGGAAGAATTTTGTTCGCTAATTGCTTACCTAATTCTACACCCCATTGATCAAAACTGAAGATGTTCCACATTACACCTTGTACAAAGATTTTGTGCTCGTACATAGCGATCATCGCACCCAATGTAAATGGAGTTAACTTCTTGAATAAGATTGAGTTTGTAGGACGGTTACCTTCAAACACTTTGAATGTCTTTAATTTCTCAATCTCTTCGTCTGATTTTCCAGCCGCTTTGAATTCAGCAACTACAGTTTCCTCAGATTTACCAGTCATCAATGCTTCAGTTTGAGCAAAGAAGTTAGATAATAACTTAGGATGGTGATCACCGATAGGGTTTTGAGAAACTGCAGGAGCAATAAAGTCCGCAGGAATCAATTTAGTACCTTGGTGGATCAATTGGTAGAAGGCGTGCTGACCGTTTGTACCTGGCTCACCCCAGATGATTGGACCAGTTTGGTAGTCTACAGGATTACCCGCTCTGTCTACATATTTACCATTAGACTCCATATCACCTTGTTGGAAATATGCCGCAAAACGGTGCATATACTGATCGTAAGGAAGTAAAGCGTGGCTTTCAGCGCCAAAGAAGTTGTTGTACCAGATACCTAATACTGCTAAGATAACAGGAAGGTTTTCGCCGAATTCAGCAGATTTGAAGTGGTTGTCCATTGCGTGAGCACCTTCTAATAACTCCTCGAAGTTATCATATCCAATGCTACAAGCGATAGAAAGACCAATTGCCGACCATAATGAGTAACGACCACCTACCCAGTCCCAGAAACGGAACATGTTTTCAGGTGCGATACCAAACTCTCTTACTTTTTCTTCATTTGTAGAAAGAGCAACAAAGTGCATCATGATATGATTTTCGCTTTTTGCAGCTTCCAAGAACCACTCTCTAGCCGAGTTAGCGTTAGTCATTGTTTCTTGCGTAGTGAACGTCTTAGAAGCAATGATAAATAAAGTTGTTTCAGGATTTAAACCTTTTAATGTCTCAGAGATATGAGTACCGTCAACATTAGAAACAAAGTGAATATCGATGTTAGTCTTGTATGGTTTTAAAGCCTCAGTGACCATGAAAGGACCTAAGTCAGAACCACCAATACCAATATTTACAACATCAGTAATAGCTTTACCCGTATAACCTTTCCACTCTCCAGAAACTACTTTGTTTGTAAATTCTTTCATTTGGCGTTTTACGTGGTTCACTTCAGTCATTACATCCTCTCCGTCCACTGACATAGGAGCGTTTGACTGATTACGTAATGCTACGTGATAAACAGCACGATCTTCTGTTTGGTTGATATGCTCTCCAGCGAACATTGATTGAATACCTTCAGCTACACCAGTTTCTTTTGCAAGGTCAAGAAGTAGGCTGAATGTTTTCTCGTCGATGATGTTTTTTGAAAAATCAACAAAAATATCTTCGAACGTCAATGAAAATTTTTCTGCTCTATCTGCATCCGCACTGAATAAATCATTCATATGTACGTCTTTCATTTCAGCATAATGAGCTTCAAGTGCTTTCCAAGCGTTTGTTGAAGTCGGGTTTACTGTTTTCAACATGTTATATCTGCTTTTGTGTATTATTAATTTCTAAAATAATAGAAGCTTTTGCTTCAAGTCACAAAATTACGATTTCATAGGAATGACACAAGTTGATTTTACTCACACTTTTGTGATTTTACTTACTATTTTGATTTCAACGGATTGATAGGGGAAATAAAAAGGAAGAGAAAACAAAAAGAGCATACTTTTTATTCGTATGCTCTTTCTTATTTATATCATTTTTGATTCAATTTCTATTAATCTTCTGATTTTTGCATGTGTACCACTCGTTGAGGGAATGGAATCTCGATGTCAGCATTATCAAAGGCGATTTTAGCGGCCTCAGTCGTTTCAAAAAGAACGCCCCAATAGTCATCTACACTTACATGAACTCTTAATTGTAAATCTACAGAGCTATCACCAAGGTTTGTTACCCAAACTACAGGCTTCTCAGGATTGTCTAGTACTCTTTTGTCGTTATTTGCGAGATCAAGTAATATCTCTCTTGCCTTTTGAATATTGGCACCGTATGAAATACCAATTGGAATATCACATCTTACAAAACCTTCACGAGTAAAATTCTTAATAACACCACCTGCTAAAGCCCCATTAGGAATAAATACGTGTCTACGGTGTGGAGTAACAATGGTTGTTGCAAATAATCCAATGTCAGAAACAACCCCTAAATGACCTTGAGCGTCGATTAATTCACCTTTTTTGAAAGGTCTTAAAGTTAAAATTAAGGCACCGCCCGCTACATTGGCCAAAGAACCTTGAAGTGCTAAACCAATAGCTAAACCTGCAGAACCTAACATTGCAATAAACGATGTTGTCTCAATTCCTGCTTGGCCTATTGCTGCAACAACGATGATAACTTTTAGGATAATCTTTGTGATTGAAACTAAAAAATCTACTAAAGCCTTGTTGTCAGAGTATTTCTTTTTGACCTGAGTGGAAACAAAACTTCCAGCTTTATTGGCTATATAAAAACCAATAATTAAAATGGCTAAAGCTTGAAGTAGCTTAAAAGCATACTGGTTAACGAAATTGACAGTTGAAACTGTTATTACTTCTTGATATTGAGAGATTTCTTCCATTTGTAAGGTTATAATTAAAGAATAGATTGGGAATTGAAGAATTTACTTTCTATCTAATTTCTAAACGCAATGAAATATTCATCCATACGATCAACTAAGAATTTCAAAGGGAAAATCATGATTGTTTTTCAGAAAGAATTATTAGTTAAATGAAATATAAATTAATATTACCTGTATACTTAGATACTTAGATTGTATAAAATTAGAATTATTTTTCAGAATATTGTAACTGGAAAAAGAAAAAACATTGCTTTTTTCATTAAAAAACAAAGATTACATGTCAGATTATACAAACTTGGTAATTGAAGAGTTGCAGGAAGCACAGCAAGTGTTGACTCGTTTTTTATCAGATACTAATAATATAAAGGCAATTGAAGCGGCAGCAGATCTTCTTGTAAGTTCTTTTCAAAATGAAGGGAAGGTGATTTCTTGTGGAAATGGAGGTTCGCATTGTGATGCCATGCATTTTGCAGAGGAATTGACGGGAAGGTATAGAGAAGATAGACCATCGATAGGTGCTATTTCTATTTCAGATCCAAGTCATTTATCTTGTGTGAGCAATGATTATGGATATGAGTATGTTTTCTCAAGGTATTTAGAAGGAGTGGGAAGAAAAGGAGATGTGCTTTTTGCATTGAGTACAAGCGGGAATTCTCAAAACATAGTGAATGCCATCAATACTGCACACCAAAAAGGCATTAAGGTAATTGCTTTAACTGGAAAAGATGGAGGAAAAATGGCTGATATGGCTGATGTTGAAATAAGAGTGCCACACTTTGGTTTTGCTGACCGTATCCAAGAAATCCATATCAAAGTAATTCATATTATAATCCAGCTTATCGAAAAGAAATTAGGATATTAATAGGAATGACTAATACAAAAAGGACTTAAACGCCTGAGTCATCAAATTCAAGAGGGAGTTGTATCGAGAAAGTTGCACCTCCCTCTTTGTTGTTGAAGGCATTAATTTCTCCCTTATGTTGTTTGATAATGTCTTTACAGATCATTAAACCTAAGCCTAAACCGTCTTTTTTGGTGGTAAAGAAAGTCTCGAATAAATGATCTAAATCTTTAATTCCACCACCATTATCAATAATGCTTACCCCAACTTTATCTTTTAAAAGAGTTGTTCTGATAATAATTCGTCCACCTTCAGGAGTATGTTCTTTGATGGCTTGGAACGCATTGTCAATCAAATTGATAAATACTTGAGAAACTTTTCCTCCAAGGCAAATAATCTCTTCTACTTTGTGATCGTATTCTTTAACCACCTCAATCTCATCATACTTGTATTTTTTGTGCAAAAGGTTAAGTGTAGTATCAAGGTTTTCATGAACCATATACGGCTTGGGAAGACCATGATTACTTTTTACAACATTTTTCAGTTCAGCAGAAATATCCATAATCCTTTTCACACCATCTTGTATACCATCAAGCAACAGTCCACATTCTTCTAAATCCTCTATTTTTTCTTCATCAACATTATCCATTTCATTAAAAAACGTAAGGAACTCTGCTAATGTCTCTTGAATAGGAACAACGTTATTATAAATGAAGTTGGTTGGATTGTTGATTTCATGAGCTACTACAGCCATCATTTGTCCTAGAAGTGCTAATTTGTCGTTTTTCTCCAGCTGTTCAAACATCTTTTTAGATTGTTCCAACGCTTCCATCAATTCAATATTTTTCTCTAGGAGTCTTTCATTCAGTTCATGTTCCTCCAAAGCTTTCTGGTCAATAATTACTTTTTGCTTTTGGATTTCCTTGGCTTTTTCCTTGATTAGAATACTGAATTGTTTAAAACGTTTAGAACGTAAGTTGAGTAGATAAACAATAACAGCTAGAAGCACAAAAACAATAATCAGGGCTGTAATAAAGTACTGTTGATTCTGAATTTGATCGTTGGATATTTTCTTTTCAAAATACAGTTTGTCAATTTCTTTTTCTTTGTTGGATAGCTGAATAGAATTATCCAGCATTTGCGCTCTTCTCAACTTTTCACTGTCATTAAAAAGCTTGAGGTACTTAATATTATTTCTTAAAGCTTTGTTCTCTTTTCTAACTTTCCCTTTCTTTTTATAAGCTTTTACAAGAATTTCAGAAAATTGTAAAGCCTCAGCAATGGCGGGTAGGTTTTCTGCGATTTCAAGTCCTTTTGTAGCATATGAAATACATTCATCATAATGTTTGAGCCTATATTCTACTTCAGCTTTTTTGATTAGAATGCGTGCTTGTCCCAAAGGCTGTTGATGTTGAAGAAATCCTTCATAGGCTTGATCGTAATATTTTAAAGCCCATGAAAGGCTGTCATTTGAGCTATAGGTGTAGGTAAGGCCTAAATATTCAAAGCATTTATACTGTAATGATTCGTATTCTGTTTTCTGAGCTTCTTCCAAAGCCTTGTTAAACATACTACGAGCTAAATGAGGACTTCCACCTTCAAGAAACGCTTTTCCAATACTATAATCTGCAACAGCAATCCCTTCAGCATCATTAATAGCAACTCTTGCTTCTCTTGCTTTTTTATAATTATCAAGTGCTATATCATATTTCCCAGAAGAAAGCTGAATGTCTCCTAGGTTCATGTAACAATAACCCATCATATGGTTATTTTCCTCCTTAGTACTGATAATTAATGCTTCTTTCATATTTTTCAGAGCTTCGTATTGATTGCCTTGAAAATAAAAGAGGTTGCCAATATTGATATAAGCATATCCTTTTTGAGGAGTATCATTTAAAATATCAGATTGAAGTAATGCCTGTTTGTAATAGTCTAATGATTCAGTGTAGTTACCTAAATTACGTTGAGCTACTCCCATAAGATTGAGTACCTTGGCCGTATTTTTAAACTTTACATCAGATTTTGTTGCTTGTAATAATTCGTTTCCAAGTGTAATAGTTTTTTCTGGTTCTATGTCTCTATACTCCCACATCAAGTCAATCATGGTATCCCATTTTTGACCTTTAGAGAGGTTTGGTAACTCGCTTTTCAATTGCTCAATTTTTTTGTTTTGAGCATCTATCGTTGGTAATTGAAAAAGAGAGAAAATAAAAAGTATGCCTAAAAAGTTCTTCATATGACATGTTAAATAGATAGAACATCCTGATAATTCTATCTTTAAACGGTGTAATCAAACGATAAGTTAATAAACATTTTTATATCCATTAAATTTTAATTGTTAATCCTATTTAAGTTGAGTACATATTTGTTGCTTCCAGTGTTAAAAACTTTATAACTAATTTCAGTGGTTTGATTCATTTTTTCTCTTGTGTTAAGACCTTCATTCCAATTAAATGCAATAGGAGAGGTGTGATCGATTTTTTCAAATCCTAATTTTATAAAGCTCTCACCCATAGACCAATCAGAGTCAGTGTAGGTCATGATATCATCTGGAGAATATGTTTTAATGAAGTGTTTTAAGATCTTGCTTAACCCGCCTACAACCGTATGATAGTTGAGATTGCAATAGCGTATAAGTTCATAAGATTGATGAGGTAAACCATTTCTATCATTTATTTTTCTTTTTCCACTAAAGGAAGCCACAGCCATTAGTTTTTCACCTTTATAGAGTCCCAATTTGATTTTTGAATTGGGAGAACCACTGATGTGGTTTACTTCTATGAAGTCATTCAAAGTATGAACATCTATTCTTTTAACCTCTAAAGTTCTTGCAAAAATTCTATTAGTCACTCCCAATAAACCAGCAATTCTTGAAAGCACTGCATTTTGACGTGAATGCCAAACATCTCTCCAAAGGTGAATAATACGGTTTTCTGGGAATCTAGAATTAATTGAGCTAAGTAACTGTTCTGAATGCCACTTTTTGTGCTCTGGAATTGGGCTAATAAAGTGAATTTTTGTATTGATACTTTCAAGTGAAATGAAAATATAAGGGGATAAATCAGAATAGCGATCAATATGATATTTAATATTAGAAGTTTCTAAATAATTAAAAAGGGTCTTTAAACTTTCGACTTCTTCCTCCCTTGAGTTTTTATTGTGATTTATCATCTGTTTTGTTAATGTATGAAAATTACGTAATAAATGACTGCTTTTTTTATCATTAATATTGCAAGAAGGTTAATTTTTTGCTGAATTGTTTGTAATAAAATACGCTTACTATATATTTGTCTATTAAATATATAGGGTAATAGAATTATTAACCTTACTCTTGGTACTAGGTCAAAGGTAATTGAGATATTATGAATTCTTATCCATTTAAATTCTTTGAATATATTATTATTCAATTCATTGAATAATTAAGGATAGAAATTTCAAAAGCTCAAGTATATTTGCCGCAGTACTAAATAAAATATACGTATGAGCGAAGCAACGAATATACATCCGATTTTTAATTCTCTTTTATCAAGAGAGAAAAAACAAGAATCATTAAAACAAAAAGGTATTGTACTTTGGATGACAGGTCTTTCTGGATCTGGAAAAAGTACATTGGCTAGAGCATTAGAATTTGCTTTACATGATTTAGGTTACAATACCATGCTTTTAGATGGAGACAACCTTAGAACAGGCATTAATAGCAACTTAGGCTTCTCAGAGGAAGATCGTACTGAAAATGTAAGAAGATCAGCTGAGGTGTCAAAGCTTTTTGTTAGTTCAGGATTGATCACTATTTGTTCTCTAATCAGCCCAACAGAGGAAATTAGAGCTCAAGCAAGAGATATTATTGGTGAAGAAGATTTTTACCAAGTACATATAGATGCACCTTTTGAGGTGTGTGCGGAAAGAGATGTGAAGGGGCTTTATAAAAAAGCACTAGCTGGTGAGATTAAAAACTTTACGGGTTTGGATTCTCCTTTTGAAATTCCTGCTGACCCATTTGTAAGAATCCCAACGCATACTCAAACTTTGGAAGAGAGTTTAAAGCAACTACTGGATGCTGTTCTTCCTGTCATTAAATTATCAAACATCAAATAACTTTAGAATGCAGTCTTATACACTGACCCACTTAAAACAACTCGAGTCGGAGGCTATCTATGTATTTAGAGAGGTAGTATCTCAGTTTGAAAGACCAGCAATGCTATTCTCTGGTGGCAAGGACTCTATCGTCATGTTGCACCTTGCAAGAAAAGCATTCTGGCCCGGAAAAGTACCTTTCCCGTTAATTCACGTGGACACTGGACACAACTTCCCTGAGGCCATTGATTACAGAGATTGGCTGGTAGAAGAATATGACTTGGATCTAATCGTAGGATCTGTTCAAGGGTCAATTGATAAAGGAACTGCAGTTGAAGAAACTGGCACCAACCCAAGTAGAAACGGTTTACAGGCGATTACTCTTTTAGAAACTTTAGAAGAGTACAATGTAGATGCAGCTTTTGGTGGAGGCCGTAGAGATGAAGAAAAAGCGAGAGCAAAAGAGCGTTTCTTCTCTCATAGAGATGAGTTTGGACAATGGAACCCTAAGAACCAACGTCCGGAATTATGGACGCTTTACAATGGTCGTTACAATGATTACGAGCACTTCCGTATTTTCCCTATCTCAAACTGGACTGAAATGGACGTATGGCAATATATAGCTCAAGAGAAAATTGCTTTACCTTCAATCTACTTTGCTCATAAGAGAAATGTAGTAAATAGAAATGGAATTTTATTAGCAGAATCTCCATGGAATACACTTCTTAAAGATGAGGTATATGAAGAGAAATTGATTCGTTACCGTACTTTAGGAGACATGACTTGTACAGGTGCTGTATTGTCTGATGCAGATGATTTAGCAGGAATTATCCAAGAGGTAGCTTCTTCAAGAACTACTGAAAGAGGAAACCGTTCGGATGATAAGAGATCTGAAGCGGCAATGGAGGAAAGAAAATTACAAGGTTATTTCTAAACTATTATTCTACTAAAACAATGAGCGAAACAGTATTAAACAATCCAAGTATTAGAAGAGAAGAGTCTGCTTCAGCAGTAGATCAATCTTATATGAATATGGACTTACTTCGTTTCACTACTGCGGGTAGTGTGGATGATGGTAAGAGTACTTTAATTGGTCGTTTGATGTATGACACAAAGTCAATCTTCGAAGATCAATTAGAAGCAATCGAAAAATCAAGTAAAACAAGAGGTGACGAAAATGTAAACCTTGCGTTATTGACAGACGGTTTGAAAGCAGAGAGAGAACAAGGTATCACGATTGACGTGGCTTACCGTTACTTTGCTACTCCAAAACGTAAGTTTATCATTGCGGATACTCCAGGTCATATTCAGTATACAAGAAATATGGTAACGGGTGCTTCCACTGCGAACTTAGCGATCGTATTGGTGGATGCTCGTAATGGTGTGATTGAGCAAACAAGACGTCACACTTACATTGCTTCTTTATTGAAGATCAAGCACATCATTGTTGCTGTAAACAAGATGGACTTGGTGGATTACTCTGAAGAGCAATTCAATAAAATCAAGAAGGATTTCTTAGAAATGTCTTCAAAGATTGGTATCGAGGATATCCGTTTTATTCCTATTTCAGCATTGAAAGGGGATAACGTAGTGGATGACTCGGAAAGAACGCCTTGGTATACAGGTGGTGCTTTACTAAGCAATCTTGAATCAGTAGAAATCAGCAATGATCACGATTTAGAGAACGGTCGTTTCCCAATCCAAAGAGTAATTGAAGCGGAAGGTTTCAAAGGATTCGGCGGTAGAGTAGATGGCGGTATCATCAAAGTTGGAGATGAAGTAGTAGCTTTACCTTCAGGTGATAAAACTACAATCAAGACAATCGAAACAATGGACGGTAAGATTGAAGAAGCTTTCCCTCCAATGTCTGTAGTAGTAACACTAAATGATGATTTAGATTTGTCAAGAGGTGAATTGCTTGCCAAAACAGACGCTGAGCCAAAGAGTGCTACTGAGTTTACAGCTACTTTATGCTGGATGAACAAAAACGCATTAGTACCAAATAATAAATACATTTTAAGACATACTTCAAACGAAGTGAGTGCTGAAGTTGCTTCTATTGATGACAAGCTAGACATCAATACAATGGAAAGCTTGAACGATGCAGATGATCTTAAAATGAATGAAATTGGTAAGGTCACAATCAGAACTTCTGAACCAGTAATGATTGATGCTTATACTAAAAACAGGGCTACCGGTAGTTTGATTCTTATTGATGAAGAGTCAAATGAAACAGTAGCGGCAGGGATGATCACTGCATAAGGAAATAAAAAAGCGGAACTTCAAAAATTGAAGTTCCGCTTTATTTTTACTATCTGATCGCTCTTTCTTTTTACAGGAAAGAGGTTGGAATTTTAATCAAATAACTGACTAAGAGAGAAAACACCCCCATATGGAAGTGTTTTCAATTATTTACTTTTCACCTATTTTTCCTCTACAAGACCTACGAATACGGTATCATCTTCTATCTTTATCGGAAATGTAGTGATAGAATCCTCGCATCCGTTCAGGTTTTCACCTGTCTCAAGAGAAAAAGTCTTTTTGTGATAAGGGCATGCCACTTTAGGCGTCTGTTCCTCACCTTGCGTACCAATGATACCTCTTGCAAGGATCATCTGCTTTTTATGAGGGCATAAATTTTGTGTAGCGAACCATTTATTAATGGTAGTGAAGTTGAAAACGGCTATTTGTTGATCTTTATAAAGTATAGATGAACCTCCGTCTTCTGGAAAGTCACTTACATGTCCTGCTTTGACCCATGTAGTAACTTGATCTAATGTATTATGTTCAAATGTCATTGTATTCTAATTTTTAAGGAATGGGAAATAGAAGTGCAGTATTTCGATGAATAATGCACTTCTTTTGTTTTGTCAACTCTTGTCTTAGTAATTACCAAGCAACTGGGAAACGTTGACCTCTTTCTCTCTTGAATTTTTGCGTTGGATCATGAGAATCATCGTTACTGAAGTGAGTAAATCTCTTTCTCATTTCAGGATCATTGATTGCCGCTTTCCACTCACAAGTGTAGTGAGCAATTAAGATCTTCATGTCATTTTCCAATTGTTCGCCAATTCCAAGAGAGTCTTCACAGATTACTTGCTTCAAGTAATCAATGCCACCCTCTAATTTCTCTTGCCAAGGAGCAGTTCTTTGTAATGGCTCAGCCGTTTTGATATAGAACATTAAGTATCTATCTAAGTACTTAATTACTGTTTCCTTATCAATGTCACCTGCTAATAGAACAGCGTGCTTAGGATTTGCACCACCGTTACCACCAACGTACAAGTTCCATCCTTTCTCCGTAGCGATGATACCAAAATCTTTACCTCTAGCTTCAGCACATTCACGAATACAACCAGAAACACCACCTTTCAATTTGTGTGGAGATCTTAAACCTTTGTATCTGTTTTCCACTTCAATAGCGAAACCTACTGAATCGTGAAGACCGAATCTACACCAAGTACTACCTACACAACTCTTTACAGTACGAAGTGATTTACCATAAGCATGACCACTTTCGAAACCTGCGTCTACTAATCTTTCCCAGATTAATGGAAGGTCGTTTAGGCGTGCACCGAATAAGTCAATTCTTTGACCACCAGTGATTTTAGTATATAAATCAAATTCTTTTGCAACTTCACCAATAACAATTAGTTTGTCTGGAGTGATCTCACCACCTGGAATACGAGGTACTACAGAGTAAGAACCACCTTTTTGGATATTTGCCAAGAATCTGTCGTTTGTATCTTGAATTGTTGACTCTTTTAAGATCAAGTCGTTCCATATACTAGCTAAAAGTGAACCTACTAATGGTTTACAGGTTTCGCAACCACCGCCGCTACCATACTTCTCTAATAGCTCAGTATAGGATTTGATTTCATTTACTTTGATTAAATCAAACATCTCTTGACGAGTGTAAGGGAAGTGCTCACAAATTTCTTTACGAACTACTGTACCCATTTGTGCAAGAGTATCTTCAAGGATGTTGTTGACCATTGGTAGACAACCACCACAGCCAGTACCTGCTTTCGTAGCAGCCTTGATACCGTTGATGTCCGTTACACCGTCGTCTTTGATGCTACAGCAGATGTCGCCTTTTGATACGTTTTCACAAGAACAAACTTGAGCTGTATCAGGAAGAGCATCAATACCGATTCCTGCACCACCTTCTTCACCTGAAGATTTGATGATTAAATCTTGTGGATGTGGAGGTAAAGCCATTTCATTGATAAACATCTGGTGAAGCATATTGTAATCATCAGCATCACCGATTAGAATACCACCTAATAGCTTTTTACCTTCTAAATCAACATTGATTCGCTTGTAGATACCGTTTTTCTTATCATTGATTGAGATTGGATAATGTGGGATATTATCACAGAACGGATCACCAAAGCTCGCTACATCTACACCAATTAATTTTAATTTGGTAGACATATCACATCCAGTAAATGTATATTCTTTATTATCATTGGCTATTTGCTCGGCTACAACCTCTGCCATGTCGTAGCCTGGAGCAACTAACCCATAAATCATATTTTCATAAGAAGCACACTCTCCAACTGCAAAAATCTTTTCATCTGAAGTTTGCATTAATGAGTTCACTACGAAACCGCCTCTTTCAGCAACTTCTAAACCTGCTTCTTTTCCTAATTCATCTCTTGGTCTGATGCCCGCTGAGATAATTAGCATATCAACATCCAAAGAAGTACCATCAGAGAATGCCATTCCCGTCATTTTTTCTTCTCCTTCAATATTACTAGTAGCCTTACCTAATAAAATGTCGATACCAAGATCTTCCATTTTACTCTTCAGTAATAAACCACCTTCTTCATCAATTTGTCTTGGCATTAAACGAGGAGCAAATTCTACTACTGAAGTTTTTAAGTTCATGTCAATAGCAGCTTTCGCTGCTTCCAAACCTAAAAGACCTCCACCAAGAACTGCTGCAGATGATGCTTTTTTACCATAAGCCATCATCATTTCTAAATCCTCAATAGTTCTATAAACAAAAACGCCTTTTTTCTCCACTCCTTTAATAGGAGGAACGAAAGCTGAACTACCTGTTGCTAATACTAAGTAATCATACTCATACTTTGAATTAGTGTGTGTAGTCACATATTGTTCTTCTCTATTGATTTGAGATACTTTTTCGCTAGTGATGAGATTGATACCATTTCCGTCGTACCAATCCTTAGGTGCCATAGTAAGTTTGTCTGCATTTTCGTCCTCGAAATAAGCACTTAAATGTACTCTGTCGTATGCCGGACGAGGTTCTTCGCCTATGACAGTAATTGATGCGGATGAATTTTTCTCAACAAGCTTTTCACATAGCTTATAACTAACCATACCGTTTCCTACAATAACTATTCTTGCCATAATTGATTCTGTTTAATATTGATTTTAAGTAAAACTACGTATAAATACTGAAAAATCAATATTACTTACTTAAAAAATGATTATAAAGATAAAAAAAGTCATTGTTTAGATTAATTCTAAGTATTTTTAAGCTGTAAATACGTAATTTATATATTGTGTATACTACTATAGTTAGGTCTTCATTTCCTTTTCTGTATATAAGGTATGGGTTCTAAGTATAACTACGATAAATATTATTGTTGAGTAAAATCAGCTTTTTTACTTTATATGCGAGAAATAAATTTTATTTTTTAATAATTACATTTAATCATTGTTATATTTTAAGTTATTATTTAAATATACACTTCGTAAGAGTTATACTTTTTACCTTTAAAATGAATGTAAGTAGGGTGAGTTACTTAAAAATTACGTAAAAACCTTGATTAATTAAGTATATATACGTAGTTTTGAGCTAGCAATTCACCTAAACACTAGAATTATGACACCAACATTTTACTTAATCGGAGCAGGTCCAGGAGACGTAGAACTACTTACTTTAAAAGCGGTACGTATTTTAAAGGAGAGTAAAGTAGTATTATATGATGCATTAGTATCAGAGGATATATTAGCACTTATTCCTGATCATGTGGATAAGGTTTACGTAGGTAAGAGAGCTGGTGCTCATCATTTAAAACAAGAAGAAACAAATGAACTGATTGTAGAGAAAGCATTTGAATACGGATCAGTAACAAGATTAAAAGGAGGAGATTCATTTGTATTTGGAAGAGGTCAGGAAGAGATTGAACATGCACAGCAATATGGAATTGATTGTGAAGTTGTTCCTGGTATTTCATCTTCATTAGCAGCGCCAACATTAGCTGGTATTCCTGTTACGAAAAGAGGAATTAATGAGAGCTTTTGGGTAGTGACTGCAACTACTTGTTCGGGTGGACTTTCAAAAGATTTGACACATGCTGCCTCTTCTTCAGCTACTATCGTAATATTGATGGGGGTAGGAAAACTGGAGTTGATTTCTCAGTTGTTCTCAATGTACCGTAATGAAGATGAACCTATTGCATTAGTGCAAGACGCTTCATTACCTACACAAAAAATTGTAACAGGTACTTTGGGTGATATTGTGGAGAAAGCCAATGAAAAAGGTGTTAGACCTCCAGCGGTTATCGTAATTGGTGAGGTAGTGAAGTTGGTTGCAAAACAGTCATTAGTGTCAATGGTAAAGAACTCTATATAACTCTATTTAATAAATTAAGTGTTTAAAATAATACTCTATTTCTCTGGCAAAAAGAACTAGAACAGAAAAAGCTCCATGATCTTGGGGCTTTTTTTATTTCATATTGGTAAAGCTAAATTATCTTATAACAATTTCTTTCTTGTGAAGGAGCTTTACTTTTTGCCTCAGATTGAATAACCAATGGATTATTCAATTTTACTTCTGGCTCTTTTTTTCTTGAGGCCCGAAAAGGTAGAGAAGTAAAACATTTTCAGCCATAAGTGTGTAGTAAATGTATTCTATATAAATTGATTGTTAAGGTTGGGGGAAAAGTGAAGCTTTTCTTTCAACCTTTTTATCTGTTTTGTAATTTTATTGAATTGTTAAAGTCACTAACTCACTCTTGCATGAAAGCGAACATATTTATTTTTACATTCCTACTTATGATTATTAATGCTTGCAATGATCTAGATGTGGATCCAAGCTCTTTTCAGGAAATATATTTTGAGCAACAGGATGTAAGTATTGATCTTCCTAATTTGACAAATGAATCTATAGAAGTTCAGGTGTTGTTAAATGCTAGACCTAATGCCGAACGTTTGATTTTAATGTTGAAAGGAGAGGGTGAGATTGATGGTGTAAAACAAGATGTGGTAGTAGAAGTCAATGCACAGATTTCAAACTTATTCTTAAATCAAGATTTTTCTTATTCGTTTATCATTGAGGAATCTACTCCAATCAAAACACTTGTCAATTGTGATAATGATAACCCTTTTTCTGATATAGAAGAATTAACATCACTTATTGAAAGTGTCAACACATTCAAGTGGAATCAGGAAAAACAACAATATTTTATGGATTTGAGTGCTTTGAATGCTATACTTCCTGAAGTGCAATTGCCTTCTCAAATGATGTATCAGTCAGATGGGATTTTAGAAAGAGGCTGTAACTAGATTACATCTTTCTTTTTTTGAAAATACTGCTAAACATCATATGCATATAAGCATATTTTTTACTTTCAGCTTGAAAAAAATGGCTTTCGTGGATTAAAGTGTGATAATTGAAAAGTTTTGTATTTTGAAGATTTACGGTAATCCTAAAAAACGAAACCATGCTTAGATGAATAAGTTTGTGGAGCGACCTTAATGGAAAACGCTCATGGATTCTAAAGTCAGTGACAATCCATTTTCCTGAGTCGGTTAATAACGAATAAATAAAAGGGATAAACTTTTGAAACTGCTTCTCATTTAATAAATCAACAAAAAAATTGGTGATAACTAAATCGAATTGTCCGTAGTCTTTGGCATTTTCATAAGAAGTGCTGACGAACTTTACGGGTGTTCTAATGCTGTTTTTCTTTGCTAAAGCGGTCATTTTAGGAGATTTTTCAATATATACAACTTCAGATGCTATACCTAATTGATCAATCTTTTTCAAGATCTTCCCAGAACCTCCGCCGATAATTAATATTCTGCTGTTTTTTCTAACCTTTTCAAGATGTTTCAATTGAATTTCTTGGATTGCCTTGCCAAAAACAATGGCAGCAAGGAAATCATAAAACTTTGCTATATAATCAAATTGATCTTTGTTCATTATAAAACCCATAACACTGGATAAAGGAAGACAAAATCTCCTAAAATCCTAAAATAATCATCTTTCGAAAAGAAATCTGACTTAATATAAATGATAAATAGGGATAAACCCATTAAAAAGAAGATTATTTGTGGAATGATATAGTCAAGTTTTAACCAAAAGAAGCTGATAAAAAACAAAAAAGTGAACACTGCGAAAAGGATTTTCAATCTTAAATTGATTCCCTCATAACCTAATTTTAAGGCTCCAGACATCATTTTATCTTTGGTGTCGGATTCAAAATCAAATAATGAAAATTCCAATAGATTTATAGTAGCTAAAATGAAAATACTAATGCTGAAGAAATGCAGAGCAGGGTGGTAAGTGTCGCTTAAACTATAAACTGGAAGTGCAACGCCCAAAGTATAGATCAGTGCTACTGTGGTTTCTTTGAATGTTGAAAAAGGGATAAATTTCAGGTTAATAATCAAAAGATAGGCACCTACTATTATCATTAATACAATACCATGATAGAATACAGTGAGGGGGAGATAGCTGACGGTGACTATGAAACCTACGAATGCTAAAACAGAACAAGCGGTAGATAATGCTTTTTTGTGTTTTTGATGAAAAGCGTGTCTAAAAGTATGTGCAGTATGTTGAATGGAAAAGGCATCCATCAAATGATCCAATGTATAGATAACCCAAACGGCAATTCCGAGTGAAAAATAAATGGGGATTGGAATTTCTGTATTATTGATTTTACCCAGAAACATAGAACAGACTATAGCACCCAGTGCCACATCTATGCTCAAGGCTTGTATATAGTGATAAAGTTGCTTCAAAGAAGAAGAGGGTTAAAGTTATGGGGTTAATAATTTTTTATATTGACTCGAACGAGTGGGGTCTAATTCTAATAACAATTTTCCAACCTCATTGGCCATTTCTGAAGGTGCCTTTGCAAAAAGATTAGCCATTTCAATTCCCTTTGCAGCAAAGAAAACATCCATTGTAACAGAAATTGGAATGTTTTTTCTAACGATCTTAAGGTCATTCAATCCTTTTAAAATATTGGTTCTGGCTTCTTCAGGATTTTCTTCAAAGATATCTAAACCTTGTCGGTGATAAGTATATAAGAACTCTCTGAATTTCTCAAATTGAGGGTCCATGAAATCTCGAACGAGGAAGAAGCGGTCTCTTTTATCTCCAAAAGCACTCCATCCCGCTCTACCATTCTGTTCAGAAAAATTGGCAATCTCTAATGCTTTTTCATAGTATTTTGACCCACCTTTGGGAGAAAAAGTATCATAATCAATGCCTAATACAATATAAGAATAGTAACTCATTAATGCTACAATTTCAGTACTGTAGATGCCTTTGGAATAGACCATTCTGTCAGAAGCATTGTAATTGAACTGCCATTTTGTGTCTAGAAAGTTTAGCGTAGTTGTTTCAAATGAAGCACCATAAACAGGACGAATACTTTGTATTTGCACATCAGCAGTATAACTCTGAGCGGTAACATCAGAGTTTGACCCTAGTGTTACTAATAAATTAAGTTTGATTTTTTCTACATCTTCAAACTTATCATCCGTCCATTCTTGACCATTAATAAACTGTTGCATGTTATTCTGCAAATCAGTGATCACTTGTTTTTCAGCGGTTTGTACACGTTCGCCATTTACAGTCACAGTAGCGTTGATTTCCTGTGCGTAGTTTTTCGAAACGATAAGTAAACCAAAAAAGAATATTAGAAGTTGTTTCATAATGGACTGCTTTATAAGCAACAATAGCTTATTAAAAAAATACTATTTACGAATATACAATTCTTAAATTTCTCATCAACATCTAAACTAAAATATAGTAGAATTAGTTTTGTAAATTATATTCTTTATATTTACCGAACGAACGGTAAATTACTAATAAATATGAGACCTCAGAAAATAAATGATGAAGAGCTGATAAAAAGTATATTTCAAAGTATACGCTCCAAAGGATTTGACGGAGTTAGTATCCGGGATCTCGAAAAATGCTCTGGCTTGAAAAAAGCAAGTCTCTACCATCGTTTTCCGAATGGTAAAATTGAAATGACCCAAAAAGTGATGGCTTTTGTGGCCGATTGGGTTAGTCAGAACATATTGTCATTCTTGAAAGACCAAAATTTAGATATAGAGACAAGGTTAGATAAGGCCTTGGAAAATATAAGTCTTTTTTATAACAACGGAGAATATACTTGTCTTTTCAAGGCACTTTCATTAGAGAATAGTTATTCCATTTTTGATAAAGAATTAGAAAAAGGGATGACCAATTGGATAGGAGCTTGGGAACAGTTTGGAATTGACAAAGGCCTTGATCCCATTCTAGCCAAGGAAAATGCTGTGAAAGTGATGATTCAAATTCAAGGTGCATTGACGGTATCGAAGGTGATGAAAAAGAATGAAGTTTTTACTCAGACTCTGAAAAATATTGCTCAATTATATCAATTATGAAGTTTTCTTATTGAATTGCTGCATAAACCAACAACTGAATACCCTAAATTTTACATTCCCAAAACATAATATGCTATGGAATTATTTCACGAGAAAGAACGCTATTTACAGGAAATACTTGGCTCCAATATCAATCATAAAGTAGCTAGGAAAATTATTACAAATCAGATAGATGAACGGGCCTCTCGTTTTATTAGAAGCTTGAATTATGCTTTTATGAGTTATCGAGATAAAAATGGTTTTCCTCAGGTACTGCCATTGAGTGGTATGGATATGATTCGAGTACCTTCTCCTTCTGTTATTAAAATAAATCTAGAGTCACAAGCTCAAATGATTGAGCATTTTGAAGTTGATGTCAAAACCATTCAAAAAGTAGGTTTTCTATTTATCGATTTATTGTCCCGGAGAAGATTGAGGGTTAATGGTATGGTTAGGCAGTACAATTCAATGCTTGAAATTGAAGTAGAGCAAGCGTATGTTAATTGCCCAAAGTACATTCAATCAAGAACTCTTGAGTTTAACTATTCCAATTCTAAAGTAATCAAGAAAGGAAATGTTTTGACAATTGATCAGATTAAAATGATTGAAAATGCAGACACTTTTTTCATAGGAACAAGTAATGCAAATGGAGATATGGATGCTTCTCATAGGGGAGGAAATAAGGGTTTTGTTAAGGTTGGTGACAATACTCTGAAAGTGCCTGACTATAAAGGGAATGGTTTGTATAATTCCTTAGGTAATATACTTGATTACTCTAAAGTAGGTTTGTTGTTTTTTGATTTTGAAAACGGTGAACTGCTTGATGTTAAAGGAGAAGCAATTTTAATCTTTAATGAAGACAAAAGTGAAGTGACGCATTGGGAATTAACAGTAAAAGATTGGGTGCATTATCATGAAACGATTGAGTTGCAGTCTATATTTTTTGATTCATCAGTTTATAACTATTAAAATAAATCATTATGCTACTATTAAAAATTAACCCCACGAGAAAAGAGGATCTTTTGATCAAACAAAAATTAGATGAAATGTTTCTAGCAAAAAAAGTAGAAACAGAGGACACTTTAGAAATGCCCATCATTGTGCAAGGTAAGGAAGAGTATAGGGGTGCAGAGAGAATTGGACAGTTTTTTAAAGAGTTGACCGTTTTGTATGATGGTTGGTATGAAGACCGATGCGATAAATATGAGAAAGTAGACGGAACGCCAATGTTTTAAATCAATGAAGCATTCAGTTTTTAGAAGCAACGTAGGGTAGAGTTAAAAGTCTACCCTACTTTTTTATTGGATTAAAGCCTTTCAATGATATTTTTTACCACTGTAGCAGCAACTTCTTTTTTAGTCATTAAAGGAAAGTCTGAGACTCCTTCATTCGCTACAATAGACACTTTGTTAGTGTCGTGGCCAAAGCCAGCTCCTTTGTCATTAAGGCTGTTCAATACTACAAAATCGACATTTTTTCTTTTCAATTTTGCTTTTGCATTTTCTAACTCATTGTCTGTTTCTAGTGCAAAACCTACTGTAATTTGCCCTTCTTTTTTCTTCTCGCCCATTGTTTTAGCAATGTCGAATGTTCTTCTCATATCAACCTGAAGATTACCTTCTTCTTTCTTGATTTTGGAATCAGAAACTTGTGTTGGAGTATAGTCGGCAACCGCTGCTGTGAAAATACAGATATCAGTTGTTTCAAAACGAGCATCAACTGCTTCGTACATTTCTTGAGCAGAAAGTACTTTAGTTACTTCAACTGATGCAGGAGGAGGTAGTAAAACAGGGCCTGAAATAATGGTCACTTCGGCACCTTGATTTCTTAACTCTTCTGCAATTGCATATCCCATTTTACCTGTAGAACCATTCGTAATATACCTTACAGGATCAATTTTTTCTCTTGTAGGGCCTGCCGTAACTATTGCTTTTTTACCATAGAGAGGAAGATCTTCTTTAGGTTGGAAAAATGCTTGGACAGCGTCAATAATATGTTCAGGTTCTGCCATTCTTCCTTTTCCAACTAGACCACTGGCCAACTCACCTTCTTCAGCGTCGACAATAATATGCCCATAAGAAGTAAGTGTATTGATATTTCTTGTGGTAGAAGGGTGGATAAACATATCCAAATCCATAGCAGGAGCAATCATTACAGGACAACGTGCAGAAAGGTAGGTGGCCATCAATAAATTATCGCACATACCGTTGGCCATTTTTGCCATGGTATTGGCTGTGGCTGGAGCAATAATCATTAAATCTGCCCAAAGGCCTAACTTTACATGACTATTCCATTCACCGGTTTCTTCATTTGCATAATGAGTTAATACAGGGTTTTCTGATAGTGTAGATAATGTAACAGGAGTGATGAACTGTTTTGAAGCCTCTGTCATGATTATTTGAACTTCCGCTTTTTGTTTTTTCAATAAGCGTGTCAATAATGCAATTTTATACGCTGCAATTCCTCCTGTAACACCGATTAAGATTTTTTTTCCTTTAAGAATGCTATCCATTTGTTATGTTGATTCAGTTATTTTTTTGAGCGATTTTAATGGTATTTTCCTAAAAACCAGGTTTTAAGTACAAATTCAAAATTATCTAACACTAATTCTGTTTATTGTTTTACGATTACTTCCTTCAAAAAACTTTTAATAGAACCACTATTAATACGTTTTTTTAGCATTGTACTCACAAAAAATTAATTAGAATTAACTATGATTTATTTTTGACTTAGTACTTATTACAATTAAAATTATTCTTTAGTATTCCATTGATACTGCTCTTGGGCAGTAAAAATAAAAAAAAAGAACTTCCAATTCTACTTAAATGTAAACTTGGAAGTTCTTAGGTCTAATAATAGTGTCCGATCAATTAGTATGATCTGTCTTCTACATTAGTAAAAAAGATCTTATCCTCAATCAACTCCTCAACAGCAAGAGTCGTTGCTTTAGGCATACGCTCGTAGAAACGAGAAATCTCAATTTGCTCACGGTTTTCTTGAACTTCTTCAAGGTTGTCAACAGTGGTAGCAAATTCTGACAATTTTGCTTGTAACTCATCCTTTAAACGAGATGAGATTTGTCTTGAACGTTTTCCCGCAATAACAATTGACTTATAGATATTATCAGTCTCTTTCGTCAAATCTGTTAAATCACGAGTTATAAGTGATGCTTTAGGCATTAGATATATATTATTTATAATCGAATACTACTTACAAGTCCGCTAAATTATTGTTTTTTTGCGATATTCCCAAAAAATGCTTTTGAATCTATAAAAAATAAAACTTAATATAAGTTGAAGTAATTTTTGGGAAGTCTCATTATCAGTGGTTTTATCTACTTCAATAACTTTGTAGCCTACTTCTTTACCACTGCAAAAAGTGATATGATGACGTAGTTATTGGGAAATGGAGGTTATGGAGTGTAGATTATTTGATGTGCTCTTGCAGAAAGGCCACCAACTAAATGATTTATATCTCTCAACTCCCACATTAATTTGAAATTAGTGTGGGTTTTATATTAAAATAGGACGAAAAAATAAAGCCACCTTTTCTGAAAAAAAGTGGCTTCATCAAAAAGATCTTTAGATATACTACGATCTAGTTAGGAAATAACTGATTGCGAATGTCGTTGATTCTAAGACGTAATTCAGTGTCAGCATCAGCATATTCATTTTTAAGCTGATTTGGCTCAGCATCTCTGCTAGGGCCATAAATTCTTTTGCTGTTTAAATTTACACCTGGGTTTGGAGCGTGATTGTGCTGTCCAAAGCACGAAGTTAAGGTTGCTAATATTGCAATTACGCTGCTATAAATAAAAAACTTTTTCATAAACTTCTCTATAGTGTTTGTTTGACTTAATGCGCATAGTCAACGCAAAATTACGCTTTCAAAGAAGAAACACAAGAAAATCTTGAAGGATTCCTGAAATAAAAGGCGAGACAATGCAAACTTTTTAGTAGATTTGATTAACAGACGTTATATTTCGTCTTATATTATTCTTCGACCTCTTTTAAATATGAATAAAAAACCAAATTTATCCGCAATTGAGATTTATGCTGAGAAGGTAGCAGATGCAATATGCGATGACTTTTTCTCAGAACACGATTATATAACAGGTATACAAATAACAAAGTTGAGCTCTATTCAGAGTATCAACCTATTCATATTAAAAAGGATTTTTGAGAACTGGCAGAAAGAGGCAATTAGGATTCAAAGCCCTTATTTTGATTATTCTGCTGAAAGTGTAAGATCATCTTTGGAGCAATTAATGAATGCTCTTTCAAAAAATATACATATTTCAAGACTTCATTTCTTACCTCTTTTGCAAAAAGCAATTAGAGATGTCTTGATTTTGACTTTTGCTCCAGAAATATTCTATGAAGAATTTTTTGGTGTACAAGGCATTAAGATACCAATGAAAAATTATTTGGTACCAATGTTTGCGTACATTAAAATTCATCCAAAATTAGCGACTGAGATATTAAGTGCTTTACAGGAAGAAGCTGGAGTTAATATCAAAAGAAATGAGGCCATTAATATCACCAATAACATTATAGATCATCATAAGGAATTACAAGATGATCCAAAAGAAATTATTGCACTGTTTAATGAAATAGTTCCAGTAGGTATCTTTGAGTTACATCCTAATTACCTTGATGAACCACCTTTATCTGATGCTCCTATTTTTGAACCAAAAGAAGTGGATGATATTGATATTGAGAAATTATCGGATGATATTGTGAGTTTTGATACTCCTGAAGAAGAGGAGCCTGAAACTCAAGTGGAGGAAAATGTAATTGCTGAACAACCGCAAGCACAAGGAGAAGAGGAAAAGTCTTCAGAAGAAGCCGATGATAATTTAGGCTTTGAAGCTATTGTTATTGAAGAACCTACTTTTGATGACTCTAGTGCAGATGATAGTATAGAGGATGCCGTAGAAAGCTCATTGGAAAGTTTCAATTTTGATGAAATTACAAAGGAGGAAGCTCCTCAAGAACCTGTTGTTGAGCAGCCTGAAGAAGAGGCTCCTATTGTAGTAAATGAAGTTGAGAAAGAGGAAGTAGTTGCAGAGGTACCACAATCACAGGAGGAAGAAACACCAAAAGTGGTGGAAAGTGAATCAGCGGCTACATTACAAGATACTTTTAAATCCGATACTACGGAACAAGAAGGAGCTACTTTGCTGGATAAGATTCAAGGAAATTCTTCATCATCTGAAAGTTTAAGAAGTCAAATGAGTATCAACCAGAAATTCTTATTCCAAAAAGAATTATTTGGTGGAGATGCTGAGGTGATGGACGATGCGATAAAATTAATTGACGGGAGTAAAGATTACACAGAGGCTATTAGTTTTATTAAAACACATTACGCTCAACAATATGATTGGGACTTTACTTCTGATGCTGTAATGAACTTTATTTCATTAGTGGATATGAAGTTTTAAAAAAATAGATCATTCAAAAAAATAGGCTACCATTTAATTGGTAGCCTATTTTTTTGTCTATTCAGAAGGGACAGAGTCGTCGGTAGGAGATCCGGCGTTTCCATAATCTTCTTTGATGTTAGAAACAATCCATTCAGAGTCTGAGCTATTTGTTCCTCTTGAATTATCCCAATCAGTATTAGGATCAGTAATGGAAATTTTTCTCCATAGTACTAAATCTCTTGTGGCATCTGCAGTTCCCGCCACTTCCCAGCCATCACCAGGGTCAGTTCCTACAGGAGGATCAGAAGCATAATTTGTTCCTATAACATCAGTTACTGTGTTGTTTTTCAATAATCTAATGCCGTCATCGCCATTAGCTGTCAAATCTCCCCAAGTTTCATTTACTGTAATACGGTCAAGGTTGACACCATCGCGACCAATAACCAAGACTTCTCCAGGTCCTAAGGAAGTGGTTGTAAAAGTATGTGCACTTCCCCAATCTCCGCCATTTGAAGAATATTCTAAACTGTAGTTAGAAAGCATGGCTGTTTCCGTACTGCTTGGATTATATATTTCAATGTAGGTATTTCTAAAATCAGTACCGGACTCTTTGGTTGAAGAACAAGCATATTCTGAAATGATAAGATTTGAATTGTCAGGAGAGCCACCTTCGAGGACAATGTTGCTTGATCTTGATTCGGCGGCGAAAATGTGGGCAGGCACTTCAAAAGTGGCTTCTTCACCAAATGGATTACTGCTTAAATCAACACTTTCCAATGTTCCTGTATCGTCTGAGGACGACCACCATGTAATTGAAGCAGAGTTAGGAAGTTGATTTCTGAAGAGATAAATGTCTTTGAGCTTAAAGTTATTGGATAGATCAATTGAAGTTAATCCAAGACCTGCATCCCATTGTCCGGCGTTGTACTGTCTGATTCTTAAGACCTCTAAACTTCCACAATCACTTAAATCAATAGAAGTAATAGTGGATTGTTCTGCTATAAGATGGACTAGATTACTTTTCCCAGACAAGTCTAATGTTTCACCAGCATAGCGGTATATACTGATGGAGTCAATGGAGTTAGGTAAAGTAATAGAAACTAGATTGCCTAAGCCACTTCCTGAGTGATCAGCCTCTAAACTCAACAAATTTGTATTACCGCCCAGTGCTAAAGTATCTACTTCATTAGCTGAAATATTTAATCTTTCTAAACCTATGAAATAAGAGAGTTCTGAGGCTTTTGCAATACCTTTTTCACTTACATCAAGTGATGTTACATCCTTTACACTATCGGGAAATAAGAAGTAGTGTCCTGTAGAGATTGGGCCTCCTGCATAACCTAAAGAGTCTAATGCTTTTCCAAAATTAATATCCTGTATGACAACAGCACCATCAGGAAGTTCAACATTAGGTTGCTCTCTTGTGACTCCATTCCTCACCGTTAATTGGTCATAAATAACAGAATCAATAGTGATTGGAGCACCCGTATTTTCAGAAACATCAATTTCTCTGAGGTTGACATTTTTGGATACATCAAGACTTGTTAGATCATGACTTTCTAATTCAAAAACAACTAGATTGATATTATTTGTCAAGTTGATAGAAGAAACAAACCCAGGAGCCCTTGAGGAGGCGCTAAACTCTATTTCTTCCAATAATGACAATGAATCAACATTCAAAGTATCTAGCCAGTTATTATTGATATAAATACCTTTCATATTTCTACACTGAGAAAAATTCAATGAGGTGAATTCATTAGATGTTGCTCGGAAGGTTTCTAGTCCTGTAAAGTAGGTCAGTTCTTCAAATGCTGTTAATTTTTCAGGAGAAAGAATATCAACATTAGTACCTGAACTGTTTTTAGCAATATCTAAATCTCTAACTCTTGCTACTTCATTGGGTATAATGTAATAAACCGTGTCAGTACCATCAATCTCACGGTGACCATAATTCAAAGCATATAAATCAAAGCCGAGAATAGGATTGTCAAAAAGATAAATTTTTTGGCCTCCACCGGAATCAGAATCTTCACCTACTTGACTTTTACAGCCAAATACAGCAAATAGGATGAAGAGAAAAGTGATTAATTTATGTTTCATGTTGTTTGAATTTTAGAAAATAATTTGAGCGACCACATGTACTTCATACCTGTCATTTGTAATGTTGGATTGATCAGTAGGGTTGGTACTGTCTTTCCCATCTACAAATGAACCCATCGCTTGAATTTTTAAAGCATCTTCTTTGAAATACTTTCCAATACCTAGGGTATACCAATCTTCCTTTTGAAGTATACTTTGCTCGTAGTTTTCATACTCAGGCATCAATGTGGTATATCGAATATTTATACCCCATTGATTGGTGAATAAATAATCGAGTTGAGTATTAAAGGCAGTTCCTAAAACATATCTAGAACTAACTTCTTCTCCTGTAAAACGGATAACAGCTTGTTGGGAGGAATAGATGTCTTTGCTTGAGTAGGCAAAGCTATTTACAAAATCAGCTGAAAAGGAAATACCTTTATATTTGAGTAAAAGGTCCACATAAAACTTTCCATAATTTGGGAATTTTTCATTGCCATCTGCATCAAAAAGTTCAAATTCACCATGTCCATCGCCAGTTTGATCAGAAGCTCCAACATTGTAACTGAAAGAGCCGTTGACTGCCAGTTTCAATTTTTCTTCTCTATGAAAATCAACAACATGTCTATGTCCCTCTTTTCCAGAGAAAGTACCCAAGGGAAGTATTTCTAATCGTCCTCCATATTTGAGTCCGCCTTTGTCAACATCAATAGAATTGTCTCCGAAAGAATTCATTCCGTCTCCTGAGGTAATGGCAACTAGTGGATTGAGGATCACATCTCCGAATTGAAAAGAAGACTCATAAAAAATTCCAAACTCCCTGCCATTGGTAGTGAAACGATTGGAAAGTGGGCTTCTGTTTACCATAGATAATTGAGATTCATTAATACCATATGCTCTGTCATTTGTAAAAGTAAGTTTTTGCCCTACTGACAACTTCATTTTCTCGTTGATATGAAAGGCAACAAATGCTTCTAGCAGTGTAAAAGAATTAACAAAATCGGCTTCTATAAAAAAGCTAACTTTTTCTTTGACAGCAATTCCTTCAAAATTAGCTCTGGCAGCACCTACATACAGATAGTTATTGGCAGAAGTATCTCTATCAAAATTTTCATGACCATAAGATGGTCTTAACATGCCGCTGATTTTAAAGGAATAATCTCCTTGATTCATATTCAGATTGAGTCCATTACCTAGTTCAAAATGTGAAGTATTGGTATTTTCTAATAAATCAACATCATTGGTTTGATCATCATCAATATCTTGAGCAAATAACAAGGTTGGCAACAACCCTATCAGTGCTAGGAAAACTATTTTGTGTTTTATTTTTTTCATTGTTGTCTTTCTATATTTTTTGCTTTATCATATATCTATAAACGGGGAGCTCACTTCCTACATCAAATGTTCCATCAATGACTCTGAAAGTGAAAAACGAATTGTCATTTTCGGGTTCCAAGGCAGGAGGGACCACATTGGCGTGTTCTTGTGATAGGTAGACGATGTAAGAACCTTTAGGGAATTGTTTACTGGTTTTGGTGACTTCCGTTTTTAGTCTTCTGAGGTAAATATTTTCCCATTTTACAATAGAAACAGCATTTTTCTGCACTTGATAGGCTTCTACTTGAATTGTTTTATCAGAAGGAAGTTGCTCTACTTTGCAACCTAATATTTCAAGTTTTTGAGCCGCTTTTTCTTCTTCCGGAAGAAGTATGTAAGCAAAAGGTCTTTCTCTTGTCTTTTTGGCTTTCATTTGAAGCCCATCTGTCATGATGACTTCAATTGTTTTCTTTTCTTCTGTAGCGAGATCGATACAAGTATAATCAGTTTTTATCGTTGTTTTTTCTTGCTTAATTACTACACTCTCACTTAATCTGGCAGTCAGAGTATTGGCTTTCTTGATAGCCTCTCTGATTTTGTCTCCATTTTTATAAGCCGTATTTAAATAAGACATTCCTGCAATGAAAGTAGTTTGTACTCGTCTTTTGAAAGATATTCTTTTCAAGTTGACACCTCTAATTTCCATCAACACAGACAAACAATTATTTAAAGCGAAATTGGTAGAGGTAGACCTTGGACTAGAGCCACCTTGATTGAAATGAATATGCCCCTTGAGCATCTTAGTACTTGAATAATCAGAAACGTTACGTCCATTCTCTTGTAATGCTTTTTTGGCATTAGCTACCAATAAATCTTTTGTAGTTTTTCGAATAACTGAATTGACATTAAGGTTGTTAGAGTACAAAAAGAAAGCGTCATAATAGGTTGTGATCCCTTTTTCTCCAAAGTAATTAAAATGAGCTCGATAAGGGTTGTATTCATGAAAATCGATAGCTATTTGAGGTGAAAATTCAGAAAAGGCTTTGCGAATGGCATTGGTTTCTGGGGTTGCCAATTTGATAAAATCTCTATTTAGATCAATACCATTGGCAGAAAACCGGTTTTGGACATTATAGCCATCAGCATTTGCCATAGGAAGAATTGTAATATCCAATCTGTCTAAAAGTATATTGTATTTTGAGTCATTGATTAAAGTATAAAGGATATATAGCACGCCTTCAGTACTGGCGGGTTCATTGCCATGTAACCCTCCCTGCAACCATACTTTTATTTTGTCTTGATCAGAAGGTTTGTTGATTCTAATTCTAATGATTTCCTTTCCTTTCTGACTTTCGCCAATTTGGTCCACTACTATATAGTCAACTTCTTTGGAAAGGTTTGTGACATATGCCACCATCTCTTTGTATTTTGTAAACCCTTTCCATTCAGCCTTTTGAAATGCAGGAGTAGGAATATCTATATTAGGTTCAGGAAAGAACTTTTCTTCCATTTTTCTAGACTGTCCAAGAACCTGGTAAACAGTCATGAGGCTTATGAGAATATATGCTATTGTCTTTTTCATGTACTGTAGTATTAAAAGGAAACTTGAAACATTAGCCTGCCTAAAAGTTCAGCGTTTGCGTCCATTACTTCGCCATCACTTCTTTTCGAACCTGGCAGGGCATTCACGTAGGTCATCGATACTTGAAATTTGGCGGCGTCTTTCATCAAGTATCTTGAAAAAGCTAAAGTGTAGTATTTATCTCTGTTGTAGAATTGTTCATTATTGAGGAATGAATTACTATCTGGGTCTAAATAAGTAAACCTGCCATCTACGGAAAAACCTTGTTTAAAGAGGTAACCTGCTTGGATATTATAACCTCTGCCTACCATCATTCTTGCAGAGATGTAATCCACAATAGTGGCATTATTTAACCCATCGTCTGATCTAAGATTAGCTGTTGTTCCGTTGTTTCTAACACGGTAAAAGATCTCAGGAGAGTAAACCCTAGAATAAGCCCACGTAAATTCACCGAGGACGGTCCATCCTTGATACTTGAACATGAAATCGCTAACTAATTTTCCGTAATCAGGTAAAGTTTCCGTCACTTCATCACTTCCTAAGTAAATGATATCACCACTTTTCCTGCCTCTTCTGCTGCTTATTCCTACGTTATAACTATATGCAGCACCAAAAATGAGTTTGGGCGTAAGTTGCCGTGCATGATCAACTTCAGAAAATTCTCCCATTCCTCTGAAAAGCCCAAAAGGAAGAAAGTCAATCCGCCCACCATATTTTAAACCTCCTCTGTTTCTAAAAGCATTTTGGCCGTCACCAGCAGAAACAGTAAAACCTGGTTTCACAAACCAACTGCCTACTCGCTGTTTTCCTTCTACAAAAAGACCAAAATCTCTTACTGCAGCAAAAGCAGAAGTGACTCTAGAACGTTCTACAAATTGCATAGCATCGGAAGAGATCCTCATTTCTTTATTGTCCGTCATAGTAGAGCGTTGACCGAAAGTGATTTTCCAATTCTTGTGAGGTTTATACGTCACAAAAGCATCTAGTAAAGTTCCAGAGTAGAGATCTTCACCATCTGCATTATTAGGAATGGCGAAATCAACTCTGATACGGTAGCTGAATTTCTCTTTGGCTGATTTTCCTTCAATGTCAAACCGAGCTCTGCGAATACGGAAACGAGATTCGACTTCATCCCAGTTATCTGTAGTTCTTATTTCTATTGTAGATTGAACATAACTTCGGATTTTCATAAAATAGCCACCATTGGGACCATGAAACCGAATCCCTTTTCCCAATTCATAATCTTGAATATAAAAAGGTGGTGAGGAGGATTCTTGAGCTTCCAGCGTAATTGCTGAAAAACTCAATATGAATGCACTTAATATAATTTTAAATGTCTTTCTCATTTAGAAGACTGATTTAAGAATGAACATTGAAATCAATCCTACTGTAAGAGGGATGAGATTTCTTTTTGCGAGATCGAAGGATGATATTCCTGCCAGTTCTGATGTAGCGATGATTACCCCGGCAATTGGAGAAGTGGCTCTTCCCATACTTGAGGCAAGTTGCATGGATAAGATCATACCTATTTTATTCCCTCCTAATTGGGCGGCAATATGTGGTACTAAAGGACCAAAAGAGAAAAAAGAATCATTTCCACTCCCCATAAGCATGGAGGCTAGAAAAATTAAGGTTGTCATTAAGATAGAGACCCCTTCAAAACCAAAACCGGCACCTTGTGAGGCGTCCACTAAATGATCAATAAAGCCTAAAGAAATTAGCCCTTTAGAAAACATTTGTGCACATACAATGAGTGTGACTACACTTGCAAAGACACGCCCCATGCCCTCCCAGAAGATTTTCATGGAACTCATCATATCTTTTAAATCTCTTTTTCTAATTAATTCCAGTACCATTCCTAGGAGAGTACAAGCTAACATGGCGGTGGTAGTATCCAATGTGACGGGAGGTTCAAAGAGATCAAAAGTAGGAGAGAATATCATTAATAAAAGTAAGGGCATTACAGGAAGCAATGCATAGTATAATGGAGCTGTAACTTTGAATGATTCGCCATCTTCCTGTTTTTCTTTATCGAAGTGTCCTTCTTTTTTATCATAATATTTATTGACAAAAAAGTAAACAATCATTAAAACTATCGTTAAAGGAATAGTAAGCGGTAATTGATGGTGTAGGAAATAATCTACAGCTTCAAGTTCTACTTGATGAGATGCTTGTGCAGTGTTGGCAGATGCAGGCCCGAGATCAAACACAGTACAAGCAGTGATTACTGATACAACAGATACTTTACTGATGCCTAATTTTGTCAGCACAGGAAAAATGGACGCCATTAGTAGAAGTCCTAGCCCTGTTGCTGAAGGTGTAGACATAAATAAAAATTGCCCGATTGGAATAACGCAAGATGCAGCTAGATAAGGAGTTTTTCTTAAATAGGTTAGTGGTTTTGTACTCACGTAAACTAATGCGTCACTTGCTCCAATATGCCTCATATAAGCTACAAATCCACCAATTGTCATAATCATCAGACCTACTTTGGAACCCTTGTCCGATAAGGTTTCAGTAATCATAGCAAATAGATCAAATGCACCTAAACCTGTACTTTTCTTCATTTCAGGAAGGTCATAGCCCATCAACAGGGCAACTGCCATCATAATCAAACCACTAAAAAGAAGGACGGCTTGAGGATTATATTTCTTAGTAAGTAGGTAGGCTACAATTCCGATCATTACTATAGTAATGACCACGCTTAAAATTGTCATTTAATTTGTTTTTGGGTGGTTGCAATGCACTAATTTAAGTTGACTTTTAACCAATTCATAAATTCAATAGACCTGTAAATTCCTGCTCCATTATGATCTATACCTTGAACTTGGAATAGTTGATGTCTGTGCTCATCAGTATATAACGAGTCATAAAACATCTGCATATACAAAGCTCTTTTATGCCTGGAGTTTTGACTTGTACTTGTTATATCGGATCCACCTCCTTCCCAGTTGGCCTGACAGCTATTATCAGAATTATCAAGGTCTTCTGTACCTGTAGCATATGTTACTAGACGGTTTATATTTTGAGAGACAATTGTAGAGGAATCAAGATCATCTCTATAATCTGTAAATGAGGAGATGGCAGTTAATCCATAGTAGTAATCATTGTATCCTTCGCAGTCTGTAGGAATAACATATTGATTAGCGTTGTCCGAAAATCTTTTGTGATTGATATATAAATACGAAGAGGGATCACTTACTATGTATTTAAATGTATAATTTTCGTATTGCTGTTCAAGGTTGTTGAGAGCAGCGTATCGTTGTGTAAATTGCCCACCGGCGGAGTGACCAATAAAAATGATATTTTTTAAGTTGGGAAGTTTTTCAGTAAATACATAATTAGTTAGGAATTTTTCTAAAAGAAGAAAAGAGCTTTGACCATCTTCAGAATTAGCCCCAATTCTCCAAATTGCTCCATTCCAGAAAATAGCATTATCTGCACCATTATTGCTAAAAAAAGGAGCAACAATTAATGTTGAACTAATTCCTCCAACATCATATACACTATTGTAAATAGATTGAAAATCTCCTTGATAGTCATAACTTAACCCATGAACAACCAATGTCATTGAAGTAATTTGAGGAAGTGTCGTATCATCCTCTAAATCAATAGAAGTAAAAAATGTGGTGGTTCTTGATGAATTGGCATTGTCAAGGTTTACTTTAATGAAAGTATTGAGTTCTGTGCCATCTGAAACTACATAATCGGGAGGCGTTTCAGGTTTGTATTGACAAGAAATGAGCATAAGAAAAAGAAAGCTTGTTACAGCTAAAGGTAGAATACAGTTGTTCATAGTGAGAAAAAGACTGAATAATGAGTCATTACATATAATTTAATAAGGCATAACGATTAGTTGATAATTTGAAGTTTAGATTATGGTTATCATTAAATAAAATCAATAAATAGTTCAATTAAGAGTTTTTAAAATTGACAGATCTTAAAGAAATTGATAATCAGTTATTTACGTTATTTTTAATCAGCTGATTTAATAATTTTATGGAGGAGCTTTTTGCTAACCGACCTAAGAAAACAGGGCAGGGTTATATTGAAAGAGAAGGAGAAAAAATCTACTATGAAAGTGTTGGAGAAGGAACAGCCATTGTGTTAGGACATGGTTTAGGGGGCAGTCATGCTATTTTTTTTCAACAAGTGCCTTTATTGGCTAAGGAATATAGAGTGATAACTTTTGATCAGCGTGGCTTTGGAAATTCCACTAACGTTCATCTTAAACACTCTCCACATACTGCAGCCGAAGATATGAAAGCTATATTAGATCATTTGGGAGTAGAAAAAGCCCATTTGTTAGGGCAGTCAATGGGAGGGTGGTGCATGCTAGATTTTGCTATGAATTATCCTAAAAGGGCTTTGTCTATTGTGTTCAGTAATTCTTTGGCAGGGATTTATCAAGAAAGTATCAAACACTTTTATGAAATACCTGCTCCAAGACCACCTTTGTCCAGTTTGCCACTTGGAAAACATTTCGGTTTGGCAGATCAGTTTTACGAAAAAAAGCCCGAGATAGCTTATTTGTATTTACAAATTGGATCAATGTGCCCTCCGGCTCCTTCAGACATGCGTAGAATAATTAGAGAGACTTTTTTTACAGTAGATGAAGTCAATGAATTGAATAAAAAAGTGCCAATGCTTTTTTGTACAGGATCTGAAGATATTACATTCCCTCCTGAATGGATTAAGGAATTACATCAGTTGGTAGTCAAGTCTGAATTGAAAGTTTTCGAAGGAACAGCCCATTCGCCTTATTATGAGTTGCCAGAAGAATATAATGATGTGATAAGAGCTTTTTGTAAGAAATAATACACGAAAAAAGGGAATTCTTATTCAGAAGTCCCTTTTTCTTTTTCAATTCTATTTCTAAGAATATTTTGTTTTATCTTATTAAAATCAGCCGTTGGAATGGCTTTGATTAATTTCTTTGTTGCTTCAGCCTTAGGGTTCGTGTAAACTTCATTGGCGAGGTCCCATTCCTGAAGTTTCCCTTTTTCCATGACAAGGATTCGATCTGCAATAAATTTCACCACAGCCAAATCATGTGATATGAAAATATATGTTAGATTGAATTTCTCTTTCAGGTCACAAAGAAGGTTCAAGACCATAGCTTGAACAGAAACATCCAGTGCGGAAACAGACTCGTCACAAATGATAAATTTTGGTTTTGTAGCTAATGCTCTAGCAATACAAATACGTTGTCTCTGCCCTCCAGAAAACTCATGTGGATAACGATTCAGGTAAGAACTGCTTAGTCCTACAGTCTCCAATAGTCGGATTGCTTCCTTCTTTCTAGCTTTGTCATCTGAAAGAATATTATGAACTTTCATTGGTTCTATAATAGATTGCCCGACGGTGGTCCTTGGATTTAAAGAGGTATAAGGATTTTGGAAGATGATTTGAATATCTCTTCTCAAATTGTTCATTTCTTTTTTAGGGATCGTTGCCAAATCTTTTCCCTCAAAATAAACATGTCCATCCCTAGGTTCAATGAGTCTTAGAATACAACGGCCAAGCGTTGTTTTACCACAACCAGATCGGCCTACAAGGCCTAGTGTTTCGCCTTCATTAACTTGAAAGCTTATATCATCAACAGCAGTGAAAGTTTTAATTTCTTTTCCCCATAAGTTTTTCTTGATAGGGAAGGCTGCTGTCAGGTTTTTTACTTCTAATACAGGGGGCTTATCAAGGATTTTCTTTTGTTTCTCTATGACTTTACTTTCATCTTGTGCATTTAAGATTAAAGCTTGTCCTACAGACATGAATTTAGCCTTTGATTTTCCTGTTTTTGAAACATCTTCTAAAAAGTCCTCTAAAGTGGGTAATCTTTTAAGTGTAATGTCAATTCTAGGTCTACATGCTAAAAGTCCCTTAGTATAAGGGTGTTGTGGGTTGTTAAATACATCGAAAACAGTTCCGTATTCAACAATAATTCCTTTACGCATTACAATGATCTTATCGGCCATTTGAGCAACAGTGGATAAGTCATGTGAAATGAACATGCAAGCAGTATTTCTAGTTTCTTTAAATTGATAGAAAAGATCTAGTATTCCTTTTTGAGAAGTAACATCTAATGCAGTGGTGGGTTCATCAGCAATTAGAAGACTTGGGTTGCAAGCTAACGCAATACTGATTAACACCCTTTGTTTTTGTCCCCCAGATAACTGATGAGGATAACTATGAAATACCTTTTTCGGATTTTTGAGCTGTGCTAATTCAAAAGCTTGAAGTGCTTTTTTTCTAGCCGCTGCATTTGTAATCTTCTTTTCGTGTATTTTAATGGTTTCAATAAGTTGATAACCACAAGTAAGAACAGGGTTTAGCGAGCTCATAGGATCTTGAAAAATCATACCGATTTCACTTCCTCTGATATCTCTGATTTCATTTCCGCTGAGTGCTAGAAGGTTGATTATACCTTTGTCCTTACTTTTGAAAAGGATTTCTCCAGAGTTTATAGATGCATTATCTGACAATAATTGGAGTAAAGACAGGGCAGTAACTGATTTTCCTGAACCTGATTCACCAACAATACCCAACGTCTCTCCTGTTTCAAGTGCAAAGTTAATACTATGCACAGCCGTAGAACTACCTCTTTCTTCATTATCGAATGAAATAGATAAGTCTTTTACTTCTAAGAGAATGTCAGCGTTATTTTTCTCCATAAATTATTATCTCATATTAATTGAGGGTGTAAATTAGTAAGAGGAGCGTTGAAACAATAATTTTAACCAAAAAAAATATAAAAAAATAAATCAGTCAACTCCATTTCAGTATTTTAAGAATGTGTCGAAAAGTAATTTGTAACTTTTTTATATGTGAGCATAATAAATAGTGTCGCAAACAGTCTAGTAATGATTTGTCTTGAATAATACCTATTAAAGTTGAATGCCCAATACCGTAATATCATCTCTTTGAGGGATATTATTTTGATGTACATCTAAAGCGGCTTCTATCAAATCACCTAAATCTTCAATAGGCTGATCAATATGTTTCTTGATATATTGTTCAAAATACCTTCTGCCAAACTTATCATTTTGCTCATTATTTTGATCTAAAATACCATCGGTAAGCATGATCAAATAATCACCATCTTCAAATTCTATCTGTTCTGTCTGGAATTCTCTCCCTACTTTTTGTTTTCCTCCAATAGCTTTTTTACTGCCTCTATGTCTTTCTAACACTCCGTATTTCTTTCTTACAAGATAGACATCGCTTTTTGCTCCAGAGAAGAATAACTTTGGTACGCCGTCTATTGTTTCAAATTTACAAAGGGCAATGTCCATACCGTCATTAATAGTATTTTCTTGCTGACGCAAATAAGTAATGACTCTTTGATTCAACATTTCTAAAATAATAGAAGTGTCTTGTGTTAATTTTTTATCAACAACTTCCTGTAAAATAGTCTTTCCTATCATGGACATCAAAGCACCTGGCACTCCATGTCCAGTACAGTCTACGACGGCAAAAAACTTCACTACAGAACCATCCATTTTTTTTGTCTCGCCATACCAGTAAAAGTCACCGCTGACAATATCTTTAGGACGATAGATAGAGAATAATTTCTTGAATTTACTTTCCAAAAGGTCAATAGGAGGTAAGATTGCGTATTGAATTGTTTGTGCTGCTCTGAGACTATTGGTTATCTTGATATTTTGATCATTCACCTGAGTCATAGCATCATCCAATTCCTCTTTTACCAATTCTACTTTTCGCTTTTGAAGATATGCTCTACGTACGATGACAATCAAACCAATAACAAGCAATAATAAACCACACATCGCTAAAAAATAAGTCAATATTTCTTTCTGATGTTCTGCTTCAGAGATTTGATTTTCTTCTTTAAATTTCACCATACGGTCCTCTTTTTCCTGTAACTTATTTCTAAGTACGCCAATCATGGCAAGCAAAGAACTGTCTTGAGAAGAGAAAATAGTATCTGTTTTAGTGGTTAATTTACTCTCCAATCTAGTTAATTCAGCATTTAAAGAGTCAATTTCATGTTGGGCGATTAGTTCTTTATTTTCTGCTTTTTCATAAACACTCAAGAAGTCATTTCTTAAAGAAAGTTCTTCCCTTCTTTGTTCAATTGTTTTTTCGGTCGCTTCAGCACCTAAAGCTGCTACCTCAATATTTTCAATAATTTCTTCTTCCTCCTCAATATTAACTGTAATTGTCAATGTCTTTTGAACCGGATCATAGAATCTATTGATAATATCATGTGCGTGGATATGTACTAAGCTGATCGACCCTTCAAATTCAGAAGGAGTCATGTCAACTCTTAAGTTGGTATATCCTCTATTATTTGTTGATGCAAACTTACCATCAGCAAGGATCAATGCATCATTTACAAAGTTTCCGTCTTGATCAATTACTCTAAACCCAATATTTGAAACCGCTTGCTGATTGGAGACTTTCATTTTAATGAATTGAGAATACTCTCTTCTTTCCTGAGCAAATGATCTCAAACTACGGCCTGGTACCAACATTTCAAAATTGGTTTTTAAACGAACACCAATTGGGAATGTAATTGAGAATTCGCCATTGAAATCAGTAGCCGTTGAATATAACCTGTTCTTTACAAAAATGTGAAGTACTTTATTGGTGATAGGGTTGTCATCCTCGTCTACAACTCTACCCTCTAACACATCTTGAAGTTTGTCTCTGAGAAGTACAATAATTCTATCGCCTTCAATAAACCACGACTTCAATTCCATGTCTTCTTTAGCCACCGTCAAAACTCTTGGAGTACTAAATAAACCTTCCTTATTGTCTAAGTGATAAATAAATTCTCCTTTATCATCAGATTTAAATGGTTTATTATTAACAGTGATTTCTGCATTTTTTATAGGAAGACCTCGATAAGAAACTTTTCCAGTAAGGTAGCGTTTTTTCGTTTTCTTGATGGTCATATCAATACCTTGATTTGAACCAAGCATTGGATTGACATTAAAGGTATTGTGAACTTTAATAGGAATGACATTTGGTTCGGCATTCGCCAATACAACACCTTCTTCATGCGTGTTTTCTTTTATAACATAAAAATGCTGTTCTTCCTCTTTGCTATTTCTCATTCCAATTTTAATAGAATAAGTTCCTTCATGGAAGATATTTGAATTCTTTTCAACCTTGATATAAAAATTATTATCAATGTCAGCAAGGATGGAATAAGCACCTTTTTCATTGGTAATGGTCTCATAAAGTTGTTCCTTAGATTCTAGTCGAACTGAAGCATTAACCAATGGATCTCCGTTTTCTTTTTGGACAATTCCATTAATTCTCACTTTATCAAAGAAAAACACTTGAAAAATATCTAGCTGTCCAATTGACTCAGTTCTTGCAGACGAGAAATAACCAATTTTACCGTACATACTGAAGTAGGTGTCGTCAGCAGTAGAGTTAATCGGTACTCCTAAGTTTTGAGGAGCAGTCCATTTTTGTGTTTCTTCATCATAAACAGATCTGAATATATCATATCCACCCATTGAATGATGTCCTTTAGATGAGAAAAATAATTCTCCCTCAGCATTAATAAAAGGAGAATCTTCATCTTGTGGGGTGTTAAGTTCAGTAAGTTCTACAGGTTCATTCCATTGTCTTTTTCTTTTGTTCCATGTAGAATGAAAGAGGTCAAGGTCATCGGTGTCATTAAAACCTCTTGAAGCGAAGTATAAATGCTGTTGATCTTCAGTAATAAAAGCATGTGTTTCTTGAGCGGGTGAATTTACACCTTTCAAAATATATTCATTTCCCCAGGTCTCTCCATACTTTTCTCTTTCATAAATATTTCCATCTCTGTAAAGAAGAGCTTTGGTATCATTGTCAAATAATTGAATTGTAGCCGCGTGTCCATCTGCAGATAGTTCAGCCACCCTAGCTGGGCTTGCCCATTCATCATTGGCGTCCATGTAGGCATGATAAATTTGCTCAAAACGAGTTCCTTTTGAACTTTTTTCATCACCAAGCTTAGTCACTCTAGTAAATAAAAATGATTGATGATCTTTTGTTAAAGTAATACTATGTTCATTTGAATTAGAATTTACTTTATCTCCAAGGTGTCTAACAATAACTTTTGTTTTGTCAGAAAGAATCACTTTGGCATTCTCAATTTGCTGTTTAAGGACCTCCACATCTTCAACTCCTTTGGAAAATAACGAAGCTTGGTAGATGGCATCTTCTGCTTGGTGAATCTTACCTAAAGATAAATAGCCTTCAGCAATATAATAGTGGAAATCCGCACTATGAGCAGCGGAAGATTTTTTGATAGAATCTAATAAATCAATGCCTTTTTTGGGAAGGTTGGTCTTGATATAACATACAGCTAAACTGTAGATATAGGACTCGTTGTTAGGGTATAATTCAACGAGTGGCTCCATATACTGCAAAGCCTCTGCATAATTATGGTGAGTATAAGCCTTTCGTGCTTGTTTCTCTAGTTGTTTGATGTCTTGAGAAAACAGGTTTAAAGGGATAATTAGCAGTAATAGAGTAATATATTTAAGCAAATTCTGCATAAATAGCTTCGGGTAGTAAAAGTTTAATCTAATAAAGTAAAGAGTAATGAAAAAAAGCTACAAGTAATACATCACGAAATGAAATATATATTTGATTCTTTTTGTAATATTTGTGTAATTTCTGTCATTACCAAAAGTACAACATTTACATTTATTATAAAACTTTGAATAGTTAAATATTTAATTAAAGCTGAGTAGGGTGTCTCTTTATTATATACGCTGGAGATTGTATGTATATTGTTTCAAGCAGTTTACATTTTCCCCTATTCTTCTAAACTGATTATTAATAATCACAATATCAGATAGTTTTTTAATGTTTTCTGATTTTTTGATGCCTAATGTCAATTCTTTTTCTCGAATTTTCTCTAGCCTTTCGGTCTCATTGTCTATTGTAGTTAGAAATCTGTTAATATCTTCATCTTCAATAATTTCACTCTTGTTTTGAACATACAAAGCAAGGTGCTCTAATGTGTTACAAATACTATTGATAAAAAGTTCCAACTCGGAATATTGATATTTTTTTGAAAGACGCTCTACATTCGCGGAAAGCGTTGCGGTATGGGAGAAAATCATGCGTATTGTAGCAATAAACTCATATAAGTCTGTAGAAGGTACTTGGTTAGATTTTGGATCATTTAACATAGTTTGAAAACTCATGGCTAGGTTTGCATTGGCAAGTTGGGCACGTTTTCGGGCAAGTTTATAGGTATTTTGATTCAAAGATTTTAACCCTGTGAAGCCTATAGCGACTTCTCTGAAGTAGTTGCTGTTGGCTCTAATTGATTCAATTATTCTAGCGTTGATTTTATTTTTTTCGAATTCAGGTAAAATGGCAAAACTAATAATATAAGCTATAATTCCCCCTAAAGCAGTGTCTATAATTCTAGCTAATGCAATTTCAAAATTGGTAGGTGTGCTGATTGCTATCAGCAATAAAATGAAGGGGGTTAGAAGAGTCATCCCTAAGCGGTAATCTTTGGCTAAGGTGCCAAAAGTACCAACTCCAAGAGGTATTAATACAATTAGATAGGCAAAAGGGTTGGCCGTAAACCACATGACTACAGAGGCGATTACAATTCCTATTGAAGTTCCTACAATTCTTGCTATCATTCTTTGTTTGGTGATTGCAAAAGAAGGTTTCATGATGACTGAGATTGAAAGCCAAATCCAGTAACCTCGTTCTAAGTCTAAAAAAAGAGCACTGATATAGCCAAGCATCATGGCAATAGAGATCTTAATAGCATGTCTGAAGTGCCCTGAAGATAATGTGAGGTTGTCGGATAAGTTGCCCTGTTCTGGTTTGGTAAGGAAGTTTGGCAGTCGAAGACCATCGGTATGTGAGCGGTCTGTCATATTCTTCCAGTCCGTGAACTCAGCAATTTCTAACGTAATTCTGTCTATTCTTTTAAAATTTCTAAGAATATTTTTAACCTCTGCAAACCATGAGATTGGAATTTTTCGGTCATTTTGGTCTCTTAAAGTTTCAAATAGCAGATTGATGTCTTCGAAAGATTGATCAATAGAGGGAAGTTGCTCAACAGCTTTTCTTTTTTGAATTGATTTTGCAAGAATGGAAATATTGACACCTAACTGATAAAACAGCTTCTCCAAATTGAAAGGAAGTAAAGTGTCTTTAAATTGTTCATGAAGCGTTGAATACTGAATATGTGTAGCGCTTGCTTTTTCAAAGAGATCAATTGAAAAACGCATTAATAATATGAGAGAACGGCCATGTGGTGTTGCACCTTGCAAAGCCGATCTTTGAGTAAGTAATAAGTTTCTTATTTCTTCCTGTTTGTGCTCAATTTGAGTTTGAAGCTGAAACAATCTCTTTTCACTGAATTTGGAACTTGGATCAGAAAATAATTTTGCTTTAGTTCTAATATATTCAGCCATCAATTCATAATTCTCACCCAGTAGTTTCTCGATAGTAGCATACGGTCTGATCTGCCATAGTAATAACGAGTTAAGACTGTACCATAGACCTCCTCCAAACATGCCTAAAAATAATGGAAGCAATATTTGAGTTGAAAGTCCAAAACCTAATCCCAAACTGACTGAAATGAGAACACTGTTGCCAATCATATTAGAACGGTTTCCAAAAATGGACAATAATGCACCTATAAAAGATACTATTCCTAAGTAAATTAACCCGACAATAGGCCAGTTGATAGTGAATGCCATACCAAAGGCACAAACTGAATTCAGTGCAGACCCACCAATCAATCCTTTTGCTTTTTCATTCCAACTTCCTGGAGAATCAGAAAGTCCTACAGTCAAAGCTCCTATACCTACAGCTGTAGCTATGGCTATAGTATCGGTCAAAAGGCCGATAAAAATAGGGAAAACAATTGCCCAAGTAAGCCTTAAACCATTAGAAAATTGGTTGCTTCGGAAAAAAGCGCTGATTTGCTCCATTATAAAGGATGAGATTTAAATGATAATGTTAATACGTGGATATGGAAATAACCGGAAGTATAGGTTTATGCAAAATTATAAATAATTGTAAGAATTCATGGGTAATCTGTAAACATATATTTCAATTTTAAAATTGCTTTTAAGCGAAAAGATTTGCTACTTGCGACAGTATTGCACAAACAACTAAGAATAATGATGAAAAAAAGTCTTACATTAATCTCCCTTTTATTAATCGGTTTGTTTTCTTGTAACAATGACACTGATGAGGGACCACTTCCAACAATTAGTAACTATACTATAGAAGGTGAAGCACACGACCATGCAAGGTTATCAGATGAAGGTGAAGAACCTGAGTTAGAAATGGGTGGAGAAGCTCACATTGATGCTGAATTAGCAGGTGAAGCTTTACAAACTGTATTGTTGGATATTCACTGGGGTGAAGGTCACACGCATTCAAGATTAAACGCTAACGGTGAAGATGAGCCAAAGTGGACGGAGAAAATTGAGTGGAAATTTGGTGTTGGTACTGAAGTTGAAAATGGTTTAACTCCAGAAGGTGTATTCCCTAACAATCACGATTTTCATCAACATATTGATGTGCCAGAAGGTGTGTTAGAAGGAGAGTACCACTTTGTGTTACATTTATGGGATCAAAAAGGTAACGAAACACAGCAAAACATCACTGTTCATGTTCACGGACATGAGCACGAAGACGGTGAACACGCTGAGTAAGAATATAATATTGTAATGTCCTGAAAAAGCAATTCTGTTTTTCAGTGAATTAATTTCAATATAAGACTCAATAATTAAAAAATTATTGAGTCTTTTTTATGTCTATGTATTCTGTCTTAGTCCAATTAATTTAACTCTAAAAAGGAGGAGTCCATTAAGGTTTCAAGGAATGCAAGCATATATTCTCTTTCAGAAGCATCAAGTTGAATTCCATTGATCAGTGTGGAGTCTAGCGTAGGGAAGTGCTTAATCTCTTTTTCATAATGATTCAATACTTCATTGATAGAATTGAATCTGCCGTCATGCATGTAAGGAGCAGTAGCAAAAATATTTCTCAGTGTAGGCGTCTTGTACTTTAACAGGTCTTCGTCAACTCTAGTAATCCTTCCTCTGCCTTTGTTGATGCCTTCATGATCATCCGAAAATGTATTATCCAGTCCATTATTATGATAACCGAAGTCTGTAAAAAATGGCTCTTGATGACAACTATTGCAGTTCTTTTGAAAAAGTTGATATCCTAATGCCTCTTTTTCCGAAAATTGATATCGGCCTTCCAAGTACAAATCATATTTACTCTGATTTGATATCAAAGTTCTTACATATTGGGCTAAAGCTCTAGCTAGGTGTGCAGAGTAAACTTTATCAATTCCAAAGGCCGATTTAAACTCTTTTTTATAATATGCAGAAGCGTTAATGTTTCGCATCAAAAGTTTTAAATCAACACCCATTTCATCCTCATGTGTAAGTGGTCCAAAGATCAGTGATTCAATGTTCTTAGCTCCTCCATCCCAGAACCAACCTTTGGCCCATGCAATATTGATGATTGTTGGTGAATTCCTGAGCAAGGGTTTGTGGCTGACTCCTTGAGTAGAAAGTGAAACGTTTTCTCCAAAGCCATAATTCGCCTGATGACAGTGTGCACAGGAGACTGTTGAGTCTTTTGAAAGAGATGGGTCAAAAAAAAGTTTCCGACCTAATTCTACTTTTAAAAGGTCCATTTTGTTGTGGTCAGGAGCCGGTATATTATCATATGAAATGACAGAAGCTTGTCTATTTTCTTCACATGAAAACAAACAAGCTCCTACAAATACCGTGATGCTAAGGGTTAAAACTATTTTACAAAGATTTCTTTCCATTCGAACATCTGAGCGTAATTGTCAGCGATTAGTTGAGTATTAGGTCCAAACATAGTGTCTTGATCGGTATCATTATTAAAATCAATGAAATTGGTATTTCTTTGATCTTCAGGTTTTAGAGCTTCTTTTTTATCTCCAAAAATAAAGTCTACATGAACATCGAGTACAATTTCTTGTTTGTTGTTTTTGTTGAGGTAAATCTCTTTGCCACTAAACTTTACCGTTCTATAATTAGCATCACCACCAATGTGGTATACTAAGCCTTTTGTATTTACATCATCAATCAAGCGAAGTCCCTCTGTTAACATGAACTTGTATCCGGTATCCCAATTCCAAGCCATACCATTGGCAGGGTCAAGGTCACCAACTTGATCAGTGCTATAATTGGCTGCATTATCAACACCAATAGAAAATTCTAATTCTGAAAAAGCGTGATTTGGAAGACCTGTCAGTACAATACTTGTGTCTGCTTTGTCAATCATCTCAATCAAATGGTAGCTTTCAGGAATTTTGAAATAATTGGTGGCTGAAGTGTCCCTTAATACAATATTGGACAAGTAAAAGCGGAAGTCGCTGATGGTGTAGTTCTGACTTAGAGCATTGATATACTCTTTATTGTAAGTTAGAGAATCATCATCATGCAAAAGGTTTAATTTGATTGTTAATTCCCCCGTTCCTGCGGCGTCGAATGTTTCTTTGTAAGTATCACATCCTATCAAAAACGAGGAGAATAAGAGTAATAAAAGGATTTGTTTCATGCTAAAATTTATTTTTATACATCATTGACTCTACAGGTTTCATGGTCCTGTCGATGTATTTTGCGTCTTTTTTAATATGGTAATAATTTGTGATATCTCCCTCAACTTTAAAATAAAATAACTGTCCAATTGGCATATTTTTATAAAGTCTAACAGGTTGAGCAACGCTAATCTCTAAAGTCCAAGTATTACAGAACCCCACATCGCCGGCTCTTGAATTGGCATTGATGCTGATTCCAAGCCTTCCCACACTGGAAAGCCCTTCTAGAAAAGCAACATGTTCAAGTGTTTCTGTATACTCTTTTGTTACGCCAAGATATATTTTTCCCGGATGAAGAATAATGCCTTCATCTGGGATCTCAAAGGTTTCAATTTCGTTGTGTGCTTTGGCATCTAGAACCTCATTTTTGTAAACAGCAAGATGTCTACCCAAATGAACATCATAAGAGTTAGTTCCCAAGCATTCTTCGTTGAAAGGCTCAATAAGTATTGTGCCCTTTTCTATTTCTTCTAATATTTTAGTGTCTGATAGTATCATTTATTTCCAATGATAGTACTGTAGTTTTAAATTGGAAAATTGTTTTCTTTTTCACAAATGAAATGCCATAGGTTTGTAAGTATTCTTGATATGGCATTTAATTTAAACGAAGACTTAATACAGATTTATTCTACATAAAGTACCAATCCTTTTAAATATTCGTTTTCTGGGTAGAAAATATTGATAGGGTGGCAGTTTGGTTGTGTAGTTTGATGTAAAATTCTCACGTTTCTGTGAGCTTCAGCCGCCGCTTGGAATACAATCTTTCTGAAAAGTTCTTTGTCAATTTTCTGAGAACAAGAGAACGTGAAGATAATTCCACCCGGCTTTATTTTTCTTAAAGCTTTTAAATTGAGTTGTTTGTAACCTCTTGCAGCGGCAGTAACTGCTTTAGCCGATTTTGCAAAGGCAGGTGGATCAAGAATCACTACATCATAGTCGTCTCTTTCCATTTTAGTCAGATGTTCGAAAACATCAGCACAGAACCCTTGGTGTTCTCCATTATCGAAACCATTCAAAACGGCATTTTCATCACAAAGATCAATAGCACCTTGAGAAGCGTCTACAGAATGGACCAAAGTGGCACCGGCCTTAAGAGCGTACATACTGAAACCACCACTATAACTGAATGTATTGAGCACTTTTGCTCCTTTAGAATATTGGCCAACCAATGCTCTTGCATCTCTTTGATCTAAGAAGAAACCAGTTTTCTGACCTGTTTCAACATCCACCCAAAACTTTACCCCATTTTCCAGCACCTCTACTTTTGGAGAACCTTGCTTTTCAGTAAGCCATCCTTTTGGTGTTTCAACATTTTCAAGACGTTTTGAAATTTCTTTACTCTTATTGTAAATTCTTTCAAAACCTAATGCCTGGAATGCTTTGATGATCATTGGAGCGATGCGGTCAACCCCTTTGATCAGAATCTGAAGTGAAATAAGGTCGTCATATACATCAGCAATTAATCCAGGGAAAAAGTCACCTTCACCATGAATTAATCGATAACAATTGGTTTCATCAGTAATTACATGAGCTTTTCTCAACGCATAAGCTTTAGCAATTTTATCGGACCAGTACTCTTGAGAAGTAGGGTCTATTTCTTTTCTAGTATATTCAAATATTCTACAAACAATTTGATTACCAGGAGCATAAAACCCATAGCCTAAACGTTTGTCGTTACTATGTACAATCTCAACAATATCACCATCATTGAGTCCTTCTGGCATTTTTGCTACAGCACCAGAGTAAACCCAAGGATGTCTATTTTCAAGAGCCTTGAGTTTATTTTTTTTGATGTATATTTTTTCCAATTTCTTCTATTTAATGTCAGCTCCTTTCACCTTATTTTTTAATTTCATCAATTTTTCAAAGGCGGCATTTGGCATGGACTTCCTCAAGAGATTGACATATTTTTCATATTTAATTAAAGAATTATAGTATTCATCCACTGCTGGTGAGTCCATTCTTTCTTTAACGATTTTCCATGTCTCCAATTTTGAATCAATCGAGCCTACATCAGACAATCCACCAGCTGCAAATTTTGTTACAAAAACATTAACATGCTGAAAAGGGGCACCCTCATACCATCTGTTGAAAATAAAGTGAAAGTCGGCTGATACTTTCCATTTTTCCCATTCAAAAGGGAATTGAACTAACAGTTCCCTTTTAACAAATAAAGCTTGATGACTGCAGATCATTCCTTTCCATAACTGGTTGGGACTTCCTGCAGTTTTTACTTTGGTTAAATGTTCGTAAACTACTTCATGATCTCCGTATAATAATTGAGCCGCTGGTTGTACTTGGGCAAACATTTTAGAAATTGTGGTATTTTCATAAAATACATCACCAGCATTCATAAAAATAACCCAGTCTCCGGAAGATAATTTTACGCCTTTGTTCATTGCATCATATATGCCTTTATCTTTTTCAGATACATATACATCAATGTCTTTTTTGTATTTTTCAATGATTGCAGGGGTCTTATCATCTGATCCTCCATCTACAACTACGTATTCTATATTTGGATAATCCTGATGAATGACACTCTTTAAAGTGTCTTCGATTTCATTTTCACAATTGAATGAAATAGTGACGACGCTAATTTTAACCATAAATGCAAAGATAATAATCAAAGAATATCTTTTATTAATTATATTCTAATAATTAAGTGTTGTTGTATATTAAAAGAGAGAAGATGCATTATTCATTTCTAATAACTCTTAACGAGCTCATATGAATTTCAACGGAAAGTTTTAAAACAGTAATCATTTCGCTCATCAAAACTGATGATTGTATAAAAAATCCATTTTTATTTTTTCGTAGTTATTTATTTTTTACACTCGAACCTCTTTTTCTTTTGAAGAGAGTATTACTTTATAAATTTCTTTTAATGATAATCGCTGGAGTCAGTAGTACTTCTTTTATTATACACTAAGTGATATCTGGAAATTGAATAATCAGAATAGTAATATACAAAACAGTGGCCAAAATGTAAAAAAATACAACTATTAAGGATGTATCTTTTGACTTTTATGACAAAGGAGTAATTTTGCAGATCAATTTGCTTTTAGAAGCAAGAAAAATCTTAATTAGAAAATGGAGCAACAAATTATAAATGGTATTGCCGAAGCAGTAAAGGCAATTTATGATGTAGAATTACCTACTTCCAGAATTGTATTACAACCTACAAAAAAAGAGTTTGAAGGTTCTTTGACTTTCGTGACTTTTTCATTGACAAAACAATTGGGTAAAAACCCAGTGGAAATCGGTGAGGAAATCGGAAGGTACTTGAAAGAGAACACGGAGGCAGTTGCCGATTATAATATTGTAAAAGGATTCTTAAACTTGGTAATCAGTAAAGGTATTTGGGTAAATACTTTAGCAGAGATTGCTGAGGATAAAAACTACGGTCATTTACCAAGTAACGGTGAAAAAGTGATGGTAGAGTATTCTTCTCCAAATACCAACAAACCTCTTCACCTGGGTCACTTAAGAAATAACTTTTTAGGTCACTCTGTTTCTTTAATTTTAGATGCGGCGGGCTATGATGTACAAAAGGTAAACCTTGTTAATGACAGAGGTATTCATATTTGTAAATCAATGTTGGCTTACACAAAGTTCGGGAAAGGTGAGGAGCCAAGTGAAACATTGAAAGGTGATAAATTAGTGGGTAATTATTATGTAGCTTTTGATAAGGCATACAAATCAGAGATTGCTCAATTAATTGAAGAAAAGAAATCGGACTATCCATCTTTGGAAGGTATTGAAGACTTGAAAGCATTGAAAAAGTCGATAGAGGCAAAAGGTGCTTCCAAGAAAAATAAAATTCCTTTGACGGATGAAGAAAAAGTTCAGATTAAAGATATCAAGGCTTTATTTGAGTATGCAGAGAAAAATGCACCTCTTTTATTAGAGGCTCAAGAAATGCTTAGAAAGTGGGAAGCAGGAGATGAAGAAACTGTGGCCCTTTGGAAGAAAATGAATGATTGGGTATATGCAGGTTTTGCTCAGTCTTATGAAATGATGGGAGTTGAGTTCGATAATGTATATTATGAATCTCAAACTTATCTTCTAGGTAAAGATATCGTTCAAGAAGGTTTAGATAAAGGAGTTTTCTTCAAAAAGGAGAACGGGTCAGTTTGGATCGATCTAAAAGCAGAAAAACTGGATGAGAAACTTGTACTAAGAGGAGATGGTACTGCAGTTTATATGACGCAGGACATGGGTACTGCTGATTTGAAATACAAAGACTTTGGCATGAACAAATCTGTTTATGTTGTGGGTAACGAGCAGGATTACCACTTTAAAGTACTTCAAGCGATCATGAAAAAAATGGGCCGTTCTTATGCTGATGGAATTTATCATTTATCTTATGGTATGGTTGAATTACCTGAAGGTAAAATGAAATCACGTGAAGGAACTGTTGTTGATGCTGATGATTTGATTCAGGAAATGATTGATACCGCTCAAGAAAGAACAGAAGAGTCTGGTAAAATTGACGGCTTCACACCTGAAGAAGCAAAAGTTTTATTCAAGCAACTGGCATTAGGTGCATTGAAATATTACTTATTGAAAGTAGATCCTAAGAAAACGATGCTTTTCAATCCAAAGGAATCAATTGATTTCCAGGGGGATACTGGTGTGTATATTCAATACAATCACGCTAAGATTCAAGCTTTATTAAGAAGAGCGGATAAAGATGGTATTGATTACTCAGCTGAATCATACAAAGGGTTAACTGAAATCTCTGAAGCAGAAGCCGATTTAGTTGCATTATTATCAAAACTAAATGATAAAATTGTTGAATCAGCAGATGCTTATGCTCCATCAATCATTGCAAATTATGCTTTTGATGTGGCAAAACAATACTCTAAAGTATACTCTGAGTCACCAATTTTCAACGAAGAGGATACTAAGAAGAAAGCATTTAGAATTGCGTTGTCAAAACAATCTTCTGATGCTATTAGAATTGCATTAAGCTTGATTGGTGTTCAATCGCCGTCAAGAATGTAAGAAATAGATATTCAAATAGTTAAAAGGCTACTTTTTCACTGAGGAAGTAGCCTTTTATCATTTTTAGTAGAAAGTTCTATACAGTAGTTGGAATAGGTTTTGGTTTTTTATCATCATCAATAGAAACATACACAAAAGTACCTTCAGTAACCAAATAGTTATGGAGGTCAGTGTGTCCTTTTAATAACGGCTTTGCCCATACTTCCAGATGGATTTTAAGAGAAGTTCTGCCCGTTTTAATAACTTCTCCATAAACACAAACAGCATCTCCTACACTTACTGGCTTATGGAAAGTCATGCCATCGACAGCAACAGTAACAGTTCTTCCCAATGCTGTTTCTTTTGCTAAAATTCCACCGGCAATATCCATTTGTGACATAATCCAACCACCAAAAATATCTCCGTTTGCATTGGTATCAGCAGGCATAGCTAGGGTACGTAGTAATAATTCCCCTTTGGGAGTTTTCTCGTCCAACATAATCAAAAAGTTTAGGTGTATAATGTGCGAATATATGAATATTTATTTTCTATTATGATTTGTTTAAGAAATAAGATTTTAGTGTATTATTTACAGGTAAAATATTATTATTTTGATAATACAAGAATAGCGTTTTTGTAAAGTGTTGAAAATCTGAATATTAAGATAAATTGATTCTAAATAATAAATTAATATAGATTTTTTAATATTTTAATGCATACTTCTAATATTTTTGGCTACCTTGCATGTATATGAGTTGAGTTTCTTATTTATAACTATTTAAAATACGGTAGTTTCCAGTTTTGGATCGTTTTTCACATTTGATATTTCATCTCAATATTTGTTTTTTTTATTACCATTTTTATTTGTTGAAGATGAATATCTTTGTAGCAAAATTAAATTATAATACTCAAGAAGAAGCATTAAGAGTATTATTTGAAAACTTCGGGGAAGTATCCTCTGCTAAAGTAGTTTATGATCGTGAAACGGAGCGTTCTAAAGGTTTTGGTTTCGTTGAGATGCCAAACGATGAGGAAGCAACTACTGCTATCGAGCAATTGAATGAGTCAGAATTAGATGGCCGTACTATTGTAGTAAAACAAGCTCGTCCACGTGAAAACAACGGTGGAAACCGTGGTGGTGGATATGGTGGCGGTAACCGCGGTGGCGGTTACGGCGGAGGTGGTTACAATAGAGGTGGTGGAAGATACTAATTCCATAACATCTAAGTAATTATATCAAAAGGTCTAGCAACTGAGGTTGTTAGACCTTTTTTCTTTTGCCCAAAGAATTTACTAACTTATTGTAATCTCATTGCATTTATACCCAAAAACAATCATGAAATGAATTTTAAAAAGTTCGTTCTATTCGTATTCTCTTTTATATTCCTTGTTCCAATAATCAGCGCCCAAAACAAAAATGAAACTCTGTCCCAAGAAAAGTTGCAAATGTATAAAGAGATCCAAAGTCTTATTATAGCAGATTCAATTTATAGAGATTTTCTCCGTAGGCAGTTAGCAAAACTTGATTCATTATCAGATAAAAGTTCAAAGAAACAGGTAAAGTTTTTTGCGAAAGGGAAGCCAGTGATTCCTTTTGAGGATACGTTGTTTTTTGTCCATCGAAGAAATAAATTATCTGCATTGGAAAGAGCATCGTCGCTTTCTGATTCCATTACAGAAATAGCTGAAAATACGCTTTATCTTATCGATTCGGTAGAATTACAAGTCTTTGATTCAAATTATCAGTTAGTTTATCAGGAAACTGTTTTGCACACTGTGGATTCTATTGATGCATCATTAACAGAAATGTCAATATTGAACTTAGCAAAGTTTAGGCAGGAACAGATTAATGATGCATTAAGAGAAAAGATCAACTATCAAGGACAAGTTTCTGGAATCATTGCCTTAATTGGACTGATGATCTTATTAATTTTGATAGTTCTCATTAATAGAGGATTTAGAGTGACAATGATAAAAGTAATTCGGGATGAGAAAGGATGGTTCAGAAGTAAGACAGTTAAAAATGTAAGGATTCTAACAGAGGAAAATCAAATATTAATAGCGAAGTATTTATTAGTAGGAATTAGACTTGCTTTAATTATTATTTTGGTCTCTCTTTATTTACCCATAGTAGGTCGTTTTTCTCCACCCTTCAGAGATTTTTCTGATGAAGTTTTTGGTTACATTATAGACCCTTTTGTTGAGATTATATATGCAATAATTGCTTATACACCAAGTTTGCTAAAAATTGCGGTCATCATTTTAGTATTCCATTTTACAATTAGAATCATAAAAACATTTGCGAAAGCAATTGCAGAAGGTAGGTTAAGGATCAACGGTTTTTACCCTGATTGGGTGCCACCAACGATGAAGATTATCAAGTTTGTACTTTATACTTTTATGGTGATCATGATTTTTCCACTATTGCCAGGTGCAGAATCACAGGAGTTTAGAGGTATTTCAGTATTTGTTGGTGTATTACTTTCTATAGGTTCTACTTCTGTAATCACTAATGCAATCAGTGGTATTGTGATTACTTACATGAGAAGGTTCAAGATAGGGGATTGGATAAAAATTAATGATGTGATGGGTGAAGTAGTGGAAAGGTCATTATTCGTAACACGGCTGAAGTCTTCAAAAAATGAAATTATAACCATTCCCAATAGTAAAATATCAGAATCCAATACCATCAATTATTCTCAACCCATCAACCGATACAAACTAATTATTCATACTACAGTTACCATTGGTTATGATGTTCCATGGAGAAAAGTTCATGAAATGTTGAAGGAAGCTGCGGAGATGACAGAAGGCCTGATTGCAGGAGAAATTCCTTTTGTCTTACAAACCTCATTGGATGATTATTACGTGAGTTATCAATTAAACGCACATACAAAATTACCTCAAAAAATACCAAGAATCTATTCAAGGTTACATCAAAATATTCAAGATATTTTTGCAAGAGAAAATGTGGAAATAATGTCACCACATTACAGAGCAAATAGGGAAGATAACGAGACTACAATACCCGACTTTAAATTAATGAAAGATGAAAATCCACTGTCTCGAGGAGTAGATGATCATGAGCAGAAAAATCAGGATGGGGAGGATGAAAAAAGTTAATAAGAATTTGATATTGATGAATTCAAAAACTTTTGTCAATTTCGTCGTATGAATTTGTTGATTAAGAATATTAAAATTCTTTGGAAAATAGTTTTTGTTGGAAAGGCTGTTTTACATCAGAAGTTGTTTATAAAAAAACATTTCATTCCCCAAATTAGACCATTTTTTAAAAATGCAGATCAAACATTAACTGAAACAGATTATAATAAGATCACGAAATATTATGGTTTAATTGTACCTTCAATTTTAGGGGAATTACTTTGTCTTTTAAGAGGTAAGAAAATGTCTTTTGTAGAAAGAAAATATGGTACTTACCAAAGTAGTCTAACGGGCTTGGTGGATGATTTTTTTGATGTACACGATTTTACTCTTGAAGAAGTGAAAAAGATCGTTTCATTTCAGAAAAGACCCATTACATCTACAGAACAGTTATCTACTTTTTTACATCGCGAAAGCATTGACTTTTATAAAAACCGAAAAGGGTATATTGAAAGTTTAGATCGTGTATTACAAGTGCAAGAAGATAGTAGACAACAGTTGATTCAAGGTGTATTGGATAAAGATGATTTAATAGATTTGACAATTCGAAAAGGTGGAGAATCATTCCTTTATTTTATTCGATTATACCTTAGTGAGATAACTCCAGAAGAAGATGATTTCTTTTATTTATTGGGAGGCGTGACTCAGTTTAGCAATGATATCTTTGATTTGTATGAAGACCTTGAAGAAAATGTTGATACTTTATTAACTACATCAAGCTCAGTAGAAGAGGTGAGAACGTTGTACTATGAACTGATTATAAAAGTTTTTCAAAAAGCATCGAAGACCAATTTCAGTAGTATTGAAACTTTTCTTGAGTTTTATAGCATTGGGGTATTCAATAGGTGCGTAGTCTGCTTAGATCAATACGAACAACTTCAGCAACAATCTTCTTTAAATACATTTCAACCGAAAAGCTACACTCGTGAACAGCTGATCTGTGATATGGAAAAACCTGCAAATTTGATGAAGTCGCTAACTATGGATATAAAAAAAGAGATCAATTTTTCATCAATCTCTTCAAAGTAATTATTTTTTAGGATTAAGTATTAACCTGTTCAATACAGTACTTAACTATTCTTAATCATAGGGATGGATAAAACGGTTACAGCTGAAACCATAATAGCAACTAATGAAGCCATTACAACACCAAGCTGAGTATTAGCATTAATAGCTGTTTGAATAACTCCAATATCTAAAATTAGAAAAACAGTAGGTACGATAAATAGCAAAAACTTTTTCATGATTCGTTGTTGTTTAAGTGTGTGTTATTTAGTGTATTATATATTTTAATACGTAATTGAGAGTTGGTTAGATTATGACATTAACATTTGATACAAATCTTTCACTTATAAAAAAAAAAATCACTTGATTCTTGAATTTTCATCTAATAAATTGTGAAAAATTTGATCAACTGATGTTAACAAGAAGACCACGCCGTAACAGAAAGTCAGCAGGAATTCGTCAAATGGTTCAAGAAACTATATTGACAGTAGATGACTTCATTTTCCCTTTATTTATGATTGAAGGTGAAAATAAAAAAGAAGAGATACCTTCAATGCCAGGTATTTATAGATATACATTGGACCATTTAATGGTTGAAATAGGGGAGTGTTTAGATTTAGGAATTAAATCATTTTGCCTTTTCCCATCATTAGGTGAAGATAAAAAAGACAGTATGGCTACCGAGGGAAGTAATCCAGAAGGTCTTTATCAAGTAGCATTGTCTTCAATTAAAGAAAAATATCCTGAAGCTGTTTTAATGACAGATGTGGCAATGGATCCATATAGTTCTGACGGTCATGATGGTATTGTAAAAGAAGGCAAAATCATTAATGATGAAACGTTAGAAGTCCTTGGGAAAATGGCTTTAGCACAGGCAAAAGCAGGTGCTGATATTATAGGACCTTCAGATATGATGGATGGTAGAATAGGTTATATCCGTGAGGTATTAGATGATAACGGATACACTGATGTTTCGATCATGTCTTATTCTGCTAAGTATGCTTCTGCATTTTATGGTCCTTTCCGTGATGCATTGGATTCAGCTCCAAAATTTGGAGACAAGAAGACCTATCAAATGGATCCTGCAAATGTAAAAGAAGCATTAATTGAAGCGGAATTAGACTACGTTGAAGGTGCTGATTTCCTTATGGTGAAGCCTGCATTATCTTATCTTGATATCATTAAAACATTGTCAGACAACTTTGACATACCAATTACAGCTTATAATGTATCTGGTGAATATGCAATGTTGAAAGCAGCCGCTCAAAACGGTTGGTTAGAAAACGATAAAACAATGATGGAGATGCTTTTAAGTATCAAAAGGGCAGGAGCAAGTGCTATCTTGACTTATTTTGCGAAAGAAGCAGCTGTGCTTTTGAAAAAGTAATTTTTTCCTGAATACATATTGAAAGCTTTCTATTGGAGAATGAATTCTACCAATAGAAAGCTTTTTTATGCATATTTATATGACGATCATTCAAAGTAAAAACTAAAAGATGCATTACTCGATACAAAAAAACGAAGCTCATCCTTATTTTCTCTCCATTCAATTGACGTTTGAAGTAGAAGATAATCATACTTTATTAAGACTTCCTTTGTGGAGACCGGGCAGATATCAAGCCCAGAATTTTGCAAAAAACATTAGAGAAATATCACCTTCTAAAGGTCAGTTAAGAGTACATGGTAGAAATGAATGGAAATTAACGGGAATTGAAAAGGGAAACCTGGTTACTATATCTTATGAATATTATGCAAGACATCAGGATGCGGGAGGAACATGGTTGAGTGATCAATTCTGCTTGATTAATTTTATAGGATGTGCAATAGTTCCTGAGTATAAATTGAGCCATAAGATTACTGTAGGGTTAAAGTTTGATGAGGGATTTGAAGTGGCAACATCTGCTTCTCAAGTAGAAAATCAGTTTGTGTTTGACGACTTTGAAGATTTAACGGAATCACCAATTCTATTAGGAAAACAACTTCATCATGGGAGTTTTGAGTATATGAATGCAACACATCATATTTGGTTGCAGGGTGATGTGGATCCTGATTGGGATAAAACTATTCAAGATTTTAAGTCTTTTACAAAAATTCAGCTTGACATTTTTAAATCATTCCCCCATAAAGACTATCATTATTTATGTGTTCTTCCTCTATTTAAACACTATCATGGAGTTGAACATCACAAAAATACAGTGATCACCTTGGGACCTTCTAGTGAGTTCACTCAAGATGATTTTTATAATAATTTATTAGGAGTTAGTTCTCATGAGCTATTCCATGTTTGGAATATTAAGCAAATAAGACCTGAAGAATTATTACCTTATAACCTATTTAAGGAAACGTATTTTGATACTGGATATGTAGCGGAGGGAATTACTACTTATTATGGAGATGCCTGTTTGTATAGGGCAGGGGTTTTTAGTGAAGAACAATATAAGAAAGAACTAAACACTTTATTGGATCGACATTTTGAAAACCAAGGCCGATTTGTAAAATCTATTGCAGATTCCTCTTTAGAATTATGGCTAGATGGATATGAGAAAGGAATTCCTGCTCGAAAAACATCTATTTACGTTAAAGGAGCTTTAGTTGCCTTGATGCTTGACAGTAAAATTCAAAGTATTACCAATAAGTCGAAAAGTTTAGATGATGTGATGTTTTTATTGTATCAGCAAAAGAACTTGAAAAAGGGTGGGTATACATCTAAAGACTTTCAGTCTATTGTAGAAGAGGTTTGTGGTAGTGATTTCGAAGCGTTTTTCTCCAATTATATTTATGGGGTAAAACCTTTAGAGGAAGAATTGAAAGAAGACCTAGAGTTTTTAGGTTGGGAGGTAGAAAAAGGTAATTCTAAGAGCAGATGGATGAGTGATTTCGGTATAAAACTATCCAATTCTGGCGAAGTTACGGATGTAGCTTATAACAATACTGATGATATACAGGTCGGTGATGTATTTAAATATTGCAACCAACAAAAAGTGACATCATGGGAAAATTTCATAGAGAAAAAGGATAAAATTGACATTTTTCTAGAAAGAGATGGACAAATAGTTGCAAAACAGTTAATTGCAAAGAAAAATATGTACTATTCAAAGTTAAGTATAATTTAATATAGTTATCTTTGAGAGATAATGTTTAAGCACGACTTTGGAATTTTATAAATAATACAAATAGAAGTTGCTTCTCGATATAACATTTAATTTAAAAACTCAATTTCATATCTGACTGACATGAAAAATTTACTATTACTTTTTTTATTTCTGACTTCAAACGCTGTATTCGCTCAAGAGAAAAATCCTATTGAATTGTTCTTTAAAAACGCTGAGAAGTTCAGGGTGGCCAAAGATTATCATAGGGCAATAGTCGAGTATGAGCAAGCTATCTCATTGGCTGATACTGTTGCAAAAGTACACTATTGGAAAGGTGTATGTAATTTGATGATTAAAGATACCACTAGGGCTCTTGAAGATTGGCAGAAAGTGATTGCATTAGATAATAATTACTTGCCTGTATATCCTGCACTTTCGAAAGTATATCAAAATCAAAAGAGCTATACTCAATACAAGAAAAATGTTGATCAGTGGTTATTGATTGAAAAGGATCCAATAAAAAAAATAAATTTATGTGTTGAAACTGCAAATTTCTTCTTTTATCAAGATCGTTTTCAAGATGCAAGAATTTATTCTCAAAATGCATTGAAGATAGCACCGGATAATACTGAATCATTGTATTTGGATGCTCAAATTACCAACAATTTGGGTAAGTATACTGAATCAATTGCAACAATAGACAAAATATTGAGTCAGTTTCCAGAAAATGCACCAATAAATCAAACAGCGAAATATTATTACGAAAAAGGAATGGCTTATTATCTTATGGAAGATTATAACAATGCTATGCCTATCTTAAATAAAGCTGATGTTGGTCCATATAAGCCATTCATTACAAAGTTAAAACCGGATTATTTCTTCGCTGTAGCTTCTGCATATGAAGATATTTATAACTTTGAGCAAGCAAAGACAATGTTGGAAAAGGCAATGAAAATTGATCCTACTTATATCAAAGCAAATATTTTATTAGCTGATATTATAGTGAGAGAAGAACATCATCACAAAGGGATTCACCTTTTTGAATTAGGACTTAAAGATTACAAAGGATTCGATAAGTTATATCTAAAAGCTTATGATCAGTTTATAGATATCCTGATTTGTTCACAGAAGTATGAAAAGGCATTGAAATACGCTGATGAATGTTTAGCGAACTTCCAAGGAGCAAGAAATATCTTATACTATAAACTAGTTGCTCAATATAAATTGGGGAAAAGAGAAGATGCAATCAATACAGGTCTTAACCTATTAAGTAATTCGAATGTATCTCCACAAGAGTTTGTGAAATACAGTTTATTGATGGGATACATCTACAATAAACAGAATTTTCCAAAATGTATCCAGTCTTTTCAAGATGCTAGAAAAGGACCATACTTCCCTGCAGCCACTTATTCTATAGAATCTTTTAATTCTGAAAATGAGGGAGGGGCACAGTTGTAGAGTCTGATATTAATAAAAAGGAACAGCCTGAATAAAGTTTTAATGTCTTTATTCAGGCTGTTCCTTTTTGTATTAGAAAGTATCAATGATTACCTCTCAGCTAATACATCTACATTTTTCTGGAAGTCTTGATAAGTTAATTCAATACCTTCCTTTAAATCTACTTTATGCTTCCATCCAGCATTATGAAGTAGAGAAACATCCATTAATTTTCGTGGAGTTCCATCAGGTTTTGTGCTGTCCCAAACCAATTCTCCTTCAAAACCTACAACTTCTTTAATTGTTTCTGCTAACTCTTTAATACTTAAATCAACACCTGTTCCTACATTCACAAACTGTTTCTCATCATAGTTTTGCATTAGGTAGAAACAAGCTTCTGCTAAGTCATCTACAAACATAAACTCCCTAAGAGGAGAACCAGTACCCCAAACTTCTACAGTTGGCTCATTATTTACCTTAGCTTCATGGAATTTTCTTAATAAAGCTGGAAGAACATGAGAGTTCTTTGGATGGTAATTATCATTGTAGCCGTATAAGTTTGTGGGCATAGCAGAAATGAAGTTACACCCGTATTGATCTCTATAAGCCTCACACATTTTAATACCTGATATTTTAGCAATAGCATAAGGCTCATTTGTTTGCTCTAAGGTATCAGTTAAAAGGTATTCTTCTTTTAAAGGTTGTGGAGCTAATTTTGGATATATACAAGATGAACCTAAGAACATTAATTTCTTAACTCCTTGTACATAGCTTTGATGAATCACGTTATTTTGAATCATCAAGTTTTCATATAGAAATTGACCTCTATAAATATTATTTGCTAAAATACCTCCAACTTTAGCAGCTGCTAAAAAAACATATTCAGGCTTTTCTTCTTCAAAAAATATTTTAACAGCTACTTGATCTGTTAAGTTTAACTCAGAAGAAGTTTTAGTAATAATATTAGAAAAACCTTCTTTTTCAAGTTTTCTAACAATTGCTGAACCGACCATTCCTCTATGACCAGCTACATATATTTTTGAATTCTTATCCATAGTTAGAATTGATTTTACCTCAAAAGCCCATAACTAGGGTTACGGGCTTTTTGAAGAATAACTTTATATTTTTATTATTCGTATTGGTTTAGAATGTCATGACCACCTTCCAAAAGGTATTTCTCCTTCTTGAATAATTTAAGGTCAGATTGCATCATATCTTTCACCAATCCGTCTAGATCATACTCTAATTCCCAACCTAATTTTTCCTTAGATTTTGTAGGGTCACCAATCAATAGATCTACTTCAGTAGGACGGAAGTATTGAGGATCAACCTTTAGTACAACTTGCCCAACTTCTACTTGATATTCAGGATTATTACAAGACTTAATTTTTGCGATTTCATCAACACCTTCACCTTCGAATTCTAATTCAATTCCTACTTCAGCAAAAGACATTTTTACAAAGTCACGGATTGTTGTAGTAACACCTGTGGCAATAACAAAATCTTCAGCTTTATCTTGTTGAAGAATTAACCACATTGCTTTTACATAATCCTTTGCATGACCCCAGTCACGTTTTGAATTAAGGTTGCCAAGGTAAAGAGTATCTTGAAGCCCTAAAGCAATTTTTGAAACAGCTCTTGTAATTTTACGAGTAACAAAAGTTTCTCCACGAATAGGAGATTCATGGTTGAACAAAATACCATTACAAGCGTACATATTGTAAGCTTCACGGTAGTTTACTGTAATCCAATAGCCATAAAGTTTAGCAACTGCATATGGAGAACGAGGATAGAAAGGAGTAGTTTCCTTTTGAGGTACCTCTTGCACTAAACCATATAATTCTGATGTAGATGCTTGATAGATTCTTGTTTTTTCAGTTAAACCTAACAATCTAACAGCTTCAAGTATTCTAAGTGTACCTAACGCATCAACATTTCCAACATATTCTGGAGTATCAAAACTTACACGAACATGAGACATCGCTCCAAGGTTGTAAATCTCATCTGGTTGAACCTCTTGAATAATTCTAGTAAGATTCATAGAATCAGTTAGATCACCATAATGTAATTTAAGTTTTACATCAGTCTCATGAGGATCTTGATATAAATGATCAATTCTATCTGTATTGAATAAAGAAGAACGGCGTTTAATACCGTGTACTTCGTAACCTTTTTCAAGTAATAGTTCAGTTAGGTAAGCACCATCTTGACCTGTAATACCTGTAATTAACGCTTTTTTCATAAAAAATTAATATGCTTTTTTGTCACCTAAAACCATAGATGTTGCTGTTCTTATAATAATTTTTAAATCTAATGGAAAATTCCAATTATTTATATAAAAAAGATCTAAACGTACTCGACCTCTCATTGCATAATTATCATTTTCTGTTTCTCCTCTATAGCCACTTACCTGAGCAAGACCTGTGATACCGGGTTTAACAGAATGTCTTTTCATGAATTTCTGAATAATATTAGCATACATCCCAGTGTGTGCTTCCATGTGTGGTCTTGGTCCAACGATAGACATATTACCCATTAACACATTAAAGAATTGAGGTAATTCATCAATAGAGGTTTTTCTTATAAATTTACCAATTTTAGTAATTCTACTATCTGTTTTCGAAGCTTGTACTTTATCCGAATCATTATTAACCCTCATTGACCTTAATTTATAGCAATCAAAACTATAACCATTTAAACCCGTTCTTTTCTGTTTAAAGAATATTGGCCCTCTAGATTCTAGCTTTATTAATATTCCAATAAAAGGTACTAACCAAGATAAAACGAATATGATGACACCTAATGAAAACGCTAAATCAAAACATCTTTTCAAAAATTGGTTTCCAAAATCGTTTAAAGGATGATTAGTTAAATTAATGATAGGTTGACCATCGATTTCACTAAAATTAAGACTTGTTTTGCCAATTGTGTTACATTCAGTAAATAGTTTTATTTGAACAAAATTAGTCTCTCCCCAATGTATTAACTTTTCGAGCTTTTGATGATTCACTGAAGGTAATCCACAATATATCTCATTAACATTGTTGGTTTTTACAAAGTTTAACATGTGGTTTATGTCACTATCTTCATTAGAATCAAAAAAGTCAATAAAATGGAGGCCGTATTGTGGGTTCTGAACTAACTTACTAGATAATTTTAAGCCACTATTTTTATTTCCATAAACTATAACCTGCTTAAAGCTACGTCCATTTCTTCTATATATTTTTAAAAGCTGTGCTATAAACAGTTTTAGTATTAGTGTGAGTGTAGAGAAGGTTATTAATAATTGAGCCAAAAATTCCCGTGATAAAATACCAAGTTTTAAGAAAAATATGAAAATTGTAATAAATGAAACCTGTAAAAATAGAGCATAGAAAGTGTTTACTGCTATTTTAAAGTTACTAATTGTTCTAGTTAGCTTGTAAGACTTAGAAATAATAGCAATCAGGATCCATGAAACATTAACAAAAGAATATAAAAAGGTATAATGTAATGAAATGTTTTGATTAAAAATAGTTTCGTTAAATCTTAGGAAGAAAAGGACATTAAATACTATATTTAAAAGAACTAATTCAATTAAAAGTATTATTTGATCTAGGTAATCTATTCTCTTTTTCATTTAGTAAGAAGTAATTTAAAAGTAACTAACAAATACCTGGGCTTGAGTAAAGATAGAGTTTATGAGTCTTTTTATAGCTACAGCAAGCTTGTTCTAACCCAAGAGAAATCTATATTTTAAAAGTCTATTCTATTTCCTAAAAAAGGAAATCAAAAACAGCACCAATTCATAAAAAATTTTAAAATATGATGTAATTTTGCGTTCAAATAAACTAAAGTTACTTATTATGAATGTTAGTTTTCATGCCTATAATAAAGAATTATCCTTTAAGGGAAAACTAGTACATGCAATCATTAAAATGATATAAACTTTAAGTATTTTATTTTTTAATTATCATACTTAAAAAAGTAAGGTAAAATATATTGCGGAATTTTTTGAATAATCTTGCAATACAAGGTAATACGACCAAATAGTTGATGTTTATTAATGATTTCTAGATCTTCTCTAGATTTTTCTTTTTGAAGTTGCATTGTTGTACTTTTTCCACCCAATCTCATTTTGACAATCCATTTGTTCAAATAATATTTATTACAATTTGATTTGAACCATCTGAGAGAAATATCATAATCGCTCGCAATTTTATAATTTTCATTATATAAACCAAAATTATGTATCATTTCTTTTTTGACAAAAATGGTTGTATGGAGTGGAATCCATCCAAAAGCTAAATACCTTGATGAGAACTTATTCGATTTATATATTCTTTTTACTTTTGTTGGATTATCTCTTTCGACATACATACCGTTTCCATAAAGTAAATCATTTTTTTGTGTTTGAAAAATACCTACAATATCTCTTATTATACTTTTTGAATAAAAGATATCATCAGAATGTAAAATTCCGATGATATCCCCAGTACATAATTTTAACCCTTTATTTAAAGCATTATATAACCCTTTGTCCTTTTCAGAGATAAAAAAATCAATGTTTTCAGAATATTTTTTTATAACTTCTTGAGTCCCATCATTAGATCCTCCATCGATTACAATATATTCGATATTATCGTAATCTTGTGAAATAACAGAATTAATACAATCAGAAATATAGCTAGCATTATTATATACGATTGTTATTATTGAAATTTTCAATTTAAATTTTATTTTCGAAATACTCAATTGTTTTTAATAAACCATCTTTTAATTGTGTGCTCGGTTGCCATCCATTAAGCTCTTTGTAAGCAAGTTCAATATTAGGTTGTCTTTGTTTAGGGTCATCTTGAGGTAAAGGTAGATGAATTAATTTAGATTTAGAATTAGTTAAGTTTAAAATATTTTCAGCTAATTCTAACATCGTAAATTCATTAGGGTTACCAATATTTACAGGGCCAAGAAAGTCATCTTTACTTCCCATCATTCTAACCATACCCTCTACTAAGTCATCTACATATTGAAAACTTCTTGTTTGAGAACCATCTCCAAAAATGGTAATGTCTTCACCTTTTAATGCTTGAACAATAAAATTGGAGACTACTCTTCCATCATTAGGATTCATTTTAGGGCCATAAGTATTGAAGATTCGAATGATCTTAATATTTACATTATTTTGATTATGATAATCCATAAATAATGTTTCAGCACATCTTTTTCCCTCATCGTAACAAGATCGTATACCTATTGGATTAACATTCCCCCAGTAGCTTTCTGGTTGAGGGTGAATGCTTGGGTCACCATATACTTCGGATGTGGAAGCTTGTAAGATTTTAGCATTTACTCTCTTAGCTAATCCAAGAGTGTTAATTGCACCCAAAACAGAAGTTTTAATCGTTTTTATTGGGTTATATTGGTAATGGACAGGAGAAGCAGGACATGCTAAGTTATATATTTCATCTACTTCAGCATAGTATGGTTCTGTGACATCGTGTCTTACAACTTCGAAAGTTTTATAATCCATTAACGGATAAATATTCTCTTTATTTCCTGTAAAATAATTATCTAAACAAATTACTTCATTGCCTTCTTTTAATAACCTTTCACATAAATGTGAACCTACAAAGCCAGCTCCACCAGTTACTAATATTCTTTTCATAATTTATATTCAGTTTTTAAAAAATCAATTATTTCTTTTTCGTTATTATTAAATCTTTTTTTCAACTCATAAACTTTCGCATCGACTAAAGTCCTATACCAAAAGCTTTGAAGTAAGTGCCAGATTAAACCTTGAGTACCGTCAAGAAATCCAAACTTAATGAAATATCTGTAGAAGAAGTTTAATAATGGCCTTACTAAAATAGGAGTCTTATTATAATATTTTTTTAGCCATCTTAACCTTTCTTCATCGTTGCCAAATAAAGAAGGTTTTACATTATCTTTCTCATTTAAACTATATTCTTTAAATAATATATCTATGACTTCCCTATTAGCATATTTATTATGTTTGTCGGTCCACCAAGTTAAATTGTTTAAATTGTCGTCAATTTGATTTCCTTCTAGTTTGATTGTATTACCGGAGGATAAAACTATATGTTCATCCATCCATCGATTTTCACATTCACCAATACCGTACCGAAAAATTTTTAGATACCAACGGGGATACCATGAACCATGCATTAATGGCTTGCCCATGAAAACAATTTTTCTTTTAACATAAATGCCACTTATATTTTCTTTTATAGTAGTAATTTGATTATTGACATTATCAGCAAGCTCATGATCTATAAATTCATCAGCATCTACCCGCCATACCCATTTAGTATCTATAGGACAATTCTCAAGTGCCCAATTGAATTGAGTCGCATAATTTTTCCATGGATTTTGAAATACTATTGCTCCTAGCTCTTTGGCAATCTTGATAGTATTATCACTACTGTAAGAATCAATAATAAAAATGTTTTTCACTATATTTTTCAATGAATTGATACACCTTTTTATATGCATTTCTTCATTGTATGTTAGGATTATAACAGAAATATCATTTTTCATTTCCTCGAAGTATTCTTTTTTTTACAAATTGAGCTGGGTTACCTCTAACAACTGACCATTCTTCAATATTTGAAAAGACTGAAGACGTTGCACCTACAACCGCACCGGTTCCTATGGTTATTCCTGGTCCGATGAATGAATTAGCTGCAATCCAAACTTGATCTTTTATTTTTATAGGTTTTAAGATTAGGTTATTTAAGGGGTCAGAAATATCATGTGATGAGGCACACATGTATGACTTTTGAGAAATTACAGTATTATCACCGATTTCAATTTTACCTTGATTATAACAATCAACAAATGGGCCTAGAGTCGAATATTTACCTAGTTTTAAGTTCCAAGGAGCCCATATTTTAACTGAAGAGTAGACGTGAGAAGACCATTGTATATCAGCCTTAAATATTTTTAGAATAAATACCCTCCAATATTTAAATAATCGACTTGAAAATGGTCTGAAAAGACAAAGATAAACTATTGACCAAACAAGCCTTGAGATTTTATTACCTAAACTAAAAGAGTGTTTGTAGTTTTTTATTGAGATTTCAGTTTTCATTTTGTATTTGAAAATATAATGTATTTATCCTTTTAGAAATTTGTTTAATGTCATAATTACTTGTTATTAATTTAATACCATTTTTTCCCATTTCTCTTAGTTCGTCAGGGGAGGTATTAATAGCTTGTTGAAGTGTATCTGCTAAATTATCAATAGATAGATCAATCCACCAACCACATTTATTTACATTTAAGTCGTTCCATGGTGTGCCTTTTGTCGTTATTACAGGTACTCCTACAGATAAAGCTTCCGCAACTACAATTCCAAAGTTCTCACTATATGTAGGTAAAATAAATATATCTGAGGATTTGATAAAATCCCATTTTTCAGTACCATAGACTGCTCCAACATATTCTATATTAGAATTTGAATTATTTATTTTTTCAGTTATTGATTTTATGTAATTCGCCTCACCGTCCCCCGCTATCTCTAGTTTCCAGTCAGTGTCTATTTTTTTCCATGCTTCAATTAAAAGTTCTATTCCCTTTTTTTGATGTATTCTAGACAAAAAAACGACTTTTTTATTATTGTATGACTGTTTTTCCGATGGAACCTTTGACAAATCGAGTCCATTTGGAACAATTTTTATACTATCATGAGAAATTACCTTTTGGATATTATTTTTTTCTAATTCGCAAGTAGCATGTATACAATTTGCTCTTTTTAAATCATTTTTTTGATATAAAAATAAAGCTATTTTTTTTTTAATAGGATTTTTGTTCATGATCCATGGTTCAAGCATCCCTCTAGGCGTGATCAAATACGGAATATTGTATAATTTTGAAAAGAATGTAACAATTGCAGTATAAGGGTGCCAAATATGTTGTAAATGTATCAAATCAAATTTATTATTTTTCAATTTGAAAAGACAAAAAATGATCAATTGAGTATACCCTAGAAAAATAACTTCAAAATTCTTGTTTTTACTTATTTTAACAGGATTATCAGACTTATTTGATAATAAAGTGATGTGAGTTCCAAGATGAGATATTCCATTACATGTTGTAGGGACACTTCTTGAAGGCCCACCTGCACTTTTGTCTAAAGACGCAATAACATTAAGAATTTTCATTGTTCAGTTCATTAATAAACGACATAATTTTTAAAGTTTGATTAGACCATTTTTTAATTTCAAGTAATGCAGTTGATTTTTCAAAATTAATTTTAGTCTCATCTTTAGAGAGTTCTTTAACTCTTTTGATTTCATTTATCCAATCGTCATATGATGACGATTTAGGAATAAATAAAACATTATGGTATTCAGGTGGTAGTCCTGGTAGATCTTGTGAAATAATTGGCTTTCGAAATTTTAAATAATATAAAATTTTTGATGGAAAAATCATTTTGTTTTCCTGACAGTTTACATCTCTTGGAGACAAAAATCCATTAGCAGATTCACATGCTTTTTTTAATTCTTCGTCAGAAACAAAACCTTTTATATGAACACGTTTATCGTTTTGTGCTAAGTCTTCTAATGCTAAGTTTTTGCCTTTCCCATAAAAATGAAATTGAACATCTTTATTTTTATAGATTTTAATTATTTCAATTAAATCATTAATACCTCCATAAGCTGACAGTTTTCCTGCATATATAAAGATAAATTTATCTGTTATAGATGATTCTGGTAATTTACCATTCCACCCTGCTTCAACATATAATTTATTTTTAGTAGGCGTATTTTTAAATCCCCACCATGATAAAAATATACAACCATCAGAACCTTTAACATCATTGGAATAGGATAGCCAATTATCTTTGTCGGGGTCATCTAGGTCAAGAATATAATTTATCCATTTGATATTAGGATATTTTTCCTTTATTTTTTTTAAGGCAATTATATAGTGAGGGTATGTATTATAATTTATAATAGCCTTGGGTTCTCCATTTTCTTCGATTTCTTTCTGAATTGAATTAAAAAGATTTCTAGCTAATGAATATTTTCTTATATACGGAATATTAAGATATTTTATATTCTGTTGATTAAAATTGGGGTCCAAGTATTGTGTAGAACCTGGAAATAAATAACCTTTTGGAAACATAGCATCCCAAATAGGTGCAAATATTTTAACATTTATGCTATTCTTTGAAAAACCAGTTAAAATTTCTCTAGTCCAAATTGTAGCTGATGGAGCTTCACCTTTAAATTTATTTAAACCTTCAAATGTAAGAATAGACCCACACCAAAAGATTGTGTTTTTATTTTCCACTTTAATTTTATCTAAATTGCTTTGATTTCAACAGCTGGGTTTCCTCCAACTATAGTCATAGGTTTTACATCAGAAGTAACGACGCTACCAGCACCAATTACGCTTCCATAACCAATCTTTACACCTTTTAAGATAATAGATCTAGTTCCTATAAATACATCATTTTCAATAACAATGGGAGCTGATTTTATCTTAGTTTTATCATTTCTTAAACTTGGATGAATAGGGTGTGCATCAGTGTCAGTAATTAAGCAACCACTGCCAATTAATACATTATCACCTATTGTGATGTTTTTTCCAGATATAGTACTACCTGAAATTCCAACATTATTACCAATTCTGATAATAGATTTAGGTGATAAAGCATTTATTATTACCTTTTGAAAGGTTCCAATAGAGTTAGAGCTCGGTTTGCTTCTCAAAATTAAAGAACTTCCAATTATTACCTGAGCATGTTTATGTTTTTGAATTATTGGTAAACCATATAGTCTCCAAGATGATTTCCAATACTTTAATTTGAATAAACAAAAGATACAATCAATAGTAAAGTGTGGGAAATAAAGTATTTTTTTTATGTTTTGTTTAATCATGTTTGTTTATTTTTTCTAAAAAAGAGTTAATATTATTAATGTATTTGGCACTTTTTTTTATCGTTTCTTCATCTTTATCCCACCATTTAGATTCGTTTAGTAAATCAATAGTATTTTTATCAAAACGATATTTTTTTACTTTCGCAGGTACACCTACCACAACACCGTAAGGAGGGACATCTTTAGTAACAATTGCACCTGCTCCAATTATTGCTCCATTACCAATTTTTACACCTCCAAGTATGATTGCTCTAGCACCAATCCATACATCATTTCCAATAATAGTTTTCTTAAACTCAACGACTTCATTAATTGAATTCCCAAAGAAGAAACTTCCAGAGGCATTATTCGAGTAAAAACCAGGGTAAGTTGAAACATAGTTATCAGGATGACTGCCCATGCCACAAATAACTTCAGGTCCTATAGAGCAAAAAGACCCAATTATTGTTCTTTCAAAGGAACAATTTTTACCAACATAAGTATAATTACTTATACTGCAATCTCCAATATTACTCCCCTTAAGAATTTTGACACGTTTACCTATTTTAGTATTTAGAGAAACATTTGAATTTATTGAAATTGCTGATTGAGGATTTCTAATTTTTAGAAGGATAAGTTTTAATGTTTTTTTCATCTTTTATAATAATGATTTGAATTCGTCATCTGAAAGATTTCGAAATTTATGATTGAAACATAAGCCTATCGTTAAGAAAATTACCAAAGTATTAATGTTGAAGAAATGTCTATCTTCTATAAATGATAAGACCCCTCTAAGCATGACCCATAACCCTAATGCTTTAAAAAAAATATTATTTGAATGGGTAATTGCAATATATGAAGCTTTTGAAAAAAGGAGAATATAAATTATACAACCAATAAGCCCTCCATATTGCAGAAAATTCAGCATCGAACTTTCTGTGCCGTTTCTTCCTTTTTTATATATCTCTGCAAGGGCTGTATTATTTACACTATCTGTTAAAAATGTTGAAGTTTTACCATACAGCCCTAATCCAATAAGGAAGCTTTGTTTTTCATTAAGTTCATTCCAGACATCTTCATATATTTTTGACCTAGAATCAACAAGAATGTTTCCTTCTCTTTCATCAGAAACCAGATCTTGTATACTTTGGAATGGATTAAATAATCCAATAATACTCATAAAGACCATCAAATACATTAATGACAAAGTTAATTTTCTTTGTTTTCTAAATAAGTTTGTGATTTTTTCTATATTAAAATTTCTTATCAGAAAAACAATCAAATATAATAGCACTATACATATTATATTATAACGATTTTGTAAATCAATGATTATAGAAAAAAGTGATATAAAATATATAAAGTATTTTGATTTTTTAGATAAATATATACTTATTAAAATTAAAAGGTAATGAGGCTTTAAAAGAATTACCATTTTTTCACCAGAACCACTAAAAATAAACAAAATACAAATAAACGGTATTATCATTTTTTTAAGCAAATCGTAATAATTTCTTATAAAAATGACAGGGTAATTAGAATACATTCCAAAAAATATAAAATTATATAGTATGAGATTAATCCCTAAACCCCCAATTAGTATTTTATAATCAGTAAAATCATTAGCAATAAAAAAACCTCTAACTAAAGTAAATGCATTATAAAAAATAAAAGCTGTTATTGTATAAAAATCAAATCTGAAAAAATTACTAGATCTTAAAATAAAATGAAATGTTATTATTAGGCTTAGTACTACAGATAATGAGTTGATAACAACAATTTTACCAGGGAAAATAATTGTGTAAATTACAGGTAAACTGGTAAATAAAATCATTAAAGATGCATGAATATTTTTTGATTTTAATCTACTCATTTTTTTCTGGATGACTAAATATACCCCCATGTTGACTAGACGTTTTATCTATAAAGCAATTTATAAAGCCTCCAATATCTATTGTTAAAGTTCTTAGGGGTTCTAATTGTTTTAATATACTTGCTGATCCTATTCCCGCAGCAACAAAGCAAATATCTATATTTATCTTTATCTCAGATAAATCAATTTTTTCTTGCATCGATTTCGTCTTAGAAATTCTTATGAAAGAAACACTTTTTGCCCCTAATTGTAAAATATTTGATTTGATTTTTTCTTCAGAGTCGTCGTCACTACCAGTAGCTATTAGAATGTTTTTGTTTCTATAGAAATCTTGATAATTGTTTTTAATTAAAACTGAGCAAACGAAATGAAATGGATAATAGTTATCATTATTAAAAGGAATGTTATTTTTTAAAAAAAAAGGTTCCAAATATTTATTATATTCTGTAAATGCATTTAAACCATTTTCATTATAATAACATGCTAATATGCCTTTTTTGGAAATATATCTTATATCTTCTATTAGTTTTTTCCTGAGATTGGAAACTACATCGGGTGAATATTCTTCACCCCAGGAGGTTTTCCATTTATTGGGATTTCTAATATAAAGTTTTTCAGCAGTAATAGCTAGAAGCTCTTTAATTAAAGGTTTTTTATGTAAATTTAGTTTTCGACCCATTAAAAATCTAAATTCACCATCTGCCATTCTGTATATTGGAAAATATTCTGTATTTATTTTAGATAATAGGAGATTTTTAAAATCATTAATCCATTCATCAAATATTTTTTCTTCAAAAGAATAAGCATTTAGGTATCCACCATAAGCTGAGTCAGCACTTTTTAAACCTACCTGATCAATATTAACAAGGTGACGTTTATTATTTTTCAATTTCATTTATTATCTTATTTGTATACTCTAGGTAATTCCTTACTGATTCATGTGATCTACTTACAAAGGAATGTTGTTTAAGGCCTTCTTCGAAAAAAGACATTATATTTTCAGCTAATACTTCAGGGTCTCCAGTTGGGATCTCAATAATTGATTTACTATTATTTACCTTGAAGTCTTCAATAGAAGAATTCTTTGTAGCTATAATTGGTAAACCACAATAATTAGCTTCACTTAAGACAAATGCCATGCCTTCTTCATATGCGGGTAGACAAAATAGAGATGAGGTGTTAAAAATATCGTAGAGTGCTTGCCCTTTTTGAGGTCCTAAATATTTAACATTTTCATAATTGTCAAAATTAACATTATAATCTTTTACTCTATGACCAACAACGTTTAAAAAAATTTCATTGTTTTTTTTATCAATGATTTTAAAAGCATCTAGAAGAACTTGAATCCCTTTCCTTGGGGAAAGTTGACCTACAAAAAGAACACTTTTTTCTCTTTTCGAGTCCGTTTTAGTCAAATTTTTAAACTTATTATTTCCAATTGGGTAAGGTATTTTAATAATTTTATCTTGCTTAATACCATTATCTAAAAAAGTCCTTTCTACAAAAGAGGAAGGAATCATAATCTTATTAGCATTTTTGTATTCTTCTAATTCTCTTTTGACGAAACTTTCTTTATGAGGAGTAAATGTACTATTATGATATCTATAAGCTTCTTTTTTAAGCTCTATATTGGATAAAGTATGGGTAGAAGGCCTGTCTAATACCTTAATAACATTTTGAAATTGCTTATCAGTGAATATTTCATAGCTATAACCTGCAGAAGAAAAAATTACATTAGTGTTTTTTGGTATTTTTGTTTTAGCCCACTTTGTGAAAGCTTTAGCATATAGCATGGTTGGAAGGTTTTTCTTTAAGACTTTTCGGGAAGAATATTTTAGATATTCAAAAATTGGAAAACCTTCATATTTATCACTTGGAATATTATACTTTTTAGCAATATAATAGGGCATGGAAGAAATTAGTTTATCAAGTTTACCTTGTTTATGAAGCTCAGAGGCATAATCAAAAGCTTGAAATCTTCCGTTGACAATAACTGTATATTTCATTTAATTTTATTTTTAATTCTATTTTTAATTTTAGTAACAATTATATTTTTCTTGTATGTTAATGTAAATGAAAATAAGACAACTAATGTTGTAGTAATATTTAGCAAAATAATAACATATTTATTATCAAAATTAAAATATCTTATCACGTAGTTCACAACAATAAAAAAGAAGCTACACTGTAAAAAGTCTCTTGTTATAGAGAATAAAATCTTCTTAGAAGTTATATTGTTATTAGAGAAAGCTACATATAAAAAAACATAAGATGATATTACATTATAAAAACTTACACCATATGCAGTTCCAATATTTCCAAATTTATATGAAGAAAATGTAATAATTAGTGTGAAAATAATTGATGAAATTAATGATACTTTTCCTAGCTTTATAAAATCAGAGTTGACTTTGTAAATTAATGTCCATAAAGTAGATGCTATTTTAAATCCCATACCCCATAATAGAATCTGAGTAATTTCAATACTATTAAACCATTTCTCTTCTAGAAATAAATCAATTATTGGAGGTAATATATATACTTGAGAAATCGAAAATGTAAAACCAATAAATGAAAAGACTTCTGATAATTCTATAATATTATTGTTCCTTTCTTTGGTTGTTAGCTGACTTGAACTTTTAAAAATAGGAAATAGAATAGGGTTAATAATATTAATCACTAAACTAATAGTTTGTGTGCTAAGAGTATATGCCATAAAATAAAGTCCTACAGCTTTTTGAGTACTAAACACACCAAGTATCAAGTAATCTACTTGTCTTATTAATGTTTGAGTAATATTAAATATTAATCCCCAAATACTATTATGTATCAATGATTTCCAATACTTAAATTTTATCTCAAAAAAATAACTATACTTTGCAATTTTATGTATATAAAAAAAATGAAAAATTGAGATTATTATTGAGGAGTAAATAAATGAATAAGATTTAAAACCTATATAGGCAAAAAGAACAATAAATATCTGTGTAGATAAATTTTCAATTGATTTTAAAATTGATAATTTTTTAAATTTTAATTGTTTTTTAAGCTCAGATTCAGGTATATTACTTAACGTATTGAAAAATATTGAGATGCAAGAAAGGTATATGAAGTTACTTACATCCTGATCATGATAAATAAACTCACTTACCTTGCCACATATTAAAGTTACAGTGAGACATATAAATCCTGTAACAAGGGAAATTGATCTTGCACTTTGTGTGTATATACTAAAATACTTTCCTCTACTAATTAAAATATCTGAAATTCCAATATTTTGGAAAAGGGATATGATATAAATGATAGAAGTTGCTATACTTACTTTACCAAAATCCTCAGGATTAAGAATGTAGGCTAGTAAGAGCTGACCAATAATTGTAGAAAACTTAGATGCGAAAATTTGTAAAAATGACCAAACTACACCTGATTTTATATTAGAAAAAACTTTTGACATTAGAATGTATATGAGAAGTTCTCTAAATCATCTTTGAAATATTCCTCGATAATTTTCTTACTTTCATCACAATAATATTTTCTGTAATTATTATGATTCCGTTTTTTTGCTCCAATTTTATCAAGGCTTTTTTGATTTAAATTTAAGTCATCAGCAAATGATTTAAAGTCTTCGTTAAGGTTTTCGAATCTTAATAAATATTTAATTTTAATATTTCCATATGTATCTCTAAGGAACTCACTTTGAGTTCTTTTATGTGCAATTACATTATGACGATCATTTTTCTGGTAAACAAAAAAAGTATTTAAAAAATCAAGAAAGGATATTTGCTCTGTATTTTGAGAACAGAAGTGATTATAACTAGAGACTGCTCTATCATAAGGATTTCTAACAACTGCAATTGTAATAAAATTATCTTTCTCATATGGGTTTATTAATTGAGAATTTAATATCTCTTGTAGAGTAAGATGTTGAGCAGTGAAAGTATAATCAATAATTCCCCAAATTCGATCATGACTTTTTTTGTCTTTTGTAAGCCTTAGGAGAAAAACAGCTATACGGTTTAAAGTCTTCCTCCATGTATATTTAATAGCTTCTTGGGAAGTAGTAATTCCTAAAGCCACTTCAATGGATTTACCTGCATTTTTAGGAATATGTATAAATAGAACTTTGTTATTTTGAGCAACTGGCATTGTTTTCTATCCCTTTAGTATATTGAGAAAATATTTAACGATATTTGTAGATGAATTTTTTTTCATAATTACTATAGAGTTGAATCCCCATTTAGGAATCTTGATCATACTCATGATAATTTTTAATAAATTATTTATTGAAAAATAATTTATATCGTATTTAACAAACCCAAACAAGTTTAACCAAAACATTTCCTCAATTAAAAGCTCCTTTTTTATTTCACTATTAAAGCTAGAGTTGACTTTTTTTATGTTAATATCTTCCTGTTCGATATCTAAAAATTCCTGAACTTCTTTAAGTATGTTTTCATCGTTATTATTAAGTTCAAAAATAATGGTATTCCTATCAAACTGATTTTTTAGAATTGAAGATAGATATTTTCTATATATGAGAAGTGCACCTAAGGGGTGATAAATAGCTTTTAATTCCTTTTTTGATATACCAACTTTTCTATCACTTTGGTGTTTATATGAAAGTAAAAAATCGACAGCATTACGTTTCATTATGATGAATTTTGCTTGAGGGTACGACTCTTTTATTCTTTCTATATAATTAAGGTGATGAGGTGTCTTTTCAATGATGATTGATTTTTTAGAAATTTCAGATATTTGTTTTGAGATGTAATCAAAAATATCTGATGGTCTAATATCTTCATTTCGTTCTATTAATGTATCAAATACATCTTTAAAAAAGACCTGATAATCAATGTTGTTATCTCTAAATATTTTTGTACTTTCTAAAGAACCATTTATAAATTTTGGAGCTAACGTTACTAAATCGTCTTTTGAATATAACTTTTTGTTTTCAATGTAATGGCGACCAAAAAAACAAGATTCTCCAAATACAGAAACTTTACTATGTTTATCTAAAGCATTAGATATCCATGTAGTTCCTGCTCTAGACATACCAACGATGAAATGATTCTCAATCATAATTTTTAATTAAACTGATCAAATTATTTACCAATTTGACTTACTTTAAAGCCAATACTACTTAACTTTTCACTATCTAATATATTTCTACCATCAAAAATATTAGCTGGCTTTAAAGTTAAATCAAATATTTTGTTCCAATCATAGCTAATAAATTCATCCCACTCAGTTAGAATTGCAATGCCATATGTATTTTTGACAGCTTCGTAAGGATCATTAATTATTTTAACTTTAGAACGAATTTTTTCAGGAGTGTGAGTATTTAGATATTCAAGGTCTGTATAAACTTTTTCTGCAGAAACTTTTGGATCATATATTGTAATATTAGCATTTTCATCTAGTAGATGATCTGCGACATAAATCGCAGCGGATTCACGAGTGTCATTAGTATCTTTCTTAAATGCCCAACCAAAAAATGTTATTTGTTTATCAGAAACGGTATTGTAAGATGTTTTAATGATATGATCAGCAAATCTTCGTTTCTGATAGTCATTTAATTGTATTACTTGATTCCAATATTCAGCAACTTCATCTAAACCATAAGACTTAGCAATGTAAACTAAGTTTAATACATCTTTTTGAAAACAAGATCCACCAAATCCAACAGATGATTTTAAGAATTTTGGTCCAATACGAGAATCCATACCAATAGCTTTTGCTATTTCATCTACATCAGCTTCAGTTTTTTCACACAATGCTGACATAGCATTGATAGATGAAATTCTTTGAGCTAAAAAAGCATTAGCAGTTAGTTTGGATAATTCAGATGACCATACATTTGTTTGTAGTACTTTATCTTTTGGAACCCAAGATTCATAGATAGAAGATAAAATGTCTTTTGCTTCTTGGCCAGATTTGGTATTATCACCTCCAATTAAAACACGATCGGGGTTAAATAAATCTTCAATAGCCGTACCTTCAGCTAAAAATTCAGGGTTAGATAATATCTCATAATTGACACCTGTTCCCGTATTTGATAAAATACTTTTCAATGCTTCCGCAGTTCTTACAGGTAAAGTCGACTTTTCAACAACAATTTTATCATTTGTTGCAACTTTAGCTATCTGACGTGCACATAATTCTATATACTTCAAGTCAGCTGCCTGACCTTTCCCTTTACCATAAGTTTTTGTAGGAGTATTTACAGAAATAAAGATCATATCAGCATCTTTTATTCCTTGCTCGACATCCGTAGAGAAGAATAGATTTTCATTCCTTGTTTGTGCAATAACTTCAGCTAAACCAGGTTCATAAATTGGTAACTTATCTAGATTTTCATCATTCCAATCTTCAATTCTTTTTTCATTGATATCAACAATGTTTACTTTAATGTGTGGGTTTTTTAGGGCAATAACAGCCATTGTAGGACCTCCCACATAACCTGCGCCAATACAGCAAATGTTTTTAATTTTATTCATAACTTATATTTATTTAGAGACTAAAAATTTTCAACGCATTAAGAGGAATATCTGATTTTGATAAATCATTTATTTCTTTATATACGACTTTTTTACCAACTGTGGATTCTACTTTTTGTATTAAACTTTTGAGGTATATATGATCAAAATTACCTTTAATTAAGAGCTCAATTTTATTACTATTTAACCCTTCAGCTAAATGACCTACTAAGTAAACTTCTTTGATGTTACCAAGTTTTTTTAAAATCCTTTCAATAATTATATCTAAACCAACATATTTATGTACGATAGCTTGTAAATCATTAAAAAGAGGATGCGATTTATTTACTCTGAAAATTTTTTTATTTCCTTCAAAGGAGGCTTCAAGCATTTTTGCTTTCTCTAAACGGTTCAGTTCAATACGTATGGAATTGGTTGATTCAGAAAATTCTATAGCAAGTCCTCTTAAGTAAGCGGTGTTACTAGGGTTTAGAAAAAATTTAAGAAGTAATTTTAATCTAGTTTTTGAAGTGATTAATGCATCTAGCATTGGTATTATTAAGAATGTTAATTTAGATTAAATATGGCTTCGCCACGTCGGTCACATATTACTTTTTATGACCGTTTAAAGGTATTAATGATTGTAAATTAAAGATGAGTAAAAATTTTACACAAATTATCTTTAGTTATTTTTTTTGATGATTACATTAACATGTTGATAATCAGCGTGAAAATATTAAGTGTTTTTTGTACTTTAAAATGTTGATTTGTGGATGTTAATAATGTTATTCAAGAACTGATATAATAGTTTTTAATCTAATTAATAGAGTATATCACGGTTGGAATAGCAACCAAAAAGGATACAAATTTTAAGCTGCCCTCACTAAATTCATAAATTTTAATCCATTTTCTTTTTCAGTAGGTGTTTTATATCCTAAAGCTGAATGAAGTCTTTCATTATTGTACCAATAAATATACTTGATCACGTCTCAATTTAAGTGTTCCATTGATTGAAAATTAAATCTATAAAGATATTCGTATTTGATACTTTTAAAGAAACTTTCAGCTACAGCATTATCCCAACAATTTCCTTTTCGATTCATACTTTGTTTTGAAGTTGGGTTCTCTGATAAAATAGAAGTAAATAGTGTACTGCTATATTGAACTCCTCAATCTGAATGTAGCAAGAACCCATCTTCAATGCCTCTATTATTTCTCGCGTTTACCCATGCTTTTAAAACCGTATTTTCTGTTATCATATCTTCACTCAGTGACCAACCAATAATCTTACGATCTGCCAGGTCAATCATGGTGGTCAGATAAGCCCATTTCTTACCAAGCCTATTTTCGAGAAATTTCCTATCTAAAAGATTATTTGCTATTGGTTGATTATGCTTAGAATCAGTGGTGATAACAAGCTTTTTCTTTAGTATACTTCCAAGACCTAATTCTTGCATAAGACGTTCCACAATAGATCCTAGATAGATTTATTCCATTTTTTAGAAGTTCTTTTTGTATTCTGTAACTTCCATAAATACTAAGGTTATTCTCAAAAATACGTGTAATTTCTGCTTTATAATATAATGTCTTTTCCTTTGAAGCTGTTCTAAAATTCTTACTGCCTTTTTTAAGATATTACGCTCCATTTCTGCTTCTCGCAATGCTTTTCTGAGTTTCTTAATTTCTTCTTGTTCTGCTGTAAGGATTTTCTTATCCTGATAAACCTTCAGAACTATTAAATTTCTTTTACCAATTACGAAGTGTAACCTTATTTACTCAATAATCTTTGGACACATTACTTAATGATTGACCTGAATTCAATAATTCAACAACCATTTCTTTTAAATGATGTTTCGTATCTTTTCATAACGCTATAAGTTAAGAAAGGTATACTTTTTTGTGTAATCCTAAAGGTAGATACTCCAAAATCAGGCATTTTTCGGGGTTTACTATATGGAGAACAAGTTATTAGGTAGTTAACCTTTATTTTAGGTAAGACTCCCTAAATAGGGAATCTTGGTAAATGGATTCTATCACCCACTAAAACAGAAGTATTCTATCTGTTTTAGTGGGTGATTTTATATAGAATTAGCTTAAAAACTGAATCAGCACAAAAAAGTCAGCTTGCCAGAATACAAGATCTCAAAAATTACCTCATTAAGAACTGTATGGACACATTTATCTAGGGGACATTGGGGAAATGACTTTTTAGACTGCTAATTTTAGTTGTCTTCCTTGTTCTACTACAAGTGGTTTCGTTTCCTTTTTCTTCGCCATTAAAACAGCATTAGAAGTAAGAATACCAAACACAATCCGTAGTTTTTCATTTTCTTTTGTTCTCGCTTTTATCTTACCGAGTCCATAGCTTCTTTTATGGGTTCCAAAAATACCTTCCATACGAGTCGATCTTTCTTTTGCGATGATTTCAACCATACTATTTTCTTGCTTCGTGTAGGATTTTGGACCTTTCTTTTTAAAGTTTGTGATGATATTTTTACTAGTAATGAATCGGCGGTTTTTATTGGTTGCATAGATCCCATCTGCACCAAGATGTGTTGCACTTCCAAAGATTTTTTGATGTTTAAGGAAGCTCTGTCTTAGACGAGTACTTTCATTGAAGGCGTTGGGAGATAAATAGTCAATAATACTAATTCCTCCTGCTTGTAGAATATGAGCTTTGAATCCAAACTCTACTTTTTTTAGTTCTTTACCTCTTACTATCGGGCGAAGCCAAGGCTTGGTAAGGGAGATTGTACGGTCATCAATACGTTCCTTTTTATGATCAAACATATATTGTTGCTGGAAGTATACTTTCTTGATTACACGTAATTTATCTCTTTCCTTTTTTAGTAAATCGATTTTTCCTGTATCTAAAATATCTTGTAATTAACACAGTCCTTTACTCAGTAAGTTCAGCAATGAACTGTTTCTTTTTCTTGTCAGTTTGTATCCTTTTCTTCTCCTCTTAGAGTAAGTCAAATATTTTCTCTTTTGCTCTACATATTTACTTCTGGGACGTTTTATTTTTAATTCTTCACAGAACCTGAAAGGCAGTTTTTCAAAAATATAATAGCAACTTTCCCATAACAATTTTACATCTGTAGGGTACCTGACATCACTTTCATAACAGGTTGAATCCATCAGTAATAGGTTGGAAAAATCAACAGTTCCTTTCCAGTGTTTTAATAAGGTAAATTGAAGTTCATCGATATCAATAATTGATGAAATGTAAGAACGCGTTGTACTTGGTAGAGTGATGTCTCTTATTGTTTCATCATCTTTTAAAAAGCGAAAACAAAACATATGATAAGCCCAATCTGTGTTCAGTCTGTCAATTAATTTTTCATCACTTAAACCGGAATAAGATTTGAGAAACATTAGAGCTATAACTTTCCCTTGTTATTAAACCATGATTTCCTACCTGCTTTTTTTGAAATAGAAGGTAATAATTGCTCCAATTCTTCCCAGGGAATACAAGAATGAATTTTTCCTAACTCAGAATTCTTGAATTTATAATATTTAAGGGGTTGAGCTGTTCAGGCTTGAATATTTCGAATTGCATACTATATTTGAGTTTGGTTTGTGTTAGATTTTTGTGTGGTAACTCAAATTTAGACAAGCTAAAACCCCGAAAAAAGCCAAATTGGACATTTTTCGGGGTTTTTATATGCTCTTATATTCAGAAAACATCTTGTTATCAGGTAGTTAACCTTTCTCCAAGACTCCCTAAATAGCTTTGATCATTTTCTGTAAAGAATCACTCCAATGAAAATTATCAATGCCAAATTGTTCAGTAATTTTCTTTTTATTGAGGACCGAGTATTGCGGTCTTTGAGCTTTAGTTGGATAATCTATTGTTTCAATTTGATTTATCTTACAGTTGATATCACTCAATTTCATAATTTCATTTGCAAAGTCATACCAACTGCAAATTCCTAGGTTTGAGAAGTGATAAATTTCATTTTTTTTACTCCATAATTCAGTTTTAGAAGCTATGTCAAGACAAGCTTTAGCAAGATCATTTGCATTAGTAGGTGTGCCAATCTGATCTCCAATTACACCAATATTTTCTCTTTCGTTTCCTAAACGAAGCATGGTTTTTACAAAATTATTTCCAAACTGAGAATAGACCCAAGATGTTCTAATGACAAGTGCTGGCACTTTTGAATTTATAACATGGGATTCGCCATTCAGTTTTGTTTTTCCATAAACACTGATCGGATTAGTATTATCAGTTTCTTTATAAGGGAGATAGTGTTTTCCATCAAAAACATAATCTGTTGAAATATGTATAATCCTAGAATAATACTGCTCGGCAACTTCTGTCAAGTATCTTACACTTAGGTTATTTACTTTATTAGCTGCTATTATATCATCCTCTGCCTTATCTACAGCAGTATAAGCAGCACAGTTGATAATTAAATCAATTTTATTCAAGGAAAAGAAATTATCAATGGCGTTTTTGTCTGTAATATCTAATTCTTCAATATCTGTAAAATGAAAATTAAAATCTGAGTACTGAGTTGAAAGGGCATTTATTTCCGAGCCTAATTGCCCATTTTTGCCTGTTACAAGAATATTCATGATTTGATATAAAAATAGGGTAATACAAAAAACTGTGTTTATTATTTAATTACAGTCGGACAAAATATAAAATAACTTTTTTCTTTTAGAAGTTTATAAAAATTAAATAATAGGCGGATAGGAATAGGTGTGAGACTATGAGATATAATAATAAACGCTAAAGCAAATTAAATATATTGCTTTAGCGTTTGTATATATAGTATTTTACTTGAAAAAAGGTAAAGTTAGATCTTTATCTGATAAAATAATTTTATCATGATCAAGGTGCCAATCAATTTTTAATGAAGGGTCATTCCATATTATGCCATTTTCATTTTCAGGAGAGTAAGGTGCGTCTACTTTGTAAGAAAAGATTGCTGTATCACTTAATACAAGAAAACCGTGGGCAAAACCTCTTGGGATGAGAAATTGTGTTTTATTTTCTGCACTTAAAATAACACTTACGTGATGACCATACGTTGGGGATTCTGTCCTTAAATCTACAGCGACATCTAATACTTCTCCTTGTATGACACGAACTAATTTTGTTTGGGAATATCTACCTTCTTGATAATGTAAACCTCTTAACACACCCTTAGAGGATTGTGATTCGTTATCTTGTATAAAATGTAAATGAGGGAAATTTTCTTTAAACCAAGTTTCCTTATATGATTCCATAAAGTAACCACGTTTATCCCCAAAAACATTTGGTTTAAGGATATATAAATCCTTTATTTTTGTTTCAATAATTTCCATGATATCATATCCGCTGAATAACGAATGTCATCAGTATTTAAAAAAAAATAATCGTATTGCGATCAATGTAATCCTTTCTAATCTAGCTTAATTAGATATAAACTAATATACATAATTTAAAATATTGATCGCTTAGATCTTTGAAGGATTATGAGGAGTTATTACATTAGAGTTAATCTTTTTGATTAAATACTTTCCATATCCTGTCTTCAATAAAGGTTGAGCTAATATTTCAACTTGCTCTTTTGAAATAAATCCTTGGTCATATGCTATTTCCTCTAGACAAGCTACTTTTAACCCTTGTCGTTTTTCAATCGTCTGTATAAAACTACTAGCCTCTAAAAGTGAATCATGAGTCCCTGTATCTAACCAAGCATATCCTCTTCCCATTAGTTCAACTTTCAAGCACTCTTGCTTTAGAAATATTTCATTGACAGTTGTAATTTCTAATTCCCCCCTGTCTGATGGTTTTATCGTATGTGCAATTTTAACAACATCATTAGTGTAAAAATAGAGTCCAACAACAGCATAATTTGACTTTGGCTGAGATGGTTTTTCTTCTATACTTACAACATTACCTTCATTATCAAACTCAGCTACTCCATACCTTTCAGGATCATTAACGTAATAGCCAAAAACAGTTGATTTTCGTTCTCTTTTGACATTGATTCTGGCTTGTTTGATGAGATCAGTCATACCATGTCCATAGAAGATATTGTCACCCAAAACAAGACAAACATCGTCATTTCCTATAAACTCTTTACCTAAGATAAAAGCTTGAGCAAGTCCATCTGGAGAAGGTTGCTCAATGTATGAGAAACTTACACCTAAATCTTTGCCATTTCCTAATAACTTTTTGAAATTAGGTAGGTCGTGTGGGGTTGAGATAATTAAGATCTCTTTTATTCCAGCAAGCATCAATACTGAAATAGGGTAGTATATCATTGGTTTATCATAAATCGGGAGTAATTGCTTAGAAGTTCCTTTTGTTATAGGATATAAACGAGTTCCAGAACCACCAGCTAAGACAATACCTTTCATATTATTTTGAATATTGTTGGTCGTAATATTTTTGATAAGTACCTTTTGTGATATTTTCTAACCACTCTGTGTTATTTAAATACCAATCAATTGTTTTACTCAGCCCTTCTTCAAATGTTACAGAAGGCTTCCATCCTAAATTTTTATTGATTTTAGTAGCGTCAATTGCATATCTTAAATCATGTCCAGGTCTATCTTTTACAAATGTAATTAGTTGTTCTGAAGTATTTTCTTCTCGTCCTAATTTTTGATCCATCTGTTTGCAAAGTTCTTTTACAAGGTCAATGTTTTGATATTCATTAAACCCGCCAATATTATAGGTATCCCCATTTTTCCCTTTATGGAAAACTAGATCTATTGCTTTGGCGTGATCAACAACATATAGCCAATCTCTAGTGTATTTGCCATCCCCATAGATTGGAAGTGGTTTATTATTAATAATATTATTGATACATAGAGGAATTAACTTTTCTGGGAATTGAAATTCACCATAGTTATTAGAGCAGTTTGTGATAACATAAGGTATGTTATATGTTTCTCCATAAGCTCTAACAAAGTGATCAGAACTTGCTTTTGAAGCTGAATATGGAGAGTTTGGATCATATGGCGTGGTTTCAGTGAATAATCCAGTTTCACCCAAAGTACCATACACTTCGTCAGTACTTATATGGTAAAACAATGAATTGTTTTTCGTGTAATCAACTTCATTCTTGAATGCATTCAATAGAATCATTGTACCAAGAATATTAGTCTTTGCAAAAGCAAGAGGATCGCTTATAGAACGATCAACATGAGATTCTGCAGCAAGGTGTATTACACTTTCAAATTTATATTTTGAGAAAATATCATTTATAAATAGTTCATTAGTGATGTCACCTTTTATAAACGTGTAATTCTCTTTATTCTCGATATCTTTTAAGTTTTCTAAATTACCAGCATATGTGAGGGCATCTAGATTGAAAATATGATATTCTGGATAGTTATTAACAAACTGTCTCACGACATGTGAACCGATGAATCCTGCACCACCGGTAATTAAAATATTTTTCATTTTAGTATAAAAAATTTAGCCTACACATCAGAAGCCAATGATGAACATCATTGGCTTCTGATGTGTAGGCTAATCTACAACTTTTTCTTGTATTCTAATTTGATTTGGGGAACAAATCACCTTTAAGTTTAATTCTAGTAGAATAAGTTCCAATTTATTTTTATGTATTGATTCAATTATCCCACTTTGATCTGTAAAAGCACTGTTTTTAATTAAGACCCTATCACCTTTGCTTAAATCTTCAACTTTAATATCAGAATGTTCAGGTGTATTATTGATGAAGTTCTTAAATAAATTAAGCTGGTCATCTTTTATGACAGCAGGTTTTCCTTGCCAAAAAATAAAGTTAAGAACACCTGGATCTTTTAAAACTTCCCACCTTTCTAGTTCATTGAGTTTAACAAAAACATAAGATGGTATCACTGGTATGATGATTTTCTTTTTTCGATCACTCCACTGTCGTATTGAGGTAAAGGTAGGGCAATAAGTGAAAAATCCTTTTTTATTTAAACGCTCAGCAACTTTCTTTTCAGACCTTGGTTTGGTATAAATTACTAACCATTGTCTTGTTTCTTTGATAGTCATTTGTTAAGTCTTAATCTATATAGAAAGAAATATTCATAAGCCTATATTATACAGGCTTATGAAAATAACTAGCGTTTATCTCATAATACGCATACCAGGTATCCTGTATGCAACACCAATTTGTGTAGTAAGATAAAGGTCAACAGGAAGTTTTTGCGATCTTGTGCCATCTAAAGTGGTAGTAGTACTTAATCTACCTAATGCTTCTGCATTGAAAATCCAATTTTCAGAAATTGTATACCTTAAGCCTAAACCGCCATTTAGTGTACCTCCATATCTATTGCCAGAAGTTCCTCCAATATAGTTTTTTACATTAGCTGCAAACAATCCTGTACCCCCAACTAAATACCACGAAATTAGGGACCCTTTTTTTCTACTATAAGGTGATCTTCTTTTATATTTTTTATTAACTCCTAAATCGTAAACAAAAAGCGGAGCGAAGTCAAAAAGGATCGTTTCAAATGCTTTTTGACCCGTAGTTTCTTGATTAGCACGTTTATCCTTTGAAGTTAACATCATAAGCGATCCTTGTGCTCTAACATGCCATCTTTTTGAAATTTTAGTTTGGAGGTAACCAGTGATTGCTGGTCTTGCAGCTGATAGGTCGACCTGTTGTGGAGTTTGATTAGCGTAACCACCTGATAAATATGCTACACCTATATTTCCTCCAATTAAAAAATAATTCGTGCGCTCAATGAGATTTAAAGACCTATGAGATTGTGCGTAAACACCTATATTTAAGCAAATTAATATTGGGACTAGTAGTAAGGATTTCATTGTATCTATAGTTAAATTTTTTTTTCAAAATTAATAAATAATTACTTTTCTAAGTAAGAAATATAGTCTTTTCCGTAGTAAGAGTATTGATATCCTCCTTTTCTACTCATATTTACATCCGTCATAAATAATGCCACTTTGATTTCTTTGGATGGTAGAAAGTTTTGTAAAGCTCTTTCTAACTGAGATTTAGGGGTGCGTCCTTGCCTAATTGCGTAACAAACAAGATCTGCTTTTTCCATCATTTTTCGAGCATCGGAAACTATACCTATTGGAGCTGTATCATAAATAACTATGTCATATTTATCATTTAAATCATCCATTAATTCTTTCATTTTTTTACCTTGTAGTAACTCTGTCGGATTTGGAGGGATAGTTCCTGACAATATTAAGTCCAAGTTTTCATTATCAGTTTTTTGGATATAATCATCAATATTTTTACCTGAACTTAAATAATTAGAAAGGCCAATGTTCTCATTATTTTTTGGGAAAAGTTTTTTAAAAACAGGTTTCCTTAAGTCTGCTCCAATTAATATAACTCTTTTATTAAGAATCGTATAAAAATTAGCAAGGTTTGCAGAAGTGACACTTTTTCCTTCACCACTAATTGATGAGGTGATGAGAATTGTAAATTTATCTTTATCTCCCAGCATAAATTGGAGGTTTGTTCTAAAGTTTCTATAACTTTCAGCAGCTAAAGATCGTGTAAGAGGATCTAATAGGGCTGATGTGTCTTGAGAGATAATGTTGCCAATGTACGGTTTGTCACAAATATCTTTCACATCTACTTCATCTCGAACTTTCGTGTCAAATAAGACAATAATGTATAATATTCCTACTGGTAATGAAAAACCTAAAATAAAGCCAATTAATACATTGAGTTTTCTTTTAGGGAAAACGGGGAACTCACTGCTTTCAGGGACTGAAAGCATTGTATAATCACTTATTGTGCTTGCGGCTCTAATGCTGTATTCTGCTTGTTTTTCTAAAAGTAATTTGTACAGTTGTTCATGAGTTTCGAAAAGTCTTTGATAATCTTGAAGTGTTTTTTCTTCAGATAGAAGGGTATTAGTAGATTGTATTGATTTTTTTAATTCTAGATTTAATTCTTCTAATTGAATATTAAGTGCTTTTTTCGTGCTTCTTATTGCGTCCGAAATTTTTAATCTTAATTCTTTTAATGCCTTCTCTCTTTCAATAGCATCTTCTTGATAAAGAATTGATTTCTTTAACCTTTGATTAGAAAGTGCATCTTTTAGCTTCATTTCTGAATATATGCTTAGCATTTCGGTTAATTGAGAACCTTTTATTCCATAGGATTCAGGCATTAGTATTTCTTCTTGATCTCCTGAACTCATATTATTCAGTAAATAATCACAGTAGCGAATGCTAAGTTGTAGTTCATTCCTTTTGTCATCTAATTTATATATTTTCTCAAAAACTAATTCAGCACCACCAGCTAATTCTGTGTTTTCTGTTTTTAATTTGTATACCTGATTTGCAATTAATTGCATAGAGTCAGATATAATCTGAAGTTGGTCTTGAATAAACTTAGCAGATTGTTTGGTCGCGAAGTTCTTATCTTGAATATCTTTTTGTTGTACTGTAGTAACTAACTCATTCAATAGATCTTTTTCTTTTATGGGTATACTGCCTTCAGTTTTCAATTGAATCAATGGAAGATCAGTGTTTTTTTCACCCAAAACATTGAAAGAGATTTTTTTTCTTAAATTCCTTAATTCTAAAATGTTGGTGTTTATTATGAACGAGAGTCCATTAAAGTTCTCAAAAGAAATATCTTCTTTTACAACTTTAAAAATAAATCCATTGATATTATATTTTTTAGAGAATTTGAATGTTTTACCTTCAAAAAATATAGCAGAAGTATCACTGTCAACAATAAGTTGAAATTCTTTAAAACCTTCTAAGGGTATCAAGTTAATATTTTCATTGAAAGGAGTCCATGTGGATTCTTTATCATAAATTATACTAAAAGGTCTGTTTTTGTAGAGTTCTGTAACTTTAATAACTTTTATGTCATAATAATGAATATTCAAATTAAGTTTGTCGATTAGGTTATACAATACTTCATTAGATGTAAAATATCGTTTTTCATATTCTAAGTTTATCTTACTGAATTCAGCTCCCATTGCATCAATAGGTAGCATTGACATAAAATCAGTTGAATTACTTTTCCTTTCAGTACTTTTTTTTACAAGTTCTGTAGTAACAGACCAACGGTTTGTTTGATATAAACTTACTAGGATTGATGCAGTCAATCCGATTGAAATTGATAAAATGATCCATTTCCACTGTTCCAAACACAAATAAAACCATTTCTTGAAATCTTGGATTGCTTTATCCTCGGGGTCTGATTGTATCTTATTGTAATAATTATCTTTATCCTTAAGCATGATATTTTTATCGATTAACAGTAATTAGGGTAACAATAGAGACAAGTGCTGCTGTTATTGAGGCTACGATAGATACGTTTTTTTGGACATATTCTAAAGTAGGTCTTCTTTTTAATGGGAGTATTACTAAAACATCTTCCTGTTGTAAGTAATAATAAGGACTATTTACAAATTTTTCATCATTTAGATTGAGATAGATTGTTTCCATAGTTACACCATTTTTTCTTAGTAGTTTAACCTTAGCTCTATCTCCAAATTCTTTTATTCCACCGGCTTTTGCAACAGCTTCTAATATTGACATTTCTCTACTGAAAGTGCCATAAATGCCAGGTCTCGTTACTTCTCCTAAAATTGAATACCTGAAGTTTAATAACTTAATCCTTACAGCAGGGTTATCCATCATATCATCGAGTATTTCTTTTATTTTGAATTCAGCTTGTGAAAAAGTTAGACCTGCTAACTTAATATTTCCTATTAAAGGTAAGTCAACATTGCCTTCTTCATTAATTGTATATCCTAATAAGCTACCTTGTTCTGGATGTTGAATATTGGCTACATTATTTCCAGCAATACTTTCAACATATGCAAATGGGTTATATTCGGGGGGAGTTACTGTTTTAACTTCTACAAGAATTTGATCAAAAGGTCGTAAAGTATTCAAGGCTAAAGGAACCGTTGGAGTTGTTCTGTATATTGAGTCATAAACAACTTCTTCTTGAAGCTCTCCTTCGTGTTTTAAGTAAGTTAATTTCTTGTTTGAAACACAGCTGCTTACGCAAAGGGTAAGTCCTACTAAAAAATATAAAAGTTTCTTGGAATTCAAGTGTTTGTAATTTAAAAAGTTAATCCAAAAAGTTTTTGTCTCTGAAAAGTGATAAAACAATATGTTAACTGAGAGCTTTTAAGAATAGTCCAAAGTTACAATATTGGATATAATTTTCATAAAATTTACTTTATGACTGATTATACAATATAGTAATCAAAGAATAATCCAGTTTTTATGAAATGAAATCAAAAAGCTCGTTTACAGTTTATTTTTATTAGATATTTTAATCGTTTCTATTATTTAAGCTGCAATATATCCAAAAAAAATAATTTTGTACAATACTTTGAATTAATGTTGCTTTAAGTTTTCTGCTTAAAATGTATTAAGAAACCTTGTTTTGACAATAATTTGGACTTTTTTTGAATCTTGTATTTTTTCTATCTTTGAATGATCGTTTTTTCTAAACTTTATACTCCAATACCATTTAATATTGAAAAGGAATTTTGTTATATAGAATTTTATTAATCCTTCTCTGTTTTATTTCTTCAGATGCCATTTTTGCACAAACCACCCTTTTAAAACAGAAGTGGGTGGGTAGTGATAGTGTATATTTGGATTCAAATACTATATTCCAGTCTTCAGTTCGTATCATAAAAACAACTCCAGAGCATTTAGATTTAAAGTTCAACTTAGGTGAAGATAATTTTATTCATCTATTTCATGTAAACGGAGAAAAGTTAAAAGATTCTTCCATAAAAGCTTTAATTGAATATCGAATCTATCCATCTCAACTATTTAGTGGTTTTCAACACCGTTCACAAGAACTTTATCAATCTGGAGGTTATGGGCTTGCTAAAAAAAATGAGAGATACATTCTTGAGATAGAAGAAAAACAAAAAAAAGAGGAACTGTTTAGTGCACCAAATATAGAGAAGACAGGGAGTATTTCAAGAGGGATTTCAATGGGTAATTCTCAGGATGTATTTGTAAATTCTGCTATGAACCTTCAATTACAAGGAAATATCACTGATGATGTACAGTTGACTGCAATATTGACGGATCAGGATTTGCCTTTTCAGCCAGAAGGAAATACACAACAGATACAAGATTTTGATAGGGTATATATAGAATTGGCTCACAGAAATGCTCAATTGTCTGCGGGTGATATTGTGATGAAAAATAATCCTAGTGTATTCCTTAGGTATTATAAAAATGTGCAAGGTGCTCAAGCTAAAATTATGCTGGGTGATGATTCAACTAAGGTGAAAAGTGTTACAAAAGGAGGAATATCTGTGGCAAAGGGACAATTTTATTCTGCTCAAATAGCTCCTATTGATGGAGTTTTGGGACCTTATCGATTAAGGGGGCCTAATGGTGAGAGTAATATAGTAGTCATTGCAAATTCAGAGAAGGTATATATTGATGGTAAATTGATGGGAAGAGGGTTTGATGCAGACTATGTGATTGATTATAATTTAGCTGAAATTACTTTTACAGAAAAGGTGTTAATCACCCAATATACTCGAATAAGAATAGATTATGAATATGCTACACAGTATTATAGCCGTACAATTACTGAGGGTAGTCATTATATGTCTGGACAAAAATGGGATGCTTTTTTCAATTTTTATCAGGAGAAAGATGATAGAAATAGTAGTCTGTTTTTTTCATTATCAGATGATGAAAAAAGAGTGTTAGCTGGAATAGGAGATAGCCTTCAGAATGCAATAGTTCCGGCTATTGATACCGTTTCGGAATTTGATCCTAATAGAATTTTATATACTGAAGTTGATACAGTTACGCTTGGAGGAGAGAGTGTTTTGTGTTTGAGGCGAGCAAATTTTGATGATACACCTTTATATACCGCTGGATTTTCTGATGTTGGTCAAGGTAATGGAGATTATATTTTAGATGAAGTGACCTCTTTTGGAAGGTATTATAAATGGGTTTCACCTGAAAATGGTGTTCGTCAAGGACGCTATTTGCCTGTGAGGAGACTTGAGGCTCCAAATAGTAAACAAATGATCACTGCTGGAGGTAGTTATAAAGTAACCAATTATGAAACAATTTCTTTTGAGGGAGCTTTTTCTAACCAGGACATTAATTTGTTTTCTGTGATGGATAACGGGAATAATAAGGGAAGTGCATTAAACTTTGGAATCCAATCACAAGAACGTCCTTTAGGCGAACGGTACCTTTTGTCTACACATGCTTCATTGATGCAGATAGGAAAAGATTTTAGTAGTATTGATCGATTTAGGAGCGTTGAATTTGATAGAAATTGGGCTTTGAATTATGAAGATTTGCCAGAGGGAGAAGAAATTTATATCGAAGGAGGTTTAGCTTTAAAAGATAAAAAGGATAGAAATATAAGTTATATTTTTGCTCAAAGAGAGAGAGAAGATGCCATTAGTGGATATCAACATGACACTCATTTGAAATATCATATTGGTAAATTCAATGCTGTAGGAGATTTATTTAATATGAATTCTCAATTGCTGAATGAAAATCAAAAGGCAGATTGGTTAAGATTGAATGGAGGTGTTTTTTATAAAGGTGAAATACTAATACCCGGTTATAATTACAAATTGGATCAGCAGTCTACAAAATTAATGGGTACCGATTCTATAGTTTATTCATGGATGAACTTTGAAGAGCATGAAGCTTATTTGAAAAGTGGTGATAGCTTGAATTGGAATTTCAACTTTAATTATTCTTACAGAGAAGATAAAGCTCCACGAAATGGAAAAATGGAACTGCAAACTATCTCTAATACGTATCAATTGAATGTAGGGAAATCAGGAAGGAGAGGAAACATTCAATTGGGAGCAACTTATCGGAAATGGACGGATTATTTTGCAAGTGAACCATCTGATGAGGAATCTATTCAAGGACGTTTGGTAGGAGGCGTAAACTTTGGTCAAGGTATAGGCAAATTAAATGGTACATATACTATTTCATCTTCCAGAGAATTGTTGAGGGAGTTTGTGTATGTTAGGGTAGAAGATGGAAGAGGTACACATACTTGGAGAGATTTGAATGGAGATGGAATTCAAGATCAAAATGAGTTCTTTTTAGCTCAGAACCCTGATGAGAGACAATACGCTAGATTTTATACACCGACAGATGATTATATACCTGCCTATAGATCTACTTTAAATTTGAGGTTGAACCTAAAGGCCCCTAATAAGTGGCAGAAGAAAGAGGCACTGAAAAAGATGGTGTCAAAGTTCTCTAATAATGCGTCTTTATTGGTCGATAAAAAAAGTTTAACAGACGATATTTGGGGTAGGTATTCTCCATTTCCTGGAAGTGTAACAGAAGAAGAAATGCTGGCTTATAATTATGCATTTAGAAATACCTTATTTTTCAATAGAAACAATCCATTTTATGGTGCTGATTTTAGAATTATATCCCTTGAAAATACACAATTACTCACACAAGGACGGGAAGTAAGACAGGATATTCGTTATACTCTTGGTGGAAGGGTAAATGTGACTAAGCTATTGACATTGAAGTTAGAAGGGTACCAAAGAATGATAAATTCTGGTTCAGATTATTTAGAAGATAGAAATTACAATATCAATGAGGTGGGAATGACTCCGTCTATTTCATTTCAGCCTTCTATTTTTATGCGTTATTCATTAGGTTATAGCATAAAGAGAAAATTAGGAGAACTCAACCCAGAAACAAATCAAGAATCTTCTCAAATTCAGGAAGCTTCTTTTGAGGCAAAATGGAATAAAGCATCATTATTTACAATTACAGGAAGATTCTCTGCTATTTTCCAAAACTATGATGGAGATCCTAATTCTGCCATAGGATATGAAATGCTTGATGCACTGAATGAGGGTGTGAATTTAAAATGGAATGTCTCTTGGACTCAAAGTTTGTTTAATGGTATGCAGTTAAGAGTTCAGTATGATGGACGAAAATCAGAAAATTCTAACAGTGTACACATAGGAAGTATGAACTTAATTGCATTATTCTAGAAAATGATTTGTTAATGTTATTAAATATTAGCAATTTTATTATACTTACTATTCATTAATATCCGAACTGAAACATTTAAATAGAAACATAACTATGGGCTTTATATCTGTTTTGGATGCTTTCCAGAAATGGGAAAAGGAGACACCTAATCAACCTTTTTTGCATCAAAATATTCATGGCAGAAAAATAACATTATCTTATCAGGAAGCCGCTGATCAGATCAGAAGAATGGCGACTGCTATACAGGAAATGGGAATTGAAAAGGGAAGCCATGTGGCAATTTTATCAAAAAACTGTTCTCATTGGATCATGGCCGATTTAGCTATATTAATGGCAGGCTGTGTAAGTATTCCAATTTACCCTACTACTGATAAGGCTACAATTAAATTGATATTGGAACATAGTGGTTCCAAAGCCATTTTTGTTGGTAAATTGGATGATTATGCATCGCAAAAGGAAGGTATACAAGGTATTCCTAAGATAGGAATAGAGATGCATGGTGTAAATGAAGAACATGGATGGGATAAAATGATTGAAAAATCAGCGCCTATTCAAGATGTTTATAAGCCTGCCAAAGATGACCTGATGACTATCTTGTATACATCAGGTACAACAGGCAATCCGAAGGGAGTGATGCATAGCTATGGAAGTGTAGAATTTGCTGTTTCAGAGTTTGAACACCATTTTACGTTGCCAAGACATCCAAGATTTTTTGCTTTCTTATCATTGGCGCATATTGCTGAAAGAGCTGCATACGAATTCATTGGAGTTTATCTAGGTGGTAGCATTGCTTTTCCTGAGTCTTTGGAATCTTTCCCTGCAAATTTGGCTGAAGCAAAGCCACATATGTTCTTCGCAGTACCGAGAATTTTTCAGAAATTCCAAGAGAGTATTTTAAAGAAAATGCCTCAAAGTAGATTAGACTTATTGCTTAAGATACCAATTATCAACAATGTCATTAAAAAGAAAATTATCTCAGCTTTGGGCTTCCAAGAAGCTGTTTCTGTAATTTCTGGTGCAGCACCAATTTCTCCAGACCTGCAAGAGTGGTTTAAGAAACTGGGTATTGATGTAAATCAAGGTTATGGTATGTCAGAAGATATTTGTGTGTCCCATATGAACTTTCCTGGTATGAACAAAATTGGTACTGTAGGGCAGAAGTATGACCATATAAAAACCAAGCTTTCGCCAGAAGGTGAAGTTTGCTTGCTGAGTGATTGTTTGACGCTTGGTTACTACAATGATGAAGAGAAAACAAAAGAACTGTTTGATGATGAAGGTTATTTGAGAACGGGTGATTTAGGTGAATATGATCATGATGGATACCTATCGATTGTTGGTAGAGTAAAAGATCAATTCAAAACGGATAAAGGAAAATATATATCTCCTAACCACCTTGAATTGCCATTATCAGATAATGCAAATATTGAACAGGTTTGTGTAGTTGGAACGGGTATTCCTCAGCCAATTGCTCTAATTGTTCCTTCTGAAGTGGGTAAAGAACTTTCTCAAGACGCTTTAAGAACTTCCATTAAAGGTTCATTAAAAGACTTGAACGAAAATCTTCCAAATTATGAAAAAGTAGCTAAAGCTATTGTGATGAAAGAAGATTGGACAATTGACAATGGTTTATTGACGCCAACATTGAAGTTGAAGAGAAACCATTTAGAAAAAATACATAGTCCTTATTACGGTCAATGGTTTGAAGAAACCGAAACTGTAATTTTCGAATAGTATTATATTCACCCTTTTTATAAGCCTCATACTTGTGTGGGGCTTTTTATTTTTTTATTGAACGAAGGCATATTAACAAAATCTTAAGGATTTGATAGAAATATGCATTAATAACTATTTCAAATGAGCAACTCACAATTATCCAAAACACTAACTCCCTTAATGCTATGGGGCCTAGGAGTCGGTTATGTTATATCAGGAATGTATTTCGGCTGGAATTTAGGATTAGCCGAAGGAGGAACATTAGGTTTAGCTATCGCCACTTTTTTTATCATTATTATGTATGTGACTTTTACGCTTTCGTATACAGAATTGGCTTGTGCTATTCCGAAGGCAGGAGGAGCCTTTGAATACGCACATAGAGGTTTAGGGAAACATTTTGGATTTATTGGAGGTATGGCTCAAAACATCGAATTCATTTTTGCTCCTCCTGCAATTGCGGCTGCTATTGGTGCATATCTCCATTTATTATATCCCGAAATTGACGTTATATATTTTTCCATTGGAGCTTATTTTATCTTTACTGCCATCAATATTTTTGGAGTCCATTTAGCAGCTTCTTTTGAGTTGATTATAACTATTTTGGCTGTATTTGAGCTACTTTTGTTTGCAGGATTCACACTTCCCCACTTTGAAGTTCAAAACCTACAAATGAATGCCTTGCCATTTGGATATGAAGGCGTATTTGCTGCAATTCCTTTTGCCATTTGGTTTTTCCTTGCCATTGAAGGAATTGCAAACGTTGCTGAAGAAACGAAAAATCCACAAAAGAGTATTTATTTAGGCTTTGGTTCTGCAATTGCAACTTTGGTATTTTTATGCGTGCTCACATTTTTGTCTGCTGTTGGTGTAGGAGGCTGGGAAAAAATAGTTTACCCTTCAGGTTCTTCTATCGCATCAGATTCTCCTTTGCCATTAGCCTTAGGGCAGGTAGTAAGTGAAGGGCATTTTCTATATAAATTTTTAATAGGTATTGGTTTGTTAGGGTTGATAGCCTCTTTTCATGGAATTATTTTGGCGGCAGGCCGATCTACTTTTGAGTTTGGGAGGGTAGGCTATGCACCAAAACAATTGGGTAAAGTACATTCAAAATATAAGACACCCACCAATGCCTTGATCATCAATATGTGTATTGGAATAGTGGCTCTTTTTACTGGGAAAACTGGAGAAATTATTACTATAGCATGTTTTGGGGCTTTAACATTGTATATTATTTCTATGCTGAGTTTATTCGCTTTACGAAGAAATGAACTAGAACTAGAAAGATCTTATAAAGTACCTTTGTATCCATTTTTTCCAGCTATAGCACTAATTATTGCAACAGTTTCAATATTATCCATGACCTATTACAATTTTACTTTAGCTATGATTTTCTTCGCTATTCTTGGAGGAAGTTATTTGTATTTTATTTTTTCTCAAAAGGAATATAAAACAGAAGAAATAGGAGAGGTAGGGTAAATCTTTATATAAAAAAACAGCCAGAATTTCACAAATAAAATTCTGGCTATTTAAATGCATTAAATAATTTTTAATTGTGGTCGTAAGCTCTCATCTGATATTTAGCGATCCACTTTTTCTTTCTCTTATCAATGTAATCATAACCTAAAGTTTGGAATTTATAAGAGAAAATATCTTTTTCATAAGCTACTTTAGTTCCTCCAACTTTTTTCTGAACATAGCCATGTTCGTTGACTAGCTCTTGCATATAGGAAACTGAAATATCTCTCACATCTTCTTTAGAATCTGCTACAAATTGAATATCAAAACCGATTAATTTTCTTTGAGCATTGAATTTACATTTATAGGCTACATAGTAACCTGACATATTTTTTTTATATGCTTTTAGTCCATCATAAATAATAAATTCCTTTTTATCTCTATCATCTTCTTTTTTGTAAAGCTTTTTGAAGGCTTTGTAATCCATTTTATAAGTGTAATCCTTATCTAAGAGTAATTTCTCCTGGGCAAATAAAGAAGTGGTAAATAGGATGAAAAAAGAAAATAGTGCTAATGCTTTCATTTGTCTTTTGAGTTTTGTGAAAAATAGAATTTACTCCTTTTCAAAATATCTTTTCTATTACGTAAGGTAAAGATATTTGTTGAAATAATTGGAATATTTGTTTGTTTATGACAACTGATCGTCTTTGAATGACAAAATATAAATATTTCATATTCAAGTAATAATAATCTAGTTGTAGCTACAGTAAAAAGATTTGAAAATTTATGAAAGGAGTTGATTATTTTAGCGGTGAGAATCATTTAAATAAAATGTAATGATAAACATTAAAAAGCGAACAAGAGCCTATGATGGGTTTCTAAAAATTGATGTAGTAAAATTTGATCACCAAAAATTTAACGGTTTAAGATCTGGTGAAATATCAAGAGAAGTTGTAGTGAGAAATGAAGCGATTGCAGGTTTATTTTATCATACTGCAGAGCAAAAATACTGGTTTGTTGAACAAATAAGAATACCCACTCTTTCAGAGGAAAATCCTAATGGCCTTTTGGTAGAATGCATGGCTGGAATGGTAGATGAAGGAGAAACAGCTGAACAGGCATTGCGTAGAGAAACTAAGGAAGAAATTGGTTATTCTTTAAAGAATGTACAGTATCTGTCTACATTTTATTCAACACCAGGAGGATGTAATGAGAAAGTAGCGTTGTTTTTTGCAGAGCTGGATCAACAAATATCAGAAGGAGGTGGAAATCTTCATGAAGGAGAGGACATCAGAGTGATTAAATATACTTATGACGAGATGGTCAAACTCTATCAATCAGATAAAATAAGAGATGCTAAAACCTTAATCGCAGTTCAGTGGGCTATGTTATCAAAAATGACCGCAGAGAGACTGTAATTATAAAAATCCATTAAAGAATCTAATCTTTCTTGCCTAATAAAGCTCAACTCTTCTTCCATTTAACCAACTTGAGCTTACTTTTGTAATGTTTCAATTTAGTTACTCTCACATATTAAATATGTTGTCTTTAAAAAACAATCAAAGAAAGTTCTACAAGGAAGTTTGGGATGTTGCTTTGCCAATTTCTATGCAAAGCCTTTTGCAATATGCATTAGGAATGGTAGATCAAGTGATGGTAGGGCAACTTGGAGAGACAATCATTGCCTCAGTGGGGCTTGGAGGAAGACTTACCTTCGTTTACATTGTTGGTATCATGGGATTAGCCAACGGTGCTGGTGTTTTTATCGCTCAATATTGGGGGAAAAAGGAAAAAGACAAGATCAGTTATTTAGTGGGAGACTTATTGAAAATTGGTTTCCTGGTAATGCTTTTGGGTATTGCAATGAGTGTACTCTTTCCTTCACAAATTCTTTCATTATTTTCCAATGATCCTGAAGTAATACATTATGGAGGACTTTATCAGCAGATTGTAGCTGTCGGTTTTCCTGCCATATTGTTAAGTGGTGCATATAGTTCTTCTTTAAGAAGTATAGGTAAAGCGAAACTGGTGATGCAGTTGAGTTTTATTAAAGTGATTGTCAATACAATTGTAAACTATTGGTTGATTTTTGGTGGCTTTGGTGTTCCTGCATTAGGAATGGAAGGTGCCGCATGGGCCACTGTTATTTCGATGTGGATTGAGGCAATTGCCCTCTGGGGAATTATGCAATGGAAAAATTATCCTGGAAATGTAAAGCTAAACCATTTATTCCATTTTGATAAATCTGCTATCTATCCATTACTAAGTGTAAGTGCACCATTAATCCTTGGAGATATGTCTTGGGCTATTGGAGAAACTTGTTATTCCATGATTTATGGTAAAATGGGTACAGTCGATATTGCCGCAATGACTATGACTTTGCCATTACAAATGTTGAGTATTGGTTTCTTTATGGGATTAGCATCTGCAGGAGCTATTGTTATTGGTTATCAGTTGGGGCAAAACAATATTCTTAAAGCAAAAGTATATGGCACTAAGTTATTAAAATTGACCCTGATTTCTTCTATCATCGTTGCGGTGTTTATTGCCTTGCTCACTCCACTTTACATTAAGCTATATCAAGTAACAGATGAAGTAGCCGTAATTACTATGGAGCTGTGTTATATTTTTGCCTTCCTTTTACCTTGTAAAATGTCCAATTTTATCGTAGCAGCAGGTATTTTAAGATCAGGCGGTGATACCAAGTTTACCACAGTATTGGGGATGTTCAGTACGTGGATATTCTCTATACCGCTCGGAATTTTAGGTGCTTTTGTTTTTGACCTTTCCATCTTTTGGGTTTACATCATTGTCTCTTTGGAAGAATATCTACGTTTGGCAGTTTATATGTGGAGAAAGAACTCCGGAAAATGGGCTAAGAACTTGGTAAATAACTAGACATAAAAAAAGCCTTTCAATTGCTTGAAAGGCCACTCACATTGGTCTACTATGCACCTGTAATACCAATCGAGTTTTTAATTTTTTCTTTCAATAAATATACTTAAAAAATAAACTTAAAGCTAGTGGAATACCACTTATTATAGGTTAATTACAAAAGAAAATAACTTCCTTCTTAATCATTCATCAAAACCAGAGCAATTTGATTTTGCAGACTCTAGATTTTGATTAATAATACCAATTTTCTGAGTGATGATCTCTCTTGCTTCGTCTTCAGTGAATTCATATTTGTCAGCTACAAATTCCACTAAACAGTCCAATTTATTATCATATATTTCTATAATACGTTCAGCATTTAAAATCAATGAATGACAATTTTGTTCAAGCAATGCATCTTGATAAAGACTCTCCGCTTTGACAAAAGTAGAGGCGGCTTGAACGCAACTCATTTCACTGACTTCAGTTATTTGTCCAAAAAGATTGAATGTTTCCAAAACATCTGCGTGACAACTACTTTCTAAAATGATTTTTCGTGCACTGATAAATACCTCTATTTCAGTATCAACTGCAGCAATAGAAGAGCTTTCTGCAATACAATCTTTATTCTCTTCCATATAAGAGACATAAGTATCAATAGCAGCTAAAATGTCATCGCAATTTCTGCTATCATAAGCATCATAATATGCAATTTTATATTCATCTCTTTTAGAAGCGATCATTTCTGCTGAGCAAGGAGCAACGGATGTAGTAAATCCAGCACATTCATCGTATTGAGCTCTTGTTGTTTTCCATTTTTCAAGCTCATTGTCAATAAAACTAAGTGCGTCAATGGTACTGTCTGCGGATGCAAAAGAAGTCACAACACAAATTTTGTTGTCTTCCACAAAAACAATTGCAGAATCTAGGGCTTCAGCTATTGCTTGACAGTCCGTTGTATCTGCCCTGGAAATGTCGCTTATTAGTGTGTTGTAATGTCTTAAAACACTTGCAGTAGAGCAGTCTTCCTCATCATTGATGAGGTCGCAGGCCATAACAATAAATGGTGCAATAACGAGTAAAAGCAGCTTTAGGTTTTTCATAAAAATTAGGTCTAACAGGAATAGTTACTTCTTTAACAGTGAAGTGATAACCACAGTTTCATGTATCTGAAAAGTTCTTTAAATCACTATCAAGAGACTTCAATTAATACAAAAAGTTCCAATTTAAAGGGGATTTAATCAAAATGTAACTTTAGTTCAACAGTCCTAATAACATGTTTGAAGCATCTCTTTTAGTGAAAATTCATCCTCTCAGAACGTGAGTTTATTAATTTCATCAACTATAGAACTTCTATTTTTTCAAACATGCTCTAAAACAATCTTTGCAACTATAGATTTAATAATAGGAAAGCTCATTTGAATACCTGTAAAAGTAAATCAGTTTGATTCAATTGAACTTCGTTTTTTATCAATTCAAACTTCCAAAAAAAAAGATTTATGTGGATTAGAATAATCGTTTTCTTAATAATAAACTTTTCAGGTTTAGCCATAGGTGGCTTTTTTACTGGGGATGGTGTGCCATCAGAATGGTATCAGGCAATGAATAAAGCACCATGGACGCCTCCTGGATGGGTATTTGGTGTGGCATGGACTACCATTATGATTACTTTTTCAGTGTTTTTAGCAAAGCTTTATAATAAGGAAAATAGATTGTTGTTTTTTGTACTCTATGGTGCTCAAGTGATTCTTAATATCAGCTGGAATCCTGTATTCTTTTATTTCAGAAATACCTTGTTTGGTTTGGTTATCATCACTGCTCTGACAGCTTTGATTTATATTTATCTTTTGAATTATTACAAACAACTTAGGTTCTGGTCATTATTAATTCTTCCTTATTTCATTTGGATTAATATCGCCACTTCTTTGAATGCGTATGTGGTGATCTATAATTAGTAAGAATCAGGAAAAAAGATAAAACCTAAAATTGCTCCTTTTTCTGTCCTAGTACTTATGTATTGTCTGTACACTATTCACCGTACACACTGTACGGTGTATAGTGTACAAGCAGTACGGTGAACAGCGTACAGTGTGTACGGTGGGTAGTGTACGAAACATTCACTTTCTTCTACCTTATTACTTATAAAAAAATCCCAACCAAAACTGATTGGGATTTAAAAATAAATCAATCTAAATTTTTACTAAAAGAGATGTTTCAAACATGCTCTAATTGCCATAGGCATCAATGATACCTCCCGTCAATCTTACAATTTCTGTATTCGTAGAAATTAAATTAAAGATGGCTGACAGTCGGGAATTTTGTGCGTCCAGATATTGAATCTGAACATCACGAAGGTTAAAGGAGTTAATCTGTCCGTTTCTATATCTTTCGGTCGACATATCTAAGTTCAACTGAGCCGTAGCTACTTGTTCTTCCGCTAAATCTAAAATTTCTCTTTGAAGAACATAAGTATCATACACTTGCATCATTTGATTGTTTAAGCTATGTGACATTTGAGCAGTTTCAATATCTGCAATTTGTTTGTTGATAGTGGCAATCTGCTTTGCTCTTCTTCTGCTTCCTCCCATATAGATTGGAAGTGAAAGAGTCATTCCTACAGAACCGTTGATACCATCCACCATAAAATTGGGAATATTTCCTCCCACAGCGTATTGATGAGTATAATTAAGGCTGGCATTACCTGTGACTTGAGGCATAAAAGCAGCTTTTGCCAATTCAATATCTTTTTGTTTGATAATTTGATTGACATACTGATTTTTCAGTGTGGAGTTGTCGGCATTTAACCTCTGAATCAAATCTTGAAGAACATAATCTTTCTCAACAGCTTCAAAATCTTCTGTAAGATTATAAGTTGTTTGTTGCTCTTCAGGAACTCCCATGATAAAGTTTAACTCACGAAGTTTGACCTGCAAAGTGTTCTTTTGTTCTAAAGCTGTCTTTCTATCCTCAAACCAAGCTACTTTGGCCTGTAAAACATCATAAGTTACTTTTTGCCCTAACTCTTTTTGAGAGTTAGTATAATCATAACGTTCTTTTGATAATTGAGAAAGACGTTCTGCAACTTCCAGTCTGTTTTGCTCTAACAACGCCCCATAATATCCTACAATAATATCTTTGATGGTGTTTTCAATCACAATTTGAGCATTTCCTTCGGAGAAATGTTGTAGCTCTTCCAATTGTGCTTTATTGATCCAAACTTGGAAACCATTGAAGATGGTGAACTGTGTTTTTACATCAGGAGTAACATTTCCTAAACTTGAGCTTACAGCCTGTGACCATTGTTGGTTCCAAGCAGTATTGACACTAAGTGAAGGAAACAAACCGGCATTTTCTAATGTATTGTTTGTTTTTGCGATATCTACATTTTGTGCTTCAATGCGGATATCGTAGTTATTTTCCAAACCTTGAGCAATAGCCTCAGCTAAACCCAAGTTGATGGTTTGAGAAACAGTCACTTCCTGTTGTTGTGCTGTTACTTGAGAAAAAGTAAACAGAAACAAAAGTGCCGAAATAAATATATTTTTCATTATCATTTTCTTTTATCCCTACTTAAATTGTAAGATTCAAGCAGGGAATATCTTTTGATCTAATAGGCTTCTAATACTTTGTTGTCTTCATTATATTGAGCATCCTTTGCTTTCATAGCTTTTGATGCTTCGATCTCAGTAAAGACATTTTCTACTTCTTCTCTTGATGGCTTTTTACCTGTCAATACCCATTTCTTACCTCTTCTAGCATCATTAATTACTTTTACTAACACAGGAAGAATAGTTAAGATGAAGACCGTACCAATCATAATTCCGTAGGCCAATGAAATGGCAACAGGAACTAAGAATCTAGATTGTGGAGATGTCTCCAAAATCATTGGATATAGACCTATAGTTGTGGTCAAAGTTGTCAAAAGGATAGGTCTGAATCTTGATTTACCGGCGTTGATTAGGGCGTCATCGAATTTCATTCCTGATAATAAATCCTGATTGAATTTTGAAAGGTAAACTACGGCGTCATTAATAATAGTACCCGAAAGTGCGACCATACCTAGCATACTGAACATTGAGATGGTTTGCCCTTCGATACCATGTCCCCACATTGCCCCAATGATACCCAACGGAATCATAGCAAGAACAATGGCCGCTTGTGTGAATGAACGGAAGTGGAGCATCAAAATCATGATGATTAAGAGGAATGCAATAGCGTATGTATTCACCAGTTCCTCAGAATCTTCTTTTGAACTCTTCAATTGTCCCTGATATTCATATCTTACTGAAGGATACAATGCTTCAAGTTCTGGAAGTACAGATTTCTCTAAGTCTTCAATAATTGGAATTACAGGATCTTGAGCATTCAACATATAGGCATCTACTTTAATCTCTTTTTCACCATTGTAATGGTTGATGGCCACAGGACCACGAGTAACATTAAAGTCTGCCAATAATGAAAGAGGGTATAAACCTTCTACTGTACGGATACGCATTCTTTCAAGGTCACCGAGGGTGTTGCGGTTTTCTTTCTTGTACCTTACATAAATTCGGATTTCATCTTTATTGACTTGCAGGCGCTGTGCTTCTGCACCGAAGAAACCATTTCTCACTTGCGACATCAAAGAAGCTTCAGTAAATCCTAATGCATACGCTTTTGGTTTCAAATGTAAACGGATCTCCTGACCACCAATCTGATTATTGTCCATCACATTGTAAAGGGACGTATGCTCATTTAATTCAGCTTTTAAGAAATCTGAAGCTTGTTCTAGCTCGTCATAATTATAGCCTAATAAACTGATGGATACAGGTGCGCCCCACATGTTGTTGGCTCCAACAGATAATTTACGGGCGGTAGGCTCTTCACCAATAATCTCATTTACTTTTGCTTTGATGGTTGAAGCATCAATCGGTGAGTCTGTCAGGTCTTCCATAATTACGAAAACTGAACCAGTGTGTGTACCGCTTTCTGAACCACTGAAGGCACTGCCTAAACTCACAAATGTATGTTCGAAAAACTCAAAGTCAGTATTATATTCTTCTTTCAACGCCTCATTCGCTTCCCAGACAGCATCTTCATAACGCATTAGGTATGTTTTGGTAGTGTCTTGGTGAATACCGGGCTTTAAGGCTAAATCAATATTAAAGAAGTCACCAGGAGGGCTAGGGAAGAAAGTCAATTCAATTACTCTACCTCCAATCAAACCCACTGTAATAATAATTGCGGCCGCTGGAATTGAGATGCCAAACCATTTGTGATCTAATAAGAATCGAAGGATTGGAACATATATTTTATCTCTGAAAGTAAAGATCACTCTATCAAGTGCTTTACGAACTTTGTTGAACTTCGACTCATCTTTTCTAGGCGTTAATACTTTTGGAGAACTCACGTGAGACGGCAATAAGAACATACCTTCAAATAATGAGAACAACAGACAGAGTATTACAACCAAAGCCATTTCTGCCATCATTTCTAAACCTGATTCTAAGAAAAGGAAAGGGAAGAAAGCAATAATTGTTGTAGAAACTGAAGTAAGAACGGCAGGGATTACTTCCATTGTACCATCAATTGCAGCATTGATAGGAGATTTACCCATTTCATAATGCGTAAAGATATTTTCACCAATCACAATACCATCATCCACCAGAATACCGATAATCAAGATCATACCGAAAAGGGAGATCATATTTAGTGTAACACCCATCAAACTGGCAAAAATAAACATACCAAGGAATGAAGATGGAATACCCCAAGCTACCCAAAGTGAAAGACGGAAACTTAAGAACAATGATAACGTGATGACCACAAGGATAATACCCAACAGTCCATTTTCAACTAGAGTATCTAAACGCGTATTAACGACTGAGAGGAAGTCAAATCCAATGATCAGTTCGGCGTCATCATGAGTAGCATTAAACTCTTCTTTGTACTCATTGATGTACTCAGAAATGTTTTGTAAATCCTCGGTGTGCAACTTGCTGATTTGAATTGAGATGGCATTTTTACCATTCATCCAAACGGCATTCGGTACATCGGCAAATTGATAATGTACATCAGCTAAATCACCAACTTTAATTACGCGGCCATCAGTAGTAGCTCTTACTACAATATCTTTGATTTTATCAGGGTCAGAAGAACGGTATCTTGCTAAAACGGCAATTTCTTCTCTTTCATTCTTAATTGTACCACCAGTGATATCAAGGTTGTTATTCGAAATAGCTGTCTTGATATCATCGATGCTGATGTTATAACGACGTAAAAGGTCTTCATCTACTTCAACTGAAATTTCAGTATTAGGGAAGCCTGAAATTGCAATCTGAGAGATTTTTCCAGACGCAAGGAAGTCATCTTCAATACGCTGTGCATAATTTTTCAGATCTCTTAGATTTTCACCTTTAAGGTCTAAGAACATGGCACTCGTTGTTGCTCTAGTCTTGGAAACAGAAGGTTTTTCAGCGCCGGCAGGAAAGTTAGAAATACCATCAACGGCATTTTTGACATCGGTCAATACTTCATCAATATCAGCCTTGGCTTCTGTGGTAACTGTAACAGTGGCAACGTTTTCAGCCGAAACAGATCTTGTTTCCTTTATACCAGGAATACCTCTGATTTCATTTTCAATAAGGGTTGTGACACCTTCATCCATTTCTTTTGGAGAAGCACCTTGGTACATTACAGTGACTGTAATAATACGTGATTCAATAAGCGGGAAAGACGCTTTTCTCATGCTGTATGTGGCAATACCTCCTAGCAGAATGATAAGAAGTAAAGACATGTGTGCATAGAAAGGTTTTTCTACAAATGCTGTGACAAGCTTTTTCATATTTGATTTTTATGCGTAGTGATTAGCTTCTGATGTTTACTTTCATTCCTTCTTTTCCATTGAAAACGGACTCTGTAACGATCACGTCATTCGAAGAAACCCCTTTGATATAATAGCTATCACCATTGGTTTTGATGATGTCAATTTCTTTCTGCTTCAACTGTTTGTTCTCTACCACAAAAATGTATTTAGAGTCAGTAATAGCCTCTCTTGGTAATTCAACAACGTCTTTTAACTCATCACCTTTAAACTCAACATAAACGAATTGCCCTTCATAGATTTGATCATTTGAGTTGGGACTGATTCTTACATAAACCTTGATAGTTTGTGATTGAGGGTCAACAATTTTTGCCTTTCTGATTACTTTACCTGTAATAGAAGAGTGGTCTTCAGATTCCGTCACTACATTCACATGGTCGCCAGATTTAATCCACTTGGCATTTTTTGGCTCCACTTCAACAATAACTTCTAATGCATCAGTTCTGCTGATAATTCCAATTTCGGTACCCGGAGAAGCAATAGATCCAGCTTCTAAGCGTACAGATTTGAAAGTACCGTTAAAAGGTGCGTAGATATTGTATTTTGCAAGGTTGATTTCTGACTGTTGGATAGAGTAATACTCAGTAATCAAATTTCTAGATGCTAAGAACAAACGTTCTTGATCTGAATTGATAGTTGGAAGTTCAGGTAAAGGTTTTGCAATATTTACTTGTTTAAAGAATCCATACCACTTGTCGTATTCCGATTTATAATCAATCTTAAGATCAGGTAATATGGAAGCAATTGTATTCATAAAACTACTCTTTTGTGATTTTAAAGTAGCTTCTATGTCATTACTGAATATATGTACTAATTTTTGTCCCTTTCGGAAAGTATTACCTTCTTTCAACGCCACATTTGTATTCATAATTCTACCAGAAACCTCTGTAGAAAGGATATACGTTTGTGCTGCATTTACTCTACCATGGTAGATCTGATTGTTGTCTACATTGATAAATTTAGCTTTCTCAGCTTTGATAGATAAGACTTTCTCTTTTTTAATACCTTTAGCGGGAACAGGCTTGTTCTTGAGCATTGTATATGAACTGAAGCTTGCCACTCCAATTAAAACGATAACGCCTACAATAGTGATAAGGTGTTTACGAGACATAAAAATTAGATAGTTTGATAATGTTTGATTTATTTTCAAGCTCGAAATAAATCATTCAATATGCTGGAGCATAATTAAATCAACCAACTTGCTGAACCTTTCTACGAATGAGGATATTTGATCAATAACCCTGTTCGTTGAGGAAATCATGTTATTTATCGATAAAAAATGCAGTTTTGTTGATAGAACTATTTTTTTAATTTTTATATCTATTCTTTTGAGGAAAATATAGCTGAATGAAAGAACGATTTAACTTTTCTATACCAAGTAGAGCGGTGTTGCCATTAATTTCCATTGCTTTATTTATATTTCTAGTAAGCACAGATTTTTGGCTGGGTGCTAAGTTTGCATTGATCCGTGCTTCCATCACAACAGGTATTTTTCTTTTTGTGGTAGTTACTAATATAGAATTATTAGTTCCCCAATTATTAATAAAAAGAAACCGGAATCTATTTTATGTGATAGCAGCGATTGTACTTTATATCGTAGCCATCAAGATATTATTGTTTTTGAGCAGAGAAACTTTTCATTTATTAGATCCTGAACTATTTTTCGCAGAGCATTTAGAATTGAAAGAAAAGCTCAACGGACAGCTGACATTTGAGTGGATTTGGCCTTTTGGTTTTGGCAGTGTATTTATTTTGATTTCAATATTGGTCAGTACGGTTTTGAAGTTGAGTAATCACGATGAAAAGGAACAACTTAAGAAAAAAGAATTGGTGCAAGGTAAAATTGAAGCGGAATTGAAGTTTTTAAGATCTCAGATCAATCCTCATTTCTTGTTTAATGCACTTAACAATATCTACAGTATGTCTTACATGCAGATGCCACAAGCAACAGACAATATTGCAAAGCTCTCTGAAATGCTCCGTTATTTATTATATGATTGTAATGAAGAAATTGTGGCCTTAGAAAAAGACATTACTTATTTACATAATTATATAGATTTCCAGCAACTGAAAACAGAATCACCACAGAATATTTCATTTGTAATTGATATTCAGAATCCACAGTTTCAAATAGCACCTATGCTTTTAGAACCATTTATTGAAAATGCCTTTAAGTTTAGTAGGCTGGAGGAAAATCCGGAGGGTTTTGTGACCATTGAGTTGCAGCAGAAAGAAGAACAGCTTACGTTGAAAGTGAAGAATACAGTGACTGAAAATGTAAGCCGAATAGCGGTAGGAGGAATTGGACTGAAAAATGTTCAAAAACGATTGGATCTTATTTATCCTAATGCTCATCACTTGGATATCAACGAAGGTGAGAAGGAGTTTGAGATTAAATTGGAAATCAAAAAATAGCTGAAATTAAAATGAAAATAAAAACAATAATTGTTGATGATGAGCATTTAGCAAGAAGCTTAATTAAAGATTATGCCTCTAAAGTTCCACAGTTGGAAGTGTTGGGGACTTTCAAAAATGCGATAGAAGCGATGACGTTTATGCAAAGCAATGAAGTTGATTTGCTCTTTTTGGATATTCAGATGCCCAATTTATCTGGAATTGAGTTTGTTGAAACCATGCAAGCGAAACGTCCAATGATTGTTTTTACTACGGCATATTCAGAGTATGCTATTAAAGGGTTTGAACTCAATGCATTTGATTATTTATTGAAACCCATCACTTTGCCGCGTTTTTTACAAACGGTAAATAAAGTGATAGAACAGTTTGATCTGATTAAATCTCGTCATCAATCCAAAGAAGAGGAAACACAGGAAGACTCACATAGCAGTTCTTATATTGAAACTAAATCAGATAGCCTTACGATAAAGGCCGATTATAAACTGTATAAAGTGAGGTTTGATAAGCTAATTTATATGGAAGGGAAGAAAGAGTACGTCGCTTTTCATACAAAAGATAAAACTATTTTGGCGTTAGCTTCCTTAAAAAAGCTAGAGGATTCATTAGCGGACAAAGGGTTTATCCGTATTCATAAGTCGTATATCGTCAATGTTGATGAGATAGAAACTTTGGAAGGAAATGTGTTGGGCTTGGGTGAAGTAGAACTCCCTGTTGGTCAAAGCTATAGAGGTGAATTATTGAAGGTGTTTGAGTAGTACTTCATTTTTAATTTTACAATTGGATAATTCTCATACGTCTGTATTATTTAGAGTTTTAATTAGCTTTTAACGCTGATAATGTGTATATTATGAGACTAAATAAGATTATTAGTAGAGATTTTTTCTATTATCGTTTTAATCGCTCATCCAATAACCACTAAATAATTACTAAAATGAATTTTACACCCAAAAGAGTACTCGAAAATCCACATGACGTAAAACCTTATCCTAGTGTAGAGCAGTATATGACTAAACAACTGATCGTTTTCACTCCCGAACAAAATATAGAGGAGGCAATGGAAGTGCTTGTAGAAAAGAAAATTTCAGGAGCACCAGTTGTAAATGAAGACGGAGATTTGGTAGGGATGCTATCAGAGAAAGATTGTTTACATGTCATTCTTGAAAGCAGATATCTCAATTATCCGGCAAGTCAAGGAAAAGTAAGAGATTACATGACCAAAGCTGTAAGTTCTATTTCATCTGACAAAGATGTTGTGGAAGTAGCCATGTTATTCGAGAATTCTTCATTCAGAAGATACCCAATAACAAAAAATGGAAAATTAATTGGTCAGGTATCAAGAAGAGATATTCTTAGAGCTGCAGTCGATTTAAGCTCTACAACTTGGTAAGTAAAAATTATAAATCCAAAATGAGTAATAGTAATGCGGTTTCAATTCATGGAATCGCATTTTTTAATGTCTAGATTTTTTTCAATAACAAACTTTAAGATTTTATAAAGTACTGTCGTAGTGGTGTCATTGTTTTTTGAATTCAAAATGTATGTGAACAATCCAAAATGGGCTTACTCTTCAATTAATTTGGAGTATTTTTGTGCAACAGATTTATATTTCGACTTTACTATAAAAAAACAAAGATTATCAACCAAAAGTTGATTAAGTTAGTAAAGTCAAAACACTATGATATAGCCTAACTATGGATGTAGAAATACTATCAAGAATTCAGTTTGCGTTTACCGTTTCATTTCATTACATCTATCCACCATTGAGTATCGGAATCGGATTGATGTTGGTAATTTCAGAAGGATTATTTTTAAAAACAAAAGACCAAAGGTATGAGGTACTGACTCGGTTTTGGGTAAAAATATTTGCCTTGACTTTCGGTATTGGAGTAGCCACCGGTATTGTAATGGAGTTTGAGTTTGGTACCAATTGGGCCACTTATTCCAGATATGTTGGTGATATTTTTGGCTCTGCATTAGCTGCAGAAGGGATTTTTGCTTTTGCCTTAGAAAGTAGTTTTTTAGGGATTCTGCTTTTTGGGTGGAATAAAGTGAGCCCTAGGGTACACTTTATGTCAACCGTTGGTGTTTTCTTTGGTTCAATGTTCTCAGCCATTTGGATTGTGGTGGCTAACAGTTGGCAACAGACTCCTGCAGGATACAAAATTGTGGGAGAAGGAATGGAAGCAAGGGCTGAAATTACAGATTTTTGGGAGATGGTTTTTAACCCGTCAAGTGTGGAGAGAATTTTACACGTTTGGGTAGGAGCCTTTTTAGCAGGAGCCTTTTTATTTATCAGTGTACATGCTTATTATTTAGTAAGAGAAAGACATCAAGATATTTCAAAATTAGGTATTAAGTTAGGATTGATTGCCGCCACTTTTTTCTCATTTGTACAGTTGTTTTTAGGACATATGTCAGCCGATGGTGTAGCGGAAAATCAACCTGCAAAATTAGCGGCTTTTGAAGGACATTATTATACAGATCACTCAGCGGATTTATACCTATTTGGTTGGGTAGATCAAGAGAGTAAAGAAGTTTATGGAGTGAAAGTTCCAGGAGGACTGGCCTTCTTGACACAGTTTAATTTTGACGGTAAAGTAGAGGGGTTAGATGCTTTTCCAGAAGATGAAATCCCAACACAGATCAATGCTGTGTTCCAGTTTTATCATTTGATGGTAGGTATTGGAATGATGTTGATAGGATTGTCAGTAGTAGGTTCGTTCTATTGGTTTAGAGGTACCTTATTTAAGCAGAAATGGCTGTTATGGGTATTTGTGTTTGCAGTGATATTACCACAGTTAGCCAATCAGTTTGGATGGTTTGCGGCTGAAATGGGAAGACAACCTTGGGTGGTTTACGGCTTGTTAAGAACGTCAGATGCATTATCTAAAGCCGTACAAGCAGATCAAGTATTATTCTCTTTGGTCATGTTTACCTTTATCTACACATTACTGTTTATACTCTTTATTTACTTGTTGAATAAAAAGATCAAGCACGGTCCTTCTGATACACATTTAATGGATCACAGACCGCACCAACAAGGAATTAATGACTTTTTCTCAGAATAATAAAATACAACCATGGAAACATTTTTAGGATTAGATTACCCTACGCTTTGGTTTTTGGTAGTAGGAGCTTTATTCTCAGGATATGGCATTTTAGATGGCTTTGATTTAGGAGCAGGAGCCATGCATTTATTTATTAAAGAAGACCGTAACAGACGTATTGCTTTGAATGCAGTAGGTCCAGTTTGGGATGGTAACGAAGTATGGTTAGTCATTGGTGGAGGTACTTTGTTTGCAGGTTTCCCTGTTTTCTATGCTACTTTGTTTTCAGCCATGTATATTCCCTTTATGCTCTTTATTATGTTTATCATTTTGAGAGCCATTTCTATTGAGTTTAGAAGTAAAGAGGAGATGAAATGGTGGAGAACCATGTGGGATGTATCCTACAGTATTTCAAGTGGAATGATTGCCTTTTTATTAGGTGTTGTTTTAGGAAATGTCTTGAAAGGTTTTCCTTTGGATGAAAACTATGAAGCAATAAATCCTCATTTAACGATGTTCTTAAACCCTTTTTCTATTTTAGTAGGTCTAACAACATTGGCCTTGATGATGATGCACGGTGCAATTTATCTTACATTAAAAACAGAAGGAAAGCTATTTGATAAAGTAGTGAAAATGTTGGAGAAATGTATGATTGGTTTTATTGTGATGTTTGGTGTTTTAAGTGTGTTTACCTTGATTTTTCAACCACATTTAGCAGAACGTTTTAAAGACCATCCTTCATTATTTTTCTTGCCTTTAACTGCTATTCTTGCCATTGCAAATATTCCACGTTTGGCAAGGAAAAAGAAATATATGCAGGCGTTTATATTTTCTTCTTTAACTTTTAGTTTACTTTTAATCTTAGTGGCAGTTCAATTGTATCCAAATTTATTGATTGCTTCTAATGACCCGAATAATTCAATTACAATTTATAATGCTGCAGCTTCTCAAAAAGGATTAGGACTGATGTTGACAATTGCAGCGATTGGAACTCCTTTGGTTTTGGCCTACACATTTATTGTATATAAGGTATTCTGGGGAAGAGTGAAATTAGATGAACATAGTTATTAGGATTTCCTCCTAAAATAAAAAATGCCTTAGCTTTGAAAATTAAAGCTAAGGCATTTTTTTATATCAATTTGATCAATTAGTAACGCTTACTTTCTGTCAAATAATTCTTCACGTAGTCTTCAACACCTTCTTCTAGAGAAGTAAAAGGTTTGTCGTAGCCAATTTTTCTAAGCTTCTCCATTGTAGCTTCAGTAAAGTATTGGTACTTGTCTCTAATGTCTTCTGGAGTTGGAATGTAAGAAATGTTCTCTGCTTTACCCATAGCCTTAAAAGTAGCTTTTGTAAGATCTAAGAATGTTCTTGCTTCACCAGTACCAACATTATAGATGCCAGAACTTTTAGCTTGACGGTGATACATTAAGAACATCATGATTTCCACAACGTCTTTAACATAAACAAAGTCTCTTTGTTGTTCTCCGTCTCTATAATCAGGATTGTGCGATTGGAAAAGTTTCATTCCATCTGTTTTACTGATCTGATTGAACGCATGGAATACTACTGATGCCATTCTCTCTTTATGATACTCGTTAGGACCATAAACATTGAAGAACTTCAAACCAGCCCAGAACATTGGTTTCTTTTTTTGACCTAAAGCCCAAATATCAAAATCATTCTTTGATTCTCCATAAGGATTCAAAGGTTTCAAATCTGGAATAATTGTCTCGCTGTCTTCGTACCCTAATTCTCCTAAGCCATAAGTAGCGGCAGAAGAAGCATAGACTAATGGAATAGCATATTTAATGGTCGCATTCCACATTTTTTTTGTGTAATCAGTATTCAAATGAGCAAGGATCTCTCTATTGAATTCAGCTGTACTTGTTCTAGCACCCAAGTGAAAAATAAATTCAACTTCTAAATGATTTTTATCCAACCACTCAAAGAATTCTTCTCTTTCAACTTTCTCTAAGATTTTCTTTCCTTCAAGGTTTTTATTTTTTTCTGGAAATGAAAAATCGTCTACTGCAACGATATGATTGAAGTTATCTTCGTTCAATCTAGAAATCATACAGCTGCCAATGAATCCGGCAGCACCTGTTACAACTATCATTGTTCTATATTTTTAATTTTGTACGAAGATAACGGATCATTTTCTTAGACCAACAAAATAATGGGAATTAGTTTTTAATGACCTTGAATTCCGTTCTTCTGTTCTTGGCTTTCCCTTCAGCAGTGTTATTGTCGGCTATGGGGTTTTCTTCTCCAAAGCCCTTGCTTACAAGTCTTTCTTTTTTAATTCCTGATGTGATAAGATAGTTGACGATAGCATCAGCTCTTTTTTGTGAAAGCATCACATTAATATCATGGTCTCCAGTGTTATCAGTATAGCCTTCTATTTGTATTGCAATAGAAGGGTTTACGGTCAAAAAGGAAAGAATATTTTCTAGCTCATTGTAGGACGCTTTTTTTATTTTGCTAGAATTGGTATCGAAAAATATATTGTTTAAGGTGATGTTTTGATTTAGTTTAATGGGGCCTAGAAATAGAGTATATACACTTTGAAGCGAGTCGATATAGATTTTTCGAGAATATAAATCATAACCTTTTTTGATAATATTGATCCCGAAAACATGCTCTATGGGAACAGCATCAATTTTTGCTATTCCATTTGTATCGGTTTTCAGCCTTCTCATTACGGTGTTTTCAGGATGAGTATAGATTGTAATATCTGCATCAGCAATTTGACTAGAGTCTACATTACTTAATATGTATAATTTGGTGTTCAAAAGATTTTCACTGAGAATTGAATCTAAATCGAATAGATTACTACCTTTTTTCGCTTTTGATTGTACATCCTTTTTTACAATCGCTTTCTCTTTTTCATAAGAAGAACTATAAATATCAAAACCACCTTTTCCATTTGGTCTATTTGAACTGAATAAAATTAAACTGCCATTGTCATTGGTACTTGGTGTTTTTTCATCATAAGCTGAATTGATTGGCATTGGTAATCCAATAGGAGTGGACCAATTATTTTCATCCTTTTTTGTAGTATAGAAAATATCATATCCACCAATACTTTTAGGTCCATCAGATGAGAAAAAAAGTGTATCTCCATTAGTTGAGAAAAAAGGATCAATTTCATTTCCTTTAGAATTGATGTTTTCAACCAAAATAGGATCTATCCACTTCTTACCATCTCTCTTAGTGTAGTACAGATTGAAAGCACCATCTTTACGTTTTGAAGAAAAATAAAATGCTTTTCCATCTGGTGTAAATGTTCCCCCTACCACTTCATAAAAGAAGTTGTTAATAGGAGAGGGTAATTTCTTTTTGTTTTCAGGAAGTTTGATGTCTTTGTTTAGGTCAATTTTAGCATAATATAATTTACCCACACCAAAACCATGATAGATCACCATTGTCTTGCCTGATTTTGAAATAGAAGAAAGACCACTGTTTCCTTTTATATTAATACTTCTATTGTTAAGAATTTTCCCTTTTTGAAATAAACTATCTTCCCAAAAAGAATAATAAATATTAGTACTTTCTTCATTGATATTACTCATCGACTTTTTATTGGAAGTAAAGAAAAGCTGATGAGTACTAGGGATAAATATTGGAGAAAATTCATCAAATTCAGAGTTTAAGCTATCCATATTATTAACTACGTAATTCTCATTTGAGGAAAGAAGCATAGCTTTGGCATGTTTTATCAACCTCTCTACATATTTTTTATCAGGTGATGTAGGAGGTTTGTATAACTCAATATACTTTTGATAGAAGTGCAATGCTTTTACGGCATTTTCTCTGTAATGATGTACTCTTGCATTAAGATAAAGTATTGGTAAGGTAGTATTAAGCTGATACGCTTTTGTTGCAAAAGAATCGGCAAGAGAAAGGTTTCCCTGCTGAAGGTGACAATAACCAAGTTGATAATTGACTTCATTTATATTTGAACAAAAATCATTTACCTTGTTGAAGTACAATAATGCACTGTCTAAGTTGTTATATTGATTCAACCAATTTTCACCAATCTTGAAATTTTGTTTTGCAGTATTGAGAGCTTTTCCCTTTTTAGGAAAAAAGGTTTTGGTCAATGTGGAGTCATTTTGACTGAAAGTGGTATTACAAAAGTTAATAATTAGAAAAAGACTACAGAGAATTTTCAGCATATTATAGAAATATTGGTGATTATATTTTTCATAAGAAAACTTAAGAATAAATATAATTCTCTTTTTCCATAAAGTTAAATTCTTCACTTGAAATAGGAATAAAAAAGTAAATGTGATTTCGTTTAGAGTTGAAAAATGAAGAGACTTATATAAATAGTACTATTTGAAGATATTGCTTGTATTATTCAGTTATTTTGCATAAAAACTTATATTAATTTGTCTTTTGCCCGTACTTAATTGTTATAAAATTGATAGTAAATTAAAAAAAAATAGTTCCCCCCATGAAAGCATTAATTAAAATTTTAGCATTGATTTTCTTAATTGGTTTATTCTCAATGTTAAATGCTATGCAGACCGGGGAAGAAGGAGACGTTACTGTCAAAGTTAATGAATCATCAATGGATGTCATTACTGTAGAATAAGAATAACACATTATCAAATAATAGAATCATAACTCAAACCTGTTTTCTGTATAAATTAAAAGTCCTAGATGCATGGCTCGCAGCTAGGACTTTAATTTTGTCTATTTTAAAGCAGTTGGTCAATCGTTTTACGAAAGATCAACTGCTTTATTTTTTAGTGTGTAATCAAGACTTTATGATAAGATGTAAGTCCATCTTTTTGAATTAATTCCAATAAGTAAATACCATTTTTCAGCGTTTGTGTAGGAACTTCATAACTATCTTGGTTTTGAGTGAAGTCAATGTTCACTTTTGTACCTGAAGTAGTGATAAAGTTAATTTGATCTACCTGAATAAAGCTGTCAAATGAAATGTTCAAGATCTGATTTGCTGGTTGAGGGTACAAACTGATCAAGTCTTTTAGTTCATTATCAAGATTTGTAACTATATCTGAAGGAAGAACTGTAAATATTTCTGATGTTTCAGAACAGCCTGATTCATTCACGACTTCAACAGTGTAATTACCACTGACATATTTTGGAATGATAGCACCACTTTCTTCTGTTAATTCGCCATCAATATACCAGAAGTATTGAAGATTGTTATCAACCACATCTACAGTAAGAGAATCATTTTGTGCGATGATAGTTGGAATTTCAATTGGTGTTGAAATACGAACTTCTATACTGTCTGAGAAAGAAATACAACCTTCTGAAGTCTGAACTTTTACAGAATATTTACCAGCTTCATGAACACTGACCACTGCAGTATTCAACAATGGAAGCAATTCATCACCTTTATACCAGATGTAAGTAAGATCGCTTGATGAACTGACTGCTTCAATCTGTACATCAATCTCATCTCCATCACAGAACCACTCATTAGAGTTAGTTTGCAAGCTAACACTCAAATCATCTCCACAATTGATACCAATGCTGATTTGTACCGTTTGAATCGAAAGATCTGTCCAATACGGATGAGAAACAAAACATGTATAAACCCCTGCATCAGCATTTTTCATATCAACAAGATTAATATCTTTTGTTTGAAGTGTGTCTATAATAACACCATCTTTAAACCAGATATAAATTAATTCTTCACTTTCAAAATTGTGTGAGTAGCTGTAGTTTTCACCTTGGATCATGGCTATGTTCTCATATTGAATATCAAAACGCTGAGGAGAGTAGTTTAAGAACTCTACTAAGTATCCTTCAAGATCATCATAGAATAAGATGTTGTCAGCAATATTGACAATAATATCATTTGGGATATTAGCCAACGATGAAATTGAATTGGTGTACAATAGTAACTCTTCAACACTTTCAGGAAGTTCTGCTACCCACTCTGTTAGGTTGTTTCTTGAGAAATCTAACTTTTTCAATGAAATCAACTGTGTGAAATCAGTAGTAATGGTTTCAATATTATTTCCGGCAAGTGATAAGTCAATTAAATTCAATAAACCGTTAAATTCAGATCCAATATTCGTGATATTATTATCATCTGCAATAAAGTATCTTAAGTTGAAATTGCCACTGATATCAGGAATCTCTGAAAGGTTATTCAAACTCAACCATAATGTAGTGAGGTTGCTTAATCTGCTTAATCCATTGATATCATCATCAAATAAATTATTGTCAGATAAATCAAGATATTCCAGTGTATTGATATTCCATAGACTGTCGCTGATATGGGAAATATTACTGTTGTATAACTTAAGAGTTTCTAAATCATCAAATTGAGCAATTAAGTTTGGAAGTGAATCGGAACTATTCAATTCGTGTAAGAAAATTGCTGTAATTTCTCCATCTAAATTGTATTCCATTCTTGGCCAATCAATGATTCTTTCAGTATCATCAAAGTCAACAGCCATACGAGTGAATAATCGATGGAGGGCGATCGAATCTGCTTCAGAAATTAAACTTTGGTAGTTTAATGTCACTTCTCCAATCAGTAATTTTAAATCATTCCATTGACTCTCAGGGGCACTTTCAATCAATTGATATAAACCTTCTTTTGAAGGATCGAAAGAGAATACTTCAAGTAAAGCAACATCAGCAGTATTCAAAGTATCTTCATTAAATACCCATGAGTATTTTCTCGTTTCTGTTGATGTGTACTCTTTTGAAAAGTCAGCGTATTGTACTACAAAATGACTCTCTGTAAATGGAACGCTTAGCTGAGGAGTGTAAGTTGTAATGTCAACTAGAGCATCAATTGACGCTAGATCATCAAAATCTAAATAGTTGTTCTCAAGCTGTAGCTCAGTTAAATATTCAAATGAACTTAATTGAGAAGGTAGGCTGCTTAATACATTGGTTTCATCGTCATTAATATTAAAGCCTGATAAATCCAATCCTAATACTCTACCATAATTATCAATTTCAACTCTCTCTGGCATCCAAGTTCTAAACTCAGTAGAAGGGTCATAAGCTGTATGACCAATTTCTGTAAACATCTGATGCAATAGTAAAGAGTCTTCCTGACCTAAAGTGAATAATACATCAATCTGTTTTGTGAAAATAGTTAAGCCACTCACCGCGTCAGAAGTTACGTTTAGTCTGTAACTATCTCCATCTTGACTTTCCATGAAATCAATACTGAATAGCGATGTAAGACTCACTTGAGAGTCGTCACTTTCTTTTGTCCATACATAATTTAAAGTTTGTCCTACAAAAGCTCCATCAAAACTGTAGCTGTCTCCATAACTCACTACTTGAGTTAATGTATCTGCATCAATATAAGTTTGATCAGCATAACTACTGATAAACGCACTATTGTCAATGATGTCGTCAAAGAAAAGATAGTTGCTATCTAAATCAAATAATATATTTTCTGAATTAGTATTGATATAAGATGTCAGAGCAATATCTTCAAATTGATTATCAGTTAAATCAACAGTAGTCAGATAATCGAAAGAAGCTACATTTGCTGGTAAATTTGAGAGTCCTCTGCTTGATAAGTCTAATGAAATTACTCTACCGTAATTATCAATTTCAGTAGCGATACTATCATTATTGTTATCTAGCCATTGACGCATTTCCAAACTTTGATCAGGTGTGATTCCTAATTCAACAAAAAGATTATATAAGGCTACTGAATCTTCTTGGCCTAGTGTAAACCCTAGATTTACTCTTGCAATATCAATCGATAAATTAGCAACATCATTTGAAGTGACACTTAAAAGGTAACTGTCAGCAAAAGTATCATCCATAAATGGAATATTTAAAAGAGATGCAGCTTCAAAGTTAGAATTGTCGCTTTCTCTTACCCAAGTATAATTCAACGTAAAGCCTGAAATACTACCATCGTAGCTATAAGAATCTCCGTAAGTCACCACTTCATTTTCAGTAGTGAAGCTATTGTATGTTTGAATATTGTAACTGCTAATGAAGTCTTGGTTATCAATAATGTCATCAAAGAAAAGCTGGTTGTTATCTACATTAAAGAGTATGTTGTCTCCACCTTTATTAACATAACTGCTTAGTGTAATGTCTTCAAGGTTATTGTCTGCAATATTAACAGTTTCTAAATACTCCAACCTACTCAAATTCGTTGGAATTGAAGACAATCCTTTGTCAGATAAATCAAGAGCGGTGACTCTACCAAATACATCAATAGTTGTAGCAATGCTTTCGTTGTCTTCATCAACCCATTCTCTCATATTTAAAGTCAAGTCAGGATTTAAACCAATTTCAACCAATAAGTCATAAAGAGCTACGGAGTCTTCACGACCTAAAGCGTAAACTAAATTATATTCAGCAACCGTAATTACAAGTTCATCGTAATTACCATGTGTTAACTGTAATTCAAGGTTGTTGCCATCATAAGTTTCATCAATTACAGGAATGGTAAAGTGGTCTCCGCTAAGTAGACTAGCATCTGAAACAAAGCTACCATTAAGATACCATTCATATGTTAAATCATTTTCACCTGAATAAGAACTGAAATCTTCTTCAGTAATAAATTGTTCTCCATGATGAATAGTTGGAGTATTGATCGTATAACTGTAGTCTTGAGTGTCAAATACAATATCAACAGATAATCCGTTAGCTGTAAAACCTGTATATAAAGCATCTAGATCATCAAAAAATAATTCATTACTACTTACATTAAGGTCAGTTAAATTATTAAAATCGTAGATCTTCTCAGGAACACTTGTAAGTCCTAAACCAGAAATGTCAATGTCAGTTACATACCCAAACTCATCAATAATAAATTTATCAGCATCGGCCCAATCTCTCATATTGTCAGCCATACTTATTGATTCGTAACCACCTAAGGCAGTTAAGAAATTAAATAATGTATCCTTTTCAGCTTCTCCGTTTTCGATAGTTGCTGTTAGGGCAAATTCAATTTGAGGAACACTTGAAAGATTTTCGAATGTCCCGGTATTTTCGATGACGATTGTATAATTATGGTCTCCTTCTGCTTTTCCTGTGTAATCAAATTCAAATGTATGTGTTCCATCTCCGTTATTGATTACATTGATTGCGTCACCCGGGTCAGTATCATTAGTAATGGCAATATTATCATATTGATAAGTACCCTCTTGATTGAAGATGTATGTTGTATTCGCTACGTCTTTTTTGAAGTCAAAACTAAATGAATCAAAAGGAGAGGCAGGGGTGCTGTATTCTAGATCAAAACTGAAACTTCCTTGATCAAAACCTTCTAAATCACTGTAATCAAGATAGTTTTCGTCAAGGTCGATGATTGTTAGGTATTCCATTTCTAAAATAGGAGTGCTTAACAGCTCCGCATCATTGAGGATAATTCCTTCACCTTCAGAAGAAATTACATTACTAAAATCTAAAGTTGTGAAGTCAACACCAACGATATTTTTATTAGAAAAATCAATACTTAAAACTCTACCTTCACCATTTAGTACTATATAATCAGAAAGGTTTTCTAAAGAATCTAATACACCATAAGTTAACCATTGTGTGAGATCATCATCGGTCCAGTTAAATTGTGTTTCAACAGATTCTTTACCAATAAATTCTAAATTTCTTATGAAGTTGACTAACGGTTCTCTATCAATTTCATGAACATATCCACTTGGAATATTCAAGTAGGTAATAAGCGATCTAGTACTTTCAGAACTTGAAACAGAATCATGTTCTAATGCCATATACAAATCAACATTTTGATACGCTGATATATCAAAACCACCGAGTCCATCTAAATCCTCTTTTGGAAAGCCGTAAGCCTCTTGCGTGGTAGATCCATCAGAGCTCCTTGGAATGATGGTATATGATGCACTGCTAATTAAGTTGTCATTATAATAAATGTTTAATACTTCTTCTTCATGCAATGAATTTCGTGTACCACCTAAAGTATTGACCAAAAACCTAAAGTAGATAGAATCTTGATCTGATCTTATGATATCAGTTTGAACAAAAGAGTCATCTAATAATTGTTTTTCTACATGGCGAATAACAGGTTGCTGTGCTAATAAGGCAAAGCTGCCTGAGATATTAATAAAGTCTGGATTGACCAAGTATACAGTATCACCAACACTTACAAAGTTTTCAAAGTAAGTGGAGCCATCGAAAATAGGTTTATTAAATTGAAGTCCTTCCCAATTCAAGTTCAATGTTGTAGATGCATCAAGGTTACCTATGAATTTTTCAACATTAGTAAAGGAAAGAATTTCCTCAAAAGTATCAGGTGAATTACCTTCATAATTTATAATAAAGTTATCTCCATGATGGTTGATTGTGGTTTTATTATCATTTGAATTATTGACAATTAAGCTCTTTCCAATAGTTACACTATTATTGAAATTGACTGTCTCATAGTCATTAATTGTAAGGCTTAAGAAGTTATCAGTGTCATTGTTCTCAACTATTTCAACAACGAGTTCACTTTCTTTAGAATATTCAAAAGTATATAAATCCAATACATCGGAAGAACCACTCTCATCTCCATTAATCGTTACATAACCTAAGTCTTGAATTAATGCTGATGAGGCCATTGAAAAGCCATTATTGAAATTAATACCTAATTGACCTTGGCTTTGAATAGAGCCATAGTCTAAAATTTCAAAAGGAACATTAATGTTAATAACTCTGTCGTCTTCAGAGTCTAACTCATTAAAAGTGAAATTGGAGGCTTGGAAAGTTGAGGAACCCGAGATGATATCACCATAAAATGAAACTTCTGAAGTTTCATCACTTGAAAGTGTACCATTCCAATTGATGTCTCTGTGTATTTCTAAAAATGATTCAGTATTTATACTAATGTTTCCATTTATATTAATGACAGGGTTAGTTGTGCTTTTTCCTTCAGGTATAATTGGAACTTCAAGTTCTTCAATATCATCAATTACAACTGTGGCATAATCTGACAGTGTTAAATCACATTGATCGTCAATAATAATATTGCTACATCTAAATAATACAGGAGAAGAGTATCCATCGACATATAAAGAGCCATATACATTTTCTCCTTCAACATCTCTTGAAGTGATATTTACGGCGTTAGCACTATAAATGCCGGAAATAATAATATTGTTAGTTTCTGACTCAGAAGTTTCAGCTTCTGTTAACTCTCCAACAGTAAACTCACCTTCCGTAATTTCTCCTTCTCCAAAATAACCAGATTCAACAATAATATCATGTCTGACAACTACACTATCGTTTGAAGAAGGAATATCATAAATATCCCAAGTCTCATTCGAATCCCATAAGTCATCTTTAATAGAGTGGAATAACTTCTGGTCTTTTAGTGAAGTAAGTGAAAGGTTGTAATCCTGAGCTGTAAAATTAATATTAACAGAGATATTATCATCTACTATAGTATGACCAGTAAGCAGAGAGTAAGGATCACCCTCTGCATAAGCATCATAAAGTGCAAAGTTGTAATCTGAAACTTCATCAACATAATAAGGAATTGCTCCTTCTAAAGAGGTTGTGACACTACCTGAAAGCTGATCTATATTTTCTAAATAGAAGTTCCAAGTTCTATTTTTATATGCATAATAATCAACACTTTCTATTTGGAATGATATGTCCGAATAATAAAAAGTATTGGGTGTGATATTGATTTGAATATTACCATCCGGTTCACTTGGGTAAGTAGGAGTAAGATTATTTAGTGAAATTGGAGTATCAAAACTAAATTGTCCGCCTTCACTATTCATGTCTACTGCAAATGGAATATTCATTGAAAAACTACTAGGTTCTTTATTTAAATCTAAATAGAAACTTGCAGTGTAGTAATCAAAATCAGAACGGATTGCATAATCACCAATAATCTGGTTTTTCGTTTCATCTACTTCAATTATGAATTCACCGTATGGATAAAAGTCGGCCTGTAAATCTAGAATTCCTTTTACTTTAAAAGAAAAACCATCTAATTCATGTTGATCACTTACAATTGTTAGGTTGTTTAATACAAGATCTCCAAATTCAACATATACTCTATCACTTTCATAAATAGGAGCTTCAATAAAAAGGTTCAATCCATCAGTATTGATAATATCACCTTCTATATCTTGATAAAAATTATTATGAACATGAACATCACCTGTAATAGTTAAATTACTAGAATAGTTGGAAAGTGTTAGGTCTGGAATTGAAATATCAACTAGATCAACAGTTATATCATGCTCTTCTGTATAAATCTCAATCTTTGCATATTCAGAATCACTTTGATCGCTATCACTTGTAAAAACAATACCGTTAGCGGCTGTATTTTTCCAGTTACCCCCAATGATTAAGTAACCACTTTCATTTATTGTAATTAAACCTTCATTGTTAAATACTCTAGTGTCATCAGAGTTTTGGAAGAAATCAAACAGAGCTTCACGTTTTTCGAACTGATTGTCACTGCCAATGTTTATTTGTGCTCCTGTATTATTTATACCTGCTTGGATGGCAAATGTTGATTTACTACCGACATTTAAAGTACCACTGTTTGTGAACTCATCAATTGCAGCAGAAGTAGCATTACCTTCCGGTAAAGTGAGTATACCAGTATTTTCAATTTCAAAACTTGATGCTTTTATCGTTAATTCATCATCCTTGTAGACATCATGGCTAATTTTAATCAAATCTTGATCAAGACCTAAAGGAACAAAACCGTTCACCCATGTTGAAGCAGCAGTCCAATCTCCATCTGCTTCCGTTTGATATTGGAAAATATATTCCGTAAGATAATTTTCGAATGTAGAAATCACTAAACTCGACTCTAAACTGAAATCTTCACCAAATAAAGCTGCGTTTTCAATTCCTGTGATATCATCTATTTTACTTAGAGTAAGAATATTTGATGTGAAGTCATAATCTAAGGTAAATAGACTTTGAAGATCTCTGGATAAACCAAATGTTCCTAAATCACTTTGAGAGAAAATGAAGTTTTGATTTGCACCTGGAGTTTCATTAGGTTTAGTAACAACTGCTAGAGGTGTAATTGGTAAGCTGAAAGGATTTGGTGAAGTAGGGAAGGTACTTCTAAAAGAATGAATTACTTCATCATCGTCAAAAGTTATAAGAACCGCAAAGTCATCCCCATTCTCAATGATTTCAGCATCATTTACTGGAGTGGAAATAGATGTAATATTAACAAGACTTCCTACACTTGTAAACGTTGGTTCATGATAGATTGCTATTTCGTCTTCAGTCCATATCAGAACAGAACTATTATCATTAAAGTGTTTTAAACCAACAACTTTTGATGCGATGTGTACAGAGTCTACGAGTGTATTTGAATTATCTTGTATCTCAATGCCTTGATCAGATGCAATTACAGTATTGTTTCCAATGTCAAAGTTTCTACCAAAACCAGAAACGGCATGAATAGGTGAAATAATACCTGCTTTATCCCATAATCCCATACCTGCTTCAAGCAACTCAAGTGAGAGATTGTACTTTTCAATTACACCTTGATTGTAATATTGATCTTCAAAACCTAGCAATAATTGTTGATTGGTTTCATCAAATTCAACATGAGAAAGTGTTCTTGAAAGTGTGATTTCACTAGTAGAAAGAGCCTTTACACTATAGTCCCTCTCTTCAATAAATGAATCATATGGGAAATAATCATTAGTTACAAAATCTTCAAAAGTAGGATATGAAGTGTCAACTAATTCATATAAAGCATCAGTCTCATTATAAACGTAATAAAAATATCGTCCAGAAGAATATTCTAGTCCATAAATCAAGTTGTTCGTATTGTTAATGATTTGTCCTGCTTCACTTGATAAATCTAAATCTAAATAAACATCATTATCAAACTCATCTTTCATTTTAGACAAAGTGAAATCATTTCCACCTACAGTTACTGTAATGTTATCTGAAGTGTAGTGCATATCCTGTCCAAAGAATAGAGGACCAGTCATAGGCGTGAATTCACCAGAGTCGTTAGTGTTATTCAAGTAAAAATCACTAAAACTGAAAGGCGAATTGAAATAGTAATAAGATTGAATTTCAGTAATGAAAATACCATAATACCAAAGTCCTTCAGAACTGTCAAAACCTAAAAGGATAGGATGGTCAGTAGTTGCTTCATAGTCAAATAGGTCAACTTCTGATCCAGTATTGATGACATACTTATAATCACTTTTTATTAAATCAATATTAGTCGGATTATTGCCTTCATCATAAACCGTAATGGTTGTGACAGTGGCCTTGTAGTTAGTATAATCCGAACTTGTATCCACTAATTCATAATCACCGCTTGAGTTTCTTTGATAAGAAAAAACTTTTTGGTCGTTGTGGGTGAATAATAAATTGTTTGAATTGGAATAAAGAATTTTTTGTCCAAATCCTGTTTGCTCACCAGCAGGGGCCGGCAATTGTCCATTTTCTTTCTCAATGATAACATCTTGTGCATGTACACTAAAGCATAAAAACGTGAAAAGAGCAATAAAAAAGAAATGTATCTTATTCGTCATGTTAGTTATAATCTGATGAATTAAATTGTAGCTCGTTTTTGTTAACGATTATTATAAAATGAATGTTACGCAAAATACTATTAAAGATTCTATAATCATATCATATGGGGTAAAAATTGCATTCAGAGAAGAAGAAAAGTCAAATAAATGTTAAAATTGAATCAAAATGCTCATTTTTGAATCAATTATCATTTCCATTTTGATAAAGCTGAATATCTATTCTATTTTTATCGCCTACTAAATGATCGTTTAACTCAATGTTCAAAATGAACAAAATTTACCAATTCTTAATTGTGGCTTTTCTTCTTATTGGTTGTAAAACCGAGAGGCAAAGTCTTACAAAAATTACTTATCATCCAACTTCTATCGATAATTCAATAACTCCGGATGATACGCTCTCAACTCTTATCAAACCCTATAAAGAAAAATTGGATAAAAAGATGAATCAGGTGCTTTCATCTACTCCTGTTGATCTTGTGAAATGGGGAGAGGTAAACACACTTGGGAACTTCACTTGTGATGCAACTAGAGAGTATGTAGAGAATCACACAGAAGCGAAAGTTGACATCTGCTTGATGAACAACGGAGGCTTAAGGTCTAATATTTTTGCCGGAGATATTTTAGTGAGAAATATCTATAAGTTAATGCCATTTGATAATAAGTTGATTATCATTTATCTAAAAGGGGATGAAATGATGGATTTAATCAATATGGTAGCCAAAAATAAAGAAGCAATTTCAGGTTTGCTTTTGAAATTAGAAGGTGATAAAGTGGTTGATGCTAAGGTCAATGGAGAAGATTTTGACCCTAATAAGGAGTATGCAATATTAACTTCAGACTACTTGTACCATGGCGGAGACAATATGAGTTTCCTAAAAAAAGGTACTGGATATATAGATCTTGAACTAATGATACGAGATGTATTATTAGAATATTGTAAGTCTAAGCCAAATGGCATTGTTGTAGATAATAAATCAAGGATTATTTAAGGAAATGGAGAACAATAGAAGAGAATTTATTAAAGTTTTAGCGAAAGGTTCTGCATTAAGTACCTTAGGTTTATTAATGCCTATGTCGTGGGCTTCTGCTGATCAGAAACCTGTTAAAATCACAATTTTACATACCAATGATACGCACAGTCAGATCGAACCTTTCCCTGATAGCCATAAAAGATATGGTGGTTTAGGCGGTGTTGCCAAGCGTAAAGCTTTGGTTGAAAAGATCAGAAAAGAGGAGGATAATGTGTTATTATTAGATGCTGGAGATATATTTCAAGGCACTCCTTATTTTAACTTTTTCAAGGGAGAGATTGAATTCAAATCTATGTCAGAGATGAAATATGATGCCGCAACAATGGGAAATCATGATTTCGATAATACTATTGACGGCTTCTCTGAGATGTTACCGCATGCCAATTTCGATTTTCTAGTTAGTAATTACGATTTTAAAAATACATCAGCTGACGGGAAAACTAAACCGTACAAAATCTTTGAAAAAGGCGGTTTAAAAATTGGTGTATTTGGAGTTGGTATTAAATTAGATGGCCTAGTATCTAAGTCCTGTTATAAAGAGACAATCTATCTTGATGCTATTGAAAAGGCACAAGAGATGACTAAAACTCTAAAAGAGGAGAATAAATGTGATCTTGTGATCTGTCTTTCTCATTTAGGTTTTAAAGCGTTCAATGAAGGTGATTATTCTGACATGGTTTTGGCTGAAAAAACAAAAGATATTGATGTGATCATTGGAGGACACTCTCATACATTCTTAGATGAGCCTGTTGTAAAGAAAAATGCAGTTCAAAAGGATGTATTGATCACTCAGGTAGGGTATGCTGGAATTAAATTAGGTAGACTAGATTTCTACTTCAATCAAAAAACAAAAGAAAAGTTAGCTTATAATACAGATGCTTTTAATAGCTACTTAGTCTGATTTTATGAAAGTTACCTTTAATCACTTAAGCCTTGGGCTGAGTATTACAGTAGCACTTATTTTTTTGGTTTTTCCAAAGCATAGCATTGATGTAGTAAACAATGTTGTAGGAGTTCTTTTGTTAACGTTTGATACAACTTTCCTGCTCATTATTACATCAATACTTTTGCTTTGTTTAATATTAATAATATCTCCTTACGGGAAAGTTAAATTGGGGAATTCTACACCAGAATTCTCCAATTTATCATGGTTCTCCATGCTTTTTGCAGCAGGTATGGGATCTGGTTTGATTTTCTGGGGAGTAGCAGAGCCAATCTTCCATTTGTCATCTCCCTTAAATAGCACTAACGATATTATCATTGCGTTAAGTATCACTAATTTTCATTGGGGATTGCATGCTTGGAGTATTTATGCTTTTTCGGGATTAATCATAGCATGGTTCACCTACAACAAAGGCAGGAAGATGACAATTTCTTACACTTTGTCCTCCAAAACAGGATACTTATTGAAAAGTGTAGATATACTAGCTGTTTTTTCAATTCTCTTTGGTGTATCTGGTACATTAGCCAATTCAATAGCATTAATCCAGACAGGTTTGAATTCCATTTTCGAGAGTGAAGTATTAGGCTTGAAATTTAGGGTTATCCTTCTTCTTTTTATCGCTGTTATTTTTACTTTATCATCTCTTTCGGGGTTAAAAAAAGGGGTGCAATTATTGAGTAATTTTAATGTGTTCTTAGCATCTGCATTATTGCTTGTGATCATCTTTTGTGTTGGGGTTGCCCCATTATCCAGCTTATTTTTTGAGGAATTGATTGATTATTTCCTTTTTTTACCTAAAGTTTCCTTTTCAATCAATGAGGCAAACGCAGAGTGGTCAAGGGCATGGACCATTGTGTATCTTTTATGGTGGGTGGCATGGGCTCCATTTACAGGGTTGTTTATAGCAAGAATATCAAAAGGCAGAACAATCAGGGAATTCTTAATTTGCGTAATCGGTGTCCCTACTCTAATATCTATGATTTGGTTTGTAGCTTTTGGAGGTGGAAGTAGTATTATGAGTAATTATTCAACGATTGAAACTGAAGTGATGAAGGATTATACTCAAGGTATTTTTACTTTTTTCGATGCATTTCAATACCCGTTATTACTTTCCCTTATTGCCATTGTTTTATTGATCACTTTCGTAATTACAAGTGCCGACTCAGCTGTTTATGTGACCGCATTGCTGACAGAAGAAGAATCTAAAACAAATAAAATGATGTGGAGCCTTGTAATGATAGGTATCACATTAGCATTGATTTATGAAAATAACGTTGACTTGAATAAAGTGATTGCTATTGCAGGGGCAATTCCATTTATTTTTTTGTTGATATTTCAGGGGATTTCTTTTCTTTTTAGTTTGGTGAATTCAAATGGAATTGAAAATAAAAAATGATAATTGTCATTAAATTTAAGATTGTTATTAAAAAGTATAGTTCTATCACGCTGTAAATGTGCTTATTTTGTGATAATAACTATAGAAGGATTTGTGGTAACCTTTTGAGCATGTTTGAAACATCTCTTACTGCAGAGTAAAGTATACGATTGAGAATGAATAAATTTGATGTAATAATAATAGGAGGTGGGCAAGCAGGATTGTCAGTGGCTTATTTTTTAAATAGGCATGGTTTGAAGTTTTTAATTTTAGATGATAACCAAAAAGCAGGAGGAGCATGGAATAAAGCTTGGGACTCACTTCAGTTATTTTCTCCAGGGGTCTATTCTTCTTTATCTGGGTGGATGTTACCTCCTCCTGAAAAGGAATATCCAACCAAAAAAGAGTTTATCAGTTATCTTGAGAAATACGAAAAACGTTACAATTTCCCAATTGAAAGACCTGTAAAAGTAGAGGATACAGTTTATGAAAATGGACTTTACCGTATCAAAACCAATAAAGGAGAGTATTTAACGAAAGCAGTGGTTGGTGCAACAGGAACAGCATCAGGACCAAAAATTCCTCAATATGAAGGAATAGATTCTTTTTTAGGACAACAGTTGCATTCTGTTGACTATCAGAAGCCCTCAGATATTCAAGGCGATAAATTATTGATTGTTGGAGGAGGAAATAGCGGAGCTCAACTAGTGGCAGAATTGACTCAACATAAAAAAGTACAGTGGGCTACTTTATCACCTCCAAATTTTTTACCTGATGACGTAGATGGTCGACACCTTTTTGAGCAAGCGAATAAAAAATACAGAGAATATTTAAAAGGTGAAATCTCAGAGGAAGCCTATTCAATCAGTGATATTGTAATGCTCGATTCTGTGAAAGATGCAAGAGAAAGAGGGGTGTTGAATCATAGACCAAGCACATTCACTTTTACTTCAGATGGTGTAATTTGGGAAGATGGTACTCATGAACAATTTGATACTGTATTGTGGTGTACTGGCTTTAGTACAAAGTTGGATTATCTTTCTTCATTGAATATTGTTGAAAATGAAAAAGTAAAGACAAAGAATACTAAAGTACTAGGGCAAGAGGGGTTATGGCTAGTGGGAATGGGAAACTGGACTGGCTATGCTTCGGCAACAATTTATGGAGTTGGAAAAACCGCTAGAAGAACCGTTGAGGAAATTGTAGCTTATATTCTACAATAATATGCGTTCTTTTGAATGTAAATGAAAAATCTTATTTGTTTCCCTTCTATTTTTGATTGTACCCTTAAACTCACTCTAAAAAACGACTTTTGTAATGGTTTTGTACCCTCTTCAATTTTTAATTTGTACCCATTATTAAAGTGTTTAATGAACACTTAGTACCCGAAAATGTCATACTTTGAATTATTGTAAATAGTTGTAAATGAAATAGTTTTGAAGTGTAACCAGCAAAGAGGATTGTAATTCTTCAGTAACACTCCTCATTCAAGCTACTACATTAAATTATTTTTAACTATCAACTATTGAACAATGCAAAGCTTAACTAGAAAGTTCAGGCTTGGACTTTATGCATGCCTTATTGGTATGCTCTCTTTTGCAAGTGCTTACGCTCAAATTGACAGCGGAAGCCCTTATGCTACAAGCGATCACCAAAAACAAGTCATCGGATATGTACCCAACTGGGATGCATGGAAAGGTGCAGACTTCAACATTCCGAAAGGAGCGCTCAACCACTACAACATTGATTACTCACAGTACACCATTCTTAATTTCTCCTTCTTTGGAGTGGCTGTAGATGGATCTATGCACAGTGGTGATTTGAGAAACAAGCAGATTTACCAAGAAAGTGCGATTCAAAGCCCTGCCGATTTATTACATCCGGATAAGTACTCGTCTCATGATCAGGCAATGGTACTTGGTTTTCCTCAAGAATTCTGGGGATGGGATGAAGTGCTGTCAGAATTAGGTTATGAGCCTCACCCTGATGGAGGTTGGAAAGGATGGACTAAAACTGCTACTGGTGAAACAGGCGGTTGGCCATTGACAGAATATCCTACACCGGGTATGATTGGTATTGCACATGAGTACGGAGTGAAAGTAATGGCCTCTATTGGTGGCTGGTCAATGTGTAAGCATTTTCCAGAAATGGCGGCAGATCCTGTTAAAAAGGCAAGATTCTTAGAAGATTGTAGAACTTTGGTAGAAGATTACGGTTTTGACGGAATTGATATCGACTGGGAATATCCAGGGCCATTTGCAGGTATGAATTTTACAGGTTCTGAAGCCGATTACCACAATTTTACGCTTTTGATGCAAGACATCAGAGATGTGATCGGGCCAGACCGTTTACTAACAGCGGCGTTTAGTGCAGCTCCTGCAAAATTGCAAAATTTGGAGTGGACTGAATTAAACAAAGTAATGGACTACTACAACATGATGTCTTATGATTTTCATGGTGGATGGTCAGGTATTTCAGGTCACAATTCACCATTATATCCTTATGATGGTGAGGAGTGGGGAGATTTCTCATGGCATACAACATTCTCTTATATGCGTGATGAACTAGGTGTTGATACTGAAAAGATCAACATGGGAATGGCCTTTTATGGTAGAGGTGTCGTTGTGGAAGGTACTCCTGGCGTGAATGTGCCGACCATTAAAAAAGATGTTACTTTCTCTGTAGATGGACCAGTTTCATCAGCGGCAGATTTAAATAACTGGGGTGCTACGGAAGGTTCTCCATACTATTTCCAAGTAAAAGAAGCTTTGGCGTCTGGTGGCTGGACAAGACACTGGGATAGTCAAGCTCAGGTTCCTTATATGACGAAAGAGGCAAATGGTGTAAGCTATTTCACAAGTTACGATGATGAGGAGTCTATTGGTCTGAAATCAAAATATATCACAGATAACAATATTGGAGGTGTGATAATCTGGACTGTATTTACAGATTGGAATGTGGGTGCTGAAACTGGAAAGGTTGGAACTTATCCGTTATGTCCTGATACGAAGCCAGAATTAGTACATGTTGTTAATAAGGTTTTTGCAGAAAATGCAGGTCCTGTTAATCCAGCTCCTGTAGTGGCATTGACTTTACCTTCAGAAGCCATCGAACAAACTGAATTAGCTGAAGTGTCTTTCACTTTTACAGCATCTGATGATACAGGAATTGCTTCAATTGCAGTTTTAGTCAATGGAAATAATGCAGCTTATACCACTTCTGGAAATACAAATACAGTATCTTTCTTGCCTTCAGCGTATGGTGAGCAATCTGTAGAAGTGACGGTAACAGATGATCAAGGAAAATCGACAATTAAAACGGGTACTATTACTATTTCAGATCCTACTGTACCGAATATAGATCCAACTGTATCAATTACATCACCATTAGATGGAACAAAAATCACTTCGAAAACATTAGATGCAATTGAAATTGTATTGGATGCACAAGATGAAGATGGAACGATTGCATCAACGCTTATTGCAGTAGATGGTCAAGAATTTACAGCTTCACCAGCTTCTTGGACGCCATCAGCTTTTGGAACTTATACTATTGCAGTAACTGTAACGGATAATGAGGGAGCAACCGCTAGTGCTTCTGTTTCTATCACAATTGAAGAGGAAACTACAGGTACAATAGGATGTGATGCTCCAGAATATCAAGGATATCCTACAATTTACAACTCGGGTGATGTAGTTAGCTATAATGGAATTCTCTATGAAGCGGCTGTTAATAATTTATACAATGTGACTCCAGGTTCAGCAGAACATTGGTGGAAAACATTAGGTCCATGTGAAGTAGGTCCTGTAGCACCATCAGTTTCTTTTAATGCACTTGCATCTGAAACTGTAATGGTAGAAAGCTTCCCGCATACATTAGATTTATCAACGACTAGTACTGATGAAGACGGGACAGTGGTTTCGACTGAAGTAACGGTTAATGGTGAAGCAGTAACAGGTACATCATTTGATATCAATGCTTATGGAGAATATACTGTTGTGGCAACGGCTACAGATAGTGATGGTTTGACAGCAACGATTCAAGCGGTAGTAACTGTAACCGAACCTCAGCCATTAGCACCTGAAGTGACATTAGCTTTATCAGCTTCTGGAACTGTTGAAGTTGAAACACTTCCATATACATTCACAATCTCATCTACTTCTTCGGATCAAGACGGTACTATTGCTTCAACAGAGTACACTGTCAATGGTGACGTAGTTGCAGAAGGCGATTATAGTGTTACTATTTTTGGAACATACACTGTAGCAGTAACTGTAACTGACAATGATGGTTTAACAGCTTCGGATAGTAAAGTAATCACGGTTTCAGAAAAGCCAGATGTAGTAGAATGTCCTTATCCTGAATGGTCATCGACAGAGGTTTACACAGGTGGAGACAAAGTAGTTTACAATGGTGTAATTTACAGTGCAAAATGGTGGACACAAGGTAATGCTCCTGACGGTGGTGATCCTTGGTCAGATACTGGTGAAGTTTGCGGAAATGGCGGTATCGGTGATGTAGTACCAACAGTAACATTTATTCATCCATCTGGAGATACTTATACTTCGTTGACAACAATTGATATTGCAGTTGAAGCTACTGATGAGAATGGAACAGTTTCTAACGTTGTATTAACTGTGGATGGAATGACGGTCAATGCTTCTTCAACGACATTCACTCCAACAGCTTTCGGTACTTATGAAATCACAGCAACAGCAACTGATGATCAAGGTAATGTGACTACAGCTACAAAAGCGGTTCAATTCACAACTTCAGCGGTTAATGATATCAATGCAGACGGTAGTATTAATCTGACAGGTCCATTTGCGCCAGCTCCAACAGGACAACAACGTATTATTGGTTATGTTCCAACTTGGAAAGGAAGCCCTGGAGATTTGGATTATACTAAAGTTACTCACGTTAATGTATCGTTCCTTGTTTATGATACAAAAGTAGGCGGTGCTTATACAGATGCTGATTTTGCAAGTGGTGAATATACAGCTGAATCACTTCATGTACTAGATTCATTATTGCCGATCATTGTTCCAAAAGCACATAGTGCAGGAGCTACAGTTTCAATCGCCTTAGGTGGTGCAGAAGATTATGGTTTCCTTAAAGTAATGGAAGGTTATAGAAGTAATCCAGCTTCAATTGATGCGGCAGCTGATAAATTATTAGCTTTTGTAGATAAGTATAACTTAGATGGAATTGACTTGGATATGGAATGTTTCTGGCAAGATCCTGCAATTCCGGGTACTTCAGAGCAAGGTGGTAGAACAAGAGGTACAGATAAATGGGGTGGAGAAGTAGAGCAAGGAGCTCACCCTGCCGCTTATGGATTGACTTTATTGGCGAAGAAATTAAGAGCGAAGCGTCCATCAATGCTTTTATCATCAGCTGTTTTTGCTACGCCTTGGTATGGTAATAACTATGATGCTGATTTTGTAGAATACCTTGATTGGTTAGGCTTGATGACCTATGACTTTACAGGTTCTTGGAGTGATTCGCCAATTGGTCCTCACTCATCATTGTATGATGTAGACAATAGTAAATACGCTAAAGCAAGTGCTGATAACCCTATTTATTCTGTAGAAACTTCATTAGAATACTGGAGTGGTAACTGGTCTACTTGGCAAGGGTCTGGTCACGGTGTGAATAAGAGTAAGCTGACAATTGGTGTGCCTTTCTACGGTTATGATCTTTCACTGACAAAAGCTGAGGCAGGGCAAGGAGCCAATGGATTCTATTTTATCGGTTATGATGAAATTGTAAGTTTATATCCTGATGCACCTACTTCTTATGATCCAAATGACGCCAATCAGTTAAACGGTTATGTGGGTCTTGATGGAAGAGATATCTACTTTGAAACACCAAAAGGAGCGGCGGCAAAAGTGAATTATGCAAGAAATAACGGTTTACAAGGTACAATCATCTGGGAATTGACTTTTGATGTAGAGGATCCTTCAATCAGTTTGTTGAATGCAATGAATAATGCAGCTTCAAGTAGTACAAGACAAATTGCTGTAAATAATCCATTGGAAGGTGAATTATTGGAAATGACTACTTATCCAAACCCTTTCAACACTACAGCAAGCATTCAGTTGAATGTACATGAGTCTGGTAAAATGAATCTTCAACTGATCAGTTTGCAAGGTAAAGTATTGAATACAATCATTAAGGATGTTCAAGTAGGACAGACAGTGATTGATTTGGACGGAGCCTCGCTTACTTCTGGCATTTACTTAGTAAAAGTCCAAGTAGGAGAGCAGCAGATTGTGAAGAGAATTTTGAAGAAATAAATCATATCTCAATCTAATGAATAGGGTGGAAGAAAGTGAATGTTTAGTACACTACCCACCGTACAGACTGTACGCTATTCACCGTACTGCTTGTACACTATACACCGTACAGTGTGTACGGTGGACAGTGTACAGGGGCTACATAAGTATTAGGATAAAAAAAATATCATTTGTCCTGGTACTTAAATAAAGAGAAGCTATTTCACAACACGTGAAATAGCTTCTTGTCTTTGACAGAATTTTAGTGATTATGAAGATGTTCTGGATGACCATGCTCACAACATCCTAATTCTTTTGGTAAGAATACTTTATGCTTTGAACCTGTATTTGTTAGGTTGCCATCATTTTCTTTTTGATAAGTATACTTACCATCCATAATTGTGGCATATACTTTAATGTCCGCAATGTCTCTTAAGCCAGCTTCAAAAACATTTTCTTCTAGAATCACAAAATCAGCATATTTTCCTACTTCAACTGAACCGATTTTATCCTCCATTCTCGCTTGCCATGCAGGGTAGATGGTTACCGCTTTGATTGCCTGTTCTACTTGCATTGGCGTTTTTGTAGTAGGGAAAGGTATTGAGTTCTCATTTTGCGGATCTTGTAACGTTACAGCTCCTTCAACACTGAACAGTGGATCTACAAGGTTTACAGGTGAACTAGGAACATCAGCACTGATACTTAAATTGTGTCCTTCATGAACAGGCAACTCTGTGTATCGCATATAGTAATTGTCTGTTCTGTACTTGCCCATAAATTTATAAGCATCTTTTGCTTGACCCTGCCAGTCAGAACCAAATAATGGAGTAGTATTCACTGGAATCTTCATGTCCAAAACTCTTTGATGATCGTCAGGGTGTGTCCAGAAATAATGTTGCAATACATTTCTAGCAGCAGTATTTCCTTCTTTTATTGAAGCTTCAATAGCATCAATAGTATATCTTGTTGTTGCTGTTCCGTCTACGTGAGTATGCACATCCAATCCATTTCTGTTGGATTTTAAGTGAATTTCCATCAGCTTATCTTGACCAACACCTGATACTCCCTTAGAATCAATATTGCTGAAATTTTCAAGCATCAATGAAGTGTTGCTATTCCAGTTTCCTTCAGGGTGAATTTTAATACCATGTAGTCTAAGGCGGTCTGAATTATATTTCCCTTTTAATTTAAGAGCATCAGCAACGAACTCGTCTACATCGAAATCAGAATTTTTATAGACATAATTCTGGAAAGTTCTGATTTTTAACTCACCGATTTTATCCAATGAATCCAACATCTCAAAAGAATAAACCATATCCTTTTTGTAACGCTCAAAGTTCATCAAGTTAGGAGTGATTAGGCCTTGATTAATTACAGTAGTCATACCAGTTGAAGCTGATTTGTTATAAAGTACTTCTTGACTTTCCTCCATCATTTTGGCAGGGTTCCAAGCACCAGCTTTGATATAAGCCTCCAGCCAGATGATTTCAACACCCACACCTTGAGGAGAACCATCAGGATTTCTTCTCCAATACGACATCCCCGGAACGGTATCAGGAGAGTCCTTAGTGACACCACCTGCTTCCAATCCTTTTGTATTGAACCACATATCATGAATAGTAAAGTCAAATATCATTGCAGGACGATCTGGGACAGCTTTATCTAGTTCCTTTGCTGTTGGCCATCCACCATAAGTATCTTTATTCCATCCATAACCAAAAACAATTGGCTCTTCCGGATGACTATCTGCATATTCTTTGATCATTCTAAGGTAGTCCTCCTTTGATTTTGCGTCAAAAAGTTCTACTCCTGCTTTCATCCAATTGGAAGAAATAAGATGATCATGACCACTTACAAAGCCTGGAAGCATCATTTTCCCATCAAGATCTACGACCTCAGTATTCGAATTAATATATTTTTCTATTTCATTATCATTACCAACAAAAACAATTTTATTGTCTTTAATCGCAACAGCTTCAGCCCATTTCTGTTGCTCATTAACGGTGTAAATTTTACCATGAAGAAATACTTTGTCTGCCTTTTCTATGTTTTCACATGAAGTGAATAAAGCGAATGTAAGAAGTCCGATAATTGCGGAGAATTGTATTAATTTTTTCATTTTTCTAGAGTTTATTATCTACTTATGGAAGGGGAAAGTAGGAGAGAAAACCCTATTGTATTTGAAAAATAATTTTATTCTCTTGAAAGTTTATTTAGTAATTCGTTGATATTTAATAAGGTAAGTGATAATTTATTGTTCTATTGAATTGATAATTTAATTTTGAATTTGTACTTAGAATAACTACTCACTGTTTATTAAACTTTTACTATGGATTTTTCTTCAATTAATTTTTTAGCAGTATTAGTTGCTGCATTGGTCTCGTTTGTTTTTGGAGCAATATGGTATAATCCCTCTGTTTTTGGGAAGACTTGGCAAAAAGAATTAGGATTTACAGATGAATACTTACAAGAAGGGAGTATGCCAAAGATTTTTGGGACAAGTTTTATTTTAATGTTAGTGATGTCATTTGGACAAGCAATGTTAATGGCTCACGGTAATCAGGATTTTGGACTTCATAATGGAGCAATGCATGGTTTTATTATAGGAATAATGTTTGTGGGCTGTTCCATGGGGATTAATTATCTGTATCAAAGAAGGTCTATTAAATTATGGTTGATTGATTGTGGTTATCAAATCACATTTTTAACCGTGCAAGGAGCCATAATAGGAGGCTGGCCTTTCTAAAATTAGGCAATAAAAAAACCACTCGTTGAATCAAGTGGTTTTTTTATTAATCTATATTGATTATGTGTGTTACTCAGCAGGAGCTGCTTCACTAGGAGCTTCAGCAGGAGTACCTTCTTCAGCTGGAAGAGTAGTAGGCGTTGGTGGCAATACCTCTTCTGCGTTTTCGATACTTGATGAAGTCGGTGTATTTGCTGTGTTATCTTTAGGAATGAAGATGTTCACGCCAATAGATAATACAAACAAAGATACAGCTAAAATCCAAGTTGCGTTTTCAATCCAAGAAGAAGCTCTTCTTGCACCCATCATAGAGCTACTTGCAGCGCCCATGTCACCAGTAAGTCCTCCACCTTTAGAATCCTGAGCTAAAACTACTAATACAAGAAGTACAGCAATTACTAAGATCAAGATTATGAAAAAGTACATCATTGTATTATAATGTTTATAACTTTATATAACTCTAATTCTTTTGTAAGAATTCAATTCGTTCTGCAAATAAAGTAGCTTTATTTGGATTTTTCAAGATAAGATGTTGATAAATTGATATTGCTTCCTCTTTTTTTCCTTGTTTCTCCAACATTTTTGCGAAACTCTCCGTTTTAGGTGTGAATTCACTGTTTTGGTTCACCTCAGAGAGATCTATACTGTCTTCCGAACCTTCCTCATTTTGTGCTACTGGAGGAATTACAGGATGCTCATTGATGAAATGATTAATGATTTTCTGTTGAGATGACATCGTTGACTCCGGGTTGAATTGATTGAAGTCAATGATATTCGAATCATCCATTTCTTTTATACTTTCCTCGTAACTGTTTTCTTCCGTTACATCATCAGGAAGATTTATGTCATATAAAGGAATAGAATTGCCATTGAAAGTTAATTCTTGATTGACATCTTCTACAGCGTACTTTGAAGCATTTTTACTAAAATCTAAAAGATCGGCATCCACTTCATCTTCTTGAGATAATTCATTGATGATTTCAGATTCCTTTTTCTTCTTTGTATCCAAGAAGCCTTGGAAGCGGTCCATCATTTCATCAGAAGTAATGCCTAAAGAGGTGTCATCATCAATTTCTTCAATTGTCTCCCCTTCAATTGTATTATTTTCTACTTCAATAGTTTCTTCTTCTTCAACCTTTTCTTCAGTGATGTTGGATGTTTCTACCTCAACATTTTCATCATCATCATGAATTTGGCTTGACATTCTTGAAAGTTCTGCCAGCACTTCATCAGCAATAGATGTTGAAGTGGTTGTTTCAGAAGGTTCTGGAGTGGTGTTGATCTCGTCGTTTGCGGCTAAATCACTTAAGATTTTTTCTTCTAAATCTTCTTCATGTGAAGTGTTAAGTGATTCAATTTCTCTTTCAATTGGAGTCAGAGTTAGTTCATTTTCAACTTCTTCCTCTTCAATTGTAGTTGTTTCTTCAGTGGTATTATAAGTAGTAGGAGCCTCTTCTGTTGCTTCTTCTTGCAACTCACTGATTTCCTGTTCAGATGATAACGTTTCTAGTAGTTCTGCTTCATCTCTTTCAATCTCAATACCACTAGTGCTAGGTAAATTGATGTTATTGTCAAAATCAGTGTCTAAAAAGGCTTGTAATGATGGTCTGTGGGATACATATGCAGCCGCACTTTTAACCACCTCATCATTACCTTTTTCAGCTTTAGCTAATAAAACTCTCAAAGCTGCAAAATAGGGGTAGGCATCAATTGCTTTCTTGATTTCCTCCGCATCATCGTTGGTTATTGTCGAAGGATTTTGTAACCAATTTTTTATTAATATATGATTCACGTTTTAAGAGTAAGCTCGAAGTGGGGGATAAAAATATATTTGGATATAAAACAAAATATTGCTTTATATCCAAATATACACTTTTTTACCAATCTGCTAGTGCTTTTTGGAAGGTATCATAAACAATTTGTTCAAAAATGATGTCTACAGCTTCACTTTCAACATCTTGTACATTTTGAGTACCAGGGAAATCAAAGAAAAATGAGAACCCTTGTTCAAAACTTTTTTCGTCGTCAAAATTATTGATAAAGTTCGTTTTAACAGTAATTGTAAGACGTTGTTGCTCCGTTTGTTGTTGTTCTCCACCACCTGGAGATACAGGTGTCACTCTATATCCCGTAATGGCCCCACCAAATTCAAGATCGCCTTTAAGGCCTTGAGGTGCCATCGTCAAACTTGTATTACGAAGAATATATTGTGTTAGTTCATCCGTAAATGTAAAAGCCATTGTTGGAGGTCCGTCTGAAGCTTCATTGGTATATTGCTCCACCGAAAAAGTCTTAATGGCAGGGTCAATATTTACCCCTGAAAAAGTAAACCGCACTCCAGTACAAGCTGATAATGCGAATAGAGGTAAAAGGATAAGTACCCTTGAGAATTTGAATAGTTTATTCATCTAATTCGTATTGTTTTATCTTTCTATACAAGGTACGCTCTGAAATACCTAAGTCTTGTGCGGCGTACTTTCTTTTGTTATTGTTTTTTTGTAATGCTTTAATAATCAATTCTTTTTCTTTCTTTTCTATAGAAAGAGATTCCTCTTCAGCTTTCACTTCTACAACTTTATCTAAATCATAGGTATTGTTGTCGTAGTTGTCGTCATCCGAAGTGATAATTAAAGGATCATTATTTTCAGGTGCTGGGGGAGGAGGTGTATTGTAATTAAAAGTAGATGGCGTTGTGTTAGGTCTCACCGTAAGTCCAGTTTCTCTGCTTGGTGCAGGAGTACTGGTGCTTCCTTCGTCCATTACATTACTGAAAAGTTTCGGATTTTCCGCCAAAACAGTACTTGCATTGGTTTTACCTTGAGCCAATTGAATCACAATTTTTTTCAAATCGTTCATGTCCTGCCTCATGTCAAACAACACCTTATATAATAGGTCTCTCTCATTTAAAGATTGATCTTCATTGTCCAGTACCCTCAATTGATTATTGGCATTGGGAAGATAGCGTTGCATTGTTTCTCCAGAAACAACGCGTTCCAATTCTAAAGCTGACATTTGCTCTGCTAAGTTTTTCAGTTGACGGATGTTACCAGGGAAGGAAAAGCTTAACAAAATTCTCTTTGCTTCAGGCGTAAGTGAAAGAGGTTGTACGTGGTATTGCTCTGCAAAATCTGTGGCAAACTTTCTGAATAATAATTCAATATCATTGCCTCTTTCTCTTAATGGAGGGACGGCAATCGGCACAGTATTCAAACGGTAATAAAGATCTTCACGGAATTTACCTTTTTGTACATTCTTCAAAAGGTTTACGTTTGTAGCGGCTACAACTCGTACATCCGTTTTTAGAACCTTAGAAGAACCTACGCGGATAAATTCTTTGTTTTCCAGTACCCTAAGTAACCTTGCTTGCGTTTCCACAGGCATTTCACCAATTTCATCCAGAAAAATTGTGCCTCCATCAGTTACTTCAAAGTATCCTTTTCTAGATTCATTAGCTCCTGTAAATGATCCTTTTTCGTGACCGAAAAGTTCTGAGTCGATGGTGCCTTCTGGTATCGCTCCACAGTTTATGGCAATAAACTTTCCGTGTTTTCGAGCACTTAACTGATGAATTATTTTAGAGAAGGACTCTTTACCAGATCCACTTTCTCCCGTAATCATTACAGTTAAGTCTGTTGAAGCGACTTGTGCCGCTACTTGTATAGCATGGTTCAGACTACTGGCGTTGCCAATAATTCCGAATCTTTGTTTTATAGATAATAATTCTCTGTTCTCCATAGAATTTTGATATGACTATTTGTCATGAAAATATTACATTCAGACAAGGTCTTTGATAATCAATCATTTATGTTGATGATTCACGACCGCGATACTAAAATATTAGTATCTTTGGTTGATTGACCGGAGTTATGCAACAGGCTTGTAAACCTTAGCAATAGTAACTCCTAATGAACCATCATTTTGCTTTCCCACGTTTAAATCTCCACCTTCTAAGTTAGTGAGCCGAAAGCCTAAACCATCCATCATAAGACGGTTTCTCATCTCAGATTCTTTAAACTTACTTTCTAGTCTTTTTATGTAATCTTCCATAAGATCTACTTTAGAAAGTATTTTATCTAATTTATCTTCTCTTTTTTCTGGTTTAGGTTCCAAAGGAGTTTCAGAAACTTCTTTGAACATAGGTTCAACACCAGAAAAAAGCCAATTCCAATTTATTAAAGGTCGCCCTTCTTTACCATCAAAGTCTTTTGTTATTTGCTGAATTAATTTTTGTGGAGGAGTTTCACAGTTCTTGTAATTATTGACTGTGATTTTACTAACTCCCATTCTATCAGCAAGTTCCTTTGATTTTCCCCAAGTATCCAAATCATACAGCTGTATAATTCTTTCTGAGATTTCACTCATAATTGTTATAATTTAAATTAAACATTATAAAAATATTAAATCAAAGTTTGAATTATTAAATTTAACCTTATATCTTTGAGTTAAAGATTTACTTATACAAAGTTAAAAAAAATCTTTAATAATAAAAAAGGCCACATAACGGGCTGCAACCCTCGTGACCTTTTATCATTTAAATAAAAATGTACAACAAATGAAACATTTTAAAGTTTCAAATGCAATTCTTATGATATTATTAACAGTAGTATTATCAAGTTTTGTAGAAATAACGCCTATCAAAAATAATGATAAGGCTGGAAACGCTGTATTAAGCACTTTCTCAATCTGTAAATTTACTTTTGAAATGATTGCGGAGGTACATCGATTGAAACGGTGTAATGAAATAAAGGAGTTTGTAATTCCTGATTATAATCCCAACGATATATGGTCGTGGTGGAGAGTTGCAGAAACTCATGAAGTAAACTTTTGTTTGTTACTTTTACTAAATGATGTGGCAAACGCAAATGACTTAAAAGCTGGTCAGATAATACTTTTACCAACAAACTACAAATGAACAGAACAAGCTATAATTGCTCTTTAGAAAACCTTGAATTAAATAAGATCGAAAAAAATGGAATAGTTAAAGTTAATTCTTTGTCTTCTTCATATGAGGAAGTAGTTCTATTGCCAAATTTTGACCTTGATACTATTGATTATAGAAAAATCAAAGTAATATCTAATAAAGGTATTTTCGATTTAACCTTTGATTCAGGTGGTTACATTTTTCTTCTTCGTGGTAGTAAATCAGGTATTAATGGGTATCATAAATCAGTAAAAGATATTGTTATTAGAACTTGGGCTTTAATTACTTACTATGAAAAAGAGGGCTGGAAAATAATTGTGGAGGATTAAAACCTAAATACAATAACTATGAAAGATGTGTTTGATCAAATTCAAAATCAAAAAGATCATGAAGCCAATTGGCTTAAACAACAAGGTCAACTTAATGAAGCTTTGAGAATACATAATAAGTATTCTAAAGAAGAAAAAAGTACCCCTCCTCTTTTTATTAAAGGAGTGAGTTTTATAGCTCAAATTATTAGCTTTTTATTAGCTGCTTTTTTACCAATTTCCTTTATTATTGATCTTCATAACAATAAAGGTTTCGTAATTGTACTGTTAGTGGCCAGTATTCTTTTACTCGGATTGATAGAGCTTTCAAAACGATTTAGCTTAGAAAGATTATTAGCCAAACACTACAATACTAAAAAGTATTCCTCATCCCTTATCTTTTTTATTGTTTTACTTGGTTTAGTATCTGCTTTTACTTCCACTCTTGGAGGAGCGAAATGGGGTGAATATCTCGCGGATCAATCCAACTCTATAAAAGTGAATTATGAGGAGGAAAGAAAAAAGGTGAATGATGATTTCGAAAATGCAATTTTGAAGATAAATCAAGAAACAAAAGAATATATTAATTCCGTTAGCTACAAAGGGAAGATAAATGTTTCTAATCTAGCTGTGAGAAAAAAACTTACTAATGTAGAAGATAGAAAAGCAGTTTTGGAAAAGGAAAGGGTAAGCAAATTAAATGATTTATCGCAATTGGAGCAGGAAGCATTATCAGATAATTCAGAGAACTTTCAATTTTGGGAATCCATTGCGATGAGTCTTTCCATTTTATTTGAAGTAACATTATGGTTATCGTTGTTTTATTGTTATTCAGTTGAATCAAAGTTTGCGGAAAAAATAGCTGGCAAAATTAGTTATCAACTAGCTCATAAGAATCAACAAATGAGTAATGCAAGTAACTTTCATGTTCCACAACAAGGAGCCTATTCTATTAGTGCGTTTGGACCTCCAAAAGTTGAAGAAAAGAAAGAAGAAAGTAGAATAGGTTTTTCTGCTCCCCTACCTGATAAGAACCAGAAAGTTTGCCTCACTTGTGGAAGAAGTTTTAAGGCAAAGCACCCTTCTCAGAAGTTTTGTTGTAATAAAGGTGATGGAAATTGTAAGGATAAATACAATAATGAACATCGCCCTCATTACACCAACCCAGGACAATCAGAATTAGATTTCAGTAATAGCAAAATTAGTTAGGTATAGCTTAGCGGTTCACTTTTATGTTGTTTACACACTCTTACACAGACCTACACAATATGTTTGTCTGTGTAGAGTGTAAAACACAGTAGAAAGTTTGTGTTTAAAATTTAATCATAATGAGTAATTCTATAATAAATGAGCGTCAGACTTATATCACAATTAGTATGTTCATTGGTAATGTGAGAGATTTCGAAAGTAGAATGAAATGCAGTTCACCAACAGAAAAAGAATATCACTTTAATAAATGTTTTGGTGAATGCGGACAGCATCTCTATAGAACATTTGTGAATTCTAAAAATCCTTTGGAATTTCTTAATGGATTGGACAAACAGAATTTAATGCAGTTTATGTCTTTTGATTGGTAAACACACAGTCGATACACAATTACACAGTTAATACACAGTCACACATATAGCAATAATAAAATGAATAATACAGTTACGGTTACAACCGATAACAAAGAAGTACGTACAGCACCTGAAAGAATTCGAAAGGAACGTAAAGACATTTTTATCGAGACAGCCAATAATCTAAGAGATCACCTTATAAAATATAACATACAAGTAGAAGTGTATAATGACAATAGGGGGGATGCACCCAAAAAGCAATCTGTAAAAGATACCCACTTTATGCGTGCAGATAAGATCTTTACAGCATATTTAGGATATAGGTTTGCAAATGATCAAAAAGTAAAAGGCAAATCAAAAATTATTGAAGGTAAGAAATATGTACAATTAGATTTACCACCAATGGCGATGTGTAAGTCAATTAGCACAAAAGAAATCAAGACACGTGGTAATTACACAAAAGCAGATTACGAACGTTTACAAAGGCATTATAACCGGTTAGAAGAAGCTGGAGTAATTGTTATTTCTAAAAATGAGAAAAACTTTTGGGCCATCTTCCTATTGCATTCTATCCTTTCATTGTAACACTCTAAGAGTTAGACACCTTAAAGAAATATAATTGTTTTTTGAGTATTGAATAGACGTATTCCTTTCAGTATTGATCAGCTGAGGGACACTCAAAAACTTGAAAAAAGAAAAGCCACTCAAAAAGTGGCCTGATATCCTACACCCTAAACTTTAATGTATTCGTCTCAAAATACAGACTCATTAATAGTCATAATGGGTAAAGACTGTTAAAACTTATAATTCTAAGTATTCATTCTAAGTCTCTTAATTCTAAGTTTTTCATTCTAAGTACATACTAAATAAAGATTTCAAATATGAAAAAAGAAAAAAAGTTATCAACGCAGTTACCAACAATTGCAGAATATTTATTCAAGCAGAACCATATACCCAAGAAAATAAGAAAAGGAGGTAAGGAGTTTTGGTATAGTTCTCCAATTACTGGAAGTGATTCAAATCCAAGTTTTAAAGTTGATATACAAAAAGATGTATGGTTTGATCACTCAACTGGGGTAGGAGGTCATATTGCAGATCTAGTGGTACAAATGAAAAATGTATCAGATAAAGAAGCCTATCGAATTTTGTATAATGAAACACCAGTTGCAGATCATTCTAAAATGACAGAAACTTTTCATGATGTACAAGCAAAAACAATCAATGAAGGAGAAGTTTTCCAGACTTCACAAAATGAATACATAAGCCATAAAGATATTTTGAAAAATAGTATGGCAATAAAATACTTAAAAAGTAGGGGTGTTAATCCTAATGATGCAGCAAATCATATGTCTGTGGTTCTCTATAAATCAAACGGAAATTTAAGAAAAGATGGGAAGCCATTTTTTGCAATTGGATGGAAAAATATGTCAGACGGTTGGGAGTTGACCTCAATGTCTACCGATAAAAGATTTAAATCCTCTATTGGTAAAAAAGATCTAACTTATATAAGATGTAAAAGGTTTGATACAACAGTGAAAGAAGTGACAATATTTGAAAGTATGATTGATTTTCTTTCCATTTTAAACTATACAAATAGAGCAGATTTAATTTTTAATACGGATATCATAATCCTCAATACAACTGCTGTATTTCAACAGTACTTTGAAAGGTTGACAAATCATTACCATACGTTCCATTGCTATACTGATAATGACGAAGCCGGAACACAAATCATACAATCTTTACAATCTAAAATAGAAAGCAAAAGAATTTTGGTAAACGATTGTCGACCATTCTTTGATGGTTTTAAAGACATCAATGATAAGGTTGTAAGGCATCAAGCAGAACGAGGTGTCATAGATCAAACATCATTGAGATATAATGCAAGTTTCAAGGAGTCAATTTTTAAGGCTTTAGTACTATATAAGAAGTCAACTTCTGTGCATATGACAGATGATTTAGCTTCAAAATATTGGTATTCTTTAGATACAAAAGAGGAAAGAGAAAAGCATCAAAAGAAATTGAAATTCAATGAAACTATTGATGAGTTGATTTCTAATTTTTCAGGTTTTAAAATAATGTATGATAGGGTAATGAAACAAAAAGCTGAGGGGGTAGTGCAATCAGTTACTTTTTATTATAACCAGGCAGTGAAGGGCGTGGATAATACGATTTTGTGATTATGTATTGATAAATACATGCATGTTTTGTTAAGTAAAACACGTTTATTTGTAGTAACTAATATAACATTACAAAAAAGATATATTAAAAAGTGAATATGGTGTACAAAGTTTTCATCTTTGTTGACTAAGTAAATTCTTAGGTTGGTAATGGTAAATCATTAAATATCAGTTGTATGAAGTTTTCAATAATTGAAGTTTAGCTACAATATACATCATTCATGAATATGTTTACATATAATCTTATCTATTGAGTAATCAGATAATTAACTAACGTACAAATGGAACTTTTATATATTTGGGTTGATGGATTTCGTAATTTTAAAAATATTGGTTTTAACCTGTCAGATAGTTACGAGATAGAATATCAAAGGAATAGTAAACATCTTAAACTAGATGAAATAGAAAAAAAACATAATATTTTTGGGGAAAAGATATTAAATGTTACAGGTGTTATTGGTAAGAATTCAACAGGGAAAAGTAATTTACTTGAACTTATTGCTAACATTATTAAAAGCAAGAAAAGTACATTTTATTTTAATTTTGTGGCTGTTTTTAGATCAAATAACACACCAGATATTCAATTACGAGTTGATTCAAATTTAAGGTCCGCCAGCCGGATTTATGTTTATTCAAATTTTAATTCAAGTATTATTTCTGAGACCCCATTCAATTTAATTAATGACTCTGAAGATTTATCCAATTTAAATGTTGCATATTTTTCAAATATACAAGATGATAGAGAATTAAATATACCAAGTTCTGTAATTAACTTAACACCTAGTAAATCTGTTACTAAGAGAAAAAGTGATATCCTAAATCAATTTAAATTCTTATTATCAGAAAATTATCATAATCTAGATTTAGAAATTCCAAGAAGTATAATTATATCGACTACCATAAAACCATCTTATGTAAAAAAAAATAAAGCCGAAATAAATTACATTGATTCTGAAATTCTAGATGTTATTAATAAAAAGTTTAAGAATGCTTTAAAAACAAGTAATCCAATTAATCATTTTACTTATTCATATACATACTCCTTATTTTCATATATATTATCTGAAGCGGTAATTGAAATAAGAAATATAAGTAATGAATTATTTGAGATAAATACAGGGTTTACATCTTTAAAGGATATATTTACTAGCGTATTTGAAAATTACAATAATTTAAATATCAAAGATCTTGTTGAGGCTATTGATAAATTTATTCAATTAATATTTTTTGAATTTACTGAAATAAATGGTTTAACTAAAAATGATGCATTTTCATTATTACATTTTATTAAAGCCATTAAAGATTTAAATCCTAGATTAGTCAAAGAAGGAAAGTATAATCAGTCGAAAGCCTTTTATTTTATTGATTTCAACCATGAAAATAAAAAAATCTTAAAAGATAATTTATCGATTTTTAATCATAAACGTATTCTAGAATTGTCATGGGGAGGCATAAGTTCTGGTCATAAAGCCTTTTTGAATGTTTTTTCACAGTTTCATTCCGTAATAAAAAAAGTAAATAATAGGAAACATTTATTAATTTGCATTGATGAAGGTGATTTGTATATGCATCCTGTTTGGCAACAAGAATTCCTTAGCCGAATACTTCAATATTTTGATCTAATATATGATGTTGAAATTCAGATAATACTTACTTCTCATTCTCCATTTTTAGTTTCTGATTTGCCTAGGTGTAATCTTATATATTTGGATAAAAATGATGAGTTTATGTGTGAGGTAATTCCATATAATAAGTCTCCAAAAGAAACCTTTGGAACAAATCTCCTTGATTTATATACTAATTCATTTTTCCTCAATGGAGGAACGATAAGTAAATTTGCTTACACAAAAATTAAAAATGCTGTAACTATGCTAAAATCTTCAGAACTTGATGAATACAAACTAGAAGAAGTTAAACACATAGTTTCTATTTTAGGTGATGATGTGATTAGATTTAAATTAGAAAAAATGTTGGAAAATGCTAAAAATAGAAATCAATAATAGAGTAAAACAAGAGGAGTTATTTTACAAAAACCTTAATCCCAAAAAAAAAGATGGCACATTTATGAAACGTTCAACTCATTATAAGCTAAAGAATGAATATCATAAAGCCACTACAAAAATTGATAAAGAAGTCTATCGCTTTTTATTGATAAGGTTAAAAAATATACTAATTGGTAGTCCCTTTTTATTAAACGAAATCATTACTTTGTTTAATGATAAATATTCTACTGATATCTTTTATACAACTAACTCTAAAGGTAAAATTGTAGATTCTACAATAGGAAATAATCTAAAAAGAATCTTTAATTATGATACATTTCGACAGTCTAAATTCTGTATTGATTATTTAAAAGAATTAGGTTTCGAACAAAGAATACCATGTCCTTATTGTAATTTTGATGAATTAAGTATAGTGACTCGAGATGTAAAAAAAAGCAAATTAGCTTTGTTAGATCTAGATCATTTTGTTCCTCAGAGTAAGTACCCTTTTTTAGCATTATCTATGTATAATTTGGTTCCTTCATGTCACAATTGTAATTCAAGATTTAAAGGTGAAATATTATTTTTAATAAATACACATATTAATCCATTCGATAAATCCTTTGAAAATTATTTCCAATTTCAATTAGAAAATCCGTTTATTTATGGTATGGATTTGAATAAATTTCAAATAACTTTTGAAAGTATAAATGGCTTTTCTGATAAGTCAATTAGAGATTTATGTCTGATTGAACGTTACAATACAGCAAAAGCTCAATTATTAGAGAAGTTTAATTTAATTGCAAAGATGACCCCAAGTAAAAAGAATGAAATTGAAGCTATTTTTAATGAGAAAGTTGATGAAGACCTATTGGAAGTGGCAGAGATTCCAAAATGTAAAGAACAAGTGCATTTGTATAAACTTGGAAAGTTAAAAAGGGATATATATGAGGGCACATGGTGTAAAAAACTAATATGAAAAGTTATTTGGGCATATATGATAGTTACATAATTATGGTGTTTGAACGTAAGTTATTCCAAATAATGTGTTAAGCTAGGTTTATATATTCTTATACTTTTCAAAGTATAAGAATATTTTTTATACACAAATTGAAATTATAAAATTTTTATCTAACAAAGACCTTCAATTCTAACTTTATTTTACGTTCAAACTATACTTTAAATACAAGTCAAAATACCGTTACTACGTACATTTTACACTGTATTTACGCTATTCCAACGTTCATTTTTAATATTATACAATCTTGCATGAACACTGAGGTGTATATTCAAAATAAAAACAAGTAATCAGGTCAAATTGGCTAACACAGATTAGCATCTCTTTAGAACGGATTTACTGTCTTCTATCTTAGAGTTCTTAAAGAATTAGAACACAAATTAGAAACACTAAGATGGAAAACATTAATGAAGAAATTGTTGAAGACTATAAAGAGGCAATCACTGAGGTTCAAGAAGCAGTAAAAGGTACTTTGGGAGAAAAACATGCACAGCATCCTGGTGTTATAGCTTCAATGCTTCAGGGTATTCAGCTGAAAAGGTTGGCGGATCTTATGGAACTTAATCACCTGGATTCAGATGATGGAGGATATGAAGGGGAAGGTATGGGGCTAAATCAGGAAGAATCGAGATAAACATAGTAATTTAGTATCAGAAAAATAGCTATTAAAAGCCGTCACAATGTGATGGCTTTTTTTAATCCTCTTCAAGTAAATCAATTTGAAACAATTCATTGAGGATATCGATGACGTCCTTACGTTTGATTATTTTACGGCTATCGTAGCCCAGTTGTCTTACTTGATAGTTAAATGAGCCTTCATTGATATTTAGCATTGCAGCAATTTGCTTTTTTTGAAATACAACAGTTCCCTTTTTGAATTCTTCAATAAACTTGTTTTTAATATCAAAATGGATATTTTGATTGAGCATTTTAATAAAGTCACTATTGGATATTTTATCTCTACCAGGAATCATATTTAGTTGGAATTAAGTTATCTGAAGTATTAAAGTTAATCATTTCTATTCTAGTAAAACATTAGAAAAAAAGTAAAAACATCAAACTAGATTAAATACGTTGAATTAGATCAAAATTTCATAAACCTAAGCTCCTAATTTTATTTCATCAAATTAGTTTACCTAGAGAAGCACCTCTTTATCAAACAAAAAAATGGTGCGTTCTTGCCTAAGAATTAAGATAGAGACAACGAAATTATGAGCCAACATCAAGTAAGATACTTGAATGGCGGTTTGGGTGTTACAGTAGATAAAAAGCGAAGAATTCAGTCAGGAAATGAGTATGACCACTTGTTCCCATCC
>NZ_LQAQ01000013.1 GCF_001583495.1 Flammeovirga sp. SJP92 | reverse complement strand
GATGAAAAATGCCTATTATTTTTTGTTCAATGAAATGGTTGATACAGGATGAAATAAGTTTGCGGACAAAAATAATGGTGCGTTCTTGCCTAAGAATTAAGATAGAGACAACGAAATTATGAGCCAACATCAAGTAAGATACTTGAATGGCGGTTTGGGTGTTACAGCAGATAAAAAACGAAGAATTCAGTCAGGAAACGAGTATGACTACTTGTTCCCTTCACCTGAAAGAAGTGATCCGATTCTGCATAAGAACGGAAGCACTTTTGATACAATCGGTTTTATGAAACAGATTGTTGAAAAGACAAAAGGTGATACGCTGAAGTTTTCAAGATGGATAAAGAAAAGTGATATACAATCTACTCTTCACGCACTGTTTGATTTTATGTACAATCATATACAGTACAAACAGGATGACCCCGGAGAAGAGCAGTTAAGACGACCTGCCCGAAGCTGGTCTGACCGAAAAACAGGTGTTGACTGTGATTGTTATTCGATCTTTATTTCCTCGGTACTTTCCAATTTAGGAATACCACATACTTTTCGAAAAACCAAATACTATCATAGATCTTACTTTCAACATATCTATGTAGTTGTTCCCAAGTTTGCCGGTGCAAACATGAATGACAGGAAACAGTACTGGGCTATCGACCCGGTTATGGACAGGTTTGACGATGAAAAGATTTTTACGGGTAAACATGACTTAACAGTATTAAAAGCAAAAGGCATGAATGGAACAGGTTTATCAGGCGTAGATGGATTGCCAATACGTTACATGAATGGTTTGAACGGTTTTCAGCCGGTGAATCGATCTATCCGAAGTAAAAACCTTGTATGTAAGTGCTTATTGAAAGGTCTTGATGGTACTATTTACGGTCTGGATGAAAGTCAGGTGTTTTACAGTGCTGAGGGAGCACAGCTTCAGGCATTGCATGGTGATGAAATTGTACTTGAGAGCAATGGCGAACTCTATTCACCTTTAAGGGGCTTTGGAGGTTTGGGATCTGTCTATGGACTAGGTTTTTTTGGCAAAATCTGGACCGCAGTAAAAACAGTAGGCGGTAAAATTTGGAAAGGGGCCAAAAGTCTTTTTACAAAGAAAAAATTAACCAAGGTTGCTGACGTTGCAAGTTCTGCTACAGGTGGTGGTGGAAAGCCCACATTTAAAGCAGATCCAAGATTTGTAAAAGGCATCACCAAAGAACAGATGTTTAATCCTAAGAAGCCTATTTATAACGGGTCTACCTTTACTAAAGTAACACCTGTTACTGGTCCTGGTAGTAACTTAAACTTGAATTGGTTGAATAAAGCAGGGAGTACAGCGAATATGCTTTCATCGGCTTTTGGAAAACACTCAAG
>NZ_LQAQ01000012.1 GCF_001583495.1 Flammeovirga sp. SJP92 | reverse complement strand
CTGATGGTACTGGGTTAACCCCCGGGAGAGTAAGTCGGCGCCACATTCATTAAATACAGAAGGTTAGTTAACACAAGATGTTGACTAACCTTTTTTTGTGTCTATACATTTTTATGTATATTGTATTGCTTTTAATATTACTTTTCAGAATTTTCTGATACAGTAAATAATATAGACTAAAGAGTAATGTTGCTATAATCTATGCCTTTGACCTTTACAGAAATATAGTACATATCTAATATTTATATAGTTACTATACCAAGGTAAGCTAACAGTTTATAGTCGCTTGCTCTGAAATTGCTCTCTGATGTAAGCATAAAATTAATAGTACTTAAGCTAACTATAATACCTCTTTTGAGTAGAGTAAGGTAATCTTTCAGACTTCAAGATCATTATTTCTATACTATTTCTAAATCTATTGATAGGCTTCTACGTCTCATTTAAGAGTTACTTCTGTAGTTGAAAAGCTATTGTTCGTTTGATATGATCCTGTTATTGGCTTTCCTCTTATTCGTTTAGAGTGGCAGGTTTTGGATGAATTACTATTAGTTATTGAAACCCACATGAATATATAATACTAGAATATATTACTTAAAATGAATTATTATAAGATGATACAAGTAGACAAACTTCAAAAAAAATACAAGGAAAAGGTTGCATTAGATATCGCAGATGTAACGATTAAAAAACAAGAAATTATAGGGTTAGTAGGGAACAATGGTGCTGGTAAAACAACATTTTTAAGTTTGGTTTTAGATTTAATCCAACCCACTGAAGGAGGTGTATTCTTGAAAGATAAAAATGTAGCAGTTCATGAAGATTGGAAGCAATACATAGGCTCTTTTTTGGACGATACATTCCTAATTCCTTTTATGACTTCTTATGAATACCTTGAGTTTATAAGCAAACTGCATGGATGGAAAAAGGGTGATTTAGAGGAGTTCTTAGAAGAGAATAAACAATTCTATGGAGATGATTTTCTTTCAGGTAAAAAAATGATTAAGGATTTATCGAAAGGGAATAAAAATAAAACTGGAATTTTAGGGGCTATGATTGGCAGTCTGGATTTATTGATTTTGGATGAGCCATTTGCCAACCTCGATCCCACTTCTCAACAATGGCTAAGAATTAAAATTCAAAAACTAGCAGAACAAGGAGTGACTGTTATTGTTTCTAGCCATGATTTGCAACATGTAACGGGTATTAGCTCTAGAATTATAATGTTGGAAGAAGGCGTGATCATTAAAGATGTGGCAAATACGGAGAATACCTTAGCGGAATTAGAAAGATACTTTGGTGCGAAAATTCAAGAACAAACTAACTAGTGAAATCATGAAATTAGCAGCTTTATTTAAACATTATTTTACCATAAAAATTTATAAGCTTCAGGATTCAGAGGTGGCACTCGCATCAGTTTTTATGGGATTAGGAGCATTTATGATGTTGGTTTATTTTCTGATAGCGGGCTTTTTGATGCCTAGTGTGCTTAATGGAATAGATAATGGATTAACCTCAAGTGAAACATTATTATCATGGATGTGCTATTATTTTATGATAGACCTTTTCCTAAGAGCATTTCTTGAAAGTCAAGGAGGTGTGAATATTAAGCCTTACTTGACACTTCCAATATCAAAGAAAACAATACTTTATTTTTTACAGTACAAAGCGTTTTTCAGTCTCTTTAATTTTTTACCATTTCTTCTTTTCTCTTTTTCTTATATTAAAGTTATAAGTCCAGAAAATGGAGGGGTGGTGTGTTTCAATTTCTTCGTTTTACTATTCATTCATTGCCTTTTTAACAGTACGCTTTCTTTTCATATAGGAAAGACTGTTGGTAAGAAAATTACTTCTTGGGCAGTGATAGTATTCAGTATAGGTGGAACAATTTTTCTAGAGTGGAAAGGGTATACAGGAATTGTGAATTACTATACGGAGTATGTTTCATTGCTTGTAAAATCTCCAATGTTGATGTTGGGCGTTTTTATACTTTACCTTCTTCTTTTCTATGCGTTAAGTTTAACACTGAAAAAATATTTAAGCTTAGAAGTATTAAATGATGCTTCAGAAATAGGAATTGACCTTGCTAAATTATTCAATAAAGAATCAGTTTTGGGCAATCTGATGTTGTATGAAACAAGGTTGATTTTAAGAAGTAAAAAGTTTCGATATCTTCTTCCTTTTCAAATATTATTCGGAAATTTTTATGCAGCCACAGTATTAATGAATGGGGAAATATCTTCAACAATTCTTCGATCATTTGCCATATTTATGGCGACTTTGGTATGCACAAGTACATATGCGGGAATGTTTTTTTCAATGGAGAGTAAATTCTATCCTTTCTTAATGACGGCAAATATTCCCACTAAACTTTATGTAAAGTCCAAGTACTATATTTTAATACTGTTGGTTTTTGTAAGTGCTTTCATTTCTTGTTGGACCCTGTTTATAAATGTAGAGTATATATATTATATCATAACATTTATGTTGTACTCTATCGGTGTTGTAATCCCTATGATGATGTATGCTTCGACATACAATCGTAAAGCCTTGGATTTGGATCAATCTTCTTTCTTTGGAAAAGATACTAATATGAACATGTATCAATTTGGAGTAAGCTTCACTTTTATCATAATGCTTTTTGTGATATTAGGAGCATTTGATCTTTTTGACTTGGGTTTTGCTGGTTTAATAGTAATGTCTGTACTTTCTGTAGTGGGATTGTTTTTTATACCAAAGAACATTGATCTTGTTTCTAAAAAACTTTCAAGTGCGAAATTTGAAATGCTGGAGAGTTTTAAAAAATAGTAAGTGAATAAAATGACAAAATGTTGATAACTTATAGAATACTCAATATTAACGAGTGTACTTTCGGAAAGTTATCAACATTTTGTTGTTGTTAGATAATAGTTGTTCAACAATTGGAGACTAATTCCGGTTTATGCGGTTAATTTCCAACGTTTATGACTCCACAACCATAGATCAGGCTGTAATTTGATATTTTGCTCCAATGCTTTTGAATATTTTTCAACAATTGAAAACTTCTCAGATTGTTTGGGAGATGAATCTAATAAAATGAACTCTGTTTTATAAACTCCTCTTTTGATCTTAGTACATTTTGGATAAACAACAGCACAATCACTTTTCTTTGAAATAGCGTCTGCACCCACAAGAAATGCTGTTTTTTGATGTAAGAAGTCTGTCCAGTACTTGCCAGAGTTCCATGCAGGACATTGATCACCGATCAAAAGATTGAAAGTTAATTTATTTTCGGCTTTCAGTTTCATCAATGTTTTATATCCCTTTTGAGAAGGAATACATAATACACCCAATCTTCCTCTGATAATTTGCATCAGTTCATCAAAATATTTATTAGAGAGTGGCTGATAAAAAGCTGTAATTTGATGGTCTGAAAGGTACTGTGGGAAAAATGCTTGCCATTCCCAATTCCCTAAATGTGCGGCATAAAGTAAAATACTTTTGTTCTGCTCAAAAAGATCCTTGATTAGTTCTGTGTTTTGCAATTGGAACCTCTTTTGAATGCCTTTTTTACCCATGGTTAAAGTCTTTATACTTTCAAAAGCAATATCACAGAAGTGATGATAGAATTTCTTTTCAATTTCTCTTAGTTCTTTGTCAGATTTTTCAGGAAATGCTTTTTTAAGATTTTCAGATACTACCGCTCTTCTATATTTTATGCACTTATAAATAATGATGTAAGTGATGTCAGATAAAATAAACAGTAGTTGTATAGGTACGATAGATAACAGATAAAAAGGGAAAAATTTGATTTTTTTCATGACTAGATGTTAGATCGTAAATAAGTTTGTATACAGTTTTAATAAAACTTAGAGACATTTAATTACCGTCTCTATAATTAAGACACGCAAAAGATTACTTTCCCCTACTCTTATTTTGGAAAATATGAATGAATAAATTAGAGTACTTACTTAGATGAATTAAAAATAGCTGATTATAAATAAGTTACAATAGAATTAATATCGGGGAATTAATTGTGAAAAGTAATTGCGTTTGTCAAAAAATAGAACTTATAATTCTGCATGCAAATTTACAGAATGAGAAAAAATTATTGGTATTTATATATGAAAATTAATGAAAACAACGGAGCTGTAAATATTGTTAACTGTTTTTCATATCATGTAAAAGCTTAAAGGTATGATTGATTTCTTCTTTTTCAATAATAATAGAAAACTCATGCTTTGTTGAGATGAATTCCACCACATTGATTTTATTCCAAGCCAAAATCTTTAATATAAAGTAAAATACTCCAGGAGCATCTTTATCATAAGTAATAGGCATACGCATCGTTACAGCAGCCAAATCTGTAATTTCAGAAAGCATATCTTCACCAAAGAAAAGTTCTTTTACTTTTGGAGCGAAAGATCTACTGGTAATAATATTGGTTTCGTGCATTCCTTTTGAAGAAGCATGAAAGAGTTCATTACTGCTGTTTTGTACCATTTCCAGCAATTCTTTCTGAGCACGTATTAAAGTAGGGGAATTTTTATAGGCGAAATCGACCAAATCTGAACGGACCAAAATATCACCCATATGACGGATATATTCTTTGGCTTGATCTTCCAGCTCAGTGGCATTAATTTTATGGGCCATTCTTTTCAATGCCATCACAATTGCACCTTGTTGTACCTCTTTGCCAAATCTGCTTTCAACTTCTGAGTGGAACTTTCGAGCGAGCGCACTATAATTGATAATACCTTCGGCTATTCCTTCTTGAATAAAAGGTGATTCGTTGATAAGCTCTGCAATTACTTCGGCAAGTGTGACCATTGTTAGAATATTAAAATTGTAAGTGCCAAAATTAAACTTTATAAACCGACTTTTAAAACAATTATGTTCAAAATTTAACACTTGATTATAAAAACTGAATAAAAATGATGCAATTCTTACTTCAACTGATTCACAAGGAAAATTAATTAGTTAAATTTGCACCCAAGATGACTGAAGCAATAGTTTAATTGCTTGTCTTTCCATTGATTTTTAAAATAATAAATAGTCAAAAAATGAAATTGGCAATTGGTGGCGACCACGCTGGCTTTGAATATAAAGCAGAGATCATTAAGCATTTAGAAGCAAACGGACATGAAGTAAAAGACTTTGGTCCTTTCTCAACGGCTTCTTGTGATTACCCTGATTATGTACATCCATTGGCGGAAGCTGTAGAAAATGGAGAGTATGAGTTTGGTATCACTATTTGTGGAAGTGGTATTGGTGTTTCTATCGTAGCAAACAAGCACAAAGGTATTCGTGCAGGTTTATGCTGGGAACCCGTTTTAGCTCAGTTGACTCGTCAGCACAACAATTCTAATGTAGTATCAATCCCAGCTCGTTTTATCTCTTTGGTAAGAGCGATTGAGATTGTTGATACTTTCATTTCGACTGAATTTGAGGGAGGACGTCATCAAAATAGAGTAGACAAGATTCCTGTATAAGGAAGACAAATCAAACAAACATGATTCAAAGAATACAATCAATTTTTCTTTTGTTGGTGGCGGTAGCAATGGGTGCTATTGTTTCATCACAAATTTGGGTATCTGCCACAGAATCGAAACAAGCTGTACTTACTGCCATGCAATTAACGGTGACTGAAAACGGAACTGTAATTGAAACGGTAAATACACTTGCAATTGCTGTAGTAGCAGGTTTGGCTGGTGTTGTTGCTTTGGCTTCAATGTTTTCATTCAAAAACAGAATGAATCAAATGAAACTGAACTTGGTGAATAGCCTTTTAATATTTGCAGTAATTGGTTTGAACCTTTACTATGGATATATGCAAGGCACTGATTTGATGGGTGGTGTTCAAGGACAATATAAAATAGGTTTCTTCTTACCTGTTTTTGCCATCTTATTCAATTCTTTGGCCAACCGTTTTATCCAAAAAGACGAGAAAAAAGTAAAAGATTCAATCAGCGGACGTTTAAGAGACTAAAAGAATCTTTTTTCAATAAAGAAGGGAATGCAGTTTAAGTACTACATTCCCTTTTTCTATATCTTATTTCAGAATGAGGATTAATTTTCATTCCACATGTCAAATGAATAGACTGTGTCGTCTAATTTCAATGTTCCTTCATTAAATTCAGTAACGAATTTCACGATTGCTTCCTCTGTTATTGAAGTCACATTTAAACATACATCTAAAGGAATACCATCCTCGTCTGCATCTTCAGGTCTTTCTTCAATAAACTCAGCTACATCATACTCATCTGATTTTGCTAATTCAGCAGAAATTTCTTCCAATGCTTCGATGTGCGGTCCATCCATAACATCAAAATCAGCACCTTTGAACTTAGGATTTTCGTCAATCACTAATTGAGTAGCCTCTTCGTGTATTTTTGCAAAATACTCCATCTCAAGTGTGTATAAGAATGCATCATACACTACTTCTTTTCCGTCTTTAGAACCTAAAAACTGGAACTGCACTTGACTTTCGTCGTTGTCTTCTGGAGCAGTAAAAACAAAAGGTTTACCCGTTTTCTGGATCTGACCTTTAACTTTTGAAATTAACTTTGTGTTCATCTATGAGAATCAATGTTTTATATGCTGCAAAGGTAAAAGAAATTCTCATTTAAAGATAGGGTTGCATGGCATCTGTTGAAATTATTGACCATTGTTTAATTTTTTTCTTGAAGTCGAAGAAGCTTTGTGCCACTTTTTGAGCAAATTCATCACTTTGAATTAATTCTTCCATGGATTCATCTGCATATTTTTTTAGAGACTTCATGACATCATCAGGGAAGGGGAGAATTTCATTTTTATTTTCAGCTCTGATTTTCTCTAGGTATTCTGCATTGTACTTTTCAAACTCTGACATCATGATGCCATTGTGCTTTAGAGAAACCGATCGGATTAATTCTTGAAGGTCTTCCGGCAGTTCATCATATGCCTTTTTATTACAGACTAATTCTAATGTCGCTGATGGTTCATGCCAGCCGGGGTAGTAATAATACTTTGCTATTTTATGGAAGCCCATCAAATAATCATGATAAGGACCGATCCATTCTGTAGCGTCAATTACTCCTCTTTCTAAGTTGGTATAGATTTCCCCTCCGGGAACAGTGACAGAAGTGCCACCCGCTTTTGTGAATACTTTTCCTCCTAAACCAGGAATTCTCATTTTAATACCTTCCAAGTCTTCAGCAGTTTCTAGTTTCTTATTGAACCAACCGCCCATTTGTGTGCCTGTGTTGCCACAAGGGAAAGGTTCCAAACCTATACTATTATAGAGTTCCTTCCAAAGTTCGTTTCCACCACCATATAATAACCACGCATTATGTTCTCTTGTACTCATTCCAAAAGGAACGGCCGTAAAGAAGATAGATGCTGGAATTTTACCAGCCCAATAATAAGCGGCGCCATGCATCATTTGTGCACCACCGAGCTGTACAGCATCAAAAGATTCCAAAGCAGGTACCAACTCACCTCCGCCGTATACCTTTATATTAAGTCTTCCGTTGGAAAGGTCTCTTAATTCATTCGCAAGATTGACCACACTTTCACCAAGAATAGGAAAGTTAGGAGGCCAAACGGTTACACATCTCCAATTATAGACCTTATCGGATTTTTTCTCTTTAATTTTTTGATCCTTAGAAGAAGTCGCACAAGAAGAAATAAGGGAAGTAGAAAGTGCAGCTCCACTGAGTGCGGTCATATTTTTAATGAAATCTCGTCTGTTGTTGTTTTTTGCCATAGTAAATCGTCCAAAAAAGTATCAATCTAGCCTTTAAAAGGAAAAAATATACGGTAAGTTAATGCATCTGTTAATAAAAGCTTCCTATCTCACTGTTTTTTAGCGATATATGAATAAAAATTTGTGTTGTTATAAATTCTTCTTACCTTTGCAAGCCGTTTGGAAGCTGTACTATGTCGTAACAGCTCTAATTTGAGGCACTAAAAGAAGGACCAGACGGGGAGTTCAAGCAGTGTTTCGGATTAAATGAGTTGGATGTTTATGAGCTGACAATCAGGTTATTTATTAATTTAATTAAGTAAAATACAATGCCAGGACTTATTGCAAAAAAAGTCGGTATGACTAGTATTTTTGATGAAAACGGCAAGAACATCGCTTGTACGTTGATTCAAACTGGTCCTAACGTTGTGACTCAGGTTAAGACGGTAGAAACTGATGGCTATACAGCTATTCAAGTAGGCTTCGACGAGAAAAAGGAGAAGCGCACGTCCGCTGCTATGAAAGGTCACTTCTCAAAAGCGAGTACAACGCCAAAGCGTAAAGTAATTGAATTCCGTAACCCAGTTATGGAGCGTCAATTAGGAGACGAGCTTAAAATGGAAGAAATCTTCTCAGAAGGTGAATTCGTTGACGTAGTTGGTACATCAAAAGGTAAAGGTTTCCAAGGTGTAGTTAAAAGACACAACTTCGGTGGTGTTGGACAAGCTACTCACGGTCAGCATAACCGTTTGAGAGCACCAGGTGCGATTGGTGCATGTGCTACTCCATCACGTGTATTCAAAGGTCTTCGTATGGCTGGACGTACTGGTGGTAAGCGCGTTAAAGTGATGAACTTACGTGTTATGAAAATGTACCCAGAAGATGGTTTAATCCTTCTTTCAGGTGCAATTCCAGGTGCTAAAAATTCTTACGTAATCCTTGAAAAGTAATCAGTAGATGGAAATCGCAGTATTGAACTCAAAAGGCGTTGAGACTGGTAAGGTAACTTTACCAGAAGCGGTATTTGGTATCGAGCCAAATGATCACGCTATCTATCTTGACGTAAAAGCGTATTTGGCGGCTCAACGTCAAGGTACGCATAAAGCAAAAGAGCGTGCGGAGATCGTAGGATCTACTCGTAAGCTTAAAAAACAAAAAGGTACTGGTACAGCTCGTTCGGGTTCTATCAAGTCACCTGTTTTCAGAGGTGGTGGACGTATCTTCGGACCACGCCCAAGAGACTACCGTCAATCTCTTAACAAAAAAGTTAAGCAATTGGCACGTCGTTCAGCGTTATCTTACAAAGCTAAAGAAGCTAATGTAACTGTTTTAGAAGCATTATCATTTGATGCTCCTCAAACTAAAGCTTACAAAGAAGTTTTAGCTAACTTGAAATTCTCTGACGTAAAAACTCTTTACGTTGTAGCGTCTCAAAACGATAACGTTTACAAGTCTTCAAGAAACTTGCCTAAAGCAAATGTAGTAGTTGTTGATTCATTAAACACTTACGACATCTTGCACGCAGACCAGTTAATTCTTGCTGACGACGCAGTTGAAAAATTATCAAACCTCTAAGCCCCTATTAAGATGCAAGTATTGGTAAAACCTATCTTGACAGAAAAGGCAGCTTTAGCTCACGAGAACGGTGTTTACACTTTCAAAGTGGCAAAAGGTGCTAATAAGGTTCAGATCAAACAAGCTGTTGAGGCGAAGTATGGTGTTAACGTAGAAGCAGTTCGTACTGCAATTCTACCAGGTAAATCTAAAACTCGTTACACAAAAGCAGCTGTAATTAGCGGTCATACTTCATCGTACAAAAAAGCGATGGTACAAGTAGCTGAGGGTGAGATTATCGACATCTACGAAGGTCTTTAAGATCTGAATAAAAAAATTAAAAATATTGTTCGGAGCTCATTCGGGCTCCGGATATTTATTAAGTTTAACCAAATTTGTTGTCTATAGTATCTAGGAAAACCTATCTAGAGACTGTAAAAGCAAATTACGAAAGTTTGTAAAATGGCTGTTAAAAAGTTAAAGCCCATCACTCCGGGACAGCGATTCAGAGTCGCTCCTACTTTCGAGGAAATCACGAAAAGTACACCAGAAAAGTCACTGACAGTTGGTAAGCACCGTACAGGTGGTCGTAACAACTCAGGTAAAATGACTGTTCGTAACGTTGGTGGTGGTCACAAGCGTAGATTACGTTCGATCGACTTCAAACGTAACAAGCATGGTGTTCCAGGTATCGTGAAATCTATCGAGTACGATCCAAACCGTACTGCTCGTATTGCCTTAATCTACTATGTAGATGGTGCTAAAACGTATATCGTTGCTCCAGAAGGATTACAAGTTGGACAGACTATCTTGTCTGGTTCAGGTGTAGCTCCTGATTTAGGTAATGCACTTCCATTGTCTGAGATTCCTGTAGGTTCAATCATCCACAACGTGGAGTTGAAGCCAGGTAAAGGTGCTGCAATGGTACGTTCTGCTGGTGCTTACGCACAATTATTAGGACGTACTGGTAGATATGCTACACTTAAATTACCTTCAGGCGAGACTAGATTAGTACTTATTGAGTGCTATGCTACAATCGGAACTGTTTCTAACGGCGATCACATGAACGTTCGTTTAGGTAAAGCAGGTAGAAAGCGTTGGTTAGGTCGTAGACCACGTGTTAGAGGTGTTGCAATGAACCCAGTTGATCACCCTATGGGTGGTGGTGAAGGTAAATCTTCAGGAGGACACCCTCGCTCACGTACTGGTGTTTACGCTAAAGGTCAAAAGACACGTAACGCTAAGAAGTATTCTAGCAAGCTGATCGTTTCAAGAAGGAAAAAGTAATTTAAGTCATGGCAAGATCGCTAAAGAAAGGACCTTATATTGATTTTCGTTTAGTAAAGAAAATCGAGGCGACTAATGAGTCTGGTAAAAAAGCAGTAATCAAAACTTGGTCGCGTAGATCAATGATTTCTCCAGATTTCATCGGTCATACATTTGCTGTACACAATGGTAACAAATTCATCCCTGTTTATGTAACTGAAAACATGGTAGGTCATAAATTAGGTGAATTCGCTCCAACACGTACTTACAAGGGTCATATCAATAAAAAAGATAAAGGCAGAAAATAATGGAAGCAGTAGCAAAACTTAATAATTGCCCTATCGCTCCACGCAAGATGATGCTTGTAGCGGACGCAGTAAGAGGTGTGCAAGTTATTGATGCACTGAATACACTCCGTTATGCGCAAAAAGCTGGTGCTCCTCTAGTAGAAAAGTTAATTCTTTCTGCAGTGGCAAACTGGGAAAACAAAAACCCTGACGAGTCTGTTGAAGATGCAGATTTATATGTGAAATCAATCTTTGTAACTGGTGGACGCCAATTAAAGCGTTTCCGTCCAGCTCCACAAGGACGTGCTCACAGAATCCGTAAGCGTTCTAACCACGTAACAGTGGTAGTAGACGCTCGTAGCACAAGCCTTATCGACGTAGTCGCTGAGGATACAACAGAATCAAACGAGTCAGATAACTAAAATAAGTTTTTCCCATGGGACAAAAGATAAATCCAATTGGTCTTCGTTTAGGCTATATCAGAGGATGGGAATCTAGCTGGTATGGTGGAAAAGATTTCTCTGACAAATTAGTAGAGGACGACAAGATCAGAAAATATATCGCAGTTCGTTTACCGAACCCTCGTGCGGGTATCTCACGTGTAGTTATCGAGCGTACTATCAAGCGCGTTACGTTAACTATTCACACGGCTCGTCCAGGTGTAGTAATCGGTAAAGCAGGTGCTGAGGTAGACAAAATCAAAGAAGAGTTGAAGCGTTTAACTGGTAAAGATGTTCAAATCAACATCTCTGAAGTTAAGCGTCCTGAGACTGATGCAAAATTAATCGGTGAGTCAATCGCTCAACAATTGAAAAGCCGTGTATCTTACCGTCGTGCGATGAAGCAAGCAATTGCTAACGCTGTTCGTCACGGTGCGCAAGGTATCAAAGTAAAGCTTTCTGGTCGTTTGGGTGGTGCTGAAATGGCTCGTACTGAACTTTATAAAGAAGGTCGTATTCCATTGCATACATTACGTGCGGATATCGATTACGCTTTATCTGAAGCTCTTACAGTATATGGTATCATTGGTATCAAAGTTTGGGTATTCAAAGGTGAAGTTTTAGGTAAGAGAGATCTTTCTCCTTCTGCTGAAACTGGACGTCGTGACAACCGTAGAGGTGGTAACGATAGAAAGCGTGGCGGAAACGATCGTCGTAGAGGCGGACGTGGTGGTAGAAAAGGTGGTGGAAACAAAGGTGGCGGAAACGCTCCAAAAGCGTAACACCTAGATAACCTTATCTAAGCCGACAGGTGGACCCAAGTAATCCAATTAGGATTGCTTGGGTCTTTATTTTTATAAGGGTTTTGGTATTCCGTTGGTACGAAATTTACTACGTGCAAATTGTATATCGATGGGTAATTATTACTTTCTTGTATGTAGTAGCGTAGCCCTGCTACGCTTATCTTGAAGCAAAGGTTTATTGATGAATCACCCGAAATTAAATACTCTATTAACCTCAAGCATTCATACGTAGCAGGGCTACGTGGCTACGAAATTATCTATTACTTTATCTCATTATTCAGTCTTGATACTGATTTTCTTGTGTACTATTAAGGTAATTCAATCTGAAAATCATATCTTTCCAACTTCAATTAATACACTCTCAAACAATTATTACATCTTAAAGAATAGTACACTACTGTCTGAAATTTAATTCTAAATAATAGCTCTTTTCAAAAATATTATTTTGACTTTTTTGAAATAATTTATTCATCATCAGATAAGTATTAAATAAATCCATATAAAAATGAATAATTAGGACATAACAATGTATCCTTGCAAGAAAGTTATAGACTAAACAATTTCATTGATTGATTTACACTATTCGTATTCTATTATTTAAACGATTATGGCTAATATCCAAGAAAGCAGTAGAGGAGGCTTTTCAAACAAACTAGGTTTCGTTTTAGCGGCAGCAGGTTCAGCAGTTGGGCTTGGAAATATATGGAAATTCCCTTTTGAAGTAAGTGATGGAGGTGGAGGTGCCTTTGTGGTGATGTACCTTGCATTTTGTTTTATGCTGTGTTTTCCTGTGATGATGGCAGAGATTGCATTGGGCCGTAAGACGAATAAAAACGCAGTAGGTGCGTTTGCTGAAAACGGGCATAAGAAATGGGCTCCAATAGGAATCTTGGCCGTATTAAGTGGATCTTTGATTTTGTCTTTTTATAATGTTGTTGCTGGATGGGCATTGGGCTATGCTTGGGAAATGTTCTCAGGTAACTTTTCTGTAGGACAACATTTTGGTGAATTTGTTGGAAATTGGCATATCAATATGGCTACCTCTACAGCCTTTATGTTTGTAACGATTTTTATTGTAGCCAAAGGTGTATCAGGTGGTATTGAAAAAGCATCAAAAATATTAATGCCTTCTTTATTGTTCTTAATCTTAGCCTTGATGACGTATTCGTTAACGCAAGAAGGCGCTATGGAAGGAGTGAAGTTTTATCTGATTCCAGATTTTAGTGAAATCACTTTTGAAACAGCCTACGGAGCAATGGGGCAAGCCTTTTTCTCATTGTCATTAGGTATGGGTGCTTTGATCACTTATGGTAGTTACGTTGGAAAAAGAGATAATATGGTGTCGGCTACATCTATGATTTTATTAGCGGATGTGGGTATTGCCTTTATTGCAGGTTTGATGATGTTCTCATTTATTTTCTCTCAAGGTCTTCAAGGACAAGGTGGAGGTGCCGGCTTGATCTTTACGGTTTTACCAGGTGCATTTGAGTCGATTGGGCCAATATTGGGTAGAATCATTGGAGGTTTCTTCTTTGTATTGTTATCATTTGCTGCTTTAACTTCAACGGTATCACTTTTAGAAGTACCTGTATCTTATGTGGTGGATGAGTTTGAAGTAAGAAGAAATAGAGCGGTATGGATTGTAGGATTTGTGATTTTCTTGTTTGGTATTCCATCCATGCTTGGTAATGGAACGGTTGATTTCTTTACCAACTTTGTACACTATCATGGTGCTGAGAAAGCAGTAAACTTTATGGACTTTATTGAAGATTTAGCTTCAGATACGTTCTTGCCTTTAGGTGGTTTCTTAGTGGCAGTGTATACGGCTTATGTTTGGAGAGGAGATAAATTTAAAGAGGAAGTAGAGAAAGGAAATCCTGAGTTTGGAAATTCCCTAATGGGGAAATACACCATTTTTGCATTGAAGTTTTTAGCTCCATTAATTTTAGGTTCAATTACGATTGTAACCATTTTATCGAAATTTTTTGGAATACACCTTATTGGGTAATTCTATTATTATATAGATTAGAAAGGAGGAATAGGTCAGAGCGATGTATTCCTCTTTTTTTATTCAGTTAAGAAGAATATTTCGTGAAAATACAGTGTCGCAAACTTTTAAGGATATTCAACATAACAAGTGATAATATTTTAATTGTGATACACTAATTTATTGGCCCATAAACATATAAGTGCATATATTGCGGTTTGATTTACTACGTCTTCAACACTATTTGTACGAGGATACTACAATGAGCTCATTGTAAACTAAAATTATCAGACTCAACTTTTAAAATTATATGGCGGGGATAAAAGACAGTAGCCGAGGAGGATTTTCTAATAAGATTGGATTTGTACTAGCCGCAGCGGGGTCAGCTGTAGGACTAGGTAATATATGGAAATTTCCATTTGAAGTAAGCGATGGAGGCGGAGGAGCTTTCGTTGTAATGTATTTAGCGTTTTGCTTTATGCTTTGCTTTCCAGTAATGATGGCAGAGGTGGCAATCGGACGAAAAACCAATAAAAATGCAGTAGGAGCCTTTACTGAAAATGGTCATAGAGCATGGTCAGCATTGGGCAAATTAGGTGTACTTACAGGGATATTAATCCTTTCATTTTATAATGTAGTAGCCGGTTGGGCATTAGGTTTTGCTATCGAGATGTTTGCCGGAAACTTTGAACTAGGCCAGAACTTTGGAGCCTTTATCGGAAACTGGCAATTGAACTTAGTGTTCTCTTCTATTTTCATGGTGGTAACAATTTATATTGTAGCCAAAGGTGTATCAGGTGGTATTGAAAAAGCATCAAAGATTTTAATGCCTTCTTTATTGATCCTTATCTTATCATTAATGGCGTATTCATTGACGCAAGAAGGAGCAGTAGACGGTGTGATTTATTATCTCGTGCCGGACTTTAATGCCATTACTTTCGAAACAGCTTATGGTGCAATGGGGCAAGCCTTTTTCTCATTATCATTGGGTATGGGCGCCTTGATTACTTACGGTAGTTATGTAGGTAAAAAGGACAATATTGTAACTTCTACTACTATGATCTTATTGACAGACGTAGGTATTGCTTTTATTGCAGGCTTGATGATGTTTGCTTTTGTATTCTCTCAAGGGTTACAAGGACAAGGTGGAGGAGCCGGTCTTATCTTTACGGTATTGCCAGGTGCGTTTGAATCTATTGGTCCAGTATTGGGTAGAGTGATTGGAGGTTTCTTCTTTGTGTTATTATCCTTTGCCGCTTTAACTTCAACCGTTTCATTATTAGAGGTGCCAGTAGCTTATGTAGTGGATGAATACGAGGTAAGAAGAGAAAGAACAGTTTGGATTGTAGGTTTAGGTATTTTCCTTTTAGGTATCCCATCTATGCTAGGTAATGGTACAGTTCCTTTCTTTACAGAGTTTGTGCAATACTCAAGCTCAGAAAACCCAGTATCTTTTATGGACTTCATTGAAGATATGGCATCGGATACCTTCCTACCATTAGGTGGATTCTTGATTTCCGTTTATACCGCTTGGGTATGGAGAGGAGACAACTTCAAGAAAGAGGTAGAGATTGGCAACCCAGGATTTGGTGATTCATTAATTGGAAAGTATACCATTTTCGCATTAAAATATTTAGCACCATTTATTTTAGGTTCTATTACAGTAATTACGATTTTATCTAAATTCTTTGGAATCCATATTTTGGGTGCGTAAGTCTTAGTACTTAAGTCAAAAGAATTGATTTGTAGATATAAAAACTTTGAAGTGATCTCATCATGGTCATTTCAAAGTTTTTCTTTTTTGTAGTAATTGTGAATGAAGTTATCGTACCTATTGATGTATCTATTAGTACATTAACCTCTCAATTCGAGTACTTATTTAAAATAAAAAGTGCAAATGTGCCTTCTAGAGAATAAATTGCATATCAACTTTTTAATCTTCTAAAAACTAGATGAAATGATTTCCTTCCTACTAAGTGTTATTACTTTAATCGTAGCCTATTTTGTTTACGGAAAATATGTCGAAAAACAATTTGGCGCTGATCCTTCATTAGAAACACCCGCTATTACAAAGCAAGATGGAGTGGACTATGTACCCATGAAGTTAGGTAAGATCTTTTTGATTCAATTCTTGAATATTGCGGGCTTGGGGCCAATTTTTGGAGCAATTGCTGGAGCACTTTGGGGACCCGTAGCCTTTTTGTGGATTGTCTTCGGATGTATTTTTGCAGGTGCAGTGCACGATTATTTTTCAGGAATGTTGGCAATCCGTCATGGTGGAGCAAGTATTCCGGAAATTGTGGGAAAATACTTAGGGAATGGAGTGAAGCAGTTTATGAGAGTTTTTTCTGTGATTTTATTACTTTTAGTGGGAGTTGTTTTTGTGAAAGGACCAGCCACTATTTTAAATGGGCTGACGGGAGTTGATGTGACTATTTTGATTACAGTAATCTTCTTGTATTATTTGTTGGCAACGATGATTCCTATTGATAAATTGATTGGTAAGATCTATCCATTGTTTGGACTATCACTTTTAGTGATGGCAGTGGGATTGTTTGGAGCATTAATGATAGAAGATTATACAATTCCAGAATTGTCAGTGGCCAACTTACAGAATATGCAGGCTGACCCTGATAAGTACCCCATCTTTCCATTATTATTTATCACTATTGCCTGCGGAGCAATTTCAGGCTTTCATTCTACTCAATCACCATTAATGGCCCGTTGTATTTCTAATGAAAAGGATGGCAAAGTAATCTTTTTCGGAACAATGATTACAGAAGGAATTGTGGCGTTGATTTGGGCTGCAGTAGCAATGGCATTTTTTGGAGGAGTAAGAGAATTGGGTGATACAATGGCAATAGAAGGTCATAATGCCGCTTGGGTGGTGAATACAATTTCATCAACAATGCTGGGTAAAGTAGGTGGATTTATGGCAGTATTGGGTGTAGTAGCTGCACCAATTACTTCTGGTGATACAGCCTTCCGAAGCGTTCGTTTAACGATTGCAGATTCATTTAAATTTAATCAAGATAAATTAGTAAAACGATTAATGGTCACTATCCCAATTTTTATTGCTGGGGTAGCTTTAACGCAGATCAATTTTGGTGTGATTTGGAGGTATTTTGGGTGGTCTAATCAAGTATTGGCTACGATTGTTTTGTGGACAATTGTAAAGTATTTGATGGATCAAAAGAAGATCTATTGGTATGTTATCGCACCAGCATTCTTTATGACATCAGTGGTTGTCACTTATATATTGGTAGCCCCTGAAGGTTTTGGTTTGGATTATACTTTTTCTGTGGCGGTTGGAGTAATTACAGGATTACTGGTAACAGCTGGATTCGTCTACTTCGATTATCAGAATAAGAAGAAAAATAAAGAACAAAAAGTGAGTACAATGGCTTAGTTGTAAATGACTTTTAACGCCTAAAATAAGCTCATAAAGAAAGGGTTTGCATATTTATTTGTTCATGAACAATAAATTCAAACTCTTTTTTTATGGATTTCAGAAAAATTAGGATGATATATTGAAGAATGAATGGTTTAATGGTTCTGATTTGCTAATTTTGGGGCTGAATTTTTGAACAGATCATTGAAAATGGCAAAGCAAGACAAAGAAAATATGTTCCAAAAAGTTGTCTCTCACGCAAAAGAGTACGGCTTTGTATTTCCTTCATCGGAAATTTATGGTGGACTTCAAGCAGTATATGATTACGGATCGAATGGTGTTGAGTTAAGAAACAACATTAAGAAGTATTGGTGGGCATCTATGGTACAAATGCACGAGAACATCGTGGGTATTGATGCTTCTATTTTCATGGACCCTAAAGTCTGGAAAGCTTCTGGCCACGTTGATGCGTTCAATGATCCATTGGTTGATAACAAAGACTCTAAAAAGAGATATAGAGCAGACGTTCTTATTGAAGATTTAATGGCTAAGTATGAGGCTAAAATCGAAAAAGAAGTAACAAAAGCTCAAAAGAAATTTGGTGACGCGTTTGACAAGGAGCAATTCTTGGCAACGAATCCAAACGTTCTTAGAAACCAGAAGAAGATCGACGAAATCGAAGCGAAGTTCAAAACTGCTTTAGAGGACGAAGATATGGAAGGATTAAAAGCGATCATTGAAGAGAATAATATCGTTTGTCCTATCTCTGGTACTTGCAACTGGACGGATGTTCGTCAGTTTAACCTTATGTTCGCTACTGAACTTGGTGCTGTAGCTGGTGACTCTAACAAAATCTACCTTCGTCCTGAAACGGCTCAAGGTATTTTTGTGAACTTCTTGAATGTAATGAACACTTCAAGACAACGTCCTCCATTCGGTATCGCTCAAATCGGTAAAGCATTCCGTAATGAAATCGTTGCACGTCAGTTTATCTTCAGAATGCGTGAATTTGAGCAAATGGAGATGCAATTCTTTATTCAGCCAGGTACAGAAATGAAATGGTATGAATACTGGAAAGAACAACGTATGAAATTCCATACAGTTGTAGGTAATCCTGACAATTATGTATTCCATGATCACTTAAAAACAGCACACTACGCTAACGCGGCTGTTGATATTGAATTCAAATTCCCATTCGGTCAAAAAGAATTGGAAGGTATTCACTCTCGTACTGATTTTGACTTGAATGCTCACCAAGAGTTATCGAGCAAAAAATTACAGTACTTCGATCATGAGTTAGGGAAAAATGTTGTTCCTTACGTAGTGGAAACTTCAGTTGGTTTAGACCGTATGTTCTTGTCTATCTTGACAGGTGCTTACACTGAAGAAGAGGTAGAAGGTAAAGCAAGAACATTCTTGAAACTTCACCCTGCTTTAGCGCCAATCAAAGCGGCTGTATTCCCATTGACGAAGAAAGATGGTTTACCAGAGAAAGCAAGAGAAGCAATGAACGAAATCAAATTCGATCATAATGTTTCTTACGAAGAGAAAGACGCGATTGGTAAGCGTTACACTCGTCAAGACTTAATTGGTACTCCTTACTGTATCACTGTAGACCACCAAACATTGGAGGACAATACAGTAACAGTTCGTGAAAGAGACTCAATGGATCAGTTCCGTCTTCCAATTAGCGAATTAAAGCAATTCTTAGACGAGAAGTGTTCGTTAACAAGTTTATTGAAGCAATTGCTTTAATAGATAAATATTAATACATTGAAGCTCAAGTTTAATTTTAGACTTGAGCTTTTTTTATTTAATTTTTTGAATGAGAACATCTAAATTTTTTATCCCAGCTTGTGCCGTTGTTTTCTTGTTTTTCACTTCATGTGCAAGTTTAAGTCAATACACTTACTCTAATCGAGTGGAAAAGAGAAACAAAAAACTATTGGCTGAAAATGGGGGCAATGCCAATAATAATTACGTTCCTGATACCAAAAATGAAACTGCAAAAGCAAAGAAAGGTGTTGAAGATAAAATTCCTCCAGGCAAAAAATTGACGGTTCAGGAGTATATCGATATGTTCAGCCCTTACGCTATAGAATCCATGCATAAGAAGAAAGTGCCGGCAAGTATTACCTTGTCACAAGGCTTATTAGAGTCAGGTGTAGGCAATAGTAAACTTTCAAGAGCAACAAATAATCACTTTGGTATTAAGTGTGGTGGAAACTGGAATGGAGAATCATACCGTTATGATGATGACAGGCCCAATGAGTGCTTTAGAGTGTATGGTTCTGTATTAGATTCATATGAAGATCATGGTGATTTTCTGAGAACAAGGTCTTGGTATGCACCACTTTTCAATTTGAAAATTACAGATTACAAAGGTTGGGCTAAAGGACTGAAAAAGGCAGGGTACGCCACTGATCCAAAGTATCCTTCCAAATTGATAGATATTATCGAAAAGTATCGATTGTACGAATTCGATACGAAATAATAGATTAAATAAGCATGTCTAAATATTTAAGACATGCTTATTTTTATGATTCAACAAAAACTAACGCTCATAATGAAAAACCAATGGTTGAAAGAATTAGCACATCGTTTTTCTTCAAATAGAAGGGAAATAGCCAGCTTTCTCATACTTATCCCTTTTATCTTTTGTGTTCTTTATTCTCATCAGATTTATAATTTCTTTTTTGATGAAGAGGATGAAATGATTCAAAAGAAGATTGAGGTACATTTTTTACAGAAAGATAAAAACAGTATTTCTCTTGAAGAGAAGGTAAATCCCAATCACTTGAAAGTAAAAGATTGGATGAAACTTGATTTTTCTGAAGAAATAGCCAATCGAATTGTAAACTTTAGATTGAAAGGTGGGTACTTTTATTCTGAAGCAGACCTTTATGCTATCTATGATATTGATAAAGATAAGGTAGATACTCTTTTACCTTATTTTATTTTCCCAAGAAGAAAAGTACACAAGCCAAAATACCTTTCTACTGCTACAACAACTTCCTATTCAAAAATGAGGAAGAAAAAGAAGAATGATTTAAAGTTAAAGAAGTTTGATCCCAACACTGTTGACGAGTTGACACTGAAGCAAATGCACCTTTCCTCTTATTTTATAAAAAGTTTAATCAATTATAGATCAAAAGGAGGTCACTTTTATAAAGTAGAAGACATTTATAAACTGTATGGTGTAGATTCTGCATTGTATTTATCTTTAAAAGAGTACATACATATTGAAGCTGAAAAAGAAGAAGAGATTGTAGAGGAAAAACTTTATATCAATTTAAATACGGCTGACCTTGAGGAGTTAAAGCAATTGAAAGGAATTGGTGATGCTAGAGCTCAAAAAATTAAAGACTATAGGACACGGTTAGGCGGTAGCTTTTATAAAAAGGAACAATTAAAGGAAGTATATGGAATAGACTCGTTATTGTTTGTTTCTCTGTCTTCACAAATATATGTTGATGATGGAGGAATCAAAAAAATTCATATTAATGAAGCTTCTTTTGAACAGCTTGCAACTCATCCTTACCTAAGTCATAAGCAGGCTAGATGGATCACAAAATACAGGGATCAACATGGGAAATATGAAAATATTGAGGATTTATTGAAAATAAAGATGATAACATTAAAAGATATAGAAAATATTCTTCCATATTTATCATTCCGATAAATGATTTTTTATGTCCATCTTTAGAGCATTTCTTTCTTTTACCTTACTTGTAGTGACTTCGATTTGTATTGCACAGGAATCAAGAATCAATTCGGTCTCCTTATTAACGACTACTAGAATTTTATCTTCAGATGCATTTGAGGGTAGAAAAACAGATACTAAAGGAGGGCGAATGGCTAGGGACTTTATTGTCGAAAAATTCGAAGAAATAGGTTTAAAACCATTGGATTCTACTTATGTACAAACCTTTAAATTTCACAACAGACTTTTTAATGTTAATCCTACAGCACATAATGTAATTGGTTATCTGGAAGGTACTGAAATCAAAAATCCAAGTCAAGGATGTATTGTAGTTGGTGCCCATTATGATCACCTAGGTGTCTATGCTGGAGATATTTATAATGGAGCAGACGATAATGCTTCAGGTGTAGCGGCATTGATAGAAATTGCAAAAGAACTGAAACTTCAACCAGCTTCATTACCGATCGTGTTTATTTCTTTTGACGCAGAAGAAATGAGGTGTGCTGGCTCTAATTATTTTGTCAATAGTAATTTACTACCCAATGAATCAATTCATCTTTTTATTAATATGGATATGATTTCCATAAGCAGTGAAGATAAGTTGTTTGTTACTGGTACTAACTTTCATCCAGAATTCAAAAAAGATATCAATGAGACTTTAGAATATTGTGACCTTTCTATAAAATATGGACATGATAGAAAAAGAGATGATGGATTGAATAATTGGGTGTTTTTGTCTGACCATGGAGAATTCCATAAAAAAGGAGTACCTTTTATCTATTTTGGAGTAGAAGAACACCAACATTATCATAGGCCAACTGACACTTTTGAGAATATCAATATTGGTTTTTTTGTAGAAGCAAGCAATGTAGTTTTGTCTTTTGTGAAAACGGTAGCGAATAAAAAAAGCCTCCTAAAAGAATCTAGGAAGCTTAATTAAAGCTGTAAGGGAAGGATTCGAACCTTCACGAAGTACTTAGCCTCTTGACAAATCGTGTGTGCATCGCACGTGTAGTGGTCAACCCATTACCAAGTGTTTATCGTGAACCTCCACCCCCGAGACAGGAGGGCATGTCTGCCAGTTTCATCACCTTACAGTGTATTTCAAAAGTTATGCTCAACGTCGTTATGTTGAGAGTTGCTGTAAGGGAAGGATTCGAACCTTCACGGAGTACTTAGCCTCTTGACAAATCGTGTATGCATCGCACGTTTAGTGGTCAACCCATTACCAAGTGTTTATCGCGAATCTCCACCCCCGAGACAGGAGGGCATGTCTGCCAGTTTCATCACCTTACAGTGTATTTCAAATTTTTTGAAGGGTTATTGCGATTCGTTTAATCTTTTTCCCTTTTCGTTGATACAAAGTAAGATAATATTAATTTCAAATACAAACTTTTCAATAAAATAATTTATTATTTATGATATTGGTAATAATTTAGCTTTATATTTAATAAAATCATAATTCATCTAGCTTATTTAAAGTGTTATTTAGTGATTTATTAATGATAAACTATTATCCATAAAAAAAGCTTCTAAATTCAATTAGAAGCTTGAAATATTTTCATTAAAAAGATAGAAAATATTCTATTCTGATAACACAGTGACTAATCCTTAGAGGCTCTGTTGCTAGAAACAGACTCTTTTGCGATAAGATTAAGCCTGTAGTATAAAAATGGTAGGTTTTTTATGAATATCCACTTTCTTAGATTTCCACTCTTTCAGAGTGAATGTTTTGATGAACTCATCTTCTGCCTGTACGTTGGAAGCAATACATAATCTCGTATTAGGATTGAGGTTGTCGCACAAGTCTTCTATCATTGCTGTATTTCTAAATGGTGTTTCCATAAAGATTTGAGCTTGATAGAATTTTGTGGATTCTGTTTCTAGACGCTTCAGGGCTTTGATTTTTTCAGCTTTTTGAATTGGCATGTAACCATGGAATGCAAATTTTTGCCCGCTTAGTCCAGAAGCCATCAAAGCTAATAATATAGAAGAAGGTCCCACTAATGGTTTTACTTTGATTTTGTTTTTATGAGCATATTGAACAGCTAATGCACCAGGGTCTGCAACTCCTGGACAGCCTGCTTCAGAAATTACTCCAATACTTTCTCCTTTCGGAACATTATTAAAGAGGTTTTTAACTTGTTCTGGCTTCGTTTTCTTATCCAGTATCTGGAAATTTAAATCCTGAACTGTAATACCATCAATTTTCCATCCGCCAATAAATCGACGTGCTGTTCTTAAATCTTCAACAAGATAATATTTGGTATTTTTAATAGCCTCTTTGGTTTCAGGGGGTAAAACGTCGTATCGGTCAGCGGCAAGCAAACTTGGGATTAGATATAAAAACACAAGAAAAATGGTTTAAATGGTAAGAAAATTGATGATTATCTAAAAACTCAAAATAAATATTAATTCATTTTTTATTAATATTACAGAGAGTAATTACAACACTTGTTTTATTAATTTTACAAACTTACAAAATAGACTAGTTTTTATACTTGAAACAAGCAATAAATAATATAAACTTGGAGAATGTTGATTATAGAGTTATAGCAAAGAAAACAATATTTGTGATTTGTGCATTCTACTTAATGTTCATTTCATTTGGAACAATGAAATTTGCTTTTACTCTTTTAGGAACAGGGTTGGCGGAAGAATTAGTAGCAGTAGAGCATAATCCATTTATTTATTTTTTTATTGGCCTTTTAGGTGCGGCGGTTTTTCAAAGTAGTTCAGCGGTCACAGCAATAGTTGTGGGAGCTGTTGGATTGGGAAAATTGTCGTTAGATGATGCAGTTTTTATAGTGATGGGTGCTAACATTGGTACAACCGTTACAAGTACTATTGTGGCATTGAGTTATATAGACGATAAAAGTATTTTCATGAGGGCACTCTCTGGGGCGGCGCTTCATGACTTTTTTAATATTTTTGCAGCCTTGATTTTCTTGCCTTTGGAATTGAGTACAGGTTTTTTATCCAATTTGTCCCAGTCCATAGCAAGTAATTTCTTTAAGCAAGACCTTTCTTTAGCGAATACAAATAGTCGTTTTGAGGGTTTGAATATAGGAATTGATCAAATCAGCCACTTGTTATTTGATTCATTGACAGATTACCCTTGGGTGATTTTAGGAATATCAGTACTGATGTTGATTGTCTCTTTGAAATTAATTGGAGGTATGACCAAGGAGGTGTTCATAAATACTTCTCAGGTGAAATCGGTTAATGCTTTGTTTAAGAATGATGCCGTAAGTTTATTTTCAGGAATCTCATTGACGGCCATTGTTCAGTCAAGTTCTATTACATCATCGTTGATTGTACCTTTGACGGCAAGTAAGAGAATTACGCTTCCTAGAGCATACATGTTTATCATGGGAGCCAATGTAGGTACTACAATAACGGCTTTATTTGCTGCCTTGGCAACGGGTACAGAATTCGGTGTAGAGATTGCCCTAACTCATGTATTGTTCAATGTATTGGGCGTAGTGATTTTTACAACAGTACCTACTTTGAAAAGAATACCAGTTTGGTATGCAAGTAAGCTTGGATTTTTTGCAGCGAAGGAAAGAATCTTTGGTTTTGTGTACTTATTCCTGCTTTTCTTTGTGGTGCCTTTCATTTTAGTATGGCTAAACACTTAAGCATTGCTCTTAAGAAGCCTTTGGTATAAAACCAATCTTATAAAGGTCAATAGTACCTGATGTCAAGCCTAAATCCAATTTACCCCAACTTTAAAATTAATTCCATATTTCAGCCTCATCCTTAGAATAGGTATATTTAATAGGCTTCTCTTTCATGCTGTTTGATTTCCCCTTAGTAGTTCGCTGTGGTATATCTTTAAAGTGAGGAGCAAAGCGTTTCTTCTGTACATATTTGTAAGAGTTTTTGCCGTGCCCTTTGCCATAATACATTTTTGTAAGGGTAAGCTGTTGCTTTATCTTAATATAATTCGGTTTGAAGTTTGCTGCCTGTCTAGATATTCTTCTGTTTCTTGATCGGTCGACAACCACATAACCTCTGTATTGTGCGGCTTTTTTACCAACTCTTCTTCCTTTATTTTTTTCTACAATCACATAACCCCCTTTGAAGTTGGAAGCTTCTTTGCTTATTCTCTTTCCTTTGTTTTTTTCAACCACCACATAGCCTTGATGTTGAGCAACAGTCTTATTCATTTTTTTGCCCTTGTTCTTGTCCACCTCTACTAATACAGGGTTGCCAAGTTGTTTTTTGTTATTTTTTTTCTTCTGCTTGGTGGAGATTTGTTCAGAATAAGGCTTGAATTTTTTCATATCCTTTGAAACGTTCTTTCTAGCATCCTCTGATAGCCTGATGTCTGAATCGACTTTTCGAGCTTGTTTGAGATTACGTTTCGTTTTTTGTTTGTCCATCGGTGTATTGGTCACCTTCTTCTGCTTATTTTGATATTCCTCATACGTATTCACCTCTTCCTGTTTTTTTTGTGCATTTGCACTGTCAGTAAAGAAGATCACTAAAAAGGAAAATAAGAGTAGTGAGAGTTTATTTATTGAAAACAATTGATGAGCCATGTTGTTAGACAAAACATTTTAAAAATAGAGACCACAACCATACATATTAAAAGCCACTTGATAAAAGTATTGGCTTTTTCTGATCCTGATGCAAATTTACCTGCAAACCATGTGCCTATCACTTGACCAATAGCCAATAAGATGGCAGCAACCCATACTACTTGTCCTTTTAAAAGAAAAACTATAAACACAGGAAGAGTGTAGGTGGCGATGATAAGCATTTTGACTGCGTTGGCTCTAATTAACGTCATTTTTCCCAAATTTGAAACTCCTACTAGAATCATTATTCCAATTCCTGCCTGAACAAAACCGCCGTAAAATCCAATGGCAAAGAAAATGATATTATCTCTCCAGTATTGGAATTTTGGTTTTTGACCTACTTTGATCTGAACGGGGCTATTCGGTTTATTATCTCTTAGTATAGGTATCAGCATAAAAGCCATCAATGTTCCAATGATGTATTTCAGAGTTTTCTCATCAATGTCAGAAACCGTAAAAGCACCTACAATTGCACCTATTAGTGACGGAATTAAATATTTAAGAGAAGAAGGAATGTCTAAGAGTTTATTTTGATGGAAAGTATAGGCCCCAGTGAAGTTTTGGAATAAAATACCTAGTCTGTTTGTTCCATTTGCCATACCCACAGGCATACCTAGAAACATTAGTAAAGACAAGGTGAATAAAGACCCTCCGCCAGCAAGTGTATTGACTATACCGGCAACAATTCCTGTGATAATGTAGGCAATGATTGAAGTATATTCCAGTAAGTGTGGATCCATGGATAGTTTTTAGGGTAATTTCTCTTTTTTCACACTGCTTAAGTAAGTTCTCCATCTAAAAGTTAACTATATTTGCAGTCAAAATTCAAATAATACAGACCAAAATGTTATTAGTTTCATATATATCTGAAAATAAGGCTGAAGTAATCGAAGGATTAAAGAAAAGATTTTTCGATGAGCCTGAAACTACAATAAATAAAGTTCTAGAGCTTGATGAGGAAAGACGTCAAACTCAGAAAGATAGAGATGATGCACAAGCAGAAGCAAACAAAAGCGCGAAGCAAATTGGTATGCTTATGAAGTCCGGCCAAAAAGAAGAGGCCGAAGCTGCGAAGGCATCTGCTGCAACAAATAAACAAAAAGCAAAAGATTTGAGTTCAAGAGTGTCTGAACTTGAAGGAGAATTACAAAAATTACTTTATCAAATACCAAACATCCCTAGAAAACATGTTCCTGTTGGAAAAACAGACGAAGATAATGAGGTAATGTATGAGCGTGGTGAAAAACCAACTTTGCCAGAAAATGCTAAACCTCACTGGGATTTGATTGAGCAATATGATATCGTTGATTTTGAATTAGGAAATAAAGTAACTGGAGCAGGTTTTCCATTCTATAAAGGAAAAGGTGCTCGTATTCAGAGAGCTTTGATCAGTTTCTTCTTAGATGAAGCTACAGATGCAGGTTATATGGAAGTACAGCCTCCTATTCTTATCAATGAAGCTTCAGGATATGGTACAGGTCAGTTGCCAGACAAAGAAGGACAAATGTACTATATGGGTGCAGATGACCTTTACTTAATCCCAACAGCTGAGGTGCCGATCACTAATATGTTCAGAGGAGAACTGTTACAAGAAAACGACCTTCCAAAGAAAATGGCAGGGCATACGCCTTGTTTCAGAAGAGAAGCAGGTTCTTGGGGTGCTCACGTGAGAGGGTTAAACAGACTTCACCAATTCGATAAAGTGGAGATTGTAGAAATCCAAAAACCTGAAGATTCTGAAGAAGCACATGAAAGAATGACAAAACATGTAGAGATGCTTTTAGAAAAATTAGAACTTCCTTACCGTCGATTGTTATTATGTAGTGGAGACTTGGGTGTGAATGCCAATTTATGCTATGATTTAGAAGTGTGGTCTGCAGCCCAAGGTCGTTGGTTAGAAGTAAGTTCAATTAGTAACTTTGGTAATTATCAAGCTAATCGTCTGAAATTGAGATATAGAGACAACAATAAAAAGACGTCTTTATTGCATACATTGAATGGATCAGCATTGGCTTTACCGCGAGTTTTAGCGGCAATTCTTGAAAATAATCAAACCGAAAAAGGTATAATGATTCCTAAAGTATTGCAAAAATATACGAATTTTGAGGTAATAGACTGATAGATAGTTGATATTTATCGTTGTTAACGGGTAAGTTACTTGTTTATTAATTATAAATACAATATTTTTGCATTCCGTTTGGGAGAAGTTCGTGAGGATGGTATTCCAAGCTTTATCTAAGAATTTTAATACATATATATAATGGCAAATCATAAGTCAGCAAAAAAGAGAATTCGCTCTAACGAAGCGAAACGCTTGAGAAATAGATATCAACTTAAGTCTACTCGTACTTTTGTGAAGCGTTTACGTGAAACAAAAGACCACGGTGAGGCAGTTGAGCTTTATAACAAAGTTGCATCTATGATTGATAAGTTAGCGAAGCGTAACATCATTCATAACAAGAATGCAGCAAACAAAAAATCTAAATTAGCGAAGCACGTTAACAAACTTGCTGCTTAATTTTAGATTAAAAGCTAAAGTTGAAAAACATTGAAGCCAAGATTTATTAAATCTTGGCTTTTTTTTTATTTTTACTATCAATCTCTTCTTTTTAATAATCCCATTGTTACTTATGCAGCTAAGATATTTTTTAACGCTTTGCGCTATTCTACTGTCACTTTTCTCAAATGCTCAGACTTGGGATTTCCTGAAGGCTGATACAACTGATGCCAATAAAACTTATCCAAGACAAATCTTCGGGCAAACCAAAGTACACTTTGGAGGTCACTTTTCTACTGGTGTAGATGGTTTGGAAGAAGTGGAACGCAACTACTTTTCAGCTTTAGAACTAAGAGTAGGTTGGAAGGGGTACGGAAGGAAAAAATGGCATAAATTATTCGGTTATCCTAATTATGGTTTAGGCCTTTATCAAGCCACTTTCTTCCCTGAAGCAAATATTTTAGGGAGTCCATCTGCTGTTTACGGCTTCTTTAATGCACCTTTCAGAAGATATAAGAAGTGGAGTTTAATGTATGATTTAGGAGTTGGTCTGGCTTATGATTTCTTTGGTTATGATCCCAAAGATAATCCAGATCAGACTGCAATTGGCAGTGAATTCAACGTTTACTTTACCGTTAGTGTGGAAGGGGAGTTCAAGCTTTCACCGAGGATAGATGGTACTTTAGGACTTTTATTCACTCACTTCTCAAATGGTAGAACAAGGACACCGAATAAAGGAGTTAATCTCTACGGACTCAATGCAGGTATCAAGTATAACTTCAATACTTATATCCCGAAAAAAGGAAGTCAGTTTGTAGAACGGAAGAAAGATCCTAGATTAGAATATATTGACCATAGTTTTGATACTTTCAAACCTTTTTGGGAATACTATACGTTTGTTGCGGGAGGATGGAGTACTTCACCTTATGATATTGAGGACCGTGAACTGTATTATGGTGTAGCTACAATTGCATTTGATGTAGCGAGACATTATAGTTACAAAGGAAAGTACGGAATAGGTATTGATGTTTTTCATGATGGTTCATTAGTAGAAGAATACCAATCTCAATATCCGAATGGTGTGCCTAATAGTAAATTATGGTACGCAGGAATCCATTTTTCACATGAATTATTAATTCATAGAGTCACTCTAGTCACACAAGTAGGTATTCCATTTACAAATGTAGAAGGCCGTGGTGGCTGGTATGCAAGGGTAGGTGGACGTTATGATTTTACCCGTAAGATGTTTGCTCATTTAGCTTTAAAAACGCCAGGTGGTTTTATTGCAGACTTTGTAGAGTGGGGAATAGGGTTTAGAATGTATGGTAAAAACAAAGACCCTAGAATGTAATTTATAAGAGTTGCTTCCATGTACCTTTCCATAAGTTGTACTTGAAAGTACTAGGAAGTGACTGCCAAAAATATTTGTTGATCTCAACACTAAAAGAAGGTTGCATATAGCAGTTTATAGCACAGCCTTCACATTCAGGAAGTCTTCCTTCATTTTGGATAATTTCCTGAATTTTTTTGGATTGATATAATTCCTTTAAATTATTTTCAATAGGAAAAGCTTGTTTGCCTAAATGATAACAAGGAAGGATCAATTCATTTTTAGGAGAAATAACAATGCAACTACTTGCCGCTTTGCAAATAGGGTCTTCTATTTTATTTCCTCCATCTTTTCGGAGGTTGATTAATGCATCATTCAAAAATACTCTTTTCTTTTTCGTCCATTTTTCAAGTGTATCCATGGTTGAAGTGGAAAGTCCTCCACCGATATCACCATAAGAAAAAAGAGGATTTAGTATTAATACAAGATTTTTTTGAAAAGTAATATTCCGATAAACCTTATCAATTTCCTCAACATTATCATCCATTACCGTAAAAAGAATATCAGGTTTTTCACCTAAAACAAGTGCAATGTCTATTGACTCCATTACTTTATCATAACACTTCACTCCTCTGCCTTTGTCGTGTTTTTGAGCATCATATGAATCTAATGAAAAGTGAAGCATATCAATTAACCCCTTTAGTTGTTTCGCTCTTTTAGGATAAAGTAATCCATTAGATGTAACAGTGGTGATAAAGCCGTATTTTTTAGCTAAAGCGAGAAGCAAATGTAGTTCTTGATGTAATAAAGGCTCACCTCCAGTAAAATCAATGACGCGAACACCAAGTTTTTTTAAATCCTTGAAATTCTCTTCAGCCTGTTCTAAAGTGATGTAAGGAGAAGGTTTTTCCCATATATCACAAAAATGACACTTGGCATTGCACCTATAAGTGACATAATAATTACATAAAACCGGATGGGAGATGAGTCTCATGGGAGGGAAGAGGGTTGTAGGGGTAGACCTACGTGTCTACCCTCCAATTAGATTATTTTTAAATGAATTCACCAAAAGTATACAGCTAATTCGATTATTAAATTTCCTTCGCAGGCATTCCGAACACTGTAGTATTCGCTTTAACTTCAGTCATCACCAATGAACCTGGAGCAACTTTAGCATTTTCTCCAACAATTACATTAGAAGAAATAATAGCACCCGACCCAATAAATGCACCTTTGCCAATTTTAGCTCCTGATCCGATGATAGCACCTGATCCGATAGAAACAAAATCATCAAGAATTACATTGTGTTCAAGCACTGCATTACTGTGAATAATGCAATTTTCAGGAACTTTGGCATCATAACCAATTCTAGCCCCAGCATTGATGAAGTTACCGTATCCTAAGAAAGCGGATTCTGAAATACTAGCGTCTTTATGGATGGCATTTACAGGCATTACCTTACGGCGTTCCTTCAACATTTTCACTACTTTCTGACGCGTATCATGGTCTTCAATCGCAACAAAAGCATCACATTTTTTACCAATATGCTTCAAGAAACCTCCATCTTCAGGAGAGCCCATTACAGATATTTCACCAATTTCAGCACCATGAAGCTCTTCATCTGCGTCAAGGAAGCAGTAAACAATAATGTCTTGACTTTTGAATATGTCTAGTGCGGCTTTACCCATACCACTAGCACCAAGTATAATTACTGGATTAAGATGGTCCATAATTTTTTTATTGTTTTAAAATACTGAAAAGAAACAAAACGGATAGCATATGTAAGTTACACATGCCATCCGTTTAATATAATTTTTAGCTTATGAATTTCTTCTTAAGCGTATTATTTATTTTAAGTAAGTACTAAGTCAAAAGTAGTTAATATTTAATTCTTAATTATTTTTTTTTTTACAACGTAAAAAAACGTATAAATAGTGGTTCTATTAATCGTTTTTTTAAGGCAGTAATCGCAAAACAATACTATGAATTAGTATTAAATAATTTTGTTTTGGTGCTTAATAAGCCTTCGCAAAAAGTACTCTTTGCGTAGAAGGTTTGCCAGTGTAAATACAAGCACCTTCTTCTTGCTCATTGTTTAAAGGAATACAACGAATTGTCGCTTTTGTCAATTCTTTGATCTTATCTTCTGTTTCGCCAGTTCCATCCCAGTGTGCTGAAATGAAACCACCTTTGTTCTCCAAAAGATCTTTGAATTCATCAAAAGTATCCGCTTTAGTGATATGAGCTTCACGGTAATCAAATGCCTTTTGGTAGATATTCGCTTGAATTTCCTCTAAAAGTTTTTGAACCGTTTCAACTACGTTATCTAACTGGTAAGTGTTTTTCTCCTTAGTATCACGACGAGCGATTTCAACAGTGCCATTTTCAAGGTCACGTTGTCCCATTGCCATACGTACAGGAACACCTTTTAATTCCCAATCTGCGAATTTGAAACCAGGACGTAATGCATCCCTGTCGTCAAATTTCACTGAAATATTTAAAGCTTGTAATTCTTTTTGAATCACTTTTACTTTTTCAGCAATAGCATCCAATTGCTCTTGTCCTTTGTAGATAGGAACAATTACTACTTGGATAGGAGCTAATTTTGGAGGTAATACTAATCCTTCATCATCAGAGTGAGCCATGATTAATGCACCCATCAAACGTGTACTCACACCCCAAGAAGTACCCCAAACGTGTTCTAACTTATTGTCTTTGTCAGAGAACTTCACATCAAATGCCTTTGCGAAGTTTTGACCCAAGAAGTGAGAAGTACCAGCTTGTAATGCTTTACCGTCTTGCATCATTGCTTCAATACAGAATGTATCAACAGCACCTGCAAATCTTTCATTAGCTGTTTTTACACCTTTTACAACAGGAACTCCCATGAAATTCTCTGCGAAATCAGCGTATACTTCTAACATTTGCTTTGTTTCAGCTACTGCTTCTGCTTCTGTAGCATGTGCAGTGTGGCCTTCTTGCCATAAGAATTCAGAAGTACGAAGGAATAAACGCGTACGCATTTCCCAACGCATTACGTTAGCCCATTGGTTTACCAATAAAGGAAGATCTCTGTACGATTGGATCCAGTTTTTATAAGTACTCCAGATCACTGTTTCAGATGTGGGACGTACGATCAATTCTTCATCCAATTTAGCCTCGGGGTCTACAACAACACCAGAACCATCCTCTGCATTCTTAAGACGGTAGTGTGTTACTACAGCACATTCCTTCGCAAAACCATCTACATGGTCTGCTTCTTTGCTTAAATAAGATTTAGGAATTAACAATGGGAAATACGCATTAGAGTGTCCAGTATCTTTGAACATTTTGTCTAATGTCTGTTGCATTTTTTCCCAGATCGCATATCCGTAAGGTTTAATCACCATACATCCACGCACTGCTGAATTCTCAGCAAGATCTGCTTTTTTTACCAACTCGTTATACCAAGCTGAATAATCGTCGCTTCTTTTTGGTAAGCCTTTTGCCATGATCTATAAAACTATCTGAAAGTGGTTACAATCAAGTATATAAATTGTCGTCTGAACTGTTAAAGTTAGTGTAATATTGCTTATAATTATTATATTTGTCTATAAGCTAATGCTAACCTATTTTTTTGAGTTCAATCGGAACACAAATATAATAGAATTTTGCTCCCATTGATGTTTTTATAAAATAGTAACCACGTTTATTATGAATAAATGGATATATACGGCTATTAGTGCATTACTTGCAGTGTCTTCTGCCTTCGGTCAGGAGTTCGATGACATGTATTTCACAAAAGCCGACAGAGAAGCACTAAGTGCAAAGCCTGCAATAATACCTATGGATATTGCAAATCATGATTTTCCAAACACACCAGAAAGACAAGCGCAGCAAAGTCGTTTTTCAAACCCTGATGGGGTAGGTACAGGATATGGTTATCCTTACTATGTAACAGAAGAAGGTGTTATTCCTTCGTCAATTCCTTCAGTGGGAAATGCTTACATGGAGGCAACTCAAGGAATGAGTATTGCAGAACAACAACAAGGCGGTAAGAAAAGCGGTGGATTTTTCTCTAATCCCTCTGTATCACTAGGAATGTCTGCAGGTACTTTCGGTACAGGTACAAGTGTAGGAATTGGTTTTGGAAATAATTCAGCTTTCAGCCTAGGCCTTGGTATCGGAATGGGTATGGGCATGGGAATGTATCCAGGATGGGGTTATCCAATGTATGGCTACCCGATGTATGGAATGAGAGGTATGTACGGTTACCCTTATGGAATGGGTGGTATGTATCCGGGCTATGGTTATGGAGGAATGTATGACCCTATGTTCGGTTATGGTTATGGCTATCCAATGTATGGTTATCCAGGTTATGGTTACGGTAGATACCCAGTTTATATGCCAATCAACTCTGGTAGAGAAAGAAATCAGCGTGTGGCACAGAGACCAAGTGCTACAGCCAATAGAATCAAGTATCCGGAAAGATACAGAACTTCGATGGCAACAAATGGTGTAGGTACTACAAGAAGACCTTCTTCGTCTCAAACAAGACCAACAACAAGTTTTGGATCTTCGAGACCAAGTAGCAGTCCTTTCAATAATAACAGTACTTACAGAAGACCTACGAATAACAATTCATCATTCAGAAGTACATCACCTTCATCAATGGGAGGAAGAAGTTCTGGATCAGCAGGTCGATCAGTAAGAAGAAGATAGTCAAAATCATAAAAAATATAGAAGGATGTTTCAATATGAGACATCCTTTTTTGTAACTTTCGTCCTATAATTAAGCATGCATTCAAATTCGTATTATAAAAGAACAACAACGGATTTAATTATGGGCAATTATTCATCATTAAGTACTTATTCAAAAGTGTCTAAATTAACTTTTCAACTAACTTGTGATTAGGTATTTAACTAAATTCTATAACTGAATTTCGCTCATAGTAATGTTTAATATTTTCTAGTCTTAAATTTAAAATGTGTTTTTGACTCCCCAATTTTTTAGAAAATACATCAAACTAATATGAATACAAAAGATCTTATCAAACCTGTTTTATTAATCGCACTACCCTTATTTTTTTCTTTGTCAGTAAGTGCACAGTCGGAATTTTATCCGATTGGGTATTATAGAGATGCAGTGAGATTTTCACAACAAAACCCTATGGGGTCAGCCCGAATCAGAGCACTAGGAGGTGCAGGGGTTTCATTAGGTGGAGATATTTCCCATGCGATGTTAAATCCTGCAGGACTTGGGTTTATGCGTAAATCAGAATATCATATCTCTGCTGGAATTGGTTTAACCAACTCAAATGCATCAGGAACAGGAATATCAGGGGATGCTGGACAAACAAGGTTCTTTTTACCTGAACTAGGAGCGGTTTTTTCTAGCTCTAAATCCTCAACAGGTGGAGGAAGCAAATGGAGAGGAGGAGCATTTGCTATTTCATTTAACCGTATTGCAGATTTTAATAGCGATGTTTCTTATGTAGATCGCAGTGGTAATCCAACTTCACTGTTGAATGCTTTTGAAGAAGCGTCATATGGTTACTCTCAAGCTTTTATGGAAGAGGAAAAACAGTTTTCTCCAACAACTTTTGCTGGGATGGCTTATGCATTAGATCTGATCAAGCCTGTCTTTAATAGAAGTTCAAGTGATTCTGATTACAATAATGAAAACTTCTATTATTATAATATAGACCGTGATGCTGATGGTTTTTCAACCTCAAGAATATCCCAAAGGTCTCAAATGGTAGAGACAAGAGGGGGACAATATGAAACTTCTTTTGCATATGGAGGTAATTTTGATGATAAACTCTATATAGGTGCTAAGGTGGGTGTTCAGAATGTGAATTACACGAAGACAAGCAATTATGTAGAACTGAGAGATACAGAATTAACCTATCTTGGTTTGACAGAGCGATTCAGAACTACAGGTTGGGGATTGAATTTACAAGCAGGTGTAATTTGGAGACCTATCGATGCTATCAGATTAGGTGCCACATATACTTCACCAACTTGGTATGCTTTAAATGATTACTACAGTGCATCATTGACAAGAGATGCAGATTATACATGGAATGATTCTACTTATCAAGCTAATCATTTCAGGGATGGGCAATCTTATATTTATAACCCGGCAGGGGTTGATCTTTATAATCCAAATGCGGCGAATGACTCTCAAAAATATTCTGGTGTAAGAACATCAAATCATGATGAGATTAGAACTCGCTACAATATGAATACCCCATGGAAAGCTTCAGGTGGTATTTCAGGTTTCTTTGGTAAAAAAGGTTTTATCACATTGGATGTCGAGTACATTGGGTATTCAGCAATGAAAGTAAGCAAGGGTACAACCTATTATTTTGAATATACAATGAACCCTATTGAAGAGGAATTGAATTTTGCAGGTGATAATTATATTCTCGGAGAGGAATATAGAAATACGATAAACATTAGAGTAGGTGGTGAGTATCGATTAAATAAGCGTTTCATGTTAAGAGCAGGTTATGCTTATTATCAAGATCCAACCAAAGAAGAGTACCGTTTTGTAGATCAAAGCAGATCATTCTACTCAGGTGGTTTAGGGTATAGAAATAATAATTTCTATGCAGATTTCTCTGTTGTATTTAGTCAATGGAAAGGCACAGAAAGCCCTTATCAACTTGAAGACAATTTTGTAGATAATGAAGGAAATACAGTATTAATATATCCTATTATTGATGTAGATTACAGCCGAACTGAATTCCAATTAAGTATTGGTAAAAGGTTTTAAAAAAACGTATTTCATTTTTTAATGGGATAAAAGCAGGTTTTAATGTTTAATTAGAACCTGTTTTTGTATATGGTACTCAAAAAATACCAAAACATCTTTCTTTCTCTTATTTTTGATAAGCACTTCAGGTACTTAAAAACAGACTTATTATATGGTATACAAGATGATAAACGATCCAATTTATGGATTTGTGACAATAGATTCGGAACTGATTTTAGAATTGGTGAATCACCCTATTTTCTTAAGATTGACAAGAATCAAGCAAATGGGGACATCTAGTGTTGTATACCCTGGGGCTCAGCACACTCGTTTTAGTCATGCATTAGGAGCTATGCACTTAATGAAACTGGCATTGGAATCCTTGAAAAGAAAAGGAACAAAAATATCAAAGAAAGAAAAAGAAGCGGCCATGATTGCTATTCTTCTTCATGATTTGGGACATGGGCCTTTCTCTCATTCCTTGGAACATATTCTGATCAATGTTCATCATGAAGAATTGACATCTCTATTAATGCATAAATTGAATGCTGAATTTGACGGAGCATTAAATTTGGCTCTTTCTATTTTTGAAGGTACTTATAAAAGGAACTTTTTCCACAGGCTCGTATCCAGTCAATTGGATATGGACCGCTTGGATTATCTTCAGAGGGACTGCTTTTTTTCAGGTGTAGTTGAAGGGAGTGTGGGTGCAGACCGTATCATTAGAATGTTGGACGTGCACAATGATGAAATTGTGGTGTTGGAAAAAGGAATCTACAGTATTGATCGCTTCTTGAATGCGAGAAGAATGATGTATTGGCAAGTTTATCTGCATAAGACAGGTTTAGCGGCTGAAATTATGCTTCAAAGTATAGTCAGGAGAGCCAAAAAGCTAGTGCAAGAGGGGAAGGTGAGGGTCTGTGATCCTGACCTTAAGTTTTTTCTAACCAACGAGTTTACAAAAAAGGATTTCAAACAAGATGATCAATTGCTGGAACACTTTTTACAACTAGATGATTATAATATCTGGGCGGCGATAAAGCAGTGGAAAAATTCAGGAGATAAGGTCTTGGACTTTCTCATTGACGGATTGATTAATCGAAAATTGTTTCATTTAGAGATGTCAACTGGAAAAATATCACAAAAAAAGTTAAAATCAGTCGAGAAACAATTATTAGCAAAAGGTTTTTCTAAAGAAGATTTAACTTATTTATCCTTTATTGGAGAAGTGAGTAATTCGGCGTATACTTCTGGTAGACAGAATATTAAGGTAAAAATGAATAACGGTGATCTAATTGATATTTCAGAGGCTTCAGACTTGCCTAATATTGAAGTTTTGACGAAAATTGTCACAAAATATTATCTATGCCAACCCAAAATCGTATCTTAGCGTGATTTTTTGGCTAATATTCGTTGTTAGCACAGAAAAATGAATAAATTATCTAAAAAAGATAAGTACTAAGACAGTAAAAAACGGATGTTTTTAAAGCATGTGTTTTTGGGATTGCAGAGGTCAACGTGAGCGTTAAATCTATAGTTGCAGATGAAATTTTAACATAATTAAGTTCCCCAATAACATTTTGAATATTTATCCTATATGTTGTAGTACTTACATAGGAACCTTACTATGAAGTTAGAGATTACAGTACAACAAATTGCAGCATTACTACAAGGCGAAGTAGTAGGAGGAGATCCTAATGCAAAAATTTCAGCAATTGCTAAGATTCAAGAAGGAGATGCTAATGCAATCTCATTTCTTGCCAATATGAAATATGAAGATTATCTCTATTCAACTAAAGTGAGTGCTGTAATCGTAAGTAAAGGTTTTGAACCCAAAAAAGAAGTGCCTTGTGCTATGATTGTAGTAGAAGACGCTTATGCTGGTTTTACAGACCTACTTACTGAATACCAAAGAATGCTGAGCTTAGCAAAAGTAGGAATTGAACAGCCTGCTTTTATTGATGACTCTGTAGAAATGGATAAAGCAACAGCTTATGTTGGAGCATTTACTTATATTTCTAAGGGTGCAAAAATTGGTAAAAATGTGAAGATTCATCCTCAGGTATTTATTGGTGAGGGCGTTGAAATCGGTGATAATTGCGTGATTTATGCTGGAGTGAAGATTTGCCACGGCACAAAACTAGGCAATAATTGTACTCTTCAAGCAGGTGCTGTTGTTGGTTCTGATGGATTTGGATTTGCTCCACAAAAGGATGGAACATATAAATCAATTCCTCAAATTGGAAATGTGATTCTAGAAGACAACGTAGATATTGGAGCGAACACTGTTGTGGATAGAGCAACAATGGGCTCAACAGTATTGAAAAGTGGCGTGAAATTGGATAACTTAATCCAAATTGCACATAACGTTGTGATTGGCTCAAACACTGTGATTGCTTCGCAAACGGGTGTTTCTGGCTCAAGTGAAGTTGGAGCAAATTGTATGATTGGTGGCCAAGTAGGTGTTTCTGGTCATATTCAAGTGGCTGACAGAACAATGGTCGCAGCACAATCTGGATTGGCTCAAACAGTGAAAAATCCAGGGACAAGGATCATGGGATCCCCTGCAATATCTCAAATGGATCATCTAAAAGCGTTCGCTGTATACAGGAAGCTACCTGAGTTACAAAGAATTGTAAGAGATCTTGAGAAAAAAGTATTAAGTTTGTAGTTGTGTTTTAAGCACAACCGCTATTATATTAGAAATTAACCAAGTAGTTAGGCAATCTTAATTGCCACTTCTATTTTATGATGTATACAAAACAGCATACTATAAAAGCGCCGGTGACTGTAGAAGGCGTTGGTATTCATACGGGAGCAATCAGTAAGATGGTTTTCAATCCAGCTCCTGAAAATCATGGATTTAAATTCCAGAGAGTAGATATCGAAGGTAAACCAATCGTAGATTGTGACGTTGACAACGTAGTAGACGTTTCAAGAGGAACAACGATTGAGCAAGACGGTGCAAGAGTAAATACTGTTGAGCACGTATTGGCTGCATTGGTAGGTTTGCAGATCGATAATGTTTTAATTGAAATTGATGGTCCTGAACCTCCAATCATGGAAGGGAGTTCTATCAAGTTTGTTGAAGCATTAATGGAAGTTGGTGTTGAGGAACAATCTATGTTGAGAAACTTCTTTGAAGTACCTGAGGGAGTATTTTACAAAGAAGACGATCGTAAAGTAGAAATCGCAGCGTTACCTTTGAACGATTATAGACTAACTGTAATGGTAGACTATAATTCTCCAGTATTAGGTAGCCAACATGCTGCACTTAATAATATTGAAGATTTTGCTTCTGAAATTGCTTCATCAAGAACATTCTGTTTTTTACACGAAGTAGAAGCTTTACGCAAAGCAAATCTTATCAAAGGAGGTAACTTCAACAACGCTATCGTAGTGGTTGATCAAGTGGTTTCTCCAGAGACATTAGACGAATTAGCGGAGTTATTTGAACTGCCGTCAGTTGAAGTAGCTGAAGAAGGTATTTTGAACAACGTTCAATTACGTCACCCTAATGAGCCTGCACGTCATAAGTTATTAGACATGGTAGGTGACTTAGCATTAGTAGGTAGACCAATCAAAGGACAAATTCTTGCAGCTCGTCCTGGTCACGCGGCCAATGTAGCATTCGCTCGTAAATTAAAGAGTTTGATGTTGAAGTCGGCACGTAAAAACGTTCCTACTTATGATCCAGGTGTACCTCCAATTTATGATATCAATCAAATTGAGGAGATGTTGCCACACCGTTATCCATTTAGATTGGTAGACAAAATCACTGAGATCACTGACAACTATGTTATCGGTGTGAAGAACGTGACAATCAATGAACCTTTCTTCCAAGGTCACTTCCCAAGCAACCCTGTAATGCCAGGTGTATTACAGATTGAAGCAATGGGTCAGACAGGAGGTATTTTGGTACTTAACACTGTGGATAACCCAGCAAATTACTGGACTTATTTTGTAGGTGTAGAAGAATGTAAATTCCGTAAAATGGTAATGCCAGGTGATACATTAATCATCAAATGTGAATTATTAATGCCAATCCGTAGAGGAATTGCAAAGATGAAAGGTCAAGCTTATGTTGGTGATAAGTTAGTGACTGAAGCGATCATGACTGCAAGTTTGGTGAAAAAAGATAATGCATAAATATTGAGAAAATGAGTTGAGAGTACACTTACTTTCAACTCATCTTTTTATTCAATATATTTGCATCCTATGACAAAAAGTTTTCTTGTCAGAAGTCTTAATGTTAAAAAATCGAGGTAATATTCGTAAGAATACGCTGATATTATTACCACAAATAGAAGATGACTAAAAATCCTTACACTGAAAAATATCCAATGACAAATATCCACCCTGATGCTAAAATAGCGGATGGTGTAGTGGTGGAGCCTTTTGCAACAATTCAAGGCAATGTAGAGATTGGAGAAGGGACATGGATTGGGCCAAATGCCGTAATTATGGATGGTGCTCGAATTGGAAAAAATGTGAAAGTTTTTCCTGGTGCAGTAATTTCAGGTATACCTCAAGATTTAAAGTTTAAAGGCGAGGAAACGCTTACTTATATTGGTGATAACACTACATTGAGAGAGTGTGTGACTGTAAGTAGAGGAACAACAGATAAGATGAAAACAGTAGTAGGCAGTAACTGTATGTTGATGGCTTACGTTCATATTGCACATGATGTGATCATGGGTGATCACTGTATTTTATCTAATGCTACTCAAATTGCAGGACACGTAGAAATTGATGATCATGTGATTATTGCTGGTACTGCGGCTGTACATCAGTTTGTGAAAATTGGTCAGCATGCTTTTATAGGTGGTGGATCTTTGGTAAGAAAAGATGTTCCTCCTTTTGTAAAAGCAGCAAGAGAGCCGTTGAGTTATTGTGGTATCAACTCTGTGGGATTGAGAAGAAGAGGATTTGAAGGAGATACCTTACAAGAGGTACATGAGATGTATCGAATGATCTATACTAGAGGTTTTACTATGACACAAGCGATCCGTCAAATTGAAGAAGAAATCGAGCAATCTGAAGAACGTGATATCATTTTAGAATTCCTTAAGAAATCAGAAAGAGGAATTATCAAAGGGTATTAATCTGAGCTTAATATTATATCAAAAGCCACTTTTCCATTTTTAAATGAAAAAGTGGCTTTTTTATATTTGTATCGTTTTGCTAGAGAACCTATTTCAGGAATGTGACTAACAGTTACTCAATTTCATTAAGCTGATGATCTAAAGGTTTATACTTTGGAACAATCAAATGCATAATTATTAAAATACTGATATAAGAACACCCTGCAACAAGAAACATCCAAAAATAAGCTTGCTGTCCTGTTGCATCTAGGTTTTGACCTAAAATGATATCAATAAGCATTCCTGATAAGGCTCCAAACATGCCACCCAAGCCTACTACTGAGGCTGTAGCACTTTTAGGGAGTAAATCCGAAGAAACCGTAAACATATTGGCAGACCATGCTTGATGCCCTCCAGAGGCTAAAGCAATAAAACAGGCGGCGATATAAGGATTGTTGGTCAGTGTAGCAATGAAAACAGGAAATACAGCCAATGCACAAATCAATAATGATAGTTTTCTTGATACATTCAAACTGTAACCTTTATTAATGAAAAACTTGGACAAATACCCGCCACCAATACTTCCCAAATCAGCAATTAGATACATGACAGCATAAGCAATTCCTAATTCCTTTATACTCATTCCAAATCTATCTGTGAAAAACATACCCGACCAAAACATAAAGAAATACCAAACACCGTCTGTTAGTTTACCAATGGTAAAAGCAATAGTTTGTTTTTTGAACAGAACCTTTTTAAGTGGAATTTTTACCTCCTCCTCATTCTTGTTCTTTTCTTGGTCATCTTGCTGAATATATTGAAGTTCTTCCTCACTGACACTTGGGTGTTGTTCTGGTTTTTTATAGATTTTCAACCATAATACTACCCAAATTGCACTGAATATTCCTGTGATTAGAAAAGTGAAAGGCCAAGACTGAGTTCCTCCAACAGTAAGTATAGTCGTTACTGCAATGGGAGCTAGAAATGCACCAACATTGGAACCTGCATTGAAAATTCCAGTGGCAAATGCTCTGTCTTTTTTAGGGAACCATTCAGCAACCGTTTTGATGGCGGCAGGGAAATTACCGGCCTCACCAAACCCCAATCCGAAACGAGCTGTCATAAACCCAATCAATCCAAAACTGGGGCGTAACAAAGCGTGAAGCATTCCAAAAACAGACCAAATGCCAATAGCAATAGTGTAACCTATTCGAGTTCCAAATCGGTCTATAATAGTTCCCATTGAAATCATACCTACAGCATAGGCCATTTTAAAAGCAACATTAACGGAAGCATAATCAGACTTTGACCAAGCAAATACTTTTTCTAAAGTAGGAGCCAATACGCCAATGATACTTCTATCCATATAATTGATGGTAGTGGCCATGAAGAGTAATGCTAATATCCAATATCTGTACCGTCCTGCTGGTTTGACTTTATTTTCCTTAAGTTGAGTTTGTACAACTGACATGATGTATAATTTGAGTTTGCCTTTATTAGAAATTGAAATATGATTTTGCGTTGTTATAGCAAATATCTTGTATAATCTTACCCACGTGTTCTATATCATTGGGAAGTAATCCGGCTTCAATATCTTTACCAAACATGTTGCACAATATTCTCCTGAAATACTCATGTCTTGAATAGGAAAGAAAACTCCTTGAATCTGTCAGCATGCCAATAAACCGGCTTAATAACCCAAGGTTAGATAGAGCATTAATTTGTTTTTCCATTCCATCCTTTTGATCTAAAAACCACCAGCCTGATCCATATTGTAGTTTTCCCGCTACTGAACCGTCTTGGAAGTTACCGATCATAGTGCCGAATACTTCATTGTCTGAGGGGTTGAGGTTGTAAATGATTGTTTTGGCTAAACTGTTTGTGTTATCCAGTTTATTTAAAAATTTGGAAAGGTTTTCGGCCTGTGAAAAATCACCTATAGAATCGAACCCTGTATCTGGGCCAAGTTCTCTCATCATTCTAGAAGAATTATTTCTTAAAGCCCCAAGATGATATTGCTGTACCCATCCTTTCGAATGGTCCATTAATGCAAGGTCATATAATATGGCTGATTTGAAGCTTTCAACTTGTAAAGGGGTTAACGTTTTTCCTGCTCTTAATAGCGTGAAAATTTCCTCAATCTCCTCGATTGAATACTCAGAATATGAAATGTAATTTAATCCATGATCAGAAAGGCGACATCCGTGCTGATGGAAGAAGTTATGACGTTTTTGAAGAGCAGTAAGAAGAGAGGTATAAGAATTAATAGTCACATTAGAGACCTCCTCTAACTTATTTAAATAAAGATTATATTCTTTCGGTTGTTCTACAGCCATTACATTATCTGGTCGCCAGGCCGGGAGAACTTTTACTTCAAAACCAGATGCTTTGATCTGTTGGTGATAACGTAAATCATCGATAGGATCATCAGTTGTACAAATGATTTCTACATTTGCTTTTCTTATTAAACCTTGAACGGTATATTCTTCTTGTGCAAGCTTATCATTACATTCTTGATAAATCTCCGAAGCAGTAACAGAAGAAAGTACTTTATTAATCCCAAAAGGCTTTTTCAGTTCTAAGTGCGTCCAATGGTACAATGGATTTCTCAAAGTATAAGGAACAGTTTCAGCCCATTTTTTGAATTTTTCTTCTGGTGTTTTATTACCTGTGCAAAAAGCTTCATCAACACCGTTGGTCCTCATTGCTCTCCATTTATAATGATCACCTTCCAGCCATATTTCTGTGATAGTATTGAACTTTCTATTCTCTGCAATATCTTTTGGAGAGATGTGGCAATGGTAATCAATAATAGGCATGTCCTTCGCATATTCATGGTATAGGATTTTGGCAGTTTTATTTTCCAGAATAAAATTGTCATCCAAAAAGAGTTTTATATTCTGCTCTTCTAATTCTTGTTCGATTACAGTTTTCATCCCCAATTTTTTATGTCTATGAGTTGTTTTATCATGTTGCTATTTACTTATTATGTCATGAAGAATTGATTTTTAACGGGGTTGAAACGGTACTTATAACGGTTAAAGTAGGGGAGAATATCTTGAATTTTGCCATTATTAATTATTGAGCAGTATAGAGTAATACAGGCTCAGAGTTGAGGTGAATAGTTATTGCTATTTTTAATTAATGTATATTTGCCGGCATTAATACATTAAAGAATGGAAATAATAGTAGAGCAATTAAGTAAGAAGTTTAGTAGAGAATGGATTTTTAAAGGGATTGATTACACATTGAAAAGTGATCAGGCTTATGCCATTGTTGGAGGCAACGGCAGTGGGAAATCCACTTTATTGAAAATTCTGTCTGGTATTAATGATCCATCCAAAGGAAAGATAACTTACAAAAAGAAGGATAAGGAAATTCCTGTAGATGAGATTTGGCAGGAATTAGTATTAGCAGGGCCTTACACTGAACTTGTTGAGGAATATACTTTGGAAGAACATTTGAATTTCCATAGAAGATTAAAATCGCTCACAAAGACAAATGAAGAGATCATAGAGGTTCTAGGTTTTAAGAATGCTAGAAACAAACAGATTCAAGCATTTTCTTCAGGAATGAAACAAAAGTTGAAACTTGCTTTAGCATTTTTCTCAGAAGCTTCTATACTGATGCTAGATGAACCTACAAGTAATTTGGATCATAAAAATATAGAGTGGTATCAGCAATGGTTGCCTATTTGTAGTAAGGGTAAAATCACCTTAATATGTAGTAATCAACCGTATGAGTACGAATTCTGTAAGTATAAAATATTCATGGAAAATTATAAATATTAATATATTATATTATATTTGCTATTGTCGGTCTCCTTATTTCAATTGTCTCTATTACATTCTAAAACTTAAAAATCTATTGTAATGAAAAACATTTGGAAAAATGCAATTCTTTTTCTTTCGCTAATTGGCTTAATGACATTTGTATCTAGCTGCGGTAGTAGTGATGATCCAGTAGAAGAACCAACTGACGTAGTTTTCAACTTAACAGGCTTTGAAAATAATGCAGGTGTAGAGATGTCAGTGGATGGAATTACAGCAACAGTAAGCGGTACTAACGTTACTATTGCAGGTATCCCTGAAGGAACTACAGGCTTAATGCCAACAACAATGAAGAATGGTACACAAGCTATTGCTACATTTGTTGCAGGTTTTACTGATGTAACTGGAGATTTCGCTAATCCTACTAGTACTGTTACTTTAGTTTATGAAGAATCAACTTCAAGAGTTAAAGAAACACCAGCTAAGTTTACTTACACGTTCTCTAAGCAATAGTTTACGAATGTAAGGAAAGACCTATTGAAATTTAGACCCTATGACGGCAACGTGATAGGGTTTTTTTTATGCATTTAAATGCAATAACACTCATCATAAAGTAAGTTTAAGTACAATCTATTAACTTTCGGAAACACAATTATTTAAATCATACTAATCGATTAACATGAAGTTTTTTAAAATAGATCTTGGAATAGCTATTCTTATTTCCATGATTCTAGGGGTACTGTTAGGTGTTCTTTTTGGACCTGAGGTATCTGTTATTGCTCCTATCGGAAAAATCTTTATTAAGCTATTGTCAATGCTTGTGATACCATTGGTTTTCTTCTCTATTATCATGGGAGCTCAAGCATTGGGGAAATCAAAAAATGCAGGTGCAATTGGTACATTAACCTTCGTCTATTTTGGTATAACTTCATTTATAGCCGTTTTCTTCGGTATTCTTTTACCAGTACTTTTTGAACCAGGCAAAGGCCTTGATTTATCCATTTTGGCAAATGGAATGATGGATGCAAGCCTTGAAGAGAAGGGGGAAGTAGCCGGTTTTTGGGATACGATATTGGGTGCAATACCATCTAACCCCTTCCTATCGTTATCTGAAGGAAGTGTATTGCAAATCATTTTATTCTCATTGTTTTTTGGGGTAGGTATTGGCAAATTATCAGATGAAAAAAGAAACATTGTAAGTCAATTTATTGAAGGAGTGAATGATGTTTTAACTTGGATGATCATCAAAGTGATGTGGCTGGCACCATTTGGTGTTTTGAGTTTAATGGCAGATGCTGTAGGTACTTTTGGATATGATGTTTTATTCAATATTGGCAACCTGTTTATCTTGTATATGGTGGCTTTATTAATTGTTACTTTCCCTGTATTTGGAGGCCTTGTTCATCTTTTTGGAAAAGTTTCAGGATTGAAATTTATAAAAGAAATGATTACTCCTCAGATTTTTGCAATTTCTTCTGCATCATCTTTAGCTACACTTCCATTAAATTATGAAGCTTGTGATAAGATGAAAGTAAGTCGTTCGGTATCTTCATTTGTTTTGCCTCTTGGTGCTACCGTAAACATGGCAGGGAATGCAGTGTTTAACCCAATGGTTGCTATTTTCTTTGCACAGATGTATGGAATGGAACTAGATTTCGGGCATTATGTAGCAATTGCTATTACTTCCGTTTTGGGTGCTGTTGGGACAGCAGGTGTTCCAGGGCCAACGTTGTTGTCTGTGGCGGTATTAATGGCAGTTGGTATTCCAGTGGAAGCTTTACCATTGATCTTTGGTGTAGACAGAATTTTCGACATGTTTAGAACGGCAGTGAATATCACAGGTGATGCTTCATGTGCAGTGATTATGGATAGAATTGAAAAAGGTTAGGTTGTTTAAGCTTCAGTTGCAATTTTATATAACAGAAGTGAAAGACTTAAAATAAACAGAAGGTTACTCTTATTTTTAGGAATAGGAGTAACCTTTATTTATATTAGGCTTAACAAAACCGTACTTTTTTACTACAAAAAACTATATGTCTAATCCATCCAAAACTTCAAAAGAAAAGAAACCCATGACTTTATCAACAAAGATTTTGATTGGTCTATTTTTGGGAATTGCTATAGGTTTATTTTTTGGTGAATATTGCGAGCATCTAGGAATTTTCGGTGATGCATTTATTGGGTTACTGCAAATGACAGTACTACCCTATATTGTTTTTTCATTGATAGTGAACATTGGCCGTCTTTCTTTAGAAGAAGGACGCAAGCTTATTGTAAACGGCATTCGATGTCTATCATTCTTATTATTGCTAGGAATAGGTGTGGTTTTAATACTGCCTTTTGCTTTTCCAGAATGGAAGTCAGCAAACTTTTTCAGTACTAGCTTTATCACTCCTCCACCAGAGATTGATTTTCTGAAGTTATATATTCCTTCCAATCCGTTTTTCTCTTTGGCAGAAAGTAAAGTACCTGCAGTGGTATTATTTTCTATTCTAGTAGGAATTGGAGTAATGCAAATTAGTGGGAAGGATAAGGATCTATTACTAAATAGTTTAGATGCGTTTAACAAAGCACTGAATCAGGTTAATAAACTGGTTGTGAAGTTGACACCAGCAGGGGTTTTTGCCATTGCAGCAAGTACGGCAGGGACAATGACGCTGGATGAATTAGGTAAGATGCAAGCGTATTTGCTGACCTATATTGTGGCTGTGATGATCATGGTATTTTGGGTATTGCCAATGTTGATTTCGGCTTGTACACCTTTTAAATACAAAGACATTTTTAAGTATACAAAAGCTACTTTGATAACAATTTTTGCAACAGGAAAAATCATTGTTGTACTTCCTCAATTGATCGAAGATTTAAAAGAGTTATACAAAGAGTATAATTTAGGAAATGATGAAAATGATGCAGGAACTGACATTCTAATGCCGTTAGCTTATCCTTTTCCTAACCTTGGTACTTTAGTGATATTTGTTTTTGTTCCCTTTGCAGCGTGGTTTGTAGGGAATGAAATCACCTTTAAAGACTACCCTATGTTTGTGGGGGCAACGTTGTTGAGTAGCTTCGTGGCACCAGTGACAGGTATTCCCTTTATGCTGGATATCTTGAAAATTCCAAAAGATATGTTCCAGCTTTTCGTAGTATCAACAGTATTTACAGATAGAGTAAGAGTGGTATTAGGAGCTATGCATTTGATTACACTCACTATTTTAACATTAGGTACTTCACATGGATTTTTCAAGGTTAAGAAGCGTAAGATCTCCATGTTGATTACTGTTTCGATTGGATTATTTATAGGAACATTAATTCCATTACGATACTTCTTGGCTTATTCATTAAAAGATGTTTATCAGAATGATAAAGTAATTGCTAATATGCAGTTGGTTCATCAGTTGGTACCCTTTAAAGTACTTCCCGAGGCATCTCCAAATCCAATTCCGTTAATAGAAGGAGAAGGAATTTTGGACAGGATTAAAAGAAGAGGGATTATCAGAGTAGGTTTTTATGAAAATGAAATTCCATTCAGCTACTTTAACGCAAAAGGAGAATTGGTGGGGTTTGGAATTGATATGGCTCATGAATTAGGTTCAGTGCTTGATGTGGAAATCGAATTTGTACCAATTACAGTAGGTAACATGCCTGAAGAGTTGAAAAATGACAATTTTGATATTGTAATGTCGGATATATTTATGTCGAGTCAATATTCCGCAGAGTTGGTATTCTCTAAACCTTATATCGATGTTACAATGGCATTGGTGGTAGGAGATCAGGCAGATCAATTTAAGACTTTTGAAAAAACAGCAGCTTTAGATTCTTTCAATATTGGCTATTTTGAAAGACGCGATGTTGCCGATAAATTTTTGAAATATTTCCCTAATGCTCAAGCTGTGCGACTGGATTCTGTTGATGAGTTTTTTGATACTAAACCAGACAGTATTCCTTTAAGTGGCTTACTGACAAGTGCAGAGAGAGGAGCAGCTTTAACGCTTCTCCATCCGGAGTTCCAAATTGCAAATCCGTTGCCTTACAGTATTACACTTCCGCTTGCTTACCCGGTAGGAAATAATGATGAAAATATGGCCAATTTTGTTTCTGACTGGATTGAAGTCAATAAGAAAGATGGCACCATCCAGCGTTTTTACGATTATTGGATATTGGGTGAAGACCCAACAAGTACAGATAAACACTGGAGTGTGATTCGAAATGTATTACACTGGGTAGATTAAAAAAAAGATAAATTCCAAGATGCGGAGAGTGATTCCATCTTGGAATTTTTTATAGAAATTATACCTCACTTCTCTCTTTATTAAAACCCAATTACCAAATGAAATCATTAAAATATATATTGACTATTGCAGTTGGCCTGGCACTGTTCTTTTCATGTGTAACCCAGCAACCTTACAAAAAACAAGATGAGTTGGCTGTATTTTCATCTGAAGATTTTAATTGGCAAGCACTGACAGGAAAAGCTGTTTATGTCAATGCTAGAGGAAGTGCACCTGCAAATATCAAAGAAGAAGTATATACTATTCCTGCCATACAGCAATTAGAAGAAGCAAAAGCTTTGATGCCGGAGAGTTTGGCAGAGCTTACACAGCATTTCCTGAATCAATTATTAGAACAATATCCAGAACTAACAGAGCATCAGAAGGAAATGCTCAATGCTGATGCAAAGTGTGGTATGAGAGTTTTGTCAAAAAAGACAGACCCAAAGTATTTTTCCCTAGTACATCATAAACTACAAAAAGCGTTTTTATACCTGAGAGATACAAAAGGAATTCAAACAGGGTATGCTTTTGTTGGAAATATCGCCAAGAAAAATGTGGGAGGACAAAAGGGATATATTATTAATATGGCTAATGGAGAATTGGTGGAGATTGATATTTCTTCCGCTTGGAAAGGAGTAGGTTTTGAAAATGACTCGGGACAAACTCCTTTGGGTTATTTTTTAGTGTATAAAGATTATCATCAAAAAGGGTGGCAATCAAAAACGATTACTACTGATCCAAAACATATTTTTTACAAACTGCATCGTCAAACCTATGATGGGGAGGCAATGTACATTTATAGAAAAAGCACTAAAATTGAGAAAGCCTATATATGCAGTAATCAATTTGGGTTGATAGGACAGAATTTTGGATCAGAATATGTGGATCTTTCTGCTCCTGATTATTTGAGAAAATCACCAGAGGAAGTTTGCTATATTGATAATAGTAATTCAGGAAAGAGACAATTGTACATCCATGGATCTAACCGTGTGGATCAATTAGGTTTTGCACTTTCAGGTGGGTGTGTCAGGATTTCAAATATCAATTCATTTATCATCAAAGAAATTGTAGCTAAGCAAGGTACAATGCCTGTGTTTTTAGATGCAGTGCCCTTTCATGAACCTAAACCAGTTAAAGTTCCTGGATTTGATGATACTGATTTAGAGTCGATTTATAATACTCAGTCTATAGTCATCAGAAAGCAGAACTTGTTGGATTCGGTTTCTTTATTGAAAAATCTTTATGCTAATGTGTTACCTGAACTAGCTAATTCATTAGCTTACAGAATGTCTAAGGTAGATAAGCAGCATGCAAACGTTGATATCTATGTTACAGTACCGTTCCCTGAATCAGCTATGAAGTATTGGCTTACACTTCATCAAAATAATGAGAATGAAAATATCCTTTTTCAGCAGCATTTTGGCTTCAGAGGAGAATATTATAAGAATGTCAATAGAACATCTCACAATCCTTTTTTCAAGGCCTACAAATCAGAAGAAATCAATCACTATTTTTCAAACAGGATTTCAGATACTAAAAATGCATTACATGCCGACTTAAGTAAAGCTTTGACAAAATATGAGCTAGATACAGTATTACTGTCTTCTGTTGAAATTAATGATCAAACTTTAATAGATGACCATTTTAATGTCTTACAGGACACTTTAGACCCTTTGGAGTATTTTTCTATATCAAATGAGCGAAAAAGAGTATTGCATTATATGGAAATGATAGATTCATTGACCCAGTCCAAACCTGAAGTTTTTACAGAATGGGAGCATTTGGAATGGGTAGAGAAATATATTCCTTTCAGAGGAAATATGGTTTCTGCCTCTGAAGATAATGGTGTTGACTATAATGATGCGGTATTAATGCAGGCTTACATTTATGCTTTGGGAGAGGAGGAGTTGTATAAACGAAGAGTAAAAGCAGGTGAGTTAGTATCTGTAAAAGGACAGCTTTTTCAAGATAAATTGTGGAATGAGTATGGAATGAAAGATACAATGAAAATGATGGATGAAGCAGGTTTATGGGTACTTTTTCAATATTCTCATAGTTCAGAAAATAAAACATTAATGAAAATGGTTTCTGTAGCTTATCCTAAAGATGAAATGCTGTATGGAATGATAATGCTGGCAGAAGCCTATTACAGTAAGTATAAATGGAAGGCCAATCAATATATTATTTCTTCTGAAGTAGATGGAGAAGCATTATCATTAGCTGATTAATGTTTTTCTGTATCAAATAATAAAATAGCCCTTTCTAATAACAGAAAGGGCTAAATGTTTCAAGAGTAAATAGTTTTTGGATTATAAAGCATTCAGTAAAATAAATTTAAGTATTTACATTAGTCTGAATGTTATAATTTTTTTAAGCGATGACTCCTTCTAATTCAATATAGAAATCAATCACATCTTCAAAGTCTAATAATTTTTCATGATACTTTTCATCTTCAGTAAGATCAGTTGAGGAAGACTCGTAAAATGTTTCTTCTGATTCATCATTGTAGTAAAGTGTAATTTGAAAGCTCATTTCTTTTGATTCGGCTTTCTCAAAACCACCTTCCCACAGGTACTGTTGTTGATTTACTAAACTCATAATTTCAATTTAATTGGGCTTTGACACTATCAATATACCACTATACTCAAAGCGAAAAACACATTTTGAGAGAGTTCATCTAAAGGTAAAATAGGCTTAATGAACCCTTTTGAAATTATGAACACACAGTTAAATATTACTTAATGAAAAAAAGCTTTCCATGTCTTTTATACGGCATGGAAAGCTTTTTAATTTATAACTAATTGGAAGAAATCTATTAGAATTTCCATCCACCATAAAATCCGATAACGAACGTTCTAGTAAGACCATCAGGGCGTGCAGTTCTCGCCATTACTGGAAAACCTAAATCAGCACCCAATGTATATTTACCGAATGTTTTTGATAGTCCTCCTGTAAGATTAAGCGTAAGTCCACTGGAACCGTCAATTTCTTTTCTAACACCGTCAGTATCTACAAAAGTGTCATTGCCCATATGAACAATGCCAAGTAATCCTGCTTTCCAATTGATTTTTTCAGGGTTGTCTTTAGAATATTCAGCTCTGATTGCCAAATCAGCTTGTCTTTCAAATTGGTTTGTTGACCATGATTCATTATCAGGGTCTGAGCCTGTCTCAAAAAATGTATTTTCATTTTGAGTAAGAGGTTGCTGATAACCTGCAGAGAATAAGAATTGATTATATCTTACCGCAATTCCACCAAGAATATCATACGTACCTAAACTTGGTTGATAAGCCATAGGAAGAGGGTTGCCATTATGCATTGCATTTCCATCTTGAAAAGGAATCTTAGTTCCACCAAAAATTGTAGTGGTTACTTGATCGCTTTTATATACAGGAACAGATAATGATAAAGTTAAATCACCAAGACCGTTTGCATTTCCAAGGTCTCCTGCTGTGATTATGTAAGGTAACTGGAACTGGAAATAAACGACATCTTTAATGTTGTAATCTCCTTCTAATTGTAAACCTATTACGCTCACTTGTTTTTCTCCTAATCCATAAGAAGGGCGGAAGCGGAGTTCTCCATGTGTAGGTGTTTCATTAAAGAATTCGCTGCTTTTCATTGGACCAATGCTACATAAACCGGCATCAGCACATCCTTGTGCGTTAGATCGCAAAGAGAATAGAGCACAGAAAACGAGTGTTAGAAGTGCCTTCGAAAAAATGTATTTCATATTAATGAGAGTTATGTAAAAGTGAAGAATTGTACATCACTTTAGTTAGATTGATAATGTTTGTTTAACTGAAAGTTGTTGTAATTTACAATTTACTTTTATTAACTACCATTTTTTTGAAGTAAAATGTTGCTTGTTCATTGTTATTTTCTGGAAAACACAAGTCTGTAAGGTTATTTTGAGATTCTATTGTAATAGAAATTTCATTCGGCTTTTTGATTTGGGTGTAGAGTTTATAAAGCCCGCTTTTGTCTTCATATATGTTGGGTCTTACTTCAAAGAGTTCCTCAAAAAGGAAGTTTTTTTGAATACATTCAAAGGCGATCAATTTATTTTTTTCGAAGAAAAATTGCCACTCTTCCATAGAGTGTGGGTGGGTGAGGGTAATGATATCTCTTTCTTTAGCATCAACTTTATCAAGAAGCCCTTCATCTTCTACAAGGTATATTGTTTTGTAGGAGGTACTGACTTGCTGGGTTTGAGCCAATGAGTTGCTTGAAAACAGTAATATTAAAAAAAAGATGATGTAGGGCATTTATAGCGTATAGTATGTTATATTAGAATGTGTACTGTAAAAATAATAACTTAAAATTTCTTAAAAAATTTATTTCAATATTTAAAACGTTTTTAGTAAATGTTTTGGTGTAATGTGTTGATCGTAAGGGTTGAATGGCTTAAAAAAAGGAAGCCCAATCGAAATTGAGCTTCCTGTTTAAGATTTGATATTCTTTTTTAGAAAATTGATTGTCTTTGTGCTTCATGCTCATCCACAAGCAATATTTCTTTTTCACTTTCTTCATCAACCACTACGTGTGGTTTTAAGCCGATAATCAACATATCATCAATTTGTTTCTGATTACCATGCAACATCCATTGCTCCATAAACTGATCTAATGACTTATTCTGAAGGTCCATTTCTTTATCATGAATAGAGAAAAGAAGTTCTTTGAATGGTCTCTGCATCAATTTACGTCCATTAGGGCCACCAAACTGATCTTGGTAACCATCCGAGCAGATATACATTACTTTGATGTCTTCTAAAGGCAATGAATAAGAATCGAATACTTTTTTCTTCGTAGCCTTACCACCAATACCAAATTTACCACCTTTCAAGCGTTTCAGCTCATCAGGATCATTGTTGTCAATATAGTATAAAGGTCTGCCTGCACCTGCAAAGGTTAATGTTTTACGCTTTGGAGAAACAACACAGATGGCAATGTCCATACCATCACGGCTATTTTCATTTTCAGCTTGGTTCAAGGCTTGACGAATCATGTCATTCATCAACTTTAAAATTCTACCTGGATCAAGAATACCTCTTTCGTAAACAATTTGGTTTAGAAGGTCATTACCAATCAAGGACATGAAGGCACCCGGAACACCGTGGCCTGTACAATCGGCTGCTACAATAATATGGTTCTCATTTTTCTCCCCATACCAGTGGAAATCACCCGATACAATATCTCTAGGTTTCAAGTATACAAAACCATCCCAATGCTGACCAATACCTTTCATTTGCTCAGCCATTTCAGAAGGCTGACCGAATACGGCAGTTTGCATTCGTCTTGCATAGTTTACAGAACTCTTTACCTTGTCATTGTGCTGAGAAAGTAGAAGAGCTTGTTCTTTTACAAGTTCGTTTTGTCTTAGGATTTGCTCTCGGTGACTCTTCATCTCTTGGTGTTGTTCACGAATTGTACGAGAAGTCTCTTCAAGCTCGGTGTTTTTATCTTTCAGCTTTGAAACGGCTTTGTCCGCTTCTTTCTTTGCTCTTTCTAGTTCTTTGGTGTTATGATTAAGAATAGCCTCAGACCTTTTTAGTCTGTTAAAGGCTTTTTCCAATTCACTATTTTTCTCTGTTAACTCCGAAGATTGTTGCTCAACCTCTTTTGTTCTTAGGTTTACTTGCTCTTCCAGTCTTCTTTTATCTCTTCTACTTCTAAGAATGTTCAATTGTACGAAAATGAGGACAATTGTGATTGTACCTACTATATAAATTACGTAACTCCACCATTGCTTGTAGAAAGGAGTAAATACAGAGAATCTAAAGGCCATAGGTCTACTCCATGAGAAGTTACCCGTTTTTCTACCTCTGATTTCTAAAGTATAAGACGACCCCGCTTCTAGTTTATCAATTAATAAACCTTCATGGTCTTTTTCAAAGTTGGTCCACTCGTCCAATCCAGGGTAACCTAAAATACGTTTTTGCAAGGCAACGTTTTCAGTTGGATATACAGGAATATGGAAATCAACTCTCAAATATGAATCTGATGCCACTTCTGGTCTTTCATCATTACCAATCTTATCACCACCCACATGAACCTGTTCAATAAAAGGCTTCGGAGTTTCTTTTAATACCTGTAAGTTTGGAGCAAAACCAATACCTCTAGTAGAGGAGATAAATAATTTACCAAAATCATCAATGTATAGACCTCTGTGGTTTAACTGACCATCAGGAAGACCATCCTTATAAGTATAGCGTAAGTACTCGTCATGTTCAAAATTGTAACGAATTAGACCTGATGGAGTAGAAATCCAAAGTTGTTGCTCCGAAGGGTCAATCGCTAAAGCATTATTTGAAATTGTAGTGAAGTCACCTAAGTTCAGACGTTTGATCTTTTCATCTTTCAATATCATTGTACCATAAGATGTACCTAAAATAACATCACCATTTGAAGCTTTTCTAATATCATTGGTTTGAAGGTTTCCTTCTAGCTTGAAATTCAAATCCGTTGTCAAGTTATCAAAACCATCAATTACATCATTGTATTGGAATACCAGCCCCTCTTTAGAAGAACCACCAAGAAGTATTTCATTTGATTCTGTAATTTCAATACTGATAGCTCTACTAGAAACACCTTCTTCTACACTATATATTTTTGTTTTTCCACTTGGTTGAATCTTAATCACACCCGCAATACCATCTTGACAGACCCAAAGGTTACCATTCTTATCTTGTTTCATTACGAATATGGCTCCACCTAAATGTGATAAATCGAATTTCTTAATTTCTTGTGTTCCCTTCCATAAAACAAGGTGTCCTTCAGCATCAGAAGTCCAAACACCGTTTTTAGTGGGTAATATCCTCAAAAAGGCGTTTCCTGAAGGCTTCACCTTAATTTTCTGCGTCAACTTAAATTCGTTGATAGAGTTTATAGTACCAGTGTAGAAATTATCACCATCTGTGAAATATAAGTTCTTATCGTCACCGTTAACATGCTGGATAAACGAAGTAGTAACATTTTGAGCAAACTGATTAAAAGGAAGCTGCTGGAATAAAGAAACACCGTTATCTCTTGCTAACCAAAGATCCAAGTCGTTGTAATACATTGCATTACCGTTGTATACACCTAATTCAGCATCTCTATGAAGTTTGAAACCTTCGTAAGTACTTTCTAGTCTATACATACCCTTTAACCAACAAGAAACCATGTAAGTGTCAGTGCCGATTTCCTGAATGTAGGAAGCGTCTAATCTCTGGCCAATTTGTCGGCGAGTTACTTTATTTCCTTTAATCTCTACAAGTGAAACACCTTTTCCTGTATCTGCAACAAGGAAAGATGAACCGTTGTACCAAATCGCATGTTGAATATTATCCAATGATAAATTGGCTTTCATATCACGGAACTGATTGGCTTCCTCATCATACTTTAGAACCACTCCTGTATGGTGAAAAGCAAATAATTCTCCATCAATGTTCTCAACAAGTTGGAATGATCTATTTTGAGCTTCATTGATCAAGTCGAAATTACTGAAAGTAAGCTCAAATTCTCCAGAAGGAGTTTGTTTAAAAATTTGTGAGTTATCAGCTGCCCAAAGTACATTGTTTCTGTCCTCATAAAGCATTTTACCATAAAACAAATCCCCTTCATCTGCTTCAGGTGTCTTTGTTTGCATCAATACTTTAAATGTTACTTCGTCTGGCGTACTGTATATTTGAACAATTTCTTTGTCTGTAATCGCATATAATGAACCGTCCTTTTTCTGCAAAAGTTGTTTAATATAATTACTGTGAAGCTGACTGCTTCCGTAACCTTTAAAGGTCAAACCATTATAGCGTACTAGGCCATTGTCTGTACCCATCCATAGATACCCGATAGAATCCTTGGCAATACTTTTTATGTACTCCGACTTAAGTCCATTATCCTTAGAGTAGTGTGTACTTAGGATATTCTGGGCAGAGATAGATGTACTAATGAGAAGTAAAATTGAGGTAATAAGATGTATCAAAAAATGAATGCGAAGATTCGTATTTGTTGCTCTAACCATAACAAAAAAATGCGATTATGATGTATAGTTCAAATGGACAGTCTTTGATATATTAAAAAATAAAGACTAATGAGTTGCTGTATAATACAGTTTTTTCTCAAAATAATCAAATATTAGAATATTTTGATTCTAAATATGTAATAGAATACTCATAGTTCAATGATTCTATATGTTAATGCCCTAAAAAAGCGATGAAAACTTATCTGTTAACATATAACATAAATCAGGCGAAATATTTGAATAGTACTATTTCTAAAGAAAGAGGAAGTGTTTTTTTACTTACGCATGTAATGTAAATTGACACTGTCTTTAAAGTTGATTTTAACTTTTCTGTGACCACTGATTTTTGAAAGAATCGGAGCGAGGTAGAGTTTTGCATTTTCTTTAGCCTTAGCTTCCAATTGCATCTCTTGTCCGGTTTTCTTCAATTTATTTTCAGCTTCAATATATAATTGATTCATAGCTTCAGGGCTGGCAAATTCAGAAGAGTAAACTTTCACTTCTTTTGGATTCACTCTGCCGTCAATATTCAACATTGGAAGGTCAACAACCACAGTAGAATCGATGATATGAATATCATCTTCTTGAATTTCATTTAGATTGATATAAGCTACAATCTCACCGCCGATGACAGCGAGTATTTTTGATTTGAAATAATCATTCGCCACTGGAATGTCAGCAAAATATTTACTGTCTTCCGTATATTCTGCCACATCTCTCACATGGGCCTTGTATAATTCAAGACGGCCAAGACCTTCTAATTCTTCGACAATGAGTTGATGTTCATTAGTAGTATCAGCATAGCTTTCTGTAAAAAAATCCCAAACAATATAAGTAGCCATAAGTATAGCCAAAACAGTAAGGATTGATGTATGTAACTTCGAGGACATAATCTTAATTTTGGATCGTTAGATTAAATGTAAATTTAAGCTCAGAAAAATCAAATCGCTAACATTCAGTAGAATGACTTACAAATGTTTACATAATTAATGTTAGTAAATAAAATTTACTTAAAGATGATGATTTTTCTTAACATATTTTACTTCAAATAGAATAACATTGTCAAAAATATTGATGACACTATCTGTCATTAATTAATTGAAAATTAAGAGGAAACAATGTTGTGAAAAAGTGTTTTTACAAAGGTACAAAATGCATCACGATTGAGTGTTGATATGCTACTTTTTGATGCTACGATTTGTTGATAAGATTAATTATACTACTTTTGATGATTTAGAAATTGGAAAAATTGTTTAGTAAAAAGAGTTCTGAGCGCAGATGAAAGTTTCCACGTCCCAACCCTTTCAATTGGTTTTTTCTTTATTTGAACATCAATTTTTAGGCTATTTATTCGAATCCTTTGTAGTTCAATTGAACCACGAAAATAAGTTGACCCTTCAACATCAGAATATTTCTGCAAGAAATGCCCATGAGTTTTCAAGCAGACTGGATGAGAAGGATTATGAACTTATTGACCTGATGGACAATATTCAACCTGATGCAGTAGCACATCGTTTTGGTGGAAAAAAACGACAAAAAGCGAATGCATTTTTCTTATCCACTTTTGATGATAAAAAAGGAGATGAACTGCTTCAGAAAAGAATCCTCGATTATGTAGAGGAAGAAAGAATCAAAATTCTTAATCGCCTTTCAGGAAAAATGGTGTTTGAGATGGGAAAAGATGGTAACCCTACTTACAAAACGATTCGCGTTCAAAAAGAAAAAGCTTCTATTACCTTCCGTTTCTGGAGAAACAAAGAAAAAGAAAATACCAATTACAGGCCTTTCATGTTTTTCAATGGTGAAAAGGTCGAGTTCCAATATAAAAATGCCGTTCTACTTTCCAATAGACCTGCTTGGTTACTATTGGAAGGAAAACTTTATACTTTTGAAGGTGATGTGGATGGAAAGAAAATTAAGCCTTTCTTATTCAAAAACTTTATTGCTATTCCTAAGAAAATGGAACCTAGCTACTACGAAAAGTTTATTACACACCTGATTGAAGATTACAAAGTAAAAGCGGATGGTTTTAATATTGTCCGTTTGGAAGAAGAAGCTACAGCATCTTTACTTCTGAAAGAAATTGTAACGGCTGAAAATGGTTCCGAAGAAAGTGCTCCAGTTGTCAATGACGTGGAATTGAGTTTGGTCTTCAAATATGGAGATCGTGTGATTGATGGAGGAACAATCGGGAAAAGAAGCCATGTGAATTTGGAGTACAAAGACGATGAATTTACATTTTTCAAAATGAACCGAAAAGTCAATTTTGAAACGGCCGTTAAAGAAAATATTGAACATTTAGGGTTGGAGATTGGCAAGAAAGGAAAAATCATTTTACCTAAGAATGACGCTTTCTCTTGGATTTCAAACAATGCTCAAGCTTTGGAAGAAAATAATGTCTTGATTGATCAGGATGGAGCCATTGAAAAGAAATATTTCATTGGTAAATCAGTGATCAATCTTGAGGTAGAAGAGGATAGGGATTGGTTTGATATCAAGACCAAAGTATTGTTTGGTGAGTTTGAAATTCCATTTACAGTGATCAGAAAATTAATCGTTTCTGGCCGTCATGAATTTGAACTTCCAAATGGTGAAATTGCCGTGATACCTAATGTGTGGTTCTCTCAGTATCAGGAACTTTTCTATTTCCTTAATAATGATAGCGAAACACCACGTCTGCATAAACATCACTTGGCTTTAGTGCAAGAACTGAAAGAAGGTTCATTGGCTAAAGTGAGTTTGAATGAAAGGTTATCGAAGTTGAACGATTTTGATCAGATAGAGGATTATGATGTTCCTAAAGGCTTCAAGGGAAAATTAAGACCTTACCAAAAAGCAGGTTATAATTGGATGCGATTCCTTTCTGAGTACAATTTTGGTGGCTGTTTAGCAGATGATATGGGATTGGGTAAAACAGTACAAACTTTGGCTGTTTTAGAACATGAAAGAGGAGCCGAAAATGGTACTTCATTACTGATTATGCCAACTTCTTTGGTTTATAACTGGGAAATGGAAGCCAAGAAGTTTACACCTAAAATGAAGATTCTCAACTATACAGGTACCAATAGACAAAAGAATCCCGAGAAGTTTGGATTGTACGATTTGGTGATTACTTCTTATGGTACAGCACGTATTGATGCAGAGATTCTATCACAATATTTCTTCAATTATATCATATTGGATGAAGCTCAAATCATTAAAAACCCATCTTCTATAGTTACAAAATCAGTCAATCAGTTAAAGTCTAGAAAACGTCTTTTATTGACAGGTACACCTATTGAAAACACAACGATGGACCTTTGGTCTGAGATGAATTTTGCGAATGAGGGGTTATTAGGTGGACAAAATTTCTTCAAGAAAGAATTCCTGCATCCGATTGAAAGAAAGAAGGACGAAGAAAAATATGCAAAGCTCTATCGTTTGATCAAGCCATTTGTGATGCGTAGACATAAATCACAAGTTGCCTCTGAACTTCCAGAGAAGATCGAAAAGGTAATGTATATTGATATGACATCTGAACAGAAAGCAAAATATGAAGAAATCAAGTCTTCTTATCGGAATGAGATTTTAGAGCATATTGAAAGTACAGGAGTGAAGGGATCTCAGTTTATGCTTCTTAAAGGTTTGACGGAACTCAGACAGCTGGCTAATCACCCGGTGCTCTTAGAAGAGAAATACGAGCACTCTGCAGGTAAGTTTGATGAAGTGATTCGATCATTGGAAAATGCAACAGCAGAAGGACATAAAATTTTAGTGTTCAGTCAATTTGTAAAGCACTTGACATTGTTCAGAAAAGAGTTAGATGATAAAGGTTTTGATTATGCTTACTTGGATGGTGGAACGAAGGACAGAAAGAAAGAGGTGAGTAAATTCCAAAACTCTAAGGACGTACAGATCTTCTTGATTTCATTAAAAGCAGGAGGACTAGGCTTAAACCTTACTGCGGCAGATTATGTCTTTATTTTAGATCCATGGTGGAACCCGGCTATCGAAGCTCAGGCTGTAGATAGAGCACATCGTATTGGACAGGAAAATAAGGTGATGGTTTATAAATTCATTACCAGAGGTACGGTTGAAGAGAAAATTTTGGCTTTACAGCAAAGCAAAAAAGAGCTAGCTGATACTTTGATCACGACTGAGGAAAGTTTTATGAAGAAGTTAAGTAAAGACGATATCACTAACCTTTTATCATAATGTATTCGACGATCAATTTTTTTTAAAATAAAAAATCATCTTTAATTTATTGAAAGCTAAATAATTAGCGCTAACTTATAAGTTTTTGAGAAAAAAATAATAAAAAACCATTGCGGAATTAAAAAATGTACTTACCTTTGCATCGCAAGTCGGGTCGATTTGCTCCTCCGAATCCCCCAGGTGCGGAAGCAAGCAAGGGTAAGGAGTTGAGCGATGCGTTCCCGGCTTGTTTTTTTATGTCCAAGATTTTATACAAAAAAGCTGTCTTAGTTTCGAAACTAAGACAGCTTTTTTATTTAGCCTACATTTAAAGAATAGCCTCTGTGAGGTTGAATTATTTCTTTTTTGTAGTGCTGCTAGATGATGATGAAGAACTTGACGTTTTCTTTTGCGTTGAGCTGCTAGAAGACGTTTTCTTATCAGTAGAACTTGAATTAGAAGTCTTTTTTGTAGCAGAAGAGCTACTCGATGCTTTTTGAGAAGAAGTGCCTCCTCCATTACAACCACTTTTAAATTTACATACCGTCATACCTGTTTTAAGAGAAGTTACTTCTGTAACTTTATTTTTACACTTCTTTAAAGCAGGACAATCTTTTTTGATATGGGCAACTTTACTTGTACCGCATACATAGTACTTGGTTACTAGAGGGTTCGCGAATGCAGTCGAAAAAGTTAACGCCAGTGCGATAGCTAAGAATTTCATAGTTTAAAAATAAAATTAGTTAAGATTTATTTGCCGTTTTAATTTATGTAAAAAAAATTAAAGATATGTAATAGTCTTGTTTTTTATTTTCTCGATTTTATCGTAGTTTGGGTCTGCAGCATCGACAAATGCTAGTGAATTTTTTAAAGTTTTTTGCAAATTATTTTTCAACATCAAACTATATTCAAATGACTAATAACGAAGAAGAAGAGTTCTTCAACGAAAACGAAGAAACGAATGAAGAAGAATCTTCAGCTGAAGATGATTTTTTTAATGATGCATCCGACGAAGAAGAAGAAACTGAAACCGATGAAGAAGAGCAGGTAGATGATGTAGAAGAAGAAGCAATAGCGGCTTCTTTTGATGATGATTCTATGGAAGACGATCACTTTGCCAGTGATTATGAAGATGAGGTTAGTGTTGAAGAAAGAGAAGATCGCTATGTAGAAACCTCAACAGAATCTTACGGTGAGCGTATCGGAAGTTCATTGTTCGGTATCTTATTTGGTTTTGTACTATTATTTGGTTCATGTTATTTATTATGGTGGAATGAAGGCCGTGCCGTTAAAAGAGCAGATGCTTTAGAAGAAGGTGCGTCGTCTTTTGTTGTGGCTGATGTAAATAAAATCGATCCAAAAAATGAAGGTAAACTTGTTCACGTAGTTGGGAAAGTTCATACAGATGAAACTTTGAAGGATAAAAAATTCAAGGTTGAGGTCAATGGATTCTCTTTAAGTAGAGAAGTAAAAATGTTCCAGTGGGTAGAGGATGTAAACTCTAAATCTGAGAAAAAACTTGGAGGAAGTAAGGAAACAACAAAAGAGTATACTTACAGAAAAGAATGGTCAAGCTCTTTAAAAAACTCTGAGAAATTTAAAATCGCAAAAGGGCATAAAAACCCGAAGAGATTTTTATATAAAGCCACTACTTACGATGCTAAGAAAGCAACATTTGGAGCTTATGATGGTTCTAACTTAATGAGCAACAATCCTGTTGATGTAAAAGTGGATGAATCAAATATCAAAGGAAACAAATATGCTAAACTTGTTAGCGATACAGAGATTTTTGTTGGTAAGGGAACTTATTCTGATCCTAAAGTAGGTGACATGTTGGTGACATTTACATATGAACCTAATGATGCCACTAAAACAGTGATGGCAATGCAAAAAGGCAACAAGTTGGTGAACTATACAACATCAGATGGAGAAACTCTTTTTGAGGTAAACTCAGGCGAAGTTTCACCTAAAAATGTAATCAAGAAGGCTGAATCAGGTAACAATATGGTATTATGGTTATGCCGAATTGGTGGTATTATATTGATGTTTGTATCATTTACAATGATCTTTAAGCCTTTAGCAGTACTTGCAGATGTAATACCATTTATCGGAAGTATTGTTTCGTTTGGTGTTTCATTGATTGCAGGTGTATTGACAATTTGCTTTAGTTTTATCACGATCTCAATTGCATGGATTGCTGCACGTCCTGTATTAGCTTATTCTCTATTGGGAATTGGTATTGTAGCAGGTGCTTTCTTTGTTTATAAAACATATATTGATAAGCCTAAAGGAGGTCAATCAAAAGAGGAAGAGCGTGAACTTGAAGAAGTAGAATAATACTTTATTCAAAAAAATAATAACTCACTATACTATCAAGTTATAATAATAACTGGATAGCATAGTGAGTTTCTTTTTTACCCAAAATCATCTACGATGATATCCTCATTAGGAATATGAAGTTTTTGTAATTCCTTTTGCATTCCCAAAACAAAAGACCTTCCCCCAACAATGCAGAAACGATGTTGTTCCAAGTTGTCAATTTTTCCCTTGATATAAGATCGGTCTATTCTTTTTTCAGTTGCTGTTAAAACAGTATGGTAACTGAAATTTTCATTTTCCAGTTGAATGAAATGTTCATGATAAGCACAAGCCTCTAGTGTTTTATTTGAATACAGTAAAGTAATAGGAGTGCTCTGATACAGTTCCTGATAATCTTTGATTAAAGGCAAAATAGGCGTGATGCCAATGCCTGAAACTATAAATACAATACCTTTTTGCTTGTTACTCAATTTCTTTTCAGTGAAATTTCCAATAGGACCATAACACTTGCATTTTGCTCCTGTTTCTAAAGTCATCAATGACCTTTTATAGCTACTGTTGCTGAGTTTTAATGCAAACTTAAGATAGGGTTCACTAGGGTGTGAAACAAAAGATAAAGCTCTATGAGGAATTTCTACCTCATTGAATTTTGGATTTATTAATTCTAATATTCCATACTGTCCTGCTTGATAATTAAATCCCTTGGGCTTTGTAAAAGTGAATTCATACGTATTGTCAGCAACGCACTTTTTATCAATTAGGTGAATGATATTATCATCTTCCAACACACTGTAGTCGTTAACTGTAGTTTTTATTCCTTTATTGACCTCTTGAGCACTTAAAAAGCCACTGATAATTGCACCTGTAAAACCTCCTCCAGGAAAAGTCCATGCACCCGCAAAGTGAAGGTTTGGAATAGGAGAGGTTAATAGAGTTCTATTTTTTCCTGCCTGAGAAGCTGTTTGTGCAAAACCGTATGGAGTTCCCTCAGGATTCATCGTATACCTTTGAATTGTTTTAGATGTCCCCACCTCATAATATTCAATTTCATCCTTAATACCTGGGAAATGCTTCTCTAATCGGTTGAAAAAGATTTGAGCTACTTCTTCTTTTTTCTGCATATACTCTTTTGCAGAGAGGTGTTCCCAGTCTGTTAGGTAATCAGCAGTGCATATTGCACCAAATGATTTTCCTTCAGGAGCTAATTGTGAATCAATTTGACTATAATCTACAAATACAAAATTTCGTTTATTCCATGAGCCTCTGTTGTTGCTGTAAACATCTTTGATGCTTGATACATTATCACCAGATATAAACGTGGAATAATATTTATTCCCCAGTGCTTTAATTTCTTTCTTGAAGCCAATATAAATACTCAATAAGGAGCAAGCGGCTTTTAAGTTTTTAATTTTTTGATTCAGTTTCTTTCCTTCTTTTGCTGGAAGTAATTTTTGCACTAACGGAATAGCTGTATTTGCGATGATTTTTGATGCAAATACAGTGTGGATATTATCCGGGTTATATTTTTCAATGTATTCTACACCAACAGCTTTGCCATTTTCAATGATGATTTTATTGACTTTTTTACCTACTTGTACTTGCCCTTTATTTTGATCAATTACAGAGGCTAAATAATCAGATAACTTCTGTGAGCCACCTTTTACAAAGTGCCCTCCTCCTTGAATGTAACTTGATTGCGCAGCGGAAAAATAAATCATGGACATCGTATACGGGTCGTCATGATAATAAAGCAAGTTGGCTTGTAATAATAGTTTTAGATCTTCATCTTCAAAATAATGATCAAGCCATTCACCAACTGTTTTACGTGACGCTTTTACTACATTTGGATGAGTAAGTGGCATAAAAGGTAAACTTAAATTCTGTTTCCATTTTTTATTCGGAAAGCTTGGCAACTCTTCTAACACTCCATTCATCAATTTCATAAAAGCTCTGATGCCTTTTTCTTCAGATGGAAATTTCTCAATCAATGCATTGATACTTTCATTGTTTCCATGAGGAAAAACAAAGTCTAAATTATGAGATTTTAAGCGGTATAATTCGGGTACTTGAATCATATCAACATTTTTCTCTACTTCTAGAAACTTAAAAATATCTTGTTTCAAATCTTTCTCAAAAAGGCCGTCCATTTCATGTAAACCCACTTCCATCACAAAGTCTTTTCTTTTGAAAGTTGTAGCACACCCCCCTACCACATAATGTTGTTCTAGAAGTAATACTTTTTTACCTAATTTAGCCAATGTAGCACCAGCAGTCAGCCCGCCTAATCCACCACCAATGATGATTGTGTCAAATGTATTTTTAGTCATGATTATTGAAGTTTTATCGTTAATGCAATAGAATTATTTTGATCGAAATCAAAGGATGCCTCATCAAAGGTCGGAGGACCAAAGCGTGAGTCTGGGTTATTGGAAAAACCATATTCTTCTTTTGGTGTGCCCACCCAGTTTTTATCTAATTCGACATTGTTGTTTTTATCATGCCATACCGCAATAGCATATTTATCATTAGGAAGGTTGGGGATAGAGCAATGTACTTTTCCTTTTTGAGCTGGAATGACTTTGCCTCTGTAAACTTCTTCATATTTTGGAAATGCGTCTTCTTTATTATAAACGCCAATAATGATATTGCCTTCATCAGATGCAATAGAAGTAATGGTCACTTCCACGGTATTTTTTTCTCCAGTTACATTAAGATAAAAGGAGAGAAAAAAGGTGGATAATAGAACTACTGTTTTCATTTGTATTATAATTTTCTGTGGATAACAATACAAACATAGAGAGCATAAATGGAGCTTGCTACAAAGAAGTTATAAGTGGGAAGATATGATGTGAAGTGACATTTTTGAGTGATTAATGGGCTTTTTTGTGACGAATGGGAAGGCTGTTATAAGTAGAAATTAACTAATTCTTTAGAAAAAGACCTTGAAATGGGAATGGAGAAAGGAAGGTTTTGAAGTTGTATTTCATAGTTTCTTGCGTTGCCGGAAACTTTCTCTAAGTGCTGAAAATTGACAATGTATGATCTATGACAATGATGAATATCTTTTTCTTCTTCAAGAATGGATTTAGCAGTTTTTAGAGGTAAGCGAATCACATTTTTGATCAATTGATTATTTTTCCATTGATAGAGTTCTAAGTAGTTACCTTCAGATTTAATGCATAATAATTCATTAGCTAATGAAGTGATAAATTGCTTTTCTGTTCCAATCTTATAGATGTTTTGACTGGGGCTTAATATTTCATTTTTATGCGATGAGATATTTTGATTAATAGTTTCAGCCTTGTTCTCTTTTTCTATCCTTAATTTTCTTTCTAGAAATAGTACTAAAAAGGTGCAAGGGAAAATACCTACAGAAAGTGTAATAAATATGAAATAAGTAAAAGAATGATCAGCTACATTATCTGTAGAGAGGCAAGAAAAATAGTGCGTGTAAGCCCAGTTTAAAATACTGATAGAAAGTAATTGGAAAAACGCATATAGAATTGTTTTTCCAACGGTCCATTGATCTCTTTGAAAAACCGATTTTATCAATTTTGGCAATAGAAATAAAGCAAAACTGATTACTCCAAAAGTAATCAACCCATACCCCATAATAAATATGGGCTTGTTGTATTGAATTTGATGTAATTCAAAGGGTTGGAATATTAATAGGAAAAAGTACACAAACATACCTGCTAAAATGGAAAAAAGCCATTTAGAACGATAGGAATCTAAAAATGGAAAAGGGGCTTTTAGCAGTTGGAGTATCATTTACTTCAGTTTTTGATAATTGTTATTTCAGAGTAAGTATTAAGTCAAAAATAGTATTAAATAATTTTGTCTTTGTATTTAAACATAAAAAAAGTGATGAATTTTCATGATTGAAATTTATCACTTTCTTATTTTATGTTTAGAGCATGTTTTAAATATCTCTTTTAGTAAAAATTCACCCTTTCAGAACTTGAGTTTATTAATTCCATCAACTATAGAACCACTATTTTTTATAAATTAATTCCCTTATAACCTAAAATGGAAAATTTTTACTTTTAAAACATATTATTCTAAACATGCTTTTAGAAATATATTTATTTCATTTTATTTTTCTTACTAAAATCTAAGGCCTTACTGAACATCACTCCCCAGAATTTCACTCCTGAAGAAGTAATACCCACTTCAACACCGATTTGAGCTCTCCATTCAATTAAGTTGTAATAAGCATCAAACCAATAACTTTGCGACCATGCAGAGTAGGTTCCTTCAGGGCGTTCTGAAGTGCCTCTCATGGTTTCATGCTGATTGAGCGTCCAGCCCACAGCCCAGTCCCAACGCCCGCCTGGAGCCCAATAATAACCGTTGGTAAACGAGTAATTATTTAACTCAGAAGTAACATCTTTGTTAAAAACCAAATAAGGTAAAAACTTACCAAATAAATGTCCATAACCTACGGACATACTAATATTTTCTTCAGCAAAATCTTGATAACCAACACGGAAGTTCAACAGATTAGTTTCGTCAATATTCTGCCATACTGAGATCTGCTGAATATTGCCCATACCATAGTAGTATTGAACACTTGTTTGTGCGTTAGCATCGTTTTTGGAAGTGATTAGTCCCAGCAATACTAGACTGGAAATTAGTAGTAGCTTTTTCACGTAAAGTAGTTTAAATATTGATAATGAATGTGGCATAAACACCAAATACAACATTATTAGGTTTATGCATATACAAACTTACGTGACTGAATAACAAAGCGCTATCTATTCAATTAAATGAGTTTGAATATAAACAACTGTTATGTTACAAAATATAAAAGCTTCATCTTAAGAAGTGAAGAACTCTTAAAAATGAAGCTTTTAGTGAATATTTTATTCCGTAATGGAGATTGTTATTGCATTATTCCTCCATGTAGATGTCTAACAGCCCATCTGGAATATTAGTATATAATTCCTTTTTCTCTAAATCAGCTTTGATGATAATTTCATCATTGATTGGAATTAAAACTTCTTTTCCTTTATACTGCATTTCCAAGATATCTTGAGCTGAATTAGTATAAACTTTATGAACTGTTCCTAAAGAACCTAAATTATTATCTACTACAGTAAACCCTTCAATATCGTGATAGTAGAATTGTCCTTCCTTCAATTCTGGAAGAGCAGTAAGTGGAAGGTACAATTGGGCATCTTTTAATTCGGCGGCCGCCTCAATGCTGTCAATATCTTCAAACTTGGCGATATATCTATTGTTGTGAAGTGACAAGTACTCTAGGAAAAAAGGAACTAAACTTCCTCTTCTCTCTAAAAATACCACATCAAGACCTTCATATTTTGAAGGATCATCTACGTCGAGGAAAAATAATACCTCACCATTCAGACCATGAGTTTTGGTGATTTTACCAAACTCGAAACATTCATCTTTATGCATATCTTCTAAAAACTTCTTCTAATGTTATTTTTCAGTCATTAAAAGTGACATCAACTGCAACTTCATTCCAGCCTTTTCACTTTCTGTCAACTGATTGACTTGATCTACCTCTTGAATCATTTGCTGTGCAATGGCAACAGCTTCGTTTGCCGCTCTCTTTTTACCCAAAGAACGGATACTATTGAAGCGTGCACTTTCAAGTTGAACACCCACTTCTTCCAGTTTTTTCTTCAGGGCAGTGGCATAAGCATGATTCACTGTGGTAGAATGTAAGCGCAAAGAAACACGTTCTTCACCAAAATCCTCATATGGATACATTTCTATTAACGTTTGAGCTGTTTCTTTTGCAATAGAAAGCACTGAATCTTTGATACTTGACATGCCATAATATGCTTTTGCAGCATCTTCTACTTTCCATCTCAGCTCAACACTCATCTCCAATTGTACCCCGTCTTTTGCAAAAGTATCCCAAGGTCCTACCATGTGTACCTCATCTTTCAATGATATTTTTTGGATAGTTCTGAAAGGATGATACCAATAAAAGCCTGAAGTATTGATAGAGCCTTTATATTTACCCAGAAGAGAAATCAAAGCTGAATCTCCTTCTGATACTACAAAGTAGCCTCTCAATAATACTAAATCAACAAAGAGCAGGAGCATAGCAAGTGCTCCAAGATCAGGAAGAGATAAAACATAACCTGCGCCGCCAAACACAACAGCTTGTACAATGATCATGATATATCCTGATATTCCTTTGATTTTCTTGTCTGTCATATTATTTATTGTATTGTGTCATTGTTCTTGATAAACCAATGGAAGCAAAAGAAAGACACATATCTGCTGACTTTTCAATCAATCCTTCCAAATCAATTTTCTCATCTTCTGTGAACTCTCCCAATACAAAATCAACCTGTTTTCCTTTAGAGTAATTGTCGCCAATTCCGAAACGCAATCTTGGATATGCAGCTGTCTGTAATTGAGCTTCAATATCTTTTAGTCCATTATGACCTGCAGCACCACCTTTTCCTCTCATTCTAAGACTTGTATATGGAATAGCCAAATCATCAACAATCACTAGAATATTCTCTGTTTTTATTTTTAATTGATTAGCCCAATATTTTACAGCCTTACCGCTCAGGTTCATATAGGTAGTCGGTTTGATTACCGTAATACTTCTTCCTTTATGTTTAAAATCAGCAACATAGGCCAAGCGATCCATTTTAAAAGAAGCATCATGTTTTTTTGCTAAATAATCAGCTACCATAAAACCAATATTATGACGCGTTTTTTCATATTCAGGACCAATATTGCCTAAGCCTACGATTAAATATTTCATTGTTTTTGTTAAAGAAATTTCTTGATAACGAATTTAATACGCAAAGGTACTATTTTCTAGAATTATTAATAGTGTTGATTTTTAATATAATGCCAACACTAAAGCTTTATGGTTGAGTTCAATTTGAATTACTTTCAACGAATCATCTTTACTCAAAGGCGAAGAATATAAATAAGACTTCTTATTGGAAGAAGTGATAATTCCCTGGATGTTATCATTGAGGGGTAACTTATTGTCAATATTGTATTGATATGCTTCCCAGACGCTTTTTTCAATCTCATCAGTGGGTGTAGAACATTCTACCCACGCTTTTTTAATGTAGGGCTTCAAGCTGTCTGCAAAAATAGATAAAGCCAAATCACCACAAGGTTGATCAATTGTTGTTGTTTTTACAATAGACCTGCCAATTGAATAGCCTTTTTCAGCAATATCATTTTCATGAATCTGTTTGATTTTTCGTTCCTTGATTTGCTTATTCACACTATTGGCATCAATCTTATCTGAGGTTCTTAGGCCACAAGAAAAAAGGGATGCAATGATTAAAAAATAAGCAAGAAGTGATTGATTTATAGATTTCATTTGTTCTCTTTTTAAAGAGGATGTTTTTTTTATTTCTCCTCAAAACTACATCTTTACATTTTCTAATTAAAATTTCATATATAATGAATTTGTTTTACAGAGAAATTGGTGAGAGAGGAAATAAACCATTAATCATATTACATGGCCTTTTCGGACAATGCGATAATTGGATGACACTAGGAAAGCAATTGTCAGAAAAATTACATGTTTTTTTAGTCGATCAGAGAAATCATGGGCAATCGCCGCACAGTGATGATTTCAGTTATCAGTTGATGGCGGATGATTTGAAAACGTTTATTGAAACACATCAGCTTGAGAAGCCAATTATTCTGGGGCATTCTATGGGTGGAAAGACTGTCATGCAGTTTGCCGCCAACTATCCTGACATGGTAAGCAGAATGATTGTAGTGGATATTTCTCCTCGTTTTTACCCTGTTCATCACCAAACAATATTGGAAGGATTGAACGCTTTGCCAATAGATTCTATAAAAACTAGGGGAGAAGCAGATAAGTTATTGGCAGAATATATACCAAACTTTGGTGAAAGATCGTTCTTATTGAAGAACATCTATCGAAAGAAAGAAGGAGGTTTTGCTTGGAGAGTCAATTTACCGGTGATAACTGCCAAAATTGAGGAGGTAGGTAAAGCTTTAGCAATGACACATACCATTGAAGTACCAACTTTATTTATTGGTGGTACGAACTCCAACTATATACAACAAGCAGATCAAGAAGAGATTAATGAAAAATTTGCCTCTGTTTCGGTCGAAATGATTGAAGGAGCAGGGCATTGGGTACACGCTGAGAAGCCTCAGGAGCTACTTTCGGCAATTAATAGCTTTATTTTTTAATTTATTAAAGTTTTTATTGTATTTTTAGGTGTTATAAATACTTTTATTCGTTCAACCCATTGACACATATGCACGCTGTGGAAGATTTTATACCTTATAATTCTTTAGAAGTTTCAGAAGAAAAAATGCTGAAGAAAACGCAGGAGTACTACGAAAAGATTAACAAAAGACGATCACTGAGAGATTTTTCTGACAGACCAGTAGAGAAGGAAGTGATTGAAAATATCATAAAGGCGGCGAGTTGTGCTCCCTCAGGTGCCAACAAACAGCCTTGGACTTTTTGTGCCGTTTCAAGCCAGGAAGTGAAAAAAAATATCCGTATTGCTGCTGAAAAAGAAGAGTATGAAGGCTATCATGGCAGAATGAGCGAAGAATGGCTGGACGATTTAAAACCTTTTGGAACAGATTGGAATAAGCCTTTTTTGGAAACTGCACCATGGTTAATAGTGGTTTTCAAGCAGGTATATGAGATTGATGAGCATGGTATAAGACACAATAATTATTATGTGAATGAGTCTGTAGGTTTGGCTAGTGGCTTTCTATTGAATGCTATTCATGAAGCAGGGTTAGTGGCATTGACACACACTCCATCTCCCATGAATTTTTTGGCAAAAGAATTAAAACGCCCTGCAAATGAAAGACCTTACTTATTAATACCAGTAGGATATCCAGCAGAAGACGCAAAGGTGCCTAATATCACAAGGAAACCGCTAGAAGATATTGTTGAGTGGTACTAGACCATTTTAATTATAGATCATAGAAAGGCAGTGAATTGAAAAGTTCACTGCTTTTTTTATACTCAGTATTTACCAAAAGTAACTTATCTCTAGTTTTCTACTTATTTTTTGTGAGTGTGTTGATTAAAAATGCATTAGTAGTGGCTCTGTTGAAAGTTTTTAGATGAAATAATCGTAAAAAATAATGATAATAAGCTAATTTTGGTAGAGTACTTACTTATATGCAAACTTGATATAAATTAAAAAAATGAACAAACTATTATTTTGGGGCATTATTATGCTGTTAACACTCCCTTTCTGCACTTATGGTCAATATGTATTAGAAGAAGAAGAACCTCAATCGCAAAAAACATATTCATCTTTAGAATGGTTAGATAAAGATTTTAAGAAAATGTCTTTCAGTAATTATTCCAAAGGAGTATTTTATGCAAAGGTGAACTATGAGGCAGAAAATGGTAATGAGTATGATCTCATTTTTGATGTTCATTCAGATCACTTGATAAGCGTTAATGAAGTGAAATCAGGTGAAAATCATGGAGAATTCTTTTTGTTTGATCAGAGTAAACGCTTAAGAATAAAGGGTAATTATAAAAATGGTATTAAAACTGGCCAGTGGGTTGATTATTTTTTTTATGATTCTTTTATCAAAGAATACACCTACAATAATAATAGAGAATTGGTAACTACAGTTCGAACACAGAAAGGAGATACAATATTGATAAAAGGTGAGGGGACAATTAAGTTTCAAGTTGGAAAACATTCTTATTATCATGAATTGTATAAAAATGGAGTGTTAGATTATTCATATATTTCTAATCAGAGTATGGATACTACTTATATCAAGACACATCAATCTGCTGTGTTAAAGTCAGATGATGAATTAAGAAAGTATTTGAAGAAATGCCTCAAAGGAATCAAGTATGAAATCTATCACCAGATGGAATTGAAAATGTGGGTACTTGTGGATAAAGATGGTAATGTCACAGATGTAGAGTTAAAGGAGGGGTTCACTGATCTTTTGAATCGAAATCTCATTAAAGGATTGAAAGAAACGAAAGGTTTATGGAAAGGAGCTATACTTAATAACGAAGTTGTACCTTCTTTTTATGAGTATTCAGTTTTATTGTTTGATATAATAAAACCTATTAAATCCAAAGATCTGAACACACCAATGATAATAGCACATCCTGCTTCTGGTCCCAGTTATTATGATCTAACTTATAACTCTAATCATTTTTTTCAACCTAATAATATAGATGCAATAAAACGAAATGCATATAATAGTACCTCTCGTAATGGTGTATTGAGTCATAGTCATGGTGGTTCATCAATAAGGTCTGACAATTCCTCAACAATAAAAAAAGTGAGAAAAGCTAAACGCTTAGAGTTAAAGGATATGACTAAGAAGAAACTTAAAAAAGTAAATTTTGAAGATTTATTAAAGCGACACAATGTTATCTCTTATCAATAAGTATAAAATATCTTTCTCCTGAAAAGTCGTTGAAAATTTATAAGATATGTAAGTAAGGTATTGAAAAGTATATCCATATTACCATATATTTTAATGTATATCAAAAATTACCCTTAGGGTGGAGACATCACATGAGGCCATTTAACTATGAAATTGAATACGACTGCTGTTGTCTATAATAAGATGATAGATTATAGTATTATAGACTATTCTTATTTTAAAAAAAGCAGTGAATTGAAAAGTTCACTGCTTTTTTTGTAGCCATAGAGTAATTATGCTTAATGAGATAAATTGTCTAATTGAGAATGTAGTAGAGCTACTAAATAAAAAAATGTTCCTTTGAACATCATGAACTACCTCTATTTAGATATAAATAATAAGAGAGTTGAGAAATCAATATCTATTGTGTCTTACAAGATGTTGAGCCATATATTATTTCTAATTCAATCGGTTGTGGCAAATCATATACTTTTTATATGTGATATACCATATTTTATAACGGATTTTAACCTATTGTTAAACATTTATAAAAATGTATATAAGACACTTTAAAATATATCCACATTAGCACTCATTAACGTATACAATAGAGTACTTTATAACAACTTATGGCCCGAGTTAACGCTCGGGTTAAAACTTTATTGATTATGTCAGACAAAGAAAAACTTTACGAAATCTTAGGTGAACTATTGTTTGTAGTAGCAAAAGCGGACGGAGTGATTCAAGTAGAAGAAAAGGAGGTGCTAGAGAGTTATTTTAAAGACCATCCTTATGGGGAAGACATCAGATGGTCCTTTAATTATGAAGCGAAACGAAACACTCCCGTAGATGATGTTTACAACAAGGTCATAGACTATTGTAAGCATTACGGCCCTACAAATGAGTACCAAGAATTTATCAAGGCAATGGAGGTTGTGGCAGAAGCAGCAGATGGTATCGATGAAAACGAAACAGCCGTCATGCAATCTTTTTCCCAAGACCTACTAACCAGATTTAAAAATGATATTGATGCAATGCAATCTTAATCCACTTTCCCCAATTTTTTAAAGCAAAACTATATGACTAACTATGCTTAACGATACATTAAATACACGGCAGCTTTCTTCCTGAAGGCTGCCTCATCTTTTCTCCAGTAATCCTTCATTCCTGCAAAACTGTAAGAAGCCATAAATCCTTCTCTTATTTTATTACTGCCACAAACTTTGTCAAACATGGTCCATCGGTCTTTGTGTGCATTAAAAAGATCTTTAGTGGCATGTAACTTATGCTGTACCTCTAAAACATGGAATTGAATTTCTGACAGTCGCACTTTATCATAATCAGTAATGTAAATCTGCACTCCATGTAATTTCATCCCTTTCTTCTCTTTATAATATGGCGTAAAAGAAAGTCCTCTAAAATAAACACCTTCCAAGTTTAAAGCATTCAGTTGTTGAGCAAACTGTCTAGTATTGATATATTCTGCCCCGAAAAGCGTAAAAGGTAGAGTGTAACCAATTCCAATAAAGTTTCCTTCTAGTTCACCAATAATTCCACTGGCAGGGTAAAGTTCAGCTACTTCAGGGAAAGGAATATGAGGTGAAGTAGGAATCCAATGTCTGCCAGTATCTTTAAAACGCATATCTCTTTTCCAGCCTTTCATCGGAATCACATTCAATTTACACTGCGTTTTATTTTTCAGCCACTCTTCATAATTCATCATGTAGGCTAGTTCTCCTACTGTCAATCCATAGATGTAAGGAATAGGGAATTGGCTCACAAAAGAAAAGTAGCCCGGTTCAACAATGTTGCCTTCTATTTTAGTACCACCAAGCGGATTAGGTCTATCTAATACAATTACTTCTTTATTATTTTCAGCCGCTGCTTCCATTACCAACCCCAAAGTACTGATGAAAGTATAGGATCTCACACCAATATCTTGAATGTCATATACAATCACATCCACATTCTGAAGCATGGCAGGAGTAGGTTTTCTTGTTTTTCCATAAAGTGAATAAACAGGAAGTCCAGTCACTGCATCCGTATTACTATCCACATGCGCACCAGCATCTGTATCCCCACGCACACCATGTTCGGGTCCGTAAAGAGCAGTGAGATTCACATTTTTAGCTTGATATAAAATATCTACAGTAGAAATAAAGCTATGGTCAACACCTGTAGGGTTAGTGACCAATCCCACTCTTTTACCTTCTAATGCTTTAAAATTTTGATCTCTCAATACTTCTATGCCTACTTTGACGAGTGGTTCAGGGGATTGGGCAAGGGAAATAATGGAGTTGAAAAAGAATAGGGTTAATAGTAATAACGTTCTTTGAGGATAATATTTAGAGGATTTCATTCAAAATAGGTAAGTTAAAAATTATATTGAGATACACTTTTTAGGAGTGACAAAGTCGAAGTATCAGGTCAGAAGAAAAGGGTCAAAACACCGTACACCATGACTTGAAGTCATGGGCTTTTGGGAAGCTATCCTTTTTTTCGACACTCATTATGAACTTGAAATGTTTCAATAATTTACAAGTTCTTACATCGCTTTAATACAGATTAAGACAAATATTATAATCAAAAGTGATAATTGAGATGTCTTCCCAAAAGTCCATAATTTCAATTATGGGGCTACGAAATACTCGTTTTATTCTGAACCAGTACTTATCGTCAAATAAATATAGCCAATAAAAAATTGATTTGTTAATACAGGTTTGTCTTGAAACAAAAAAACGTCTGAGATTTCTCCCAGACGTTTAATTCAATCTATTTTATCGCACACTTTATATATCTCTAGATGAAGTGGTAGCGCACAAACGCTTCCATTGCTTCATACTCTGCAAGACCAAGTGCATTGTATAATTTCGCAGTTCCCGAATTACGCTCTTCTGCTCTTTGCCAGAATTCACGGTCATCTGTTCCTTGGAATACTACGCCATCTTTTTGTGACTCATGGAAGAAAATAGCTTTTCTTTTTGTAAGAACTTGTTCTGGAGACATTGGTACAGCCATTTCGATTTCGTCGATTGGCCACTCATGCCATGCACCTCTGTACATCCAAACCCAACAGTCTTTCATGTATTCTTCTGATTTCAACTCTTCCAAAGCAGCGAAGATAGCATCTAAACATACACGGTGAGTACCATGCGGGTCAGCTAAGTCACCTGCTGCGTAGATTTGGTGAGGCTTGATGTCAGAAATGATATTTTTGATGATCTCAATGTCCGCTTCACCTACTGGGTTTTTACGAACTTTACCTGTTTCATAGAAAGGTAAATCTAAGAAGTGTACTTGTTCTTTTGGAATACCAGTGTAACGACATGCCGCGATCGACTCGTCTCTACGAATCTGACCTTTGATTTGTCTTACTGCTAATGAATCGATATCACCCTCCTCTTTTGCATCTAAGAAACCAGTGATTTCTTTAAACTTCGATTTAGATTCAGCAGATCCAAAACCAAATTTGTCCATCAATGAGTTCGCAAATGTAGCATATCTACGAGCATCATCATCAGAAACGGCAATGTTACCTGAAGTTTGGTAAGCAACGTGTACTTCGTGTCCTTGGTCCACTAAACGTTGGAATGTACCACCCATTGAAATTACGTCATCATCAGGGTGAGGAGAGAAGATAATTACACGTTTCTTAGCAGGAACAGCTCTTTCAGGACGTTGTGTATCGTCTGCTGAAGGCTTACCGCCTGGCCATCCTGAGATTGTATGTTGTAAAAGGTTGAATACTTCGATGTTCAAATCGTAAGCAGAACCTTTAGTGGATAATAAGCTATCTAAACCACTTTCCAAATAGTCCTTGTTCGTTAATTTCAAGACCGGCTTACCTGTTTTGTAAGCTAACCAAACTACCGCTTTCTTTGTCATTGCAGTAGTCCATTCTACTTCAGAAACTAACCAAGGAGTTGTGATACGTGTCAATTGTTCCGTTGCACCTTCATCGATGAATACAGACACGTTATCATGTTTTTGTAGGAAAGTTGCAGGTACTTGCATTGAGATATCGCCCTCTACCATTTTCTTCACGATAGGTGCTTTACCAGAACCCCAAGCCATCATGATGATTCTTTTAGCTTGCATAATCGGCTTCACACCCATTGTAATAGCACGCTTAGGAACGAAATCCAAACCACCAAATGAAGGAGCCGCATCAATACGAGTGATCGCATCCAAAGTCACCATACGAGTACGGCTATTTTCTGTTGAGCCTGGCTCGTTGAAACCAATGTGACCTGTACGACCAATACCTAATATTTGAATGTCCAATCCACCTGCGTTAGCAATTTTAGCCTCATAGTCTTTGCAGAAAGCATAAACATCTTCCATCGCTAAAGTACCGTCAGGGATATGGATATTTTTCTCTTCGATATCAATATGGTTGAATAAATTTTCGTTCATGAAACGTACATAAGAATGTACAGAATCAGGTTGCATAGGATAATATTCATCCAAATTGAAAGTCACTACATTTTTAAATGATAACCCCTCTTCTTTGTGCAAACGAATTAATTCGTCATATACTTTTAAAGGAGAAGAACCAGTAGCCAAGCCTAAAACTGCATTTTCACCTTTCGACGCTTTGTCTCTAATAAGATCAGCGATTTCGTGAGCGATAACTACAGACGCTTCAGCATTTGTTGAAAAAGTGTAGGTTTGAAGACGTTCAAATTCTCTGTCCGTCATAACTTGTTGGTTCAACAATGTTGTGTTCATAATCATTAAATTTTCTTAGTAGTGTGATAAGATAGAATCAATGCTTTTTTATTGATTTATACCCAAATTTATGTATACGTGTACATTGTACATAAATTTTTCGGCGCAAAGCATTCGTCTATGGTTAAACGGCGTTTGTCGTTGAAGTGTGCCGTTTAAAGCGACAATGATTGTTAAATCACTCAAAGGCGTGTTAACTCCCAAATGTTTTGAGAAGATAACTTCAATTTAATGTTAACAGGATGTTGAATTATGCTTTTTTCTTTACCTTTCGTTTAGGATTTGAAGATTTTTTTTCTGTGAAAAGTGTTTTTCTGCCATGCTTTGAGCATATAGGACACTCTCTAGGATCGTGTCTCTGAGCAGGGCAGTACTCTCTTCCAAAATAGATGATTTGAAGATGAAGATCATTCCAGTCTTTTTCATCAAACAAGCGTTTGGCGTCTTTCTCTGTTTGCTCCACACTTTTTCCAGTGGAAAGTCCCCAACGGTACATCAATCTATGAATATGTGTATCTACAGGAAAGGCAGGTACACCAAAAGCTTGTGACATCACTACAGAAGCCGTTTTATGACCCACCGCAGGAAGAGACTCTAGGTCTTTAAAATTATCAGGAACTACACCGCCAAACTTTTCAACAATTATCTTTGACATTCCATAAATCCCTTTCGATTTCATCGGAGAAAGCCCGCAAGGCTTTATGATTTCTCTAATTTCCTCCACACTCAATTGCATCATATCATAAGGATTATCCGCTTTGGCAAATAAAAGAGGTGTGATTTTATTCACTCTTTCGTCAGTACACTGTGCAGAAAGTGCCACAGCCACCAATAAAGTAAAAGGATCTTTATGGTCTAATGGAATGGGTGGATTAGGGTATAAACTTTGTAAAGTTTGAACGATGTCTTGAACTTTTTCCTGCTTAGTCATTGTTTATAGTTTTAATTGAGGTGGCAATTTAATAAAAGTATCAAGGTTGTAGGTAATTGATCAATTGCTTATATCAACATACTAATAGCGAATAATTCAAATTTTCATTAATGAGGTTTATAATACACTATTTTTTAAATATATTGTGTGATTATAGCTTCAGTATTAGGCGAAGTGCTAAGATAGAGGTGATCGGAAATCGTTGATTTTGTTTTTCATTCGTATTTAGAGTTGAACTTGAAGCGGAAAACCAAGTAAGAGTGAGAAAACAATATTCCAATAGGAATTAGCAAGAAATTAACGAGAAGCAGGTGACATTTTTTAGTGCCAAAATCAATAAAATCGATATTTAATCTAATGAATTTCGAAAACTTAGAAGAAGAAGCACTGATTGACCTTGTGAAAGGGGGAGATCGTTTTGCTTGGGAATATATAACTAAAGAATACTATCAGGCAATTCTTAATTTTATCAATGGAATGGTAAAAGACTGGGAAACGGCCGAAGAATTAGTTCAAGATATATTTGTAAACTTTTGGAGTAAAAGAGAATCTTTAAATATAAACTTATCCTTAAAAGCTTATTTATACCGCTCTGCAAGAAATCATACGCTGAACTTCATCAAAAGAAGAAACTTTGAGCGCGATTACCAGAAGGGTGTAGCAGAAAGAATGGTTATTTCCAGTAACGATACGGAGGATACCTATCATTTTTCCGAATTAGAGAAAAGACTTTCTGAAGCCATTGAGGAATTACCAGAAAAAATGAAAGAAATTTTCAAAATGAGCCGTTTTGAAGATTTGACTTATAAAGAAATTGCTGATGCATTAGATATTCCTGTAAGAACAGTGCATTATCAAATTGGCTTAGCTTTAAAACAATTAAGAGAAAAATTAAAAGGGCATGTTGACCCTAGTCTAATGGCATTGGAAGGCGGAATTGTAGTGGGCTTAATTATAGACTATTTATTACAGTTCAATTTATTTTAGATTTTTTTTGTCTTCACATAGATTTCAATTGTCTTGGCTTAAAGGACGATATAACTGTGTGATTCCGCTATGAAGCGTCATTATAGACACAAGGACTGAAAATGAAAATTCATCATGACTTGTCCTTAATATTATTTAGAGTAATAAAGAATTTATCATATTTATCCGACATTTTATGGATAAGGAAATTAACATTGATTGGACACTGATTGCAGAAAGCTTAGGTGGTGACCAAATGGCTGTTACTAAAGCAAAACAGCTGGCTGAAACCGACGAAACTTTCAAAAGTGTTCTTTCAGAAGTAACAGAGATCTGGATTCAATCCACTAGCATCGGACAAGAAAAGAAGCGTATTTTAAATACTTCTCAGTTGGACGCTAAAGTAAACGAAATCTGGGATAAGATTTTGGAAGTTGAATCTGAAGAAACAAAAATTGCTACTACATTAGAAAACCAAACTAATGAGGTATGTGACGATGTAAAGGACATTTGGTCTTCTGCTGGCTCACTCGGTAAGAAACAACGTAAGGAAGTTTCATCTGAAGAGATGGACGCTGCAATGGCCAAAATGCTGTTGAGAATGAACGTTACTGCCGAAGAAAAGAAAGAAGCTCCAACTTTTAAAGTGGAGAAGAATCTTGCAGTGAAGAAAAATAATACTTCAACATGGTCATTCCCGAATAGTATGGCAGCGGCGGTAGCCATTTTGTTGACATTGGGCTTGTCAATGTTCTATTATTTAGACAGTGATAAAGTACAGATGTTGCAACAAGAAACAGGCAATACAACTGCTTTAGTGAAATTACCTGATGGTACAAAAGTCTGGCTGAACAAAGAAAGTTCAATTCGTTATCCTGAAACTTTTGGTGATAACGATAGAGTAGTTTCTTTGGAAGGTGATGCTTTCTTTGAAGTGAAAAGAGATGAACAACATGCTTTTAATATCATCACTTCAGAAGCAACTACTACCGTGTTAGGTACTTCATTCCACTTGACACAAAATCAAGTTGAGGTGGTAACGGGTAAAGTAAGATTTGAAAGCAAAGAGACTGGCGAGTATGTTGTTCTTGTTAAAAATGAAACAGGAGCTGTTGCTGATGGAACGGTCAACAAGAAATCTTATGAGCAGGATATCAATGCTGCTTCTTTAATGCAGACAGAACTTTCATTTGAAGGAGCTAATTTGTCAGATGCAGTCAAAGCAATAGGAAAAGCATACAACACTTCAATTGTGATTGAGAATAAGCAATTAGAGAAACGTAAATTCACTGGTATTTTTAGAAACAAAACCCTAGAAACAGTGATTGAGCAAGTTTCAGAAGTAGTAGGTTGCGATATTGAAAAATTAGAAGATGGAACAGTGGTTTTAAAATAATTAGAACCCTTCATGCATAAATCAAGGAAGTCACTCTATATTTAGGGTGACTTTTTTGTTGCTTTATTTTTGATAAAAATATGATTCCTTTTCAAACTATTACTAAAAGCCTTCAATTATATCAATCTTTTCATGCACCTCAGCCTACATTTGGGACTGATATTTTTAATGATGCGATTACCGATGATGATGTAGTAATTCTTTCCAATAATGGAGAAGGAAACAAAGGAGTGCCGATGAGGTGTGATCATTTCATTGTCATCATGTGCTTAAGAGGTTCTGCCTTTAGAAGGGTCAATCATCATAATTTTTCCATCAATGCCAACTCAATTCATATCATAAAACCTGGACAAATTGCTTCTTTATCCAATATCTCTTCAGACTTTGAAATCCAAGTGTTATTGTTCCACCAAGATCATATACAAAAGTTGGGAATTCAGTTTGAAGTACTTGACAAATTATTAAGCTATAATGAAAGTTGTATTCCTTATTTTGAGTTAGAAAGTGATAGTTTAAGGATCTATACCCAATTATTTCAACAGATTGAGAGTGAAGTTAAACATCAGCACCTCTTTAAAGGAAATATAATCAATGGTCATTTACTGGCATTAATGGGACACATTAAAAGCAGATTATACTTGAATAAAAGTTTAGAAGAAGGAACAAACAGTCAGCAAAACCTTTTTTTGAGCTATAAAAAACTCATTGAAATCCATTTCATAGAAAAGAAAACCGTTCAAGAATACGCAGATTTATTAGCAATCACTCCCAAACATCTTAGCGAAACGATAAAACAACTCACAGGACAGCGAGCACTTTATTTTATACATGAGAGATTGATCAATGAAGCCGAATATCTATTAACCTACACTAGAGAGTCGATCAGCCAAATTACTTATGCTCTAAATTTTGATACCGTTTCTCACTTTGGACGCTTTTTCAAAAAATATAAAGAAATCACACCTGTGGAATATAGGAAAAGGATAATATGATTTTATTGGTTTATTATTTTTTATTAAAAACCTTATTTAATTTATCTATACGACTTATTGGTTCTTTTTGACTGCTTTTTGGTTTAATATATCCTTCTTCAATCCTACACCTTTGTAATGTAATCAAAACAAAAACTTAAACATTACGAAGATGAACAATCACAGATTCTCAGAATTTTTATCGACAGAAAACAGTGTACTAGCACTTATTGATCACCAAACAGGTTTGCTATCTAGTGTGAGAGATATAGAGCCTGATTTATTGAAGACGAACTTATTGGCCTTAACCAAAATGGCGAAAGAGGCAGGTATTCCAATTGTGATCACTTCCAGTATGCCCGAAGGACCGAATGGCCCTTTTATTCAGGAGGTGTTGGACCTTGTTCCAGATGCAACTTACATCAAAAGAGACGGTGAAATCAATGCATGGAATAACCCTGATTTTAAAGCAACCATTGAAGCTACAGGAAGAAAGAAAATAATCATGGCAGGGATTGTAACGGACGTTTGTTTGATGTTCCCAGCGTTATCTTCTTTAGCTGAAGGGTATGATCCTTATGCTATTTTTGATGCAAGCGGTACTTGGAATAAATTGGTGCAGGAAGTGACCGTACAGCGTTTAGCCCAAGCAGGAGTTAAAGTATCTACATGGGCTTCAGCTTTAGCCGAAATAATGCATGACTGGAGATCGGAAAAGGCGTATCCATTGGCTGGTGTTTTAAGTGAACATACTTCATATGGGTTAGTCTATGAAAGCTATTTATCCACTCAAAAACAAGAAGCTTAATTGAGGTAAGATGGATAAGAATACTCTTTTTCCTTTATCAATCACATTAAAAAAATCATCATGGAATTAAATATAAAAAAACGCTCACAACAACATGCAGTTGCACTTTTTGGAGGAAAATTGCATGAAAATAAACCATTGGCAGGAGACCCTTTGTACTCTAATTTAATCTATTGGGCCCACGTGGAAGCCAATGAGGAAGGGACTTTCCCTATGCACCCTCATAAAGGAATAGAAATTCTCACTTTCATTTTTGAAGGAGGATTAGAACACTTTGATACAGCCACAAATAAATGGACTCCGTTACCAGGAGGAGGGGTTCAGCAAATCTATGCGGGTAATGGAGTATATCACTCGGAAAAATATCTAAAAGGATCTCGAGCATTTCAAATATGGTTTGATCCTGATTTTTCAAAGTCACTCACCCAAAAAGCAAGTTATAGAGATTTCCAGTCCAATGAGTTTTCATGGACAACAGAAAACGGGTTGGAAGTAATGAATTACGCTGGGCAGGCAGGGCCTATTCAGACCAATGCTCCTGAGGTGGAAATCAAACGCTACAAATTACCAAAAGGAGAAGGTGAGTTTGATTTAGACCCTTCAAAAGTTTATTCTATTTATTTGATGGATGGAGCCGTAAAAGTGGCAGGAAAGTTAATGGAAAAAGATGCTTTTGTAAAGGTGGAAGGTCAAGAGCTATTGACTTGGAAAGCTTTGGAAGAGGCAGAACTATTCATTCTGTCTTCACCTGTAAATGTAGGGTATAAAACAGCCTATTAGTCATGAGCAAAAATAAAGAAAATCCTGTGTATTGGAAGCAGGTTTTAGTGACCATATTTACAGTTTACCCATTAATTGTTATGGTAGATATGATGCTTCAATATTTGTTTCCAATGGAAGAATTTCATCCAAAAGTGAATATCTTTTTTACGGTAGTAATTGTTGGAGCACTAATGGTAAATCCTGTGATGCCACTTGTTTATCGTTATTTGGGTAAATGGCTTTATACATCAAAATAATCTTCAAGGTGAGGTGAAAATAATGAACCTCACCTGATTTTACTTTCTTCGTAACTTTAGAATAGTAAAAAGAGTGAATTGATTATTTTTGTAAAATGAAATCAATCACAGAAATCTTCAAAGGTTTAGAACTCACCGATTCAGAATATGCTTTTATCAAAGAAAGGTGTCAGGAAGTAGCACTTAAAAAAGGGGAGGTGCTTTTAAGAAAAGGACAGCCTACTTTGTCTCAATATTATGTGTTGGAAGGTTGTTTACGTTCTTTTTTTGAAGATGCACAGGAGCGGGATCATACATTACAGTTTGCCATTCATGATTGGTGGATCAGTGATTATACTGCCTTTTTTGATGGAAATCCTGCTGTTTTAACGATTGAAAGTATTCAGAAAACGACTGTATTAGAATTTACAAGGAAAGCTCAAATAGAGATTTTTGAGAATATACCGAAAGTAGAAAGTTTCTTCAGAGAAAAAATGGAGCATAGTTTTGGTGCATTTCAAAAAAGAATCATTAATGATCTATCAAAAACAGCCAAAGAGAAATACCTTGATTTTCTTCAAACTCATAAGGAAATCGAAACCCATATTAAAAACTATCATATTGCGTCTTTTTTGGGCATAACAACAGAAAGCCTAAGTAGAATTAGAAGGGAAATCGCGAAGGACTAGTCTTTTCTTATCATAGATCAATTTTTTCACTGAATTATTTTTTTGAGCTTTGCATCATCAAAAAATAAAACAGTTATGATCAATATTAAAAACTTCTTAATCGGTTTATTATCGACTTTAATTTTTGCTTCATGTGGAGCAGACAATTCTTCTCAATCATCAAAAGAAACAAAGAGTGAAACGAAAGCTGTAAAAAAGGTTTTATTCGTTTTAACGAGCCACGATCAATTAGGTGATTCAGGTGAAAAAACAGGGTTCTGGATCGAAGAATTTGCTACCCCTTATTATTTTCTAAAAGATAAAGGCGTTGAAATTACCTTGGCTTCACCAAAAGGCGGACAACCTCCATTTGATCCGAAAAGTGATGCAAAAGATGCACAAACACCATCGACTGTACGTTTCAAAGCTGATGAAGAGGCAAAAACTCAAATGGCCAATACATTGAAATTATCTACGGTAAATGCGGCAGATTATGATGCTGTTTTCTATCCAGGTGGTCACGGTCCATTGTGGGATTTAGTAACAGATGAGAATTCAATTGCATTGATTCAGGACTTTTACAATTCAGGTAAGCCTGTTTCTGCAGTTTGTCACGCGCCAGCTATTTTCAAAAATGTAAAAGCAAAAGATGGTGCTCCATTAGTAAAAGGTAAAAAAGTAACAGGTTTCTCTAACAGTGAAGAAGCGGCAATTCAATTGACTGAAATCGTTCCTTTCTTAGTAGAAGATATGTTACAAGAAAACGGCGGTACCTACTCAAAAGGTGCAGATTGGGGAGCCTATGCAGTAGAGGATGGCTTGATCATTACAGGTCAAAATCCAGCTTCATCAGAGTTAGTGGCTGAAAAATTATTGAAGCAATTGAACTAATTTCAAGTGTATTAGGTTCTAGGTCAAAAGAATAAATTCAATAGATATTTAAAAGTGGTAAAGCTATTTTGATATAGTTTTACCACTTTTTTATTGGTAGAATACGAATGACTTTGAATAAAAATGACCTTAAAAAAATTAACTGTATCTTTGCACTGAATTTAATATCAACCTAATGCATAATACGTTAGAATTAGATACAATTGTTGCCTTAGCAACAGTACCAGGGCAGTCAGCCATCCATGTCATCCGTTTGTCTGGACCTGATGCCATCAAAATTGTCAACAAAGTTTTCAAAGGGAAAAACCTAGAAAAACAAGAAGGTCATACTGCTCACTTTGGAACTATCCGTGAAGAGGATGGAACCATTGTAGACGAAGTTTTGGCGACTATTTTCTATGGCCCTAAGTCATATACAGGTGAGAATACCGTGGAAGTTTCATGTCACGGTTCTCAGTTTATCGTCGATCAATTGCTCCAGCTTTTTATGAAAACAGGAGCTCGCTACGCCAAAGCAGGCGAGTTTACCCAACGTGCATTTGCCAATGGAAAACTCGATTTAGCACAAGCAGAAGCCGTAGCTGATTTGATCGCTGCCGATTCTCATGCCTCAAGAGATGCCGCAATGCAACAAATGCGTGGTGGATTCTCAAAAGACATCAAAGCACTTCGTGAAAAGCTGATCCACTTTGCATCTATGATCGAATTGGAATTAGACTTCTCAGAAGAAGATGTTGAATTTGCCTCAAGAGATGAGTTAGTCGATTTGATCAACGAATTGAAACGCGTGATCAAAGCCTTGATCGATTCCTTCTCAATGGGTAATGTGTTGAAAAACGGTGTTCCTACCGTAATCGCAGGTAAACCAAATGCCGGAAAATCAACGCTATTGAACGCTCTACTAAATGAAGAAAAAGCGATTGTATCAGATGTAGCAGGTACCACTCGTGATTTTATCGAAGACGAAATCAATATCGGTGGCGTTACTTTCCGTTTTGTAGATACAGCCGGATTGCGTGAAACAGAAGACAGAGTAGAAGCCATCGGTGTGCAACGTTCTTATGAAAAGATGAAGAAAGCCTCATTGATCATGTACATGTTCGATGCTGCTACTTCCACTTTTGAAGACGTAAAAGCTGAAGTAGAAGCCTTAGAACAATTGGGTGTTCCCTACATTTTAGTAGCCAATAAATTGGATCAACTAGAAGGCGGTTTAGCACCTGAGTTCAAAGAATTCTCAGAGCATCTTTTAGAAATTTCAGCCGACAAAGGAACAGGAGTTGAAGAACTAAAAGAACGAGCATTACACCTTGTCAACCTTGATAAAGTACAATCAGGAAACACTATGGTCACCAACGCCCGTCACTATCAATCGCTCCGTGAAACCATGAAAGCATTAGACGATGTAATTAATGGTGTGGAAATGGGCATGACTGGAGATTTCTTAGCATTGGATATTCGTACATCGTTACATCACCTTGGTGAGATCACTGGTGAAGTGACAACAGATGATTTGTTGGAGAATATTTTTAGTAAGTTCTGTATCGGAAAATAATGTAATACTAAAAATAGTATATAGATATTTGAAAGAGGGTTTTTGCCCTCTTTTTTTGTGATATAGTTTGTATACAGAAAATTATATAGACTTAATGGAGTATCTACTTCTCAAAAATGGCATATTGTATGAATTTACATAATGATAAAAAACTATTCAAAGAGGCTATTGGGTTTGCGAGCATATCACTGATATAATCATGCTTTTACCAGTCTAAATGGAGGTGTTACGAATTGTTTTCGATAATAATGGAACGGTAAGCTAACCGAAGTTTTTCAAAGAAAATGGTTTTTGCTTCTGGAGCGTCACTATTTCCATATATATCCAAAAGATCATTTAAAGATTGATTAAATCCAGATAACCACTTGGGGCGATCTCCCAAATGTCCAGACCAAACAGTAATATTCCCAATCACTTCTCTAATAGTGTTAAGATCTTCTTCTTCTAATGCATTCTTGATCACTTCAATAGATCCTTTGAAGCTATTATCTAGGGCATTTTCAGCATTTTGTTCTTCAGGTGTCAGCATGTTAATCATTTAGAATTTTAATAAATATACAAAATGAGAAGAAGTTTTTGTATTAATTGTCTTATTAATGTAGGAGTAAAAATTGAATTGTTATTTTTTCAAGTAGAGTAAACTCTAGTAGTCAATATTAATTACATGCGATAATTTATCGTATACTTTTATTGTTTTTCATTAGACTTTATCACGGTTAATATCTTATGAGGAAAAAAATGGCTTAATGTATTGGTTTTCTATTACAACTATATTCCTTGTAGTCTTATTCGTTTGGTATTGGGTGAACTTTCTTATACCACAAGGAGAATTGATAGAACTAAAAAAGGAGAGAAGATCCACATGATCGATATGTTTCAAATTACTGAAGCCTTTGATAAGTATCGAAGTTCCATGGAAAAAATTGGGAAGGTGATCAATGAATATTCAGATCAACCTTTATTAGATAATATCTATTTCTTTGAATTAGCTGTATTCAGCTTTTTAACTGGAAATAATGATATGCATTTGAAAAACTTCTCATTGATCAATACTGAGAATGGATGGGTATTAGCTCCTGCTTATGACTTATTGAATGTAAATGTGCTATTACCAGAAGGTGAGGAAGAATTGGCTTTAACTTTAAAAGGGAAAAGAATGAAATTAAAAAGAGAGCATTTTGAGTCTTTGGGAGTAGAACTAGGTTTGAATCAAAAACAAATAAATGGTGTTTAAAAGAATGCTAAAGAATCTCCCTAAAGCAATAGAGGTTTTAGATCAATCTTTTTTATCTAAGGAGTTAAAAGAAAAATACAAAGAGGTTTTGGAGAAAAAGTATAGACAATTAAAATTGATAGTTTAAGACTACTGATAAAGTATATATCTTTTTACTTCTAATATATTTCAGACAATTCTACTTGCTTTTCCTGATTTTCAAATTGGGCACACACTGTATGCCCAATTGACTTGGATTCACTACAAGTTTTTATATAGATATTGAATGATAGTCAACAATTATTTGATTCAAAATATTTAACTTACCTGCCTACAGAAGAGGAATTAAAAGCCGAAATTGAAAGACAAAAAGAGGTTTTTAAGGAGAGATTGAAAGATAATTAACTCAAAATTTAAGAATGTACCACTTCCAAGATATATCAGAAATCATAGGCACCCTTAATGAGGGAAAAAAGCTGATTGATGAGATTTTTAAGAACAGGAAAAGATACGATTATGAATATGAGCAGGCGTTGGAATTGTTGGGGGAAGGAGGAGAGGTTAAAATTCAGCGTTTGATTGATAAAGGTATTTTAAAAGAAAATGGACAGCACCTTGAAATAGAAGATCAGTTTCTTTCCTTTTTTGAGGAGTTGATGCAGGTAAATGAAACCATCAATATTTCCTCTTTTAACGAGCATATAAAAATTATAAAGGAGAATATTGACTACTTCTCTAAGGAAAATAGTCAACATAGAAAGCATCGTTACTTCAAAATAATCAAGAAAGATTTAAGTAGAATCGGTAAAATCTGTTCGAGGAATATTGACGATCTGATCAGAAATATTGATACGACTTTTAAAACGGAAGAAAACTATCAAATCAAATTAAAGAAGCTCGAAAATTTTAAAGGGAAAACCGAAGAGATTCAGAACTTAATTGCTCAATCTAGACATTTGATTGATAAAGAAGAGGTTTCCTTTTTTGTACTTTCTGCCGATGAAGAGTTGCAAACGATAGTTGTGGAGTTGAAGAAAGAATTTAATTCTGCCAATCATAATTTGGTCGAAATTCAAAGGCAGTTGCTTCAGTATATCAATCAGGTGAGACATAATTCTCAAGTGGTAGAGAAAGTCAAGCAACTGAAATTATTGATGGATCAGGTGGAATTGGAAGCTCAAACTAATATCAAGGAAGTGCTCAATGATAGGAAGGAGGTACTTTTTGAGAAAAGGAAAACGTATCCATTGAAGTTGGACTTGGATATTCTCGAAGAGGATGATGTGTATCAATTGATTAAAGAGATCAATCAAAATCAAAAAAACAAGGAGAGAAGAAAAGCACCTTCAGCAGAAGCTATTGATGTCAACCTTTTAAGTCAGCAAACAGAAAGAGTCTATTTTATCAATCATGAAGAAGTGAAACGTAGCTTTTTAGCTCAAGGAAATGATTTGTTTAATTTTGTATTTCACTATGAATTTCCTTTTGAAGTGTCTTATGTCGAATTGGTAGGGTGCTATTATAAGATCATCAATTACTATAGTAATGAGATTGAAATTACCGATGATAAAATAAGATACGAAGATCGATATTTTGCGAAAGTTTACCCTAAAAGAAAGAAATATGCCTAGAGAAAACTATAACAAACAAATTTTTGAAATCTTGAGTAAAGGACATTTTATTTCTTCAAACTCTATCAATTCTACACAGAAGAAACTCTATCAGTATTTAGAAAAAGAGAAGGAAGCGACACAGGATTATTTTGATCAGATTGGTTTTTATTTAGTGGAAGGGAAGGACTGTTTTTATTTCAGTAGAGAGGAGGAAAAGAGCACACTCAAAAGTAAGTTGGAAAGGGCGATGCGATGGATCAGTATTTTGGACTTTTTCAAGTCGTATGATGAATCTTTTGGAGTAGGAACGCAAATCACACCTTCAGAAATTTCATCTATTATTGGGGTAAATCAGAACCTGAAAAATAAACTCAATTTATTAAAAAGGATCACTAAAAAAGAGAAATACGATGAGAGTGTGAACGAACTTTTTGAGATCTTAAAAAAGGAAGGTTTTGTGGAAGTGATTGATGACCTTTCTATGACTTACAAAGTATTGAATTCTTTTTCTTACCTCGAAGAATTGATTTTGAGCATTGATATTGAAGAACCAACAACAAACGAAAACTAAACATGAGAACCCTCAATAAAGTTATATTAATCCATTGTGCGAATATTCCTTATGCAGAAATAGAATTGGACAGTAATTGTCATTTTGGTGGTACGCAAGGAGTAGGGAAAAGTACAATTCTTAGAACGTTATTATTCTTTTATAATGCGGATACCAAAAAGCTGGGCATTAAAAGGGAACAAACTCGTTTTGTTAATTGGTATTTGAAAAATGATAATTCTTATATCATTTATGAGGTAGCGACGGAAAGAGGAAGTTTTTGTGTAGTGCTGTTTCGTGCTCAGTCTAAAGTACAATTTCGATTCTTTGATAGTCGTTTTGAAAAGCGATTTTTTATGACTGAAAATGGGGAAGTTTTCAATCATTGGAATCAGATCAGAGGGGTTTTAGATAAAGAGGGAATTGGACTTTCAAAGGTAATCGATAATTATACTACTTATCGTGATATCATTTATGGTGCTCAACAGAATCAAAGGGAATTCAAAAAATACAATTTACTAGAAACGAAGCAATACGGTACTATTTATAAAACGATTCAGAGTGTATACCTCAATGCAGATGTTTCGGCAGACGATATTCAGAAAATTATTATTGATTCATTGGACAGTGAAGAAAAGTACATTGATCTGAATACTTACAGTCATCACTTATATGATTTTGAAGAACAATTGAATGATATTGATGAATATAAAAAGGATAAAAATGTAAAAATTTTAGAGCAATCTTTTGAGGTTTTACTCGAATTAGATGATGTGGATAGTCAGTTGTATTCTTTGTATAGTCAGTTGTACAGCAGAGAAAAATGGTTGAATGATCAATTACCTGCCTTAAAAGATAATGCAGATCTACTTTCTCAAAATGAGGTGAAGTTGAGTGATAAAATAGCTCATGAAATGTCGTTGCATTCTAAAAGGAAAGAGACGATAGTTTCAAAAATCAGTGTATTAAGGGATAATCTTAAAAAGACGAGAGAAAAGAAAAAGTATTATCAATCTCAAAATATTCATGAGGTAGAACGTCGAGTAAAAGAGCGTCCAAGTATTGCAATCAAACTTAAAAATCTTGAATCAGAAGAGTCTTCGCTTACTAGTCAGTATCAAGATATAGAAGTGAAATACAAATCACTCCAAGCTCAAAAGGAAGCAGAACAATCTGTATTTATTCAGCAGAAAGAGGCTTCAATAGGTGAGTTGAAAGATAAATTAATTGAGCAGGAGAGAGGTTTAAATCAAGAGTACGAACAATTATTTGATCAGTTGGATGAGACCAATGCTGACAAAAGAATTGCTTTACAAGAACACTTTTCTACAGTTCAAAACAACAAATCGGAGAAACAAATTGAGATCAATGAGTGTAGAAATAAGCAATTTTATCAATCTGAAATTGAACAAGTAAAAAAGCTACTTCAAAAAGGAATAGAGGAAACGAATACATTAGCACAAGAAGTGCTGAAGTCTGAACAGGAAATAGAGGGACTTCGTATCAGCTGGACGCATGAATTAGAAATCTATCAAAAAGAGGTTGAAAATGAACGAGCTAATTTGAATCAGCGTTTTGAGCAACTGACTCAAACGAAAAAGGATTTAGAGGGTAAAATTCAAAAATACAATCACACCCTTTTGGCTTGGTTGACGAATTATAAAAAAGATTGGTCAGAGAATATCGGTAAAGTTATTGATCAAGATTTATTATTTCATGATGAACTTAACCCTCAGGTATTAGAGCAGTTAGCTACTTCATTTTATGGAGTAGGTATTGATTTGAAAACGATAGAAGGAAAATCTTTTTCATTGTCGCTATTGGAGGAACAGTTGAAAGATACATTAGGTGAGATTGAAAAAGTAAGGAAGGAGTCGAGTGAATTAGATCAGGGGTTAATCAAGAAAGAACAAAACCTAAAGAAAAAATATCAGCCTCAAATTAATAAGCTGAAGACCTTTGTGGAGGTGTCCAATAATACCATTAAGAAAAATAAAAAGGAAAAGGAACGCCAAGAAGTTTTATTGGAAGAGTGGAAAGAAAAAGGACAGAAAGAAAAGGAATTACAATTAGTTCAGCTTAATAAAGATTTGAAGGGCATTCAGCTTCAGCTGGAAGAATTAAAACAACAATTAAGTTCGTTTGAGGAAGGAGTAAAGCAACAGAAAGAGGTCAAGCGTAAAGAAAAAACAAGACGTTTGAATCAGTTTAAAAAGGATTTTCAAGAGAAAGAAAACGGACTACGATTAGCGATCGAAAACTATAAACAGGAGATTAGAAATGAAATTGAAGAACTGATTGAACAGAAAAATGAGGAACTCTCTGGAAAAGGAGTGGATAAACAACACCTTGAAAAACTGTCGCTTCAAATTAAAAATCATAAAGCAGAGTTAGACTATATTCAAAAACATCAGCAATTGGTTTTTGAATATGATAAAGACAAGCGTGAGTTTATCGACAAGCAGAAAACGTTTGAAAATGAAATGCTTCATGAAGAAGAAAAGCTCAATAATTTGGTGGCTGAATTTTCTAATTCTTTGAATGTTTTAGAAGAGAAGCATAAAGAAGTAAAACAACAGCTTTTCAAGATCAATCAATCTATCCAAATGTATGAAGCAGAGCTCAAGATTTATGCAGATCAGAAAGACGATGATAAGCTGATTGCGTTGGAAGAATATGCAACTACGGTAACTTCATTGGAAGGAGATTTGACTTTTGATGAACTGCATCGAAAAGTGTATCAGACCTTTGATACTTTGGAGGAAAAGAAAAACACGCTTTACACCAAACTGAAAAATTACTTAGGGAAGTTTACAATCAACTCAGTGCTTAAATTCCCATCTGTAGAGGAATTAGAAAGTAAAGGCGTAAGAGATACTGGTGAGCGACTGAAAGAGTTTGTTCGTGAGGATAAGATTTCAGAAATAGAGAAAATTTTCAATGAACGATTTGCCAATATCATCAATATTTTCGGTACAGAAACTCAGGATCTTTTAAAGAAAACGGCAGAGATAGATCAAGTCATTAAAAAGATCAATAAGGACTTTAAGCTGAAGAACTTTGTTAGTGCAGTCACTAATATTGAGCTGAAATTGGAGGAAAGTAGAAATCCAATTATCAGTGTTTTGAAGAGAATCAAGGAGTTTCAGGAAGAGAATAATAGTTCTTTAGGTGTTGCAAATCTTTTTACTCAGAACAAAGATTTGAATAAGATCAATAGGAATGCCGTCAAGCTGTTGAAGTACCTGAAAGATGAAATAGGAAAATCAAAAACTGGGAAATTGTTGTTGTCGGATACCATTCATATTTTATTTAAAATAGAAGAGAATGGCAACGATACTGGTTGGATTGAGAAACTGAAAAATGTGGGTTCTGAAGGAACAGATATTTTGGTAAAAGCCATGTTGAATATCATGTTATTGAATGTCTTTAAGGAAGGTGCTTCGAGGAAGTTTAAAGAATTCCAATTGCATATCATTATGGATGAGATTGGAAAATTGCACTCTACCAACGTGAAAGGCTTGTTGAGGTTTGCCAATGAACGAAACATTATAGTATTGAACGGATCGCCTGAAACAAATAATCAGTTGGATTATGGTCATATTTATCATTTGGATAAAGTGGCAGGGCATAAAACGATGGTTCGACAAATTATCTCTAAAGCGTAATGAAGTTATCTGAAAGTAAAGCCAAAAAGTTATTACAATTAAGTCAAGGAGAAGTGATTTCGGGGAGTCAATTGAAAGGAGCACCTTTTGAACAAATGCTTCAAGATGGTATTTTACAATCTTCTACTCAAGGACGAACAAGACGTAAAATAGCCTGCAAAGATCCTTCTCAATTGAAATTTTATTTAAAAAATCAATTGGGAATAAATGACCTTTTGGCCTACATAGATAATTTCAAAACTGGAGAGAGTAGAGCCGATAACACCAAAGTGTCTTCTAATTCTAAATCCACCAAAATAAGAACTTTTAAAGGCTTTTTGGTGAATTGCTATGAGCCTATTTCAGCAGTTTTAAATGGAGAGGAATTGATACTTCAACCTGCTTTTGGGAGCTTTGTTTTTATCAGCGATTATGAAAATTTCACTTTAGATAAGGAGATTACAATAGTAGGAGTTGAGAATGCCGAAAACTTTAAAATGATCGAACAACAAAAGTATCTTTTTGAAGATCAAAAGGTTTTATTTGTCAGTCGTTATCCTCAATCCCAATCCAAAGATTTGATACAATGGCTTCAATCCATTCCCAATTCCTACCTTCATTTCGGCGATTTTGACTTTGAAGGAATTGGCATTTTCCAAAATGAATATCATAAGTATTTAGGAGAAAGGGCTTCTTTCTTTATCCCTCCAAATATCAAAGAATTGCTCCAGAAATATGGGAATAGGAATTTGTATGATCTTCAGTTGAATAAAAGAAAATTAAGTGTAGAAGATGAAAGGATGAAAAGGTTGGTTGATCTATTTCATCATCATAAAAAGTGTTTGGAGCAGGAGGTTTTGATTGGGGGAGAGGGTTGATTTGTAGTTGTAAATTTTAAAAAAAATAATGTCTGATATATCCGAATTAGAAGCGATTGTCAATCGCTGGATCAATTAGATTTCTCTGCCTTACCGGATTTGACACGCGAGTGTTTTTACTTTTTTGGAAGAAAAACCGCATTTTTCGGAAGGTGATTTTAAAAATGTACTATATAAAAATTACCAAAAAGTACACCGACTGACCAAGAAGGAAATAAAGGTGGGAAGGAATGAGGACTTGTTGGAGAAAATCAAAAATAAGGATACGGTCAACTTGGTTTTTGATGAGACACTTAACTTATGGTCGGTTTTAGGCTTAGAAAATAATCAATTCTTTCCTGTTTTCTCATCAAAAGAAGCACCACAAAAAGAGTTATTGAATATCATCACTCAGATGGAAGAGGAGGAGAAAAATCAGTTTCCGTTGTTTATTCGGCAATTGAGAAATATCTATCTTTTGTGTTTGAAATTGTTGAATAAAGGGGCGTTTTTTCCAAGATTATTACAACGGGACGAGGATTATTTTATTCAGTGGGTACCTGCTACTTTTTCTAAGGAAGTAAAGGCGGTGATAGAAGAAGTACAAGAACATTTGTTGCATCAGAATATCTCAGTAAAAACGAGCACTGGAGTAAAGCATTTGAGTAAAAAAGAAGGAGTAAATGTGTTGTGTCATTTATTTCTACAAGATTTTTTATCAAAAGATACGGTGCTGTTAAATGCAGAAGGTCGTCTTTTGAATCTCTTTTTCTATAATAGAAAAGAACAATTTAATGGTGTTGGAGAGATAGAAGTGCCAAGAAGTATTAATCAGTGGTTACAGAAATTTCAGATTGTACATAAAGAATACGTTCCTGTAATTCAGCTACAAGAGGTAGACGAAAATTATTACGTCAATGTAATGATAGAGAAGGAGGGAGAGGCATTGGAACCTATTGCATTGGCAACTTTTTGGAAGGATGAAAAATACAAAGCTTTCAAGTTTGATCTGTTGCAGGATTTACTCTTGGTGGCGTCTTATTTTCCGGCATTAAAAGAGCATATCAATTCCAAAGGACAAATGCCGTTGATGTATGACAATGTTGAAATCGTCAGTGTATTATTCGATATTTTTCCTGTAATAGAATTATTAGGAATCAACTTGATGATGCCGAAGGTATTGAGAAAAATATTACAACCGGGCAAGTCATTGAAAGCTGATACTTCGGAGTCAGTAGATGAAGGAGTCGAAAGTTTTATGGATTTACAGAAGTTGTTGAGGTTCAAATGGCAGGTGGCTTTGGGTGATGAGCAAATTTCTAGAGAAGAGTTTATGAAAAAATACGCTCATCTGTCAGGCTTGGTGAAAGTAAATAATCAGTATGTTCTTTTTGATCAAAAAGAGCTGAAACAGTTATTGAAAGAGTTGGAAACGCCTCCTGCTTTTAAAGCTAATGAAATCAGTCAAGCTTTATTTTCTGAAGAGATTCAAGGCAGTCCATTGACGTTTTCCAATGAATTGAAGAAAGGAATCCGTCAGATAACCGATGTAAAAGAAATTCATGAACCGGAAGGGCTTCAAGCGACATTGAGACCTTATCAGAAAGCGGGTTTCGAGTGGATGTACCGCAATACTAAGGTAGGTTTTGGTAGTTTGATTGCTGATGATATGGGGTTAGGGAAAACCCTTCAAGTGATCACTTTGCTGTTGAAATTGAAGACCGAAAATTACTTTAAAAGCAAGAAAGCGTTGATTGTCGTGCCTACTAGTTTATTGACCAACTGGGAATCAGAAATCGAACGTTTTGCTCCGGATCTTTCAGCTTTTGTATATCATGGAGCAAAACGAAAATTTGCAGATGATTTTGATGTTTTGATTACGACTTACGGTATGGTGCGTAATTCTAAAGACGAACTGAAGAAGTTGAAATGGGCGGTGATGGTGATTGATGAAGCACAGAATATTAAGAATACTGCCACCCAGCAAACCAAATTAATTAAGTCTATCAAAGCTGATACTTATATAGGTATGAGTGGTACGCCGGTAGAAAACCGCCTGTCGGAATACTGGTCGGTCATGGATTTTGCCAACAAAGGCTACTTGGGAACGCTGTCTAATTTCTCCAAAAACATTGCAAAGCCAATACAGCAAGACAAAGACTTTAAGGTATTGGAACGATTCAAAAAAATCACTCAGCCTTTTATTTTAAGAAGGGTGAAAACGGACAAGAGCATTATTTCTGATTTGCCGGATAAAATCGAGAAAAATCAGTTTATCAACCTAGCACCTGAACAAGTGGTGGTATATGAGGAATTTGTGCAATCCGCATTAGAAGAGATTGAAAAGAATGATGGAAGTGCGAGAAGAGGAATGGTGCTCAAAATGATGCTTGGTTTGAAACAAGTGTGCGATCATCCTAACTTATTACTGAAGAGTAATCAGGAAGAAGACCCGATGCATTCTACCAAAGTACAACGTCTGTTTGAATTGGTAGAAGAGATTGTTCAGAAAGGGGAGAAGGTATTGATTTTTACGCAATACAAAACCATGGGAGATCTATTACAAAAGTGGATTGAAGACCGAATGAAGAAGAAACCGCAATTCTTGCATGGTGGTTCATCGAGAAAAAATAGGGATGAAATGGTGTCCAATTTCCAAGATAACCGAACGGATAACATATTTATTCTCTCTTTAAAAGCGGCAGGGACAGGCTTAAACCTTACGGCGGCTAATCATGTAATTCATTTTGATCTGTGGTGGAATCCGGCGGTGGAAGCACAAGCAACAGATAGGGCTTACCGTATCGGGCAAAATAAAAATGTGATGGTACATCGCATGATTTGTAAGGGAACAATCGAGGAGAAAATCGACAAAATGATCCAAAGTAAAAAAGAACTATCAGACCTTACTGTAGCCGAAGGGGAAACTTGGATTGGCAACTTAAGTGATGCTGAATTGAAAGAGATGGTGAAATTATCAGAGATAGAATAATCGTAACTTTTAAAACATCATTAGCCCACGATTTAAATCGTGGGCTAATGATATGCAGAATATAGTACTAGGCTTTTACTGCAAAATCTCCTTTAGCATCGTCTTCCTCGCTCTATTATCAATATTCCTCACTGCAATACCAAAAGCCTTTCTTGTACCCACAAAAATTGCCATTTTCTTTGCCCTGGTAAGTGCCGTGTAAATCAAGTTTTGATAGAGCATATTGAAATGTTGCATCACAACGGGGATGATTACTACGTCAAATTCACTACCCTGAGATTTATGAATGGTAATAGCATACGCTAAGTCAAGATCAATGATATCTTGCTTTTCATAATACACCGTTTTGGCATTTTCACTCGTCCCAAAATCAACAGCTAGTTGAACGTTTGCAGTGTCTATAGATGAAATTTTGCCGATATCACCGTTGAAAACTTCAAGGTCGTAGTTGTTTCTTTTTTGAATCACTCGGTCTCCCATTCTGAAAATACGATCACCTATCGTAAGGCTCGCTTTCCCTTGTGCTTCAGGGTTGCAAGTCGCTTGTACCAATTGATTCAAATTTCTAGCACCCATACTTCCTACGGTCATTGGTGTGAGAATTTGCGTTTCTAAATTTGCACCCACCTTTTCTTTAATGGTTTTGCCATAAAGTCGAACGACCATTTCCGAAGCCACAAATCCATAATGCAAACTCGACCAAGGGTGAATTTCCTCCATGATTGTTTTCAGAGCAGATGCATGATCCTCTGATTGAATCAAAGTCTGTAAATCAGCGTGCAAGTAATGATTAGGAATATGGAATACAAAAGATCTTCCGCCCGTTTTTCTGATTTCTTCAATCTCGTTTTCAGAGGTGTTGTGAATATAAATATCGTCTTCTTGAATTACGGATTTGTAAGTGTCATCCTCTCCATTTGCACCTTTTTCTTTGACAAAAGCAACTCCTTCGTTTTGGATTACATACTTCATGGATTGCGTCATTTTCTTGATGAATTGCGTTTGCTCTTTTGTCGCTTCATCCGAATCAATAAATAAGCAATCCATATTTTCTTCCCATATTTTAGGGGAGTTGATAGGAGATTCTATTCTAGGAATTTGTCGTTTTATGATTTGATGGGCAAACTTGATAATCTGACTTTCTTGTGCCTGACGGAATACTTTTTTAAGGTGGAAACAAGGCACTACTTCACTTTCTATCAAATCTTTCAGCACGTTTCCAGCACCCACGGAAGGCAACTGATTAGGGTCGCCGATAAAGAGCACTTGGGCAGATTTTGGAATGGCTTTGAGCAGTGAAGCTGAAATGGAAATATCAAGCATAGAGCATTCATCGATAATGATAAAGTCCACTTCCAATGGGTCTTCTTCGTTCTTTTTGAATTGACCTGTATTGGGTTGCCATACTAATAGGCGGTGAATGGTTTGTGCTTCTCTTCCGATTACTTCTCCCATACGCTGTGCCGAACGACCTGTAGGAGCCGCTAACAGAACACGCTTTTTCATGGCTAAAAGTAATTTTACCAAAGCTTTCGTTGTCGTTGTTTTACCACATCCAGGTCCGCCGGTTAAGATCGAAAAAGATTGCTGAACTGCCCCGTAAACGGCATCAAACTGTTCATCACTCAGAGGGAATTGCTGTTTGGAATTGAATAAATCCAGCCATCTTTTTACACGTTCAGCATCCACATTTACTTTCTCCTTTAAAAAGGATTTGACAATCTTGGCAGTATTCAATTCATCGTAAAAAAGGGATTTAGAATAATAGCATTTGACTTCCAATTCACCCATTTGCTTCATTCTTGTACAGAGGTCATTGTCCTTTTCCATGGCCTCAATTTCAGAAATCACCAGCTCTTTGAAATCTTCTTTGAGTAATACTTTTACATTTTGATGAATGATTTCCAGTTCAAGATAACAATGCCCTTGTTCTCGGCTTGCTGAAAGCACATGACTGATCGCCGCTCTCATTCTTTTAGGGCTGTCCTTGGCAATTCCCATACTCAAAGCAATTTTATCTGCAGAGAAAAAACCAATTCCATAAATATCTTTCGAAAGGCGGTAAGGATTTTCTTTTAGAATCTTGATCGCATCGTTCCCATAAGTCTTATAAATTTTGACAGAGAACAATGTACTTACTCCAAACTCTTGAAGGAAAAGCATCACATTTCTGATTTCACGGTGTTCTGTCCATGAAGCTTTAATCTGATCCAGTTTTGTGGTGGCAATTCCCGTCACTTCCGTCAACCGCTCAATGTTCTCTTCAAAAACTTCCAAAGTATCTTTCCCGAAGTGATTGACAATCCGTTTGGCAATTTTAGGCCCCACACCATAAATCAACCCAGAACCGATATACTTCTCCAAAGCAGACGAACTTGCTGGCTTTTTCTCAATGGTAGAATGAGCTTTAAATTGATCACCGAATTTAGGATGAGTAGTCCATTCTCCTTCAAATTCTAAGGTAGCCCCCGCAAAAACATTCGCTTGATGCACCGTAACAGTGATTTGTTCATGAGGTCTGTCTGCAGGATTTACCCTGATGACTGTCCATCCATTTTCTTTGTTATGATACGTAACGCGGTGTACTATGCCTTTGAATTTTTCCATTGCTTGTTTGAAAGTGAAATTTTAATGGAAGTTGATTAAAAATGTATTGTTTCTGTTTTATAGAAAGTAATTTTAAAATTAATATACAAAATCAAAACAGCATACATTATTTTGAAGATTACGGATGTAAGTATTCAATTAATTCATCTGAAAATGCAAGAAATTAGCACATTAGGTATAAGAAAAAAGAGGTATATATTAAACTACTTACTGAAGGTAAAACAGGATCAATTAGAATTACCCCTAGAAGTATCAGAATAACCCAAAAATAAATTAAATACTATTTTAAGGCACGTTTAAATGATGAAAAGTAATATTTGTAATCTTCAGAATGGAACAAAGTATAGGTGAAAAAACGGGGTATTAAAAAGTATTTGAGCTATGAAACTACTTATTGAAAAAGTGATAAAATTCAACCATAAATAAGAGGTGATTTTTGTGGAATTTGTGAGTTATTTTAAATTGTAAATAATGTTAAACTATTTTTTACTGATTAAAATTTATATTAAAATTGAATCGCTATAGCACCATTGTAGTTTAATAAATAAAAAAGCTAACTGACTAAATTCTAATTAAAAAACTAACTAAATTTTAATTTAAATAATTTTTTTTGAGAGAATCTTAAATTTCTTTTAGCCAATTAATATTTAAACTATAATAACATCGTAAATCACCTTAAAACTAAAATTATGAAGAAAGTATTTCTTTCAGCTACAGGCATAGCCCTTACATTCGTGGCTTTTGCATTTACTCCAGTTCAAAAAAACAATTCAATGGGTGAATTGTTAGACACTCAAGCTATGCTAGCGGCTGCTGGTAAGTGTTCGACTAAAATGGAAACACAAAACACTTTCAGTAAGTGTGATAATACTTGGACAGAAGATGCACTCTCTCCTGAATTGATGACAGATGTCTTGAGTAAGTATTAATTCAAATTCTAGACCCTCTGTTCTTATTTAATTTTATATCAGACCTTATCACAGTTTGCAATAGTAGAACTTTCTAAGTTCTTAGCTTTACTCAAAAAGTGTTTTTTAATACTATTTTTAAAGGTTATCGTAACTCGAAAATTCTTTACAAAACAAACCGTAATAGACTCTATTTAAGTAAAATAGAGGGTCTTTACTTATACTTTTGATTATTGAAAAATATTAAACTCAAATGACACAGTTTAAAAGATCTCTCATTCCTTTCTTTTTACTTTTCACGACAATAACCGTTTGGGGACAATCAAAAAAAAATGAAGTAGTAAAAGTAACATATACTAGTTCTCCCATAAGTCAATATAGAATGACTGAAGATCAAATGGTTTCCACTCCATCAAAAGCTTCTACCTATGAGTTTATGAAAGGTATTACTGACTATTATAGTTTGTATATTAATCTAGAAGATTATTCTTCTGTATACATTTTGGACTCTACAGTACAAGTAAGACCTTTAGGGTGGGAAAATCCAAGAATTAGAGCATCTTTGGTCGATACCGTTTTATTTACGCTTAAAACCCCTTTGCAAAAAACACTAAAACACGAATGGATTATGAACCAAACGTTCTTTTCAGAAGGGGAAGTAGGAAATATAGAGTGGGAATTGACTAATGAAGAAAAAAAAATAAATGGTTTGAATTGTAAAAAAGCAAAAAGTAAAGCCAAAAATTACCCTATGCTTATTGTTTGGTATACTAAAGATATTCCTATATCCAATGGCCCTTCAGTTTATCAGGGATTACCTGGGTTAATAATTCTTGCAGAAGATTATTTTAGAACAATAAAATTACATAGTATTGAGTATACAGAAGAAAAAGAAGCTTTTAAAACTCTATATTCTAGTAAGTTAGATCACTTTGAAAGAGAGAAAGAACAGGGTAAACACTATGACAAAGAACCGATTTTACTAATAAAGAAAGGAGATTTGGCAAGATCACTTTATGAACATAATCATAAAAAGCCTTATAAAGAGAATAATTGATTTTATACTATAAATACGAATAATAAATTTCATACATATACTTTTCATCTTTTTATATAAGCCGACACATTTTTATACTCTCACTCTGAGTAGCATAAGTTATTGTAACCTTATTCAGATATTAGACAGTTGTTTTTTTAATTAATTTTATCATCACTTGATAATAAGTCGAGGTTATTTTATTCATTTTCAATTGTTTAGATGTATCCTGGTTAAGATGCTGATAATTTTGAACTTGATTTGTCTAAGTTTCTTTTACAAATTATTTTCAGTTTTATCTAATAGTATCTTGTGTTTTTATAATCGTATTTCACATTTAATAATCTCTTTTTATAGTGGATATATCATTACCTCGGTTTATACAAACGAGGGTGATGAACTATGTAATTGGTATAATCATACTTTATAGTAGCATTTAAAGGTAGATAATAGATTTGAATTATTCTGAGATTAATATCACTGTGTAATTTATAATACTTAACCTTTTTATGTCTTAAAGTTGTGATTGTCAATTAAATATTAAGGTTTTTTTATAGAGATGAAAGCTTAGATAATTTATAATATACTTTGAATAATGAAAAAGAAAATACGTATTTTACTTTATTTCAGCCATTTATTACTTATTTTTTTTCATGCATCTTGGGCAACTTTTGATGCTTATCTATCTTTTTATCATGATAAAAGTGTAGATATACCCGTTATTAGTTTATTAAAACAGAACCAACATACAGATTTTTATTACGTAATTACTGGAATCAATACAGGGTATGGTTTTTATGGAATCCATACTTCAACAGAAAAATATTTTAGAGCTTATTATTTAGATTCTACTGATAATGTATTGAAAACGGATAGGTACTTTAACCTTTCTACTTCTAATGGTATTTCTAGATTAGAAGGGTTTGCATCATTTTTCTCCAATTATGTAGCTGATACAGATAAGTTAATAAAATCAGATACAACCTCTTTCGAAGATGAGAATCCGAAAACTATCCGATTGAGAGAGCATTATAATTTTAGAAAAGATTATGTAGCAAAAGTCTTAAAATGGTACGGGAAAAATGAAGTTAAAAACATGCCTAAATGTGATTCTTATAAAATTGAGCTTTTAACGCTCGTTCCGCAAGATATATGGCAAAAGAAAAAAACAATTAAACCCCAATTATATGTTGTTCAAGAAGGTCAATTCCCTGTACAATAGCTTAGAAAAACTATTTGCTGTAAAAGAAAGTATAATTCCATTTTTAGTTTTTTATAGAGTTGCTATTAGCCTCGTGGCAATAATTGAAATTACTTCATTATTTCCCGATTTGCATTTATTCTTTTCTCAGTATAACACACTTATTCCTCAAGAATTGATGTATATACAGTCAGGTTATTTTAAGTATCTGCATGTGTTTTACGTTTTTTTAGAAGAAAATAACCTTACTGCTGTTTTTTATAAATTGGCTGTTCCAATTTATATATTGGCTTTATTGTCTTTATTGACGGGATTTTTTACCCGATATACAGCTTTATTAGCATTGCTTCTTCAGCTTATTATTTTTAGAAGTTTTGCTCCTTTCAATTATGGCTATGATTATTTTCTCACGATGTCTCTTTTTTATTGTTTCGTTTTTCCTGTTGGAAGGTACTATTCAATAGATGAGAAGATTTTTAAATATGCATCCAAAGAAAATTTTAATTATAGACGTGTACTGCAAATTCATTTAGCGATTGCATATTGTTTGTCTGGAGTATCCAAAGGGTTGGATCCTGGTTGGTGGAATGGCAATTCTGTTTGGAAAGCGATTGCTTCTGTAGATAATTCGTTTTTTTCTATTTCGCCCTTAATTTTAACTTTTGTAGGGATAGGTACAGTACTGTTGGAGTTTTTATATCCTTTGTTGATCTTCTTAAAACCAACTAGGAAATATGCTCTTACAGCTATAATATTAATGCACGTTAGTATTGCCATTATGATGGAATTGTATGCCTTTTCAGCTATCATGATTGTATGGAATATTGCTGCTTATGGTACTCTTAAAGAAAAAGCAAAACATGTGGAAACAGTATAGTATTATTGTTTTTATTTTTTACTCTTTTAATCTATTTGGACAAGAAAAAAGTGTTTCAGGTGATATAAAAAGTGTTTCGGGTGATGTTGTCCCTTTTGCCAATATTATTGCTTATCCTAAGGAGGATATGTCAAAACCAATAACCTATGGTTTCAGTAACGCACAGGGCCAATTTTCTTTAAAAATTCCTTCTGATTTGAAAACAATCACCATTAATGTTACTGCCATTGGTTTTAAAGAAAAAACAGTGGCATTGCAACTCAATGGACAATCAGTGGAAATTACTTTAGAAGAAAGTATAACAGAACTTAAAGAAGTAGTAGTTGAGCTTCGAGAAGAAACGGATACACTAAATTTGGATACCGAACATATGAATTTAAGTAAAGAAAGTACTTTACGTGAAATGCTTAATAAAACGGATGGAGTAATAATCGGCGATGAAGGTGCCATTTCATATCAAGGGAAACAAATAAACAAAGTTTTAATTAATGGAAAAGAAGTATTTATAAATCAAAATAAAGTGGCATTGGATAATTTGAATTATGAGATAATGAAAAATGTTCAAATTATCGATAACTATAAAGATAAGTTCACTTTAGACTTCAAGCGTATACAAGATCCTGTGATCAACATAGACACAAAAGAGGAGTTTAAGGGAGTTGTTAAAGCACAGATAGATGCAGGCATTGGCTATACTGAAAAGTTTGCTGTAAAAGGAAAAGGGTTCTTTTTTTCTGATAAGCTAAATGCTTTTGCAACCACAAATACGAATAATGTAGGGGAAAAGGAATTAGGACAAAAAGATGTAACTTCTTCCGTTTTAAAATATGCTACGGGTGCGTTGAATAATACATTACGCCCATTTTTCATGGACGATTCCCGCACTTTTAAAAGCTTTGTAAGTAATAGTAATTTAACGACTCGCTGGCAAGGTCTTAATAGTAAAACAGGGGTTGTATTCTACTATGGAAATATACAAACGGAAAGAAAAATAGATGTCAACACATTTGTAGCAGATGTGTTGACGCAGGACAAACAAACGGAGAACATACATAAAGGAAATTTTATTTCAGTGACGGCAAATCATAGTAGAATACTTTCTAAGAAAACTGTATTCCAAAATGTATTGAGTGCAATGACTATAGATCAACAGGGAGATAATAAAAGTTTTAATACATTGTACATACCTGAGGTGACAACTTTTACAGAGTTAAACCAAAATAGGCCAAAGAACTTTACACTTTCCAATGCTTTAAAAATTACCCACTTATTGAGTGATAACATTGCTTTTGACCTCAATGTTGATTATTTCAATGAGAGAAATACCCGTGATTTTACTACTCTTCTTACGAACATAAATTTTCCAGATCTTTCTCAAGAAGAGATGACTTCAAAACAACTTTTTTCCACTCTCGCTAACCTGCAATTCAGATTCAAAAAAGCATCTCTTAAAACGGGGCTACACCTTTCAAAAAACCTTGAAAATGGTCATTTGACTTTTAATAATGATGTACCAACCACAACAAGCTTAGAGCGAGATATCACTATTTTGGATGTTCCATTGTCGTTAAGTGGAAGTATAAACAAACTGGATTATACATTTTCAGCCACACCAACGCTTATTCATACTCAAAAAACAAAGAATAGCAATTTTTTTAAAATGCATCATTCACTTACCTATAATTTTGAAACGCAGAACACTTTAGGTATCAGTGCCGGCCGTGATTATCGCTTTTATAATTTGCATGTATTATTTGATACGATGATGCGTTCTTATAATCAAATTATCATCAATAATAGTGACTATGTGAACCAATATGCGACAAGAGATGAGGCGTCATTGAGTTGGTTTAATAACAATGTTGCTCGATCCAAAAGTAATCATATTATATACAGGTACACTCGTGAACAAGATTTTTTACAGAATGTACTTGATTCTATTTCTAATAATGTTTTTTACTACTCCAATCAAGTATTTGATAAAAAAGAGTCGCATTCCCTAAGTTCTGGCTACCAAAAAGGTTTCTATATCGGAAAATCCTATCATCTCCTTAAATTAGGCGGTAAGTTGGATTACACTTATAACAATTATACAACCTCCGTAAATAGTGTAAATACCCCTTCCAGGTCTGATGCTTGGGTTCCTTCACTCAACATAAGCTTCTTGCCCCGAAGTTTTTTCATCAAGGAAGTGTCAAATGAACTGAATTATAATCATATGATATTTTGGTTAGATAATGAAGAGATCAACAGACAATCGGTGATCACCAATACATTTTCTGTTAGAGGTCATGGAACTAAAACGATCTGGAATGTGAACTTTATTTTCACAAAATATAGTATTGAAGATGATGAATTCAACGTGCCAGATCTTCATTTTTCTTATAAATATGACTTATCAGATCGATTATCCTTCTCATTGGTTGGGCAATCTTTGCTCACCCTTTTTAAGCTGAATAATTACAATTATGTCAATACAATTTCATCTGGAAATACGTTGACACAAATTGCAACGAACAACAATTTAGGTTATTTACTTTTAACTACTTCCATAAAATTGTAAAGTAAAATGGATCAAAAAAAACATATTATTTTATTTGACGGGGTTTGTAACCTTTGTGATTCTACAATACAATATATCATTAAGCATGATCGCAAGAACCTCTTTTACTTTGCTCCTCTACAGGGAAAAACCGCTAGTCAGCTATTGCACAACAATAAATCTGTAACTTTTCAACCTAATAATTCCATTGTATATTCTGTCGGGGACAAATTCTATATAAAATCTACTGCTGTTCTTAACATTGTTTTAAAACTAGGTTTTCCCAGAAATTTATCTGCTGTATTTTTAATTACTCCGCCTTTCATTAGAGATCATATTTATGATTATATCGCTAAGAACCGTTATAGATGGTTTGGAAGGAAGGATAGTTGTATGCTTTTAACCCCTGACTTAAAAGAAAAATTTTTAGATTGAGACCTTTCATAGACGAATCTTGAAAAGAAGAGCTATTGTGCTTAAAATTAACGATTCAATAACTGACTATAAAAACACTTTCATCAGTATAAAAGAGAGTGTAACGTAAGTACAATATAGAGTATGCAGTAGTGTGAACTCTGAAATTTGAATTTATACCAGGCCATCACATTGAAAGGATTTGGAAAATGTATTGGAGGAAAATATCACCAAGTTATTAGGGCATGCTTTACATTTATGGGACATCAATTCCAGTTATAACTAGATGAAAAAATAATGTTTTATTGCTTTTTTAAAGCGTTTTTAGATCTTCTTTTTGTCCTTTTTTCTTTCTTTGATGATAGCTGTTTAATGATTAGATTGTGTGTATAATTGAATGAAAAAGTATGGAAAATCAAATACCATCTCAACAGCATAATTTCTATTCAGAAATAAAGCAAATCTTAGCTTCTGCAAAAAATAAAGTTCACTCAGTAGTTAATTCTGCGATGGTAGAAGCCTATTGGTCTATTGGAAAACGCATTGTAGAAGAAGAACAAAAAGGAGAAGCGAAAGCAAAGTATGGTAGCTATTTAATAAAAGAATTATCGAAGCAGTTAACGGAGGAGTTTGGGAAGGGTTTTTCAATAGCCAGTATTAAAAACTTCAGACAATTTTATCTTACTTATTCTTCTGATGAATCAACTTTACAAAAAAGCTACACACTGTGTAGCCAATTGACATGGAGTCATAATCGTAGAATTATGAGAGTTACTGATCCTAAAGCTAAATGGTATTATTTGGAGGAGAGTCTAAACCAAAATTGGTCAGTCCGAACATTAGATAGAAATATATCTACTCAGTATTATCAACGGCTATTACACTCTCCATCAAAGGAGTTAGTAGAGTCGGAAATGAAAGAAAATACAAAAGACTTAGAACTCAATCCTGAGAATTTCATTAAAAATCCTTCTGTGTTAGAGTTTCTAAATCTTCCAACAAACTTTGCTTATACAGAACAGGAATTAGAAAAAGCATTGATCGATGATATTCAACAATTCCTTTTAGAACTAGGAAAAGGATTTGCTTTTTAGTATAGTTACCCCAGTAGTTCGGACTGTCTAAGTGGAAAAGATAAT
>NZ_LQAQ01000011.1 GCF_001583495.1 Flammeovirga sp. SJP92 | reverse complement strand
TGAACTGGCTGAATAAAGCAGGGAGTACAGCGAATATGCTTTCATCGGCTTTTGGATTAAAAAACACTCAAGTAGGACAGGTTGTAAGTCAGGTGAATGCGAAGGTGAATCAATTGAGTGCAGAGCTTAATGCTCAGAAGCAATTGAATCAGACTCTTCAATCAGCATCAGCAGACGGAAAACTAGATACAAGGGAAATACTAGCACTTGTAAAAGCATCACAGGGAGCAGGAGTTACGCATGCTGATATGCTCAAACATATCAGGTCATATTCTATGAAACCTGAAGAGGTACAGAAGTATGCTGATATTTCGTCAAAACGTGCAGCTGTAGCCGCACTGGCAAAAGGTACAACAAAAGAGGAAGCACATAAACTTGCTCAACTATATGCAGCTGAGGCGGCAGGAAAAACAGCATCAAAGGAAGATGCTCAGCTTCTTGCTCAATTATATGCTGAACAAGCCGGAGCGAAAAAAATTGATCTTGCAGAAGCACAGCGAATCGCAAAAGCGGAGGCCAAGGCCAACGGAGTTTCACTTTCATTGTCGCAGAAAAT
>NZ_LQAQ01000010.1 GCF_001583495.1 Flammeovirga sp. SJP92 | reverse complement strand
CAACGCTGAAAAACGTATAAATAGTGGTTCTATTTAAAGTTTTTTAAAGGCAGTAATCAGAAAAAATAATATGAATAAGTGTTATATAATTTTGTCTTAGTACTTAGTACTTAATTTAAGATATAGAGAAAAAACTCTCCATACAAATAATGTGCATGGAGAGTTTTCATTATTAAAATATGTACTTCACAATTGATTTATTCAATTATTACCTTTTTCATCAATTTGTTATTGATTTTCAAGATGTAAAGTCCACGAGTTAATTTTGAAACATCCAATGAATATCCTTTATCTTCCATAAGCAGTACACCTTGTGTAGAATACAGCTGCAGTGCTGGAATTTCCTTCATGCCTTTCAGACTAAGAATATTTTTTACTGGGTTTGGATAAAGTACTATTTCTGCACTTTCCAATTCTTCTTTTAATGAAACCGTTCTTGCGTTGCTGACCTCACCATACAACTCTTCTGCAATAGAAGGACTTCCCAATAACCAGAAATCAGAATTAGTTTCTTCTAACCATAAAGCTTTAATTGCTGGATTGGCTTCGATTCTTGTATCTCCCCAATAACCTTCATTGTAAGGATCTGCCCACTTAGCTTGGGTATTCCAATTAGCATTGATATAAGTTACTGAACGGATTACATCGCTATTAGCATGAATGTAATCTAAGAAAGGAGTAAACCATCTGTCCCATGCTTCTTGTGCATCATAATTACCAAACCATGTACCAGGAGCGAACTGCTCTTCTGCTGCACTCAACCCATCAGTGAATAATGTTTTAGCACCTTCGTAAGTATATCCTGTTGATGCTCTTGAAATCATGCTTGGCGTAGGATCATATTCTGAGATCTCGAAATCATAACCTTGTGGTGTTGCCTCTGCAATCATTACAGGCTTATTGTGCTCTCTAGCAAAAGCTAACATTTCATCTGCTAAGTCATCTTGATTTGGTAAGTTAGGCACATCGTCAAATCCAAAGTAAGTAGATGCTTCTGTGGGTGAAATAAACCAAGAGATTCCACACCAATCCACATACTCATCTCCAGGATACCAACCTGAAATATCTTCTCTTGCCGCTGCTAAATCACCGCCATTACCGAAGTAACCGTCCAATACATCGTCTACAGGTGAAGTAGATGACTGCCATACGTAAGCCACATTGTCAACACCTCTTGCATTCATTCCATCTACAATATGACGCCATGCTGCTTTATACTCGTCTTGTTTGTGATATCCTGCTGGATAATCGCCTCCCGCTGTTTCTTGAGAATTCCAACGTCCATCAAACTCATAACCAATTCTCAAGTAAATTTTCTTGTCAGGGAATGTATTACAGAATAATGCTAATTTATCGATATGTTGCTCATACTGACCGTTTGCAATTCCTTGTAATCCGTTCAGGTTCCAGTTTTCTGTGATTGACATTGCAATAATCAACGCCGATTGATCCCAACCTAATGCAGTGCTTGATGCATTCAAAGGTCCTGAACCCCAATCTGTATCAACTCCAGTAAAGTTACCGGCATTATCCATACCTGTTGCACCATAGTTTATTCCGTAATTGTCTTGTGTCAACATAAAGAAAGAAACGTATGCTACAGCTGCTGCTGGCTCTGGCATATTACCTTCTCTGTATCCCGACATTGCCGCCAAATCCTGACCGATGGCCAACATAGTCTTTCCATTTTTAGGAGTGAATTTACCTTCTATTTTATCTCCTAATACAGGTTGTGCTTGTGTAGTAGCAGAAGTCTCTGTACCCAGATCTCCAGAGCCTTCTGCATTCATCGCGTACACATTCACATAATAATTCGTTTCGGCTTCAAGACCATTAATTGTGGTTTGTGTGGAAGTAGTTGTAACAGAGTCAGAGTAATTTCCTGAAGCTACACTGTATTTTACT
>NZ_LQAQ01000009.1 GCF_001583495.1 Flammeovirga sp. SJP92 | reverse complement strand
GGGAAAACTTCACGTACGGTTTGATGAAGGGGGTTCTGATAGTTTTCTCAAAATGATTACATTTATAATTATTTAAACAGAGAGAGCTATCAGGCTCTACTCTACGCGAGAATCATGAAAAGTATGAATAGAATAGTTTTATTGTTCTTAATTTCGAATACGTTTTATTTTAAGGTATTTGGCTGTGAATGTTCTACTGAAACTTTAGAAAAAGAAATAAATGAAACCGCAGTAATCTTTATAGGAAAAGCTATAACAGTTTCAACGGAAGATGGATATGAAAACCGAACGACTTTTGAAGTATTAGAAACCTTAAAAGGGGAGTTTAAAAACGAGATGACAGTAGTCTCAGAATCTTACAGTAGTTCATGTGGTTATTCTTTTGATATTGATTCATTGTATATTGTTTTTGGAAGATTTAATAATCTTGGGGAATACGAAATTAGAACTAACTTATGTACGAGAACTGGACGTATATCAAGAAGTACCGATTTAATTCGAAAATTGAAAAAGCTTGGTAATGAAATTAATTCGATTAACTTAATTGATACTCATATACTGTATAATGAAATTTGGAAAGATGAAAAATTTATATGGACAGACGAATATAGTGAGCTCTTACTATCAAATTCAGAAGAGTTAGATCTAATTGACTCTAGTCTTACATATTGTGAACCAGATTCGACATGTCTACAAAATAAAACTGATTCACTTAAGTGGATTAATCGGAAAAATAAAATAATAGTAGGCTTCGAAGTAAATCAATTTGGAGAAACATCTAACTTTTTTGTGTTTCCTAATAGGAATACAAATAAACACTGTCAAGAAATAGCAATTCAATTTGTGAAAACTTTAAAACCTTGGAAACCTGCAACAATAAAAGGTATAAAAGTTAGATCCAATGGCTATTATGAGGTTGACTTTTCAAAATGTAAATCTCGCTAACAAGGGGCATATTGCACAGGTCGGTTGCGACGCAACCTGCCTGCGACACCATGCCCGATACGTTATTATGGGTAAAAAGAATATCATAAGGTTTTTATTTGGAGTTTTACTTGGTGGACTTTCTCTTAAAGTTTGTGATAACTTTTTAGAAGACTTCCCTCCTCAAATTAGTTGTGATGAAAACTCAGAATTTTTCGATAAATTAATTTGGAATAATCCTGATAGTTTATCTAAAAGGCAAGCTATGCTTTATGATCTTAAAAACTTTATTTTAAAGGATTATATGACTAAAAAGGAAGTAATAGAAATTCTAGGACAACCAGATAAAAATCAAGAATTTAAATTATCAAAAAACTCTTTAATTTACGAAGTAGGTACTTGTTCAGGACCTTGTTTCTTAGAGATTTCTTTTTCAAATAATTTAATAAATGGAGTTAAAAAACATTGTAAAGGACAGTGGTAAGTATTACTTTAATTAAATGGTTTTATGAAATATTTTTTCTTTGGTTTTATAAGTTGTTATTTATTCGTTTTTCTCATCTCACTGATTGAAAAACCCTTAACTTATTCTAAGACATATAATGATAAAAAATTTCAATCATCAATATGGTTGAATAATATAGAAGACAGATATGAAATGATAACTGATTTAAGAAAAAATCATCTCACTATCAATATGAAGTACATGGATATTGAGAAAATATTAGGTAAGCCTCAATCCAATACTTTAAACACTTTAAGTTATAAGATTGGGAAAAGTGGATTATTGGCTAAATATGAATATCTAAATGTTGAACTTAAAGATGGAAAAATTTCAAGTATTAAAATAATAACAAACTCATAAAATCAACTAAACTCCAATCACAGTTGACACAACCGCTCACCAGTTTAGTCATCACGTTAGTGTGCCACGATGCTGTGGCTTTCCAGTAGGTGCAAATCCTACCTAAGTAATTTACTGTTCACTTAGAAGAGTTACTGACAGTGATCGCCGTGAGGTGGAT
>NZ_LQAQ01000008.1 GCF_001583495.1 Flammeovirga sp. SJP92 | reverse complement strand
TTTTTCCAACTCCAACATAGCTTCTCTCAAGTAACCATAAGTCTCCCTAAGAGATTTCATACTTTCATCTGATTCATAATTATAAAAATCCTTATAAGTATGTAATTCGATCAAATTATAATCTCTTCCATCCACTTGTTTTAATAGAGGGGTATTATATAAAGCAGGCGTTTGGACTATTTTTTCAAAAGTGTAATCCTCATCAAAGTATAATTCACCTAAGATCATTTTCCAGCATATTAAAATGCCTGTAAATGGAAAATCATTCTTATGACGAAAAATAAGTTCATTTGAATATTTGCCTTTTGTTGTTTCATTTGAAATAACAGTACCAAAATCATAACGAATAGGTACTGTAAACTCTAGAAATAATAGTTTATAAAAATTATATAGATCTAAGAATTCATCTTCATTTAAGATAATTTCATTAAAATCCATTGTAAACGTATAGTTAGAATATTTTGTACTATTATCTCTTTCATCTTTATATCTAATATCTCCTAAAATTAGTAAGTCAACTAAGATTCCCTTATTCCTAAGGTAAACATGGAGATTATAACTTCTATATTTTTCATCACTCAGAAAAGATATAAGTCTGTTTTTATTAACTTCGCCTTCAATTAAAATTTCATATTCATCTGTTTCTTTTGACTTATATTCAAGTTGCATTGTATCAAAATCGCCAACAAAAGAATTAAAAAACAGTTCTTCAAAAAAACTATTTGCAATAGATATTTCCTTATGCTGTAACCCTTGAATCATTAAAATATTTTCTCTCATAATATCTATTTTATGGTTTATAATTTGTCAATTTACCTTCACCGTTCAGGTAATTTATTCTGATCAATGGGTTTCTTTTATCAAAAACTGATACTTTCTTCTTATTTGCTATTTCTTCAATCTTTTGATAAGCCTTCTCCGCCACCATTCTAGTATTATCACAAGCTTTTTTACCTACTTTATGTTCAATATCTTTTATGCTTTTGAATGATGAGAGGTTGAAAATTAAAAAACACTTCCTAAATTACTACAAGAAGTGTTCTTACTATTCTACAATTAATAACTTTCCCGATTATAACTGAAAACGCTCTTCCAAAGGTGGAATCATGTCCTTTTTTTCCAACTCCAACATAGCTTCTCTTAAGTAACTATAAGTCTCCCTAAGAGATTTCATACTTTCATCTGATTCATAATTATAAAAATCCTTATAGGTATGTAATTCGATCAAATTATAATCTCTTCCATCAACTTGTTTTAATAGAGGGCTATTATATAAAGCAGGCGTTTGGGATATTTTTTCAAAAGTGTAATCTTCATCAAACTTCAATTCTCCTAAGATCATCTTCCAACATATTGATATTCCTGTAAATGGAAAATCATTTAAATGACGAAACATAATTTCATTAGTATATATACCATTTGTTGTTTCATCATTAATTAAAGTTCTAAGATCATATCGAATAGGTACTGTTAATTCTAAGAATAAAGGTTTATAATAATTGAAAAGTTCTTCAAACTTATCCTCATTCAAAGCTCTTTTATCAAAATATAAATCAATGGAAGTATTTGAATATTTTTTATCATAGTCTCTTTCATCTTTGTAATCATTATCTCCTAACTTTGTAAACTGTAAGAAAAATAAATCACTTCTCAAATGAATATTAATATTACATTTTTTATACTCATCTGAACTTAAGAAGTTGATAATAGTATTAAAGTCAAATTCTTTGTTAATTACTGTTACAAATTCTCTATCAACTTCATACTTCAATTCCATAGTCTTAAATTCTTCAACAAATGGATTAATAAACAAACCTTGAAAATACTCTTCTTTGAAATGAATATCATCTAATTGTAACCCTATAAACTGCAATAAATTTTCTTTCATATCAATCTTTAATTAATTATATGTAACTGACCTTCATCGTCAAGGTATTTCACTCTAATTAGTATATTTTCTATCACTTCAGCTTTCTTTTTCTTAGCTACCTTTTTAATTTGATCATAAGCCTTCTCCGCCGCCATTCTAGCATTATCACCAGCTTTTTTACCTACTTTATGTTCAATAAAAATATAGTCCATTCCATTAAGAATAAAACTTTCAATATCTT
>NZ_LQAQ01000007.1 GCF_001583495.1 Flammeovirga sp. SJP92 | reverse complement strand
GTCATGTTACTAAACCCATCAATTATCCTTGTGATTTTATTACCATTAAGGTTTAAGACTTGCAAACTTTCCAGAGATGTTAATTGTTCGGGTATTGTATGTATGTTATTGAATTGTAATTGGATAGATTTAATATTAGTTAGGTTCTCAATATCAGAAGGTATCAAGGTTAAATTTTTATCGGGTAAATTTATTTCAGTTACTCTGTTATTTTTTATAGTGATTCCATTCCATGTGCTTACAGGTTGATTTAGATCCCATGTCAGAGTGTTTTCAGGGTTTACGTTATAAAGTTCTATTAATGCAAGAGAATCCGTTTCGTCTAATTCATTACCCTGATAAATATTTATAGATCTGCTGTATAATGTTAACTCTGGAAATTCACTTTTATTAAAAGTATAGTTGAATTTTCCTTTATTATATGCAGTATAAGAACTTTCTATTGCACCATCTATTTTATTGTCATTGAAGTACCATTGATAAGTTATATTACTGACATCACTGTCAATAGACTGATCAACTTGTAGTAGTACTTCTCTTGAAGAAGTGATATTTTTAGCAACATCAATAGAGTCCTGAGGACTATAGATATATTGTTCAATTGTGTTGTCAATTAGTGTAACATCTTTAAAAGTAAGTTTGTTGTCATTAATAATCAGTGTGTCGATCGTATTTATGTTCTCAATTTCTACCGGTATCTGCTCAATTTCATTATTGCTTATATTAAGTTTTTTGATAGCAGTCAGGTTACTTATCTGCTGTTCTAATACTGCTATATTATTATTGGCAATATTTAATTCAATGAGTCTATTACAGTTGTATACTGAGACAGGTAAAGTACTGATATTATTATTACTGATAATCAGAGTATCTAAGTAGTTGACATCACCTATGTTATCAGGTAGTATATCAATCTTCTTATTATCAATATTTAAAGCTGTTACGCGTGAGAAGTTGACAGATATGCCATCCCAAGTTTCGATAGGTGTATTTAAGTCCCAATTCAGGCTGTTGTCAGGATTACTGTTGAAAATTTCAGCAATAATGACTGAGTCAGCCTCAAGAAGTTGCTGATCGAAAAGTATGAAATTTTCCGATATTAGTGTCAACTGACTGAACTCACTGTTATTTATTTCACAGTGGTAAATACCCGGTGTACTTGTTGAGAAAGTTCTGTCGTTGGCATTGTTTATAGCTTGTCCATTATTATACCATTGGAAGGTATTATTAGCGGTATTAGTATCAAAATCATCAGGCAGGTTCAAAGTGGTACTTACACCACCTGAAACATCGAGGTATTGTTCTGATCCAATTTTGCTTTGTGGAGTATAAATAAAGTTTTGAGGTAATGTAGTAAAAATGTTTTCAAGACTTTCAAAAGTTAGGCTGTTATTGTGTACAAATAAGGTGTCAAGCTGATCAAGATTAGCAAATGTACTTGGAATAGTGTCGAGTCCTGCATTATTTACTTTTACCTGATTAATTCTTCCATTAGCGAATGTGATACCTTCCCATGAAGTAATAGGTTGATTAATATCCCATGTTAGTGTGTTATTAATATTTTTAGTGTAAATATCAGCAACAGCACTTGAATCTGTAACGAATTGTTGTGCATTGAGAATTAACTGATCATTCGATTTAAGTGTTAGATCAGGGAATTCAGAATTGGTTATTAGGCAATAAAATGACCCCATTTCATTTGTTGTATAAGTACTGCTGTTACCGCCGGTAACTATTATTATATTATCCTTATACCACTGATAGGAATTATTGGGGGAATTTATTTCAGCCGGTAGGTTTAAAGTGATGTTATTTCCAGTGTGGCTATATATTAATGTTTCTCCTACCTTATTTTGTGGAGCATAAATAAATGAGCTTGGAAACGCCTGAGTTATTTTTTCAAGTTCTTCAAAAGTAAGATAGTTATTGTCAATCTGTAAAGAATTTAAAGCATCCAGTACATTAATATCATTAGGCAATGTACTAATATTCTTATTTTGGATATTGATATCAGTGATTCTATCTAATGGATTTCCGGAATGTGAGATTCCATTCCATGTTGAAATTGGAGAATTTAGATTCCAGTTTAGAGAATTATTGTTGTTTAGGGTATAAATTTTAGCAACAGCTGTGGAGTCTGTCAGGAATGGCCCTGCGTTAAACATAGTATATGTACCAGTTTGTACTTGCGCTAAATCGGGGAAGTCAACATTGGTGATAATACAGTGATAAGTTCCATCTTGTGAGATACTTATTGTTCTGTTAGTTTCTCCGGTCATAAT
>NZ_LQAQ01000006.1 GCF_001583495.1 Flammeovirga sp. SJP92 | reverse complement strand
TCAGAACCACTTGCAGTGAGTGGAGTAGCAGCTTCATCAAATGATGGAAATGTTCCTCAAAACACTGTAGATGGTAACTTAGATACAAGATGGTCTGCTAATGGAAACGGGCAATGGATCCGTTATGATTTTGGATCAGTAAAAAACATTGAGTCTGTAGCAATTGCATGGTTCAAGGGTGATCAAAGAGCAAGTACATTTGAAATTCTTGCAGGCGATGCAACGGATGCTTTATCTGTTGTGTATTCAGGCGTATCAACGGGTACATCTTTAGATTTGGAAACGATTGCCTTAGAGAATGTTGCAGCACGTTATATTCAGGTTATTGGATATGGAAACACTGCCAATACTTGGAACAGTATCACAGAGTTTGAAGCAGTTGGAACAGATGGCGAAGGAAATGGAACAGATCCTGACGATCCAGATCAAACACCTGGAGGTTACCCTTATGATGTTTTAGGGTTGCAAAATTGGAAGTTAAATGCATTTTCTGGTACATTAAACAACCCAACTTTTGTGGATAAAATCCCAAATCTAGATACTTACTCTAATGATAATTGGTTCTATACGGATGGCACAAATGTCTTCTTTAAATGCTACGCGGGTTATCCTACATCATCAGGATCTGGAAATCCAAGAACGGAGTTAAGAGAGTTAACTGCTGATGGATCAAACAATATCTATTGGGATGGTGGCAGTGGTGTAAACCGTATGGAATGGAAAGTGACAGTAAACCAATTGCCAAGCTCAGGAAAGGTTTGTTTTGGACAAATTCACGGGCCGTCAAGTTCTTATGATGATGTTATCCGTGTTCAGTTCGAAGGAGATCCTAGCCAGTCTTCAGGAGCAGTTAGATTGAAGATTATGGGTTGGGTAACAGAAGAGAACGATGATGGATCGGGTGATTTTATTGATGGAAATTGGGCATTGGATCAAGAAATGCATCTTGAACTGATCTTCGAAAACAGCAATGTAGTGTTGTATTCAATCAATAATGGTTCGAAGACAGAAATCTATCGTTTCAATGGTTGTAATAGTGATTCAAACTATTTTAAAGCGGGTAACTATATGCAATCTATGAAAGGAAAGTCATTAGATACGAGCGATTATGGTTTAGTTTCAATAAGCTATTTGAAGATTACTCATTAATAAGAAGTATGGGCGTTGCACTGTAACGCCCATACAAACAGTTATTTTTTAACATTGTATTTTTTTGAAAACGGACGAATATATACCTACTATCAGTGTTCTTTACCTTATAAGTAATAGTCTTATAGTTTCAAATTATTGAAGAATGACGTGTGGATAGATTAAGTAAAATAATAGTGTTTTTACGATGTTTTTATTGGTAATTAAGCAGATTCATTTTTTGGAAATGCTTTATGCCACACGTATTTATTCATGAGAAAAAAAAGTAGAGATAGGTTTTTCCTATACTCTACTTTCTTCATTTTAGATTTAAGTACTATGATGTACACTATTCACCGTACACACTGTACGGTGTATAGTGTACAAGCAGTACGGTGAATAGCGTACAGTGTGTACGGTGGGTAGTGTACGGATAGAGTGAGCTTGAAAAAGTTTTATAATGGAATATTTCCATGTCTTTTCCTAGGATTATGATCTACTTTATTTCGAAGCATATTGAAAGCGGCAATCAATCTTTCCCTGGTATTCTCAGGTTTGATAACTTCATCAATATAACCTCTATAAGCCGCTCTATAAGGATTCGCAAACTCTTCAGTATACTCATCAATCTTCTCCTGTAATTTAGCTTCAGGGTCTTCTGCACTTTGAATTTCTTTTCTGAAGATAATTTCTGCAGCGCCTTGAGCACCCATCACCGCAATTTCGGCTGTAGGCCAAGCATAATTCAAATCAGCACCAATATGTTTAGAGTTCATCACATCATATGCACCACCATAGGCTTTACGAGTAATAACAGTGATCCTTGGGACTGTAGCTTCACAAAAAGCATAAAGTAATTTCGCACCATTGGCAATAATTCCATTCCACTCTTGATCTGTGCCAGGAAGGAAGCCAGGCACGTCTTCAAATACCAATAAAGGGATATTAAAAGCATCACAGAAGCGAACAAAACGAGCCGCTTTCTTTGAAGCGTCATTATCCAAAACTCCTGCTAATACTGCCGGTTGATTGCCTACAATACCAATACTTTTTCCTCCCAAACGAGCAAAACCTACTACAATATTTTCGGCGTAAGCCTCATGTACTTCAAAGAATGTATCTTTATCAATGGTTCCATGAATAACATCACGAATATCATAAGGAGTATTGGGGTTGTCTGGTACAATATCATTCAGTGCTGTCCTTACTTCAGAATTGATATTGGAATATTCATAGCGAGGAGAATCTTGCTCACAGTTTTGAGGAATATAACTCAATAGTTTTCGGATATTCTGAAGGGCAATAGCTTCATTGGCTGCTGTGAAATGCGTTACACCACTTTTTGTGCTATGAGCTGTGGCCCCACCTAGCTCTTCGGAAGTAACCTCTTCATGTGTAACTGTTTTTACGACATTAGGTCCCGTAACAAACATATAAGAAGTCTGCTCAACCATCATTATAAAGTCTGTGATAGCAGGCGAATACACTGCTCCACCGGCACATGGCCCCATGATGCATGAGATTTGAGGAATCACTCCAGAAGCTCTGGTGTTTTTATAAAAAATATCAGCATAACCTCCCAAGGATTTTACACCTTCCTGAATACGTGCTCCGCCTGAGTCATTGAGACCAATAATAGGAGCACCATTTTTCATTGCTAAATCCATGATTTTACAGATTTTCTCTGCATGTGATTCTGAAAGTGAACCACCAAAAACAGTGAAATCTTGTGAGTAGACATAAACTAAGCGGCCTGAGATTTTGCCGAAACCAGTAATCACACCATCACCAAGATAATGTTCCTTGTCTAATCCAAATTGTACTTCACGGTGTCTGACAAACTTGCCTACTTCATGAAAAGTATTCTCATCCATGAGCAATTGAATTCGTTCACGAGCTGTTAGTTTACCCTTCTTATGTTGGGCTTCTATTCTTTTTTCACCACCGCCAAGCTCAGCTAAGCGGTTCATTTCTTCTAATTTCTGAAGCTTATCCTTCATGTTGTTTATTTCAAGTGTTTTGGTTTGTGTGTTAAGTACTGTGACAAAAGTAAAGGTACATTTTATCTTATCTTTTTTATCCTTCTCTTCGTTAGATTTTTATCGCGTAACTAAGGCTATGCTCTGCAAATCTGCCTTGATTAGAATAAAAAATATTAAACTAAAATCATCCCTTTTCTTCTGTCACAGTA
>NZ_LQAQ01000005.1 GCF_001583495.1 Flammeovirga sp. SJP92 | reverse complement strand
GAAGTCAGGAGACTTCGCCAAAGGTAAGTTCCAAGTGACGCTATCGCTTAACACTTGAAACAGGGTAATCTTGATTTTTAACTATGGTGTACGAACCACTTTCCCTCTTCCCTTTAAAAATTATAAACATGAATGAAATGAAAAGATTAAATACACTATTACTATTTGTGCTCTTATTGGGAGTATCATGTGTAAAGCAAACCACGGAGCAAAACAACTCCGCTAAAAACAACTTTGTAACCATAGAAAATGGAGCCTTAATGCTGAATGGTCAACCTTACTATTTTATGGGTGCCAACTACTGGTACGGCATGAATATCGGTATGGAAAAATTAGGCGACCGTCAGCGTTTGGTCAATGAATTGGATCAAATGAAGGCCATGGGAATTACAAACTTGAGAATCTTGGCGTCTTCTGAGGGAGATGAAAGTCAAGCGTTCCAAGTGCATCCAACAATGCAATCTGCTCCTGGGAAATACAATAAAGAAGTACTAGAAGGGTTGGACTTTTTCTTAAGTGAGATGGGAAAAAGAGAGATGAAAGCAGTGATGGTATTGAACAACTTCTGGACTTGGTCTGGCGGTATGCCTCAGTACTTATTATGGGCTGGAAAAGGAGAAGTACCTTACCCTCAAATTTCTCAAGAATGGAATAAGTTCACGGATTATTCAAAGCAGTTTTATGCGAATGAAAAAGCCTCTAAAATGTTTGAAGATCACTTGAAAGTTCTGATTACGAGAACAAATACAGTTTCAGGAGTAAAATACACGGAAGATCCTACTATCATGTCTTGGCAATTGGGCAATGAACCAAGAGGATACAGCGAAGTGGAAGAGTATCATAAATGGATTGCAAAAACTTCAGCTTTAATTAAAGGTCTAGATCCAAATCATTTAGTATCAATTGGTTCAGAAGGAGATTCTCCAGGACCGGATGCGGGAATTAATCTTTTGAAAGACAGTGATGTAAAAGATATTGATTACGTAACGATTCACATCTGGGCTCAAAACTGGGGGTGGTATGACCCTGCAAAGCCAGAAGAGAAGTTTGACGAGACGAAGAAAAAAGTAAGAGAATATTTATACAAGCATGTAAATGATGCAAAGGCATTAGGCAAACCGGCTGTTTTAGAAGAGTTTGGAATTGCTCGTGACAATGATGATTATTCTCCTTCTGCGACTACAGTTTGGAGAGACAAATATTACAGTTTTGTGTTTGATGAAGTGTATCAATTAGCCAAAGAAAATGCTCCTATTTACGGGATGAATTTCTGGGCTTACTCAGGAGAAGGAAGACCTCCAAGACCAAAGGAATTTTGGAAGAAGGGAGACAATTTCTTAGGAGATCCTCCACATGAACCACAAGGATGGTACGGTGTATATGATAAAGACCAATCCACTATCCAAGTGATTGATGATTATGCAAAGAAAATGAACGGGTTAACATCAAAAGTGATTGCTGATAACGCTCAATAACCATGATGAAATCCATTAGAAATAGTATAAGTGTTTTGTGTGGCATGTTGCTCATACTCCTTCCGAAGGCGTATGGGCAAACAGCAACAACATCGCCTAATGTCATTGTGATTTTGACAGATGACCAAGGCTGGGGAGACTTTTCCTACACTGGCAATCAGTACCTTTCAACACCTCATTTTGATCAAATGGCGAGTGAAAGTGCAGTACTCAACCGTTTCTACGTGAGTCCGGTTTGTGCTCCTACTCGTGCGAGTGTTTTGACAGGTAGATACCATTTGAGAACAGGTGTTTCTTTTGTGACAAGAGGAAGAGAAAATATGAGGTCAGAGGAAGTGACCATCGCGGAAGCCTTCAAGTCAGCTGGATATACGACAGGTTGTTTTGGAAAATGGCACAATGGAGCACATTATCCTGAAAACCCACAAGGGCAAGGTTTTGATACTTTTTTAGGCTTCACTTCTGGTCACTGGAGTAATTACTTCGATACATCTTTGGAATACAATGGAGAAATGATTTCAACCAAAGGCTATATCACAGATGTATTGACGGATTCTACTTTGGCTTTTATGGATAGAAATAAAGAAAAACCGTTTTTTGCTTTCGTCCCATTGAATGCTCCTCACACACCCTACCAAGTAGGAGATGAGTACTATGATTTGTATAAAGACATTGATTTCGGTTACGGAGAAAAGCAAAACAAGAAGATAGCAACCATCTACGGGATGTGTAAAAATATTGATGATAACGTAGGAAGAATCCGTCAGTATTTAAAAGACAATGCTCTGGAAGAAAATACAATTGTCGTTTTCTTATCCGATAATGGCCCTCAAGGAGACCGCTACAATGGTCCTTGGAGGGGAGGGAAAACTTCAATTCACGAAGGTGGCTCGTTGGTGCCTTGTACATTGCAGTGGAAAGGAAAAATCAAACCAAGTCAGAAACAAGCACTAACAGCTCATATTGATTTGATGCCTACTTTATTAGGTTTGGCAGGGGTAGAAAAACCAAAAGAGGTGAAGTTTGATGGTGTGGATTTAAGTCCTTATTTATTGGAAAATAAAGCACCGGAATCGAGAAAATTATATACGCACATGACAGGTTTTGAAATCACTGCTGAAAGAGGTGCTGTAAGAGAAGGCGATTTTAGGTATACCACTGAATTTGGAAAAACAGGCTTATATAACTTAACAGAAGATCCTTCAGAAAAACACGATTTGCAATCTGAATTACCAGAAAAGGCAAAGGAAATGAAGGAGGCTTTCGAGGCGTGGTACACTGATGTAACTTCGGCAGGATTTGCTGATTTGAGAATCCCGATGGGGTATAAAGAAAGCCCAAGAGTGGTATTGGCAGTACACGAAAGCACTGGAAAAGGGGATTTAAAATTTAAAGCCAATGTCAATGGTTGGGCTCACGATTGGTTTTTAGTCAGTGGAGATGCCACGATTGAATGGCCCATCGAAATTGTAACTCCTTCTACTTTCCAACTTTCCTTAAAATATGCAGGACAGGCCGTAAAAGGAGATGTGATCGAAGTGATTTTTGGAGATCAAATCATCAAAAAGAAAATCAAAAAAGACTTCAAGCCTACAGCATTACCCACTCCTGATAGAGTAATGCGTGAGCAAGAAGCAGAAGAACAAACTTGGGGTACTTTGGATTTAGGAGCAATCACATTGCCTGCTGACAAAATCAAAACCTGCACGCTTAAAATCCATAAAAAAGGAGCGGGCGTATTGGAGGTGAAGGAAATAGTAAGTAGGAGAATGGCTTCTTTGTAGAATGATTAACATAAGTTTTTTCAAATTTGAATCTGGCGCAAGTGTTAAGCCGAAGGCGTCACTTGTGCTTGAATTTTGTGATAAGTCTGTAGACTTATAGCAAAAGAAAATGGATCTAAAAGTCAACAGACTTTTTACAAATAATAAGGTCCAAGTCACGCTTATAGCTTAAG
>NZ_LQAQ01000004.1 GCF_001583495.1 Flammeovirga sp. SJP92 | reverse complement strand
AACGCTAAAAAACGTATTAATAGTGGTTCTATTGAAAGTTTTTTGAAGGAAGTAATCGCAAAACAATAAATAGAATTAGTATTAGATAATTTTGAATTTGTACTTAATAGCTAACAAATAATAATTATTATGTCACAGTACACTAGAATTGAAGTAATACAAAAGATGGGAGAAATTGGTATGGTCCCTGTCTTTTATCACAGAGATTTTGAAACAGCCAAACAAGTTTTAAAAGCAACTTATGATGGAGGTTGCAGAGTGTTTGAATTCACTAATAGAGGAGATAATTCTCACAAAATTTTTGAAAAGCTACTTGAATTTGCTCACGCTCACTTACCCGGAATGATGCTCGGGATTGGTTCTATTGTCGATCCTTTTACTGCTGCGCTTTACATACAAATGGGAGCGGATTTTATAGTTTGTCCTCTATTGAATGAAGAAGTGATAAAAATTTGCAACCGAAGAAAAGTTGCTGTAAGTCCAGGTTGTGGTTCTGTCACTGAGATTGGAAAAGCCGAAGAATTAGGAGTGGAATTGGTCAAGGTATTTCCTGCCGCTCAAGTAGGTGGTCCTGGCTTTATTAAGGGAATAAAAGCACCATGTCCATGGTCTAATATAATGCCAACTGGAGGGGTAACTACTGAAAAAGATAACTTAAAAAGTTGGTTTGAAGCCGGTGCTTATTGTGTTGGAATTGGTTCAAACCTTATCCTTAAAGAACATTCGGGTAATATTGATATTGATGGAATTGAATCTTTGACAAGGCAAGTTTTAGAGGATATAAACAGCATCAGAAAAAATTTTTAATTCTTAAAAAATACAATCGATTGTCATGGATTTTACACTGATCTGATGGATAAAATATTGTAATAACGATGCTAGTTTACAGTTTTAATAAGTTCTTCTAATTCATTTTGGAAGAACTTTTTTTTTTTAAGGGGAAAAAGAAAAAATTGAAGGTAAAAAAACTTTTATAGTGGCTCGCTGGACCTTCTCGCAAAAAAATCCAAGCAAGCCACAAAGGTAATCGATATCTATTAGGTAAAGAATCTTTATAAAATACGCATTACCTTTTAACCCTGTTCTTTGTGTTTTTTAGTGCATATTTGAAACATGCTCATAATCCTCAATAAGACGATAAACCTTAAAATTATCCAGTGTCATATGATTATGTACTGTTCTTAAGCCAAAATGTCCTTCTTTGTAAGGGTGCTGATCTTGATAATTGAAAATCAATGAGTCATTTCTGTAGTATTGAATGAGGTCATTGTAGGCGATCAGTCTGATTTTTTTGGTGGTGTTGGGAGTGATTAGAAATTCAGGGTCCGTTAGATCGTGTTCTGGTAGAAGTGGCTTTTCACCATTACCGGTGTATCTACGGAAACGTGTTTTCTTATTGTAGTGCCCTCCCATACCCACATAATAAAGGCTTAAGGAGTCGTAATTTGGAAAACGACCGCTTCTGAATTCTGATTTTGCGAACAAATTTGTAGGGTTTTCACTGTCAGTGGCCATCCAAAAACAATTCAAATCAGAAGCTCTGTCAAATTCACCTCCTTTTTTGATGACATGTGCATCATATTCAATCATTATTGGCCCTTGAAGTTTTTCTTTAAACCAAACGGTACAGCCTCCGGCATCATTCACTTCCAATTTTCCATCTTTATGATAGACTTCTCCCCCTGGCATCTGCTCTGCTTTCCAGTTATCAATTCCTTTTTCAAAATCATCACTGTAAATCAGTTCTGCTTTTACGGTTGTGGTATCGTTTAATTTTAGCGTTCGCACTTCATTGGAGTGGCAACCCATCATTGCGATGGCCAAAAGGCTCCATAAAATCTTCTTTTTTTTCATCTTTCTATTCAGCTAAAACTACATCTTCATTTACTGTCTCAGAGGAAGCTTTTTGTTTTATTTTGATGGTAAATGATGCCATCAATAAGTAAGCTGCACTTCCTAGAATAATAATTACAGCGCCCATTTGTGAATGCATTGCATCGGATAATAATCCCATGGCAAATGGAATAATTGCTCCTCCAAATACGCCTGTGATCATTAAACCTGAAATTTCATTGGCTTTATCGGGGTGAACTTGCATGGCCATGCCGAAAATAATAGCGAAGATATTAGCAATGAAAAACCCGATTAGACCGTATAAGGCGAAGATGCCGATCTTTGATTCTACAAACAGTAAAGCCACAATGCCGGCTACTGCAATCACCATACTAATTTTAAAGAATTTGGCTGGCGAGAGCTTTGCTAAAATGAATGCACCCATGAATGCACCTAACGTACGAAGTGCAAAATATACGCTTGGGCCATAGCCTGCTTCAATGGAAGTGAGTCCGCAACGCTCCATCAGAATTTTGGGAGCAGCGGTGTTGATGCCTACATCTACACCCACTACAAACAGAATCCCTAAGAATAAAAGCACAATTGTTTTATCTTTTAAGAGACCTAAAACCTGTCCAAATGAACTTGCTTTTTCTGTACTGATTGTTTCTTCAATAGGTGCGAAGTACAGCCAAATTGTTGAAAGTAAAGTGATGACTGCGTAAATAGGGAAAATGTATTGCCAATTATTAAAATAGCTTGCTGCAAATGCCGCAATAAAAGGTGCCGTAAAAGATGAAATTGCCTTTACAAATTGTCCTGCAGTTAAACTACTTGTCAGTTGGTCTCCGCTCACTACATTCGATAAAAGAGGATTTAGTGAAACTTGCAGGATGGTATTGGCAATACCTAAAAGGGCAAATGCAACCAAAGCCATTTCAAAAGAATACTCAATCAGCGGTATAAACATTGCAAATACCGTAATGATATTACTGAGTAAAACTGTCTTCTTCCTTCCGATTTTTGTCATCAATATTCCCGTAGGAATAGAGAAAATCAAAAACATAGAAAATAGGGCTACTGGAATTAAGTTGGAAAGTGTATCTTGGTAATCTTTGCTGTAATCTACCAGTAAATCTTCTTTGACATGTGCTACGGTAATGCCTACTACATCACAGAAACCCATTACAAAAAAGCCAAACAATACTGGCAATACAGTTGATGTTACTTTGCTATTCATGATTGTGTTGTTTGAAGTAATAAAAACTGAATGCATTGTAAACTTTCAATTTCTACAAGTTTTTTATGATCTACTTTCAAGGCTGGGGAAGCACTACTAAACTAATCGGGTAGAAAGTTCATTGTTGCTAATGTTAGATCATCAAAAATCTCACAATTCCAAAAACTTAGCTAATTGAAAACTGCGTTTACAATGTACTGACTACTTCCAAGTACCAAGACATCATCCGCAATGTCTCTTTTCTCTCTTCAAAATAATTGTGTATCACTATTAAACAAGATTGCGAACGATGACCTTGGTACTCAGAAGTTCAGTTGGATATAAGTACTAGAAAAAAAGTTATATAACTTTTTTAATGAAGAATTAAGAATGTAGAATTATGGTTCGTAAAATGGTTTTTATGGTGGTTATTAAGCCACATCAAGAACCATAATTCTTCATTCTTCCCTCTTAATTCTTCATTCAATTCTACAGTGGTTGTTCTTGGTCTAAAACAATTTTAACGACTGAAACAAACTTATTGGTAGGTTGAACAGGTAACTGAAGTGCCCCTTCTACCCACTCTATATTTGAACCTGAAGATGCTAACAGTGTAGCACTTTTCACTTTTACTTTTTCGTTTAATGGAAGTTTGCCATCTTCTGGCCAATCAAAAACGTGAGCATAAACTACATTTCCTTTTGATGTATAAACACCCCATTCTGGTTTTTCAAATGGACTAGCTTTCGCTCCGTAAATGGCTTCTTCATTTTCCTTCATCCACTCTCCCATTGTGTTCAAACGAACTACGCTTTCTTCAGGAACATTACCTAGGCCATCAGGGCCAATATTCAACAAGAAGTTACCGCCTTTTGATACAATGTCTACTAAACTTTGGATCAATAACGTATCGCTTTTCCAGTTCAGATCAGAAGGTTTATAGCCCCAAGAACCGTTCATTGTGAAACATGCTTCCCAATCTTCATCAATTCCTGTTGCCGGAACTTCTTTCTCTGGCGTACCAAAATCACCTACAAAATTTCCTTCCACATTGAAGCCCGCCATACCGTTACGTCCTTTGTCCACTCTATTGTTGACAATTGTGTTGGGTTGTAAATCTAGAATGTAATCATACATTTCTTTACCCATTTCTGTAGTGTAATCAGCAATCCATTCTCCATCAAACCATATCACGCCAATATCTCCATAGTTGCTTAAAAGTTCTCCTACTTGTGGTTTTAAATAGTTTTTAAAATACTTCGGAAATTCAGGATTTGATTTTGTCTGATCTTTTTGCCCGATGTTGTAATCAGGGTAAAATATGGATTGTGCTTGAGGGTGATGCCAGTCTGTGATAGAGTGATACAGACAGAAAACGATGCCTTGCTTTT
>NZ_LQAQ01000003.1 GCF_001583495.1 Flammeovirga sp. SJP92 | reverse complement strand
AACGCTAAAAAACGTATTAATAGTGGTTCTATTAAAAGTTTTTTGAAGGAAGTAATCGCAAAACAATAAATAGAATTAGTATGAGATAATTTTGAATTTGTACTTATTGTTAGCAATTATGAAACAACAGTTTCTTCAAAAACTTAGAAAGCCTCTCCGTAGGTAAGGTAAAGCCCTGAGTTCCCTTCTGGGCCAAAACCATAATCAGCTCTTAATGATGCTTTATCATCTTTATTAAAAGCTAATCTAAATCCACCGCCCCCAGCAACTTTTATTAGATTAAAATCAAAACCATCTTGATTATTGTATACATTCGAAGTAGAAACAAAGCCTGTCATACCAATCCTCCAGAATAAATGCTGTCTTACTTCAGCTTGGAAAGTCAACATATTATTATCTCGATATCTACCTTCATAAATCCCTCTCATCATATACATACCTCCCATTAATGACATTTCCCTAAAAGGAACATCACCATTTGTGGTCTGTAAAGCACATTGCAAGGCCAAGACTGTTTTACCTTCTTTTTCCTTAGTAAGGTCCATGTATTTTCTTGCATCTAAAAAGAAACGATTAAAGCTATACTCCGATCCCATCCAAGATTGATTCGTTTCAAACCTTGCTTCTATATAATGTCCACTCGTAGGAGCAATTACATAATCTCTACTATCCCACTTATATACAAGACCTATCCCTGAAACTTTACCTCCATCAAAACCTGGAATTTCTGAAGTGTCTGTCTCCATTCCATCTGCTCTTTCAGAAATATCTATATTCCAATAGTCAACATATCTATATTGAATTCCCAAAAACATTTGATTTGATACTTTCTTTAATAATTGTTGCCTGAAATCTAATTTCGTGTAATTGATTACCTGCTCATTACTCTTAGGTGTGTCTCCACCGATACCATAATACATTTCAGGAAAAATTGCATACTCCCATGCTCCTTCGAGTAGCCAATTCTCGTTATTTGTGAAAATATTATTAGTTATTCTTATTCTAATTTGATCCTCAAGTGTATAATAACCATATAGTGTCAGGTTTGAAGATCTGGTCTGAAATGTGGCTTCAGGCACTTTGAATTGATAAATTCCTGTTACACCAAATTTCAATTTTGTTTCCTGTGTATAGCCGATAAAAGGATAACCAATAATTTTTTCTTTATAAAGTGTATCAAGCTCATTTGATAATGAACCATTTTCTTGGGCAAAGACATTAACTATTGCTAATAGGAAAATTGCAATAGTAGATATATAGTAATTATTACACATCATGCTAGTTAAATAAAATCAATTGGAAGTTGGCCTCAAAATTAAGAAAAAAATATTTAGGTAACATTAAATCTATAATTAACATCAAATACATTGGCAAAAGTAATTTTCAACAAATTTTGTCCTATGAATTTCAAGCTATTGAATGCTATAGTACAATGATAATAATTAAGTAAAGAATCAATATTTCAGTTCCTTTTACAATAATGAATTGGTGAAAAAACTAAAGTGCTAGCTTTCAACAGTAGTTTTTTTTCTGACAACTGTTTCTATAGCTCTATTCATTCACTAATTTTGACAAAGAAAATCACTAACCCTTTTTATAAATAGATGAAAAAAATAATATTACTAATAACAATTTCATTCTTATTATCTAGCTGTCACTTAAATAAATTATACCATCTAATGAGTAAAGGAGAATTGATTGCTGATGCTAATCAAATTACCATTCCTTTTGAAAGTCGCATGGGTCTTATTATTATAAAAGTTGTCATAAATGGCAAAAAGTATGACTTTCTAGTTGACACTGGAGCAATGAATGTGATCAGTACCGAAATGGCGGAAGAGTTACAATTCAAAAAGAAAGGAAGTATCTCAGCATCAGATTCACAAAACAACAAACAAAAAGCTTATTTCTATGAAATCCCCGAGTTATCCATTCAAGACTTTACATTCCAAAATACTAACTGTATAGCTTTAGACATTTATAATGAAAAACTAAACTTTAATTGTTTAGAGGTTGACGGTATCATTGGAGCGAACCTAATGAAAGAAGGTATTTGGCAGATTGATTATCAAAAAGAAGAAATTACCATTTATAAGAAAAATACTGCATTGGACCTTAATGTCTATGATTCCATAAGTTTTGTAAGCGACAATCAATTTAACCCTATTCTAACCGTCGGCATTCATGGTGTTGAATCTAAATTAAAAGTAGACACTGGTAGTAATGGAAGCCTACGTTTAAATAAAAAATACCTGAATGGCATTTCTGAAAAAGACAGCTTAGAATTTATCACTTCACAGTATGGCAGTATTACTTCAGGAATTTTTGGTAAAGGAAAAAATCATACAAAGGAGTTTTATAATGCTGACTCTTTATACCTAGGCGACTATTTATGCGAAAATTTTGTGGTTGGTTTTCAAGAAAAAGGATCTCATCTTCTCGGAAATAAATTCTTTTCAAACTTCAACCTAATAATAGACTGGAAGAAATCGAATCTTTACATTAAACCTATCGATGAGATTATCCTTAATACAGATAAAAGATTTCCCGTATCTATTGACAGAAAGGAAGATTTAAAAACCTTTTATATTAGAAGTATTTATAAAGAATATCAGGAGGAAAATAGTGAGATTGCAGTTGGTGACACTGTAATTAGTATTAATAATGTACCAACCAAAGGTTTCACTCAAGATAACTATTGTGAATTCATACAATCACAAGAGAATGCAGAACGTTTAAATTTTGAATTTATTCATAATAACGATACTTTAAGTCACACTATTTTTAGTGAAGAACAATATCAGTAGTCTTTTATGAATTTTATTGCAATAGATTTTGAGACAGCCAATGCAAAAAGAACTAGTGCTTGCTCAATTGGTTTAGTGGTGGTTGAGAATTATGAGATCGTAGATTCTCAGCACCACCTCATTCAACCTCTGCCCAATTATTATAATGCTATGAATATCAATATCCATGGCATTACTCCAGAAATGACCGACAGTGCTCCCACTTTTGACCTCCGTTGGAAAGAGTTGAATGAGTTGCTTACAAAGTATCCTCTCCTAGCCCATAATGCCGCTTTTGACTTTACTGTTTTAAGAGATACACTCACAGCCTATCATCAACCCTTGCCTGATATTGATTTTTACTGTTCGCTGATTCTTTCAAGAAAAGCCCTGCCTCAACTTGGCGGTTACGGGCTGAGTGCACTTTCTGAACATTTCAATATAAAACTTGATCATCATAACGCTGAAAGTGATGCTAAAGCGGCAGCGATTATTGCATTAAAAATGCTGGAAATTCATAAAACTGAATCCTTAGAGACACTTACTGAAAAAATGGGAAGCAAACGCGGTTTTATGAAAAGCGATGGATCCTTTCAAAATTTCGGTAATGGCAGACCTGTCAAAAAACGCAAATCCTATCAATTTCAACCTGCAAAAAATCCCAATCCTAACCATCGATTTTATAATAAACACGTGGTTTTCACAGGTAAACTACAGGGCCTCAATAGAAAAGAAGCCATGCAAAAAGTGGTTTCTGCCGGAGGTAAAGTCCACCCCGATGTCATTACTCCTCAAACTGACTTTTTAGTGATTGGACAGCAGGATTACAAAAAATATGGTGACGGCTTTAGATCCGCTAAAATGAAAATAGCCGAACAATATAAAGCACTAGGCTATCCATTATTTATCATGGGTGAAAATGAATTTTTACTTTCAGTGGAAGAATAAAGATTAAACCTAAAATAGTAATTATTTTAGAGCAACAGATCCCCTGTCCTTAATAATATCTTTTCGTGACCATCTATCAAGAATGCCTTTTTATGACGATAATAAATAGCTAAATCTGGTAATTCTTCGTAAGTCTCCCCTATACTCTTCAAAATATATTTTTTATTAAAAAGAGTAAATTGAATAGGGGCTTCGTTTAGATCAAAGAAGAAGTTTTGAAGCTGTTCGGTTCCTTCTAGCTTAAAGAGACATCGATAATACATTAAGAAGTGGGTATTGTTGCAGTTCAGAGATACACAAGGAAACATTGTTAAAGAAAAGTAATTCTCAAACCAATCTTCTCTCTACTCAAATGTAGTTTAAATTATTTATATAAATTTACTTTTGTGTTTAATAAATAAGCTACAAACAGCACAACTTAACAATCATTTACATAATGCAGTCGAAAATTTCAGAGGTAATTTATTTTCTAATTTTCAATTTACTTTTCACTTCCTGTTTTTCTTCAAATTCAGAAGTAGAAACAATGAAAATTGCCACTTCAGCCAACATGCAGTTTGTGATGAAAGAGGTGATTAAAGCCTTTGAAAAAGAAACGGATATTCAATGTGAAATGATTGTTGGGTCTTCTGGCAAACTCTCTGCTCAAATCATCAATGGAGCCCCATATGATGTGTTTGTTTCTGCTGATCTTTTTTATCCTCAAGCTTTGAAAAAGGAAAAATTGAATGCTTCGGAGATTCTTCAATACACATCTGGTAAGTTGGTCATTTGGAGTAAAGAAAAGTCATTCAACATCCGTCAACTTGAAGAAATAACGGTTGAAAAAATAGCCATCGCAAACCCCAAAACAGCACCTTATGGGAGAGCGGCCCAAGAAGCTATTCAACAAATATTTGAAGATAGAATAAATGAGAAGCTAGTTTATGGAGAGAGTATTTCCCAAGTCAATCAATTTATATTAGCAGATCAAGTAAACTTAGGTTTTAGTTCTATTTTTATTGTCAATGCACCCTCCAATAAAGCACTTGGTTTTTGGTCAGAAGTACCCGATAATTTATACCAGCCAATTGCTCAAGGGATGATCAGTATCAAGGGAAATCAAGAACAGAAAGCTCAGAAGATTCTTGATTTTATAATGAGTGAAAAAGGACAAGGAATTATAAATAACTTCAAGAATTAAACTAGAAATTCATACCAAAAAAATGAGCATGTTTCACACATGATAATCCCATTGCAACATCAAAAAGTTATCTTTAATAACAGTTACGCCTGAAGCCAAATACTATTTATGACACACGAAACATTGATAGCTCATTCAATACCTTCCTTCAATTTTAGCACATGTAAAGGATGACAACTTAAAAAGCCCCTTTTAGGAACTGAATACTACCAAAAACAATGATTAGTGTTAATACAAGACCGCCAATACACCAAAGTGCACCATAAAGCATATCTTTATTGCCTTGTTTAGCCTTAGCTTCATTAATTTGCTGCTGTATATTGTCAACAATAATTGTTGTCACTTCTTCTTTTAATCCTTTTGCCATTAGAATAGCTTTAGCTTCCGCCGCACTTTTCTTTTCTGTGACCATAAGATTTGCTGTGTACTCATAAACTTGATTGACAGCATCTTGCTGAATGTTAGTTTTTACTTGCATTTGATACAATAGTTATGAGCTCTCACCAAAACGAGCCCGCGAATAGTTTACTTTAAATTTTAAATTTAAACTACATTAAATGAAATACAATAAGAAACGTTGTTATTCTAAATAATTAATACGCTTGAGAAGTTATTTCTTCTGATTACTTTCAATTTTACTTAGTGGTTTCATTATCTTTGATCAATTTTTTACAAATATGATCGATTGGACACCTTTTATATTGACAATAAAATTGGCTTTGCTCACAACAATAATATTGTTCTGCATTGCCATTCCCTTGGGATATTATTTGTCAAAAAAGAAAAATATATTTACCATTTTCCTTGAAACCCTGTTTGGTCTTCCGTTGGTTTTACCGCCTACTGTTTTGGGTTTTTATATATTAATCACACTGGGGAAGAATAGCTTGATTGGCGATTTTTTATTACAGCATTTTAATATTCAGCTAGTGTTCTCTTTTAGTGGATTGTTGATAGGATCTATCATATACAGTTTTCCTTTTATGATTCAGCCTTTGCAGGCTGGTTT
>NZ_LQAQ01000002.1 GCF_001583495.1 Flammeovirga sp. SJP92 | reverse complement strand
ATCTGAATGGGTAGAAAATTATCAAGTAGAAGCCTTTGAATTATAATAAGTAAACACCTAACTATTTTTAAAATGAAACAAAGTAAACTTAAAGTATCAGAAGTTGGCCAATATGTAAGCCAAGAGTATTTTGATCAACATACCAACTGCTACAAAGAAACCTTCCCAGGGACAACTTCATCATTTACAATTCCTAAGTCTTTGATTGAAAAAGTAATCAATTTATCTCCAGAAGTAAAAGGGATTCGGTTTATGTACGGACTTGCCGATCATTTAAACCCTAATAGTATACGAATACTTCTTATACCTTGCAGTGCTAGATCTGAATATTCCGTTGGCAACCAAGCTATCCTGATTAAACAAGGGTATTATGATCATTTAGGTGAAAAGCATTCTACCTTAAGAACATGCGAATTGATTTCATCATTCGTGAATGATATAAAAAAAAGAGATCAAGGATTGAACTATAAAGAAATTACCAGAGGAGGATTCTTTGGCAAGAAGAAACTATTGGAGTTCATCAAAGACAGTCAAGGTGATCAAATTACGCTGCACTTTAGTTATAAAGAGGAAATAATTCATCCAATATTAGAATTTCAAAAGGAAAATAATTCCCTTTTTGGAAATTGGGCACAACCATGCCCTCCATTATGTAAAGAAAAATCTGAAACAGAAATAGGGGAAGAAGAAAATGATGATTGTCTAGCTACAGCTGCAGTATCAAAAATACACCAACATTCATCTGAAAAAGTTTTAGATCTATATAGGGTTTTCAGAGATAATAAACTTCTTGATATGAAAGATGGAGCGATTTATTACGAATTATACTATTTTATCTCTCCTTATGTAAGTGGTTTTATTGATCAGCAGACCAACAAAACTGACCTATTGAAAAGTATATACCTTGATAAAATCACTCCTTTTCATCATTTATTAACGGAGCATAAATATGAAGAGGCTTTAGCGTTTCTAAAGGAGACTTTATCTGAATGGGTAGGTAATTATCAAGTAGAAATGATTGAAAGCTAATTGTATTTCAAGCTAAAACATATTCAGCTTAATAACAATTCTTATAATAAGACAGTTATTAAGCTGTTTTTTTGATCTATATTGAAGTGAGATTACCACTTGAATTGTTTGTTGTGTAAAAAGTTAGTTCTATTTTTGGTTGAAAAAACATCTACCTACTAACAAAAAAGATGTCAGATATTGCCATTCGAAAAAAAGAAAAATCTCAATTTTCAACCCCTTTAGAAATTATTCACCTTGATGATGTATTGATGGATAAAGATATGAAAGAGGGTTTACACCGGCATGATTTCTTTTTCCTAATGGCCTTAGAAGAAGCCAACGGTCAACATCATATTGATTTTGTCCACTACCCAATTGATGCAAATACACTTTTTATCATACGACCTGGACAGGTGCATGAACTAGTCCTCCAACAGAGAAGTAAAGGCTATTTAATCGCTTTTGATGCTCATCTTTTTAATGAAGATAAAGAACTCTTAAGAAAGGTAAGTCAGCAAAATCATTATAAATTTACCTCACACAACTTCAAGTCAATAGTATCAATTTTTGAAAATATAGATAAGGAATATTCAAAAAAAGAATTGAAGTATCAAGCTGTCATAAAAGCAAATCTAGAGATTTTATTTGTCCTTTTACATCGCAATATGGATCAAAAAATAGTATTTCATAACAGATCAAACATTCATGAACAAGAAATACTGGAAGAATTCATATATCTATTAGAAAATCAAACATGCCCCAATAAACAAGTGATTGAATATGCGGAAATACTCAATATTTCATCGAACAAACTTAATTCCATTACTAAAAAGTTGGTAGGAAAAAAATGTTCTCAACTTATTCAAGAGCAGACCCTTCTCGAAGCAAAGCGATTGCTTTTATCAACTTCTCACCACATTAATGAAATTGCTTTCAAATTATGTTTTAACGACCCCGCCTACTTTATCCGATTCTTCAAGAAACATACCCACTACACACCTAATTCATTTCGTCAACAATCTCAATAAGTGCCATTATTTTTACATTTTGTCCTATTCATCTTCTTCCATATTCTATGACCTTTGTTTACATCAATACAAACTGAAAAAAGATGAATATATTACTCAAAATTCTACTAATAGGCATTGGAAGTACAGCTACAATGGACATTTATGCCTTTATTCTAAGACAATTTGGGATCAATGGATTAGATTACAGATTTTTAGGGCGCTGGATTGGCTACTTGTTCAAGGGTAAATTTTTTCACCATAAAATAGTTGATTCACCTGCTATAAAATCAGAAGTGATAATTGGTCAGCTTGCACATTATGCAATAGGAATTGTTTTTGCTTTCCTGCTGGTTTTATTTTTTGGTAAAAAATGGCTAAGTGTCCCCACATTACTACCTGCTTTGATTATAGGATGGCTGACTTTACTTGCCCCCTTTTTTATCATGCAACCTGCCTTCGGGTTTGGTATTGGAGGAAGCAACCTACCCAATCCTATCAAAGCAAGATTAATGAGCTTTTTAATTCATAGTATCTATGGTTTAGGTTTATTTTTATCTGCATTTATGATAAGTAAATTCAAATGGGGGAATTAAAAATGAAAACTAGCTCATTGGTTTGAACTAAATAATTGTAACTTGAAATCGCTATTTCATTCCAAATAACAACCTGAACTGATGGAAAAACTGAAAAATATACTGACTGATTTAATTCAAATCACTGAAGATGAGTGGGAGATTTTAAAAGAAAAGCTCATATTTCAACACTATAAAGCAAAGTCTGTTGTGAGTAGTGAGGGTAAGATTGAAGATGCAGTATATTTTATTGATCAGGGTTTGATCCGCTCTTATTACCTTCAAGATGGAAAGGAAATTAATACTTATTTTGCTTGTGACGGTCAGTTTATTTCCAGTTATTCCAGCTTTATTTCTCAAACTCCTGCCCTTGAGAATTTGGAAGCCATAGAAGAGAGTACCGTCTATGCGATATCATTTGAAACCATGGCAGAACTCTATCAGAAAGCCTCTAAGTTTGAGAAATTAGGGCGTATTATGGCCGAGAAAAACTATCTCTGTGTGATTGAAAGGACTAGAAAGATGCAAATACTGACGGCTAAAGAAAAATACCTGGACTTTATTCAAACGTATGCCGACAAGATTGTACATAGAGTTCCTCAACATCAAATTGCGAGCTATCTTGGCATTGCTCCAGAATCACTGAGCAGAGTTCGGAAGCAAATCAGCATTTCTTAACAAATATCAATGCACCCCTTTTTTCAACACTATAGCTTTGTAGTATTATTTAAAAACAAACGAAGTTATGATGAAAAAAGTAGTTCTATTCTTCTTAAAAGCTGGCATTCTTGCCCTAACTCTAAACCTTACCTTAGCATCTTGTTCTCTTAAACCTTTAGCTTGGACGCCTCCTGAAAAACCTGAACTCAAAGGAAGCACTGCAGAAAATGAATTGCTTGGTGCTACGCAATGGATCGACCTTGAAGGATGGTATGGCCCTGAGGATATTGCTGTAGACAAAGAGGGAAATTTATACTGTGGTGCTCATATTTCAGAAACTGATTTTTCGGATGGAAGAGTATTGAAAATTGATACCGCTGGTAATATTTCTGAATTCTGTAATACAGAAGAATGGGTAGCTGGTTTACACTTTGATGCTCAGCAAAACCTGATTGCTTGTGTACCTAATAAAGGCTTAGTAAGCATTGATCAGAAGGGTGAAATGACGATTCTTGCGAGTGAAGATGAACATGGAAATCAATTCTTAATACCAAATGATGTAGACATTGCCAACGATGGCATGATTTACTTTTCCAACACTTCTTCCAAGGTTCCTTTCTCTCGATTAAATGCCCGCAAGATCATCTTTGAAGTTCGACCGGACGGAGGTCTATACTCTTATAACCCAAAAACAAAGGAAGTAAAAACGCTGATCGATGGCTCTTATTTTGGCAATGGAGTGGCCGTTTCACAAAATGATGATTTCGTGTTATTAGTAGAATTGACAAAATATAGGGTTTTACGTTATTGGCTGAAAGGTGAAAAGAAGGGCGAAACTGAAATCTTTATTGACAATCTTCCGGGTCTTCCTAACGGTGTCGCTACAAGAGAAGACGGAAGCTTTTGGCTCGGTTTCACCACTAGAAGAGACGACGTTTTGGATAAAGTCCAACCGAATACAGGCATGAAGAAATTTATCTTTTCTATACCTCTTTGGTTGCAACCACAGCAAGAAGCTTTTGGTATGATCATGCATTTGAGTGAAAAAGGTGAAATTTTGAAGACCTACTATGATACTTCTGGAGAGTTTGTTTCTGAAGCCAGTTCAGTGGAGGAACACAATGGATTTTTATATCTTGGTGGTGATTTGACAGATCATATCGGCAGGTATAAATTGGAGGAATAAGCTGATTAAATAATATACCGTACAGACGTTACTTGAAATAGGGTTATTTTTTGTATTACTTTTGATGGGTGAAAATTTTAAAGTAGTTCATAAATAGTAATACAAATAATTTAACCCTTGAGATGAAGCTATTAATTTTAAGACTTCAAAAACAAAAATCATTTATATTAACAACGCAAACTTTATGTTGAAAAAAATCTACTTTACAGCTATCATCTCAGCAATGCTATTTTCTTGTGCTTCCAACTCAGAGAATGAATCTGCAATTCAATTTACAGGTTTCACATTTACGGATTCTAATGGAAATGTAATCTCTGCAGAAGATGACGATTGGAATTTTTCTGGAGATTGGAGTACTTCAGAAGAAAATTTATTTTCGAAGTCAATCAATCAATGTACAAAAGAAAGCGATCATAATTTTAATATTATCGTATACCCTAATCCTTGTGAAGACCAATTTATGATTCAACTTTCAAAACCGGAAGGAAGTACAATTTCTTACAGAATAGTTGATGAAGATTTTAACGTCTATTTTTCTGAAGATGATGTACAGTCAATTAAAAGTCCAATAGATTTAAAAAGTGTAACACTTTCAAAAAATGTTCTTCGATTCTATTATATCATCTCTAATGGAGAATGTGACTATATTGGGCATGGAGATATTCAGGTAAACCAATAGAGCTTATTTTAGTAATTAATAATTAAATGGAGAAAAGTATATATAAAACAAAGCCACGTTTAACATTAATTGGCTCTTATATGATGAGTGTCTGCTTTTTTGGAGCATTCCTTTGGTTATGCTTTGATGGACTAAATAATGAAACAAAATTATTTATAATTCCACTTTCAATCTGCTTTGGGGTTTTGTTATTGGTTAGTCTTTATTACTTAATTTCCATTAAAATACTTCGATTAACTGAAGACTATCTATATGTATCATATCTCTTTCTACCTTCCATGAAAAGAATAGCGTTAAACGATATTTTTAGTATAAAACAGGACAAAAAAAAGACGCATCTAGGTGCTAGGTCTAAATTTTCATTCTATCAAGTAAAGACCTATATTAAGATAAAAAACCTAAATACAATCAAGGTTGATATGGTTGGAAAGGCTGATTTTGAAGAGTTTTATAGTGCATATAGAAAAGTAAAGAGTGGAAGAGAATATCAAAACAAGGGGATTCGACACAAATTGTTTTTATATCTACTCGATAGTATAGACGGAATTTTTTGGTTAATTCCATTTTCCTTATTGACAGTTAGTTTAGTATACTCTCTTTTCTCCAAATAGATCCATATTTATAATATCTATAAATGATCAGGTCCCTCTTCATCCTAAACTCATCATTTCAAATCGTGGATTTAGGATGAGATGGCATCCAACAAAAACGACACCACCACTTCACTTATTTCAGACTTCTCATTTTTAGGTGTGGCAATCAAAACATCAGTAGTATATTTTTTATCTAAATCCCAAAAAGTCAATTCAGGATACTGATGATTGTGCTTTAAACTACTCGGTACAATTGAAACACCTAATCCATTTCTCACCAACTGAATAATAGAATTGATATTGTTGGATTCATGTACTACGTTGGGGATAAACCCGTATTGGGAGCATATTTCCACCAAAGAATGGTAGTACACAGGAGCATATTCTTTATTAAAAAACACAAAAACTTTATCCTTTACCTCCGCTAATTTTTTTACTTGACCCAAGAGTTCATGATTGAAAACCAACGAATATTGATCTTTAAACCATAGTTTAGAGGATATTTTTGTAGAAACTAAAGGTGCCCTAATAATTCCAAGATCAAGTTTATGCTGTTCCAACGCCAAAATCTGCTTGGCTGTAGATACTTCGTATAATTTAATTTTCAAGAAGGGATATTGTTGTGTTAAAAACTGCACAAGTTTGGCAATTTGAGCAGAGAAAGTTGAACTGATATATCCTATTCTATACTCACCACTTACATTTTCAGCAATTTTTTTTGTCTTCAAAGTAATGGACTCTAAACCTTGAAGCTGTTTTGTGACTTCTTCTTTAAAATATTTTCCAGCTTCCGTCAACGTGACCTTTTTATTACTGCGTTCAAAAAGTTTTGCCCCAAGTTCATCTTCAAGTTCTTTGATTTGTCTGCTTAAAGGAGGCTGAGAAATACAGAGTCGTTCTGATGCTTTTGTAAAGTTCAATTCTTCTGCTACTGCTAAAAAATATTTCAAGTGTCTTATTTCCATTTCTATACTTAATAGGTATTAATACATGACAAAATAAGTCTTTTTAAGGCAATCGTAAAAGCAATACATTTGAATTATTCAATCACAAAAAGAAACTATTATGGAAAAATCAACAGTAAAAGAAATTAAAGAAAGGTTTGATCATGATGTCGAAAGATTCTCCAACTTGGAAACAGGACAAGTGGCCACTATTGATGCTACAATTTCTCTTGAATTATTAACCGAAGCCTCTAAAAGAATTGTTCCTGAGGCTGAATATTTGTTAGATATTGGTTGCGGTGCAGGAAATTACACCTTAAAAATGTTGAGTAAGATTGCCAACCTTCACTGTACTTTAGTGGATTTGAGTCAGCCAATGTTGGATAGAGCAAAAGAAAGAGTTACTGAAAAAACCATCAACAGCGTTGAGACAATTCAAGGTGATATACGTGAGGTTCAACTTCAAGAAAATAGTTTTGATATCATCTTAGCAGGAACAGTTTTACATCATTTGAGAGATGATCAAGACTGGGAAACTACTTTTCAAAAGTTGTATCGACTTTTAAAACCAGGTGGATGTTTAATGATTTCTGATTTGGTGACACAAGAAAATGAAACCATGAACGAATACATTTGGGAGCGTTATGGTGATTATTTGGAGGGGGTGAATGGAAAAGAATATAGAAAGACAGTTTTGGAATATATTGAAAAAGAAGACTCTCCTAGACCCGTTACCTATCAATTGGATTTAATGAAAAAAGTGGGTTTCACAACCACTGAAATTTTACATAAAAATATGTGTTTTGCTGCTTTCGGAGGCATCAAATAGATCTCATTGTAAGTACTAGGACAGAAGAAATGGAACAACACTATTGTGCACCATGACTGAAGTCATGGGCAGGTGATACCGACTCCACCAACACTAAAGTGTTGCTTACATTATCAATCTTCAAGACTTTAGTCTTGATTAGATTGTTGTATCACCTGCCCATAGTTTTAACTATGGTGCAAGAAATACTCGATTACTTTTGTCCTAGTACTTTTCACTCTGTAAACTAAATTATCGTCAACTTTCACTCAGCATTTCTACAAGCTTTGAAGGTTCTACTTTCAAGCTTCCTTCTTCTTCATTTTTCCATTGATGAAAAACGAAGCAAAAAATCTAGGCTTAGAAGTCAAAAGCTAAA
>NZ_LQAQ01000001.1 GCF_001583495.1 Flammeovirga sp. SJP92 | reverse complement strand
GCTGGACATCTCTTTTATGATTATGATCGAAGAGGTCTCTATAAAAAGAAGATGCAGAATTTTGTTGATGAGCTGGAAAAGAAGGGATTGAAACTAACTAAAGTAGGACAATAACGGCTACAAATATGAAACAGCAAGGATTAAGTGTGAAACCCTATCAGCCGACCACAAATGATGAATAGTAGCACAAAGTATAATCCAGCACAACAGCCCTGTTGTTTTATATTTATTGTTATGGGCTGGCTTAAATATCAATATTATGGCAACTAAAAAACTTTTTTCTTCATTGTCAGCAAAAAAGAAAGATGAAGTTTTTCAAAACACTATTGATTTAGTCATCAATACAATAGGACTATCAAAAGGATTAAGAAACGAAATCAGGAAGCAAATAGATTTAGGAAAAATGCTTCACAACAGAAAAATTTTTGACGATATGGTTAAAAGACAATATGTGTTTACTCATAACGGCTTAACATTTACTACAAATGTTGTTGAAATGAAGAAAAAAATGAAAGTTTAACTGTTGATTCAGTTTGCCCATAACAGAGCAGTAATATGAACCTATTCCTCATTTTAATCTGTTTTATTTCAATTTATCCTCTTTACCTGTTTGATAATACATCTGAAAATGGAAGAGCAGTACATTTTCACTCTATTACTGGATGCCGTATATGTAATCAAAAACGGGATGAAAGAGGAATGAATTTTAATAAGCTTCGTCATCATTTTTTCTGTTGAATGTACTGAAATCAAATGTATTAAAGTAAAAAAAAATCCAAGAACAATGTTGCACCTATTTATGAAAATAGCCCTTCTTGAAAGGAAATATACAAAACCTTTAAATGGAACTTTAAAAAAAGTAACCTCAAACAACAAGAAAGTGAAAAAGTACATTATCGGTTAAGATGAAAGCTGAAGCGAAATATAACTCACTGGTTGATGATTTGATCAAAGCTGAGAACTATCAACTCACTGAGACAGAAATTGAATTTCTCAAGAATTACAATCCACCAAGAGAAAAGGATACTGGGGAATATAATTTATATGAATATTTCACCCCTTTTTTCATTAGTGAAATAATGTATAAGCTGGCAGTCAAACATGGTTACCAAGGGGGGAGTGTATTAGATCCCTCATCAGGTACGGGAAGGCTATTGGAATACTTCCCTTCAGAAAACCACTCTCAACTGTATTTTGTAGAGAGAGATGAAAAGAACCATGCAGTTGGCAAAGCCTTATACCCCGATTCCCATCACTTTCAAGGGTACTTCGAAGAGACTTTTTTAGAGAAGCACAAAAGAAGCAGACTGAAATCAGGCACCAGTAATTTAAAAGGGTACCCATTTGATCTTATTATGACGAATCCACCCTATGGTCCTGAACACAAAAACAAGTACTCGATTTACTTTCGTAATGAATTGAAGAAACTGGGAATAAAGAAAATCACTTTGGATGGTTTTTTCATTCTTAAGTCATTGGACCTTCTGAAAAAAGATGGTTTGATGGTGATACTCACCGCTTCAGCTTTCCTTTCAAACAACAATAATCTGAACGGTTTAAAAAGCATATTAGACAGTAAATGTACGCTGGAAGATGCCTATAGATTGCCTTCCATATTTGACACAACAAAAGTTCCAACTGATATTATTATACTGAGAAAGAAATGACAGAGAAATCGATAAGAGATGAAATCTACAATTTTTTAAAAGCCAACGAAAGTAAACTTAAAAGTTTATTAAAGGCTCAATTATCATCAAAAGAAGGGTATAAGTTTATTGAGAGCAGAATCATTAGTATGATGGCAACTGAAAATTTGTCGTTGAGTGAATCGGTGATGCAACTGAATTTCGAACATGAATAGAAATGCATTTTATAGAGCAAGATCACATTACTATCATTTAGTTTCTACCAGGAATAAAAATGAACTGATTAAGGCTGGATTGTCCGAAAATGATATTACTCAGAGGATCAATAAAGAGAATATTGAGTATTACAATTATGGAAGAAAACCTCCTAAAGAAATTAGTGAAGTTGATGATAAAATAATAGAAGGTCTTTCAAGTCAATTCAGTAATGCTGAACTTACTTTTAAGGATTTATCTCAATGCTCGAACTATTTTGAAATCAACCCTGATAAAATAATTGGGCAGACGATCAGGACAACAAGCTTATTTTTTCCTTTTATGGTGAAAGGTGGTGAAAAAGAAGTAGTGGACTATTTCAAAAACCGTTTAAAACATAAAACTGAAAAAGAAATAATACTAGCTAAAGCTAAGGCGAAAATAAAAATCATTCGTATCAGAAAACAACTACTAGAAATCAGATTAAAGAACACAAATGACACTCATTAATAGATATACTGGAAAACTAGATCAGCAGACAAAGAACCTAATAAAGAATATCAGTAAAGGCAATTTACAGGGGTTAGGTAGTGTCAGTTCTGATCTTGCGAAGTCTTTTGATCAGATGGTCGAAAAATGGAACCCGGATTTAACCATTGACGAGATAAAAGCCTATAATTGGTATCAGCATAAAATGGGCCTTCCATTAAAGAACTGGAAGAAATCAAAGGTTTACAATCACTTTTCATTGACAGATAAAGAGATCAGTCAATTTGTGAAAAATGGTGTTTTATTTATCAAGAAAGGGGTGGAATACCCTCAGCCATTAGCTGTTTTTCTTTCAAAGAATTTATACGCTTTAGAACGTGAGGTAAAATCGATTGAAGAGGATATTATCAGTAAGTATGGTCAGAATGCTTATGAAAATCATATTCGTGTTATCAATAAATTCAAACCTAAAGCACTTTCATTTTTCAATAAAAGTATTGCTGACAGACCAATATTGAAAGCTATCAGTAAATTCTCACAGGAACATCTTATTTCAGAATACAATGATGACTTAGGATTGTACTTGGAGGAACCGACTGCACTTTCTACGGCTTTTGAAATGTATTTGCTTCATCTTTCTGAAGATGAACTGCCAAGGAATATGTCAGGTCAGTTCATTAATCTCTATTATCTGCAGGGGGCTAGAAAGCCAAGGGATATGGATAAGAAAGTTTTTGAGAGAGATAAGATGAAGGCCGTGGAAGAAGGAGAGAAGCTTTACGCTAAATTTCTGCATGAGGGTATATCGGTCAATGAACGAATGAAGTTAGATCGTCTTTGGAATGAACAGTTCAACGGTTATTGTGATATTATCTCAAAGAAGGTGCCTATCGCATTGGAAGTTTCAGATTCTTTTCATGGTTTTAATTTCTCTTTGAGACCTGCACAAAGGGATGGAGTAGCCTTTATGGATATAAAGAAATCAGGAATCATCGCCTTTGATGTTGGAGTAGGCAAGACCATCACAGCAATATCTCAGATTGCATCTGCTATGCAGCAAGGCAGGTGTAAAAAGCCACTTATCATTGTACCTAATCCTACTTATTCCAACTGGATTTCAGAAATGTTTGGTAAGGTGGATGACAATGGAAAAAAATTAAAAGGTGTTCTTTCCGGAACGGGTATCAAGATCAATGAATGGTACAATCTGAACAATAAGATCTGTCAGGAGAATGATATTGATTTTGATACAGTAGTCGATGATAATACGATCACATTAGTAACATTCGAAGGGCTTAAAAAGATTGGTTTCTCCACAAATCTTGAAGGTGACTTTGTAAATGAGATAAGCAACATATTAGAGCAGGATTTTCATGATTTGAAAAAAGATAATGCCGGCTACCATAAACTTATAGGTTTGGTGCCATCCAAGGGACAGCAAAGAAGGGACCAGCAAAGGAGAGAATCTATTGATAATGAAATCAGTGAATCTACATTTGACACTGTTTGCAACATTGACACACTAGGCTTTGATTATGTTGTAGTGGATGAAGCTCACAACTTCAAGAACTTATTTGGCGATGTAAAAAAAGATGATGGAGAAAGTGCTAAACGTTTCAATTTCAGTGGCAGTACAGGCAGTCAGAGAGCAAGACAGTTATTCTTTGTGACCAATTACATACAGAATAAGTTCAAGGGAAATGTTATGCTCCTTACGGCAACGCCTTTTAACAATTCTCCATTGGAAGTTTTCTCCATGCTCAGTTATGTTGCTCGAGAGAATTTGAACGATATGAATCTATTCAACCTGAATAGATTTTTTGAGACTTTCATTGATGAAACTTTCGAAACTGTAGTAAAACCCAATGGGTCCTTAGATAAAAAGGTAGTTGTAAAGAGCTTCAATAACATGCTTGTGTTAGGTAAGTTGCTTTACAATAACATCAACTACAAAACGGGTGATGAGGCCAATGTGCCAAGGCCATGCAAGATAAACCTTCCTCTTACCACTAAAATGGTAAATGGTGAGGCTGTGAAGCTTCCTCTAAAGGAACAGAAGGTCACATATATCTCTATGACTGAAAGACAGGAACAAAATCAGTTGGCTATCGTTGCAGCTGCTAATAATGCTCCTAAAAATGATACGGGTGCTATTCTTAAAATGATGGGTCAATCCATTAATAATGCATTGTCTCCACATATATTTGAAAAAACACCGCCAAGTCAGCTAACTGCTGCTCAATTCGTAAATGACTCCCCGAAAATCAAGTATGCCTGTTTATGTGCTAAATCAGTCCGTGATTACCACGTAAAAAGAGATGAGCATATTTCAGGTGTGGTGATTTATATTGATAGAGGCAAAGATTACTTTGAACTGGTAAAGCAGTATTTAATCCAAGAATGTGGTTACAAAGACAAGGTGAAATCTACCACTGGAGGTACAGTTTCCGAGGTTGAAATCATAACAGGAAGCACCACAACAAACAAAAAAGAAAAGATAAAGAATGCTTTTCAAGCTGGAGAAATCAAAGTCATCATTGGCAGTTCTACTATCAAAGAAGGTATTAACCTTCAAAAGTACGGTACTGTACTAATCAATTGCCTTCCTGACTGGAACTCTACAGGTGTACAACAACTTAATGGAAGGATTTACAGACAAGGCAATAAGTATGGTATTGTTCGCTTAGTGATGCCTTTGGTGGAGAACTCTATGGATGTTTTCATTTTTCAGAAGCTGGAAGAGAAAACATCAAGAATCAATACACTTTGGGCAAGAGGGGACAGAAAGAATGTTCTTGATGAGGAGTCATTGGACCCGCAGGAAGTGAAAATGGCCTTGATCACTGATTTAAAAGTATTAGCAGATCATGAGATCAAAACAGAGTTAATGGACGTTGAAGGTGAAATTTCCTCACTTTATGAAACGAAAAAATCTCTTAGTGAATTCAGTGCTTTGAAAAGTAGGCTCAACGATGATAGAGATACTGTTTTTGCTGACTTTTTAAGACAGAAGTCAAACTTTTCACAAAGGCATTATTTGAAAAACCCGTATAAAGATTATGAGGATTTCAAAAATAGGACCTACGGTAATACGTCAAAAAGAGCGTATGATGAAGCGTTAAGGCACATGAACCTTTTCAATGAGCTTAGTGAATTGAACTTTGATGAAAATGATGCTACAAGTATTGAGGATAAAATACTTTTGAAATTTTCTCGCAGACTGAAGTCGGCAAATGGTCAGGTGACTGGTATGTATTACATAGACAGGTTCCGGGACAATATGAAAGTCTATCAATCTACGGTAAGATCTGTTATTGAGAAAAGAGGTTTTAGCGAGGAGGATGATATTGAAAAGATTATTGAATCTGTGGAGAAAGATATAACGGCAAAGGAAACACTGAGAAAAACGCTAACATCTCCTGACTACTTCAATGAGGTAATAGAAAAAATACGAGAGTATAAAGAAACCATGAATATCGATGGTGCAACCCCTGAAGGAAGAGCCAAGGAGTTTTCAGACCTCAACTATGTATTGTCTTATTCTTTCGCAGATATTGATCATTCTAAATGTGATATACCAACGGTGGAGAATAAGAGGAAAATTAAAATAACACCTGCCACTAAAAGTAAGGAAAATGATTCTAGCCGTATTTCTGCTGCTGAGATTAAAAAGAAAATTGAGGCAGAGAAGAAGGCGAACATAATTAAAGTGAAAGCGAGGGCTAAACTTAAAATTGTTCGTATCAGAATGAAAAAGCTTCAATTAGAGCAAGAATAAACCTATTAACCTTTTATAAAAATGTCAGTAAAAGCTAACTTAAAAAACTACCAGGAACTTTATAAAAAGCATAAAGCTCTAATCGATGACAATGGCCTGACAGAAGCCATTGAACTGATTGATGATTCCAAGTCATTATATGACGATGATAAGGAAATCAAATCTATGGTGGATGAGTCACTGGATGCTCTTAACTTTCTTTTTGAGAAGAAACTTAAATCATCTGCACCTTCGCCAAGCAAGAAGAAAGGAGAAAGTAAAAATGTGAAGTCTGCAGATACTCCAAAGAATCTTTCACAGTTGAAGCAATGGTTAAAGAATAACATCAACCACTATTTATATTGTGATACTCTTGCTCCTAATTTATCAGGAAAGAGAAAAATTCTTCATGTACAGACTAATTCAGTACAATTGTCTCAATTGTATAATAAGGAAGGATCTTGGTTAGAATTAAATAAAGCAAGTGATTTTACTTTTCATGATACCTACTTTTCCATTGATTCATTTGATGGTGAGATAAAATATTTTTACATAGAATCTGATTATTTAAAACAGAAGAAAGGTAAAAGTACTGCTAAAAAAAGTGTTACTCCCAAAAAGAAAAGTACTCCTGCCTGTTCTAATAAAAATAGAACGCTCGTGTTTGCATTCTCTGATGATTTAAAACTGATCAGAAGATTCAAAACATTTATTGGCAAAGAAAAAAATAAAAAGCAGTTTCTTTCTCTGTTCAGAGCTTTTGAAAGAGCAATCACTGAGAAAAAGATTGATAAAAACAGCCCTTACAAAGAAACAATCAATACTATCCACTCAGCTCTTACTAAAGTAATTAACGACTTGGAGAAAGAACAGGATCTCGCTCAGATTGATGTTAAGAATGATTTTGAAGAAACAATACTCAAACTAACCAACCAAACATCAATCAGGACTTCTGTGGGGCTTTTGAAACGATTTATTACAGTTGAAGGCGGTGATTTTTCAGGTAATATAAAAAGGCTTGAAACACTTCGTAATGCATTTGAATCGGCCCTTTCTAAAGGGAAAGTATGTGAAGGAGACATTTACTATAAAGAAGTTCACAACGCTAAAAAATCATTGATCAAGGCCATAGAAAATGGAGGTAAGGTTTCTATTTCCAAACAAGAACTGAATGGTTTAAATGGTATCTGTAACTGTAACACCCAGTTAAACTAATCTGAAACTCTAATCAAAAGCTAACAGATGAACATAGATTTAAGAAAAGTTCCTGCTGATATTAAAAAAATATATCAGCAGGCATTAAAGGATGATGATAATATTTCTCTTAAAATCATAGAACAGGAAATTAAAAAGCATTACCCGAAAGCAATCAAGAAAAGTGTTTCAAAAACCGCTTCACCAAGAAAAAAAACAGCTGTAAGGAAAAAAGTAACTATTCAGGAGAATAAGAAATCAGTAGGCAGTCTTGGTGCTATCCGTATTGATAAAACAAGACCTTCTACAACTCTGATTCAATTACCTACAATCGTTGGTGACTTCTTAGAAAATGTGGAAAGGAAAGAATATGCTTTAGTGCTCAGAGGCCAAAAGGGAGCAGGAAAATCTACCCTTCTTTTTCAGATTATGAATGCATTCGGTATTGCAGGTTATAGTGTTTGCTTCTTTTCATTGGAAATGGCTGGAGACAGTAAGTTGATCTCAAATATGAGAGACAAACATATCTCTGCACATGCTCAAAGAAATACCTACATCGTATCAGATACTCCCAATGGCATTAAAGACTTAGAAGAAGCAGCCAGAAAGTTTGATGTAGTAGCTATTGACAGCTTTTCAAAAGTAAAAGGGGCAAAACAGGGGGATTTTGACTATTTACGAAAGAAATATCCTAACACATTTTTTATCGTTATTTTCCAATCTACCACCGCAGGAACAGCAAGAGGAGGTAGTATGAGTGAATATGATGCTCAATGTGTGATTCAGTGTAACTATCCTGGTATTGCACATTGCGAAAAGAACAGATACTCTGAAGGAGAAAAAATCTATTATGATATTCATAATAAAAAAATTGTGGATGAAGAAAAGTAATGAAATTTTCTACTTAATGATTAATAACAAATGAACTATTTCTCAAACGATATTCAAGAACTTAAACAAAGAGGTCTCAGTAATACTCAGATAGCTAAAGAGCTTAACACAAGCACAAAACATGTAAATAAATGTGTAAGGGAGGTCTTAAAAGGTCAATCTGATAAACAAACAAAAGAATTGGTCATAAAGTATCATCTTCATGGTTTTTCATCTAGATCCATTGGTGAAAAAGTAAGCCTTTCACATACAAAGTGTTTGAAAATAATTAGACTTTACAAGGAAGGTTTAAAGAGTTCTTTTTTCAAAAGAATAATGCATCATTTGAGATTATTCTTAATCAAGGATAATCCTTTCTATTGATACAATGTTCTATTTGCTATATGGTGAGGATTTTTACAAAAAAAATATTCATTCACCTAACATACATAATACAAATGACAAGGGTACAGTTAAGGAACCTATTAAATCACACATGTTCAATTTAATTTTTAAAGTTTTTACTGAAAGTAGTACTAAAAGTGATGGACTTGGTAATTTATGTAGCAATAAGGAATACAATGTTGTTTCGTGTTTTGATGGCATTAGCGGAGCACAACTAGCATTGAAGAATGCCGGTATTAAGGTTAAAAATTACTATGCTTCTGAGATTGATGAAAATGCAATTTATATCACTCAAAAGCACTTCCCAAATACGATTCAAGTAGGTGACATTAAAGAGGTTGACAAATCAAATTTCAAAGGAAAAATTGATATTCTAATTGGAGGTTCACCATGTCAAGGTTTTTCAAGTGCTGGGAAGAGATTAAATTTTGATGATCCTCGAAGTATGCTGTTTTTTGAGTTTGAAAGACTTTTGAAGACCTTAAAACCGAAGTACTTTATTTTCGAAAATGTCTCTATGAATAAGGATATTGAAGAGATAATATCAAAACGATTAGGGGTAGAAAATGAAAAGGTAAATTCTTCATTATTGACGGCTCAAAATAGAGTAAGGAATTATTGGACTAATATTGATTTTGACCTTCCGGAAGACAAAGGAATTGTTCTAAAGGATATTTTGATTCATAAGGAAAATAAAATGTCGGCTTTAAGAGGAAGGTTCGATGACAATGCTAAAAAATACATTCAACAATTAGAGTTGCGAAAAGATGAAGAGTCAAACACAATTACAACAACTCTAAAAGATAATTTAATTGTCACCAATAAGCCGATAAAGAAATGTAACCTCCATCCATCGGGCAAAGGCATGAGAGGTTGGGTATATGACATCAAAGGAAAATCACCTACAATGACAACAAATAAAGGTGAAGGTTCATTTATTGCTAATGATAAATTCCTTAGAAAACTTACTCCTTTGGAGTGTGAGAGACTTCAGGGGTTTCCTGATAATTATACCAAAGGCATTTCAAATACACAGCGATATAAAGTACTGGCTCAATCGTTTACAGTCAGTATAATTTCTCATATTTTTAAACAACTAATTTAACAAACATGTTACCATTTTTAAACCCAATTATTAATAAGTCTATTCATTGGACGAAGAACACTGTGATGCCATTTTTGAGGCGACATGGTTTAGAAGCAATTCTGGTCATCATCTCACTTTTCTTACTCGGATTTACAGTTGTAAAAACTGATACTTTGAATCAAGAAAGAGAAAAAACAAAAGCATTAACTCACCTCATTGAAGGTAAGAACCATGTCATTGAAACCTATAAAAATAAAAATGGTGAATTGGTACAGACCGTTGATGCTCTGAAACTATCAAAGAATACTCTAAAAGAAATGCATAAGCAAAAAGAATTTGAGTGGTTACACAAATTCGAAAGTTTAAAAAAAAATTACCGGAACCTAGAAAATGCTTATCAGATTTCCTTAAATGCGAGTTCAAAAATCGAGAATATATCTTACCAAGATACCGTTATCAATATTACCGTAGATACTGTAGAAAGGGTAAGGTCAATGATATACAAAGACAAATACACTTACTTAAAAGCTCTATTAGATGAAAAAGGGAAGTCTCATTTTGAATATGATATAAAAATTCCTCTCGAAGTTGTATGCATTTGGCAAAGGAAATGGTTTCTAGGAAAAAAGAAATGGATTGTTGAAGCGGTTTCCTCAAATAAAAATGTAAAAGTAGGAAAGCTCAATACAATTATTATCAAGAAAAAGTAAAGCTTACTCTTCCGATTGGTCCATATGCACCAATCGGAAGAGTATAAAAATATTATTTCTTTTACCTATAAGTATGCTTTAATGAAAAAAATCAAACACCTATTACATACAATACAATCACTTGTCAAGAGAAGTAAAAGAGTAAACAATAAAAAACCTCCAGTTCCCATACATAAAATACAAACTACATTGTTCATCTGTTGTGGGAATAGAAGGTCTAATTCTCTATATGATCTTATACAAGATTACAACTTTAAAGTACTTGATTATTCACCTGTGAATAAAATAAGATTCATAATTACTTTGAATGATTTTGTCGAATTGATTGAAAAAATTAAGAGTGAGAATTTTAATGTAATTGTTGATAATGAGTCTAGCTATATAGCATAGTAACTATACCAATGTACTTTTAGGTTTGAAAAACCCTAAAATACAATCATTATTTCGTATAGCGATTTGTGTATGTGTTTTTGATTTTATTCCGGCCCCCGGATATAAATCACCACCTTCAAAAAATATTCCACGTACCGTATCAACTTTTTCCATTTCTCTATAATAGAAATTGATAACTGCACAATCCAACTCCCTTAAAAGAAGGTCTTTCTCAGTATCAGTTTTTGAGTTTTTGTTAGTTGGCAACTCAATATCAGCAAGATCAAAATCTTCAGCCATTCTTTTGTGACCCTGTTTTAGCTTATCCAATGAGCTTTTATCTGTCAAATCTAAACAGTCACCTAAAGTAAAAACTACCCCCACTACTGCAGGATCTTTTATGCTTCTGCTTTTTTTAGCCCATTCTAAAGCTCGTTGGTAATTATTTTCCCATACGTAGAACCCACTGCCTAACCAATCATATTTCTTTTCACTTTGTTTTACCAATGTTGGTTTTTCTAAAAGAGAATCTAAAGTTTGTTTTGAGCAACCATGAAAACCTATTACAAGGTTATGTCTATAGTTATATTTCATCAATATTGTTAGTAGTTGTTTATTATTTAATTCCGTTTAAACTTCTCATAGTTTTGATAGACCTTTTTCCTTTTCTTGAGGCATTTTCTTCTATCTTTTTTTCCAATGTAGGATAATTTGATTTTCCACCTTTTGATGAAAAAAGACCAATTCCTCTTAGTCTCGCTAAAGCAGCTTCAGGCGTTTTTTCCATACCTTCCGCAATAGACTTAACCTCTGCTAATGTTTTTTGTTTATACATACTTTAAAAATTTAGGTTTTATACAAATATAACTATTTTATTTTTAAACACTTATACATACAAAATATCAACTGCTATTATTGTTAATTACTTTTGGTTTTGATGTATCTGTAAAATGATGCTCTACTAATATTCAACGTATCACAAATTTCTTTAACAGACAACTTTTTTTCGTCATATAAGGATTGTGCTATGAGTGCTTTCTTTTTATTTTCATCTGAAAGTCCGGGCTTTCTCCCTCCCTTTATACCTCTTTTCCTTGCAGCTTCTAAACCATGTAATGTTCTATCAACAATTGTAGCTCTTTCAAACTCATACAAGGAAGCGAAAATATTAAAAAAAAGCTTTCCTGTTGTGGTTGTTGTATCTATATTCTCATGTATGGAAATCAGTTGACACTCTTTTGATCTTAAAGTCTCAACGATCTCTAAGAGGTTTTTAAGAGATCTTCCTAACCTATCCAAGGAAATAACAATAACTTCATCCCCAGGCCTTAAATTATCAATAAGTTTTTCCAGTTCTGGCCTATACTTAGTTGATCCAACTTTTTCTTGATAAATTCTCTCGCAACCTTTTTCTTCTAACGACATTAATTGTCTTGCTAGATCCTGATTTAGTGTTGATACCCTCGCATAGCCAATTTTCATATTTACCTCCTTTGATTTCTTTTCTTATGTATTTTAATGCAGTTTCTAAAGATAACTCCTGTTGGAGCAAACCTAACAATATTTTATGAGCATTACCCTTAATAAAGTTATACCTCTCTTTATTTTGAAATAAAAACATTACACAAAAATCTTCACTCATTGTATCATCAAAAAGAATATCTTTTAACAATTCGTCTATCTCTTTTTCGTACTTCATATTCATACTGTCTCATTAATTCATAAATAATGTAATTAATGAGACTAAGATAAGTGAAATGTATTTATGAGACAATTTTTATTAGTATACCAATGGATTTATAAAATTCACTTATAAGTGAAATAGTATCATAAAACGTTCGTATATTGAGACACATTAATTTATATATGGATATAAGTAAACTGGATATTGGTTAAGCTCTTTTTACGAGAGATGGAAGAAGAATTTTTAGTTTAAAAAAGTTAAGATATGAAAAAGAATATTGATGAATTAATAGATAGTTTTTCAGATAAAAAAATTACTGTAAGTCAATTGCATAGTAAGCTATTAGATTTATATAATATTACTCCTAGTTATTCTGTTTCCTTGGTCTATAGGAATAGAGAAAAACAATGTTTAAGGTGCTTAGTTACAGCAGCAAGTAATGAAGATGAAGCTTTAGGTATAGCTATTCGGCATTTTGATAAAGAGATGAAAGATTTAGACTTACACATGAAAGTTATCATCCCAGCTTAATTAATATGACAAAGAAGATGACATTGGTTCAGCTCTTTTTACGAGAGATGGAAGAAGAATTGGAAATGCAATTGTAACTGGGAAAGAAGGTTATCATTGGAATACTTTTATTCTAATGTGAGATTTACTTATATGGGCGATAAAACACCTATTTGGTGTACTGACTGATAAATATGATAAGATTGTAAAATGGAAAGTAAAAAAGGCATCTGGGAAATAAAGAAAGGTAAAAATAATAGGGTTTACATTGAATGTAACGATGAAAGCAAAATAATGCATCCTCAAAACCTTTGTAAAATGAATGGGTTAGGTGTTTATGGATATGAAAACCTTAAAGACTTATCTATAGCTATTTTGAAATATGAAAAAGAAGGACAGCATAATGAAGAAATTTGTGTAGATTTTTTACTCTCTAAAGGCTTTTCAACTGCTAAAAGATGGTTTGATAAAAAATGGGAACAGTTTAGAGTTTATTATAAAATTGAAGGATATGATTGTGATATACTTTTGTCTCCTACACCACAATCTATTGGCGACATGACCCAAGAAGAACAAGTTGATGAATTTTCAGAAATACAAATATTAGAAAAACATCATTACGGGGATTGGCATGTTTACATCAATACAATAGATAACCATCTTACAACACTTAATGAGCAAAGAGAGTTAGTTGAATTAATGAAAACATGTAAATGTCCTTTAATTGGTACTTAAAATATGAGTATAAAGAAAATTTTATTTATTGGTTCCAATAAAAAAAGCTTCTACATTAATGTAGAAGCTTTTTTTATCTTTTATGCTAACTCATAAAATTTATTTGCATTTTTTTGTTTCATATCTTTACCTATCAATCTTTCAAGAGGGATATTTAAAACTTGAGAAGTTTTAATAATCATAGAGGCACTTAATGGTCGTTTACCATTCATTACTTCACTAACTCTTCCTTTATTGCTTCCAATGATACCAATTAGATCTTTTTGTTTCAAATCTAAATTATCCATAGCACCTTCAATCCAATCAATAGGAGTCATTTCATCCATCATTAATTCTAATTCTGGCTCAATAACTCTATTTTGATATTCTTGTAATAAAATACTAAGCACATCAAATTTATTATCATCATCATTATTTCTATTCTCATTATCCATTAATAATGAGAAAACATGAGAATAATATTGATAATCTTGGTCATTGGTTATTTTTTTGTACTCAAAATGTTGTTGATCTTTCATTTTAATTTTCTTACTGTCTTAAGTTATAATTTGTTTACTGATAGTTAATTAGTTAGTCAGTTGTGTTATTTATTTTTTACCTTAAACATATTTAAATTATTCCTTGTCTTTTTCTGATTAAGATTTAATTTATCATACTCAGAATGAGTGCCAATGAATCTTATCTCAATTATTTTTTTATCAAAATCTATCTTAGTTATTAATCTATAAGTGTTACCTTTTATATTAAATATGTATAGATCATTTTTTTTATCCACTTTAGGGAAATCTGCTTTTAAGTCAGCAACACTTTTCCAGTTTTTTGATTTTGATATTGTATACCAATACATTAATCCATTTTTAGCAAGATTATTTTTCTTACTATATTCTTTTATGAAATCTAACTTTTGAATTATCATACACAAATATATGAAAAAGTTATCAAAAATGACAACTAAAAATAATTTTAATAAAAAAATACTAGATATTTAGTCTAGGTTTTTGTTTTAATATAACATGCTATATGTTAATTAGATAAGAGGGGAAACCTCTTTTTTTTCTTTCTATATACTACAATATTTGTAGTACTACATATTATGTAGTATATTGTGTTATGATCGATACGGGAAAAGTTTTAAGAGACATACGAACCTCTCTAAAACTTACACAAGAAGAGTTTGCCACTAAAATAGGTAAGTCTCAAAAAGAAATATCAAGATGGGAGCTGAACGGTATACCTGTTCAAAGACTAAATGATATAGCAAAGAGTTTTAATTTAGACCTGAAGGTAATTATTGAAAATCATGAACAACGAAATAGTTAAAAAAGCGTACAAAATTGATTTAGAAAAAATAGATGAAGGTTACTTGTTTGGTGACTTCATTTGTTATGCTGACACAAGAAATGAAGCGAAATCTTCCTTATTAAAAGAAGTAGAGTATGAAAGCATGATTATTAAAAACACTGGTGAAGAATTGACCTACTTAAATATTCCAATTGTTAGATGTAAGAGTGCTGATTTGTTAGATTTTGAAGGTTCTGAAAAAAAATTATGGGAGATTAACGAAATTCTCGCTGAAAGAAAAAGAATTAAAGCTTTACAAGAAATACTTAACAATGAACATATCAAATATTGCTACATAAGAAAAGGTGGTTATTATAGACCTAATTTTGGTGGATATACTGAATCAATCTACAAAGCTGGTGTTTATACTAAAGAAGATGCCGTTTCTCATGCAAAAAGTTGTAGAGATATATGGCTAGAAAGAATTGATATTGAAGAGCATAACCAGATAATAAAATCAAAAATTATCGATTTGGAAAGTAGAATTTTAGCTTAAACATAACGAGTTGAACATGAAAGTCATGAAATCAACTTTTAAAACAAAAATGTATGATATACATAGTAAAACAGTGGCGTTATAAGAATGATGATTCATTTATATTTGAATTAGATGCAACTTATAAATCATTTACAGATAGAGACAAAGCAGTAGAATATATTGATAAAGATGTTGCAGAAAAAAAGACATTAGATAGTGTTAATATTGATGATGATGATGTTAGAATATTTAAACATGTTTTTCATGGTAAATATGGTGATAAATATCAAATGATAATATCAACGCTTGATCAATCATAATTCAAAATTTTATGAGCTTAAATTAAATATTTGATCGATGACAAAAAAACTAACTAAAAAGCAAAAACGAGAAATAGTGAGGCTTGAGTGTATTAACTTATTGTCGCAAGCCTCAGAAGCTTTATTTGATGGAGCAAACATAATTGAACAAGACAAAGAAAGTTTACTTAATGGCGTTTACGAATACCTAGATAGTAAAAGGAAACCCAACGAACCGGATTACTTTGGAAGTGGGAAAGAGATAGTTGAATATGTACGTATGTTGAACAACTAACATATCTCAATAAATATGTCACTTCAATTTAACGATTGGAAAGTAGTAGAATTTTAGCTTAAACATTGATGAAAAATGACCTTGAAAGAAAATAAAGAATATTTCGGTAAAATGATACATAATTGGACTAATGAATATAAGAACAAATATGTAATTACAGGACTTCAGCAGGGAGGGGCAAACTTTGATAAACGAGTAGGTAGAGTTGCACAAGTTAGACTTGAAGCTGGTGATTTTGGCAGTGACAATGTTTTACTTAGACATTGTGACGGCACATTACAACAGCACACTAATCAATCATTCTGGCTTATTCCTGATAAATTTACAGAATACTTAAATGAATGCTTTAAAGATGTTTATTTAGATGATTCAGACAAACAAAACTACACTTTAGAAGGTCAAGATTCAGAACGGGGCTTTACAGCAATTTTAGGTAAAATATCTGAATTGTAGTAATCCATATATTGAAATAATTTTATACGAATAAATCATGGGCAAAGCTAGAAGAGATAGACTAATCATAGGTAGTATAGATCTAAAAGAATATTTAATTAATTTTGAAGATTGCACAATTAATAAATTAAGTGATATGAATGCAGGTTTAATTGATCCGTCCAATTACCAATCATTTGACACTTATGAGGAAGCTAAAAATGAGCTTATAGATTATTATGAAAATAGGATAGCAGACTTTAAGTTATTATTAAAACAAGCCAAAGATTTATAATTTTTGAAGTATGCACATACACTACACACTTCAAAAATACATTTGCAAATAATATTCTTACCACAAAATGTTTAAAGATTATGGAAATAATAACTAGAATTTCACTAATTGGAGTAAAAGGAATAGGAGAATTAAGTTTGACTGGTGAAACTGGAAAGCACTATTTTGATACGGTTTTGATTTCAACAGATAAGAATGAAGAACATACTATTTTTCACTTCCAAGACCATAGTAATACTCATAAGTACAAAGCAGAATTAAAGTTTGACAATTCGAGCTTTAGATGGATGATTGAAAGTGTAAACGAAGGTGATAAACTTAACACAATAGAAGAGCCTTTGATCAGAATGAGATATACTATCAACAAAGGTAGCAGGGCTATAGCATATAATGAGGAAACACGTTTCAATTGGTTCAATAATGATCTATTCCATGTACAATGTGATCAAAACTCTATTAATTTTAAAAAGCGTTTATTCCAAATATTGATTGATCATCTCAATAATCTTGATTTGCTCCAATATGGAGAAAAATTAGATCTTGAAGAAAACCCACCAATACCAAACTTGAAATAAAAATGGGTGTAAGAAAAAAATATACAGATGAAGATGTACTTCAGGTAGCAAAAAAATACGAATATCTAAAGGACTTCAGAAGAGAACAACCTACTCTTTTCAATATTTCATTTAATAGAGGTATAGATATTTCATTCTTGAAAAAGACTAAACGTAGAAAGAAGAAATTCACAGATGATGAAATAATGAAGGTGGCCAAAAAGTATGAGTACTTAAATGATTTTAGAACGAAAAATAAGAATTTTTATCTATTGGCTTACACTAGAAAATTAGATATTTCATTTCTAAAAAATGCCCCTTCTCGTAAATTAAATAAAGATGGGTATAGAAATATTGGAGCCATAGTAAAACAAGAAATTCACTCAGATATGTTTCAAATTGCTAAGAAAAAAGGAATTACCTTATCCGAAGCTGTCACCGAAGCACTGGGTAAATACATTGTTGATAATGATACTAAGTAGTAGCAAGTGGTTTTTACTTCCTTCTGAGTAAAAAAAATCCCTAATAGGACTCATATTATATGACCTATGGGGGATTTTTTTCTGAACTCAATCTGCTCGTTAAGGTACTATTTATCATATAGCATGTTATATAAATCCAATGACCAAAATAAGAAAATAGAGTAGCCTGCAAGCGAAAATATATTCTAAATAATTTGCTTAAGTGTAGCTTATAGGCTACATTTACTTTAGATATAAATTCCAGTTTACTCGTGCATTTTTAGCCGTTTCAATGCACTATAACTTTTCTAATATAATGATAACTATAAATGAGTCCACTTCTTTTAATAAGTGGCTCTTAAAAGTTAAACTGAAGAACAAAGAAGCGTTCTTCACAATCCAAATGTATTTGGATAGAGTTATAACTGGCAATTTAGGCAATACCAAATGTCTAAGAGAAGGTATTCATGAAATAAAAATAGATTTCCAAAAAGGATACAGAGTCTATTTCATAAATGATCGTAAAAATGTTATACTCCTTCTAGGCGGAGGCACTAAAGGAACACAAAGTGCCGATATTAGTAAAGCAATAAAGCTACGAAAAGCAATAATTGCTGAGCGAAAAAAAAACAGTTAAATTTTAATGCAATCATCGAAAGATGGTTGCATTAATATTATTTGAAAAACAATGGAACATACAGAAATAAGAGCTTACGAAACATCAAATTATTTTGAAGATGTAATGGAAGCCTATGAGTATTTTCAGTTTGTAAAAAACACAAACAATCCAGATGATATTATCATAGCTTTGAATAATGTAATCAAATACATTGGAGTAGCAAAAATATCTATTGAGACAGGTCTTAACCGTAATAGCTTGTATAAAACTCTTTCCGGTAAGACTAAGCCAAAGTTCCATACTATAATGAATATTATAAGTGCAACCGAAAAATTCATTTTGGAATTAAATGAATCGAAAAAAGATTCTTTGAAAAAGAAAAAAAGTTTGGTTTAAAAGAAACTGTCCACACAAAAGCATCCTAGTAATGGGATGCTTTTTTATTATTAATATATATTCTATCATTCGCATAGACAGATTATTGAAGTAAACATCCAATCAATATGTTTGATTTTCAATATGCATTTGAGTAATAAAATGTTGTTTTTAAAGGATAATAAGCTTTTATTGTTTTTGACATTAAAATTAAAAAACCATAAAAAATATTCATTAGATAAGCAAAAAGATACTTTTAGAGTTATTGTTTTTTATCTATATGTAACACTTTCTAAAATTCATATAAATTTTACTTTGAAAGTATTCTAATTGCTTCCTTTACTTTAAAAATATCCTTATCCACCCAGAACTTATACCACTTTGGGTTTTGTAATTCTGAGAATGGTATTCCTAACTGTACAATAGCTTCTATAGTATCCTCAATACTATATGATTTTTTCTTTGTCACCTCATAAAATGAAGAGGTAACTCTACCAATTTTTGACCATGACAGAGAGTCTTTCATAATCCTTTCATTTTCATTTTCTCTTAGCTTTGAAAGTACTATATCATAGCCTTTATGTAAGTTGTTCTTTTTACAATATTCTCTAAGTGACATTTAGTTTTCTATTTATTCCTTTATCAAAATTTTCTTATGGTATGAGTTACCTTTCCCCATACTTTAAGCTTTTGCTTTGAGGAATGATTAGGTTTAAAATAATAGCCATCTTCAGACTTCATAAATACTCTAAACTCTTTATTTAAAAAAGTGACGAACAGCTCCCCTACTTTAATATCATCTTGACCACCTTTGTCAATGACCAGTATATCATCTGAATAAATTTTCCATTCCGGTATATCGGCTCCCATCCTCATAAAAAATGTCGCTGGGGATCTTTCTATAATATCGTCAGCTGTAAGCTCTTCTCCACCTTCTAGTAAATACATTGTTTATTTCCTTAATACCATTAGTTGAAAATTATCATCATTTTTCATAATGTCAATAGTTGGATATTTTTTAGATACCATATCTACAACTACACATGTTATACCCATTAAAACACTATTATTTGCTAGATTTTTACCAGTCATCAATAGGGTGAATATTTCCCCTCCATCTTTACATACTTCTACTTTACCAAATTTTGATAGTTTGTATATTAATTTGGGGTAATCAATATGAGAGTCGCTTTTTGTATTTAGCTTTAAATCATTTTCTTTTTCAAGATTCTCTCCAACCAAAAGAGTGAAAAAATCTTTTAAACTTATTCCCAGTGTTTCTATCAAGTGAAATAATTCAAATTGAAGTTTATCAAATTTCTTTTCAAATCTATAATAATTTGGTCTTTCGAGATTCAATTTTTCAGCAATAACTTTTGCTGATACACCTTCTTTTTTCCTAACCTCTTTTATTACTTCTGATATTTGTCTCATTTCTTAAAATTAAGGGTTGACTAACTCTTTCTCATCAAATGCTTCATATTTCCTCACATGCTCCTTACGTTTGTGTGAAGGGATAAAAATCGTCTTGGTTTTGGAATTTCCTCTTCCATATCGTTGAGTTCGATAATGACCAGTAACTTCTGAATAAGAAACAACTGAAGCAATAGTATTGTTGACCTTGTGATAGTTCATTAATACCCCCTTTTCATTGTTCTTATTTGATACTTGTTTGTGACTCTTTGAGGTGAGATACTTATTGTTTGTTACTACGTTTTTTTGATGATGTTCTAAGTAATAAAGATACTTTAAAGTGAAATCCATTAAATCTATCACATTCTTATAAGGAAAGACTTTCTTATTCAATTGGGTGTATTCTGAACTTTCTCTTGGCACTAAATTATAATCTGTTCCAATTGTCCCAAATACTTCATTTTTCCCCTTCTTTATGATATAAGTGATAAATAATGAATCATGATCTATCGTAAAAATATACTCTATTATGGAACCATCTATTTCAGTTCTAATATATCTATTCTTGTATTTATGTTTTTCAACTAAATCAGTATCGTAAAATATTTCACTTGTATTGATTTTATTAAAAAGTTCGGTTTCTATTGTGTCATATTGATTCACTTCAGTACCGGGTATCAACTCATCTAGGAAATATTCTATTCGCTGATATTTCCAAAATCCATTAGTTTGACCTTTCTTAATTCTGTTAGAATATTTCAATCCAAGTTTAGCATTTAACAAATTATACTTTACAGAATTTTTCTTTTTGTTGGGTTTAAACTTTCTTCTAATCATTCTTTATTTTTTCGTTTATGTACTTAGGAGCATTGCTTGATGAAAAACATGTCCAACTGGGGTTATTAATATCCCCCCAATTGGTTTATAATTTTCATCTATTTTCTTATTTACTTTTTTGCTCAATAAAATCACATCAGCAGCAGTAACAATCACATATTTTTCCTTTTTCATTTTTCTCTTCTGTAATATTTGATTGTAATACTTTTAAATACTTCAGTTGTCCAATGACCTATCACTGATATTATCATTATTGTACCCAAAAAATGGAAAAAATCAGTGAAGATAAATTCTAATATTTCTATCATTATTTCTGTAATTCCTCATTGTAGAAAATAGTCACATAGTTCATGTTTTTCTCACCATCAAAACCTTTTTCTAGGTTCTGCTCATTTCCATTTATATTGAGTGAAATTTTCCTATCCAATTCAATCACCCTTTTGAAGATCCCTTTTTGCTTTTTCACAGCTTCATCTGAAATGGTAAATTCATCATAGAAATGTCCTTTTCCTTCCTCTTGATACGCTTCTCTATGATCTTGGAATGCTTCGATTATTACAGGCTCTTCCAATACATTATTTTCAAACTCAACTACATTAAAATAATCTTCATCTTTGAAGTACTTAAGGGATCTATTGAGAAGGTCTACTTGTGCCGGAAACTCCACCCCATGTTGTTCACTAAACACATTCATTACAAAGTCATTTGTAAGGTTCATCAAACTTGAGGTTTGGTAGTAAACATCTGGGCGGTCCTTCAACTGAAGGAATGATTCTTTAAAATACAATGCTTCAACTCCTGAGACTGGAATATCTTTTAGCATGATCTTAAATCCTTTCTCCTTTTCAGCATTAATGATCAATGCCCCTTTATCAAGCTTTGAAAGCTCCACACCTGACAGTTGATAAATATCAAAACCTCCATGAGCATTTTGTTCGTCAGTAACTTGAATAAACTGGTCTTTATGTTCCGTCTTAAAAATTCCAATTGCATCAACCACATCTCCATCGATAACTAAATCTCTGAGTTTAGCAATGAATAGATCCCCTCCTTTAATTTTTGGATGAGTAGAAGCTTGAAATAGTAGTTCTGCTATTCTCTTTGTCCTTATCACAAACTGATCATAAGAATCAAAAATGGCTGTGCAAACTTCAATCATTTCATTTTCGTCTTCATTTTCCGGTTTGTCAAAATGATAGAATGCACCAGGCTTAAACTTTTTAAGGAAGAAGCTTTGAATCCCCTTATCAAGAGTAGAAAATTGTTCTATGTCTATTTCTAAATCAGACGTTATAAGAGGTTCTTCCTGAGTTTTATTCCCAACTCTATGAATGATCAATTGATCAATTTTGCAGTTTGATAGATCGAATTTTTCCATAAAAAATAGTTTGTTTTAAAAAATAACAAAGTGCTATATATCAACGATGTAAATATAATAAATAGATTAATGAAACGGAATTATGAGACATTAAATATACTACAATATTCATTGTATACACAGACTTTTTTTGAAAAAATGTTTATGTAAATGGTAGAAAATTATATTTTGGTTTGATGAGTAACTTAAATTCTATGATATTTGAGTCTCATTTTTTACTAAAAGCAATTATGTATAAACTTCTATCTGCAATCTTATTTTTTTTATTTTTCAGTTTTACAGAAACTAAAGCTCAGGAATATAATGGAGCACTATCAGTTGGTTATAATTTTGGAGTAGGTTATAATGGAGAATCGTCTTTTTCTGCTGATATGTATAATGGTATTAAATTTCAAGATACATATTCAGTCGGTGTCAATTTTGGTACACGAATTTACTCTGAATTAGATGGTATACTAATACCTATTCAAGCGGATTTTCGTTGGTATTTTTTGAATAACTTTTGGCAGTTTAATGTAGGGTATTCTTTTGATGCTAAGCATCAGATGAATGATGTTGGAATTATCTTTGGTTCTAAAATTGGAACAAGAGTTAAATTGAATGACCATTTGAAATGTCTTGTTGGGGTTGGTTTTGAAACTCAAAATATGGATGTTATAACCTCTGAATTGAAGATAGATAATATTAATTCAACAGCTATAAATATTTCTTTAGGCATAGAAATATAATGTTGTGAATGATGGAGGAAACTTACGATAAAAATTATTTTAGTATTACAAAAGTTATTTAATTGAATTAGTTATGGTTATCATTATTGGTTTTTTTGCTGTATTCTTTATTGTTATGATCTATAAACGTTACAAAAGAAACAAATATTCTAAGGAGTTAGAACAAAAAGAAGCTCATTTAACTCCTTTACAGAAAATGTCTAAAAGAATAACTTTTACTTCTGATAGTGCCAAGTTTTCTGGTAATGAAACTTTTATTAATAGCTGGTCCAATGAAAGTAATGACCTCTCGTTTGGATTTAGAATAGTAAGCAAACAACCATATTTAACATTGTCAGCATTCAACCAAAGACATTTATTTAAACCAAATTCTAAAATTATTATTAATCTACGAAATGGTCAAAAGATTGAATCTATTGTTGAAAAAGATGTACTGAAAGTTAAATCAGGCAAAGGTGTTCCTGTAAGAGATATTGGATGTTCAATTATTAGTCTTACTGATTTTGCAAACATATATAATGAGAGTATTGAAAATATTTCTGTTCAATATAGTAAGAATTCTTTTCCAATTGAATATCAGATCAATGATGAAGGAAGAGGAAAAGTGAAACTATATTTTAATGCTGTTCAACATCTCTTATAGATGTAGAGTGAAGAGAATGTAACACATCATTTTTTTCGTAAAAAAACCTCTTCTACTGACATTCTATAAATTTCCTTTGATGTGAGATTTTTATTTTTGAAATGCTTTTTTATCGTCATTGCAAATCGAAACCTCACATCATCTTTTTTTTCTGAAGATGATTTACAGTAATTCTTTACTCGAAGATTAGCCGACTGGTAAAGCTTTTTTACATTTTCACTTCTACCCTCTTCCATACCCTTATCAATCAACTTTTTAAGTTGTTCCTGAAGGAATGTAAAATTGTAGTTTTTATCAAAAAGCTGTAGTTGCATTGGATTATTTGATATAATCTTTGATTTTTTGGTATTGTTGCTCTACAAATTCGTGAAATGTTTGTGGATTTCTAATAATATTTTCTCTAAATGTCATTCGTTCATAGCTACTTATGTAACTTTTGGCTCCTTTTTCATTTGTTTTTAGTCGTTCAATCAGTACTTTTTCGCAATATTTATAGTCTTGTGGGGGCAATTCTGTGAATCTCTTTGGAGCTTTGGATTTTTGCTTTACCCAAGTATCAATATGATCTTTTAAACCTTTATCTATAAAGCACTTAGATAAACCCTTATAACCTTTCTTTTCATTTTCAAGAAGAAGTTTTTTCACCTTTTCAGGATCAATAAATTTTCCTTCATTGACTACACTTTGTGCGTAGTCAATGATTGATTTTAAATCATTAAACCAATCAGAATTATTATTTTTTTCCCTATAAATAGTTTCTTTACTTTTTATAGTTTCATTATTTACTTCTGTTTCATTGTTTAATATATGGTCAGGTTTTCCGGCTGTCGGTATTTCCGGTTGTTTATTTTCCTGATGATCGGTTGTTGAAATTTTTTTCCGAGAGGATTTTGGTAAAACTCGTTTCTTTGATGGTGAAAAGACATACCTTTTCCCTTCGAACATTCCCGTTTCTTTATCGATTATAGTTTTTAGGAAAATGTATGACTTTTCGCAAAGCGATTGCATCACTCGCTGGGCTTTGTGTTTTCCGAGGTTGAATCGTTTTCTCACTTCTGCAACTGAAATAGTCCAGCTGGGACCTTTGGAACTTAGATAGCAAAGTATGCCTAATTCTTCAGCATGAAGACTTTCATCTTGTAGGAATGAATTGTAAAATCTCGTGTACGGATTTACGATATGAGGTGCTTGTGTGCTCATTTCAATTAGAGTAAAATGTAATTAAGAACTTGGTTAGAGTCCTGTTTTAAAAATATTCGCTGCGCTATATTACAAAAAAAAAAGGCATAAAAAAAAGGAGACTACTTAATAATCTCCTTTTCAGGGCCACCACAGCCCCTCATTTTTTTTAAGGCTACCACAGCCTTTGCAAATATTTTCTTACATTTTCCTCATATAAGTATGAGCTTTTAGGTAAGAAGTACTTCCTTTTCGAAGTAACTATGAAACAAATATATCTAATTATTTTGTATCCACTTTCAATACATATTATGTTGTGTGTGATATTTTTTTTACAAAAAAAATCATTATTAACACAAAATAATATTTATAATATCTATGAATATTGATTTTAGGTGTATATATTTGCTTAAATAATCATAATAATATGTATGTGAAGTTATGGATAATAATTTAATAATAGCAAATAGAGTACAAAACTTAAGAAAAAATATTGGGCTGACACAAATTGAACTAGCAGAAAAAGCAGGTGTTTCAATAGGTAGTATCCAAAGAATTGAATCAGGAAAAAGTTCAACTATTGATTTATTAGGACTCGTAGCAAAAGCTTTAAGTGTTACTATAGATTACTTACTCCAAAACTGCATTGTAATTGCTGTTACAAATACTAAAGGAGGATCGGGAAAATCTACTATTGCTTCTCATCTTGCAAGGGTATTATATGACATGACTAGCAAAAAAATATTAGTGTACGATACAGATGTGCAAAAGTCAATATATAAGCCTTATCAACAATCAGATGTAGAGAATATCCCGGTTGACTGCATCGCGTTTGATCATACAAAAAGATTTGTTTCGAAAGATTCAATGATTCGTACAGATGTAGATCAGTTTAAATACAAGTATGAAATAATTATTATTGACAGCCCAGGCAATTTTGATAGTTTTTCATTTATATCTGAAATCATATCGTCTTCAGATTTCGCTATTGTACCTTTTCAATTATCACGAATGGGGATCGAGGGAACTGAATTCATCGATAGGTTATTAGAAGAGACAAATGAAAGTAGAGCGAAACAAGGTAAACCAGTCACAAGAGCTTTTGCAGTTGCGACTATGGTAAATAGGGTTACTCACGAGTTTAAGATGCTACAAGAAATTGAATTTGATGCGATGGAAATATTGAGTAGTTCAATATCTAATTCTGTTGAATATACTCGTACAGATACTCTTGATACAAAATCAGATATAAAGGAGTTTCGAAAGTTCGTGAAAGAGTTTATTACAAAAGCGAATATTTAGAAAAATTCATAACTGATGTATAAATACATTCTTAATTTATATCAGAATGACCTTGTGACAAATTTGTCACAAGGTTAGGGCTAACTAATAAGGTGTTGATGATTTTCGTTAAAAGACCTTGTGACAAATTTGTCACAAGGTTAGGGCTGATAAAATAATCACCTAAAATTATTTAATATGAGTGGTAAAACTAATTTACTTTCAGGAAGAAAAAAAAGAGATAAAAGTAGTTCATTAGACTTGCTTAATACTGCAAAAGAAAATGAACTAGCTCAAGATGCAAGTAAGATAGAATACATTAATAAATCTGATATTACTGTTCTTGATGAATTAAAAAAATATATTAGAAAACAACAAGAAAAGGAAGCTGAGTATTTTATAAAATCTATACAAGAAGACGGAGTTAGAGATCCATTATATATAACTGATGTTGTTGGATATGGAAAAAATATTTTAGTAGATGGTCATCATAGATACGATGCCACCCAACAAAAAGAATTACCAATAAATCGTTTGGTGTTTTCATCACTTGATGAGGTGAAAATATGGATGCTGAAGAATCAACTAGGTAGACGTAACTTGTCTGATGCTGAAAAATTTAATATTGCCGAACAATTAGCTAGCGAATTTGCTGAACAGGCAAAGGAAAATCAAAAATCAGGAGGTAATAAGAAAGGTGAAGGAAAAAGGACTAGAGAAAAAATCGCGGAAATTTCGGGATTATCAGGCACCAATTATCAAAAGTATAAAAAGGTCAAGAAAGAAGGAGATCCAGAGATTGTTGATCAAATGGTGAATAATGAAATGTCAATTCATAAAGCTTATACAATCACAAATGAGAAGATTAAGGAGGAACAAAAAAAGAATGAATTAAAAGAAACAAAACCCAAAAAAGAAGAACTCAATAAAGAAGAGCATAAAAAATGGACTGAAACGATTGCTTTCCAACAAATCTTAACTGGGTTATGGTACAATGATCTATCAAATCATGCGTACCCATTCATAGAAAAAATGTCTACTCCCCCACAACAATATTGTTACAGAAATGTGAGAATAAGAAATTATAAAAATGATAAAAATCGCTACGGTAAACCAAAACCCAAAGCTAATGATATAGATGCAGTCTCATTAGTAAAACCATATTACTCTGCAACACTTGATAGGTTTACAGTCGCATTTGAAATCAAGGTGTCAAAAAGTGATCTAATCAATGACACTAAGTTCACCTCATATATTGGATGGACAAATTACTTTTTCTTCGCTGTTCCAGAGAAATTAATTCCTTTCGCAAAGGATAAGATCAAGGAGATGTTATATCCTAATGAAAAAAATAAAGTTGGGATCTACAATCTCGACAACGATCAACTGGTATTGATACCAGAGGTTCAAGAAGTTTCTGAGAAGTTCAAAAGTGAGCTGTTTATGGAGCTTTTAGATAAACAGAATTTCAAGTCTGCTGAAGGTCAGTAGATTTATTGTAAAAAAGAAGGCCCTTTCCACCGCCAAGTTTTAAGGACCTTCACAAACTAAAATGTAGTTATGAAAACAAAATTAACGGAAAAATCATTACGACCAAGTGTATTGGAGGTGTTGCAGTCTAATATTAAATCAAGAGTGCATGATGATTTTAAAGGAAAACAACGTCCTCTGCACGAAAAATTCGCTAAAAAAGAAGCGTTTAACTATCCAAAAACCAGTTCAGTAGCATAATTTAACCGTTGTATTAAAAATGAAAATCTCTAAAATATTCGATTTCGCTATTTTATTTCTATCTGTTTTATTTAGCTCTTATATATCCAATCACTACTTGATGGATCAGTTTGAAACACCCTTTCTATCAATTCCCTCTGCTTTGATATTGTCATCTTCTGCACATTTTTATTTAAAAAGTGGCATTTGTTCCCTAATGAATAAAAAAAGAGTAACGGGAGTGTTTGCTGCTGGAATAATACTGAGTGGATTCCTGATCTTTATGGAATTCTCTACAATGGATGAATTAATAGAATCTAAAACAGTAGACAGGACAATGCTTGACAAATATATAAATCAGCTTAATGAAAACAGAACAGCTCTATCAGGTCTTGGTACTTCTACAAAGTGGTCAAAAATAGAATTGAGAAGGCAGTTAATGGATAATATTGAATCTATTACAAAGGATAAAGAAAAAGAAGAAATTCTTGTTAAAGAAAGACAAGCTGTTTCGAATGCTAAAAGTGAAAAATTCAAAGCTTTTTCACTCGTGTTGTTAACGCTTAGTATGTTGACTTTATCATCTAACAAAGATCAATATAACGGCCTTGAACAAGGAGAAACAAGGATCTACAAGGAAAAAACAAAGATTGTTGACAAGGATATTGATAGAATTATTGGTAAAGAAGTTTCAAACCCTTTTAAGGATCTTCCAGCTGATCAGAGAATTTTGTTGGCAAGCAATTATCTCAAAGATAATCCAAAGGCTAGTCAACAATTACTAACCTCTAAATTTTCTATCAATCCTCCTCAGACAAAAAAAGCTAGAAAACTAGCTAAAGAGGGAGGGGGATTTGAAGGTTCAGAAAATAAAAGGTATGTAGGATTTCAGATTAAAAGTGAAAAATAATTATTAAAGGAAAAGCTCATTTATTAACTTTGGTATTAACCTTATGTTTTTTACCAAAAAAAAATTAATAAATGAGCTATTGTAAGAATGTCGTTAAATCTTAATTGGAAGATTTGCCCTCTGCTTCTGAATCCTTTTTCTTAACAGGATCTGCAGTCATTGATCGTACAATACCTGCATCTTCATCATGAGGGTCAGGACAACAATTGTCAATGTACGAGTCTATTTGCATTTGTTTTTCAATCTGAGGTTCTACTTCTTTTTCAGTTGTGCATGAAGTGAAGATTGAAGAAATAAAAAGAATTGTGACAAAGCACAAAGATGTTAATAGGAATTTCATTTTTATTGTGAAGTTAGTTATAAAATTAGATTCGAAAGTGTACAGCAGAAAAAATCGAGCCAAAGACATATCTTCATTCTACTAAACTAACGAATGCTATGAAAAACGTTTTGATAATGTTGCTATGCACTATCCTAGTTCATAATACCACCGCTAATGTTGACACAGAAAAGTATCTGTCATTAGCAAAAGATCATTATGAGAACATGAATTTAGAAAGTGCAATTTATTATTTCAAGAAATGTACAAATAAAAGCGAAATAGGAGAGGCTAATTTTTATTTAGGTTTTATCTATTCAAATATTAAGCTTTTACCAGATGAAGGGTATCTTTATTACTTGAAAGCATTGCATAACACATCAAAGGAAAAAGATAAGAGATTGTATAATAGTATATTATACAAGTTATCGTTATATCACAATAGATTTGGAGATGCTGACTCCACAAGACATTATGCTTTTAAGTCATTAGAATATTCATCATATAACAATCTCAACAAATCTAATGCTATAACTGTATTAGTTTCAGATGCGATTTCAAGAAAAGAATATAAATCAGCAAAGCTTTTGATGGATAAGAATCTCAATCGTGACTTGAATTACTATTACCTTAAAATGATATATGATGCAGTTGTTGATAAGAGTTTGGTACCATCAGTAATTGAAAAATTACATACCCTTGCAAAGAACAAAAGAAAGGTAAAGTATTACGATTATTTATATTATAAAGCTATAGCAAATAATGATTTAAAGTCATTAGATGATCTAAATATTTATATCTCAAACTTGAAAGAATACAACGGTATCAATAGAGGTGAATTATCGTTGTATGAAGAAAAAGAAATTCTATATAGAATTTCGAGGTCATATTTATTACAACATGAAGTAAATGGAAACACATCAGCTCTTGATTCCGCTAAATTATATTGTAAAAAATCAATGTATGAAGTTCAAACAAACGCTTTTTTAATTTTACATAATGATATACTTAGGCGTTATTTATTAATCTCAGATGATAAGTCCTCTCTACTAAGGACTATTGAAAAAAATAATACTATATTAAGAAATAGGTATAAACCATATGCGATTGAAGAAAATTTTAAAACATCAGTAATATTAGCTAAGTCATATAATACTGAAGAAGCTTACTGGACCTCATTTAAAGCATTTAAAAAGCACATAATCAATGGTAAGTCTAATGATATTTACAATAATATAGAAAGAGAATATTTTAACGATATTATCTCATTTTATACATCACTTGTATTTCATGATGAAAAGAACTGTGACAATGATTTGAAATTGAAATTTTTATCGATTATTGAATTTTCTAAAATTTTTCAAATTTATGATGGTAATAAATTAAATGACACCAGGTACCTAGAAAGTATTAATAACCTGAAGAAGTTTAATAGCTACTATAAGTTTTACAACATAACTAATATCTCTCACAATGACTTTGAAAGGTTTGTCAGTAACAAATTCAATGATAATACCCTGTTATGCTCTTATTATAAACATGGAAATAGAATATTTTTTATTCTTGTGCAACAAGGGGGAGAGGTAGCTATAACAAGTTATAAAGAGACAGAAATGGAGGATGATTATTATTTGATTAGAGAATCTTTAAAGCAGGAAAATGACAATGTAATTGATCTTATAGAAGATAGGTTGTTTCGTAATAGTATAGATATAGATAATATTAATACTATTATTGTTAGTTCGCATGATCAAGTTAGATTTGAGCCAGTGGAGTTGTTGTGTTACAGAATGTATGACTATAATAAGAATATAATTAATGTAGCACATACATTATCTGTCTATAAAAATTTAGATAATAATAATAGACTGATCGAAAAAGGATTTTTGAGATTCAAGTGCTCTGGTAATAGTTCCATATTCTTGAAAAATAATAATATGGAATACCGTTTTGAAATACAGGACTTAAAGTATTTAGATAAAAATACTGTTATAGTTGAAAATTGTAATGATGTTAGTGTAATTAATTTTTTAAGCCAGTCAAAGGTTGAAAATATTATAATTGATAATATAAATTCTAAACCTATATCAGATAAAATATTTAGTAATTTCTTAGAATATAGAAAAGAGGGCTATTCTTCTGTTGAGGCTTTTGTTAATGCAAAGATGGATCATAAAAAATTTGATGATGATTTTGATATTGGAAGTATTCGATTGATAAATCATGATTCAGATTTTGAAAATGATATACCTAAAAGCTGGGTGTTCTATTTGAAAATATACACCATTTTCACTATTTGTATTATATCATTAATCTTAATTATAAAAAAAGTCAGGGGGGAATTAGTAAATAAGTATAATGCTAACGATTTACGCGAAAAAGTGTCTCAGGATTTTAAAGGTGAAGATGTAGATTTTGTGATGCAAATATTAGATGGAAAACCTTTTTCTAAAATAGAACGGAATGGGGTTGTTAAAGCCGGTTCAAACAAAACACATGCGACTAGAAATATATACACTCAAGTTGGTGTTGAATCGGTAGAAGAGCTAAAAGATAGATATAAGTAAAGTATATAGCATAAAATATAAAAGGGCTAGTGTAATACACTAGCCCTTTTTTTTGCCTGCATACATTACTTTATATCAATGCATATAAAATACTTCTTTTGAACTTATATATGTATAAATGGACAGTAAACATCAAGTCTAATTCAAGGTTGTACAAATGATACTGGTCTGTGTTGATTTTATGGAAGTAAAATTCCATGTTGTTAAAATCGTCAATACCTAAATAAGCATTTAGTAAGTACCAGTCTTTATGGTCTGAATCAGGTATATGTTCAAGTTGTTTGATTGCTTGTACATAGTCTTCCTGTTGTATCATCTGTTGTGTTTTTGATAGAATAGAGTCAATTGACCCTTCATCGTTTTCATTAGCGTCAGATCTTTGATATTGACTAAATAAATTGTCTGCAATCATTGATTTATTGTCGATGCTTGAAATGAAAAGTGCGAATCCAATAAAAGAGGCTGCTATCATAGAGATCGAAATGCCTTTGAGCAATTTATTTTTTGCTTCATCATTTTCTCTTATTGACTTAATTTCTTTCGATACATATTCAATATATACCCTTTCTTCGAGGTCTTTCATTGATGAAATATTTAAAAGTTGATATTAAAATAATACATATTAGTATTGAGAATTTGATGTGGCATATTAGAAAAAATACATTCCATAAAATATAAAAAAAACGTTTATTTAAGTGATAATTGCTTATATCTATCACTTAATTATAATTCAAGGTGCAACCGTCTGCAACCGCTTTGCAACCATCTGCAACCGCTTTGCAACCGTCTGCAACCTGTGTGTTTAATTGGCTTTATAATTCCATGTATAACACTACAAAACACTATTTTCATTTTATTAATATATTGTTAATGTGTGTTTTATGTAATATATCAACACTACAAAAAAATAATTCATAAAAATCTTTTTTTAATCAAAAATATATTGAATGTTTGCAGTGTTCAATTTTTGATAACTAAACAAATGACAAATGAAACTCAACCCCCAAAAAATAAAAAACAAGAAAGTATAACTGGACCTTTCAATCAGTTGAGGAAAAATATTTTAGAATCTACTTCTGTTTATAATGATATTTTAAGGCGGAAAGAAGATAAAGAAACATTAAAGTCTCAACATGTATCGTTGCTACAGAATATGGCTTCAATGCTCCTTTATAATAGTTTTTTTTTATCACCAGAAAAAAGAAAGCTAGGTGCCATTTCTAAAAATGGCAATTGCTACTTGAAGTTAGATTTACACCCAACTTTCTTTTGTCAAAAACTCACAAAATTAGCAAGTGAAACAATTGTAAATGATCACTTAGATTTTGAAAAATTTGAAAATGTTAAATTTCAAAAAAGAGGAAAATCCGATGTGGATAGAATCAAAAGACAGGAAGAAAGGTTAGTAAAAGCAGGATATATTTTAGTTGAAAAAGACCAGAAAAATGAAAACCTAAGAGTTTTTATCAATATAAAAATATTCTTTAAAATAATGTAATACAAAATAAATAGTTTAAAACTATGCTGGTATTTAACACCCTTTTCTTTTCAAAAAAGCCGTAAAATGCGGACTAATTATAGCACACAATAGCATAGCTATAAACTTAAAAGACATTTTCAAGCTTTTTTTTAAGCTTTCTATTTCAGCTTTTTAATTTAAGATCAACAAATAATAAGTTTCTGACTATTCACATTTTTTTGTGAGAGAAAAAAATATTAAAGCCAATGATTATTGAATATTTGAGTTCAAAAGGATTTTTCCCGGCTGGATATGTCAACAAAAATGTTGTTGAATATCATTCTCCACTTGTTTCTCTTGACAAGACTCCCTCATTTTACGTCAAAGAGAATAGAATTTTTTATTGTCATTCATCAAAATGCGGTGGTAATTTGATTGAAATCATAAAAATACTTGATAATTGCAGTGTTCAAGAGGCGATAATTAAACAAAATAATATTTCTGGGTCTCAAGATCTCCAAGAAAAAATGGAGAATCTAAAAAAAACCAGTGGGGCGAAATCAAGAAGAGAAACTAACATAACACGAGAAGTTACTAACACATCACATGTTAGTAAACGAGAAGATGTTTGTAAACAATTGAAATTAAGAGGGCTGAACCCTCATATTGTTGCTTTATACTGTGAAATTATTTATTACACACAAAATGGAAAAAAGAATTCATCAGGGAGAGATTTTTATGCTGTAGGTTGGAAAAACAATAATGGGGGAGTTGAACTATCCTCTGCTTCACAATCGTACAGATTTAAGGCAACAATTGATAAAAAAGGTGTAACATTCATACCCTCAACTTCCACTTCAAAGAAGTTGATGATATTTGAATCAATGTTTGATTTTATTGCTATGCATGAGTTGAACGAAAGGGAGCTTTTAGTCGAAAAAAATAACATCCTAATTCTAAATTCAACAACATCAATTACAAAAGAACTTTTAGAATGGATAGTATTATTGTTCAATGATGTTCAACTTTTTTTAGATAATGATCCTGCAGGAGATATGGCCTCATTTGAAATTAAATCCTTCATGGAGGAAAAAAAAGTGAAATATGCAGATAATAGGATCATGTATTACCCAGCTGTAGATGTAAATGAATTTGTAATACAACAAAAGAAAATGGAAGACATTTCTAATGTTGTAAACAATAAAGGTTTATTGCCAAAAGACCCTAAAAAATCAATATTCAAAGCTTGGATAAAGCATACTTCATCAACAAAGGATTATATACCTGATAACGATGCTGTTGGTACATATTATTCACAAGATCTTCCAGAGGAGCGAGAAAAATCAAAGAATTTAAAATTTTGTGAGACTCTGGAAGAGGTGACAGCACATTATAAATCATTCAGGATATTCAATGATTATGTAATGAGTCAGGTTAAGAAGGGAAAGATTGAAAAATTTAAGTATTACTTCAATCACGCACCACGTGGCGTAGATAATTTCATCGTCTGAATTTATTATGGATAATTTATCATTTGATAATGAAAGCTATCGTAATATTCAAAGTCTATTATTTACATATTTAAATAGTAAGTACGATTCAAAAAATGAATTTTATGAAGCAGGAAATACAGAGGATGCACTATTGTATGAGTTAATGATGAAAAAGTTTAACAAACAGTCTTTCACATCAAAAAATATAAAATTAAAAATGCATGAATTTATAGCAATAAATAACTTCATGACAGCTAATAATATTGAAATTCAAAGTGTTTAAATTGTAAAAACTATAAAATTATGACTAAATCTATTGTAAAAATACCTGTTGGTGAGCCACAATATTATTTTGAAATGCATTTAAAAGCTAATGATTTTAATAATGCAAAGGAAGAAATAGAAAAAAACCTTAAAAGTGAATTAGATGCTTATGAAAATTCAGTGAAGCGTATAAAAAGTCTTCAAAAAGAAGTAGCAAAAGATAATTTTCATCTGGAATATTTATAAAAATAGAGAGTCATAGCAAGAATATACATGAAAAACGTTCAGTTATTAAGAACCGGTGATTTTCATCGGTTCTTATTCGAAAATCTTAAAAGATTTACAGTAGGAATACGAAATACCGCAAATGTATTTCTATTGTCTTGTTAGAATAATACAATATTCTACGTTCTATAATCATAGAATACAGTGTGTTTTACGCTATTTTTACGCTACAACTACGCTGTAAATACATTCTGGAATGTTGTTTCTATAGTTGTTTTACGCTATGAATACGGTTAAACTACGTTGTTTCTTCTATGGATATACGAATAGTACAATATACTTTCTATGAAAATACGGTTATAGCAAACGAATGAAAAACTACAATTTCGACCAAATGGTCAAATCAGGATGAAATGACTTCATGAAGCTTTTTAATCCCTCTACATTAGTATTTCAAAGGTATTATTACCATCAGAAAATAGAATTAAAACTCATTGACATGGAAAATCTTAATAAAGACATTATCGAGGACTACAAAGAGTCTATTGCAGAAGTACAGGAGGCTATTAAAAGCACATTGGGAGAGAAACATGCACAGCATCCCGGTGTTGTAGCTTCTATGCTTCAAGGTATTCAGTTGAAAAGATTAGCGGACCTGATGGAGCTTAATCATCTGGAATCAGATGAAGAGGAATATGAAGGGGAAGAAGAGGGTTTGAATCATGAGCAGGAAATAGGATGAAAGCAGTAATTTAGTAATTAGTATTAAAACGTAGCTGTCAAAAAGCCGTCACTTTGTGATGGCTTTTTTTTAATCCTCCTCTAATAGCTTTATACCATACATTTCTTCCAGAAAATCAGCTATATCAGCTCTCGTTAATAACTTTTTCGAATCATACCCCAGTCTTTTAAAGTGATAGTTCAAAGTTCTGCTATTTACATTAAGCATAACACTGATTTGTTTTTTCTGGAACTGTACAGTTCCTTTCTTGAATTCCTCAAGGAATTTTTCTTTGATGTCAAAGTGGATGTTTTTTTTGAGTTTTCTAATAAATTCGTTGTTCTCAATTATGCTTCTGTTTGAAATCATATTTAGTTGGTATTAAGATCTTTAAATGTTTAAATATACTAAAATAAAAGTGCGTTTTTAATTGAATTACGAACAAAATTGGACCAAAATACACAAATAGGATGAAATGGTAAAAATAGGATGAAAAATGCCTATTATTTTTTGTTCAATGAAATGGTTGATACAGGATGAAATAAGTTTGCGGACAAAAATAATGGTGCGTTCTTGCCTAAGAATTAAGATAGAGACAACGAAATTATGAGCCAACATCAAGTAAGATACTTGAATGGCGGTTTGGGTGTTACAGCAGATAAAAAACGAAGAATTCAGTCAGGAAACGAGTATGACTACTTGTTCCCTTCACCTGAAAGAAGTGATCCGATTCTGCATAAGAACGGAAGCACTTTTGATACAATCGGTTTTATGAAACAGATTGTTGAAAAGACAAAAGGTGATACGCTGAAGTTTTC